>CAMYNL010000020.1 GCA_947259705.1 uncultured Gammaproteobacteria bacterium | reverse complement strand
GCGGACCTGTCCGCCTTTGCCGACTGGTTCGGGTTCGACCAGCTCGGGCGGCTGATCAGTTTCGTTTTCCAGCAGATCGAGGCGGAAGACTTCCGCTGAAGGGGCGCGTCGGCGCCGGGCACCGGCCTGCCGGGGTACCGCTGGTCCGCCGTCAGGCGGGCCGTTCCGCGGTCTGCCGCAGCCGGTCGGCCAGCACCCGCATCACGTGCAGGGCGAAGCACGGCGTGTGTTGAACCGTAAAGGTGAAGCGTTTCTGGTCGACGGACACCAGCTCGCTGTCGCGCACGACCCCCGCAGTGGCGCTGCGCGGATTGGGGCTCATCAATGCCATATCAACAAATATGTCACCCGTGCCAAACATGCTGAGAACTTTGCCGTCAACGCTCAACTCGATGTTTCCGCGCTTGATCACATACACCTGAGCGGCAGTCTCGCCCCGGGCGAAAACGGTGGCACCGCGGTCGTAGTGCTCGGCATCAATGTTCTGCGTAAACAGGTTGAGGGGGCTGAAGTCCATGCTGGTTCTCAGACGCGCCGGAGGGATGTAGTGTAGGTCTTACGACAATCCCTTTACAGGAATGCGACGGTTCAGCCGTGGCATTGACAGGCATCGTGGTTCGGCGTGATGCCGGCGGTCATGGCCGTCCCGGACAGGAAGGTCGGTGCGGCGTGCATCTCGGCGTCGGGATATGGAGCGGGTGATGGGAATCGAACCCACGTCATCAGCTTGGGAAGCTGAGGTTCTACCATTGAACTACACCCGCCCGCAGGAGTGCCCGGTGCCGCCCCGGCCGCGCGCCGAGCTAGTGTGAACCAACTCGCCGGTGCCGTAAAGACCAGCCGCGGCGCGGTCATCCGGGGGTCCCGTTTGCCATTGACGCGGCAGGGGGCGCTGGGTAGTCTGTGTGCCCATGGAGATCGTCGTCAACGGTGCGGCCAGAGAACTCGCCAGCGGTCAGACCCTGGCCCAGCTGGTGACCGACCTGGCGCTGGAAGGACAGCGCATAGCCATCGAGGTCAATGCAGAGATCGTGCCCCGCAGCCGCTACTCGAAGCATCCCCTGCAGCCCGGTGACCGTGTCGAGGTCGTCGCCGCCATCGGTGGCGGTTGAGCTTTCTACGGCGCCACCGCTGATTCACAGGATCCACGCCGACACCATGTCGCAGGCAAGACTTTCGCCGGGACGCGCAGACGACCCATTGATTATCGCCGGGGTTTCCTACCGCTCACGGCTGCTGGTCGGCACCGGCAAGTACCGGGACATGGACGAGACGCGCCGCGCCATCGAGGCCAGCGGCGCGGAGATCGTCACGGTGGCGATCCGCCGCACCAACATCGGCCAGTCCCCCGGCGAGCCCAACCTGCTGGATGTCGTTCCGCCCTCGCGTTACACGCTGCTGCCCAATACCGCGGGTTGTTACACCGCCAGGGACGCGGTACGCACCTGCCGTCTCGCGCGCGAGCTGCTCGACGGCCACTCACTGGTGAAGCTGGAAGTGCTGGGGGACGAGAAGACGCTGTTTCCGGACATCACCGCGACCCTGGACGCGGCGGAGGAATTGGTCAAGGATGATTTCCACGTGATGGTTTATACCAACGATGATCCCATCATTGCCAGGAGGCTGGCGGAGATGGGGTGTGTGGCGGTCATGCCGCTGGCCGCCCCCATCGGCTCCGGACTGGGCATCCGCAATCCCTACAACATCCACTTCATCGTCGAAGAGGCGACCGTGCCGATCCTGGTGGACGCCGGTGTCGGCACCGCCAGCGACGCCGCCATCGCCATGGAACTGGGCTGCGACGGCGTGTTGATGAACACCGCGATCGCCGCCGCCCGCGACCCGGTGCGGATGGCGGTGGCCATGCGCAAGGGCATAGAGGCGGGCCGCGAGGCCTTCCTCGCCGGGCGCATGCCGCGCAAGCGCTATGCCAGCGCGTCGTCGCCGCTGGAGGGGACCATCTCCTGACAGGCATCGGCCGCGCGCCGTGCCGCCCCCCGCCGGGATCGAGTTGAATACACCAGAGCCAGCGATGCGCCGCCGCCCGGTGCGCAGTTATGTTCGGCGCGAGGGACGCATTACCCGTGCCCAGCAGCGGGCGCTGGCGGAACTGTGGCCCCTTTACGGCGTCGATCCCGGCAGCGAAGCCCTGGAATGGCGGCAGGTCTTCGGCCGTGATGTGCCGACGGTGATGGAGATCGGCTTCGGCAACGGCCACACCCTGTTGCAGATGGCCGCCGCGGAGCCGGAACTGAACTTCGTCGGGGTCGAGGTCTACCGGCCGGGCGTGGGCAGCCTGCTGCTCGGCTTGCAGAAGCTCGGGCTGCGCAATGTGAAGGTGATCATGGAAGATGGCGCGCAAGTGGTGTGCGCGCGGGTGGCGCCGGCATCCCTGGCCAGGATTATGATCTTTTTCCCCGATCCATGGCCCAAGAAGCGCCACCACAAACGGCGGCTGGTGCAGCCGGAACTGGTGTCGCTGATGGCAGAACGTCTCCAGCCGGCTGGACGGCTGCACATCGCCACCGACTGGGAGGATTATGCACAGCACATGCTGGCGGTGCTGAAGGCTGAACCGCGGCTGCGCAATCTGGCTGCGGACGGCGGCTTCGCGCCGCGGCCGGGCTACCGGCCAGTCACCAAGTACGAGCAGCGTGGCGCCGGGCTGGGGCATACCGTCCGAGACCTGCTTTTCGAACGGGTGGCGTGAGCTACTCGTCGCCGCGTTTTACTTCCAGACCCGCCAGTTCCCCCTCCAGCGACACGGTGACGCTGAACTCGATGGGCCGGCAACAGACATAACAGTCCTCGATATAGCGCTGTGACCCCGCCGACAGATCGAGCCGGGTATCGAAACCCTCTCCGCAGTAGGGACAGACGACGTTGCCGGGCACGAGCATGATGGATTCACCGCTGGGTTTTCTGTCTTGCTACTATGAGTCCGCGGCGGCGCCGGATCGTTCCGCCGACGCGCCCCTGGCCGGTGACGGCAAACAATGAGAGGACCACGTTTGAACGACACGCAGATGACGGCTGCTGAAGGTCAGCATCCCCCCTGGTGGGACGCCTACTCGAACCAGCCCTACAAGCTGCCGGC
The DNA here is from genome assembly GCA_947259705.1 of uncultured Gammaproteobacteria bacterium. Classification (GTDB taxonomy): domain Bacteria; phylum Pseudomonadota; class Gammaproteobacteria; order Arenicellales; family JAANXG01; genus CAMYNL01. Next base: position 54,290 of record CAMYNL010000020.1, on the reverse strand, counting down.
TTCCGGCAGGCCGCGAGCCGGCACCGGCAACGGCCGTGAACACGCCGCGGTGGCGGCCACCGTGCTGGCCATGCTGCCGGCATTCCTGTGGCAGTTCGTCCGTCTGCGGCCGGCGGCGCAGCGACCCCTTCCCGCGGACTTTATCGGGCTCAGTATTTCTCCCGACGCGCGCTACGATACCGCGGTGCAGGACATGGTCCAGGAACTGGGCGCTAAGCGGCTGCTGCTGCGGGTGCCGACCTGGGATCGCGACCGTTTCGATGTCTACCGCGCCCTGGTCGACCGCTACCCCTTCCACGATTTCCTTATCAATGTCCTGCAGAGCCGGGAGAGTGTGCAGCACCCGGAGCGCTGGCGGCGGGACCTCACGGCGATCTTCGATCTGTTCGGCGACCGGGCGGAGTATTTCCAGATCGGCAACGCCATCAACCGCAGCAAATGGGGCTGTGCCAACAGCGGCGAATACTTGCGGCTGCTGGAGATCGCGGAGGAGGTGCGTGGCGCCGCGCCCGGCGTCCGGCTGGTGGGATCATCCGTCATCGATTTCGAGCCGCTGGTGACGCTGCGCACCCTGCGCAACCGTCGCCGCTACAATCTCGACGTCGTGAGCGCCCTGCTTTACGTCAACCGCCGCGGTTCACCCTGGGGCCGCCAGTTCGGGATCTTCAACCTGTATACCAAGCTGCGGGTGCTGTATGCGCTGGTGCTGCTCGGCAGCCGCAATGCGCGCCGGCTGTGGATCACGGAGTTCAACTGGCCGCTGCTCAACACCAGGCCCTACACCCCGAACTCGGGGCATCCGCGGTCCACCGTGGATGAGCCTACCCAGGCGCGCTACCTGCGGCAGTACTACCAGATCGTTTACCAGACCGGCTGGGTGGAACGGGTCTACTGGTGGCAGCTCATCAACCCGGGATACGGGCTGGTCGACCACCGCGGCGGCACCCTGCGTCGGCATCCTTCCTATTTCGCCCTGCAGGAGCTGTTGCGCGATGGCGAGACCCTGGCGGCGGCGCCGCAGCGACCCTGAGGACGCTCGGCCCGGGCAACCGCCCCGGACCCGGCTTCAACCGATCTTTTCCACTCCGCCCGGTGTGCCCAGCAGTAGCAGATCGGCGCCGCGGCGCGCGAAGATCCCGTTGCTGACCACGCCGGCGACATGGTCGAGTCGTTCCTCCACCGCCACCGGGTCCAGCATCTCCAGGTCGTGCACGTCGATGATGAAATTGCCGTTGTCGGTGGTATAACCCTCGCGCAGCGCAGGCCGTCCGCCCAGCTTCACCATCTGCCGGCCCACATAGCTCTTGGCCATGGGAATGACCTCCAGCGGCAGCGGGAAGCTGCCCAGCACGTCGACCAGCTTCGACTGGTCGGCCACGCAGATGAATTTTTTGCTGGCAGCGGCGACGATCTTTTCCCGGGTCAGGGCGCCCCCGCCGCCCTTGATCAGGTGCAGATGGCGGGTGGCTTCGTCGGCACCATCGACGTACAGCGGCAGGTCCCCGGTGCTGTCGAGTTCCAGTACCGGGATGCGGTGCTCGCGCAGGCGGGCTGCACTGGCCTCGGAGCTGGCGACCGCCCCGTCCAGCTTGCCTTTGATGCGGGCCAGCGCGTCGATGAAGTGGTTGGCGGTGGAGCCGGTACCGACGCCGATGACGCTGCCCGTTTCGATGAAATCCAGGGCCGCCTCCGCCGCCGCCTGCTTTTGTTCGTCCTGTGTCATGATGTGCCCGGCCGGGGGTTGCGATGCGGACAGAATAACGGTTCCCGCCGTGCATGCAAAGAAGCGCAGGCATGTCGTTGCCGCGCCGTGGCAGTCACGGCTGCCGGCCTGCTGTGCTGCGGGGCCCATAAAAAACGAGCCCGCGTGCCGCCCTTACGAGGCCGCGACGCGGGCCAATGAAGTATCCCCATCTCGGGGGGAAGCAGAACTCATAGAGGCCTCGACCAGCAGAGGCATCTACGGAAAGCTTAGACCAGGCTATCGGACATGCAAGCGACCGAACGCGGCGTTATCATGGCGGAACGCCGGCCTGGGCGGCAGAGCCAGGCATCTGACGCGCCGTGATTTTGCCCGGGCGCTGGACGAAGCGGGCGAGGATCGCTAGGCGCGAAGAGACCGGCGAGCCACGCTCGACGAGGCACCTGGCCGCATTGCCGCGGCGGATCTCGAAACTTGGCCGCCGCGGCGGGTTGCGGCGAGGCCGGCCAGCGGTTTGAAGTCACGTTCAATCAATAGACGATGCGAAGCGGTCGATCCTGGATCGATGATCAACGACTGGTGCGCTGGCAGCGCACCGCCACGGTACCGCCACTGGGCGGCGATGAAATTCACCTGTGGTGGGTCCCGCTGCGGACCAGCGCCGCCCGCGTGGCGGCGCTGGCGAACCGCCTCAACGCGGCGGAAAGTGCGCGGGCCGGACGTTTCCGTCTGCCACGGCTGCGCGATGACTGGGTGGTGGGGCGGGCCACCCTGCGCCTGCTGCTGGGTGCATACCTGCGGCAACCGGCCGCCGCCATCCGCTTCGAATACGGGCCGGTGGGCAAGCCGCGTCTCGCCCGGCACCATGACGCCCGGCGCCTTTGCTTCAACTATTCCGATTCCGGCGGCCGCGCCTTGTACGCTTTCGCCTGGGACGGCGAGGTGGGCGTGGACCTGGAGTATCTGCCGCGCGAGGTCAGTTTCTCCCGCATCGCCCGGCGCAAGTTCACCGGCGTCGAGGCCGCCGCCATCCTGTCTCTGCCGCCGGCGCAGCAGCGGGATGCCTTTCTCGCCTGCTGGACCCGCAAGGAGGGATACGGCAAGGCGGTCGGCGTCGGCATACGGTATCCGCTGGACAGCGTCGAGTTATGCCTCGACTGCGCAGAACCGCGTTTCGGCATTGCCGATCCCGATGAGCCGGACAGGTTCTGGCAGGGCGAGCAGGTCTATCCCAGCCGGGAGTTCGTCGGCACGGTGGTATGCGAGGGGCGGGGCCGCAAGCTCGGGTACTACGAGTTCGACCACGAAGACTGGGATTGATCACGTTCAATCGTCGATCCACCCGCGCAGGCGGTAGGCCAGCATGCCCAGCCACTCCTTGATGACGCTGGTGGTGGCCGCCAGCGAAAAGACATCGGGAAACCAGTTGAGCAGTTCCGGCTGTTGCTGCTTGACCGCGACGTGATCGGTGGCGGAGGGGATGATGCTGACCCCTGCGCTGCGGAACACGGCGGCGGCCCGTGGCATGTGCAGGGCGGAGGTGACCAAAAGTGCGTTGCGGATACCGTGCCGCGCCATCAGTGCGCGGGTGTGCAACGCGTTCTCGTAGGTGTTGCGGCTTTGCGTTTCCAGCAACATGGCGTCGCGGGGCACGCCCCACTCCTCCAGCAGGCGCGCCGCGTGCTCCGATTCGCTGCGCATCCCGGGCTGGGGGAACGTATTGCCCCCGGACAATATGATACGCGGCGCCTTGCCGGCCGCGTACAGCCGTGCCGCGTGCCGCAGCCGGTCCGAGGCCGCCACCAGGTCGATATCGAGGCGCGGCGGCAGCGGCAGGCCCAGTGCCCCGCCCAGAACCACGATGGCGTCCGCCGTCTCGCTGGCGGCCACGGCCGCGGGCGGGTGGGTCTGCTCCATACCGCCATATAAGGCGTCGGCAACCCGGCCGTTTCCGGCCACCGCGAGTATCAGCAGCGCCCCCAGCGTGCACAGGAAGGCGGCGTGCCGGCGGCCGCGGGCCCCCGTTACCAGTGCCCCGATCAGCAGCCACATCGACACGCCCAGCGGATACACGAACAAGGGAAGCAGTTTCGACAGCATGATCTGGATATCCATGATTTTCCTCGTTCTTCAGGTCGCGGCGCGTTGCCAGGCGCGCTGCAGTCGTTGCGGTGACACCGGCACCGCGGTCTTCAGCTCCTGCGCGAACAGGGAGACCCGGTACTCTTCCAGCAGCCAGCGGTATTCCGACAGCGGCGGCGGCAGCTCGGCGCGAGGTTCGGGCGCCAGCGTCAGCAGGCGCTGCCACCAGGGTTCGAATAATTGCATCCGCTGGCTGTCGCGGCTGGCGGCGTGGGCCAGCCGCTGCAGCCGGGCCAGCACGGCATTGAGATAGCGCGGATAATGGCACAGCCACTGGGCCGGAGTGTGGGTGACGAATCCCGGATACAGCAGCCAGCTGAGCTGCGCATCGATGTCCCGCCGCGCTGCCGCCGGTGCAGCGTCCAGATGGCCGCGGCAGGTGTGATACTGCTCCAGGGCGCCGTCGAGCAGCGCGCACAGTTCGTTGGCCTCGGTCATCAAGCCGGATCGCGCACGTTCCGTGCAGCGCTGGAACGCGGCCTGATCACGCGGCAGCTCGCCGCCGATAACGCGGTCCAGGGTCGCGTCGACAATGTCCTGACGCAGCTGCGCGCAGTCGCCCGCGGTGGAGAAGTGCAGGCACATGCGCTGCAGCTGCGGCAGGTTCTTGCGCAGAAACCGGCTGTGCTGCGGCAGCGCCAGCATCAGCAAACGCCGCACCCCGGTACGGTGCGCGGTCTCGGCTTCGCCCGGGTCCGCATACAGACGTATCGCCACACTGTCGGTGTCATCGACCAGGGCCGGGTAGCGCTCAACCTTCACCCCCTGCTGCACCCGCTGCAGCGCCTGCGGCAGGTTTCCAAGGTCCCAGCTGCGGATGCCCTTGCGCGCCATGCCGTGATCCGTGTCGGCGGGCGCCGTGCTGGGTACAACGCGATGGGCCAGGCGGCGCTGCAGCGCGGCGAGGTCGCGGTCGCTGTCGATGACCGCCCCGTCCGCGTCAATGGCGGTGAAGTTCATCTTCAGGTGCAACGGCAGCTTACCGGTGTCCCAGCTGAGCGCCTCGGGCCTGTTTCCGGCCAGCTGGTGCAGGGCGCGTTCCAGCGCGCTTTCCATCGAAGCGCCGGCATCGGCGTCGGGCAGCAGCGCCAGCGCTCGCTCGGCAACATCGGGGGCGGGCACGAAATGCCGCCGTTGCGGCTTGGGCAGGGACTTGATCAGGGCGATGATCTTCTCCAGCCGCAGCCCCGGCACCAGCCAGGTGAAGACCTGGTTCGGCAGCTGTCGCAGCAGCGGCAGCGGCACGCGCACGGTCACCCCGTCATTGATGTGCCCGGGTTCGAAGTGATAGACGAGGGCGAGGCGGTTGGCACCGACCTCCAGATGATCGGGGAAGCGCTCGGCCGAGATGGCCGCCGCGTCGTGCTGCATCAGGTCTTCATGATTCATGAACAGGCAGCGCGGCTGGTCTCGCTCCGCGGCCCGGCGCCAGCTATGGAACGCGCGTGCGGTGAACACGTCGGCCGGTACGCGGGTGTCATAGAAGGTGAACTGTTGCTCCTCGCTCACCAGCACGTCGCGACGGCGGGACTTGTGCTCCAGCTCCTCCAGCTGCGCGACCAGCCCGCGGTTGTGACGCAGAAACCCGGCGTCGACCCCCAACTCGCCCGCGACCAGGGCCGCGCGGATGAATATCGCCCGCGCCGCGGCGGGGGCGACGGCGCCGTAGTGCGCCTGGCGCCGGCTCACCAGGGTGAGGCCGAACAGAGTCACCTGCTCAAAGGCCACCACCTCGCCGCGGCGCTTTTCCCAGTGCGGTTCCAGGTACTGCCGGCGCACCAGCTGCGGCGCCAATTGTTCGGCCCATTGCGGCTGTATCGCCGCCACCATGTGGGCGTAGAGCCGCTCGGTATCGACCAGCTCGGCGGCCATGAACCACTTCGGCGAAGCCTTGAACAGGGAGGAGCGGGGATGGATGAACAGTTTCTTTCCGCGCGTGCCCAGATACTCGTGGCGTTCGTGCGCGCAAGCGATGTTGCCGAGCAGGCCGGCCAGCAGTGAACGGTGTATGGCGGCCGCCGATGCCGGCCGCGCATTGACGGTGAGATGCAACTCGCGCACCAGCTGCGCGAGCTGGTTGCGCACGTCCATCCATTCCCGCATACGCACGTATGAGAGCAGATTGTCACGGCAGTAATTGCGCTGGCGGCGCTGATTGAGCCCTTTGGTTTCTCGATGGTAATCGGACCAGAGCTTGAGCAGGCTAAGAAAATCCGATCCGGGCTCCAGGTAGCGTTGGTGCAGTGCACGTGCCTGCTCACGAACCTGCGCCGGGTATTCGCGGGGGTCCTGTATCGACAGCGCGGCCGCGATGGTCAGCACCTCGGCCAGGGCCCCCTGCTCGCCGGCGGCGAGCAGCATGCGTCCGATGCGCGGATCCACCGGCAGTCGCGCCAGCTTTCTGCCGACCCCCGTGAGCCGCCGCCGGTCATCCACCGCGGCAAGTTCCTCCAGCAGGCGGTAGCCGTCGTTGATGAGGCGCTCCGTGGGCGGGTCGAGGAAGGGAAACTCGGCCGGGTCTCCGAGCCGCAGGTGCGCCATGCGCAGTATCACCCCGGCCAGCGAGGTGCGCAGGACCTCCGGCTCGGTGAAGCGGGGCCGCTGGGCGTAGTCCGTCTCGGCATACAGGCGGATGCAGATACCGTCGGCGGTGCGCCCGCAGCGTCCCTTGCGCTGGTCAGCGGAGGCCTGGGAGACCGCTTCGATGGGCAGCGCCTGCACCTGCCGCCCCGGCCGGTAGCGGCTGATGCGGGCGAGGCCGCTGTCGACCACGTAGCGGATGCCGGGTACGGTCAGCGAGGTTTCGGCGACATTCGTGGCCAGGATGATGCGACGACCGCCGTGAGGCTGAAAGATCCGCTGCTGCTCCAGGCTGGACAGGCGGGCATAAAGCGGCAGGATCTCAGTGTTGGCCAGCCTGCGCTTGCGCAGCAGTTCCGCGGTGTTGCGTATGTCGCGCTCTCCGGGCAGAAACACCAGTATGTCGCCCGGGCCGGCGGCGCTCAGTTCGTCTACCGCCTTGAGAATACCCACCTCCACCTGCCGTTCTCGGCGATCGCTGTCGGTCTCCGCCAATGGCCGATAGCGAACCTCCACCGGATAGGTGCGACCCGACACCTCGATCACGGGCGCGCCGTCGAAGTGACGCGAAAAGCCGAGCGGGTCGATGGTCGCGGAAGTGATGATCAGTTTAAGGTCGGGGCGCCGTGGCAGCAGCTGCCTTAGATAACCGAGCAGGAAATCGATATTGAGCGAGCGTTCATGGGCCTCGTCGATGATCAGCGTATCGTACTGGTCCAGGCGGCGGTCGTGTTCGACCTCGCTGAGCAGCATGCCGTCGGTGACGACCTTGATGTAGGTGTCTTCGCTGACGTTGTCGCTGAACCGCATCTTGTGTCCGACCGCGTGCCCTGGTGCGCTGTGCAGCTCCGCCGCCAGCCTGACGGCGATGCTGCGGGCGGCGATGCGCCGCGGCTGTGTGTGGCCGATGAAGCCCCGCTTGCCGCGGCCCAGCGCCAGGCATATCTTGGGCAGCTGGGTGCTTTTTCCGGACCCGGTCTCCCCGCAAACGACCACCACCTGGTGTTCGCGCACCGTCGCCTCGATCTCCGCGCGTCTGGCGGCGATCGGCAGCGTGTCGTCGAACGCCACGGCCGGCCGGCCGGCGAGACGCCGCTGGTAGCGGTCCTGCGCCTGCGCCAGCGCGCGCAGCAGGGCGGCCGGATCGGCGCCCGCGCGCAGCCGCCTCGCGCGTTGCTGCAGGCGCAGGCGGTCACGACGCATGCAGCTTTCGAGCTCACGCTGCCAGCTATCGGCGTTGCGGGGATCGGGTAGGGGATTCAAGGAAACGTGCAGGGACGGCGCTGTCGGGGTGGTGCATCGTAGGCACCACGGGGGTCGATAACAAGGGGATTTAAATAATTAGAACTCATATATATATCAAAACATATTCTTTCTAATTATTTACACCGCTGTCTATAGTCCGCACTCGAGCACTGATTGAAACATCGCCGCCGACAACACGGAAATATTTCATGTACCGCTACGATCACTTCGACCATTCACTGGTGCAGGAACGGGTGCGGGAGTTCCGCGACCAGGTGCGCCGCCGGCTGGCGGGTGAGCTGTCGGAGGACGAATTCAAGCCGCTGCGCCTGCGCAACGGGCTTTACCTGCAGCGACATGCCTACATGCTGCGGGTGGCGATACCTTACGGTCTGTTCAGCAGCCGCCAGCTGCGGGCCCTCGCCGGTATTGCGCGCCGTTACGACCGCGGCTTCGCGCACTTCACCACGCGCCAGAATATTCAGTTCAACTGGCCGCAGCTCGAGGCGGTGCCGGACATCCTGGAGGAACTGGCCGCGGTGGAGATGCACGCCATCCAGACCAGCGGCAACTGCATCCGCAACATCACCAGCGACCACCTGGCCGGGGTCGCCGCAGACGAGTTGGAAGATCCGCGGCCGTGGTGTGAAATACTGCGCCAGTGGTCCACGCTGCATCCCGAATTCTACTGGCTGCCGCGCAAATTCAAGATCGCCGTCACCGGCGCGGCGCGGGACCGGACGGCGCTGCGCTTCCATGACATCGGGTTGAGGCTGGTGCACAACGCCGATGGGGTTACCGGCTTCGAAGTCTGGGTCGGGGGCGGCCTGGGCCGTGCCCCGGCGATCGCCGAAAGGTTGCGCGACTTCCTGCCCGGTACCCAGTTGCTGTCCTACGTGGAAGCCATCTTGCGCGTCTACAATCTGCACGGGCGCCGCGACAACCTGCACAAGGCGCGCATCAAGGTACTGGTGCAGGCGATGGGTGTCGACCGCCTGCGGGAACAGGTCGAGGCCGCATGGCAGGCGATGGATCATGCCGCCCTGGCGCTGGATCCGGCGGAGCTGGCGGCGATGCAACGTCATTTCACACCCGTGAGCCCTGCGCGCCGCCCGCTGCCGGTCGGACCGCCGCCCGATCCTCGCGCGCATCCCGGATTCGCGCACTGGTTGAGGCAGAACACGCGCGCCCACAAGGACGCGGACCGCCGCATTGTCTATGTGTCGCTGAAGCACCCCGGTGCACCACCGGGGGACATCACGGCCGCACAGATGGAGGCGGTCGCCGACCTGGCCGATCGCTACAGCCACGGCGAGCTGCGCGCCAGCCATGAGCAGAACCTGGTGCTCGCCCACGTCGCCAACCGGGACCTCGTGCCGCTATGGCGCGCCCTGGACGCACAGGGACTGGCGACGGCGAACATCGGCACCGTGCAGGACATGATCTGCTGCCCTGGTATTGATTTCTGCGCACTGGCCAACGCCGCATCCATCCCGGTCGCGCGCGGCATCAATCAGCGCTTCGAGCACCTGGACGAGCTGTACCGGCTGGGTGAGGTCAGGATCAAGATTTCCGGCTGCATGAACGCCTGCGGCCATCACCACGTCGGCGACATCGGCATACTTGGCGTCGATAAACACGGTGAACAGTGGTACCAGGTGACACTCGGCGGCAGCGCCAGTGACGGCTCGCGCATCGGCACGCGGCTGGGTCCGGCCCTGCCCGCCGGTGCGGTCGCCGATGCGGTGGCGGCGGTGCTGGAGGTGTTCGCCGAACAACGCAGCGGCGAGGAGAGCTTCGCCTCGGTATTCAGACGGCTGGGAGTCAAACCCTTCAAGGAACTTGTCTATGCACCTCATCACGAGACACTCGATACGCCGCAACCAGTGGCGGCATGTAGCTGACGAGGAAGCGCTCGGCAGCGGTAACGTCACTGTCTCCCTGCGCCGGTGGCGGCTGCAGAGAGAAACGCTACTGGCCCGCTTTCGCCCGGTGGGTGTGCGTCTACAGCCGGATGATGCGGTTGCCGACATCGCCGCTGATCTCGACCGGCTGGACCTGCTGGCACTCGATTTCGGCAGTTTCGCCGACGGGCGGGGCTATTCCCAGGCGCGGCAGTTGCGGCAGCAGTTTGGCTACCGGGGCGAGTTGCGCGCCCTGCAGGCGCGTCGCGACCAGCTGCAGTTCCTGGCGCGTTGCGGCTTCGACGCCTTCGAGCTGCATCCGCGCGAGGATACCGACGCCGCACTCGCGGTGCTGAAGCGGTCAGCGACCGCCTACCAGCCGGCCGCTGACGGGCAGTCGCTGGTCTTTCGCCGGCGTCGCCATGCCCAGTTCGAACATGTTTTCAATTCAATCGAGGGAGCACGGCGAAGATGAGTGATATAGATTTTGGATTGCTGGCGCACCGGTTCGACGCCTCGCCGCCGCAACAGGCCTTGCGATGGGCACTGCAGGAGTACGAGCGCATAGCGTTATCTTTCAGCGGTGCCGAGGATGTAGTCCTGGTGGACATGGCGGTAAAGCTGCGGCCTGACGTGAAGGTGTTCTCACTGGATACCGGGCGCCTGCATCCCGACACCCTGCGCTACCTGGAAACAGTGCGCGAGCATTACACGCTGGACCTGGAGTTACTGGTGCCCGAGGCGGCGGCGGTGGAGATACTGGTGCGAAACAAGGGCCTGTTCAGTTTCCGCCGCGAAGGTCACGGAGAGTGCTGCGGCATACGCAAGGTGGCGCCGCTGAAGCGCAAGCTGGCCCAACTTGACGCCTGGATCACCGGCCAGCGGCACGACCAGAGTCCGGGGACCCGCAGCCGCGTCCCGGTGGTGCAGCTGGATCAGGCCTTCTCCACCCCGCAGCGGCAACTGGTAAAAATCAATCCGCTGGCTAACTGGACGTCGTCCCAGGTGTGGCAGTATCTGCGTGACAACGACCTGCCCTTCAATCCCCTGCACGAGCGGGGATATATAAGTATCGGCTGCGAGCCTTGCACCCGGGCGGTGCTCCCCAACCAGCACGAGCGCGAGGGTCGGTGGTGGTGGGAGAACCCCGAGGACAAGGAATGCGGCCTGCACGCCGGTAACCTGAGCCGGGCGCAGGGCTCGTGACCGGGTTACCCGTGGAGGTGGTGCTGGTCAAGAAGCGGCTGGCCAACGGTCACTGGTGCGCCAGGTGCGGCCATGTGCACTCGCGCCTGGAGCAGGACGGGCTGTCCGGTCTGATAGACCGGGTCGTGGTGGCGGAGGAACGGGATCCGGACGGTGAGGGCATGAGGCTGGCTTGGCAGTATGGTGTGCGACGTGCCCCGTTTTTTATTGTCCGCTATGGCTCGGGAGAGAGCGAAGCCTTCGACGCGTATATGGACTTTCGGCAGTGTTTCGCGGCGCGACAGTCGGTCCGGGATGCGCGTCACGAGGAGCTGGTGACGGCCTACCCCGAAGTGGCGCTGCTCTGAATCAGCCTGTCGATGATCCTCGATTTCACGGCGGCGGTATTGACGGGTATTGCCGGCGTCCGCGGTGACGGGGAATGACGCCCCGGCTGGCATCGGCTGACGGAGACCAGGCGTCGTGACCAGCGGCCAGGATGTGCAAGCGACCGGCGTGGTCATCTGTCTCGCCGGCGACTCGGGCGATGGCGTCCAGCTCGCGGGACGCCGACTCGCACAGCAAGGTGTGGCGGCGGGCCTGGGCCTTGGCGTGGCGCCGGATTTTCCAGCGGAGATACGCGCTCCCGCCGGCAGCCTCAACGGTGTGTCGACTATCCAGATTCGATTCGACGCCGGCGAGCCGTTGACGGCGGGCGACACGGCCGACGTGCTGGTGGCGCTGAACCCGGCCGCTTTACGGGCGAACTGGCGGCGCCTCAAACCGGGCGGTTGCCTGATACTGGACAGCGGCGCCTTCATTGAGAAGAACCTGGCACTGGCCGGTTATGACGTCGACCCGGTGGCGCAGTTGGAGACGAGCGCTCATGACCTTGTCCGCGTCGACATGACGGCACTCACCCTGGCGGCGGTGGAGAAGTATGACCTGCGCCGAAGATCCGCCCTGCGTTGCCGCAATTTCTTTGCCATGGGCGTCGTGTGCTGGATGTATCAACTCCATACCGAGGCCACCCTGGCCTGGCTCGACCGGCAGTTCGAGTCGCATCGGGAGCTGGGAGAAGCCAATCGCGCCGCATTGCGCGCCGGAATGAATTATGGAGAGACCACGGAACTGTCGGCCCGGCGGGTGCTGCCGGTGGCGAGCGACGGCTCTGCAGGCCCCCGCCGCATGGTGTCCGGCAACGAGGCCCTGTCATTGGGGCTGGTGACGGCGGCGGAACTCAGCGGTCTGGATCTGTTCCTGGCCAGCTATCCAATCACGCCGGCGTCGGACATCGTGCATTTGATGTGCGGTTGGGACGAGTTCGGCGTGCGCACTTTCCAGGCGGAAGACGAAATGGCGGCGATCGGTGCGGCGGTGGGCGCGGCGTACGCGGGCGCCCTCGCGGTGACCACTACCAGCGGTCCCGGGTTCGCGCTGATGAGCGAAATGCTCGGCATGGCGGTGGCGCTTGAACTGCCAATGCTCGTGGTGGACGTGCAGCGTGCCGGCCCCAGCACCGGCATGCCAACGAAACCCGAACAAAGCGATCTCAACCAGGCGCTGCACGGGCGCAGTGGCGAGGCGCCGTTGCCGGTGCTGGCGGCAAGCAGCGCCAGCGACTGTTTTTGGGCCGTGATCGAGGCGGCGCGAATAGCGCTGCGCCACATGACGCCCGTGGTACTGCTCTCCGACGCAGCCATCGCCAATAGCGCCGAGTCGTGGCGACAACCGCGACTTCGCGACATAAGGCCTATCAACGTGCGGCAGGCCGAGGCGGGTTCGCCTTTCGCACCCTACGCCCGCGATGAGGAACTGGCACGGCCGTGGGCCGTCCCCGGAACCCCCGGTCTGCAGCACCGGATCGGCAGCCTGGAGAAGGAGCATGTCAGCGGGCACATCAGTTACGATCCGGGCAATCATGAACTCATGACCCGGTTGCGCGCCCAGAAGCTTGCCGCCGCCGCCCGACATATAGAGGACACGGTGCTGTTCGGCAGCGACCACGGAGACTTGCTGGTAGTGGGTTGGGGCAGCACCTTTGGCGCCATCCGAACCGCGGTAGCACGGGCCAGGCGGTGCGGAAAGCAGGTCAGTCACCTGCACCTGCGCCACCTCAACCCGCTGCCGCCTGACCTCGGCCGCTGCTTGCGCGGATTCCGCAAAGTTCTGGTGGCGGAGATGAATCTGGGCCAGCTGTGTGCACGGCTGCGGGATGAGTTCCTGCTGGATCTGCAGCCGTACAGCAAGGTGCAGGGAGGGCCGTTCGCGGTGGCGGATATCGAGGCGATGCTTTGAGTTGCCGGGAGGGACCATGACCAATCTCGCCGAACCCGCTGGCGTTGCCACCGGCGCGCGCGATAAACGCGATTATCGGTCGGATCAGCAGATTCGCTGGTGCCCCGGCTGCGGGGACTACGCCATACTGGCCCAGTTTCACAAGATGCTGGCTGCTGTTGGCGCCAACAAGGAAGATCACGTCATTGTGAGCGGGATCGGCTGTGCCAGCCGCTTCCCCTATTACGTGGATACCTATGGCCTGCACGGCGTACACGGCCGCGCGCCAGCGATCGCCACCGGGATCAAGGCCGTGAATCCCAGTCTCACGGTGTGGGTGGTCACCGGAGACGGTGACGCATTGTCGATCGGGGTCGGTCACCTGATCCACGCGCTGCGCCGTAACGTGGACATCAAGATCCTGTTGTTGAACAATGCCGTGTACGGTCTAACCAAAGGACAGGCGAGTCCGACGTCGTTTCCCGGCCAGGTCACGCCCAGCAGTCCGGCCGGGGTCGTCGACAGGTCCTTGAATCCGCTGCGCCTGGCGTTGACAGCCGGAGCGACGTTCGTCGCCCGCTGTGTCGATTCCCATGGCCGGCAAATGCGCGACGTCCTTATCGCCGCCGCCGAGCATCGCGGCGCCGCGCTGGTCGAGATCTGGCAGAACTGCCCGGTATTCAATGACGGCGCATTCGTGCAGCCGTCACGGAACTACCTGCATTTGCGGCCCGGTCAACCGCTTACCGTGGGCGGCGATGGCGAGCGCGCATTAACTCTGGATCAGGGCGGTCGACTACGCGTGCAGCGCACCGATGATGCCGATCCGCCGCTGTTGCGACATGATGTCGGCAACGCGGCCCTGGCGGGCCTGCTGGCGGACATCGAAGGTGATGACCTCCCGGTACCCGTGGGGATCTATTATCGATGCACAAGACCGGTTCACAGCGATGCTCTGCGCCCTGAGCCACCGCTGCGGGGGCGACGATCGGCACAGGAACTGCTGGATGCCGGCCGGATACCGCGAGCCGGCTGACAGCACGCCGGTTACTCTACTACTTCGGCTTTTTCGATGACGACGTCCTCGGTTGGCACGTCCTGATGAAAACCCGAATTGGTGGTCGGCACCTTGGCGATCTTGTCCACCACGTCCATGCCCGACACTACCTTGGCGAACACGGCGTAACCCCAGCCGCGGGGTGTTTTAGCGGTGTGATCGAGGAACTCATTGTCTTTGAGGTTGATGAAGAACTGCGATGACGCCGAGTCGGGTTCATTGGTGCGCGCCATGGACAGGCTGCCGCGATCGTTCTTGAGACCGTTGTCGGCTTCGTTTTTGATCGGCGGCCTGGTCTCCTTTTCCTTCATTCCAGGCTCCATGCCTCCGCCCTGGATGACGAAGTTGGGCACCACGCGGTGGAAGATCACGCCGTCATAGAAGCCGTCTCGCACATAACGAAGGAAATTCTCGGCAGTGAGGGGCGCCTGCTCGGGAAGGACCTCGATCTCGATGGTCCCGTAGTTCGTGGTCATTCTTACCATGGGGTTCTTGTCTTTGTCCTGGGCCTGTGAGGTGAAAGTGGCGGCAAGCAGCAACGACGCCGCCAATGCGATGAATACACGTGGAATTGCCATGTCTTACTGATTACTCCTGTCTGTGCTCGAGTTTTAGGATGTGATTCCATTCCCTGCGCGTGACCGGCATGATGGACAGGCGGTTCCCGCGCTGCAACAGCTGCATGTCCCGCAACGTACTTTGCTGCTTCAGTTCCTGCAGCGTGATCACGCGGTCCAGCTTGCGTTCGAGTGTGACGTCCACCATGTACCAGCGCGGCGCATCCGGGCTGCTCTTCGGGTCATAGTACTTTTCGTCGGGGTCGAACGCAGTGTGATCCGGGTATCCCGGTCGCGCAATGGTAATGATGCCGACGATGCCGGGCTGCTCGCAACTCGAGTGATAGAAGAACGCGAGGTCGCCGGCCTGCATCTCATCGCGCATGAAATTACGCGCCTGGTAGTTGCGAATCCCGTCCCAGTGGTCCGTTTGTTTGTTCTGCCGGGCAAGGTCATCGATACCGTATACGCCCGGCTCGCTCTTCATCAGCCAGTATTTCACCGTGTGTGAATTCGGAACCAGGTGGCTTGAAACAGGGTGTTCAGGCGCTGGATATGCGGCGTGCAGGGAGCGCATCGCCCTCCCATTCGCCAATGCTGAGTCGCTCGATGTTGCGGCTGAGGCCGGTTGCCGGGTCCACGTCGATCACCACCCCACTCAAAATGCCCCGGCCCGACGCCACTTCGAACCGTTCCGGCAGCTTGTGAACGAACCGGAGCAGCACCTTCTCGGTATTCATGCCTATGATGGAGTCATAGCATCCGGTCATGCCGGCGTCGGAGATGTACGCGGTGCCCTGGGGCAGTACCCGTTCATCGGCGGTGGGCACATGGGTATGGCTTCCCACCACGGCGCTGACACGTCCGTCCAGATGCCAGCCCATGGCTACCTTCTCGCTGCTGGCCTCGGCATGGAAATCCACCAGCACGATCTTGACATCATCCGGTTTGTCCTCGAGCATCTCGTCGGCGCAGCGGAACGGACAATCCAGAGACGGGAACATGAAGACCTGGCCCATCAGGTTCAGCACCGCCACCGGTAAGCCGATCTCGCTGTCCACCACCAGCCAGCCGCTGCCGGGCATGCTGTCGGGGTAATTGTGGGGCCGCAGCAGACGCGACTGGTTGCCGATATAGTCCAGCACCTCCCGTTTGTCCCAGATGTGGTTACCGGAAGTCAGCACGTCAACGCCGTTTTCGAACAGTTCCTCGGCGAGGGGCGCGGTGATGCCAAACCCCGCCGCCGCGTTCTCGGCATTGACCACGATGAAATCCAAATTGTAGTGCTCGCGCAGATTGGCGAGATTCGACAGCAGCACCCTTCGTCCGGGCTTGCCGACCACATCGCCGACGAAAAGTATGTTCAAGTTCCTATCCGTAGTTGGCAGTCAGGCCGTCTTGACGACGCCTGTCTCGGTTACGATGGCCATCATCGGCACATCCCAGGGGTCCAGAGGTAAAGTTTCAATTTCCTGCACGGCATAGGCCACACCGACGATTCTCGGCCTCAGCCAGCGGTCTCGCTGTTGCAGAAAGGCGAGCGTGGCGTCGTAGTAGCCGCCGCCCATGCCCAGCCGTCCACCGCGCCGGTCGAAGGCTACCAGCGGAACCATGACGAGGTCCAGTCTCGCCGCGCGCAGCCACTCGTGCCGGGGGACCGCCGGCTCCAGGATCCCGTAGCGGTTGCGTCGCAGCGGCGTGCCGGGTCGCAGCGGCGCAAACCACAGCGGCAGGCCGTGCCGCGCAGGCAGCAGAGGGAGGAAATATTGCTTGTCCGGGCGTCGCAGCGGGAGTCCCCTGAGGTCGAGTTCTCCGCGATGGGGCAGGTAGAACGCGACGCGGCGCGCCTGGCGAAACCAGGGCAATCGGGTCATCGTCGTCACCACCCGCCTCGCGGCCATGGCCCGCACCCGGGCCGGGAGGTCGAGACGCTGCTGCCGTATGCGGCGGCGCAGCTCCGACTTGGGTGCCGGGGCCTGGCGCTGCAGGCCGGTCATGCCGGGGTGCCGGGGCCCCTGCGCCGCGCGGCGGCGCGCAAGCAGTAAAGCGCTGTGAGGATGGTGTCACCCGCCTGTGCCGTGCGGCCCCTGAGCCTTGAACCGAAAGGTCCAAGTGGGCGCCTACGAGACGTTTCAGGCTTTCCGAATTCGGACCTGCTCAACAACGACCTCGATCGCGGCTCCCGAGTTATGATTTAGGTTCTAAGGATATTCAGAACCGCTCGAACACCGCAGGCGACACCAAATCGTTCACCGTCCCGTCAGAGGGACAGCTGATGCTGATCCTGCATTGCAGCATCTATCTTGTCCTGTAGTTCACGCAACCGACCCCCGACGTCACCGTTTTCGTCACTGCGCTTGCGCAGGTCCAGCAACTCGTGCGTGATATTCAACGCCGCCATGATTGCGCAGCGCTCGATCCCGATCACTTTCCCTCCCTTCTGGATATCGCGCATGGTACGGTCCAGATGTACCGCTGCCTGGGTCAACGCCTCCTGCTGGTCTTCATCGCATACCACGGAGAATTCGCGTCCCATGATGGAGACTTTCACCCCGTTCCAAGCCGCTTTCACTGATGTTTTTCCAGCGCCTTCAGGCGGGTCACAATCGATTCCAGGCGGTTCCTCGCCAACCGGTTCTTTTCCGCGAGTTTCGACCGCTCCTCGATGAGCGTATCGCGGCTCGAGCGCAGATTATCGTTTTCTTCTTTGAGTCTGCGGCAGGCGCCGATAAGATCGTCCACGCGCTGTTCCAGGGTACGCAGGTCTTTTTCTATCGGTTCGTTTACGCTCATCTTCAAATGAACTATAGGCATCAAGCCCAAGGGGGTCAACGCTTTTTGCGCTTGACAGCATGGGGTTAAAATGTATCCCTACGTACGCGCCCACGCGTCCCATCGGCGGCGAGAAGGCGTTCACCGAATCGATCAGGATGACTGCATGCAACCGACCGAGGTCACGTATTACGATCAGCTTGCCTCGACGCTGGCTCTCGCGGGCGTCGATGTAAGTGTATCCGAAATGCATGGGATTGTGTGCGGGACGATCTGCAACTGCGCCAGGACCGGTCGTGAACCCGACTTGTTGGCCCTGCTGTCGTCCGGCAGCGAAGCCGCGCCGGAGCGGCTGGACACCCTGCGCACACCCCTGGAAAAGCTGTTCCAGGCCGCGCTGCGGGAGTTGCGGGAACGTCGGCCGGAATTTGATCTGCTGCTGCCGGGGGAGGATAACGGCTTGTCTGTGCGCGGCGCTGCGCTGGCCGAGTGGTGTCAGGGCTTTTTCCTCGGACTGCTGCATGAGCAAACGTTGGCTATCGAGGCATTACCGGGGGACGCTGCCGAGATCGCGCGAGACATGCTCGCCATCTCTGAACTGGAGCAAGTCGTGCAGGACACCAGGGAAAACGAATGGAACCTGGCACAAATAGAGGAATACGTGCGTATGGGTGTTCAATTGATATTCGCGGAACTCGAAGACGCGGCGGACGACGCCCGGGCTTCCCGGGCGATGCAGCATTAGCAATGGATATGGATATAAAGGTATTCAACCGGCGCCGCCAGGATGTCATGCAGCTGATGGGTGACGGCATCGCCGTCATTACCACCGCGCCGGAACGCTCTCGCAATCGCGACGTCCTGTATCCGTTCCGCCCGGACAGTGATTTCTATTATCTGACCCACTACGCCGAGCCGGAGGCGATCGCCGTGCTGTGTCCGGGCCGGGCGCAGGGCGAGTTCGTGCTGTTCTGCCGGGAGCGAAACCCTGACCGCGAAGTCTGGGATGGGAAACGGGCCGGTGTCGAAGGCGCGGTGGAGATCTACGGCGCCGACGACGCCTTCCCGATTGACGATGTCGACGAGATTCTGCCCGGCATGCTGGAAAACCAGGGCAAGGTATACGGCAACATGGGCTACTACCCCGAGTTCGATATGCGCCTGCTCAACTGGATAAACGAGGTCAAGGGCAAGGCCAGGACCGGCGTGCATGCGCCCAGCGAACTGGTGGACCTGAGCCATATCCTGCATGAACTCCGACTGATCAAGCGCAGCGAAGAAGTCGCCCTTATGAAACGGGCTGCCAGGATCTCCGCGGCGGCCCACCGGCGGGCCATGCAGCACTGCCAGCCGGGCATGATGGAGTACGAGATCCAGGCTGAGCTGGAGCACGAGTTTCGCCGTGGCGGGAGCCTGTCCTGGGCCTATCCACCCATCGTCGCCGGCGGCGTCAATGCCTGCACGCTGCATTACATCGACAATAACGGAGCGCTCAATGACGGTGATCTGCTGCTGATTGATGCCGCTGCCGAGGTCGACTGCTATGCCGCGGACATCACCCGCACGTTCCCGGTGAATGGAAAGTTCAGTGCGGCGCAGCGTGACGTATATGAGGTTGTGTTGGCGGCCCAGCTTGCCGCCATCGACACGGCCCGGGCCGGCAATCACTGGAACGAGCCCCACGATGCCGCGGTACGCATCCTGGTGCAGGGCCTGATCGACCTGAAGCTGCTGGAAGGTGAACTGGACGGATTGATCGAGCAGCAGACCCACAAGCGATTCTACATGCACCGCACCGGGCACTGGCTGGGTATGGATGTTCACGACGTTGGCGATTACAAGATCGACGTCGACTGGCGGATCCTGGAGCCGGGGATGGCTTTCACCGTGGAGCCGGGCCTCTACCTGCCGGACGACGAGGACATCGATTCAGCGCTGCGCGGGCTCGGTGTACGCATCGAGGACGACATCCTGATCAACAGGCAGGGGAACACCGTCCTCAGCAAGGATGCACCGAAGACCGTGGCCGACATCGAATCCACGATGGCGGACAGGTGATGCCGGCAACGCGATCTCTACGCGGGGGCTGAACCGTGGCGCAGCAGGAAAGGTTTGACCTGGCCATCGTCGGCGGTGGCCTGGTGGGGGCGGGCCTGGCCTGCGCTCTCGCGGAATCCGGCCTGCGCCTGGCGGTGCTGGAAGCGGTGCCGTTTCGCTCTGCGGCGCAGCCCAGCTATGACGATCGCACGCTGGCGCTTTCCCAGGGCAGTAAACGCATACTCGACAGCATGCAGCTGTGGCCGGAGGTGGCGCGCCGGGACGCCACGCCGATCGAGCACGTTCACATCTCCGACCACGGCCGGCCAGGGATGGCCAGGCTCCACGCCCGGCAGTTCGGCGTGGAGGCGCTCGGCTACGTGGTGACCGCACGCGTTCTCGGACAGGTCCTGCTGGAGCGGCTGCAGCAATGCGCGGCGCAGCTGGAGATCTTCTGCCCCGCCATTGTCGACGCCGTCGATCCGCACCCGGATCATGCGCGCCTCGCCTGGACCGACGCTGCCGGCGTCCGCCATGACATCGATACCCGCCTGCTGGTGCTGGCTGACGGCGGTCGATCCCGCACCCGCGAGCTGGTCGGCATCTCGGCCCAGGTGCGCGATTACCGCCAGAGCGCGGTGCTGTGCACGGTTACACCTGAGTCCGGTCATGGCAACTGGGCCTACGAACGCTTTACTTCCAGCGGGCCGCTGGCGCTGCTACCCACCAGCAGCGGGCGCTTTGCGGTTGTTTGGACCGCAGGCCGCGACCAGGTCCCGGAATTGACATCGATGCCGGACGACGAATTCCTGCTGCGGCTGCGACAACGGGCCGGCGACCGCGCCGGGCGACTGGACCGGGTCGGGCAGCGCAACGCTTATGCGCTGAACCTGGTGCGGGTGACTGACTCGGTGCGACCGCGCACGGTGGTGATCGGCAATGCCGCCCACACCGTGCATCCGGTAGCGGGCCAGGGATTCAATCTTGGCTTGCGGGACGTGGCGGTGTTGGCGGAACTGCTGCACGATGCCGCGGCGGCGGGCCGGGATATCGGCGATACGGCCTTGCTGCAACGTTACGCGTCGCTGCGCCGGCGCGATACACGGGCGGTGGCGGCGTTTACCGACAGCCTGATACGTCTGTTTGCCAACGATTTCCCGCCGGCGGTGATCATGCGCAGCCTGGGGTTGCTGGCGCTGGATACGCTGCCCTTCGCCAAGCGGTTTCTGGTCCGGCGCACCATGGGACTGGCGGGCTGGCTGCCGAGGCTGGCGCGTGGCCTGCCGCTGGGCTGACCTGCGATGGCGACGCGCATAGATTGCGAGGTCATTGTTATCGGCGGCGGCATGGTGGGTGCGACGCTCACCGCGGCGCTGGCGCGGTCGGGGATGGAAGTGGCACTCATCGATCGCGCGCCGCCGCCACCTGCGTTCGATGCCGAGCACTACGGGCTGCGTGTCAGTGCGCTCAACCGCGCCTCGGAGTACCTGCTTGACAACCTGGGTATCTGGTCCGAACTGCTCGCGAGGCGGGTGTCGCCGTTCCGACGCATGGAAGTGTGGGACGCGCTGAGCGACGGATATATCTGTTTCGACAGCGCTGACATCGGTGAGCCGCATCTGGGCCACATCGTCGAGAATGATCTGCTGACCAGGGTGCTGCACAGCCACCTGGCCCACATTACGACGGTGACGCTGCGTTACCACTCGGAACCGGTTCGGTTTCACGTCCACGCCGGTATCGCGGCGCTGGAACTGGCCGACGGTGAGCTGATCCGGGGCGGTATGCTGGTGGGTGCCGACGGCGCCCGTTCGTGGGTCAGGCAGGCGGCAGGTATCCGGGAGCGGGCGGCAAGTTATGCCCAGTGCGCCATCGTGGCGGAGGTGCGTAGCGAGCAGCCGCACCGGCAAACCGCACGGCAGCGCTTTCTCGGCACCGGACCCTTGGCGTTTCTGCCGCTGGCCAACGGCAATTGCTCGATCGTCTGGAGCTGCGATGAGCCGCTGGCCGAGGAATTGCCGGGTCTGGACCCGGCGGTCTTCGCACAGCGCCTGGGCGAGGCCTTCGGGTGGAGGCTGGGCGCGGTGGCGCCGGCCGGACCGGTGCGGGCCTTCCCGCTTGCGCGCGCCCACGCCGAAAGCTACGTCGCGGACCGCTGCGTGCTGGTGGGCGACGCCGCCCACACCGTGCACCCGCTGGCAGGCCAGGGCGTCAATCTGGGTCTCGCCGATGCCGCGGCCCTGGCCCAGGTGGTGGCAGAGGCGCGCGGTACCGGCAGGGATCCGGGCTCGCCGCGGGTGCTGCGTAGCTACGAACGCTGGCGCAAGGGCGAGAACCTGCTCATGCTGGGGGCGCTGGACGGTATGCAGAAACTGTTCGCCCGCCGCGAGCCCTGGCTGTGCTGGCTGCGCGGTGCGGGTCTGCGCATCACCGACCACAATCCCTTGTTGAAGCGTCAACTGGCATCGCGCGCAATGGGACTCAGCGGAGACCTGCCGACGCTGGCGAGACCCGCGTCGCGGCCCGCCGCATAGCGCCATGGAGCTATTTTCGCTGGCAGCCGTGCTGATTACGCTGACGGCGTTGTTCAGCTACATCAATCACCGTTTCATCGGCCTGCCCACCACAGTCGGGGTGATGCTCATCGCATTGGTGATGTCGCTGCTTATCCTGTTTGCCGGCTCGTGGGGTTTCGCGGGCCTGGAGGCGAGGGCGGAACGAACCTTGGCGGCGGTGGATTTCGACGAAACCGTCATGTACGGCATGTTGAGCTTTCTGCTGTTCGCCGGCGCGCTGCATATCAACATCAACGATCTGGCGCAGCAGAAGTGGGTCATTTTCCTCCTCGCCACCGTGGGTGTGCTGATATCCACCGTACTCATCGGAACCCTGGCATGGGGTGTCCTGCACCTGTTCGGATTCCAGTTCCCTTATCTCCATTGCCTGTTGTTCGGAGCCCTTATCTCTCCCACCGACCCGATCGCGGTGATGGCGACGCTCAAGACGGTGGGTATCGGCAAGACCCTGGAAACGAAGATCGCCGGCGAGTCGCTGTTCAACGACGGCGTCGGAGTGGTGGTATTTCTGGTGCTGTTGGGGCTGGTGACCAGCCCGGACCAGGTAACCCTGGAAGGGACGCTGCTGTTGTTCGCCGAAGAAGTGGTCGGGGGTGTGCTGGTGGGGCTGGCCCTGGGTTATGCCGGATACGGGCTGCTGCGCAGCGTCGACAACTACCAGGTCGAGATTCTGCTCACCCTGGCGGTGGTGATGGGCGGTTATACCTTGGCCATGGCGCTGCACACCTCCGGACCGATCGCCATCGTGGTGGCGGGTCTGCTGATCGGCAACAGGGGACGACGACTCGCCATGTCCGACCGGACGCGGCAGCATCTCGACACCTTCTGGGAACTGCTGGATGAAATACTGAATGCCGTGCTGTTCGTGCTGATCGGGCTGGAGGTCCTGGTGCTGCCGTTCTCGCCCCCCGTGCTGCTGGCCGGGCTCTTGATGGTGCCGCTGGTGCTGGCGGCCCGTGTCGTCAGCGTGGGCATTCCCGTCGCGGTGATGAGGCTTAGGCGCGACTTCAGCCCCAACGTGGTGAAGATCATGGTCTGGTGCGGGCTGCGCGGCGGCATATCGGTGGCCCTGGCCCTGTCGCTGCCGCCCAGCCCCGGGCGCGACGTGTTTGTCGCCATGACTTACGTGATTGTGGTGTTTTCCATCGTCGGCCAGGGCCTTACCGTCGCCCGCGTGGTGCGGCGCCTGAGCCGGGCGCCGCAGTAGCGGGCGCATACCGTGGCCGGGAAACCGGCGCCGGGCGCAGGACAGCCGTTGCGGGTGCGGCCTGCTTACGCCCCGCCGCCGATCGACTGGTACCGCGGCGTCAGCTTGCCCCGCGCGGAACAGCAGCTTATTGCCCGAATCCCCAGAAATCGCGCAGCAGCACGGCAAACCCTTTGTACTGCTCGGTGTCGGTGGGGAGCAGTTGGTTGCCGCCGGCAAAGCGGTCCCGCAACTTTGCCGTGGCTGCGACACCTTCCTCGCTCAGCAGGGCCTGGCGGATCTGCTCCTGAAGTGCTGCCGGTATTCGGGGCGCGGCGCTGATGGCCTGGTGCGGAATCGGTCTGCTCTGGAACAAGACCCGGGTGCGCGGTGACTCCTCGGCCTGGCTGAGCTTGTTGTAGATCTTGACCGGTATCACCGTTGCACGGCACTGGTTGTCCAGCAGCGCCTTGTAGGCATTGGGAAATCCGCGGATCGCCTTGATCTGGGGCTGCCGGTTGATATTCGGGAACTGGTTCTGCAGCGTCAGCGTGGCCAGGTTGGGTGGCGCGTGGGCGCAAACTACGTGGCCCGCCAGGTCGGTAAGGCCGATTATCTGTTGATCACCACGACGGGCGACGATTACGAACTCAAGGGCGCCGGGCAGGCGCACCAGTGGCGTGTGTGCAAGGTTTTCCACCCGCCAGCTGACGAAATGCGGCCCGTCGAACACCAGGTCGTAACGACCGCCCTGCATATCCTTCTGGTAGGACAGCCAGTTGTCCGGGTGCTGGTAGACGAAATCGGCGTCCACCGACTTGGACAGGTATCTGGTTATCGGGCCGTACACCTGTTCACCGCGGACCGGATCTTCCCTTGGCGGTGAGGTGAAGACGTAGGTTTCAGCGTCGGCCGCGCTGGTGAACAGAAGTGCTGCGAATAACAAATGGGATGTTCGCATGTTCCCTCTCCAAACGTTGCCCTCAAGCTTAGCAGACGATCTCGCGGCGGGGGCCGCAAATACACCTGACCTCGAGGGCGTTTTTTCTTTACAATGTGCCGCTCACCTCCGCCCGGGCAGCAAGGGTCGTAGCGCCTCCGCATGGTCGACACGCGATACGGTGTCCGCCTGCAACCGTCCGCCCCGGTATCGGAACGAAAGGAGCTGACTTCGATATGTCAACCAGTGCCGAATTGAAGCGGGCGGGCCTGAAAACGACCCTGCCGCGTCTCAAGATCCTCGAGATCCTGGAAGACGCCGACACCCGCCACCTCACGGCGGAAGACGTGTACAAGTGCCTGCTTGATTCCGGGGAAGAGATCGGGCTTGCAACCGTGTACCGGGTGTTGACCCAGTTCGAGTCAGCGGGGCTGGTGATTCGCCACAACTTCGAGGGCGGCAGGTCCGTTTTCGAACTCAACGACGAGGGACACCATGATCACCTCGTTTGCATGGAGTGCGGACAGGTGTTCGAGTTCTTTGACAAGACCATCGAGGAGAGGCAGCACAAAGTGGCTAAATCCGCCGGTTTCGACCTCCACGACCATTCCTTGTATCTCTACGGAGTCTGCGAGGGAATGCGTATTCGCGGTAAGTGTTCGATTGACAAGAACGACTTGCCGCGGATTCTCGGCGCCAAGGGAAAGGCCTGACCGGCCCCGCGATCCGACCGCTCGCCGCACGCATGAACCAGCACACTGCACTTTACGAGTCCCATGTCGCTGCCGGGGCCCGCATGGTGGCGTTCGGGGGCTGGATGATGCCGCTGCACTACGGGTCGCAGGTTCAGGAACACCATGCCGTGCGCCGGAGGGCCGGCATGTTCGATGTCTCCCACATGACGCGGGTGGACCTGCGCGGCGCCGGCGCACGGCCGTTCCTGCGCCGCCTGGTCGCCAACAACGTGGACAAACTGACCGAACGCGGCAAGGCATTGTATACCTGCATGTTGAACGACCAAGGCGGCGTGCTGGACGACTTGATTGTCTATTTCCTCGACGAGGACTGGTTTCGCCTGGTGGTGAATGCGGCGACGCGCGACAAGGACCTGGCCTGGATCAACGACGCGGCGGCGGCGTTCGCGGACGTCGAGGTGGGGCCGCGACCGGAGCTGGCGATGATCGCGGTGCAGGGCCCGGAAGCGCGCGCGCGCAGCGCAGCCGCCCTGGGTGACGGCATCCGCGAGGCCGCCGGTGAATTGCCGCCCTTCCATGCCGTGACCGTGGGCGAATATTTCGTAAGCACCACCGGGTATACGGGAGAAGACGGCTTCGAGATCATCCTGCCCGCGGCGCGGGCGGCTGCGACCTGGCAGGCGCTGCTGCAGTCGGGTGTTGCGCCCTGTGGCCTGGGTGCACGCGACACGCTGCGCCTGGAGGCGGGCATGAATCTTTACGGCGCGGACATGGACGAGCAGACCACGCCATTGGAGTCGGGTCTGGGCTGGACCGTCGCCTGGGAACCCGCCGCACGGGATTTCATCGGCCGCGGTGCGTTGGAGCGGCTGCGGGCGCAGGGTGTCACGCGTAGGCTGGTGGGGTTGGTGCTGGAAGACCGCGGAGTGCTGCGGGGCCATCAGACGGTGATCTGCAGCGGCGGCGCGGGCGAGATCACCAGCGGCAGCTATTCGCCGACCCTGGAACGGTCAATCGCGCTGGCGCGGGTGCCGGCGGCGGTGCGGGCCGGAGATTCTTGCCAAGTAGAGGTGCGGGGGAGATCATTGGCCGCCAGGGTGGTGAAGTACCCGTTCGTGCGGCACGGCAGGAGTTGCCTGGCACAGGACCAAGCGGAGTAAATCGTCGTAACGGGAGGTGACGCAATGAGCGACATTCCGAGTGAACTGAGATACACCAAAACCCATGAGTGGGTGCGGCTGATGGATGATGGCAACCTGGAGATCGGCATCACTGATCATGCCCAGTCATTGATGGGTGACATGGTTTACGTGGAGCTACCCGAGGTCGGTGCCGTGGTGGTGGGGGGGGACGACTGCGCGGTAGTGGAATCGGTGAAGGCCGCATCCGACGTGTACGCCCCGGTAAGCGGCGAGATTGTCGAAGTCAACGAGGAACTCGCGGACGCCCCCGAGACGTTGAATCAGCATCCCTACACGGACGGGTGGATGTTTCGCATACGCGCAGCGGGGGAGGGGGAACTCGACGAGCTGCTTGACGCGGATGGCTACCTAGAAGCCATCGAAGCGGAGGAATAGAGTCATGCCGCCCGCCTTCCGCTGCTGAACCGACGCGATATGCCTTTTATTCCACACACTGAAGAGGACATTCGCGAGATGCTGGCGACCGTCGGCGTCTCCGACCTGGAGTCGCTGTTCGACGAAATACCCGGGCACCTGCGCGCGGAGGTGCTGAAGCGCGTGCCCCACGCATTGCCGGAGATGGAGATGGCTCGTCTGATCGCCGGGCGCGCGGAACGCGATGGCCGATATGTGAATTTCATCGGGGCCGGCGCCTACGAGCATCATATACCGGCCGCGGTATGGGAACTGACGACACGCGGGGAATTCTACAGCGCCTACACGCCGTATCAGGCCGAGGCCAGCCAGGGCACCCTGCAGCTGCTGTATGAGTTCCAGTCGATGATGGCCAGCCTGACCGGGCTGGCGGTATCCAACGCGTCCCTGTATGACGGTGCATCGGGGCTCGCCGAGGCCGTCCTGGCGGCGATCCGTGCCCACAAGAAATCGCACCGCGTCCTGCTACCGGCCACTGTGCACCCGGTCTATCGCAGTGTGGTCCGCGCCATTGCGCGGAACCAGGGCGTGGAGCTGGTGGAACTGCCGCACAACGAAGACGGTGCAGTCGATGCCGTTGACCTTGCCGGCAACAGTGATGTTGCGGCGGTGGTGGTACCGCAGCCGAATTTCTTCGGTGTGCTGGAAGATGTAGATGCCCTCACCGACGCGGCGCATGGCATAGGCGCGCTGGTGATCGCGCTTGTGAACCCCGTTTCGCTGGCGCTGCTGAAGTCACCGGGCGAGTGGGGGGACGACGGCGCGGATTTCGCGGTCGGCGAAGGGCAGCCGCTGGGCGTGCCACTTTCATCCGGGGGACCCTACTTCGGTTTCATGTGCTGCAAGGAGCGGTATGTCAGGCAGATGCCCGGCCGCATAGTGGGTCGCACCACCGACGTGGACGGCAAGCCCGGGTATACGCTGACGCTGCAGGCCCGTGAACAGCATATCCGCCGCTCCAAGGCAACGTCGAACATCTGCACCAATCAGGGCCTGCTGGTGACCGCGGCGACCATACACATGGCCCTGCTCGGTGCCGCAGGGTTGCGGCGGGTGGCGACGCACTGCCATCAAAACACCAATGAACTTCAACTGCAGTTGTCCGCCATACCCGGTGTGGCAAGGGCGTTTGCCCGGCCGTTCTTTCATGAATGCGTGCTGCGCTTCGAGCGCCCCATCGCGGGAGTCATGCGCGCCATGGAGGCCCAGGGTATCGTCGCCGGGCTGGACCTGACGCACTACTATCCCGACCTTGGCCACAGCATGCTGGTGTGTGCCACCGAGGTTCGTACCAAGGAGGAGATCGCGGAATACGCGAGGCACCTCGAGCGAATCATGTCACGTCGTCCGCTCGACCCGCCATGTGCGGTGAAGACGGCGAGCTGATACGACCGCGGGCGCGGTCGCCCCACCCCATCAACGAGTAGCGGAGGAGAGAACACAAATGGCCCAGGTAACCCTGCAGGGAAATCCCTGCAACACCAACGGAGAGCTGCCGCCCGTGGGCGCCGATGCCCCCGGCTTCACCCTGACGAACGGTGATCTGCAGGACGTGACGCTGGCGGAATTCGCCGGCAAGAAGAAACTGCTGAACATTGTCCCCAGTCTGGATACACCGGTATGTGCGACCTCCACCAAGAAGTTCAACCAACACGCCAACGCGCGCGACGATCTCGTGGTGCTGATCATATCCGCCGATCTGCCGTTCGCGATGACCCGCTTCTGCAGCGCGGAAAACACCAATGCGGTCAAGACGCTGTCCATGATGCGGGACAAGAAATTCGCCCGGGACTACGGGGTGCTGCTGGAAGACGGTCCGCTGGCGGGGCTTACCGCGCGGGCAGTCGTCTTAATCGATGAGAACGGCAAGGTCGTCTACACCCAACTGGTGCCTGAGATCACCGAGGAACCCGACTACGACAGCGCCCTGGCGTCGGCGGGCTGAGTTAGCCGACGCTCCCGCAGACAGACCCCATGCTGATCTTCGAACAATCACGCCGCTCCCGCCGCAGTACCTCCCAGGCACCGGCCGCGGAGGGCGACATCGGCGGTATCCCGGCGAACCTGCTGCGCGAGGACGAGCCATTGCTGCCCGAGGTGTCCGAACTGCAGGCGGTGCGCCATTACACCCGCCTGTCACAGCGGAACTTTTCCATCGACTCACATTTCTATCCGCTGGGATCGTGCACGATGAAGTACAACCCGCGGGCCTGCAACCTCTACGCCATGTTGCCTGCGTTCCTGGGTCGGCATCCCCATGCCGGGGTCGGAACCGGTCAGGGCTTCATGCAATGCATGTTCGAGTTGCAGGAGATCCTCACGGACGTCACCGGCATGCAGGGAGTGTCACTGACGCCGCTGGCCGGTGCCCAGGGTGAGTTTGCGGGGGTGGCCATGATCAGGGCGTATCACGAGTCCAGGGCGGATGACGAACGTGTCGAGATCCTGGTGCCCGATGCCGCCCATGGCACCAATCCCGCCACCGCCACCATGTGCGGCTACAAGGTCAGGGAGATCCCCACCGACAGTAACGGCGATGTCGACCTGGCGGCCCTGCGTGAGGCGGTGGGATCCCGCACCGCCGGCCTTATGCTGACCAACCCATCCACGCTGGGCGTGTTCGAACGACACATCACCGAGATCGCGCAGATCGTGCACGGGGCCGGCGGTTTGCTTTATTACGACGGCGCCAACCTGAACGCAATTGTCGGCAAGGTACGGCCAGGGGACATGGGGTTCGATGTCATCCACATGAACCTGCACAAGACCTTTTCCACCCCCCACGGCGGCGGCGGTCCCGGCGCGGGTCCGGTCGGCGTCAACCAGCGGCTGCTGCCTTTTCTGCCCATTCCCTATGTCTTGGAGTCGAACGGAGACTATCGCTGGGCGACCGAACGCGACTGTCCGCATTCCATAGGGCGGCTTTCCGCCAACATGGGCAACGCCGGGGTGCTGCTGCGGGCCTACATCTATGCGCTCTTGGTGGGCCGCCAGGGCATGGCCCGCATCGCCGATTTTGCCACCTTGAATGCTAACTACATGATGGCACGGCTGAAGGCGGCGGGGGTTGACATGGCGTACCCCGGGCGGCGCGCGACCCACGAATTCATCGTGACCATGAAGCGGCTCAAGGAGGAGACTGGCGTGACTGCGATGGATGTCGCCAAGCGTCTGCTCGACAAGGGCTTTCACGCGCCAACGGTGTATTTTCCGCTGCTGGTTCCGGAATGCTTCCTGGTCGAACCGACCGAAACCGAGTCGAAACAGGAGATCGACGGGTTTATTGACGCATTGCTGGAGATTTTCGACGAGGCAAGACGTGATCCGGAAACCGTGAAGTCGGCCCCGCATACCACGCCGGTGAGGCGCCTGGACGAGGTAAAGGCGGCCCGGGAACTCGACGTGGCGTGGCGCGTCGGGCCGGCGCGCTGAAGGCAGCGGCGGGTCTTGCAGCCCGATCACCCGGCGCTATGAGCCCTGATCGTTGCATGGCCCAAGAACACATCACGACAGGAACGATGCTGTGAAGACTTTGATCTGCGGCTCATTCGCCTACGACACCATCATGGTGTTCGGCGACCGCTTCAAGAACCATATCCTGCCTGACCAGGTCCACATCCTGAATGTGTGTTTTCTGGTGCCGGACATGCGGCGCGAGTTCGGTGGGTGCGCCGGCAATATCGCCTACAATCTCAAGCTGCTCGGGGGTGATCCGCTGCCCATGGGTGCCGTCGGTGCGGATTTCGGGTCCTACTCCCAGTGGCTGGATCGTTGCGGCATCGACCGCCGCCACGTGACCGAGATCGCGGACACCTATACCGCACAGGCCTACATCACCACCGACATGGACGACAATCAGATTACCGCGTTCCATCCGGGCGCCATGTCCCACGCGCACATAAATGATGTCACCGCCGCACAGGGGGTCGGTCTGGGCATCGTGTCGCCGGATGGGCGGGAGGCCATGATCGAGCATGCCCGGCAGTTCGCGGCCACTGGCATTCCGTTCGTGTTTGACCCCGGCCAGGGCCTGCCGATGTTCGGCGGTGACGAACTCAACGAGTTCATCCGTCAGGCCGACTACGTGACGCTCAACGATTACGAGAGCCAGTTGCTTCAGGAGCGCACTGCCCGCTCGCTGGACAGCATCGCCTCGGAAGTGAATGCGTTGATCGTCACCCGCGGCGCTGAGGGGTCCGAGATCATTTACACCGGACGCCGCATCGGGATCCCCGCGGCCCGTATCGACAAGGCGGTGGACCCGACCGGTTGCGGCGATGCTTACCGCGCCGGCCTGCTCTATGGTATCGCCGCCGGCATGGACTGGGAGACCACGGGGCGCATTGCGTCGCTCATGGGGGCCGTCAAGATCGAGAGTCATGGCACCCAGAACCATGTCGTCACCGTCGATGAGTTCGCCCAGCGGTTCAACGAAAGTTTCGGTTATCGATTCTGACCTGGGCTGACCGCTTCTCCCGTCAACGTCTCGCTACGGCTCAAGGCCCGCTCTCGCCGTCTCTGCCAGGCGCTGGACATCGTCGCTGCGAACGCGCGTCAGCAGTTCCGTGACCGGGCCGTGGCCGGGGACATGTAACTCCGGGGCGATCTCGCGCAGTGGCACCAACACGAATCCGCGTTCGTGCAGGCGCGGGTGGGGAACGGTCAACTGCGGGGTGTTCAGGCTGAAATCATCAAACAGCAGCAGGTCGAGATCGAGGGTGCGGGCCGCCCAGCGTTCCGCACCACGCACGCGACCATGCCTGCGCTCGATCGACTGCAGTTCAAGCAGCAGCGCCAGGGGTCCGAGGGTGGTGATCAGACACGCCACCGCATTCACATAGTCGGGTTGATCGCCGGGTCCCACCGGGGCGGAGCGATACAGGGCTGAATGCCGCATCACGCGGGTGCCTCCGATCTGGTTGAGTTCGGCCAGCGCGCGCCGGACCTGTTCCACGGGGTGGTCCAGGTTGCTGCCTAATGCTACGTAAGCCGTTGTGGGGTCGTTCATAGCTGTCATATTCGGCCAATGCAGGCGCTTTGTCACGACCGCTCTGACAACGAGTGCGCTACCTCCCGGTTCTTCGGACCCTGGTTTATCGCTGAGCGATGCACGATACAATGCCGCGTTAATTCTCAGATTCCGCAAACCAACCCGTAAGCCATCATGCTCTACCGGCAGAGCCTGCTTAGAGGCGCCTGTTTTATCATCGCCTCTGAATTCATGCTCGCTTGCATGGGCGCGGTCATCAAGACCGCGGCGGTCGAGCTGCCGAACGAGATAATCGTTTTCTTTCGTAACCTGTTCGGTCTGTTGGCATTGATGCCTTTCATCATCAGGCATGGGGCGGCGGGGCTGCATACCCGAGTGCCCTGGCTCCATGTGTTACGGGGCACGGCGGGAGTCAGTGCGATGTACTGCTTCTTCTACGCCATCGCCCACATCAAGCTGGCGGATGCCATGCTGCTGAAATTGACTACTCCGGTATTCATACCGCTGCTGGCGTACTTCTGGCTGCGCGAGACCATGCCCTGGCTGGCCCGGGCGGCACTGGCCACGGGCTTCGTGGGAGTCGGCTTGATCCTCAAACCCGGCGCGGACTTCAACTGGATAGTGCTGGTGGCCGTGGCCGGCAGCATGTTCGCGGCGCTGGCGAAGGTGACGGTAAGGAAGCTGTCACGCACGGAACCCGCCTTCCGCACGGTGTTCTACTTCGCCCTGGTGGCCGGCTCGGTGTCGGCGGTGCCGCTGCTGTGGGCCTGGCAGACGCCGTCGCCGCGTGGTTGGCTGCTGTTGCTCGCCATGGGCCCGCTGGCCACCCTGGGGCAGCTGTTCATGACCCGCGGCTACGCGGCGGCGCCGGCCTCGCAGGTGGGTATTTTCACCTTTTCGTCGGCACTGTTCGGGGCCCTGTTCGGGTGGTTGTTCTGGGATGAGCTGTGGGATGCAGTGTCGGTGCTCGGCGCGTTGTTGATCGCGGTGGCGGGGGCGCTGGCACTGCGCAGCAAGGCCACGGGCGCCGCCGCATCGACACCCCTGGTGAGAGAGACCGGGATCGCCGCGGTCACCGAACGCGCCGGGGGCGGGGTGGACAGGTAAGATCTGCCCACGCCCGCAGGCCGCTAGCGCTCCTCCGGGTCCCAGCCGAATTCTTCGGCGATCTCGAACAGATCGGTATCGGAAACCACGCCCACCGGTACCCGCTTGGCCTCAACAACCACGCGCCGTATGTTGTGCTCGGCCAGGATCCCGGAAACCTCGCGCAGACCGGCATCCGCGGGTACCGTGATCAGCGGCCGGGTGGCGATTTCGTTGACCTTGGTCTTGCGGGCCGACCGGTTGCGGCCGACGATCTTGGTGACCACATCGCGCTTGGTCATGATGCCCCATTGGCCCGCACCGTCGGGTTGCACCAGGATGTAGCTCACGTCCTGGTCGCGCATGAGGTGCATGGCGTCCTCGACGGAGGTGTCCGCTGACACGGCTCTGGCCGGCGACATGGCGCCCGCCGCGGTCGAGGGCAGGCGGCCGGACGCCTTCATGGCGCTCAACGGGTCGGCGACGCGTTCCGCCTCCAGCGCCTTGCGTTCCTGTTCCAGCGCCTCGCGGCGCTCGCGCTCGAATCGGGCCAGGTCATCGGCCTCACCGGTGATCTTGGCGATCAGCGCGTCGGCAAAGGTTGACGTGGACACGGTGTGGGCACCATCCATCTGGCGGGCGAAGTCATAGGTGACGAACTTGTCGCCGATGACCTGCGGGTAGGCGGCATTGATCAGGTCCGCGGCCTCGTTCCAGCCCATGTACTCGAGCATCATCACGCCGGAGAACAGCAGCGAACTCGGGTTGACCTTGTTCTGGTTGGCGTACTTGGGGGCGGTCCCGTGGGTGGCCTCGAAAACGGCGACATAATCGGCGATGTTGGCGCCGGGCGCGATGCCCACCCCGCCCACCTCCGCCGCCACGGCATCGGAAAGGTAGTCTCCATTGAGGTTCATGGTGGCGAGCACGTCGAATTCCGCCGGACGCAGCTGCAGCAGCTGAAAAATGATGTCGGCAATGCGATCCTTGATGACGATCTTTCCCGCGGGCTGCTTGCCGCCGTATTCACCGTACAGCTCTTCCTCGGTGATGACGTGGTCGGCAAACTCCTCTGCTGCGAGCTCATATCCCCAGTTCCTGAAGGCCCCCTCGGTATACTTCATGATATTGCCTTTATGGACCAAGGTGACGCTTTCACGGTTATTGTCGATGGCGAATTGCAGGGCCTTGCGTATCAAGCGCTTGGACCCGTAGGGGCTGATCGGTTTTATCCCGATACCCGCATCATCAAAAAAATGCGCACCCATCTCTTCGCGCAGAAACTTGGCGAGCTTCTTGTTCTCCTCCGAGCCGCTCTGGTATTCAATGCCCGCATAGACGTCTTCGGTGTTTTCGCGAAATATGACCACGTCAACCTGCTCGGGCTGTTTCAGCGGTGACGGCACGTTCTGGTAGTAGCGTACAGGCCGCACACAGGCATAAAGGTCCAGTTCCTGGCGCAGCGAGACGTTCAAGGACCGAAAGCCGCCGCCGACGGGGGTGGTCAGCGGGCCCTTGATGGCGACCGTCAGTTCCTTGATTGCAGCGAGGGTCTCGGCCGGGAAATAGTCGCCGTCGTAGATCCCCGCCGCTTTCTCGCCGAGATACAGCTCGCACCACTCGATCTTGCGCTTGCCGCCATAGGCTTTCTCGACCGCGCCGTCCCATACCCGCAGGCAGGCGTTGGTGATGTCCGGACCGATGCCGTCACCCTCGATGTAGCCGATGATGGGATCGTCCGGGACGCTCAACTTGTCATTGACGATGGAAATCTTTTTTCCGTTTTGGGGAAACTTGATATGTTGATAGGCCATTTTGCTTCCTGACTAGAACTAGCGGTTATTATTGAATCGATGCGGACGAGCCACAAAAACCGAACCCGGGATTATCGTCGATTTCGTTTATCCTTGCATCTTCGCGGGTTATTGCATTGCCTCGGATCCAGGCGGGCACGGCCATGCCGGGGATCGTAGCGGCGGGACACCCGGTCACCGCAGAGGCGGCCGCGACGATCCTGCGCGAGGGTGGCAACGCGTTCGATGCCGCGATCGCGGCGCTGGTGACCGCCTGTGTCGCGGAACCGGTACTGGCGTCGCTCGGCGGCGGCGGCTTCCTGCTCGCCCAACCGGCCCACGGCGGGGCCCGTGTTTTCGACTTCTTCACCCACACCCCGCGGCAGCGGGGATCCGCTGACGCGGCGGATTTCAGGCCGGTACTGGTGGATTTCGGTAGTGCCCAGCAGGAATTCCACATCGGTCTTGGCGCCAGCGCCGTGCCCGGTTGTGTGGGCGGAATTTTCGCCGCACACCGCGCCCTGGGCAGCATGCCCCTGGCGGCACTGCTGCAGCCGGCGGTGGGGGCCGCGCGTGACGGCGTGATGCTGAACGCCATGCAGGGGTTCATCTTCCGCCTGGTCGAGCCCATTTATCTGACGCCGTCGGCGGCGCCCTTCTTCGCCAGCCACGACGATCCTGACCGTATCGCGGGCCCCGGCGACACCCTGCGCAGTCCGCAATTCGCGGATTTCCTGGAGGTGCTCGCCGGCGAGGGGGAGGACCTGTTCTATCGTGGAGAGGTGGCCGCGAGTGTTGCTCGGCTGTGCGCGGACAACGGCGGTTTTCTGACCAGGGACGATTTCGTCCGCTACGAAGTGATGCAACGGCGACCCCTGATGGTGAACTATCGGGGCGCCAGGCTGTTGACCAACCCACCCCCGGGCAGCGGCGGCCTGCTGATCGCCTTCGGCCTCGGGCTGCTGGAATCCGTGAAGCTGGCGGATTTCAGGCCAGGGGAACTGGAACACCGCCGGATCATGATCGAGGTGATGCGCCAGACCCAGCGGGCCCGGTTGCAGTATCTGCTGGACAGCGACGAGGCCGGGCGACTGCTGTCCGAGGCGAGCCTGCAGCATTACCGCCGGCAGTTTGCCGACGCGGTGGCGGTGGCTCGCGGTACCACTCACATCAGCGTCGCGGATGCCGAGGGCAATCTGGCCAGCGTCACCGTCTCCAACGGAGAGGGTTGCGGTGTCATGATCCCCGGCACCGGTAACATGCTGAACAACATGCTCGGCGAGGCGGACCTGAATCCGCGAGGTTTTCACTGCTGGCCGACGGATCGGCGGATGAGTTCGATGATGGCGCCCAGCGTGCTGCAGTTCGCGGACGGCGGCCGGGTGGTCACCGGTTCCGGCGGGTCCAACCGCATCCGCACGGTGCTGCTCCAGCTCATCACTAATCTGGTGGACTACGGCATGGATGTCGAATCAGCCGTTACCGCATCGCGGCTGCACATCGAGGACGACCTGCTCAACATCGAGGGCGGCACGCCGCCTGCGGTGGTTGATGCCCTGGTGCGGGCATATCCGCAGCATCGGCTGTTCGACGGGCTGAACCTCTTCTTCGGCGGCGCCCATACCGCCGCGCGCGATGCGGGCGGTGGGTTTCAGGGCGCCGGTGATCCACGGCGCGACGGCGTGTGCCTGGTGGTGAGCTGAGCCAACAGATCCGCGATCGGCGGACCTAGCCGCGCCGACCGCTTTGCTTCACTGCGTCATCTGCGGCAGCGACGGCAGCTGCTTTTCGACGTAGCCCTGCGGAACGCCAGGCGTGACGCCGCTGGTGCCGCTGCCGATCCTGGTGACCGTCATCGAGGTCTGGGAGTCGCCCGACAGATCGAGCATGGAAATCGGCACGCCGTCCACCTGCATGCCCCCGAATTCGGGCACCTGGGAGCCGAAGCGGCTGAGGAATCCGGAGGTCTGTTCTGCTACCCGCGCGCCGAATCCCTGCATGGCCTTGATCACCGCGTAGTCCCGGGTCGGAATACCGACCTTGCCGGGCGAGGCCACGCAGAGTTCCGCCACTTTCGACTGTCCCTTGACCACATCCAGCTTCTGGCAGTCAATGCCGTTGACGCTGTCGTAGCCTTTCTCGATCAGCCTGCTGGGTTCCGGCGCGGGTGGCGGCGCGCCCGTTGCGCCCATGCCCATGTTGCCCATCATCGCGCGCATTCGTTCGGCCTGCTCGGGGGGCAGGTTCGCCAGCTGTTCCGCCATCTGCTGCTGCACCGCGGACATCATGCTCTCGGCCTGCTGGGTCATATCGCCGATGCGCTTCTCATCCAGCTTGGTGAAGGTTCGGTCCCGGTGGTTGACGATGGTCATGGTATCGGATTGCTGCTGGAACACCAGGTCGGTGCTTGCATCTCCGCCTGCTGCCTTGACCATCAGCATGCCGTCTTTGATGTAAACGCTCTGGGTCTGCGGCGGCGCAGTCGGCGATTGCTTGACGGCGAATTCAATGGTGGTGTCCGCACCGACACCGGCCGTGAACAGGACGCCCGCCAGCAGGGGTATAAAAAACGACACTCTTTGCATTCTAATGGCTCCTCCAAGTTACGACTTTACCGCGACCTGCCTGCGGAACTCCGCCAGCTCGGTCACCGGCGCCAGGCAGGCATGACCGCTGCACACATAGGCGGTCACGGTATCCAGGTTCTTGCGCTCGCCGAGTATACCCGGCAGCGGCGCCCCGGTCTCCGGAATCCAATACACCATGCGACGCGGCGCGTAGTCCTGGCGGCACGCATCCAGCCACGGAGCTGCGGCAGCTTCGTCGCCCCGGATGACGATGGCCTCGGTCGGGTTCAGGTACTCTTCCAGAGCGCCGAGCAGGGCGCCGTGCGCCGCCGGATAACTGGCCATGGCGCCGGCCAGGCCCCGCAGGACCCGCTCCGCCGCAGCCAGCAGCTCCGCGTCACCCAGCAGATGACCCAATCTCAGCAGCGCCAGGGCCGCCACGCCATTTCCGGATGGCGTGGCATCGTCGCCGGCGGGTTTCTGCCTGTACAAAAGCTCCTCGTGATCATCGGCAGTAAAATAGAATCCGCCATCCTCTTCGTCCTGGAAATAGCGCAGCAGCAGGCCGGCAAGTGCCCTCGCGAAGTCAAGGTCGGCAGGGCGCCAGCGTGCCTGCAGGGACTCCAGCGCCGCGGCGATGAGGAACGCATGGTCGTCCAGGTAGGCGTTGAGACGCGTGCTGCCGCCCTTGGTGGTGGCGTAGAGCCGCCCGTTGCTGAAGAGCACCTCGCGCACGAAGTCCAGTGCGTGCTGCGCAGAATCGATGAGTTCCGGCCGGCCCAGCAGCCGGCCGGCACGGGCCATGCCCTGGATCATCAGCGCGTTCCAAGAGGTCAGAATCTTTTCGTCCCGTGCCGGCCAGACGCGCTGCGCCCGCCGCTCGAGCAGCTTGCGGCGCGCTGTCAGCAGCCGTTGCGCCGCCAGTGGCTCGTCGATACCGCATACCTCGGCTGCGCCGGCCATGTCGCGGGCGACATTGAGGTGCCACCTGCCCTCGAAATTGGGCGCCCCGGTGAGCCCGTAGCGGGCCTCGGTCACCGCATACTCCTCCTCGCTGAGCAGAGACCTCAGTTCCGATACCGTCCAGACGTAGAACTCCCCTTCCTGGCCCTCAGAGTCGGCGTCCAGCGTGGAATAAAAACCGCCATCGGGGTCCTGCATGTCGCGGATTACCCATTGCGCGGTTTCGACGGCTACGTCGCGAAAACCCTCCATCCCGGTCGCCAGCCAGCCGTCCACATACAGTGAAAGCAGCTGCGCGTTGTCGTACAGCATCTTCTCGAAATGCGGTATCGACCACTTCTGGTCCACGGAATAGCGGTAGAAACCGCCCGCCAGCTGGTCATAGATGCCGCCATCGGCCATGGCGGACAGCGTGTGGGCGGCCATGTGCAGCAGTCGCGGGTCGGCCTGGCCGCTATCCCGGCGGCGGGCCCAGCCGCGCAGGCATGTCTCCAGGCTGGTGGGATAGGGGAACTTCGGCGCCGAGCCGAAACCGCCATGGTGTTCGTCGAACTGTTGTCTCAACGTGGCCACCGCCTGGTCCAGCAGTTCGTCACTGAGGGTGCCGTCGCCGGCGTACTGCGCCTCGAGTTGCAAAAAGGCGTCTTTTACGGTGGCGGCGTTATGTACCAGGCTTTCCCGTTTCTCGGCATAGAACTCGACGATGCGGCGCAACACGTCGGTGAAGGCCGGCATGCCGTGGCGCGGCTGCGGCGGGAAATAGGTGCCGGCGAAGAACGGAACCTGGTCGTTCGGTGTGATCACCACATTCAAGGGCCAGCCCCCCGGTCGCTGGGTCAGCAACTGATGTGCAGTCTGGTATATCTTGTCCAGGTCCGGGCGTTCCTCGCGGTCCACTTTGACGCAGACGAAGTGCTCGTTCATGAAGCGTGCGGTGTCGGTGTCCTCGAACGACTCCCGTTCCATCACGTGGCACCAGTGGCAGGCCGAGTAACCGATCGAGAGCAGGATAGGCTTGTCGGCGCGTCGGGCGAGGGCTAACGCGTCTTCCCCCCAGGGATACCAGTCCACGGGGTTCCGCGCGTGCTGCAGCAGGTAGGGGCTGGTTTCGCCGACCAGGTGGTTGCTGAAAGAGTTGCTGGACATAGTGCTGCCGGAAAAACCGCATTATCTCACCCCCGTGGCCGCCGGGGCAAAAGCGCCGCGCGGCCGCCCGAAGACGGCGCCGGAACTTTCGCTGCGGCTGGTTTGTCCTGTATCTTTGCCGCATGATCATGCACCCGAACATGGACCCGGTGGCACTGTCCGTCGGCCCGCTCAAGGTCCACTGGTACGGTTTGATGTACCTGGTGGGTTTTGTCGGTGGCTACTGGCTGGGAGTCTACCGGGCCGGCCAACCGGGTTCCGGGTGGAACCGGGACGAGGTGTCCGACCTGCTGTTCTACGTGGCGCTGGGCGTCATTCTGGGTGGCCGCCTGGGTTACGTCCTGTTCTACAACCTTCCGCATTACCTCGAGCAGCCGCAGGAACTGCTCTACATCTGGACCGGCGGCATGTCGTTTCACGGCGGCCTGGTCGGCGTCATCATCGCCATGGCGCTGTACGCCCGCAAGACCAGCCGCACATTCCTCCAGGTGTCGGATTTCATCGCGCCGCTGGCTCCGCTCGGCCTCGGGGCTGGCCGAATCGGCAACTTCATCAACCAGGAGCTGTGGGGAAAGGCGTCGGATCTGCCCTGGGCCATGGTGTTCCCACGCACCGACCCGACGCTGGTGCCGCGCCACCCGTCGATGCTCTACGAGGCGCTGCTGGAGGGTGTGGTGCTGTTTGTCGTATTGTGGTCGTTCTCGGGCAGGGCGCGCCCGAGCGGCGCGGTGTCAGGGCTGTTTCTCGTCTGCTACGGGCTGTTTCGGATACTGGTGGAACTGGTGCGGCTGCCGGACGCCCATATCGGCTATCTTTACGCCGACTGGCTGACCGTCGGCCAGGTGCTCAGCATACCGATGGTGTTGTTCGGGCTGTGGCTGATGCTGCGGGCAGGGCCGGAGGCCTCCGCCGGCACCGCGCGTCCGTCCCAATGACGGGCGCCCCTTGACTTTCCCGGGGCGGCGTTTATGTTGGATAAGAAGTATTCACGCCAGAGTTGTTAGCACAAAGTTCATGCAGATTCTCAGACTCTTCATCCTGATATTGCTGGCCACCGGTATTGCCCCGACGGCAGCCGAGGTTACCATCAAGAAATGCCAGGATGCCTCGGGCACCTGGCATTACGGAGACTACGCAGCCGCGGAGTGCGAGCGGGCCAAGATCACCGAGATCGATGGACGCGGTTTGAAGGTCGATGAGCGGGCGCCCCCACCCACCCAGGAGGAACTGGATGCAAAGCGCGACGCGGCCACGGAGGCGAAGGAAGCAAAGCGGGTGCAGGCGCGGCAGCGGGAGCTCGACCTTCGCCTGCTTGACACCTACGACACCGAGCAGAGCCTTATCCGGGCGCGCGATGAGCGGGCGGCGGCATTCAACCAGTCAATCCTCTCCGACGAGAGCTTCCGGAAGCAGCTCAGCGATGAACTCGTCGACCTTGAGGCCCATAGTGCGAAACCGCGGGATCTGGAAATCCTGCGGCAGCAGATCGCCGAATACGATCGAGTCATAGCCGGCAAGCGGCGGGACCTCGATAACCTGCTGCAGCGCTTCAACAAGGATCTGGAGCGCTTCCGCCAGCTGCAGGGAAGCCCTGCCGATGCCGCCGCGCGCTGACCCCCGCCGCTGTACGCCTCGCTCCAGGGCGGAAAAAAATAAAGGATACTTATCCGCCACCTCGCAATACTGATTAGTTTTCCCCCTACCGACTCTATAATGTCGCGAGTCTCTCCCCTTCGCGGGAGGCAGTGAATTTCTGCGGCTGCTGCCGGCGGCCGCAAGGCGTTTATCAACGACTGAATAGAACGCTGGTTTCACGACCAGCAACGCGACGGAGAACGATAATGCCAACCTACGTACGTACCGAAAAATGCGATGGCTGCAAGGGGCAGGACAAGACGGCCTGCACGTATATCTGCCCGCACGACCTGATGCGTCTGGACAAGGACGGTTCCGAAACTGGACATGCCATGAAGGCCTACAACCAGGAGCCGGAGCAGTGCTGGGAGTGCTACAGCTGCGTGAAGATTTGCCCGCAGCAGGCCATTGAGTGTCGGCATTACGCCGACGTGGTGCCCCTGGGCGCATCGGTACAGCCACTGCGTGGAACCGAGTCCATCATGTGGACCATCAAGTTCCGCAACGGCACCATGAAACGTTTCAAGTTTCCCATTCGTACCACGGCAGAAGGTTCCATCGACCCCTACCAGGGCAAGCCGGCCGCGGAAATGGAGGAGATCACCGATCATTCCAGTCTGTTCACAAAGGGGACGCATTCCTGCGACTTGAGCCAGTTCCACTCGAGCTAGCGGCGCGGTCTCCAAACAACGACGGTTCCCTGCCTGCAAGCGCTCCGGGTTAGCGACGGCAGGAAACCCCAGTGAACGAATCGAGGAATGAAGTATGTCTGAATACGGTTTTGGAAATCCGGAAATCATAGAAGAGGAAGTCGACATTCTGATTATTGGCGGGGGCATGGCGGCATGTGGCGCCGCGTTCGAGATCACCCGCTGGGCCGAGGGCACGGACCTCAAGATCAAACTGGTGGACAAGGCGGCGCTCGACCGTTCCGGCGCGGTAGCCCAGGGCCTGTCCGCGATCAACACCTACATGGGTGAGAATGATCCGGCGGAGTACGTTCGCTATGTGCGCGGTGACCTGATGGGGATCGTTCGTGAGGACCTGGTCTACGACGTCGGCCGACACGTCGACGACTCAGTGCACCACTTCGAGGAATGGGGCCTGCCGATCTGGAAGCAGAAGGGTGACGAGGGCAGGATGCTCACCGAGGGTGGCAAGCCGGTCCGCTCCGGACGCTGGCAGATCATGATCAACGGCGAGTCCTACAAGTGGATCGTCGCCGAGGCGGCCAAGAAGGCGCTGGGCATGGACCGAATCCATGAGCGCATATTCATTGTTCGTCTGGTCACCGACAAGAACGATCCCAGCCGCGTCGCGGGTGCCGCTGGATTCAGCGTGCGTGATCACAAACTCCACATCTACAAGTTTAAGTGTTGCCTGCTGGTTTGCGGCGGCGCGGTGAATGTATTCCGTCCGCGCTCCGTGGGAGAGGGCATGGGGCGCGCCTGGTACCCGGTGTGGAACGCGGGTTCCACCTATGCGATGGCGGCCGAGTGTGGTGCGGAACTGACCCTGATGGAGAACCGTTTCGTGCCGGCCCGCTTCAAGGACGGTTACGGTCCGGTCGGCGCCTGGTTTCTGCTGTTCAAGGCGCGGGCGTTCAACGCCTTCGGCGAGGACTACCAGACCAAGAACTACTCCATCCTGGCGGACAACAAGTACGACGCCTACGCCAGCGGCCCCAAGATGGGCACCTGCCTGCGCAACCATCTGATGATGAAGGAAATACGCGAAGGCCGCGGCCCGATCTTAATGGATACGCCCGCCGCCATGGCAAAACTGGCGGAAAACATGACGCCGAAAGAGATCAAGCAGCTCGAGGCCGAGGCCTGGGAGGACTTTCTCGACATGACCATCGGCCAGTGCGGCGTATGGGCGGGCGAGAACATCGAGCCGGACAAGGAGATGTCGGAACTGATGCCCACCGAACCCTACCTGCTGGGCTCCCATGCCGGCTGCGCGGGCATCTGGTGCTCCGGTCCGGAGGACCTGCCTGGCACCCCGGACCACTACCACTGGGGCTATAACCGCATGACCACGGTGAAGGGCCTGTTCACGGCCGGTGACGGCGTCGGCGCCTCGGGTCACAAATTCTCGTCCGGTTCACACTCGGAAGGCCGCATTGCCGCCAAGGCGATGGTCAAGTTCGCGCTGGACAACCAGGACTGGAAGCCGGAAATGGCGCGCAGCGTGGACGAACTGGTGGAAGAGATCTACCGTCCGGTGAAGACGTTCTTGGAGCACAAGGGCTACACGACGGCGATCGACGTCAACCCGCACTACATCACCCCCAAGATGCTGCAGTTCCGGCTGCAGAAGATCATGGACGAGTATGTGGCGGGCGTGGGGACCTGGTAC
Organism: uncultured Gammaproteobacteria bacterium; assembly: GCA_947259705.1. Taxonomy (GTDB): domain Bacteria; phylum Pseudomonadota; class Gammaproteobacteria; order Arenicellales; family JAANXG01; genus CAMYNL01. The sequence goes on along the minus strand of CAMYNL010000020.1, from coordinate 11,278 downwards.
CAGACCAACGCCAAGATGCTGGAGATCGCCGAAAAGAAGCTGCGGATGATCAAGGAAGACTCACTCAAGATGCGCGCCAAGGACCTGCACGAGCTGCTGCGCGCCTGGGAGAACTACCATCGCATCATCGCCGCCGAGGCCCACATGAAGCACATCCAGTTCCGCGAGGAGACCCGTTATCCCGGTTACTATTACCGGACCGATTTCCTGGACATCGATGACAATAATTGGAAATGCTTCGTGAACTCGACTTATGACCGGGAGACCGGCGAGTGGTCGTTGAAGAAGGTGCCCTACGCCCAGCTGGTCAAGCCCACCGAGGACGAGCCAGCGGGCATGCACCGACCCGGCAGCGCGGTATAAGTACGGCATCAGCCGGGACCAGACAAGCCGGGCGCCGCGAGGCGCCCGGCTTGTTTTCTGCAACAGCCCCCACGCGCCTTACAATGGCGCTCCATCCAACCGCTCCCCCGAGCAGAAGCGCTCCCATGTCCAACGACGATCCGAACAAGACCGCCGGTGATGTGCCCTGGCAGAGCCCCGTGCAACCCGTCGAACTGGGCCCGGACAGCGAGATCCAGTTCCACTGCCACAAGGGTGTGGCATGCTTCAACGCGTGCTGCAGGAGTATCGATATCACCATTACGCCCTACGACATCCTGCGGCTGAAGCGCCGGTTGGCTCTCGATGCCCGTGAGTTCGTAGCGCGCTACACCACGCCCTACGCGATGGACTACCACAACATGCCGGGCCTGAAGCTGAACACCAAGCCCGGCACCACCGAGTGCGTGTTCCTGACCGAGGAAGGTTGCGGGGTCTACGACGATCGCCTCGCCGCATGCCGCTACTATGCGCTCGGCAGCATGGGCGTGCGCAAGAAGGAAAGCGCAGGCGTGGAGGATATCTACTTCCTGGTCAAGGAGGACCATTGCCTCGGCCACGAGGAGCCGCGCAGCCTGACGGTGGCGCAGTATCGCCGCGAGCAGGGAATCGAGAAGTATGACGAAATGAACCGGGAGTGGCGCGACATCATCCTCAAGAAGCGCAGCAGCGGCCCTACCGTGGGCGCTCCTTCAGAGCGCAGCCTGCAGCTGTTCGACATGTGCAGCTACGACGTGGACAGCTTCCGGGACTTCATCGAGACGCCGGGATTCACGGAGATCTTCGCCCTCGAGGAGGCCGAGCGCTCGAGGTTGCTGGCGGACGACGAGGAACTGCTCAAGTTCGCCTTTCGCTTTCTCAAGCAGGTGCTGTTCGGCGAGATGAGCATCCCGGTGCGCGAGGATGCGAGGGAGAAGCGCGTTGCCAAGCGCAAGGAACTTCGCGCGAAGATGACGGCCAGGGGCGGCGATTAGACCCCGGCTCCGGCCAGCCAGTCGTTCGCAGCCCGGGCCTCATCCGGTTGCGCGGCTTCGCTCGCGGCAAGGCGTGCTATGCTGCGCCAGCCGAATCCGGAACCATGCCAAGCCAGCTCGTTACAGCCCTGATCTTGTCCGACAGCCACGGTTTTCTCGATCCGCGGGTAGCCGAACTGTCGCGGCGCTGCGATATCGCGGTGCATGCGGGCGACGTCATGGGCGGCTCGGTTGCGGGTGCCCTGCAGCCACGCAGTGGCGAGGTGATAGCGGTGCGGGAAAAAAATGATGTCGAGCACGAGTGGCGTGTTGACAACTGCTCTCTGCTCGCCGGCTTGCCCGACCGGCACCTGGTGGACCTGCCCGGCGGCCGCCTCGCGGTTGAGCACAGACAGCGGATCCGGGATGCCCGCGGAACCCACCGGCGCCTGCGCCGCAACAACCGGGGCGCCGGGGCCATCGCCTACGGCCATACCCGCGAGCGGGTCTGCGACACCGCGACTGATCCGTGGGTGCCGAACCCCGGGACCAGCGGCCGCGTGCGCACACACGGCGGGCCGTCGTGCCGAATGCTGACGCCTCCCCGCCGGCGCTGGCAGGTACAGGAGTTCTGCTTCGGAACCGCTGCCGGGGCCCCATGCACCAGCTGAAAGTGCGGACCCAGCTGCGGCTGAACCAGTACGCAAAGCGGGCCGTGCTGAAGGCGGGGCTGGGCGTCTCGGCTGCCTGCCAGCATATGATTGAGCAGATGATCGCTACCGGAGTCATGCGCATGGAGACCCAGTCGGCCCTGGATCGCGAGGATAAGCTGCGGTTAGCGGAGGAGAACCTGAGATCCTGCGTCAAGGAGATGGTGCAACAGGCCCAGGTGTCCGGCACCTTCCCGGCGGCGGACGAGGAGGCCTTTCAGGCGGCCCTGAATAAGCTTTGCCCGATGTGGCCATATTGTTGAGAAACCAACACAGGCCACGCCGCCGGCCCGTTGTTCCATTACCATGCGAGGGGATGCACCCGTGAATCGTGACTGCTATCTCGTCGACTCAAGTATCTACGTGTTCCGGGCCTGGTTCTCGCTGCCTGACACAATGGCGGGTGCCGATGGTGAACCGGTGAACGCGGTCTATGGTTTTCTCCGTTTCATGACCGAACTGGTGGAGCAGGCGCGACCCACCCGGATCGTGTTCGCTTTCGACGAGAGCCTGTCGAGTTCCTTTCGCAACGAACTATATCCCGCGTACAAGGCCAACCGTGAGCAGGCACCGCCCGAGCTCAAGCGGCAATTCGAGCTGTGTAAGGACCTGGTGCGCGCACTGGGAATGAGCTGCCTGGCGGACGACCGATACGAGGCCGACGATCTCATCGCCAGCGCGGCCAGCCGTATGCGCGCGCGGGGGTACCGAAACGTGGTGGTCAGTGGCGACAAGGACCTGGTACAGGTGCTGGAGGGCTCCGACCTGTGGTGGGATTTCAGCCGCGACCGGCGGCTGGATGTAAACGGCGCGCACGACCATTTCGGCGTCTGGCCGCACCAGTTGCGCGACTATCTGGCACTGGTCGGCGACTCGGTGGACAATATCCCGGGGGTCCCGGGGGTTGGCCCCAAGTCCGCCGTCCGCCTGCTGCGCTTGTATGAGTCGCTGGAGGAACTGTTCAGCAACCTGGAGCAGGTACCGCAGCTCGCTTTGCGTGGGGCCGGACGCATCGCCGAGAACCTGCGCGCGCATCGCGAGCAGGCATTTCTGGCGCGGGAACTGGCCACGGTGGTGACCCAGGTGCCGCTGGGCGAGGGTGATGAGGCCTATGATGTAACCGCGTCCGATCAAGCGGAATTGCGGCGGCTGCTTGACCGCTTGGACCGGGGCGAAGGCTACGTGCAGCGGCTGCGCAGCGCCCTGACCGCGTAAAGTGCCGAGCTGTGCGTATAATTAGGCTAATACCACCGCGGCCAGCGAGCCAAAGACCATGTATGCCTCGTACTTCGGATTAGCCGAGCCGCCTTTCTCAATCTCGCCCGATCCGCGCTTTCTCTACATGAGCCGGCGGCACCGGGAGGCCATGGCCCATCTGCTGTACGGCATCCGCGAAGGCGGTGGCTTCGTGCAGCTGACCGGCGAGGTGGGCACCGGCAAGACCACCCTGTGCCGCTGCCTTATCGAGCAGGTCCCCGCCAACGTGGACGTGGCGCTTATCCTGCAGCCGCAGATCAAGCCCAGCGAACTTCTGGCGATGCTGTGCGATGAACTGAAGATCCGTTACCCGGACAAGGCGACGCCCAAAACGCTGCTGGATCGGCTCAACGCGCACCTGCTGCATGCCTATGCAAAAGGTCGGCGCACGGTATTGATCATCGACGAGGCACAGCTCCTTACCCGGGTGGTGCTGGAGCAGATCCGCATCCTGACCAACCTGGAGACGGCCAAGGGCAAGCTGCTGCGCATCATCCTGGTCGGCCAGCCCGAGCTGAATGTGATCCTCGGGCGCGCCAACATGCGTCAGCTGGCGCAACGCATCACGGCCCGTTATCACCTCATGCCCCTGTCGCGCCGTGACACCGAGGAATATGTCCGATACCGCCTGTCCGTGGCGCGCTGCCAGAGGCCGCTGTTCACTGCCTGGGCCTTGCGGCGGGTGTACGGCTACTCGGGCGGAGTCCCCCGGCTGGTGAACGTCATCTGTGATCGTGCGCTGCTGGGCGCCTATGCCTGGAACAAGAACAAGGTAGGTGGCGGCGTCGTCAGGCGGGCGGCTGCCGAGGTCCTCGGCGGCGGCGGACGCCCGCTCCATCGTCGATGGTTATGGACGCTGCCGGCCCTGGTGGCTGCCACCGCGCTGGCGCTGTCCGCACAGCATGCGCCCCTGCGTGAGATGCTGCCGGGAAAGCTTCACTGGTGGCGAGCGCCAGTGACGGCGGTGGCGGTGCCGTCGGTGGGGTCGGCAGGTCGCGACGAGCGTCCGACGGCCGGCGCACGGCCTGGGCCATCCCCGGCAGGCGCCCGATCGGCCTCCTCATCGCCGGCGCACCCGGATCTCTATGCCCCGGAGCTGGCGGTCGCAGTCCCTGGCCGGCACCCGGCCCCGGCGCTGACCCCGGTATCGGCGCCGACGACACAGGCGCCCGTGGACACAGGAGCGTTGCAGCGGATTCTGGTCCAGGCCGGCGATGCCACCAGCTCAGGTCCGGCGTTCACCCGCCTGCTGCGCAGCTGGGGCGTTGGCGGCGTGGCGGCCGCGAGCGGCGCAGATTGCGCCGCGGCGAGGGTCCACGGCCTCGAGTGTCTGCGCAGCCGCGGTAACTGGAACAGCCTGCGCAGCATGAACCGTGCGGCGATCCTGCTGCTGCGCGGCGGTCAGCGGCATCACCACGTCGTGGTGACCGCCTTGGATGACGAGCATGCGATGGTGGACCTCGGTGATGCGAAGTACCGGATTCCGCTTTCCGAGTTCGACGCCGACTGGTACGGCGAGTATCTATTGTTGTGGCGGCCGCCACCGTTGCGGTCCTATACCATCGGCGAGGATGCCAGGGGAGCGGACGTGCTGTGGCTGCGACAGGCGTTGAACAGGCTCGGCGGTGGACAGTTCCAGCAAGTGCCTGTGGACAACGCCGAGTTCGACAATGAATTGAGGGCCCGGGTGATCGGTTTTCAGCGAGGGCAGGCGCTGGCGGCAGACGGCGTAGTCGGTGTGGAGACGCTGATTCGGCTCAACACCATGCTCGATGCCGCCGATGTTCCGCTGCTGCGTCGGATGCCCGCGAGCTGAACCCATGTCCTATATTCTCGAGGCGTTGAGAAAATCGGAGCGCGAGCGGGCATTGGGTCAGGTGCCCTCGCTCGATACCGTGCATGATCAGGCGCGCCCACCTCGATCGCTGCCGTGGGCGGTAATCGCGATCGCCCTGGTGCTGCTGTTGGCGGTCGTTGTGTTCTGGCTGTTGCGCGACACCGGGCCCACGGCGTCCGGCATCGTGGAAGCGCCCCCGCCGCCGACGACAACCGAGGTGCAACTTCAGCCACCGGCTTTACCCCCGGCGCCGCCGGCCGTCGACAACCGGATCGCCGCTGAGACACTGCCGCCGGCGCTACGTGAACAGCTGCCGCCACTGGACGTCAACGTGGTTTCCTATTCCGATAATCCAGCCAAGCGTTTCATCATGATCAACCAGCGCATCCTGCGCGAGGACGAGCGGCTGGGCGCGGACATCACGGTTCGGGAGATCATGCCGGACAGCGCCAGGCTCGAGTTCCGCGGTCACGAGTTTCTGGTCAGGCCCTGACGGCCATGCCGAGCTTTCCGTCAGGCGCCGGTAATGCCTGTCGGGCGGGGTCCGCATCGCTATGCGGGGCATGAACTGAGCCACCGCCTGGATCGGTTTCAATCGCCGCGGCGGAGTCATCATCCGGCAACGGGGCGAGCCCCGCGGGTCATACCTTCTGGCCGGCCAGGTACAACCAGGTCTCCACCACGCTGTCCGGATTCAGCGACACGCTGTCGATGCCCTCGTCCATCAGCCAGCGCGCCAGATCGGGGTGATCGGACGGCCCCTGGCCGCAGATGCCGATGTATTTGCCGCTCTTGCGACAGGCCTGGATGGCCTGGTGCAGCAGCGCCTTTACCGCGGGATCGCGCTCGTCGAACAGGTGGGCGATGGTGCCCGAATCCCGGTCCAGTCCCAGGGTGAGCTGGGTGAGGTCGTTGGAACCGATGGAGAAACCGTCGAACCTTTCCAGGAACTCGTCCGCCAGCAAGGCGTTGGACGGTATCTCGCACATCATGATGACCTTGAGGTCGTTGCCGCCGCGCTGCAGGCCGTTTGCGCGAAGTAACTCGATTACCTGGTCGGCCTCGCCCAGGGTGCGCACGAAGGGCACCATGATCCAGACATTGGTGAGCCCCATCTTGTCGCGTACGTATTTGAGGGCGCGGCACTCGAGCTCGAAACAATCACGGAATGACTCATCGATATAGCGCGCTGCGCCGCGGAAGCCGATCATGGGATTCTCTTCCTTCGGCTCGTAGCGTTCTCCACCGATCATGTTCGCGTACTCGTTGGACTTGAAATCCGACAGGCGCACGATGACCGGTTGCGGGCTGAAGGCCGCGGCCAGGGTGGCGATGCCTTCCACCAGCTTCTGTACGTAGAAGCTCACCGGGTCTGAGTAACCGCCGAGACGCTGTGCGATCACAGTGCGGGTCTCGGCGTCGTTGTCGTCGAAGTTGAGCAGCGCCTTGGGATGAATGCCTATGGTGTTGTTGATGATGAACTCCAGCCGCGCCAGGCCGATGCCGGCATTGGGAAGCCATTGAAACGCAAACGCGCGCTCGGGGTTGCCCACGTTCATCATGATCTTGAACGGCAATTCGGGCATCGACTCGAGGCTGATTTCACGCACCTCGAAGTCCAGCGCGCCCGCGTAGATCTTGCCGGTGTCACCCTCGGCACAGGACACTGTCACGTCCTCGCCGTCGGGAAGCTTTGTCGTCGCGTCACCGCAGCCGACGACGGCCGGTACGCCCAGTTCACGGGCGATGATGGCGGCATGACAGGTGCGCCCGCCGCGGTTGGTCACTATCGCCGAGGCCCGTTTCATCACCGGTTCCCAGTCCGGGTCGGTCATGTCGGTGACCAGTACGTCGCCTTCACGGACCCTGGCCAGTTCCTCCAGGCCGGGGACGATGCGTACCTTGCCGGACCCGATCCGCTGGCCGATGCTGCGCCCGGTTACCAGCACCTCGCCCTGCTGTTTGAGCCGGTAACGTCTGAGCACGCTCCTGCTGCTGCGGCTTTCCACGGTTTCCGGCCGCGCCTGCAGGATATACAGCCGCTGGTCGTTGCCGTCTCGGCCCCACTCGACATCCATGGGCCGGCCGTAGTGCTGTTCAATGGTCACCGCCATCCGGGCCAGCGCCTCGACTTCGTCGTCCGACAGCGAGAACCGCAGGCGTTGGTCGTCGTCCACGTCCACGGTGCGCACCGTGGTGCCGGGATCCTCGCCGTACACCATCTTGATCAGCTTGCTGCCGCGGCTGCGGCGGAGAATGGCGGGTCGGCCGGCGGCCAGCGTCGGCTTGTGCACTAAGAACTCGTCAGGATTGACCGAGCCCTGCACCACGCATTCACCCAGGCCGTAGGACGCGGTGATGAACACCACGTCCGGGAATCCCGATTCGGTATCGATCGAGAACATCACTCCGCTGGCGCCGAGGTCGCTGCGGACCATGCGCTGGATTGCCACCGACAACGCCACCTCGGCATGGTCGAAACCGTGATGCACGCGATAGGATATGGCCCGATCGGTGAACAGCGACGCGAACACCGTTTTTACCGCCGGCAGCAGGCGCTGCAGGCCGATGACGTTGAGGACGGTTTCCTGCTGCCCGGCAAAGGAAGCCTCGGGCAGGTCCTCGGCGGTCGCCGAGGAGCGCACCGCAACCGACAGCGCGTCCCCCGCCTGCTCCAGCATCGCCGCATAGGCCGCGCTGATTCCATCGGTCAACCGCTGCGGCAGCGGTGTGTCGACCACCCACTGGCGGATCTCGGCGCCGGCCCGGCTCAGCGCCTCGACATCCTCGACGTCCAGCCCGGCGAGCACGTCGTTGATCCGGCGATCCAGCCCGTCCTGGGCGAGGAGGTCGCGATAGGCCCCGGCGGTGGTGGCAAAGCCGCCCGGCACGGTTATGCCGGTGCCGGTGAGGTGTTGGATCATCTCGCCCAGGGAGGCGTTCTTGCCGCCAACCAGAGCGACATCATCCATGCCGAGGGTGTCCAGCCAGCGTATGTAATCTGCCACGGGTGTTGCTCCTGGTTTGGACATTATTCTGACGGAGAACTGTCGTTGCTGCTGCGGGCGCGGTATTGTACCCGCCTTTGCTGTTTCTGTGACGCACGGATTGGGGTGAATGTCTGACCGATATGCCTTCATGGTCTCCGATCGAACGGGGATCACGGCCGAAAACCTGGGGCTCAGCCTGCTGTGCCATTTCCCAACGGTGCAGTTCAAGACCGTGGCGCTGCCGTTCATTGATACGCGGGAGAAGGCGCTGGACGCGGTGATCCAGATCAACGATGCCGCCCAGCGCAGCGGACAGACCCCGCTGGTGTTTGCCACGCTGGTGGACGCCGAGGTGCGAGCCGCCATCTCGACCGGCCGCGGTGTGCTGTTCGACCTGTTCGATACCTTTCTGGCCCCGCTGGAGCAGGAACTGGGGATCGCCTCGGAGCACAGTGTGGGCAGCTCGCACGGCGTACTGGATCCGCAGAAATACACCAGCCGCATCAGCGCCCTGAACTACACCATGAGCGTGGATGACGGCATGAACGTCGACCATTATGACCAGGCCGATGTCATCATCATCGGTGTATCACGCACCGCGAAGACCCCCACGTCCTTGTACCTGGCGCTGCACTTCGGCAGCTTCGCCGCCAATTATCCACTCATCGAGGAGGACCTCGATCGGGGGCGCCTGCCGGACAAGATCGTGCGCCACCGACAGAAGCTGTTCGGCCTCACCATCGACCCGGAGCGACTTCGGCAGATCCGCTCCGAGCGCTACAGCAAGGGCAGGTACGCCAAGCTGAAGCAATGTCAGTACGAAGTGGCCCAGTCCGAGGCGCTGTTCCGCCGCGAACGCATCCCCTATGTGGACACCACCTCGAAGTCGGTGGAGGAGATCGCGACCACCATCTTGCATCGGGCACACCTGAAACGAGACCTCATGTAGGATGGCCTCAGCCCCTGGGCAGCACGCGCAGCAGCAGGCACTTCAGGTAGCGGGTTTCCGGCATGGCCGGCAGGAACGGGTGGTCCATGGCCTGGCCGCCCTCGGCGAGGACCTGCAGGTTGCGGTCGATGTGACGTGCGGCCTTGTGCACGATCTCCAGGAAGGCACCGCGTTCCAGGTGATACGAGCAGGAGCAGGTCACCAGCAGGCCGTCCCGCGACAGGACCTGCAGGGCCAGGCGGTTCAAGCGCTGGTAGGCTTCGCATCCACTGCGATAGTCCTTCTTGCGCTTGATGAAGGCAGGCGGGTCCAGCACCACGACGTCGAACTCCCTTTGCCCGGCGCGCAGGTCCTTAAGCCCCTGGAAGGCGTCGGCCCGCAATGCCTCCACCGCAGCGCCCACCCCGTTCAGCTCGGCGTTGACCAGCACCTGGTCGAGAGCGGGCGGGGAGCTGTCCAGGCACAGCGCCGACGCGGCACCGTGCCGCGCCGCCTGCACGCCCCAGGCCCCCGCGTAGCTGCAGACATCGAGCACCCGGCGGCCCTGCCACAATGGCAGCATCAACGCGCGATTGTCGCGCTGGTCGAAGAACCAGCCGGTCTTCTGCCCGCCGCGCGGGGTGACGGCGAAGCGCGTATCGTGTTCCACCAGTTCGACGGTGTCGGGCACCTCGCCGACTGAATCCACGTACAGATCCAGGCCCTCGAGCCGGCGTATCTCGTTGTCGCAGCGCAACAGCACGCCTTTGGGCCTGAGCGATTTTTCGAGGGCGAGCAGAACGTCATCACGACAGGACTCCATGCCGGCGGTGCTGATCTGCACCACGGCCAGGTCGCCGTAGCGATCCACGATCAGGCCCGGCAGGCCGTCGCTCTCGCCGTAGATTAGCCGATAGAACGGGCGGTCATACAGCCGGTCGCGCAGCCCCAGGGCGACGTTGAAACGATGCGTGATGAGCGAGGCGTCGAACGGGTGGCTGCGGTCGCGGCTCACGATGCGCGCGCAGATCAGGGAATGGGGGTTGGCGTAGCCATATCCCAGCCAGCGGCCCTGGTGACTGAGGATCGACACCTTCTGTCCCGGAGACAGCGCGGACAAGGGCGTGCGGGCGGTGTCCACCTCGTTGGCGTAGACCCATAGATGACCTGCCAGCAGGCGCCGTTCCTCGCGCTTGCGCAGAATCACCTCCGCTGCTTCTGATACCTCGGCGGTCAAAATGATTCCCCCGTGCGAAGGGCGGAACATGAACCCGCAGCGGGGGCTTGTCAAATGCACCTGCCGGCATTATTTATGTGTGCAACGCCAACGGACCGGACACCGCGTTATGCCGATCTACGAGTTCTACTGCGCTGATTGCCACACGATCTATAGTTTTTTTTCGCGCCGGGTGAATACCGACAAGATACCCACCTGCCCGAACCCGCAATGCGGCCGGCCGGCGCTGGCCCGGCAGGTATCGCTGTTCTCGGTCTCCAAGGGGCGCCCGGAGAACGAGGAAGGCGACTCGTTCGGGGACATCGACGAGTCCAGGCTCGAGCAGGCGATGGCGTCCATGGCCGGGGAGATGGAAGGCATCGACGAGGACGACCCCAAGCAGGCCGCCCGGCTGATGCGCAGGTTGTTCGATGCCACCGGCATGAACCTGAGCGACAACATGCAGGAGGCGATCCGGCGCATGGAATCCGGCGAGGACCCCGACAAGATCGAGGAGGAGATGGGCGACTTGTTGGAGGAGGAAGATCCCTTCACCGCCAAGCCGAAGAAGGCGCTGGGTGACCTGCGCCGCAGATACCTGCCGCCCCGGGTGGACGAGACGCTTTACGATCTCTGATATTTCCCACACGCGGGTGGTGAAGGGGGGAAAACGTTGCCGGCCGCCAGCGCCGCGCGCGTATAACGTTGGCGATCATGTGGCTAGCGGCTTGACGAAACCGAACCCGATTGTCAGCGCGTCGGCAACAGGACCAGGGGACAGATCAGCGGTCCAGCTTCACCGAGTCGATCAAGGTGAGAACGGCCAAGGCTGCGCTACCCAGCGCGAAGGGCAGTCCCTGCCAGTCGGCGCTCAGGCGTTGTGGTGGCTCCGGTTCGCGGATTTCGAGCGTGTAGGTGGTGGATTCAGGGGTGTCGATTAGCTTCTTGACGTGGCCGGCGTCGTCGCGCTTCACGACCCCGACCGGACCGGTCGTAGACAGATCTG
>CAMYNL010000019.1 GCA_947259705.1 uncultured Gammaproteobacteria bacterium | reverse complement strand
TGGTATTTTGTCGCACCGAGGTTGCTGCGCCGGGACGCTGTTCGTGGCGGCTAGCGACGGGTTCAGCCCCATTTGGCCGATCGTGCCGCCTCTGTTAACCCAGTAGTTGCATAAATGGGCTGGTGTTTCTCGATGAAAGTGCTTTATCTAAAGGCTCTACGGCGTGTTGGAGTCCTGTTGTTGGACTTCACCAATAGTGAGATCCAGAACGCATAGATAATTGATGCGATAAAATTGTAATTGACCATAAAAAACGGCCTCTAACTTGGTAAAATTGGTGAACGCTAACCCACCAATAAGACCAAAAGAGACCGTCGCTATGAAGTTTAGCAAAGCCGTCGTTCATCGTAAAACCCACGGCATTCCCGAGATCAAATTTGAGGACCAGCGACTGACCTCGTTCGCCGGATTGGTGGTGTACCAATCGCTGTTCAGTCGTATTGGCCTGAGGCGGCAACTGACCGGGTGTTTCCGTCATCTGAGAGTCAGCCCGATCTATGGCCACGGTGTTATCGTTCTGTTGCTGACTGTCCACCTGTTGTTGGGCTATCGCCGTCTTCAAGATATGCGCTACTACCAGGACGATCCCATGGTGCGCCGCCTGCTCGGGCTTGAGCGTCTGCCGGATGTGGCTACCGTCAGCCGCACCCTGGCGGGCATGGACAGCCAGAGCGTGGATAAGCTGCGTCGGCTCAGCCGGCAACGGGTACTGGAACAGCTCAGCGGTTTGGGGCTGGCCCGCATCACGCTGGACTTCGACGGCTCGGTACTGTCCACCGGCCGCTTCGCCGAAGGCACCGCAGTGGGCTTTAACCGAAAGAAGAAAGGACAGCGCAGCTACTACCCGCTGTTCTGTACCGTCGCCCAAACTGGCCAGGTACTCGATGTCTGGCATCGTCCGGGTAACGTGCATGATTCTAATGGCGCCAAGGCGTTCATCCTGGCCTGTGTACGGGAAATACAGGCTATTTTGCCGCATTGCCCCATTGAGGCGCGTATGGATAGTGCTTTTTTTAGCGACAGCATCATCGGTATGCTGGACGCTGAGGGCGTAGAATTCACCATCAGCGTACCTTTTGAACGCTTTACCGCTCTTAAGGCATTGGTCGAGAATCGAAAACGCTGGCGTCGCCTGAACGGACACTGGAGCTTTTTTGAAACGAGCTGGAAGCCGTCGAGTTGGCATGACCGATACCGATTTGTGTTTGTCCGAAGCCAAAACCAACAACAATATAAAGGCACAATCCAGCTGGACCTGTTTATCCCCTACGAATATGGCTATGACTTCAAGGTGATCGTCACCAATAAACAACTCTCGGCCAAAAAGACATTGACCTTGCATAATGGACGCGGCGCTCAAGAAGGCGTTTTTGCTGAGCTCAAGTCGCACACACAAATGGACTACGTGCCGACCCGCAGAAAAGCCGGTAATCAGGTCTATCTCCTCTCGGCCGTGCTGGCGCATAACCTCAACCGGGAAATGCAGATGCACTGTTATACCCAACAAAGAAACACCACCGAAAAGCGCGCTCCCCTGTGGCAGTTCGAGCAACTGGGCACCTTGCGACGCAAACTCATCCAGCGTGCCGGACGGCTGACCAAACCACAGGGAAGGCTCACTCTAACCATGAGCGCCAATCCCACTGTGAAATCTGAGTTGTTGCATTATCTGGACGTCTTGAACCAAGCCGCTTGACCACATTCTCGTCAAGATTTATGCAATGATTGGGTTAACTGTCCCGGAATACCGGAATTCAATTGTCCGTAACACGGTTGAAGGTTCGTTTGACTTCACCCCTCGGCGACAATTCGGTGATCTACCGTGCCACAAGTTCGGCGATCCATAGAGCACCGTCGGGTGAAACCATCATGGCTGTCTGTGCGGACACCGCAACGCCCTCGGCGAACCGTAGCGGTGCCTGGCATACCAATCCTGGCCCGCATCTCAGTGACCAAAGATGCCGGCCTAGCGAGTTGCTGATGTAATATATTCCTCTTGCTTCATCTACGGCCATGGATGTTGGCCGCCCCAGGTTGTTGGCTAGTACAGCAACCAGTACCGGTTCCATCGATGGGTCGACGCGATATAACACGCCCTTTTCATCATCCGACGCTAACAGACTGTTGGTCTGGTAATGAAATTCAAGAGTGCTTAGCGAGCCGGCATCGCTGATCCGCGCCAGCAGGTCAGGCTCTTCATTCGTACCATTCAGGTCGGCAACGTAGATTCCATCGGATTTCTCAGTACTCAAAAACGCACGATGCTCTGAGCCGTCAAACCGTTCCAGCATCCCGAATCTCGCCCGCAACGCTCGAAAAGCGGTTGCTTCGCCGAAATTCCGGGATTTGAAAAGCGATCAGAACCAGGTACAAAACCGACTCGGGGCGACGATATTTCGTGAATAGAACGAAATATCGTATCTTTGCGGCCTGGGAAATGAAGCTAACGATCTACCATATTCCCATAAAAATGGTTTTATGGGATACTGTAACTATGAAGACAACACTCGAACTACCCGATCAACTCTTGCGGCGCATCAAGATGCGGGCGGCGGAGCGTAATCAGAAGCTCAAGGACACGATAGCGCAGCTCTTGGAACTCGGACTTGCGAGCGCGCCGAAACACGACGCGCCAACGCGCGCTCCGAAGCCGGTGCAACTCAAAAAACATGGACCGCTTACCATTAACGACATCGAAACAGCCATCGCCGCCGGACGCGATTGATTGAAGTCACGCCTTGGTTGTCGTCGATACCAACATTCTAGCCTACCTGCTGATCGCCGGCGATCGCACCAAAGAAGCACAGGCTTTGTTCGCGCAGGACCCAGACTGGCGCAGCGAGGCCTTTATGCTGGTCGAGTTCTCTAATATTCTCGCAACTTATCGACGCATGGGAGATCTCAGCCGCGCTCAGGCGGAACGCCTGCTAAACGAAGCAGAAACACGTATGCGCAGTCTGGTCAATCTGCCGCATATGGCCGCGCTCCGGACTGCCGACCAGTTCGCCGTATCTGCCTACGACGCTCGTTTCCTCGCCACAGCGCAAAACCTCAAAAAAAGGCTGGTGACCGAAGACGCGAAACTGCGGGCGGCTGCGCCCGTATTGACAAAATCTCTTGCTGACGCTTTAACTAGAAGCTAACCGCTATGAGAGGGAACGGGGTCTGAATGTATTCGGACCCCCATATTCCAGTTCCGTTTTTCATACTCCCGCCTCCGGCCGTTCGTGACCTACTCTGGCCGGCGAATTCCCAACCTCTCCATTCTTGACCGCAAGGTCGTCGGCTTGAGACCTAACCGCTCAGCGGCACCTTGCCTGCCACTGATACGCCAACCGGTTCGTGTCAGGATCTTCTCAATATATTGTCTCTCCATTTGTTGAAGAGTCTGGTTGAGTGACGCCGCATCACTGGAATGGCTAGGCAAATCTAAATGCAAGACGTCGTCACTGCTCAGTATCATCGCGCGTTCGACGACGTTTCGCAGTTCTCTGACGTTACCCGGCCAGGTATACGACTGTAGCGACTCTATGGTGCGTTTGGGAATACTCTTGATCTTCTTCCCCATCTTTCGAGAAAACTCCTCTACGAACACCCATGTCAAGACGGGTATATCATCGGCCCGCTCCCGTAGCGGTGGTACCACAATCGGGAACACATTCAGGCGATAGTAAAGGTCTTCACGAAATCGCCCGTCACTGACCAATTTTGCAAGATCCTGGTTCGTTGCGGCGATCACGCGGACATCGATGCCTATCGTTCGACTACTACCCAGTCGTTCGAATTTACCTTCCTGCAAGACCCTGAGGAGCTTTGGCTGCAGTTCCAAGGGTAATTCGCTGATCTCGTCCAGAAAGATGGTCGAGCGGTCCGCCAATTCGAAACGGCCGACCTGCTTGGACAAAGCCCCGGTATACGCACCCTTCTCGCGACCGAACAGTTCAGCCTCAATCAAGGTCGCGGGCAACGCCGCACAATTGACCATGACTAGCGTCTTCTCAGCACGGGGGCTTAGCCCGTGGACCGCTTTCGCGATCAATTCCTTGCCGCTTCCGGTCTCACCCAAGATGAGTACCGTTGATTCGGTGCCGGCCACCTGTTCGACATGTCTGAGCACCGTCGTAATTACTTCAGTGCGGCCCAAGATCCCATTCTCCGAATAATCCCGTGCGATCTCTTTCTGCAGATAGATATTTTCTGCCTGCAGGCGCTCTTTTAATTCGTTGACCTCTTCGTAACTAAGTTTGAGCTGCCGCTCAATTTGTTTGCGTTTGAGGGCGTTAGCGATGATGTGGCTTGCCAGACTCAAACGCTTCAGTGTTTCCTGCGACCAGGCTCGTTCATGACGGCACATGTCGAATCCAAGGTTGCCAATCACTGTCTGGCCGATCGTCAGCGGGACGATCGCCGACGACTTGATCCCAGTCATGTTGACATACTCATGTTCGGGAACAGCCTCCTTGGGTAGTTCGTCGGGGCACGCAAAGATTACCGGTTGCCCGCTCAGTATTGTTCTCGTGTACCACGGAACGTATTCGCTGAGCACTACGTCAAACACGAAAGCGTCCCGCGGGATCCCGGGCGCCGTCCACATGTGCGTGACCCGAAATTTGCTCTTATCATCCGAGAACTGGTCTATAAATACCCGATCCACGTCGATGAACTCACCGATGGCTCGCAGCGACTCGTTAATCGCATCGTCGATCTTATCGGCACGTAGAGCGATGAATGTGCCTGACAGATCGGAGAGAAGCTGCTCGAAGCGCAACTGGTTATTCAGTAATTGTTCGCTTTGTTCGCGGCGTAGAGCGTTTGCGAAGATTTCTCCCAAGAGCGTCAAGCGCTGAACAATGACCTTGGACCACCCCGTTTTCTACCGCAGCATGTTCAGCACGATGCAGGCTGCAACGCTTCCGCTCACCACAATCGGCACCCAAATAATCGACATAATTGCGGTGCGTTCGGCGATTGCTCTCTCTTTTTCCGCTTCCTCGGGAAAATCGTCCGGGCACGAAATGACAATGGGCCGCCCTTTAGTCAGCTCCTGTGAGACCCACGGTGCCGACGTCTGGAGGTCGAATTCTGCGCTCGCAAAATCCATTTCGATGCTCAGGCCAGGAGCAACCTATTGATGGGTGTGCTGGAGCGCTCCGGTCTGCTGATTTAACTGCAGGAAGGTAGTCAAATCCGATCCCAACATGTCCGAAATCCGCCCCAAAACAACCGAAATCGACTCGTTGATCCGTTCGAGATCGCCGCCGACGAAATCGGCCGAGATCTCCGACAGAAGTCTTTCAAACTGCAGCTGTTGTTCCAGCGTTGCCTCTACCCGCTTGCGATCGAAATCAGAAGTCTTGACGCCGGACTTCGCTGCGTGTTGAGTCGGCGAGTGAAGGTGCGGATTGGTGCGCCGTTGTCTTGTTGGAGCGGCCATAGCTAGCAGTTATGGGGGAAGTACCGCAGCGTAACATTACCCTGTGCTGCCATCCAAGAAAATTGACGATATATCGTAATCCCTGACACTCAATAGTAGTGCTCGCCAAAACAATGGCTTACGACTGCGGTCAGGCTTCTTTGTCCCCACGGCGTGGTAACTAGGTCTCCCCCGACGCACGATCGATACCAACACGCGGGCGTGCCGCGGTGATTCGCCGCGGCTACAAGGCGGAGTGCACAAACCCGGTCGACCCGCAGGAACGTACCGCGGCTTTGCCCAGCTACCGACAGCTCCGCATTGGATTCGGTCGCAGTACCAGGTTCGAGACAATCTCACCGTCGGCGGCGATTTGGTATACGCAGACTATGGCAGCGCGAAGATAAACGCTCCGTTGTTGAATGGTGAGAACGAGAAAAACGATATCCTTTTTCTTTGCCATCAGCGGTAATTGGCACTTTTGACGTGAAAATTGATTGGGGGCCGGGTCCGAATGATCAAGACAAACAGGATAGTTCCCTATTGTCAGTTCCGGGGGCGGTGAGTCGCGTCCTGCGACTCCCGTAATGCATCGTGCGCTGCGAGACGTGCCTGTGCGCCTTCGATGAAGAAATCAAACGGCTTAGAGGAGAACTTAGCGGGGCCCACAAACGGCGCATTCATTACAAAGATTACGATCAGAACGGCACCCGTCATGGCACAGAACGCTGAAACCAGTGCCATATCTAGCAGAGTCGGTATGAATACCCTGAAGAGGGCGACGATCACACCGAAGGCGAATGCGACGACCACCCAGAACAGATATCATGGGTCCAAACCCGGCACCTGTGCGTTATCTGCGAGCGCCATCTACTCAAAACGAGTAGCCAAGCGCCAGGCCCAAGCCTTGATAATCCACGTCCCATCTGAATCCGTTATTCTCAACGTCATTGGACAAAACGCGATAGGCGCCGATTGCTGACCAGTTCCTATTGAAACGGTATTGAGCACCCAACACCGCGTTCCAAACAAAATCCGAATCACCGCCGCCAATGTCGCCGCGCAAAAACACGTTCCATTTCTCGGTCCGCACCGGTACCACCCGCAGTCCCACGAAGGCATCGACCCAATCCTGTTTGGCACCCACCGTGCGCCGTGGAAATTCGAGGTCAACGTCCATCTCCTGATAACGCACGCCATAAAGCGCCGCCACGGTACTATTGATGTGATACAACCCTCCGGCCTCGGCGATCACGTTCTTGACGTCCACCGTCACCTTGCCGATCGGAGTGTCTCCCTCCGGCTTCAGTCTGGTGTACATGGCATCCAGGAAATAGCCCCACCTGCCTTTGTGCGACTCAAATCGAAGCGACAGCGCCGCGTCGAGGTCCTCTAATAGATCGCTGAAACTCTTGTCCACTTCCACCTCATTGCCAGCGATGGCGGCGGTGCCGTCCATGCCCAGCGCCCACAGGTACACGATCAAGGCGCTTCGCCATTTGTCGCCTGCGGTTTCGTCGTACACGACCCCCTGAGCGGCAGCAGGTTGCCACCACATGCAGCCTGCAATGAATGCCAGCAGAAACTTGCCTGCGAGCAATCTTTTCGCGATACCGTTCATCAATATCCTCCCAAGGTTTACATGGTGTCTTAGTGCCACATCATCATGAATGAGTGCACCCTCGGCCCGTGCCCAAGCGAGAACGACCGGATCATTAATGTTCGTTCCCGGGCGCCCGGTGGGGCGCGGGTAGTATACTGTCATTTCAATCGGACATTCCCACTGCTCCACCTCCCCCCGTCCCGCATGCAAGTCGCATAAGTGTTCCCGACGTGACACAGAACCCTATTTTTTACGCTGATGTCAACCCAACAGCGTGCTGGCGCTTATCCAGCAGGTACAACTCCGCTGTTAACAGATGCGCGGCAGCGGGTCGTCCTCCAGTTCCTCCAGCAGGCGCTCACCGCCCAGCTCGGTTTCCAACACCACGTGCGGGCTGCCGTTCACCGTGTGCCCGATGATTTCGGCCTCGGCGCCGCCCTCGGCATTGCGCAAGGCGGCCAGGGCCTGTTCCGCGTCTTCGTCGGCCACCACCGCCACCACCCTGCCCTCACAGGCCAGGTAGTAGGGGTCGTAACCCAGCATCTCGCACACCGACTGCACGGCCGCTCGGATCGGCACCCGGGGTTCGTGCAGGCGCACGCCGAGGCCGGTGGCGCGGGCGATCTCCAGCGACACCGTGGCCAGGCCGCCGCGGGTGGGATCGCGCATGAAGCGCAGGCCCGGCACTTTGCGCAGGGCGCGCGTCAGCGACAGCACGTTGGCACAGTCGGAAGACAACTCGCCCTTGAGGCCGAACTGTTCCCGCGCCAGCATCACCGCCACACCGTGGTCGCCGATGGGCCCGCTGACCAGCACCGCATCGCCGGCCTGTATCTGCGCCATACCGAGCTGCTGCTGTGGCTCGCGCACGCCGACACCGGTGGTAGCGAGATACAGGCCGCCGCCCTCGCCACGCTGCACCACCTTGGTATCGCCGGCTACTACCACGACCCCGGCGGCCTGGGCCGCCGACGCCAGTGACGCGATGACGCGCTCCAGCACCTCGACCGCCAGCCCCTCCTCGATGAAGGCATTGAGGGTGAGGTAGTGCGGCTCGGCGCCGCTCACCGCAAGGTCGTTGACGGTGCCGTTGACCGCCAGCGCACCGATATTGCCGCCGGGAAACTCCAGTGGCTCGACGATGAAACCGTCGGTGGTCACCACCACCTCGCCGTCGGGGACCGGCACCGCCACCGCATCGGCGTCGACATCCAGTAACGGGTTGCCCAGGTGGCGGGCGAAGATCTCCTCGATCAGCTCGCGCATGAAGCGGCCACCGTTGCCATGCGCCAGTGAGATGTGGCTGTCGGTCAGCGGCATGTCTTGCCCCTACCGTTCGGTGTCGCGGGCGGCGTAATCGATGATCTGACCGCAGCTAATGCCGGCATCGTTGACCGGAATGCATTCATTATTTATTACCTCGAAATCGTTGCGGCGCAGCAGCTCTACGGCCGCCTCGGTAAGGAGGCGATTCTGAAACACGCCGCCGGCCAATGCCACCGCGTCGATCCTCAGCTGTTTTCTTATCAGCTGTGCCTGCGCCATCATTGCCCTGGCCAAGGCGTAATGAAAACCGGCCGCGCGCACCGCAACCGGTAAGCCACCGTCAGTCAGATAAGGCACCAGCGGCGCCCAGTCGATTTCCCCGTGTCCGGCATCATTTTGCCGGCAGGGCAGTTCCGGCGCGTCCCGCCCATCGCCCGCGGCACAGGCCTCCAGCAGCGTCGGTCCCTGGCCCTCGAAGGAAGCCACTTCCAGCAGGCCGGTCAGTGCCGCCGCGGCATCGAACAGGCGGCCTGCTGCACTGGTCACCGGACAGTTGACGTCGTTTTCCCAGGCGGCCCTGACCAACGGCTGTTGCGGCAGGAACGGAGGCGGTTCATACCCGGTCTCCCAGCACAACGACACCGCCGAACGCCACGGCTGGCGCGCGGCCTGGTCGCCGCCCGGTAATCGGAACGGCCGCAGTCTGCCCACGCGCCGCCAGCGCCCGGCGTTGCCCAACAGGGCCTCGCCGCCCCACAATGTGCCGTCCTCGCCAAGGCCGACGCCGTCCCAAGTGAACACCAGATACTCTGCGCCCGCGTCGCCGTCGGCCACCGCTGCCGCTGCGTGGGCGTGATGGTGCCAGACCCGATGCACCGTCAAACCCTGCCGCTCGGCCCAGCGCGTGGTCTGGTAATCGGGGTGGGCGTCGCACACGATCTCCGCCACCTGCACCCCATAGAGCCGCGGCAGGTCGGCCGCCACCTGCTCGAACACCGCCAGCGACCGCGGCGAGCCCATGTCGCCGATGTGGGGCGAGATCACCAGCCGGTCATCCCAGGCCAGGGCGATGTTGTTCTTCAAATGCCCGCCCACCGCCAGCACCGGTCGCGGCAGGGGCCGGCGCAGGGTGAGTTCCAGCGGCGCGGTACCGCGGCCCAAGCGGATCGGCCGCGGCACGCCGGCAATGCGGCGGTACACGGCGTCGTCTGCCGACCTTACGATGGGCCGGTCGTGATGCAGAAAGCCGTCCGCGACACCCGCCAGCCGCCGCGCTGCCTCCGCGTTATCGGTCAGCACCGGCTCGCCGCTGATGTTGCCCGAGGTGGCCACCAGCGGCCGCCCCAATTCGGCCAGCAACAGCTGGTGCAACGGGCTGTAAGGCAGGAACACGCCGACTTCGTTCAGTCCCGGGGCGATGGATTCCGGCAGGCGACCGTCCGCGCGGCGCCGGGCCAGCACGATGGGTCGCTGCGGTGACAGCAGCAGCGCCGCTTCCGCGGCATCCAAATCTACCTCTTCGCGCACCGCAGCCAGCGGGTCATTGGCCGCGACGGGAAACATCACCGCCAGGGGTTTGTGCGGCCGCCGCTTTTTCCGCCGCAGACGATCCACAGCGTGCGCCTGCGTCGCGTCGCACAACAGGTGGTAGCCGCCGATCCCCTTGACGGCGACGATGCGGCCTTGCCGCAGCACGCCCATCGTCTCGTGCAGTGCAGCCTCGCCTTCGCCGACGGTTTCACCGTTCTTCTCAAAACTGATCATCGGGCCGCACGCGGGACAGGCGATGGGCTCGGCATGGAAGCGCCGGTCGGCGGGTGACTCGTACTCGCGACGGCAGGCGGCGCACAGCTTGAACGCCGCCATGCTGGTGTTGGGGCGGTCGTAGGGCATGGCCTCGATCAGGGTGTAGCGCGGGCCGCACTGGGTGCAGTTGATGAAAGGGTAGCGGTAGCGCCGGTCGCCGGGCCGCTGCATCTCGGCGCCGCAGTCGTCGCACATGAACAGGTCCGCCGGCACCGAGATGCGGGCCTCGCCATCGGCATCGCTGGCGACGATCTCGAAGGCCGCGATGGGGTCACTCACGATTTCTTCCCGAATCACCACACGCGGTTGCGCCAGCGGCGGCGCCCGCTCCACCAGGCCCCTGGCAAAGGCCTGCTGTCGATCCAGCTCACCCTGGGTGACGATCTCCACCCGGCCGAGGCGGTTCTTCACCCAGCCGCGGAGTCCCAGCTCGTGCGCCAGGCGATAAACGAAGGGACGAAAACCGACACCCTGCACGGTGCCATCGAGGACCCAGCGGCAGGTGGTTGCCGCGTGTTGAGCGTCGCCGCGCTGCGCTTCGCTGGCACCCATCATGCGGCAGGTCGGCCGGATCGCGGCGCGGTCGACCTCTCAGCCGGCCTTCTTGGCCGCCGCCTCGCCCGCGGTGCTCATGCGCACGCCGCTGGCCCACCAGATGCGACAGGCGCCCTCGTCGGATACCATGCACGGACCCACCGGGGTGCGGGGCGTGCAGGCCAGCCCGTAGATCCTGCAGTCGGTGGGATAGATCTTGCCCAGCACCACCCGCGCGCAGTCGCAGCCCTGCGGCATCTCACCGGCGCGCTTGCGCTCGGGGGTCTCCGGCGCCGGGTGACGCAGCCGCGCGTCGTGATCGCGGTAGCCGGCAGTGACTGTGTAGCCGGAGTCCGGGATACTACCGATGCCGCGCCACTTGGCGTCGGTGACCTCCATGGTGTGCTGCAGGAAGCGCTGCGCGGCCGGGTTGCCGCCCGGCTTGACCACTTCCGGGTAGACGTTGTCCAAGAACGGCTTGCCCTCCAGCCACTGGCGCAGGGTCGAGTACATCGCCGCCAGCAGGGACACCGGATGAAAACCGGCCACCGCCACCGGCAGGCCGTATTGGGTCGCCACCGGCTCCCACTCCTCGGCACCCATCACCGTGGAGACATGGCCCGGCGCCACCAGGGCGTCGAAGCCCGGGTCGTCGGATTCCAGCAGCAGCTGCACCGCCGGCCACGTGCGCCGCCCCGACAGCAAGATCGACAGGTTGTCCGGTACCCCCTGGGCCAGCAACGCCGCCACCGGCGCGGTGGTGGTCTCGAAGCCGGCGGCGAAAAAGACCACCTCGCGCTTGGGGTCCTGCCGCGCGATGGCGGCGGCCTCCTGGGGCGTGGCGATGGGGCGGATGTCGGCACCGGCGGCGCGTGCCTGCTCCAGCGAACGCACCTCGCGCCGCGGCACGTTGACCGGCACCCGCAGCATGTCACCGAAGGCCACCACGGTAACGTCCTCGTTGAGGCCGAGCTGGATGGCGTCGTAGATGTCCTCTTCCGGACAGATGCACACCGGGCAGCCGGGTCCGGGGATCAGTTCCACGTTTTCCGGCAGCAGCTTGCGCAGGCCCGCCATGCTGATAGCGCGCTCGTGGCCGCCGCAGACATTCATGATCTTGACCTTCTGCGCCGGCAGCGGCAGCTCGCGGATGCGCTGCAGCCAGCTTTGAGCGGTGTCGGCCATCTTGCTCCCTCCTCGTGTGGTGGGGTGCGGTTAGCGGAGTCTAGTCGTGATGGTGAAGGTGGTGATGCGGGTGGTGATGTCCGCCGTGTTCGCCGGCGTGCAGGGTCGCACCCTCGGGCTGCACCGCCGGCCGCGCGGTCTCGCCTTGGGCCAGGCGCTGGCGCTGGGCGGTCAGCTCAGTGCCCAGCCAGGCCAGCCACTGCTCGACGCCCGCACCGCTGCGGACGGAGGTGTGCAATACAGGCGCATCGTTGGCCAGTTCGCGCAGATAGCGCTCGGCCCGCTGTGGCTGAAAGTCGTCCAGCACCGGCAACAGGTCGGCCTTGGTCAACAGCACCAGGTCGGCGGCGCGGAACATGACCGGGTACTTGGCGGGCTTGTCATCACCCTCGGGCACCGACAGCAGGGTGATGTTGCGATGCTGGCCGAGATCGAAACTGGCCGGGCAGACCAGGTTACCCACGTTCTCGATGAACACGATGTCCAGCCCGTTCAGGTCCATATGATGCAGGGCGTCGTGCACCATGTGGGCATCGAGATGGCAGGCGCTGCCGGTGCTGATCTGTATCGCCTCCACCCCGCGTTTGCGGATGCGCTCGGCATCGTTCTCGGTTTCCAGGTCACCCTCGATCACCGCCACCTTGTATTCACCGTTGAGGGCGTCGATGGTGGATTCCAGCAGCGCTGTCTTGCCGGCGCCGGGCGAGGACATGAGATTGACCGCCAGGATGCCGCGGCGGTCGAAGTGCTCGCGATTGTGTCCTGCCTGGTGGTCGTTCTCGCTCAGCAGGTTCTTCAATACCGTCAGTGATTCGCGTCCCTGTTCGGTCTTTTCCAGCTTGCCGCCCGCCTGCACCAGGTGAGCATTGCCGTGGGTCACGTTGCAGCCGCAGGTATCACACACAATTTCGCCCTCTCTCGATATTCGTCAATGTTCAGTACCGGTCATCATGGACACGCTGGCCAGCACCATCTCGTCGCCGCCCACCAGCCGTGTCCGCCAGTCGCCGCATTCACCGCAGAGCAGCCGGTTGGCCTTCGCCTCGGTCTCGGCGCCGCAACTCTTGCACTCGACGCGGATCGGCACCGCCTCCACCACCAGCTCGGCGCTCTCGGCCACGGTGCCGGCACAGGCCAGCGGATAGGCCTGCTGCAACAGGTGCGCCTCCACCCCCGACAGCGGCCCCAGCCGCACCACTATCTGTTCCACCAGCCTGGCTTCGTGCTCGCGGGCAAGCGCCTCCACTTCGCGGATCAGCGCCTGGCACACCGACAGCTCGTGCATGGTCGGTCAGCTTGCGGCGTCCAGTTCGGCGGCCGCCACCGTTCCAGCGTCCTGTTCGTCCAGTACCTGGTCGATCAGCTCCCAGGTCGAGCGCGCCTCCTGCGGCGTCACCTTCTGGATCACGTAACCGACATGGACCATCACGAAATCGCCGACACCGACGCCCTGGTCCTGCATCATGAACAGGCTGACGTCGCGCTCGACGCCCTTCGCTTCGCAACGGGCATTGAAGCCGTCTATCTCTACTACCTGCATCGGTATCGCCAGGCACATTGCAGTTCACCGTTGGGTTTTGGGTTCTCGATCATCCCGCCGACTCGTCGCGGGAAGCGCAGGTCAAAGCCTTACAAATACTGGTGTTATAATAATCCTGCGCGCGATGGTTGATATATGTCAAGGCTGCAAGCTCGGTTTTTCGGTTCAATGGCGAGCCTCCAGCCAGTCGCATAAGAGTAGACAAATTGTCGTTAGAAAACACCCGTACCCTGATACTCGGTATCGGAAACCCCCTGATGAGCGACGACGGTGTCGGCAGCCATATAGCAAACCGTTTGTCGTCGCAATTTTGCGACAGCGAATCCGTCACCGTCCTGGACGGCGGCACCCTCAGTTTCACCCTGCTCGCCGACGTCCAGCATGCCGACAGGCTCATCGTCATCGATGCCGCCGAGTTGAACCAGCCGCCGGGTACCGTGCGCTGCCTGCTGGACGAGGACATGGACCGCCACCTGCGTGGCGGGCGCAAGAGCGTACACGAGGTCGGGCTGGCGGACCTGCTGGACATGGCGCGTCTTTCCGAGCGGTTGCCGTCCCAGCGTGCCCTGGTGGCGATCCAGCCCGCCGACACCGGCTGGGGCGAACAGCCCAGCCCCGCGGTGGCCGCCGCCATGGACCGCGCCGAACAGCAGGTCGAGCGACTGCTTGCCCACTGGCCGGGTACCGGCGTGAACTCAGCGTCATCGGACTCCGGCGCCAAACCCGAACACCCCCTGGACACGCATCATGTCAACACCTGATGGCTTACACGATATTGCGATAGAGACCCATTCCGATGCCGGCGCCTATCCGGCCACCGGCAACGACCTGCCCATCCTGCACGAGATCCGCCATGCCCTGCAGCGGCTCGCGCAGAGCGGTGAGAAGACGGTCATCGACCTGCAGGCCATCCCCATGGCGCCGGGCGAGGAAGAGCGGATCCTGCAACTGCTCGGTCGCGGCGAAGTCAGTGCCACCATCGACGCGCTGGGACCCAGTGAGGTCCGCGAGACCGCATTCGCCGGCGTCTGGACCGTGTATCACCGCAACACCAATAATGAAGTAGTCGGCAAGTTCATCGAGATCACGCACTGCCCCGACCTCCTGCACTCGCAACCCGAGGACATCGCAACCGGCATGGCACAAATCCGCGAGACGCTGGCCGAACTGGAATCAAAACAATCTGGAGACCAGGCATGAAAGACACCCGTACCGTCGGCGAGATACTCAGCAGTCAGGGCATCTCGCGGCGAGGCTTCCTGAAATTCTGCGCCGCCACGGCGTCGATGATGGCGATGCCGCCTTCCATGGTCCCGGCGGTTGCCCAGGCGTTGTCCAATGCGCGCCGGCCGTCGGTGATCTGGTTGTCGTTCCAGGAATGCACCGGCTGCACCGAGTCGCTGACCCGCTCCCACAGCCCCACCCTGGAGGGCCTGCTGTTCGACAGCATCTCGCTGGATTACCACCACACCCTGCAGGTGGCCGCCGGCAGTGCCGCCGAGGAGGCCCGCGAGCACGCCATGCAGGAGAATGACGGCAGTTACCTGGTGGTGGTGGACGGCTCCATCCCGCTGGGCAATCCCGGTTACTCGACCATTGCCGGCATCAGCAACGTCGACATGCTCAAGGAGACCGCCGCGGGCGCCGCCGCCATTGTCGCCGTCGGCACTTGTGCCGCGTTTGGCGGCATCCCCCACGCCAACCCCAATCCCACCGGTGCGGTGGCGGTATCGGACATCATCAAGGACAAGCCGATCATCAACGTGTCGGGCTGCCCGCCGATCCCCATCGTCATCACCGGCGTGCTGGCCCATTACCTGACCTTCGGCAAGGTACCGGAACTGGACGACCTGGGCCGGCCCACCGCCTTCTTTGGTCAGACCATCCACGACCGCTGCTACCGGCGGCCGTTCTATGACAAGGGGCTGTTCGCCGAGACCTTCGACGACGAAGGCGCGCAACAAGGCTGGTGTCTGTACAAGCTCGGCTGCAAGGGCCCGGTCACCTACAACGCCTGTGCCGTCAGCAAGTGGAACTCGGGCACCAGCTTCCCGATCCAGAGCGGCCATGGCTGCTTCGGCTGCTCGGAACCGGATTTCTGGGACAGCGGCGGTTTCTACCGGCCGCTGTCCGCGACCACCGCCGACGTCGGCACGCTGGCGGGCGTCGCCGCCCTCGCCGGCGCCGCCGCCGGCGCCGCCATCGGCCGGATGAACCGCTCCCACCGTGCCCGGGCCCAGGCCCGGCACGAGAAACTCACCATTGACGATATTGAGGAGTCCTGAGCCATGACCGAAACAGAGTTCCTCAACTGGGTACGCGGACCCGGCATGCAGATCGCCCTCGCCGTGTTCATCGTCGGCATGGTCTACCGGGTGCTGGAAAACTATCTCATCGGCCGCAAGCAGAGCCTGGCCGAGCCCCGCGGTTCCGAGTGGACGCACGGCGTCGGCACCATGTGGCGGCGTTCCTTCACCCGAGCCAAGCTCACCACCCGCGGCTATGTCACCCTGGTGGCCGGCTACATCTTTCACATCGCTTTCCTCGTCACGCTGTTCTTCCTGGCGCAGCACGTCGAGATGTTCCGCAGCCTGCTCGGTTTCGGCTGGCCGGCGCTGCCGCCGCTGCTGATCACCATCACCGCGGTGCTCGGCATCGCCGCCCTGCTGGCGCTGCTGGCCCACCGCCTGACCGATCCGGTGAAGCGCATGTTGTCGGACTACCAGGACTACCTGACCTGGTTCCTGACCTTTTTCCCGTTGATTACTGGCTTTCTGCTCATCAACCGCGTCGGCATTCCCTACAAGACCCTGCTGGCCACCCATATACTGAGCTTCGAGCTGCTGCTGATCGCGATACCGTTCACCAAGCTCAGCCACATCATCACCACCTTCATCTCGCGCTGGTACAACGGCGCGATCGCCGGGGTAAAGGGGGTGCAGTCATGAGCACATCACTGGAACGCGGCATCCGCACCTGGGTCGCCCAGATCGACGCCCCCATCGCGTCCTTCTTCACCTCCTGCGTGCACTGCGGCATCTGCGCTGATGCCTGCCTGTTCTTCACCGAGACCGGCGATCCCAAGTACACGCCGATCCACAAGCTGGAGCCGATGCGCCGGGTCTGGCAGCAGGAGTACACCTTCTGGGGCCGCCTGGCCAAGCGCCTGGGCTTCAGCAAGCCGGTTACCGAGGACGAGCTCAAGGAATGGGAGCCCCTGGTTTATGACAGCTGTACCCTGTGCGGGCGCTGCTCCATGGTCTGCCCGGTGGGTAATGACATCACCTATATGATCCGCAAGATGCGAGAAGGCATGGTGGCCGCCGGTTATGCGCCCGAGGGATTGAAGGCCGCCACCTCGCGCTCCATACGCATCGGCAGCCCCATGGGCGTGCGATTGCCGGCGCTGCAGGCGCAGATCAAGGCCGCGGAGGCGGAGACCGGGCTCACCGTACCACTGGACCAGGAAGGGGCGGACTATTTGATGCTGCTTTCCTCCGCGGAGATCATGCAGTTCTCGGAGATCATCTCCGCGGTGACACGCATCTTCGACGAAGCCAAGGTCTCCTGGACGCTGGCCTCCAAGGCCTTCGAGGCCACCAACAGCGGCATGCAGATCGGCTCCAGTGATCTCGCCGCCCAGCTGGTGCAGCGCATCGTCGATGCCGCCGAGGCGCTCAAGGTCAAGTACGTGATCAGCCCCGAGTGCGGACACGCCTACACCGCGCTGCGCTGGGAGGGACCCAACCTGGTGGGGCGCGCCTATCCGTTCAAGGTCATCCATATCCTCGAGCTGCTGGACGAGCTGCGCGCAGAAGGCAGGCTCAAGACCGACGGATTCGAGGACCAGCGCGTGACCTTCCATGATCCCTGCCAGATCGTGCGCCGCGGCGGCATCGTCGAACCCCCGCGCAACCTGCTCAACATGGTGGCCAAGGATTTCGTGGAGATGGAGGAACACGGCATCATGAACTGGTGCTGCGGCGGTGGCGGGGGCGTGAGCGCCAACGAGCGCGCCGACCCGATCCGCCGCAAGGCGTTCGACCGCAAGAAACACCAACTCGAGGGCATGGGGGTCGCCAAGCTGGTCACCGCCTGCTCGAATTGCCGCAATATGCTGGAGGAAGGTCTGGAGGACAACCACCTGGATGAAGACATCGAGGTCGTCGGCCTGGCCGAAATGCTGGCGGAACACCTGGCCGTTTCCAATAGAGCGGACACCGGGGAGTCCACTTCCACCGCGAAGGAGTAAGACTGAATCATGAACGAACGAATCGTAGTCGACCCAATCACCCGCATCGAGGGCCACCTGCGAATCGAGGCGCAGATGGACGGCGACAAGATTGCCCAAGCCTATTCCTCCGGCACCATGGTTCGGGGCATCGAGATCATCCTGCGCGGCCGCGATCCGCGCGAGGCATGGGCCTTCGCCCAGCGCATCTGCGGCGTCTGCACCCTGGTGCACGGCCTGGCCTCGGTGCGGGCGGTGGAAAACGCCCTCAATTATGAAATTCCACCCAACGCCCAGCTGATCCGCAACCTGATGATCGGCGCCCAGTACGTGCACGACCACGTCATGCACTTCTACCACCTGCACGCCCTGGACTGGGTGGACGTGGTATCGGCACTGGATGCGGACCCCAAGGCCACCTCGGACCTGGCCCAGAGCCTGAGCAGTTATCCCAAGTCGTCGCCGGGCTACTTCAGCGACATGAAAAAGAAGCTGAAGGGATTCGTGGAGAGCGGCCAGCTCGGCATCTTCGCCAACGCCTACTGGGGCCACCCGGCCTACAAGCTGCCGCCGGAGGCCAACCTGATGGCGGTGGCACATTACCTGGAGGCGCTGGCCTGGCAGCGTGACGTGGTGCAGCTGCACACCATTTTCGGCGGCAAGAACCCGCACCCCAACTTCGTGGTGGGCGGCATGCCCAGCGCCCTGAGCCTGGAGAGCGGGGAAGGCGCCACGGCGGTGAACATCACCGGCCTGCAGAAGGTGAAGAACATCATCGACCACATGCGCACCTTCGTGGACCAGGTCTATGTCCCTGACACCCTGGCCGTGGCAGGCTTCTACAAGGATTGGGGGGCGCAGGGGGAAGGCGTCGGCAACTTCCTGACCTATGGCGACATGCCGGCCACCAGCATGAACGATCCGTCATCGTACCTGATACCGGCCGGCGTGATACTGAACCGCGACCTGTCCACGGTACACGAGGTGGACATGAACGCCGCCGACGAGATCCAGGAGTACGTGACCCATTCATGGTACGACTACGAAAACGGCAAGCAGACCGGCCTGCACCCTTACGACGGCGAGACCGAGTTGAACTACACGGGTCCCGAGCCGCCGTTCAAGCAGCTCGATGTCAACCAGGGTTACTCCTGGCTCAAGTCGCCGCGCTGGAAGGGCAAGTCGATGGAAGTCGGCCCGCTGGCCAGGGTGCTGATGCTTTACGCCACCGGCCACGAGCAGACCAGGGAGCTCGTGAACATGACTTTGAAGACCCTGGACGTGCCGGTGGAGGCGCTGTTCTCAACCCTCGGCCGCACCGCCGCCCGCACCCTGGAGACCAAGGTCATCGCGGACGCCATGCAGGGCTGGTACGACCAGCTCATCGCCAACATCCGCGCCGGCGACACGCGCACCTTCAACGAGGCACTGTGGGACCCGTCGACCTGGCCGCGCAACGCCCGGGGAGTCGGCTTCATGGAAGCGCCGCGCGGCGGGCTGGCGCACTGGATCGTCATCGAAAACGAGAAGATCGCCAACTACCAGGCCGTGGTACCCAGCACCTGGAATGCCGGCCCCCGCGACGCCGAGGGCCAGCCCGGGCCCTACGAGGCCGCCCTCGCCGGGCACCGGCTGCACGACCCCAAGCAGCCCCTGGAGATCCTGCGCACCATCCACAGTTTTGATCCCTGCATCGCCTGTGCCGTTCACGTGAGCGATCCCGACGGCGAAGAACTCGTCCAGGTTAAGGTACGTTGAGGAATTATCCATGCTGAACAGACTGCTCCTGACCCTGGCCGTGATCGTCACCGCTTCTACCGCGCACGCTCACGGCGACCACATCACGATGCCGGTGCTAAAAAGGGGTCGGTGACAAATGATAATCATTCGCAACTGGACTGCTCAAAGGATTTCGGGCGGCCGCGCTTGCCAAGGCCGAACGCGACGCCCAGCCGGGCCTCGATCTCGGCCTTGAAGCGAGCGTCACCCAGGGGCGTGGAAAAATTCGCCGCGTTGCGGATGGCATAGAGCTGCTTCGAGTCCAGGTCGCACCGAAACAGCTCCCGGTAACGTTGCGCCCACATCTCCGGGTTTTGGCCAAGCGCGCGGTAAACCGGGTGATCGGTAACAAGCGGGTCAGGTGCGCCTTCGGCGTTGCGTCGATAACTCGACCAGCAATAGTCGCCCGGTTTGTCGACCAAGCCTGCCCGAACGGGATTGAGCTCGATATACCGATAGCAGGCAATCAAGTAACGTTCTGCCTCCACGAGGCTTGCCTTGTGTCGGCCTTCCCAAAGCGTTCCGCTGCGCCGGCGGCAGGCATTGACGTGCTGCACGTATCTGCGTCCCACTGACTGCATCACCCGCGAGACGCCTTCCCGATCCTGCGGAGTCAGCAGCAAATGCACGTGATTGGTCATCAGCACGTAGGCATGCACCTGCACCCGGTACCGATGGCACGCGTCCTGCAGATATTGAATGTACAGCCGGCGGTCGCCGGTGGAGAAGAAACAGGCCTGGCGGTTGTTACCGCGCTGAATGAGGTGACAGGGCAATCCCGCCACATACATTCGTGGTTTCCTTGGCATCTCGAATCCCTTTTGCTTGTCATCAATCCCTGAATAACGCGAGTTTACCTCCGCTCCAGCTTACGCACAATTAGTGCAAATGATTCTCATTTGTCACCGACCCCTTTTCTTTTTTATCCGTCGCTGAGCCCGTAGTCGGCGAGGGCCTCGAGCCGGGCGCGTTCGCTGTCGATGTAGGTGATCCATTGTGCGGCGGACTTGGCGCTGCGGCGATCGTCCCGAGCCTCGGTGAAGGCGTCGCGTGCCTGCTGCAACTGCTGCAGGTTGAACAGCGCGATGCCCAGCAGCATGTTGGCGGTGTCGGGGCGCTTCACGCCACCCTTCTTGAGGCCGCGGCGGATTGCTGCCGCCGCCTCGTCCCACTGTTCGAGATTGATGTGCGACTGGGCCAGCCTCACCTCCAGTTCGCCTTCCTCGGACAGTTTCGCGGCGCGGGCCAGCGGCGGTATCGCGCGCTCGTCCTCTCGCGCCTGATACCAGGCCTGGGACAGCAGGCGCAGGTTCTTGACTGACTCCTCGACTTTTCGCGCGGCGATCTCCTTCTCCAGCAGCACCGCCGCCTTGTAAGGCAATTCATGCAGCAGGTAGAGATTGGCAAGATTGGCGAGGTGGCCGGGTGTATCCAGCAGGCCCCTCTCATACAATGCTTCGGTGTAGGTCAATTGCTTTTTGGTGTCACCGAGCTCGCTGTAGATGCCGGCCAGGGTCAGCAGGTACTGGTCCTTGGGATACAGTTCCAGCAGCTCCTTGAGTACCGTTACCATGGCGCGGTAGTCCTGCAGCTCGTGGTAGATCACACGCAGCAGTAGCAGCCAGTTTTCCTTGGGAGCCTGGCCCTGGGCACGGTAGCCGGCGACGGCGGTCTTGACGGGTTCCAGGGCGTCCCGGTATCGCCCCATCTGGAAATAAATCTGCCCCAGCAGAAGGTGCAACTCCGGATCGGGTTTTTCCACTCCACCGATCAAGCGCTGCGCGTTGATGAGCGCCCGGGGGTAGTCCTCCACGATGAAATAAAGCTGGCTCAATGTCTTCAGGGTGCTCTGCACCAATGCCGCGGGCAAATCCCCCTGCTTCAGCACGTTCTCATAGGCCTTGATGGCCTGCGTATAATCTTCAGTGAGGTAATGGACGTAACCCGCGAGGTTCCAGATCTGGGCGCTTTCGTAGGGCGACAGCTTTTTCGCGGCGCCGGCATCGCCAAGCAGTTTCAGCGCACCGGCATGATCCTGTTTCTCCATCGCCTGCTGCGCTGCCTGAAGTTGTTTGTACACCGCCTCACTCATTACCACCGCCCTTCGGGTCTCCCTGCCGCCCTGCTGTTGCGCATCGACGGCAGACGCGAACGTTACCGTTGCCAATGCGGCCACACTGAGCAATGCGCGGAGATATGAACGAGCCGCAGGCATCATGACTTTCTGTTAGTTTTCTATGCGGAAGGTGAATTTGTTGCGTACTCCAGGCACCTCCACCGGCTGGCCGTCGATGATGCGCGGCTTGTACTTGAACTTCAGCGCCGCCTCGATGGCCGCCTTATGGAAGATCTTGCTGTCGGGCACCGATTCCACGACCTTCACGTCCTTCACGGTGCCCACCCGGGTCACGGTGAATTCCAGTATGACGTGGCCCTCGATGCCACGCGTCAACGCGCGGCCGGGATAGATGGGCGCAACCTTGACAATGGGCAGAAAATCGCCCTCTCCGAACCCGAGACTGAAACCCCCGGCCGAAAGCCTGATGTCGGTAGCCACCGGCACCGTGCCGATGCTGATCTTGTCCGCGCGGGGCCTGATGTCCTCCAGCTCCGGGGCCGGCGGCTCCGGCGGCGGTACTGCCGGCGCGGGTGGTTTTTCCGGTTTCAGCTTGCGGCGCTGCACGATTTCCTCGCGCTTGACGCGTACGAAGTCCACCACGTGCCCCCGCCGCGCTTCTTCGAGGCTGCGGTCCGCGGTGGAAATCAGGTAATGCATGGTCCAGAACAGGCCGAGTGTGACCATCATCGCCAGCAACAATCCCACCAGCCAGCGCAGCGCGCGGGCACTGCCGCTGCCGTATGGAATTCCGATTGTTTCCGTGGTCACGATGGCCGCGAGAACGACCGCTCAGGGTTCCTGGGCGGCGATGGCGATATTGAATACGCCCGCCGAGCGGGCAGCGTCCATCACCTTGATCAGGGTATCGGTCCTGGAGTCCTTGTCCGCCTGGATCACAACCGAGCCCTGGGGATTTTCCGCGTGCAGGCGCTCGATATTCGGCCGCACCGAACGGATGTCTACCTGGCGGCGGTCGATCCAGATCTCATTGTCGGCACTGATGGCGACCAGGATGTTGGCATGCTCCTGCTTGACCGCCGTCGCCGCGTCGGGCCGGTTGACGTCTATGCCGGCCTCCTTGACGAAGGTGGCGGTGACTATGAAGAAAATCAGCATGATGAAGACCACGTCCAGCATCGGCGTAATGTCGATGCTGGATTCGTCTTCGTCCGCAGTGGCCCTGGCCAGCGGTCTTCGCATGTCGCTACCTCGCTCTGTTCAATGGTCCATGGTCATGTGTTCCCCGATCAGCTTGCGCTCGCGCCCCGCCTTCTTCTGCAGGTAAGCGCTCATGGCCAGGCCGGACAAGGCCGCCACCATACCCGCCATGGTCGGCACCGTCGCCTTGGAAACACCCGCGGCCATGGAACGTGGATTGCCGGACCCGGAGATCGCCATTACCTCGAACACCTCCACCATGCCGGTCACCGTGCCCAGCAACCCGAGCAGCGGACACAGGGCAACGCAAGTCTTGATCAGCGACAGGTTGCGTTCGAGGCCCTGGGCTACCAGGGATATCAGTCGCTCGCGAATTCGGTGGGCATGCCATGAACTGCGTTCGCCGCGCGCCTCCCACGCCTGCAGCGTGTTGTGCACCACGCGCGGGTGCGCCCTCCAAAGGTAGATCAGCCGCTCGAAGATCAGCGCCCACATCAGCAGTGACAGCATCGCAATCAGCAGCAGCACGTCCCCGCCCAGTTCGAAGAACGCACGTACCGAGTTGAGCATCGGCATGATTGCTATCAGTTCCTGCATCTCCCTGACCTCAGGCCGGGGCCGCGGCGGCAGCGTGCTGCCGCTCGGCCTGCTCCGCAATCAGGCCGGCGCCCTGCTCCTCCAGCACCTGGGTCAGGCGCCGGGACCGGCTGGCGACCAGCGTATGCAACAGCACCGTGGGTATTGCCACGCACAGACCCAGCACGGTGGTGACCAGTGCCTGGGATATGCCGCCCGCCATCAACTTGGGATCGCCGGTGCCGAACAGGGTGATCGCCTGGAAGGTGATTATCATGCCGATCACCGTGCCCAGCAGGCCCAGCAACGGCGCCACCACGGCGATGATCTTGAGCAGCATCAGCATGCGGTTGAACCGCGGTGTTTCCTTGAGCACCGCCTCGGCCAGCTTCAATTCCAGGGTTTCGACGTCGGCCCGGGGGTTGTCCTGGTAGACCTTCAACACGCGCCCCAGCGGATTGTCCCCCGGCTGGTCCAGGTTGGCGGTCTGGCGCCGTACCCGCGCCCAGGTCACGGTCAACACCAACAGCCGTTCCAGCGCCACCAGCAATGCGATCGCGCCCAGCGCGATGATTACATAACCCACCGCGCCGCCTTGTTCGATCCGCTCGCGCAGCGTGGGCTCCTGCACCAGCAGGGACAGTATCTGGCCACGCGTGGGGTCAATGCCGAAGGCGGTCATTTCGTCCACGGCAGCCTCCAGCTGACTCGCCCGCTGCAGGTAGCGGCCTCGCGGTTGCCGCGGCAACTCGACCAGATTGCCGGTTTCCGGTACGTAGTTCAGGTATTTGCCGTCCGCCACCACATTAAAAACACCCACCCGGGTCACCGTGCGCGGTTGACGTTCGCCGCTAGCAGAGATCACCGGCGCGGTGAAGCGGGATACCTTCCCCGACTCCGTCATTTCACGCTGCAGCTCAAACCACAGCCGTTCGATCTCCTCCAGAGACGCCAGGCGGCTGGTCTGTCCCATCTTTTGCGCCAGTGCGGTGAGGAACTCGCTGCGCTCGGGGAACTGCACCTGGGTCAGGGAATTGTCGAACTGACCGCGGGCATCACCTGCCACCTGCTGCAACACCCCGAACAACTCTTTCAGCGACCCCAGGCGCTCCTGCAACTGCTGTTCCAGTTCAGCGACGCGGGTCTCGTTGTTCTCGAAACGCGCCTCCAGGTCCTGCGAGCGCTGCTCCTCTTTCTCCTGCTCCGCCCGGGCCGCCGTCAGCAGTTTGGCCTGGCGCGCCTGGTCCGCCTCGAAGGCCTCGATCCTGGCCTGGTTTTCGCGCGCATCACGCGCGCGCCCGGCCTTGACCTGCTCAAGCAACTCGTCCAGTGAAATCCGCTCGGCCGCGCACACCGGTTTGGTGGCCCCGAAAAGAGCCACGGCACCGGCGAGCAGCGCCCGTGATAAGGCCCTCATCGCCCCAGCTCCCGCGGCGCCGGCACCGGCAAGATCAGCAAGTCGGGCGGAACCTGCGCGCGCGCCATGCGCAGGCCCTGGGCCACCTGCTGGCGGTACTCGGCCGCCGGCAATTCGCGCCAGCCGCCCTGGCCCTGGTCCCAGACCCCGATCCGGTCGCCCCCCGTGGTTTGATACATCAGCACCACCCGGCCGATGCGCAGGAAGTCCACTTCCCGACCGGCGCTATCGACCTCCAGCGTGCCCTTGTAGGCCTCGATGGTGCGGCCGTAATCGCCCTCGATCTGGTAGGCCTCCAGCACGCGGCGGAACTTCTCTGCCGCCGTCACGTCGGCGCGCAGCATCATGGCGCGCAGTATGGCGACGCGGTCGCTGCGTTCTTCAGACAGGAACGGCACGTCGAGGCGTGTGAACTCCTCCAGCGAGTCAATCATGCGCACCATCAACGGCACCACCTGTCGTTCGATCAGCGATACCTGATCGATGGATGCCGTCAGTGCATCAATCTCGGAGAGCTGGCCGTCGACCTGCCGCTGCAGCAGATCGTTATAGACGCGCAGCCCGTCCACCATCTTCACCACTGTCCTGTACTCCGCGACCAGGTCACCGGTCTGGTCCGCCAGCTTGTCGATCTGCCGCTGGGACTGTTGGCCTTCCTTGATGCGGGCCTCGCCTTGCTGCGCCATGGCGTCCACCTTGTCCGCCGCCAGCGCTACCGGCACCAGCAGCCAGGCCAGCAACAGGGTAAGTGTCATGAAATCTCTGCCGTAAAAGGTCATGCTCGTGGTTCTTCGTGCTCGTGCTGATCGTCCGACGCTTGTGGTGGCATGCCGACGTTCGCAGGCAACGGGGCCACGTTGCGACAGTCGGCATCGCATCCATCCGAGGACGGGCCAGAGCATGGCATTCTAACTTCTATGCGGACCCCGATGACAGCGATACAGCGCGACGTTTTCTATGTTAGCCTGCCCGCACCGGCCCCTCTCTGTCGATGCGCTCCCGGCGAACGTGCAACGGGAAGCAGAGCGATCGCAGCCACAGTCACGAGACTAAATCATGTCAGACGAATTCAAAGAAGCTGCACTCAGTTACCACCGCATCCCCAAACCCGGCAAGCTCGCCATCATTCCAACCAAACCCATGGTCACGCAGCGCGACCTGTCGCTCGCCTATTCGCCCGGCGTGGCCATCGCCTGCGAGGCCATAGTCGAGGATCCGATGCAGGTAGCCACGATGACGGCGCGCCAGAACCTGGTCGGAGTGATCACCAATGGCACCGCGGTACTCGGACTGGGAGACATCGGCCCGCTGGCGTCAAAGCCGGTCATGGAAGGCAAGGCAGTGCTGTTCAAGAAGTTCGCCGGCATAGACGTATTCGACATCGAGGTCAGCGAACAAGACCCTGACGAATTCATCAAGACCGTGGCACGGCTGGAGCCCACCTTCGGCGGCATAAACCTGGAAGACATAAAGGCCCCGGAGTGCTTCCAGATCGAGCAGGCCCTGCGGGCGCAGATGAATATCCCGGTGTTTCATGATGACCAACATGGCACCGCCATCATCGCCAGCGCGGCGGTAATCAACGGCCTGCGGGTGGTCGGTAAGAAGGTAGACGAGGTGCGACTGGTGGCCAGCGGCGCCGGTGCGGCTGCGCTGGCCTGCCTCAACCTGCTGGTAGGACTGGGGATCAGGAAGGAAAATATCATCGTCACCGACAAGGAGGGCGTAGTGTACCGAGGGCGCAGGAAGCACATGGACCCGTGGAAGGAGGCCTATGCCGTCGACACCGAGGCGCGAACGCTGGACGAAGTGATCGGTGGTGCCGACATCTTTCTCGGCCTGTCTGCGCCCAACGTGCTCAAACCCGACATGGTCAAGCGCATGAGCGAGCGGCCGTTGATCCTGGCGCTGGCCAACCCGGTGCCGGAGATCATGCCGGACGTGGCGCGCGCGGCGCGCGCCGACGCGGTCATCGCCACCGGGAGATCCGATTTTCCGAACCAGGTCAATAACGTGCTGTGCTTTCCCTACATCTTCCGGGGCGCGCTCGATGTCGGCGCCACGAGCATCAACGAGGAGATGAAGCTGGCCTGCGTGAAGGCGATCTCTGACCTCGCCATGGCCGAACCTTCCGAACGCCTTACGGAAGCCTATGGTGAACAGCCCCTGCGATTCGGGCCGGACTACCTCATTCCGAAGCCTTTCGATCCGCGACTCATCCTCCAGATCGCGCCCGCCGTGGCGCGAGCAGCGATGACTTCGGGTGTCGCCACCAAGCCGATCGAGGACATGCGGGCCTACCTGGACTCACTGAACAACTTCGTCTACCGCTCGATGTCGGTGATGCGGCCGGTGGTGGCCACCGCCAAGCTGTCCCCGAAGCGACTGGTTTATGCGGAAGGCGAGGAACGCCGGGTGCTGCAGGCTGTCCAGGAGGTGGTCGACGAAGGCATAGCACACCCGATTCTGGTGGGCCGTCCGGACATCATCCATGAGCGCATCGATGCGCTGGGGCTGCGTTTGCGCGCGGGCGAACACTTCGAGCTGGTCAACATCGCGGAGGACGAGCGGCTGCCGCAGTTTCACGATCTCTATCACCAGTTGGTGCGCCGGCACGGCGTGTCGTGGAAGGAAGCCGACGCCATCGTGCGCACCAACCCCACCGTAGCGGCAGGACTGATGCTGCGGCAGGGTGACGCGGACGCCATGATCTGCGGCACCATCGGGAAGTTCCCCAGCCATCTCAAGGACGTGCGCGAGATCATCGGCAAAGGTGCCGGGGTGCATGACCTGTCGACGGTCACGGCACTGATTCTCCCCAGCGGCACGTTCTTCCTGTGCGATACCCACATCACGCCGGAACCCAGCGCCGAGGAGATCGTCGAGATGACCCTGCTGGCCGCCAAGGAGGTGCGTGCCTTCGGCATTACACCCAAGGTGGCGCTGTTGTCGCGTTCGAACTTCGGGTCCCACGACACTGACTCCGCCATCAAGATGCGCGTGGCAATGCGCATGCTGCACGAGCGGGATCCTGATCTCGAGGCAGAGGGTGAGATGCAGGGTGACGCGGCGATGTCTGAGGAGCTGCGCACCGCGGTGTTCGGCCAGTCACGCCTGAAGGGCCAGGCCAACCTCCTCATCATGCCCAACGGTGACGCCGCGCATATCGCATACAGCCTGTTGAAAGTGCTGGGTGGCGGTATCACCGTGGGACCGATCCTGGTGGGGTCGGCCAAGCCCGCGCACGTGGTTGCACAGTCCATCACCGTGCGCGGGCTGGTCAACATGACCGCGGTCAGTGTGGCACAGTCGCAGTTGAGCGAGGTCGAAGCCTAGCACAGGCGGACCGCATATCGGGCGCCGATAAGGAGCTGCCGGTGCCGAGGCTTCAGCCGTTGATGATCCTTTCCGTGGCCAATACGATCCCGAGCTTCTCTCGCTCCCCGACCAGGTGGTCGCTGGTCTCCCAGAGCCGGTGTACCAGTTCCCGGATCATCCGGGCTCCGAAGTCAGGCTTAGTTGCCATCAGTTCGTCAAGCTCCGATGCCGGGACCTCCATCAAGGTGGTATCGCACAGGGCGGTGGCGGTGGCGGTGCGCTTGGTGTTCTGCACAATGGCCATCTCGCCGAAAAATTCTCCCTCGCCCAGCGTGGTCAGCACAACCCGGCCATTGCTGCTGCCGCGGTGGATCTGAACTTGCCCCTGACTCACCACATACATGCTGTCGCCTTTGTCTCCTTCCTCGAAGACATTCTCCCCGGCCTTGAGGAGCAGTTGTTTCTGCAGCGCGCTCATCATGGTCTCCGTTTATCTGTCCGTTATCAGTCAGATAATAGACAAAATTGAGCCGGGCGCCGCCGAGGAGGCCCGTTTTCAGTAGAAAGCAACCCGCGCCAGACGCAATTCGGCGGTAAATTCCCGACCGATGGCCACCACCCCGATGCGACGCAGGCCGCCTAGGCCAAGCTCAGCGTCAAAACGGTAGGGCCTGAACGAGGCAAATGGCAGGCGCACCGAGTGCCAGCCGGGCCGGGCGTGGAACCGCGCGCGATACGATTGCCACGGCAGTCGCATGGCATCAGTGCGCAGATGCACGTTATAGTCTTCGTCATTACCGGCCACCTCCATCAGCACGCCCTGAAACGAGGACGCGTCGAAGGCCTTACTGCCGGCCAGGTCCGCCGCCGCCTGCAGGAAGCCGCCGTTGTTCTCCAAGCTGACGTGCCCATGCAGCCTAAGGCAGCGACGGTCGTCGAAGTCTTCCACCGTCAGTTCTCCGCTGGACCGGCCGCCCATCAC
Organism: uncultured Gammaproteobacteria bacterium; assembly: GCA_947259705.1. GTDB lineage: Bacteria > Pseudomonadota > Gammaproteobacteria > Arenicellales > JAANXG01 > CAMYNL01. Next base: position 30,711 of record CAMYNL010000019.1, on the reverse strand, counting down.
GGTATCGGCGATCAGGCGCCAGACCGGCTCTGCTGATCTTGCAGCACCGTCACGCTGGTCTCGATCGAAACTCAATAAATCAAGCATCATCCCACGCTCGGCCTAAAGTGGGGTCAGATCATATTTCTTGGTAACGTTAGGAGAGTCATGAGATCCGACCCACTTTCTTGACCCACTTTCTCCACTAATCACCGGATGCCTTGGTATCCGCCGTCCAGCCCCGATTTTGAATAGACGATCTGCCACAGGTGGTTGCGGCGGGCCCGAAACGCGCCTGCCGACGAAAGCAGGAAGAATCGCCACATACGGTAGAACCGCTCGTCGTAGCCGAGTTGTCTCAGCTCCGCGCGATGGTCATTCACATTGGCCATCCACGCACGCAAGGTGGGATCGTAGTCAACGCCGAAATTGTGCCAGTCTTCCATCACCAGTACGCCCTCCGCCGCAGCACAGACCTGACTCGGAGTGGGCAACATTCCGCCCGGAAAAATGTACTTGTCGGTCCAGGGATCGACGCTGGTCTTCTTGGTGTTGGTGCCAATGGTATGTAACAGAAACAAGCCGTTGTAGGTAAGGCTGTCACGGACGAGCTTCATGTAGGTGCGGTAGTTCTTGACTCCAACGTGCTCGAACATGCCGAGGGATACAATGCGATCGAAGGTCCCGTCCATATCCCGGTAATCCTGCAATCGCAGTTCCACCGGGAGCCCTTTGCAGAGTTCACGGCCCAGTTCCAGCTGTTCCCGTGACACCGTCACGCCCACCACCCGGACGTCGTAGCCCTGCGCAGCGAAGGCGGCGAAGCTGCCCCACCCGCAGCCGATGTCGAGTATCCGCATGCCCGGCTGCAAAGCCAGCTTCCGGCATACCAGATCGAGCTTGGCTTCCTGCGCCGTGTCCAGATCATTTGCATTTTGCCAATAGCCGCAGGTATAGGTCATCCGCTTGTCCAGCATGCGCCGGTACAATTCGTTGCCGAGATCGTAGTGGTATTCCCCGATGTCGAAGGCGCGCGCACTGCTCTGTCGGTTCACCAGTTTCGCCTTCAACACCGGCAAAAGCATGCTCAACGGGGATATCGCATGTTCCAAGTCGGCGCGCAGCACCCTGTCGATGAGTTCATCCAGGGCCTTGCAATCCCATAAACCGGCCATATAGGCCTCGCCGAACCCTACCACGCCGTCGCGGAGCACACGCTGATAGAACTCGCCGTCGTTGACTTGGATGTCGAACGGTCGATCGCCGTCAACTTTGATATCGGCGAGCGCTAGCAGCTTCCGGATGGTCTGTTCAGCCTTGTCCATGATCAACCCACGGGGATGCCGGTCAGGACCGGGGCAGTCACTCCTCGCACAGCAGTCTAGCCTTGCGCACCGCGGTCTCGAGAGCCTCGGTCGTCTCGGCGTTCAATATTGCTGCCTTGGCGGTGTCACACTCCCCGGCTTCCTTTAGGTGCTCGGCCGAGGGCGCGGTATCCCTGCGCTGGCAGTGCGCCTCCGATACCCGGCGGCTATTCGCCAAATCTCCACGCTCAACGGTTTCACCGTTGCCGGTATCGATACGTCCCTGCTCCGTGGTGGTATTCACGCTGCTTCCAGCCATCAGCTTTACCGTGTACGCGTAACCCTGGTTCGTTCCCCTGGTGGCCACGTTGCCGACGATACCGCCTAGAGCGGCGCCGCCGATCATGGACCGGCGCTTCTTGCCGGTGGAACTGCCCCTGCCGAAGAGATAGCCCATCGTTCCACCCGCCAGCGCACCTCCCACGGTGGCAGGCGTACTGCCGGAGGACATCAAATCGACCTGTCTGACCTCGTTCACCGTCCCGTAATCAACGCGCGCTGTTTGGGCCCACGTCCCCTGCGTGATCATCACGGAGGCGGTAACGACAAAGCAGGTCTGTGTTCTCATCATGCTTCTCCTCGGCATACCGGCGTCCGTTCCCCGCAGCCCTACAGTAACGTAACGAGTAATGGTGGACGTTACCCCACTCCGGGTAAAACTCGGATCTGACCCCACTTTTGGACCCCACTTTTTGGGTCAGGATTTCAGCGGGTAGGTCGGGCGCTCGCCGTCCTGGCGGTAGTAGGGCATCATCTGCGGCAGCAGCCTGGTCAGTTCGCGCATGCGGGTGTCGGACGACGGATGGGTGCTCAGGAACTGGGGCACAGAACTGCCGGCCTCCCTGCCCATCTTGTTCCACAGCGTAATAGCAGCGCGGGGGTCGTAACCGGCCTTCGCCGCCAGCTCCATGCCGATGTGGTCGGCCTCGGATTCAGCGCTGCGGCTGTTGGGCATCTGGATAGCTACGGCCGCAGCGAGCGCCGCCGAGCTCATCGCCGCCGGTTGGTCCGCCAGCACACCGATGGTGGCGATGCCGAGGTTGCTGGCCAGAGCGACCGACATCTTTTCCGCCGTATGCTTGGCCAGGGCATGCGCGATCTCATGCCCCAGCACCTGTGCCAGCTCATCGTCCGTGGGCTGGATCTTTTTGACCAGCCCGGTATAAAGCGCCATCTTGCCGCCCGCCATGGCCCAGGCATTGACCGTCTTCGGATCGTCGATGATCTTGATGCTCCAGTCCCACTTTGCCGTCTCGGGGCGCATCTTCACCGCCTGCGCAATCAGCCGGCCGGTGATCTTGTTGACACGGGCCTTCAACGCACGGTCGTTGTCCACCCTGCCCTGCTGTTCCAACGGTCTGAGTACCTCCACGTAAGCCTCCCTGGAGGCAGCAATGGCGCTCTCCTCGGAAACGATCATCAACTGGCGGCGACCGGTGGGGCTGGTGGCACAGGCGGCGCAGACCACGGCCGCCACTATGACGATGGCTAAGAGCTTTTGCATGGCACGATTATATTACAGCGAGCCAGGGGGACATGACGACCTGCGCAGGGTCTCCGGTGGGTCCTGCACAGGTGAAAAGCAGGGACCCCGGGCACTTCGCGGGTTGCACATGTCCTTCCGGTGCCTGATCGCGCGGCCTACCGCCCGCCCGACGGCGCGCATGCAGTTGCGTCGTGGCGGCGGGAACCATGCCGGTGCAACAGCGCGGCCGATGATCGTGGCGAGATTTCCAATCGTAGTGCCCACGCGTAGGACGCGCAATCGCGGATGTCGGACCAATATCTTTGGCACCAGGGTCGCCGTCGACCCGGCAACCGCCGCCTTTGGCATGGTCGTGGATGAGTAAGCGAACAGTTAACGGTTTGGAGCGAAGGAGAAAGTCGTGATCCGCTGGACTTGCCACATCAGATCCCGAATTGCGGACAGCCGAACGCAAGGACATCAGCCGGGTAATTCCTGCTCGATATAACGCTTCACCAGGCGATAGCCATTGAGTGCCGTGGTTACGATCCAGAACAGGGCCATAACCGCAAACACGATCACAATGGCGATCGAGTCCGGGAAGAAGAACGCGGCTGCCACTACGACGAGCACCACCAAGGAAATCATCAGCAGCGCGTTTTTGAGCATGTTCTTCAGCACCATGTCGGCGGCATCACGATTGACTACACCCTTGCTCCGCAAGGAGCCGCGCAGTGTTTCGTAACTGTCTCGCTGTTTTTGCTGAAGCCGTCCGAACGGGTCATTTAGATTCATGGTATCGCATAAATCGAGCGTGCCGCCGACCGGAGCGAAGGCACCAAAAGTCGGTAACGAGACGCCATTCTACTGCAAATAAACTGGCAGTGAGCGGTGACTGTCGCCGGCGGTGCAGCCTGGGGGCAGGCGCCGAAGGCAGACCAGGCGTCGGTGTATGCCACGCCGACAGGACCTTCGATCCGGGGATTTCCGACTGCCGTGAAACATGGCGACGCAGGGCCGCGGTGTTCGCCATCGCTGCGCCGTTGCAGGGAATTCCAGTCAATCTGGGCGTTTATCAGCCCCCAGGTGCCGATCACCGCGCCAGCTATAGCATTTGGGCTGTTTTATTGTGCCGGTGGGCGTCGCATAATGGTGACAGCAACTAAAGTGATCCCTTATGAACGTGGTGGCTTTTCGACGGCATCCAGCATCCAGGCCGAGCATGGCGGTTTTGGCCATGGTGATGCTGCTGGCGGTTTGCCAATCCGGTGCCCGCGCCGATCCTGAACAGGCCCTGCTGCTGGAAGTGGACGGCATCATCGGGCCGGCATCCAGCGATTTCATTATACGCGGCATCGAGGATGCTGAGGCCTCCGGCGCGTCGCTGGTTATCATCCGTGTCAACACCCCGGGCGGACTGGACTCGTCCATGCGCGACATCATCCGCAAGATTCTTGCCAGCGCAGTGCCCGTGGCCACCTATGTCGCGCCGCCCGGTTCCCGCGCCGCCAGCGCCGGTACCTATATACTTTACGCGAGTCATATTGCCGCCATGGCGCCCGCCACCAACCTTGGCGCCGCCACCCCGGTAAGCCTCAGCCCGGGTGGACTGGGCAGTCCCCGGAAACCGGCTGACGACAACGCCGACGATGACGAGGAAAAGAGCGACTCGGCACCAGAACCGGCCACCGCCATGGAACGCAAGGCGGTCAACGACGCGGTGGCCTACATCAAGGGGCTGGCCAGAATGCGTGGACGGAATGTCGACTGGGCGGAAAAGGCCGTGCGCGAGGCGGCAAGCCTGACCGCTGTCGAAGCCCTGGACCAGGGTGTGATCGACGTCGTCGCCAGGGATGTCGATGACCTGCTGACACAGATCCATGGCCGCGAAGTGGAAGTGGCCGACAACCCCAAGGTGCTCGATACCGAATCGCTAAGCGTCGAAACCGTCATGCCCGACTGGCGCAGCAAACTGCTCGGCATCATCACCAATCCCAACGTCGCCTACGTGCTGATGCTGTTGGGTGTATATGGCCTGTTCTTCGAACTATCCAATCCGGGCAGCATCTTTCCCGGCGTCACCGGTGCGGTCTGCCTGCTGCTGGCCCTGTATGCCTTCCAGGTGCTGCCGGTCAACTATGCCGGTGTCGCCCTGATCCTGCTCGGCATCGCGCTGATGATCGGAGAGCTGTTCATGCCCAGTTTCGGCGCCATGGGCATAGGCGGGGGCATCGCCTTTATCGTGGGCTCGCTGATCCTGATGGATACCGAGGTGGAAGCCTTCCAGTTGTCTGTGCCCTTGATCGTGACGGTCACCGCGGTGACCGCGCTGTTCGTGTTCAGCATCATCACCCTGGCGGTGAGGCAACGGCGGCGGGCGGTGGTCAGCGGCAGGGAGGAACTGATCGGCAGCGTGGGCGAGGCAATGGATGAGTTTACCGGCAGCGGCCGGATCCAAATCCATGGGGAATCCTGGTCTGCAAGATCAGCAGAGCGAATCGCCAGGGGTCAGCAGGTAAAGGTGACAACCATAGACGGGTTGACGCTGGTCGTCGAACCCTTGACGAAGGAGAATTAGATCATGATGAGTGCCTATTACCTGTTCCCGATCATTGCGGTTTTCGTGATCGGCTATTTCGTCATCAACATCCTGCGGGAGTACGAACGGGGTGTGGTGTTCTTTCTCGGCCGCTTCCAGTCCGTCAAGGGCCCGGGGCTGGTCATCATCATCCCGCCGATCCAGCAGATGGTGCGAGTGGACCTGCGCACCCGGGTGCTGGACGTGCCCACCCAGGACGTCATCTCCAAGGACAACGTCTCGGTCAAGGTCAATGCGGTGGTCTACTTCCGGGTGGTCGACCCTGACAAAGCCATCATCCAGGTGGAAGACTTCCACGCCGCTACCAGCCAGCTCGCGCAGACCACACTGCGCTCGGTGCTGGGCCAGCATGAGCTTGACGAAATGCTGTCGGAACGCGAAAACCTCAACGCCGACATACAGGAAATCCTGGACAAGCAGACCGACGCCTGGGGCATCAAGGTCGCCAACGTCGAGATCAAGCACGTGGACCTGGACGAGAGCATGATCCGGGCAATCGCGAAGCAGGCGGAAGCCGAGCGCATGCGGCGCGCCAAGGTGATCGCGGCCGAAGGTGAGCTGCAGGCCTCGCACAAGCTCACCGAGGCCGCCAGCATCCTGCAGCAGCAGCCGGATGCCATTACGCTGCGATATCTGCAGACGATGGTGGACATGTCCCACGAACACAACCAGACCATCTTCTTTCCATTCCCGATTGAGCTGCTGCACGCCGCCGAGGCGCTGGGAGGGCGCGGCAAGCCTGCCGGGGGCTAGGGGCTGTGCGCCGCCGCGCGTCGAGGGGTCGCCGTCACGGCGCCGGCCCGGGGGCATGGTCTACGTAGATCAGCTGGTCGGTGGCAAAGCCGGCCGCGGCAGCGGCAGCGACCAGATCCTGCAGCACCTTTTCGTCCAGCACCGGGCTGCGCGCCAGTATCCACAGGTAGGAGCGGTCGGGGCCGCAGACCAGCGCGTAGGAGTAGCTCTGTTTGTCCAGGTCAATGACGTTGTAGCCACCGTAAAACGGTCCGAAGAAAGACACCTTCAGACGCCCGAGGTCCGGGTCGCCGACGAAAAAGGCCTTACCTTCGACCTGTTTCCATTTTCCGGCCTCGCGGTCATAGCCCTTGTTGATTACCCGGATACCGCCATCGTCGCGCCATGCATAGCTGGCGGTGACCTTGCTCAGTCCGCGTTCGAAAGAGTGGTCCAGCCGCGCGATCTCGTACCAGGTGCCGAGATAACGCTCGACGTCAAACCCGCCAACCGCGGTTAGGCCGTCGGGGATCCCGGTGCAGCCGGCGACCCACACGACCAGCAACCATAGGCACCTTCGAGTTCGATCAAGCATGATTTCCAGAGTGTCAATGCGCGGGCGAGACGAGTCAGGAACCTATGCTACACTATCTACCGATTCTCGTACTCGACAAGGTCGTTGCAGCTTTTTTTCAAGTGTTGACTCCTTCCTGACATGCCGGCATCCAGTGCCAGATTCGTAAGCCGACTCACCCGCCGCACGCTGGCCCTGATACTGGCAGGCGGTCGCGGATCGAGGTTGAAGATGCTCACCGATTGGCGCGCCAAGCCTGCGGTGCCTTTCGGTGGTAAGTTTCGGATCATCGATTTCGCCCTCTCCAACTGCCTGAACTCGGGGATCCGGCGCATCAGCGTGCTGACCCAGTACAAGTCCCATTCACTGATCCGGCACCTGATGGAGGGCTGGAACAGCCTGAACACCGAGCACGGTGAATTCATCGAGCTGATACCGGCCCAACAGTGGCTGGAGGACGAATCCTGGTACCAGGGAACCGCGGACGCCGTGTTCCAGAGCCTGGACATCATCCAGTCGCACAATCCGGAGTTCGTCGTTATTCTGGCCGGTGACCACATCTACAAGATGGACTACGGGGAGATGCTGGCGGCGCATGTCGAGTCCGGCGCCGACGTGACGGTCGCCTGCAACGCGGTACCACTGTCTGATGCCACGGAGTTCGGCGTCATGCAGATAGACAGAGCGGGACGCATAACGGGCTTCGAGGAAAAGCCCAAGGCGCCCAAGCCGATCCCGGGCGACTCCGCCCACGCACTGGCCAGCATGGGCATCTACATATACAGCACCGACTATCTTGCTCAGGAGCTGATACGCGACGCGGACCTGTATGGCTCCAGTCATGACTTTGGCAAGGACATCATTCCCTTTGCCGTGGATGCCGGCGACAAACTCCAGGCCTTCGCCCTAGGCGCGCAGGGCCTCAACGCGGATTACTGGCGCGACGTGGGCACCGTGGACGCCTATTACACCGCCAACACGGAACTCGTGGATGCCAATCCGCCACTCGACATTTACTCCTCAGAATGGCCCATATTCACTTACCAGGCGCAGCTCCCGCCCGCCAAGTTCAATGACCAGGGTCCCGACAAGACCTGCCTGATGGTGGATTCCATGGTCAGCGGCGGCTGCCTAATATATGACTCATCGATAAGGCGCTCGCTGCTGTTTTCCAACACCCGCGTCGGCGCAAGTTGTAGCTTGAACGGGGTGCTTGCGTTGCCGGACTGCTACATCGGTGAGGGTTCACGTCTTTCCCGCGTGATCCTCGATAATGGCTGCGTGGTGCCGCCGAATACCATCATTGGCGAGGACCCGGCCGCCGACGAGGAACGGTTCTACCGCTCCCCGGGTGGTGTGGTGGTGGTGAACCGGTCCATGCTGGGCCAGGAGCGGCAATACCTCCCGCACATGATGCCCGCCAGCTGACGCTTCAAGACCGGCTTGTTTCCAGGTACTCGGCGATGCGCGCTGTAGCGTCTAGTTCCCCGACCACTCCCTGTTCCGGCCGTGGCCGACCCAGCTTGTCCTCGATGGCCTGCAGGTAGCCGCGGGCTGTCTGTTGCCAGGTGTAGCGGGTCCTGACGCGCCGCTTGCCCGCCGCCGCCAGGCGTTGCTGATCGCCCAGCGCGCTGGCAATGCCGTCGGCAATGTTGCCGGCATCGAAAGGATCAACCAGCACCGCCGAGCCGTCGGCGAAGATCTCCGTGGGTCCGCCGTGCCGGGTCGCCACCACCGCGAGACCGCAGGCGGCGGCCTCGATGGGCGCCAGCCCGAACGGCTCATAGAAAGAACTCAGCACGAACACCGATCCGCGGCGGGCAAAGAAGCGATAGGCGGCGGCCAGATCCCGCTGCGACTGGATGTTGAAGAACCGCACCCGTTCGCGCACTTCGGCCTGCTCGATCCGCTCCAGCATGGGCTGCAGCACCGCCCGCTCGGGACCCGGCAGCGTGTCGATGCGAGAAAACGGATCATCCAGACCACGCACGAACAGAGCGAGACGCGCTTGGTCCTGCAGAGCCTGAGACCTTGCATAGGCCTCCACCACGCCGCCTATGTTTTTCTTTTCGTCCAGCCGGCTCGACACCACGATCCAGGGCCCGCTGGTTTCGCCGGTCTGTCTCTCCAGCACGCGGTGCAACGCGTCATCCCGGGGGTTCGGTTCATCATTAAATACCTCGGTGTTGACCCCCGGCGGCACCACGCAAAAGCGGCCGTCGTCCGTGGTGTCCACGGCGCCCCGGTACAGAGGATGACCGTATTGCTCGAAACGCTCCTGGCTGGTGGAGGTGATGATGGTATCGGCGCGCTGCATGGCCAGCCGCTCCGCATCGATGCGGCGTGAGAAGTGGAAGCACTGCTCGAACTGACCGCTGTTGGCGGCCGTCATGCCAAGCTTGTCCAGCTTCTGGGCACCGAGGGAGTGGCCGGTGAAAGTAAAGCCGAGTCCTGTCGCCTGCTGCATCAAAGCCGCGCAGTAGCCACCGTCGGCGTAGTGTGAGGTCAGGTAGTCAGGCCTGACCGCACCGTAGAACTGCAGCAGTTGGTCAACGAACTCCGGAAGGTGGGGCCACAACAGCTCCTTTGCCAGGAACCGCGGCCCGCCGCAGGGTACGCGCAGGATCCGCAATTCGTCCGGCGAATCGTCGTAGGCATCCTCGCGCTGCGCGAACCCCGGCCACTGCGGGTCATCTATCCAACGGGTGACAATGTCGACCCGCACGCCCATGCGCGCCAGCGCCAGGGACAGCTCCTTGACGTAGACCAGCTGCCCGCCGAAGTCCGAGTGCTCAGTGAGATAGGAGTCGTTGCGGTCGAAGTTCCCCTGTGGATTCAGGAACGCGACATGCATGGAACAGGTCCTCCCTATCCGGCCCGGGAGACCGAATAGTTCGCGTTCACAATCAGCTGTGCACGCTGCTTGTGGGTGGCGATGATGTCGTGCTCTATGGCCAGAACGCGGTCGATAAAGGGATCCAGCTCAGAATCGTGGCGGCGCCGCTTTTCCCGGTGGGCCCGGGTCTGTTCATAACTGCGGTCAATAAAAACATGGCAGTCGGCGTTGTCGAGCAAGGTGGTGTAGGTGCCCTCCGCGATCGCCACCCGGGCACCACCGGTGTTCGCCTGTTCCCGGTCCACCTGGTCTTCCTCGTAGATAACCAGGGGCTTGTCGATTAGCACGGCGCCGGCACGGAACTGCGCCAAGTGCTCATCCATGAGGTCCAGCTTCACCTCCTGGGGCCCCACCCAGCCGATATCTTCCCGCCGCACCCGGTCGTTGCTCTTCGGCGGGTGAACGAAATAGTCGTCCTGCTGGAAGATAAAGCTGTCGACGCCATCCTGCGCCAGCCGCTCGGCGATAGCCGCGGCCGTCTCTGATTTACCGCTGCCTGACTCGCCCGCCACCGTGATGACGAACTTGCCCCCACCCATGGTAATCACCGGCAGCAGAATCTCACAAATCCCCGCGGCGGCGGCACGGTGATGCTTTTCGATTACAATTGAGTCGCCTTTCATGATCGAATTTTGCTACCCAGGGGCTTGAATTGCATGGCCGAAATCAGTTTATAATTTGCGTTGGGGGCGCCGAGTATACCAAACGTCTGTTGTAATCCGAGCAAGCCATGCACGATCTCGACTTGCGCAAATACCGTGAAGTCTGGACCGACCTGAACCGCAAACTGCATGCCGTAGGCGCCGCGGGCGGGCCGGGCGCGGCCCTGCATGCGCTGAGGCTGCAACAGCTCGCCCAGGGTTTCATACGCGACGACCTGCGGTCCATGCTGCGTCTCATCTTTCCGGACCCGATGCGGCCCGAACGTTATTTCGCGGCCCAGTTCAATCCGCGCCGGGCGCAGCGCTTTGCCGGCGCGGGGCGACACGAGCCACCGCCCGGGGCCATCAGCGTCAACAATGGCTGTTTTCTTTGCCCCCAGAACATCCAGTGGCAGCAGGAGGGCGTCGAATTGGGGCAGGACATTGAACTGAATGGCCATGATTACATTGCCTGGATGAATCCCTATCCACTGCTGCCTTGTCATGCCGTGATCGCCACCCGCGATCACCTGCCCCAGGCCTGGCGCCACAATGGCAGCGGTTGCAGCAAGAGCCTGGCATCAGTGATCAATGACCTGGCGCGGCTCGCAGCACGTCTTCCCGGTTGGATCGGGTTCTACAACGGCGAAGGCGCCGGCGCGTCCATACCCCAGCATTTCCATTACCAGTTTCTGGAACGCCCCGCGGATTATGGCCCCTATCCGCTGGAACTGGCAGCCGCTGGCGCCTGTGTTGCGGGGCCGGAGGTCAGGGACATGTATCCGCTGGACTTCGCCTGCTGGCGCGGCACTACCAAGGAGGTCGCGCACGCCGCCACCGGCTGGCTTGAAACCTGGATCACGCGCCCGGGCACCGCTTTGCTGACCGCCAACGTGATTGCCGTCGCCGGCGACTCACCCGACCAGATCAGCCTTTACTTCGTGCCGCGTGATCCGCGAAATTCGCGATCGCCGGAAATGACCGGGCTTATCGGTGGGCTCGAGGTCCTCGGCGAACTCGTGTTCTGTACCGATGACGAGAGACAGCGGCTGGTGCGGGGTGAAGTGGATTACGCAGCGGTGGAGCGCATCCTGAGGTCGGTGGCCGCGCCGCTTTAACCCGACAACGCTTCCTGACAAGGCCCGCGATCGGCCAGCCCGGTGACGGCACGCTCAATAGCGAACAGGACTGACGCAGCATCTGGCCACATCTTCGCGGCGTCACGCCTGCCAAGACGCCACCGCTGGTGCGCGCGGTTCCCGCTTAGCGTACCCAGTCCACCCGCAACATGATGTCTTCCTTGGCGTACTGAAATTCGACGTCACCCTCGTAGGCATCGTGCAGTGCCTTACCGATGCCGCGGGCCAAGTGCGCATCGGTAAAGCTGATCATGACGCCGTCATCGATCGATTCACGATCCATAATCCGTTTCAGCGGGTGCTCCATGCGTTCACGCTGCTCGTAGTTCTCGATCAGGTGCAAGATCTCGTCGCGGTGCGCGGCGAAAAAGTCGCCTCTGACACTCAGAAACGCCGCGGGCACGCGGTCCTTGATACGCTGACAGGCGGGACAAGAATGCGCGCGCGCATCAGCCGGCGCATCGCCCCAGGACCAGCGGCCGCGCGCGAACACCGCGCCGCATTCTGGACAGCGGGTGGGTTCCTTGAGCTTGACCTTGGAATGGTAAGGGTCGTGGTCCAGCTCCTTGAGCAGGCGGTCATGCCGTTCCGGCCTCGAACTGGGTGCGTGTGTCTTCGTTTTCGTGCCTACCATGATCGCCTCCATAATGACACAATGCGGCTGGCAATTGACTACGAATACGATACACCAGCCCCGCACAGTACCCCTTGATTCAAATCAAGAGATAAATCACGGCATGCCGGCCGAGCCGGCCGCTTACCAGCAGGTACCGACCGTCAATGATCGAACACCATCAAATCCGTGGGCTAAGTAAGGCGATGAGCAGCATCGTTGCCGCGGCCACGGCGAGGGTGCGCAGCCCGGCCCATATCCACATGGTGCCGCTCACCCGGCCGAGAAATACGCCGATCAGAAAAACCGTCACCAGCGCCATCAACTGCGACGCCGCCAGGGGAGCGATCGGCAGAGCCACCGACCAATGGCCCAGCCACAGAGGGATGATGATCAGCACGGCGATGAGGAAGGGGGCCAGCCCGTTGACCAGGGCGATAACGAAAGGCAGCCAGCGCGTCGCCTGTCCGTAGTCTGATTCCCCCAAGTCCGTAATCATTGCCTGTTCCAGTTCCCGCAGCTCCTTGCGCTTCTCCGCCGACTCGCTGATATAGGCGCTGCTCACTCCGCTCATACCCAGGGCGATAGCGACACCCAGGCAGGCGTTGATTACCACCACCAGGTCCACGCTCTGACTGAGCTGAAAACCGGTGATGAGTCCCAGCATGGTCAGCGCCCCGTCGAAACCGTTGACCACGAAATACCGCCGGGCGATACCACGGCTGCGCATAATGCCCAGCAGGGCCGGCAGCTTGTAAAGCATCGGCGATCAGCCCGGCTCGCTGGATGCCTTGACGTTCACCGCCTCCACCTCATCAATGCTGTGCACGGTGGCACCCATGCCCGTTATCGCGGCGGCGATGGCTTCATAACTGATGTTGTCACCCTCCACGCGCAACGAAATGGACTCCGTCTTTTCGTCTACTTCCAACACCGAAAGGGAGACGCGGCAGCCTGGCGTCTGCTCGGCCACGGCGGTGGCAAAAACCAGCCCGTCAGGCTGGTGGGGTTTGAGCACGTCGAGAATGATTGTTTTTACGTTAACCATGGCAGCTGATAATGTAGGTGGAAAGCATCACTTTGGATTCCGTCGCCATCTCGGTACATCAGTATCGCTAGTCCACGTCACCGAGTCTGCGTTTGATGTCAGCGATCTCGTCTTGCAGTGTCGCGACCAGTTCTTCCAGGACCCCCAGGCGATCCGCGGTGCCCCCGGGCGTGCCGGAAGCAGTAGCCATGGGCTCGTCGTCCGTCTCCTCCGGCTCGCCGCTGAACAGGTGCGCATAGCGCGATTCCCGCCTTCCCGGCTGCCGCGGCAACCTGACGACGAAGGGACCGTCCTCCCTGTCCATGAGATGCTGCAACACCATCTCGACCTCGCTGACGTCCACGAAACGGCACAGCCGGTTGCTGCGGGTGCGCAGCTCCCCCGGCGTCTGGGCCCCGCGCAGCAGAAGCACGCAGACAATACCGAGTTCCTGTCCGGAAAACTGCAGCGTGCCGAATTCGCTGTTGCAGAATCGTTGTTGAAATTTCGGGACCCGACTGCCGAACCCGGACTTCTCACTCACCAGGCGCCGGTGGATCAGGCCGTCCAGGGTGCCGCGCACCGTGGCCTCATCAAGGTCCATGACGGGTTCGCGGTTGCTCTTCTGGTTGCAGGCGCTGGTCAATGCGTTGAGTGACAACGGGTACTGATCCGGCGTGGTGACCTCCTTTTCAATAAGGCAACCGATCACCCTTGCCTCGATCGGGGTGAGTTGAGTTTCCAAGCTGGCCTACCTCGAGCAGGGATGAGACATCCGTGTATTGTGCCTCAGCGAAGCGGCGGGTACGACCCGGACACTGGCAGGCGGGGCATTTCCCGGGGTCACGTCCCGCACTGCCGAGCCGGCCTCAACGGCTCGCCGCAAAGCTTGCATAAATACTCGATGCGGGCCTTGTGCAGTCGGTTGTGGGCACGTGTCGAAAGGCTGTGATCACGGCAACGGCAACGGTAGGCGAAGCGCCGCTGGCGCCGCTGCGGAACGCCGTCCAGCTCGAATGCCGCCCGTCGCCGCGGGTCCACGCGGAAATCTTCCATGACGGCCTGCCACTCGTGTCCGTGAGGACGCACGCGGCGGACCCCATGCAGCAGGTCGACCACATAGTGCGCAACTTCGTGGGGCACGGTGGTCGCAAGGTTGTCGCTAAAGTATTTGGCAAATAGAAAAGGATTGTAACGGATCACCCGTCCACGCCGGTCCACGCGATACATGCCGGCGGTGCGACCGATGAGGTCGAATTGCACAGGCAGCATGGGGAATCGCCGATCGTAGAGTGCGGCGGCACGTTCGATCCAGCCCCGGGTCACGGTGACCACTCGGTCGCGGGCGGCGCTATCGATCGGTCTTATGGACATCTGCTCCAATTATAACGTACTTCACTCGAACAACAGTCTCTGAAAAGGACTGACATTGCGTATTCCTGAACGACGGCTTGACTCATTGCAGACATTCTACTCCCAAGTACAATCATCCGGACGGCATCAAGCGCACCTTTTGTAAGCCCGACTATCGCCGGCCAGTCCGACTCGTTTTTATTGCCATTCAAATGCTGCCAAAGCTGCCAAGGTAACATCATGCCTATATCGCTTGACACCTTAGATTGGGTCCTCTCCTTTGTTTTCAACTTTGGAGGCCCAGCCGCATAGAAAACACTGCTTGCTGCTCCCCAGGTAGGAGATTGATTCTATCCTGCGAAAAAGCTGGAAACTGGCGTGATTTCGCGCCCCCGAGTTGGGGTTGACCGCGTCGTTAGAGCGCTTCTTCAATCCGTCGAGGACGGTGACCTGGTACTGTTCGATCAACTCCTCGAAAGATCAACGGGAAAACCTGATCATGTCGAGTACATCTACACAACCAGCGACCGATTACCGACTATGGCAGTCTATTCAGCACTGAGGACGCCAATCCCCTTCCCGATGAGGCCTGGCGTACAGATAAAGGGCGTGTCAGCCGTATTGCATATGAATGAAAGAATTGTCGATACGGTCGTTCACTGTGGCGACTGATCTGATTCTGCATTCCTCAAATTGAATCATCAGGATCGTCGGCTCACTGGCGGGTCAACCACTCTCAAACGCAATCAATTCCAGCAGCGTATGACAGGAGAGGTGTCGACCATACATATCAGACCGTCATCGAGGCGTTTGCGAAGACGAAGGTGACTCGAAATGCCGCGGATCAATCCTCGGCGGTCAGGCTCTTGATGATATAACCGCCCGACTTCTCGTCGTGTACCAGGGTCAGCAGTTCGCGCGCCTGGGCCTCCTCCAGCACCTGCCCGAAGTTGCGAAACCCGTGGTAGCTCTCGCTGAAACCCGGCTTGCGGCGCTTCAGGGCCTGCTTGACCATGGAGCCCCAGACCTTTTCCTCTTCGCCGCGCTCCGCGAAGATGTCCGCGATGGTGGCCACGACCAGGTCCAGGGCTTCCTGCTTCTTGTTGTCCTCCGTGTTCTTGGTTGTCCGGCGCACCTTCTTCTTTTTCGACGTCTTACGTCGGGCAGCAGAGACTTTATCCGTTTCCCGCACCAGGTCGTCGTAGTAAATGAACTCGTCGCAACTGGACATGAGCAGATCCGACGTCGACATCTTGACGCCCACACCGATTACCAGCTTGTTGTTCTCGCGCAGCTTACTGACCAACGCGGAAAAATCGGAGTCTCCGCTGATGATCACAAACGCGTTGACATGCGCCTTGGTGTAACACAGGTCCAGTGCATCAACCACCATGCGGATATCGGCCGAATTCTTTCCCGACATGCGGACGTGCGGGATCTCTATCAACTCAAAGGCCGCCTCGTGCATAGCCCCCTTGAATTCCTTGTAGCGCTCCCAGTCGCAATAGGCCTTCTTGACAACGATGTTTCCCTTGAGCAGCAGGCGTTCCAGAACCTTTTGTATATCGAAGGCCGCATACTTGGCATCGCGCACGCCGAGGGCAACGTTCTCGAAGTCGCAGAACACCGCCATATTGAAGGTATCGGATTTTATGCTCATGCTCCACCCTGTGGTTTCAAAGGCATGGATCGATCTGGCGCCTAGGATACTTCGCGATGCACAGGATTACCCGTGTTTTTTCCGCAGCCATCGCGGGTCAGCCTGCTTCACGTGTGCGTACCCGGGTACCGTCGCTCACGCTGTCATCCGGATGCAGGACCACCGATTCTCCCGCCTCGAGGCCCGCCCTGACCTGCGCGATGAGGCCGTTCTGCTGACCGGTCTGCACCGCTCGCCGGCGCGCGACGCCGGCCTCGATGACGAATACTGCCCAGCCGTCGCGGTGCCGAAACAGTGCGCTGGCGGGCACCTGCAGCACCTGTTCCTGGCGCCAGACCACGAAGCTCGCTTCCACCCGGTAGCCATCGCCCAGGCGCTCCCAGAGCGGACGCGGCGAGGTGATATCGACGATCACCAGTACCCGCTGCTCCTCCACCCCCAACGCCGATATCTTGGTGAAACCGGTAGGTTCGACCAGCCGCACGGCTCCAGTCAACTGACCCTCTCCACCCCAGCGGTCGAAGCGGACTGGGGTTCCTGGTGCTACCCGCACCGCATCGGCGGACAGAAGATCAACCTCCACCTCCAGGGCCGCCGGGTTCCCGACCTCGATCAGCGGCTGCCCGGCCTGTATGACCCCCTCGCTCTCGCGGTGCAGCCTCAACACCCGGCCGGCTACCGGCGACCTCACGGTCACGATCTCCGCCAGCGGCGCATCGTCGCTGGCGGCCGAATAGGCCAGGGCCGTGCGTGCCGCCTCCAGTTCGTGACGCGCCACCTCCACCGCGAACTGCGCCGAGCGCAGATCAGCAGCGGCACGCTGCATGGTGGTCCTGGCCGCCTCAAGGGTTTCCTGGGATATGTTCCTGCTATCCCACAGCCGCGCCATGCGCTGATACTCGTTGTGGGCATAGTCGGAGTCCGCCTTGGCCCCTCTAACCTTCGACTCGGCTGCCGCCAGTGTAAACTGGGCCGCCGCGACCCGGGCCTCCGCCTGAGCCCGACGCCTGGGGTCCAGCACCTCCGAACGCAGCGGCTCCAGCCGCGCCACCGGCTGTGTCCGGCTCACGGCATCGCCGACCCGCAGTTCCAGGCGCTGAGCGTGACCACTGACCGGCGCGGAGATGACAAAACGGTCCTTGACCCGCGTTCTGCCTTCCTCCTCGACGGAGACCTCCAGCGGCGCAACCCGCACCGCGGCCACATCAACCAGGATCGGCCGCGGCCAGTAGCCCCAGACGATGGCGGCGGCCACCAGCAGTCCCACCAGCGTGATCTTCACTATTCGCGCAGCAGGCATTGCGCAATCACTCCCGCGTCTTTAACACTGCAATAAGGTCCAGCCGCCGCAACCGGAGCCAGATCAGGTAACCCGAAACCACGGTGGAGAGGATGATCACCAGCGCAGTGAACGAATATGCCACCGGCTCCAGTACCGCGGGCACCCGGTACAGGTCCGAATCGAACTGCGAGGCCAGGTATTCGCAGAGCAAGCGGCCGAAGACGAAACCGAAAGGCAGGGATACCAGGGCCAGCAGCATGAGCTCGCCGAGCAGGATATAGGCGATCTCCCCCACAGTAAAACCGAGCACGCGCAGGCTGGCCAGTTCCCGGCCCCGCTCCGACAGGCCGATGCGGGCACTGTTGTAGACCACACCGAAGGCGATCACCGCCCCGAGGCCGGCCGCCACCATGGTAAAAAACAATATGGTCTGCTCCATGGTCTGGTAGAACTGCGCGATGGCGGCCTCCTGTATCACCGTTCCCGCCACCCGCGGCGTCTCCTTGAGCCGGGCATACACGTCGTCACTCAGGCGAGCGTCGGTAGCCAGGTAGGCGCCGCTGACAACATCGCCCTCCCGGAGCAACCGGTTGAGTTCCTCACGCGGCAGGTAGGCCGACACCCCCAGGTATTGCCTGGTGGTGCCCACCAGGGGCACTTCGAGCACCGGCCTTGCGCCTTCCAATATTTCCACCCGCAGCCGGTCCCCTGGCTTCATGCGCAGCATGGCGGCCAGGTAATCGGTCATTACCACACCGCGCTGCGGCAGCCGGATGGGCCGCAAGTCGGCATCCAGCAGTCTGCGCAAGCGGCCGTCCGGTTCCACGCCCTCCAGGGCCGTCCGGTAACTGCGGTGTTCGAATCGCAGGCGCGCGGACGCCGCGCGAAAACCCTCCACATGCTTCACCCCCTCGATGCTGCGCAGGGAGTAAAGGGCGCGTGACGATACCGGTTCGATGAAATGCACTGACAGGTCTTCGTTGGCAGCCATCTTGTACTGTACGTCCACCATGTACCGGATCGCATCCTCCTGGAAGTTGGACACCATCACGATGCCGCACGCCGCCGTCATCCCGGCCATCGTCAGCAGCGCCTTGAGCGGACGACGCTCGATGTGGCGGATGATCATACGGCTGGGCTGTGCCAGCAAATGCTGCATGCCGATGCGCTCGAACACGGTGGGCCGATACACCGCCGGGGCCTCGGCGCGCATGGCCTCGACCGGCGGCAGGCGCACGGCACGGTTGACGGCGTGCAACGTCCCTGTCAGCGCGGCGGCCACCGCCACCAGCGCCGCGCTGACGATCACCACAGGCCGCAGCACGAAGTCCAGGTAGGGAAACTGAAACGTATCGGTGTACACCCCGGCCATGCCGCGACCCAGCCAGATACCCCCTGCCACGCCGCCCGCGATGCCCACCATGACGATCATCAGCACCAACTTGACGTAATGCAGTCCGACGTCGGTATTGCCGTAGCCGAAGGCCTTCAGTATGCCGATCTCTTCCCGCTCAGTGGCGATCAGGCGGCTGATCACCACGTTCAGGAGAAAAGCCGCCACGCCGAGGAAAATGATCGGAAAGACCGTGGCCATGGTCTGCATCTGATGCAATTCCTCGCTGAGGAACTTGTATGACAGCTGGTCCGTGCGCGGATACGCCCCGTGTCCGCCGAAGCCGTCCAAGAGTCTGTCCAGGCGGTTGATCACGGCATCCGGGTGGGTGCCCGCGGTCAGCGTCAGGGCGATGTCATTGAATGCCCCCTCCATGTCGTAAGCCGCCGCCAGCGGCGCACGGGCCATCCACATCACACCGAAGCGCTGGTAATCGGGGAACGCCGCGCCGGGCTGTATTTCGTAGATGTACTCCGGCGACAGCACGATGCCGACCAGTGTCAGTTTCTTGCGACGGCCATTGATGATGGCGTAGAACTCGTCGCCGGGCCGGAACCGATGCGCCTCGGCAAAGGATTCGCTCACCAGCACCTCATCGTCCCGCCGCGAATCGACCATGCGCCCGCGACGCAGGTAGATGCCGTTGAGCAGCGGTTCACCGCGGTCAGGCACGGAAATCAGGCGCCCGGACACCGGGTCCGGGAAGCCTGGTATGTCGACGTTGACGGCGGCCACCACCCGGGTGGCCACCTTCTCTACGCCGGGGATTTCACGGACGCGCTCCACCAGGGTTTCGGGGGCGCGCTTGAGACTGGCGAAGACCTCGGCCAGGCGTTGGCCGCGGTAGTAGCGGTCCCGGGTCACCAGCAGGGAATCGTAGGTGGACAGGGACATGATGTAGGTCGCCACGCCGCCCACGAGCACCAGCGCGATGGCCAGCACGACGCCGCGCAGTTTCCAAAGGTCCCGCAGCAGCTTGCGATCCAGCGCCCGCATGCTCACCAGCTCAGTTCCCGCGCCGCCTGCTTGGACGCATTGCGCTCGACGCTGACGATGCACCCGTCCGCGAGCCGAATGACGCGATCCGCCATGCCGGCGATGCCCGCATTGTGGGTAATGAGAGCGGTGGTGGTGTCGAGCTCCCGGTTCACGTTCTCCAGCACCTCCAGCACCAGCACACCGGTGGTCGAGTCGAGGGCGCCGGTAGGCTCATCGCACAGCAGCACGGCGGGCCGCTTGGCTACCGCGCGTGCGATGGCGACCCGCTGCTGCTCGCCACCGGACAACTGTGCCGGGAAGTGGTCGAGGCGGCCGGTCAGTCCCACGAGGTCCAGTGCCTCCTCGGGCCGCATGGGCTGGCGGGAAATCTCGGTGACCGCGGCGACGTTCTCCCGTGCCGTCAGGCTGGGGATAAGGTTGTAGAACTGGAACACGAAACCGACATGGTTGCGGCGGTACTGCGTCAGCTCCTGCTCGCCGGCACGGGTGAGATCACGGCCGCGGTATGAAACCTCCCCGGAAGTGGCGGTATCCAGTCCCCCGAGTATGTTCAGCAGCGTCGACTTGCCACTGCCTGACGGTCCCAGCATCACCACCAGCTCGCCTGCCAGCAGGTCGAGATCCACGCCGCGCAGCGCCTGTACCTGCACCTCCCCCATCTGGTAGGTCTTGGTCAGTCCGCGCGCGTGGAATACGACTTCGCGTGATCTTTCGTTTGCAGGGGTCATCGCGCCTATTGTTAGGTGTCGGCGATACGCAGCCAATGAGCCAGATCAAGAACATGCACAGCAACGGGATCAGCGGATGTCCGGTTGTGATCAGGGTCGACGCTACGGTAATGTTACGGCAAACCACGGCAGCCTGGCGTCGGGATCAATCTTGCAGGTCAATCAACAAGTCGCGGACCGGTTGCGGGAAGCCGCGGACATCCTGGAGCTGCAGGGCGCCAACCCGTTCCGGGTCAACGCCTATCGCCGTGCCGCCGCTACCATAGCCGGCCTGGCCGGGGACATGGAGGCGCTCTATCATGAGTCCGGCCGCGATGGCCTGGAAGCGCTGCCGGGCATCGGCCGCGGCATCGCCACCGCCATCGAGGAAATGATTCGCAGCGGGCGATGGAGCCAGCTGGAGCGCATGCGCGGCGAACTCGACCCGGAAAAGCTATTACAAGCCGTGCCCGGGATCGGCCCGGGCCTGGCACGCCGCATCCACGATTCGCTGCACGTCGACACCCTGCAGGCGCTGGAGGTGGCGGCCCACGATGGCCGGCTGCAGCAGGTACCGGGACTGGGGCCACGGCGGGCAATGGCGATCGCGGCCAGTTTGAATGTCATGCTGGGGCACACCCGCGCCCCACGGGCGCAGACCGACGGGCCCGCGGTGGCCGACCTGCTTGCCGTGGACGAAGATTACCGCGAGCGGGCCAGCCGCAAGGACCTGCCGATGATCGCACCGAAGCGCTTCAACCCCTCCGGCGAGGCATGGCTGCCCATCCTGCACACCGAGCACGACGGCTGGCACTACACGGCGCTGTTCTCCAACACGGCGCGCGCCCACGAACTGAAAAAGACCTGGGATTGGGTGGTGCTGTACTTCTATGATGACCACCATCAGGAAGGTCAGCACACCGTGGTGACCGAGTCCCGCGGGCCGCTGGCCGGTAAACGCGTGGTCCGTGGCCGCGAAAATGAATGTCGCAGCCACTACGGCGTCGCCGCCTGATCATCGCCGGGCGGCTGGTCGCGACCTTCATAAACGTTCCGCCAGTATTCTCTCCGCACTGGAGTGGCCCAACTCGATCAACTCAGCGGCACGGAAGAACTCGAATGAACGGGCAGCATCGCGGGAGATATGGAGGATGATATCGGGGGAATAGGCCGCCAGCTTCATGCGCGCAAGGGTATTCTGCATGGTGTCGAAGGACATGCCCATGACGTCGAACAGGTTCCAGTCGCCATCGTCTTGGTTTCCACCGAAGCGTTCCTGCAGCTCCTCGATGAAGACTTGCAACCGTTCACGGTAGCTTCCATCCGACTCGCTACGCGAGCCAGAACGCATCTCGCCCGCTGATACGGCCGCCTCTTCCGGACGGGCGCCGAGATCCACGGCCACGATGTAATCATTCATATCAGTCAGTGTAGGCGCAATGGGCAGCGGGTTGACCATGCCCCCGTCGAGCAGGTACCGGCCGTCGATCTTGTGGGGTGTGAATATCATCGGCACCGCCATGGATGCCCGTATGGCATCGAACAGGGGTCCCTTAGTCAGCCATACCTCCTTCTGCTGCTCGATATCGGTAGCGACGGCGGTAAACGAAATAGGCAGGTCCTCGATGTCGCGGTCCTGGATCAACGCCTTGAGTTTTTCCATGATCCGCTCGCCCTTGAACAGACCGGTCGAACTGAATGACAGGTCGAGCATGCTCAAAACATCTTTCTTCTCCAGCGCCGTGACCCAGTTCTTGTACGTCTGCAGCTCGCCGGCGGCGTAGATACCGCCGATCAGAGCACCCATGGAGGATCCGGCGATAGAGCGAATCTCGAAGCCGTTCTCCTGCAGCCATTCGATCACGCCGATGTGGGCCAGTCCGCGGGCCCCGCCGCTGCCCAGTACCAGGGATACCGTCTTTTTTTTTCGTTCTGTGGTCATCATTGTCCTCGCCTAGATTGCCATCGCACGGTAACACTGCTCGTCGTCAGGCCCGGCGTCAAACAGGCCGTCATGGCTGAACAGAGCGGCCCAGCCCAACCGACGCACGATGCCCTGAAAATCGGCATCGAGGGGCGCCGACACCGCCGTCGCGCGCCCGGTGTAGGGATGCCTCCAGCACAGGCCGGCGGCCGCCAGCAACAGCCGCCGGTTGTCGAAGCGATCACGAAACAAGCGATTGTGTCGCCCATCTCCATGGCTGGTGTCACCGATCACGGGATGGAAGATATGCTTCATGTGGCGCCGGATCTGGTGCCTGCGCCCGGTGCGCGGCAGCACCTGCAGCAGCGAGTAGCGGGCACTGGCGTATCTGCCCACGGCAACGGGCAGTTCCACTGTGGCCAGACGCCGGTACGCCGTGACCGCGTCCTGGGGGGACTTGTCGCTGCGCGCCCGCCCATCCGTCATCCGGTCCAGCCGCTCCTTGAGGGGGTAGCGGATCACGTCCTCAGCCGACGCGTGGCCGCGCACCACGGCGAGATAGGTCTTGGTCACCTCGCCTCTGGCGAACGCGGCCGAGATCCGTCTGGCGGCCTCGGGCGAGAGCGCAAACATCAAGGCCCCCGCGGTGGGCCGGTCCAGGCGGTGGACCGGGTATACCCACCCGCCAAGCAGGTCGCGGGTCTGCTGCATGGCGCTGGTGGCGGCCCGGCGGTCGATGTCGCTTCGATGCACGAGCATGTCGCGCGGCTTGTTGACGACCACGAAGAACTCGTCACGAAAGAGGATCTGCATCGCTACATGGTAACGCGCCCCGCCATGCGGTGGAACTTGGCGGCATCATCCATCGCCATGGCCCCGGGGCTTCCAGCCGGGCAGCGATCGCGCATGTTGGGTTATGCTACGGGGTCGGAACACTTGGCGCTGGATGACAATGAACGACAATGAACTGTTTACCCCTTTCAACCTGGGTAACTTCAGGTTGCGCAATCGCGTGGGTGTGGCCCCCATGACCCGCATGTCATCGCCGGGAGACAGCATCCCGCGCCCGGACGTGCTGGAGTTTCTGGTGACCCGGGCGCGTAACGGCGCGGCCGTGGTGTATACGGAGGCCATCGTTACCGACTACGAGAGCGCCCAGGGCTACCCGCGCCAGGCCAGGCTGCTGACCCAGCGCCAGATCGACGCCTGGAAACCGGTCACCGACGCCATACGTGAGGCCGGCGCCATTTCCATCATACAGATGTTCCACTGCGGTCGCATGGCGTGGCCGGAAGTCAATCCGGCCGGCCGGACCATCGCCCCCAGCGCCATCGCGCCGAGGCAGGACAACCCTTTGACGGGCGCGCCTTATCCGGTGCCTGACGTGATCAGCCGCTTTGACATCGAACATGTCATCAACGGTTTCGTCGAGACCGCCAGGGGTGCCGTCGCCGCCGGCTTCGACGGCATCGAGATCCATGGCGCCCACGGCTACCTCATCAGCCAGTTCATGTCGGCCTATTCGAACCAGCGCGACGACGACTACGGCGGCTCAGTGGAGAACCGCTATCGTTTCGCCCACCAGGTTATCCAGGCCGTCCGCACCGTGGTGCCGGCCGAACGGCTGCTGACCTTCCGCATCTCAGACTGGGGGGTGGCCGACATGGAGGTGTCCCTGTTCAACACGGCGCAGGAATGGACCGAGGTCATCGGGTTGCTCGACAAAGAGCCCTTGGATGCGATTTCCGTATCCACTTACGATTACAGCCAGGGCGTTTTCGGGACCGGACAGCTAATGGCCGAGTTGACACGCGAGGCGGCAAACAGACCGCTCATGATCTGCGGAAAAATATACGACCGCACAAACGCCGAGGACGCCCTGCGGCACGCGGACATCGTACTCGGCGCAAAATCCATGTTACTCAATCCCGAATGGGTGGAGGATCTGCGCGCCGGCAAGGCACTGCCGGTTTACGCGTCGGATGAAGCCAACGTTGCCTACACCGATACCCCGCTGCCCTGAATCGAAAACGCACCTGGCGGCACAGCCAACGACTGCCCGCGCGGTGACAGTTTACTCGGCGGCGAGTTCGCCGCTCTCCCGCAGCTCCTGCAGCACCTTGTTGGCGGTCTTGAAGGCCTCCACGCCCGCGGGGATGCCGCAGTAGATAGCGATCTGTATCAAGCTGTCCTGCAGTTCGCTCAGGCTCACGCCGTTCTTGATTGCGCCGCGAAAATGCAGCTCGAACTCCGGGCCCCGGTTCAATGCCGCCAGCATGCCGAGGTTCAGCAGGCTGCGCTGCTTGCGGTCCAGGCCCTCGCGGCCCCAGCAGAAACCCCAGCAGTACTCGGTCACCAACTGCTGAAAATCCCGGTTGAACTCATCCGCCTGGTCCAGGACCTTGGCGACACGCTCTTCGCCCAGCACATCAACGCGAATCTGGCGCCCGAGTTTGAAAAGCTCTGTTGACATGGATCTGCTCCTTTTGTTGGCTTGCTCAGCCCGTTTATTGTGACGTCCGAGCCGGCCGGCTCGCGTCATGGCGTTACGGAGTTTTCGTCATCCGTGGACGCCGCGGATGCTCGACAGGCAAGCTGCCAGGCACTGTGCCCAGCGCCAAGGGCGCCGCCCACAGATTCTCGACAGTATCACAAGGGTTTCGCGGCGGCGGATGCGGATCGGTAATGTGTCCGGGAGACAGGCAAAAAAAACCCCGCGCTGTTGCGCGGGGCTTTATTGAAACGTCTGCAGTGCCGTATTTCTAGTTGTCCACGGTTACCCGGGTCGCCTGTAGTCCCTTCGGTCCACGCTCCACGTCGAACTGAACGGTCTGCCCCTCTACGAGGGTGCGGAAACCGCTGCCCGAAATGGCGGAGAAATGCACGAATACATCGTCGCCGCCATCGCTTGGAGAAATGAAACCAAAACCTTTTGATTCGTTAAACCACTTCACAGTGCCTGTAGCCATAAAAAATACCTGAATAGAAATTTATTGCGATTACTTTGATAATGTCATGCGAGGTAATTTGCAGGAGAAATCTTCGAGAGAGGTGCCTCTGAAACAACCAAGCTTTTTCTGACAGGGTCAGTATACCCGGTCGGCGCACGGAAATATAGTTGGTCCTGGTGATGTCACGTCGGCACAACAATCCGCACCGGCCAGCCTCCCGGAATCGGGCAGGCGTGAATATTGCAATCGGATCGATAAAAACTTACTGTGCCGTCGGCACACTGCCGATGGCGAAAGCTCTCATCGAATGGATCCTGCTCAATGAAACGTCGCACAGCTGGCAGCGGTATTGATACCGGAAAACTGGACGAGGTGGTGGCGAAAGCGAGGCGCGGCGCCGACCAGCGCATGCGCGGTTATCGCGAACAGTCTTTGCGCATGCACCCCTGGGTCTGCGCGCGCTGCGGGCGCGAGTTCACCAGGGAAAACCTGCATGAACTCACGGTGCACCACAAGGATCATGATCACGACAACAACCCTGCCGACGGCAGCAACTGGGAAAACCTTTGCCTTTACTGTCACGACTGGGAGCACCAGAAGTACTCGCAGCAGGTAAAGGGCGCCGAAGCCATGTTCGGCGTCACCACGGAACCTTCGAGTCCGGCCACTCATCAGCCCTTCGCCGCCCTCAAGGACATGCTTAGAAACAAGGACAAGTAACTCGGTAATGAGCTTGCGTGCGGGAATACTGACGGCGGTCGTGACCCTATCGATCGCCCTGCCGACAATCGACACCGCATGGCCGGCACAGCCCGGGGAGGTGACGGATTTCGGTTCCAACCCCGGCAAGCTGCGCATGTGGCTGTACGTGCCCGATGACCTGCCCGCCTCGTCCCCGCTCGTGGTGGCCCTGCACGGCTGCCTGCAGACGGCTGCGGATTACGACGACGAAACCGGCTGGATCAAGTATGCCGATGCCCTGGGCTTCGCCCTGCTGCTGCCGGAACAGAAACGGGGCTGGTGGTTCGGCAATAATCCGCTGGGCTGTTTCAACTGGTTCTATCGCAATGACCAGCGCCGCGGCAGCGGCGAGGCGGAGTCCATCCGACAGATGATCGACAGGACGATCGCGGAACAAAGGGTTGACCGTGACCGCGTCTACATCACCGGCCTGTCCGCCGGCGGCGCCATGACCGCCGTGATGCTGGCCGCTTACCCGGAGTATTTCGCCGGCGGCGCGATCATCGCCGGCGTGCCCTATGGCTGCTCCTCGGTGCCCGGATACGTCCCCCACGCCTCAATCTCCTACCTGTCCTACTGGCTGTCCTATATCGACCCGGTTCGCTGCATGAAACCGGGGATGGACCGCCCACCCGCCGACTGGGCCGCCGCGGTGGCGACTGCGTCGCCACCGGGCATTTCCCGTCATCCGCCGGTGTCCATCTGGCATGGAACCGCCGACGCCACGGTCGCCGCCGCCAACGCCAACGAACTGGTGGAACAGTGGACCGCGGTGCACGGCAGCGATACAACGGCGGAAGTGGACAGCAGCGTCAACGGCCACCTGCATCGCGTGTTCCACGACACCACGGGCAGGCCGGTAGTGGAACTGTATCTGGTCGACGGTGCAGGCCACGGCACTCCCATATTTCCGGGAGACGATGCCCAGGCCGGCGAACAATGCGGCATTGCTGCCGACTACATCATCCCGGCAGGCATCTGCGCCAGTTTCCATATCGCGCGTTTCTGGGGCCTGACGCAGCCCTGATCGAAGTCGGCTCCATGCACCCTATGCATCCTCGCCGCTGACCTTCCTGCGCAGCGCCTTGACACGCCCGCGCCGTGTCTTTTCCCCCAGCCGTCGTTCGCGGGCGCCGCGGGTGGGCTTCGTGGGCACCCGCTTCTTGCGCTTCATGCCCGCGCGCCGCACCAGCTCCTGCAGGCGCAGCAGGGCATCGGCGCGGTTCTTCTCCTGGCTGCGGTAGCGCTGCGCCTTGATGATGATGACGCCGTCCCGGCTGATGCGGCGGTCCGGCAGGGCCAGCAGTTTCTGTTTGAACTCCTCGGGCAGGGATGAGACGCGGAGGTCGAAGCGCAGGTGGATCGCCGTGGCAACCTTATTGACGTTCTGACCGCCGGCGCCCTGCGCCCGTATGGCGGTGATTTCGATCTCCTCGTCGGGGATGGACACCTCGCGGGATATTCGCAGCATCGACCCGGTTCAGAACATCAGCCCAGCCACTGCACCAGTCCCACCACCAGTGCGCCCGCACCCAGACATACCAGGCAGGCCAGCATCAGTTTTGTCGCAATATGCATCAGCCGAACTTACAACTCGGTGTTCCGATCTGCACAGTCTATCAATAAATGCGGTCCGGCAGATTCAGCAAGGCCTATGCAGGCACTTTGTCCCCAATTATTAAACAATCGGTCTGAAATATTTCAATTCACCGACTCCGGCATGATTCATGTCTGCACATTAACCGACACTCATCGGCATCTGGTATCGTTATCTCGTGTCACTGATCAGTTCATCACCGCCGCGTCCTGCTGATGGATAATCAACTCAGGCGTAATTCCGGTAGGCCGGCTGGTACATGCGCGACTCGATGTAGCCCAGCACGTCGTCCGGCCTTTCCACGCCGGCCAGGGCGTGCCGCCAGGCCACCTCGGCCACCGCCGCCGCGATGCGGGCCGACACCGCGCGGATGTCCGACAACGGCGGGTAGAGCCGGCCCAGCTCGAGATCATCGTCGGTCACCTGGGCCGCCAGCGTCTGGGCGGCGGCGAAGAACATCTCGTCGGTCACCAGCCGCGCGTGGGAGGCGATCACCCCCATGCCGACGCCGGGAAAGATGTAGGCGTTGTTGCCCTGCCCCGGCTGGAAGGTGCGCTCGCCGACGGTGACCGGGTCGAAGGGGCTTCCACTGGCGAATACCGCGCGCCCCTCGCTCCACTCGTAGGCCTGGGCAGCGGTGCACTCGGACTTGGAGGTGGGGTTGGACAGGGCGAAGACGACCGGCCGGTCGTTGATGCGCGCCATGGTCTCGATCACCGGCCGGTCGAAGGTACCGGGCTGACCGCTGACGCCGATGAGGGCGGTCGGCCGCAGCGACTCGATGGCGGCTCGAAAGTCCGCCTCCTGCGCATGGGCATGGGCGTAGGGCAGCTTGTGCGGCGCCAGGTCGCTGCGTGCATCGACCACCAGGCCGTGGCTGTCGAAGAACCAGCAGCGGCCGCGCGCCGCGTCCTGTTCCAGACCTTGATCGCACAGGGCGGCGCAGATCAGGTCGGCGATACCGACGCCGGCCTCGCCGGCGCCCAGGAACAAAACCCGCTGTTCGGTCATGGGTACGCCGGTTTCCCGCGCCGCGGCGTACAGGCCGGCCAGCGCCACGGCGCCGGTGCCCTGTATGTCGTCGTCGAAGCTGCACACCGCGTCGCGGTATTTCTTGAGCAGGCGGAAGGCGTTAGTGTTGGCGAAATCCTCGAGCTGGATCAGCGCATAGGGAAAGACCTGCTGCACTGCGGCGACGAACTCGTCCACCAGATCGTCGTAGGCCGGGCCGCGCAGGCGTCGTTGTTTCAGTCCTATATAAAGAGAATCTTTCAGCAACATCTCGTTGTCTGTGCCCACGTCCAGCGTCACCGGCAGGCACTGGGTGGGCGGGATGCCGGCACAGGTGGTGTACAGGATCAGCTTGCCCAGCGGTATGCCCATGCCGTCCGCGCCCAGGTCGCCGAGGCCGAGGATGCGCTCACCGTCCGTTACCACGATGACCCGGACATCCTCGTGCGGCCAGTTGCGCAGCACCTCGGCGACGCGACCGCGGTCGTTGGCGGACACGAATAGGCCCCGGGGGCGCGTTAAGATGTGGCCGTACTCCTGACACGCCTCCCCAACCGTGGGCGTGTAGACGATGCGCATCATCTCCTCTAGATGCTCCGTCATGATGCGGTAGAACAGAGTCTCGTTGCGCACCTGCAGGCCGAGGATGTCGATGTATTGCTCCAGCGGCGTGGGCTTGCGACGGAAGTTCTCCATCACCCTCGCCACCTGTTCCTCCATGGTGTGAACATGGGGCGGCAACAGGCCGCGCAGTCCCAGCGCGTCGCGCTCGACCTCGGTGAAGGCCGTGCCCTTGTTCAGCGTGGGATCATGGAGCAGGTCCACCCCGGTGGGAAAGGCCTGGTCGGCCCCGACATTCGGTGGTGCGGTTCTTGTCATGGCGTTGTCCCCTTTGGTGCGTGCCGCTGCATTCTTGTCTCGCCGTCGGCCGACTATTGTCGGTCCGGCGGCTCCGCGCAAGGCCCGAATCAGGTATGCGCGGTCTTGTCTCGACGCGCCTTCTCAATACACCGCCAGGCCGGCTGACTCCTTGATTCAGGTCACGACCCCGCTCTTTCAGGGCCCGCCACCGATCCGCCGTGGTACCGCCGGGGAACTAGAAAGATACCGTTTGTCGAAAGACGAGCGGTATCATTGACATAAAGCGACGCCGGTATTTCCCGTCTAGCGGCGGTTTGGCGGCCAAGATTGCCCTATGCGGGGGCGGTTTCTCCGTCCGTCGCATGGCCCCGCGAGGCGCGGTCCCAGTCGCATATAGGACTTAGTCACAGTGACTTGGCAGTAAAAGACTGGACAAGCATAAACGGTTTCTTATGACAGATGAACGGTGTGGAAGCTTTGACAGGAGGACATAGAGTGAAGCTTGTATTGGTCTGAAACGTATCTTAACGGGGGATTAACGGATGGTGAACACGCTCTACAAACGCCCGAATCAACCCAACCGACCTGCCGCCGTCGGTACATACCACACGACGATGGCACGATTGACAAAATTTGGCAATCGGCGCCGGCAACGCGGCTTCACCTGGGTGGAATCCATCGCCACCATGGCGGTGAGTGCCACCCTGCTCGGCGCCGCGGCGCCAAACTTAGGCACCTTCGTGCAGAACAACCGTATTCGTGCGGCGACTTATGATTTTCTTACCACCATCGTGGCGGCGCGCACGGACGCCATCAAAAGCGGCGAGGCCGTCATCCTGTGCCGCACCGGGAATCCGTTCGCCGGTAACGCTGAACTGAGCTGCAACGACGCCGAACCCAACGGCACGCCCAACCAAAACGATGACTGGTCCAAGGGTTACATCGTCTACACCAAGCCCGACTATACCGGCAGCGGCGGCGGCGACTACGATCGCGCCACCGATGGCGAAGCGATCAGCATCGGACGCCCCGCGCCGGGCGGCGTCACTATCAAGTCCAACACTGCAGGCAATCGCTGGCTGACATTTTACGCCGACGGCACCTTGAACGAGGGCGGCAGCAGCGCGGTGTACGCGATCTGTGACAACCGGGGCGTGGAGCCAGGGCGGCTGATCACGGTACCGCCGGTGGGCAGGCCGTATG
>CAMYNL010000018.1 GCA_947259705.1 uncultured Gammaproteobacteria bacterium | reverse complement strand
AAACTCCAGTCCCCCAGGGAAGCCTCAAGCGCACGACCCACTGGGCCACCGCGCGGCGCATGGTTTCTTGCTGGCGTCAGAGCTGCCTTGCCCTAAACCGTTTCTGTTTCTATGCTGAAGATGTATGTAGTCATTCGTAAGCGTGGAAACATGTACGGGTTCCGATTCCTCATTTTCTCTCTGGCCTTGTCCCAACAATTCTTCCTCTGCGCGGCTGCTCTGGCCGCGGAGGTATTTGAGCAGGCAGTTGTGGAACTGGTCAACCTGGAGCGCAGAACCCAGGGTCGGGCACCACTCAAACGAGTCGGCTTGCTGGACGCAAGTTCCGGTTTGCATAGCGACAATATGGCGTCGCGCAATTTTTTCGACCACTGCGACCTGGATCAGCAGACATCGCCCTTTCAGCGCATGACTGCCGCAGGCTACAACTGGAATGCCGCCGCCGAGAATATCGCCGCGGGATATTCCACGCCAGAGTCAGTAATGGCCGGATGGATCGGCAGCGCCGGCCATTACGCCAACATCCTGTCGACAAGTTATAGAGAAATCGGCGTGGGTCACTCGAATCAGGCTGGCGACACGGCGAACGTGCGCAGGGACACCAATGACGACTGCGCGGCGGACACCGCCAACAGCGGGCCCTTCCACCATTACTGGACCCAGAACTTCGGTCGCCGAAGTAATGTCTATCCCTTGATCATCAATGATGAGGCAGCCGAAACGGATACACGGGATGTGGGTCTCTATGTCTACGGTTCCAACTGGGCACAGGACATGCGTTTCAGGAACGTGGGCGAACCCTGGTCGGCGTGGGAACCATTCTCAAGCGAAAAGCTGTGGCAACTGAGCATGGGGAATGGCAGCAAGACGGTCGAAGTCGAGCTGCGCAATGCAAACAATAACGTCATCGCGGCCAGTGATTCGATCCTCCTCATGCTGTTGTGCATGGCGGCTGATGACCAGTTGGACCTGCATACGCAGGTTATCAGTTTTCAGATGACCTTCGAGGCATGTTCACTCATTAACGCCTGGAACAACTTCGAAATCGAAACAGCGGGCAACGTGACACTCAAAGCGCCGACTATACGGCTGGGTCCCGGGTTCATCGTACGCCAGGGCGCTAAATTCAAGGCTTCGAGCGTCGTCCCATAGGCTACGGATACGAAAACAGACGTGTCGCGGTGACAAGCACCCTGGACAGCATGTCCGGGAAGGACAAGTAATTCATAGCCACGACTGCCGTTGCGACCAAGGCCTCAAGAACCCGATTGGCCCGTTTCCATCTCATGCATCCTCTCGTGCCCGGGCGCGGGCCAACGCCGGGCGGGCCAGCAGCCGCTGCGCGTAGCGGTCCAGGTTGTCCTGCTCGGGACCCAGCTTGACGGCGGCAGCCCAGGCCAAGGTATGCGCCACCAGGATGTCCGCCATGGTAAAGCCGTCTCCCGTCACGTATTCCCGGTCACCCAACTCCCTGGACAAAGCCTCCGCGGCGCGAGAAAATTCCCAACGCGCCGTGTCCAGCACCGCTTCTACGCGCTGCTCCCTGGGCAAAGCGAAGCTGTGCTTGCTCAACGTCCACAACGGCTGCTCCAGCTCACCGATCACGAAGAAACACCACTTGTCGTATAACGCGCGCCGACGGCGGTCGCCCTCCGGCACGAGCCCGCTCCGCGGCGCCAGGGCGCCGAGGTAGGTGACGATGGCACCGGATTCCGACAGCACCAGGTCGCCATCCACCAGCACCGGCACCTTGCCCCCCGGATTGAGCGCGAGAAATTCCGGCGACCGGTGCTCGCCTTGCATCAGCTCCAGTTTGATTAACTCGTACTCGATTCCCACCTCCTCCGCCGCCCATACCGCGCGCGTGGAGCGGGTACGGGGGCAACCATAGATCTTGATCATCGCGCGCCGCCGGTTCGTTGAGAGCCGTTACGGTAGCGGTCCGGCGAGCGGATGACCAGCCTGGTGTACAATTCGGCGCCCCGGGCACCTGCCCGGCTACCCGGACCCATGCCCGTCAATCAAGATTTTCTCCCCGGACAGCGCTGTATCAGCGATACCGAGAGCGAACTCGGGCTG
Organism: uncultured Gammaproteobacteria bacterium; assembly: GCA_947259705.1. GTDB lineage: Bacteria > Pseudomonadota > Gammaproteobacteria > Arenicellales > JAANXG01 > CAMYNL01. The sequence continues at coordinate 58,533 of CAMYNL010000018.1, read as the reverse complement.
GGAATGGTTACCGACTGCGATCACCGATCGGTGAGCGTCGCCTTCCTCGCCAGCGACCAGACGCGCACCTATGCCCGCGACGGCGCCCCGCTGACACGCGTGCGCTTCAGCACCGGTGACACGGTGCGATCCGAGCAGGGCTGGGCGATGCAGGTAGAGGCGGTGCACGAAGAGGAGGGACTGCTGATCTACCAGGGTGCGCATCCGGACAGCGGGGAGGCGGTATATCTGCCGGAAACCCGGCTGGACCCGCTGATCCAGTTCAACGATGCGCGCAGCAGGTTGTTTCATGGGCAGTTCGACGACAGCAAGTGGTTCGCCCTGCGTCGCGACGGCCTTCAACTTCGCGACCGCGCGCAGGCCGCCCCCACCTGGGGCCTGGCGGGCGCGCGCATCAGCCTGGTCCCGCACCAGTTGTTCATCGCCGCGGAAGTGGCGGACCGCTTCGCGCCCAGGGTGCTGCTGGCGGACGAAGTCGGACTGGGCAAGACCATCGAGGCCTGCCTGATTTTGCATCGGCAACTCCTTACCGGTCGCGTGCAGCGGGTGCTGATCATCGTGCCGGAGCCGCTGGTGAACCAGTGGCTGGTCGAACTGCTGCGGCGCTTCAATCTGCGTTTCAGCGTATTCGACGACGAGCGCTGCACAGCCATGCGCGCGGGAGATCCTGACGCAAACCCCTTCGCCGGCGAACAGCTGGTCCTGGGCAGCCTGGACCTGTTCGACGACCCACAACATCAGGACGACGCGGTGGCTGCCGGTTGGGACCTGGTGGTAATCGACGAAGCGCACCATATCGAGTGGCACCCGCAGCGGCCGAGCGACCACTACCGGTTCGTCGAGCGCCTTGGGAACACGGTGCCGGGAATGCTGCTGCTAACCGCCACGCCGGAGCAACTCGGCGAACAGGGTCACTTCGCGCGGCTGCGGTTGCTGGACCCGGCCCGCTTCAGCGACTTCACGGCTTTCATCGACGAACAGCAACGTTACTGGCGCATCTCCAAATGGGTCGACCAATTGCTCGCCGCGCACGCTCCCTTGCCCGCCGCCGCAGCGCGGGAGATTGGCGGGCTGTTGGGCCAGCAGGTCGAAACCGGAACCGATGCCGCGACACGGCGCCGCGTGGTCGGCGCATTGATCGATCGTCACGGCACCAGCCGGGTGTTGTTCCGCAATACCCGGGCCAACATCAGCGGCTTCCCGCCGCGCCGCGTCCATCGCCGCCTGCTGGATGCACCGACTGACTATATCGAATCCTGGAAACACGGGGGTGCGCTGACAGAGATGCTGGCCCCGGAGCTGTCGCATCCGCAGGGCTGGACGGAAATCGATCCTCGCGTCGGCGCGCTGGTGGGACTGCTTGGGGAACTGGGTGGACAGAAGCTGCTGGTCATTTGCGCACACTCGCAGACGGTGGTGGGCCTGGAACGGGTGTTGCGGGAGCGTCATGGCATCAAGGCGGCGGTTTTCCACGAACGACTCAGTATCGTCGCCCGTGACCGGGCCGCGGCCTTCTTTGCCGCCACGGACGGAAGTCAAGTTCTGCTATGTTCCGAGATCGGCAGCGAGGGCCGAAATTTCCAGTTCGCCCATCACCTGCTCCTGTACGACCTGCCCTTCAACAGCGATCTGCTCGAGCAGCGCATCGGTCGTCTCGACCGCATCGGCCAGCAACACGAGATCCAGATCCACGTCGCCTGCCTAGCCGAAAGCCCGCAATCCGTGCTGCTAAGATGGTATGACGAAGGGATCAACGCGCTGGCGCGCACCTGCCCGGTGGGTCAGAGCGTGATGAACGACCTGGAACCGGAACTGATGGCATGCATGAAGACACCGCGGGACACGGCGAGCAGCGAAGAGCTGCTGCGGCATACGCGGGAACTGGCGCACGAAAAGAACCTGGCACTCGAACGCGGTCGCGACCGCCTGCTGGAGATCAGCTCCTTCGACGGGCCACGCGCGCAGTCCCTGCAACGACAGATCGATCAAGCGACTCGGGACCATCCGCCGCGGGATTACCTGCTCAGGGTATTTGACGCCTACGGCGTAGACTTCGAGGACAAGGACGCTCACAGCTATATCGTACGACCCAGCGACCACATGCAAACGGCGCATTTTCCCGGACTCAAGAGCGATGGGCTGAGCGCGACCTTCGAACGCGATTTCGCGCTGGCCCACGAAGACACCGAGTTCCTGACCTGGGAGCACCCACTGACCAGGGGCGCCCTGGACCTGGTACTGAACGAGGACCATGGCAAGGTGGCGGCGGCGACGATCGAGTTCGGTCCGCTGCCGCGCGGGACGGTGCTGGTGGAAACCGTCCACACGCTGGAACTGATCGCCCCAAACGCGCCGGAGCTGAGACGGTTTCTGTCCGGCTCACTGCGGCACCTGCTGGTGGACGAGTCGCTGCGGGATCTCAGCAAGCTGCTCACCCTGCCCCGGTTCAGTGACCGGGTTGCCGATCTCGGCGTCGGCCATGCGAGACGGCTTGCCGCCGCGCGTAAATCCGAGATCAGCGCCGCCATCGACTTGAGTTCACGCATTGCCCGCGACGCGCTCGACGCGAGCAGGCAACAGGCCGCCCGTAGCGCCGATGACCTGTTGCAACGGGAGCAAGAACGGCTGCAGGCCCTGCGTGCCGTCAAGGCCAGCGTCCGGGATGCGGAGATCGAATTGGCGCAAACGCAGAGAACTGCGGCCTGCAACGCGTTTCGGAACGCCAGTGTGCGGTTGGACGCGATACGCCTCATCTTGGTGGACTGATCCGGGTGCGGGTCGTCGCGACTTGCAGCGGTGTGAGGTGCTACCATGGCGGGCATTGACAGGAGGAGGAACCACCAGTGATAAGCATCTCGGTGAACGGTAGCGTGCACGAACTCGATGTCGAGCCCGACATGCCGTTGTTGTGGGCGCTACGCGACGTGATCGGGCTGACCGGCACCAAGTTCGGCTGCGGCAAATCGCTATGCGGTGCCTGCACCGTGCACCTCGACGGACGGCCGGTACGCAGTTGCATCTTGCCGGTGGCTGCGGCCACCGGCAAGCGCATCACCACCATTGAAGGCATTGACTCACCCGCCGCGAAGGCGGTGCGCGAGGCGTGGTTGGCCCTGGATGTAGTGCAATGCGGCTATTGCCAGTCCGGGCAGATCATGGCGGCGGCGGCGCTGCTCACCGCCGACCGTGATCCGAGCGACGCCGACATCGACGCAGCCATGGCCGGCAACATCTGCCGGTGCGCCACTTATGTACGCATTCGCAAGGCCATTAAGCAGGCGGCCAGGTCACTGGCGGGAGGCGCATAATGGCTGGGTCCAACATCGTCAACGAGAGTCGGCGGCGCTTCCTCAAGCACGGTATCGGCGCCGGCGCCGGCCTCACCCTGGGTGTCTACCTGCCCGTGGCCACTGCACAGCGGGCAGCGGCGGGACCCGGCAAGGCCGGCGGCGAAGTAATCGCCAGCAGCGACTTTTCGCCCAACGCTTTCGTGCGCATCGCCGGTGACGGCAGCGTTACCGTAATCGTCAAGCACATAGAATTCGGACAGGGCACCTACACCGGCCTGCCGACACTGGTCGCGGAGGAGCTGGATGCGGCCTGGGAACAGGTGCGCGTAGAGGCGGCGCCGGCCGACGCCAGCCGCTACAACAACCTGTTCTGGGGCTCGTCCCAGGGCACCGGCGGCAGCACCGCGCTGGCCAACTCCTACCAGCAGCTGCGGCAGGCTGGCGCCACCGCCAGGCAGATGCTGGTCGCGGCCGCCGCGCAGGCCTGGGGCATACCCGCGGCGCAGATCACGGTGCGGCAGGGCGTAATCGAACACGCGGACTCCAAACGCCGCGGCGGCTTCGGTGAGTTCGCCGCCCTGGCGGCGACGTTGCCGGTGCCTGAAGACGTCGAGCTGAAAACGCCCGACCGCTTCGTCTACATCGGCAAGCCTCTGCCGCGGAAGGACTCTCCCGAAAAAACCGACGGCTCGGCGATCTACACCCAGGACATCAAGCTCCCGGGCATGCTGACCGCCCTGGTCGCGCACCCGCCCCGTTTCGGTGCTAGCGTCCGCTCCTTCGACGCCGCGCGCGCTAAGGCGATCCGCGGCGTGGCAGACGTGGTGGCCATCCCCAGTGGCGTCGCCGTGCTGGCGCAGGATTTCTGGTCCGCCAAGAAGGGACGCGATGCCCTCACCGTGGAGTGGGATGAAGGCGAGGCCTTCAAGCGTGGAACGGACGAGATCATGGCGCAGTACCGCGAGCTGGCGCGGCGGCCCGGCACGGTGGCACGCCACGATGGCGACGCGAACTCCGCACTGGCCAGCGCCCACACCTCCCTGGCGGCGGACTACGAGTTCCCCTACCTGGCGCACGCGGCGATGGAACCCATGAACTGCGTGGTCAAGGTGAACGCCGAGTCGTGCGAGATCTGGAACGGGGCACAACTGCAGACCGGGGACCAGTACGCGGTGGCCACCTTGCTGGGTCTGCCCCCCGAACAGGTCAAGATCAATACTTTGTTCGCCGGTGGATCTTTCGGCCGGCGCGCCAACCCGCAATCCGACTATGTCGTTGAGGCCGTCTCTGTCGCTCAGGCCATCGACGGCCGGGTGCCGGTAAAACTGGTGTGGACGCGCGAGGACGATACCCGTGCCGGCTACTACCGGCCGATGTATTTTCACCGCCTCCAGGCCGGGCTCGATAATCAAGGCAAGCTCGTTGCCTGGCAACACCGCATAGTGGGCCAGTCGATCATCGCGGGTACGCCGTTCGAAAGCGCACTGGTCAAGGACGGTATCGACGCCACCTCGGTGGAGGGTGCGTCCAACCTGCCCTACGCGATCCCGAATGTCGCGGTGGACCTGCATTCGCCCACCAATCCCGTGCCGGTGCAGTGGTGGCGATCAGTCGGTTCGACCCATACGGCGTTCTCCATCGAGACCTTTATCGACCAGCTTGCCGCCGCAGCCGACCGTGACCCGGTGGAGTTTCGTCGTGAGATGCTCAGCGAGCACCCGCGTCACCTCGGAGTGATGAACCTGGCGGCCGACAAGGCCGGCTGGGGGAAGCCGATGACGCCCGGCCGCGCACGCGGGATCGCCGTACACGAGTCCTTCAACAGCTTCGTGGCCCAGGTAGCCGAGATAACACGGGGTGATGGCGGCTCGTTCACCGTGGACCGCATCATTTGCGCGGTGGACTGCGGCGTCGCGGTCAACCCGGATGTCATCCGGGCACAGATGGAAGGCGGTATCGGCTACGGTCTCTCGGCCGCGTTGGCGGGAACGATCACGCTCAAGGACGGCATCGTCGAGCAGGGGAATTTCGACAGCTACCCAGTGTTGAGAATCAACCAGATGCCGGCGGTCGAGGTCCATATCGTCGAATCCGACGCCCCGCCCACCGGCGTCGGCGAACCGGGCACGCCGGTGGTTGCGCCCGCGGTAGCGAATGCCCTGGCGGCGGCCACCGGCAGTCGTTACTATCGGCTGCCGCTGGAAATCGGGTCCTCCGGCAGGCCCCCGGCCTGAGCGCCGGGCCAAGCGCCGCCGGGCGAAGGCCCTTGCCGGCGGCATGGGGCGGAACCGCGTTTATTCGACGGAAAGCACCTTCACGTCGAAATGCAGATTTTCGCCCGCCAGCGGATGGTTGTGATCGAGCACGATGCGGTCCGTCTGCACCTCGCGCACGCGTACAAACTGCTCGTTGCCCTGTTGATCCCGTCCCACCAGGCGCGCCCCGACAACGCGGGCTTCCTCTGGAATCATGTCCACAGGCACCTCAACCAGGGCCGTGTCATCCACAAAACCGTAGCCGTGCTCGGGCGCCAGCATTACCTCCTTGGACTGACCCTGCCTCATTCCGGCAAGGGAGTCTTGCAGCGCCGGCAGCAGCTCCTCGCCACCCTGGACATAGGAAAGCGGATCCTGACCCACATTGGTGGAGGCCACAGTTCCGTCATCCAGCTTGAGCGTATATTCAATCGCAATCGTCTTACCGTCCTCTACCATTGCTCCCTCCTCCGCGGTGGCGTTGTACGACAGAATGCCGAGGCACGCCGTGAACAACCAGACCGAACACGAACGTTGAGATTTCATAATCGACCTCCTGCGTAGATCAATTTATCCTGGGCGGCAGTCCGCCGGTACGTTATCCGCAGCCAGTGAGAGCTAAGGGACCACGGACCGGGGGCGGGATCAGTTAACCCGGACCTGAGCGTCCGGGTGGATGAGAAGTAATTCACCGGTTTCAGGAACGCAGGCTTCACAGGCCGACGCATAATATCATAGCGAAGGCCGGTGTTGTCCGGCAGGGCACCGGCATGGTGGCGATGACACGCTAACCGGCGACTAACGGTTGTGGCTTTGGTCTGAATCGGCCTAGGGGCGGCTTCGCCGCGTGCCGTCGCGAAACACGGCGAACTCACCGGGCTGCATGATCGACCAGTTCTCGTCAGCAGTCAGCGGCCGGGTGGCGATCACAGACACGATGTCAGTTGGCGTCGTGTGCTCCGAGAAATTCACCGTCAAGTCGGCATCGATGAGGGTGGCCTTCCCGAACGGCGCCCTCCGGGTCACCCAGGACAAGGAGGTGGAACAGTAAGCGAACAGGTGCCTGGAATCACTCAACAACATGTTGAATACACCAAGGCGGTCGAGATCGCTGCTCAAGCCATGCAGGTAGTGCCACATCACTGAGTGGCTGCGCGGTCGCTGCGGGAACCGCCTGCGCAGGCGCTGCAACAGCCAGCAGAAGGCATGTTCGCTGTCAGTGGTACCGATGGGACGGTAGAAGCCGAGCGACCGGCGTTTGACACCGGTGAGCTGACCGTTGTGCGCGAACACCCAGCGCTGGCCCCATAACTCCCTGGAGAAAGGGTGCGTGTTCTCCAGACAGACGCGGCCCCGGTTCGCCTTGCGTATGTGACTGATCACGATGCGGCTCTTAATGGGGTAGTTACGCACCAGACCCGCAATAGGAGAGTCGGCGCTGGCAGCCGGGTCATGGAAACTGCGGCAGCCCTTGCCCTCGTAAAACGCAATCCCCCACCCATCCCGATGCGGGCCGGTGGCGCCACCGCGCTGCACCAGTCCGGTGAGACTGAAGCATATATCCGTCGGCACGTTCGCGCTCATTCCCAGTAGTTCGCACATCGGACCGGTTTGCTGCCGCGAGACGTGCAGTATACGGCTTCCGTACGAAGGTCGTTAAGCGGCCGCCGAGCCCGCGCGAAGGTAGCGGCTTTCTGTTAGATTGCGTGCCGTCCGCCACCCCGCACAATACCCCGACATGGACAAGACATCCGAACCCGAGCTGCGTCAGAAACTCAATCAGGAAACCGGTCGCATCCACTGGAGCGAACTCGAGCGCCACTGCGCCCGAGGCGTGCTGGTCAAGGTGGACGCGAAGCTGGACCTGGTCGAGGTGGCCGCGAACATAGCCGCGGACGATGCCGCGCAAGTCCAGGACTGGCTCGAACGGGGAGTCGTTCAGCGCGTATCCGCGGATGATGCGAAGCGATGGAAAGAGCTGGGCGCAGAACTCTGGGCAGTCGTGGTGGCGCCCTGGGTTCTGGTACAGGAGGTTGCAGACCGCGACCGCGCGGGTCTTCAGTAAGCCGGGGCGGCTTCCGGAAGGGTTATTGTGCAGCGCACCAATTTCGCGTATATTGTGCACCGCACAAACCACTGATCGGGCCAGCCGGACGTACCGCCAAAGGCGTTGACGCCCGTATCGGGCCCGTCCCCGCAACCGTCCCAGCCACGGCGGTGGTCGGGACGATAAGCCGAGATCTTCAACCATGAACAGACTGCCCGCAAACCGACTGGCCTTAGCCCTGGTGCTGTATTTCCTCAGCAACACCCCGGCCTGGTCGGCGCTGTTGAGCTGAGCCGGATCATCATACGCCGCCCACAGTTGACGCCGCTAGCGCCACGGTTCCGTTAACCGTTAACTGAATGCGGCGCCCTGCGCACCGCCAGCTTGGCCGCTATGATGGAAACCCGGATCCGCCAGCGACCTGGTCCTGGTCGATCGGCTCGTCATTGTTGACATTATCGTCACCGGCGGCGTTGTCGTTGCCGTTGGCATTCCCGTCTTCCGGTGCCACCGATCCCGGCACCGTGGTGGTGCCGCGCTCTACGCCGGTCGCCGTGCTGGTACCGCCATTGCAGGCGACCAGTGGCAAATTCAGCAACACCGCTGCAATCACTCGGGTCGGCGTCATCAATATCCCTCCGTCACCATGTGCTAACACACGGATTATAACCTCGCGCGAACGCTGGAAGCCCCAGTTAAACTGCGTTACGCAACACCAGCTCCGGCGCGGATCGGTCTTGATACATTTCCACCGGACGATGCCGGGGTCCGGGTGCCTGTGAAAGTGGCGCCTCGACAGAGTGTCGGCCACGATCCAGGGCAGCTCACAGTCCCGTCAGCCGTGAATAATGATGCCCAGTTACTCCTCGTCGTGCCGGTCCACGCGTCGCTTCAGGTGTCCCTGATGATGCCGCAACACCTTCGCATGATTGCGCCGGGTGGCCCCTCTCATGAGCGCGGACATCAACCCGGCGAGATAGCTATCGGCAAGCCAGCCCGACGGTTGCACACCGGCGTTCGCCGACGGTCGGGCCGGTTCCCGATAGCCTTGCTGGTCGGGGTTGAGTATGGCCAGTTTGTGACGGCTGTGAAAGTCAATCACCGCGTGCGCGGCGATGCCACCATGCACCAGGTCCTGCCAGCGCCGATAGATCAACGCCCGCTGAATAAAGTTTACGCGCAGCACGGGATCGTGGAAGCGGCCCTACTCTACCACCGGCAGTTACGGATCAACCGCATAGCGGCTCCACTCGTTAGCACGTCGGCACGCCGGGCCCATCGGATGATTACAGCGCGACCCGCTGGACGCCACAGGGCAGCGAACTGTTCTTGAACGTATAGCCACTGACATCGGCATGCTCCCCGGCCACCGAGTTCCAAACGGCACAAAGCCTGTCGGTCATGTCCAGGGTCGGGACATTGACTCCGACCACCCCGAGGTCGCCGGGTACGATGCGCAATTCGATGGGTTCGCGCGGCAGTATCAGGCCAGTGGCTAGTTCCGGCCTCTTGTGTTGAAAAACTCGAAAAACTTGGGGAGCTGTTTTTCCGCTGAATGTCAAATCGTACTGAATTTCTTATGGTACTTGATCTGCTGGCTCCTCAGTAGCGTTGACCGAAAAGATCGTTTGTCCGGAGTCTCCCCGCGCGTATCTCAAAATTCAAAATTCGTTATGAAGGAAATAATTTTACCGGCCAGAAAAATTCGCGCTTTTTCACTGGAATAGGCCAAATGGACACGAACTCGAAGTGGCGACCGAGGACCCCATTGATGCAGCAGGCATATGCCTGGTCGCCCTCATAACGCACCTCTTGTCCCAGCAGGCAGCTGCTGACACCGAGTCGCGCCGCGCGCGGCCCGGCGACGGCATCAGTCACCTCTCGGCGCCCATTGCCCGGGCCCGCGTGACGGTTTGCTCCGCTTCGACTAGCCGTTGTTCATGGTTCCATCCTTCCAGCTGCGGCCAGCCACCCGCATTGGCGACCGCCAGGTCGACCATCAGCTCGATATGATCGGCGCTGTCGTTGAGACAAGGGATGTAATGGAAGCGGTTACCGCCGGCTTCCAGAAAGAACTCCCGGTTCTGCTGGTCGATCTCTTCCAGTGTTTCCAGACAGTCCGCCGAAAATCCAGGACACACCACATCGACCTCGCTCACCCCCTGCGCAGGCAGCGCGCGCAGCGTCTCATCGCAGTAGGGCCGAAGCCATTCCTCGCGCCCGAAACGCGATTGGAAAACCACCATCCATTCCTCGTCCGCCAGGCCGAGTTCCTGCGCCAACAATCGGCCCGTCTTGTGGCAGTGGCAGTGATAAGGGTCACCGGCGAGCAGGTAGCGCCTTGGTACACCGTGAAAGGACATCAGCAGGCGCTGTCCCCGGCCATGCCGCTCCCAGTGGCGGCGAATGGAAGTCGCCAGGGCCTCGATGTAGCGAGGATGATCATGGTAGGCGCTGACGAACCTGACGGCCGGCACCCAGCGCCAGCGCTTGAGAACGTCCGCGACGGCATCAAAAACCGACCCCGCCGTGCTGCCCGAATACTGAGGATACAAAGGCAGTACCAGCAGCCTGCGCGCGCCCGCGGCGTGCAGCTGCAGCAGGGCCTCGGGCACCGAGGGGGCCCCGTAGCGCATGCCCAGGGCGACCCGGACCGGACCCGGGAACCGCGCCTCCAGTGCCGTCGCCAGCGCAGCGGCCTGTCGCCGCGAAATCTGCAGCAGCGGCGAACCCTGGTCGGTCCAGACCTTGGCATAGGCGCGTGCGCTGAGCCGTGGCCTGACGTTAAGGATCACGCCGTGCAGAATCAGTGCCCACAGCCAGCGCGGCAGTTCGACCACCCGGGGATCGGAAAGGAACTCCCGCAGGTAGGCGCGCAGCGCGCGGCGGGTCGGAGCCTCCGGCGTGCCCAGGTTCATGAGCAATATACCGATACATTCCTCGCCGCCGTGTCGGAATCCTTCTTCACCGAGATATCGTGACATGCTTAAACGCTCCTTTCACCGCGCGCCAGTATACTGCACCGCGATGACGATGCAGTTCATTGATCTGGAAGCCGGAGTCGCGTAATGGCGGCGGTCGGCATTGTCTGGTTTCGCCGCGACCTGCGGGTGGCCGACAACCCTGCCCTCGTGCGGGCGCTTGAGGACGCCGACTTCCTAGTCCCGGTGTTCATCCATGCGCCGGAGGAAGAAGCACCCTGGGCACCGGGGGCAGCCAGTCGATGGTGGCTTCACCACAGCCTGAGTGCTCTGCAGGACCAGTTGCGTCGCCAGCGGTCGGAGCTGATTATCCGCCGCGGCCCCAGCGCCGAGGCCCTGCTGGCACTGGCCAAGGCCACCGGCGCCCGGACAGTTTACTGGAACCGCTTGTACGAACCGGCGGCGAGACAGCGGGACGGCCGGATCAAACACATATTGCGCGACGCCGGCATCAGGGCGGAAAGCTTTAATGGCGCCTTGCTTGCAGAGCCATGGGAGGTATTAGGCAGCAACGGCCCCTACAAGGTATTTACCCCCTATTGGAAGGCGTGCCTGCGGCGACATACGCCGGCGGATCCGCTGCCCGCCCCGCGCTCACTACGGCCGCCGCCGGGCTGGCCTGACGGAGAGCCGCTGGCGGCACTCGGGCTCCTGCCCCGGATACGCTGGTACACCGGGCTGGCTGGCGCATGGACGCCGGGCCTTCAGGGCGCCGGCGGCGAACTGCGGCGATTCCTTGGCGAGGCCCTGGACGACTACCCGCGACAACGCGACTACCCGGCAGTGGCGGGCACGTCGCGGTTGTCGCCCCATCTGCATTTCGGTGAATTGTCTGCGCGGCAGGTATGGCATGACGTGCGGGCTGCCGGCGGCGGCGAACACGGGGCCGAGGCCTACTTGCGCCAGCTGGGTTGGCGCGATTTCGGCCACCAGCTGCTCTACCACTTCCCCCGGACCACCGACCAACCGTTCCGCGAGGACTTTGCCGAGTTTCCGTGGCGCCAACAAGATGAGCCGCTGTACCGGGCCTGGATCCACGGCCAGACCGGCATACCCATGGTGGACGCGGGAATGCGTGAATTGTGGGCGACCGGTTTTGTCCATAACCGGGTGCGGATGAATGTGGCATCGTTTCTCACCAAGAACGCCATGCTGCACTGGCTGTCCGGGGCACGATGGTTCTGGGACACGCTGGTCGATGCGGACCTGGCCAACAACACGCTGGGCTGGCAATGGACGGCCGGCTGCGGCGCCGATGCGGCACCCTACTTCCGCATCTTCAATCCGGTGCGGCAGGGGGAGCGCTTCGATCCCCATGGGACCTATGTGAAGCGCTGGATCCCAGAGCTGAAGCGGGTACCGGACCGTTATGTGCACGCCCCCTGGTCAGCACCACCGGACGTGCTGAGTGATGCCGGCATCGAACTGGCCAGGGACTATCCATACCCCGTACTCGACCTCAAACAATCCCGCGCCCAGGCACTGGAGGCCTACCAACAGTTCCGGAACCGGTGAGCCGGTTGTCGCCACCTATACTACGCGTTACCGGTCAGCTTCATGGTGGGGCTGATGTGCTTGCGGGCGAACTCGACCATCCGCTTGAGCGATACTTCGGCGCGGCGCCGAATGTCCTCGTCGATCAGCACCTCGTTGGCGCCGGTTTGGAGTACCTTAGCCAGACGGCTCAGGTCGTTCATCTTCATCCACGGACAATGGCCGCAGCTCTTGCAGCTGCCGCCGGCCCCGGCTGTCGGGGCCAGGACGAACGTCTTGCCGGGCGCTGCCTCGCGCATCTTATGGAAAATGCCGTCCTCGGTGGCCACGATGAACGTTTCCTGGTCCATCTCCCGAGCAGCCTTGATGATCTGACTGGTCGATCCGACCCGGTCGGCCAGGTCGATGACGCTCGGCGGTGATTCGGGGTGCACCAGCACCGCGGCTTGTGGATAACGCCGTTTCATGTCGCGCAGTGCATCCGCCTTGAACTCCTCATGGACGACACATGATCCCTGCCACATCACCATATCCGCACCCGTCATGCGCTGGACATAGGCGCCCAGGAAGCGGTCCGGTGCCCAGAGGATCTTTTCGCCGCGGGCGGTGAGGTGCTCGGCCACCTTCAGTGCAATCGACGACGTCACCACCCAGTCGGCGCGCGCCTTCACCGCGGCACTGGTGTTGGCATAGACCACCACCGTGCGATCAGGATTGCGGTCACAGAAAGCCGAGAACTCGTCCGCCGGGCAGCCCATGTCCAGAGAGCACTCGGCATTCTTTTCCACCAGCAGGACGCGCTTGTCGGGGCTGAGTATCTTTGCCGTCTCACCCATGAACCGAACTCCGGCCACGACCACCGTACCGGCGTCATGTTCATAGCCGAACCTGGCCATCTCGAGCGAGTCCGACACGAAGCCCCCAGTCTGGTCCGCGAGATCCTGCAGTTTTTCATCAACGTAGTAATGGGCGACCAGTACTGCGTTCTGTTCGCGCAGCATGCGTTTGATGTGCGCAATCAGCTCCTCGCGCGCCGCCGGCGTCAACGCCTCGTGCTCCGCCGCGCGCGCTCCCAGCGCGGCCATGTCGATCCGCTCCTGCAACTGCTCGGGTATGTTCTCAACAGTGGTCAACAGGACCTCCTCTATTTGATGTAAAGCACCTCGCCGGGCGCCGTGTACCGGTACAGGCGGGCTGGACGATGGGAACCATTGCGACGCTGCTCCCCGGTGTCTTCGACGCAACCGAAGGCAAGCACCTTCTTGCGGAAGTTGCGCTTGTCCAGGGGCTCTCCCAGGATGGTTTCATAGACACACTGCAGTTCACCCAGCGTGAACTGCTCCGGCATGAACTCGAAACCGATGGTGGAGTACTGAAGCTTGGAAACCAGCCGCTGCCTCGCCTGATCGATGATCTCCGCATGGTCGAGGTACAGGTCGGGCAGCGCGTCCACATGGCGCCAGGCGATGTGCGGCACGCCTTCCGCCGACTCAGCGCAGACCCGTTCCCAGGGGATCAGGGCAAAGTAGGCAACAGTAATAACGCGCGACTTGGGATGCCGGTCCGGCCTGCCGAATGTGTACAACTGTTCCAGATAAACGTCGTCGATACCGGTCTGGTGTGCCAGGGTCCTCTGCGCGCATTGTTCCAGCGGTTCCACGGGCCCGAGATAGCCACCGGGCAACGCCCAGCAGGTCACGCTCATCGCCTCCGAGTACCGGCGGCGCAGCAGCACCCGCAACTCGCCTTCACGGATGGTGAAGATGACGATGTCCGTGGAGACGTGCAGCAGCCAGGGCGCGGTGGCGCGTAATTCAGTAAGTGTTTTAGTCACACTAACTATGATAGTGTCCTAGTTACACTTTGTCAATACCGAACCTCACAGCCGCGCCGTGGTCAATTGACCTTATGAGGGCTGTCTCGAAGCGACTGGGTTAGGTAGAGTGTCGGCCCGATCCCGCCGCGGCAACGCGTCGCGGCAACGGAACCCGTAACCGAAAGCAAACAACAATTATGTCTATTGCCCTGTTCGTGCACCTGGCCGCCGCCGTTATCTGGGTAGGCGGCATGTTCTTCGCCTACGTTTGTCTGCGGCCCGCCGCTGCCACGGTACTGGAAGCCCCGTCACGGCTGCAACTGTGGCGCGCCGCCTTCACGCGTTTCTTTCCCTGGGTTTGGGGCGCGGTCATTGTGCTGCCACTGTCCGGTTACTGGATGCTGTTCCGACTCGGCGGATTTGCCGACGCCGGCATCCATATCCACATCATGCACGCGCTGGGCATCATCATGATCCTGGTCTTTCTACATATCTACTTTGCGCCCTACAGGCGCCTGCAACGTGCGGTGGATACCGAAGATTACCCGACCGCCGGCAGGCAGCTGAACCTGATTCGCAAGCTGGTGGCTACCAATCTCACACTGGGTCTGCTAGTGCTGGCCGCGGTGAGGCTGTTGCGCTGATGAAACTGAAACCCGGATGCCTTGCGCGGCTGGCGATTGCGCCCGCATTGATTGTCATCCTGGCGGCAACCGGCGGCGCGGGGGTAGGCGGGGGCGCCCCGCTCACCCCCATTTCCGGTCATCCACCCGCACCGGGCTTCACCCTGCCTGATACAGACGGCAACCCGGTGCGGCTCTCGGACCTGCGCGGCAAGGTGGTGTTGCTCAACTTCTGGGCCACCTGGTGCCCACCATGCCGCGAGGAGATGCCCTCCATGCAGGCCCTGTGGCTGGACCTGCGGGACGAAGATTTCATCATCCTTGCCGTCAATGTTGGAGAAGAAGACGACGCCGTGTTCGCTTTCGCCAACGAGTTTCCTACCCCCCTGAGCTTTCCCATCTTAATGGACAAGAAGTCCGCAGTGCTCAACGACTATCCGATAATCGGCCTGCCTACCTCTTTCATTATCGATACGGATGGAAACATGGCATTCCAGACGGTGGGCGGTCGGGAGTGGGACCATCCCGAGGTGCGCGAGACTCTGCGGGCCTTGATGCAGCGATAATTCCGGAACTCAGCTCGACTGCTCCACCAGCTTCGCCGCTTCTCTAAGTTCCCATTCGAAACGCTGCTGCCAGCTGTCGATGACCCGGTCAGGCAACGGCGGATTTCCAAGACGGCGCTTGGTGAAATCCTTGGTGGCCCAACGAACCGACTCGGTGATGCTTCGGTCCAGCCCGCGACCGGTATTGTAGATCCAGCCCAGTACACGGTAGGCGGGTGCATATTCTTCTTCCGCCAGCCGCTTGATGATGCGCGCCGCCGTGCGGGGCTCGGGCCGGGGACCGAACATCAGGCCCAGGCTGAGGTTGTACTGGGCCTCCGGTCCCGCCTTGCGTGCAGCCTTGCGCAACCAGCGCATGGCCTCGACTTCGTCGGCTGAAACCCCGATTCCGTTGGCGTAGGAGACCGCCAGGTTGTACTGCGCGCCCGGGTGACCCAGCTCTGCCGCCTTGCGGTACAACGCCACCGCCGCCGCAACATTTCCGGGTCGCTCGACCCCGCGGTACTCCCGTTCGGCCTCGGCAAATAGTTTCTCTGCCTCAATCATGTCCAGCGACTTGCGTTGCAGGGTCTGCAGGCCATCGTGGCTCGGCGAGGCGCTCAATCCACGCTCCACGTAAAGCAATGCGCTCTGATACTTGCCTTCGTTGGCTTTCTTTTGCGCGCGGTTCAGGTAGACCTGCGCAAGGTTCTCCAGACCGGCCTGCGCCTCCGCGTTAGCAGGGTCGATGCTTAACACGCTGCGGTATGACTCCAGAGCATTGTCGCCTTCCGGATAGCTCAGTCGATCCTGCAAGATCTGTTTATTCGCCAGCTGCAGCAGCACGTCAATATGCTCTTCATTGGTGGCCCGCTGCCTCCATTTCTGCCCGGTCTTCCCGACCTCCGCCTGCCGCGGCGGCGACTCAATGGCGGCCCCGGAACCCGTCTTGCCCGTGGGCTCGTCGGACGCGTCACTCTGCCCTGCATTCGCTTGTAAATCTTTCGCCACCGGCTGCGACATCGTGGCGGCCGGTGCCGGCATGGAACCGTCTTCCGGCGTTGCCGCAGCCGGCGGCAGCGAAGTCACAGGCTGTACCGGGGCCAGCATCGCGCTGGCAGGGGATTCCGGTTCCGGCATGGTGGGGATGGTCTCGTCGCTGACGGCCGCAACTTGGTCCGCCTCGCCCGCCATGGAAACGGGTTTCTCGGGTGCCGGGTCGACAAGCGCCTTGAGCAGAACGGCGGCGACGATTGTCATCGCGAATGCCGCGCCGCTCCAGCCCAGCAAGGGTATTACCCCGTCGCGCCGTTTACCCGTCGCGCGGCGTTCCCGCTTTCCGCGGGATGAAGCGTTGCCACTCGGGTCGACGCGCTTGATTCCGCGCTCGCCACGCTGCGCCGTGCGCACCATTTCTATCAAGCTTTCGCTGTCGGGAACCCGCTGGTCCGGTTCCTTCGCCAGCATGGCATTGACCAGCGGCTGAAATGACGAGAATTCCTCGGGCAATTCCGGTATAGGGTCGTTGATATGCGAATAGAGGATTGCAATGCTTTCCGTGCTGTCGAAGGGGGGCCGGCCGGTGAGCATCTCGAACAGGATGACGCCAAGCGCATAGATATCCGAACGGGGGTCGGTGCCGCGGCCATCCGCCTGCTCGGGACTCATGTAGCGCGGCGTGCCGACGATCACACCGACGCTGGTGAGCTGGGTGCTGGACTCGGTCGACTTGGCGATGCCGAAATCTGTCAGCACCGGGGCGTCCTTGCCGCGAAAAATGATATTCTCAGGCTTCACATCCCGGTGCACAAAGCCTTTCTCGTGGGCATAGCCCAACGCAGCCGCCACCTGCCGCAATATGCTCAACGCCGTGGCGGGGGCGATGCGCTTGTGCATGCGTTCCTTGAGGCTTCCGCTACCCAGATACTCCATGGCGATGTAGTGCTGATAATCGGCCACGGAGATGTCATAGATGGTAACGATGCCGGGATGGGCGAGCTGAGCCACGGTGCGCCCTTCACGGATAAAGCGCTCAGTGAAATTGGGATCGGCCGCAAGCGCGGGCGCCATCACCTTCAACGCGACCTGCCGGTCCAGGGATTCCTGGATCGCCAGATAGACTGTGGCAATGCCGCCGCGACCGACTTCACGCTGGATCGTGTAGCCCGGAATGCGTACGTGACCGATTGGCGCTGAACTGGACACTTGAGGAAGTTCTGGCTGTTATCCTGGGGTTAACCGATCCATGAATACTTACAATATAAGCTATTGGAAAATATTAGTTAAATCAAAGGTGTTTTCTAGGTGACAGCCGGTAGGGAGTGGCAATTCTGGATCGATCGCGGCGGCACTTTCACGGACGTGGTGGCGAAAAGCCCGCAAGGCCGCGTCGTTACACGCAAACTGCTGTCCGAAAACCCGGGCCAGTACCGAGACGCCGCGGTGCAGGGTATACGCGACGTGCTCGGCTTGGCGCCCGAACAGGCGATACCGGGCACCGCCATCGCCGTCGTAAAAATGGGCACTACGGTCGCGACCAATGCCCTGCTGGAACGCGAGGGTGAGCGTTGCGCGCTGCTCATCACCCGGGGTTTCCGGGATGCGCTGCGTATCGGTTATCAGAATCGTCCTGACATCTTCGCGCTGCACGTGGAGCTGCCGGATATGCTGTACGAAAGAGTCGTCGAGGTCGACGAACGAATCGACGCCCAGGGCAGCGTCCTAACCCCGTTGGACCTGCATGCCGCCCGCAGGTCGCTGGATGAGTTGTACGAATCCGGATTCCGCGCCGTGGCGATAGTGCTCATGCACGCCTATCGGTTTCCGCAGCACGAAATAACGTTGTCACGACTGGCTATCGAGAGCGGCTTCACGCAGGTGTCGGTGTCCCATGACGTCAGCGCCCTGATCAAGCTGGTCAGTCGGGGAGACACCACCATGGTGGACGCCTATCTTTCACCCATTCTCAGGCGCTACGTCGATGCCGTTACCGCTGAGGTCGGGAACACCCGGCTGTTGTTCATGCAGTCCACCGGGGGATTGACCGACGCCAAGGCTTTCCGCGGCAAGGACGCGATCCTTTCCGGACCGGCCGGCGGTGTGGTTGGCGCCGTGGCAACCGCGAAACGACAGGGGTTTGGACGCATCATCGGATTTGACATGGGGGGCACCTCAACGGATGTATGCCATTTTCATCGGCGCTACGAACGCACTTGGGAAAGCGAAGTGGCCGGCGTGCGGCTGCGCGCCCCGATGCTGAACATTCATACCGTTGCGGCCGGTGGGGGTTCCATCATTCGCTTCGATGGCGCGCGGTTCCGGGTCGGCCCAGAGTCAGCAGGTGCCGACCCCGGCCCCGCCTGTTATCGTCGCGGCGGCCCCCTCACCGTGACCGACTGTAATGTACTGCTGGGCAGGATACTGCCGGAGAATTTTCCGGCCGTATTCGGGCCCGGCGCCGACTTGCCGATAGATGTGGGGCTGGTGTCGCGCCGGTTCGAGGATCTGGCCGCCGAGATCAACGCAGTGCTCGGCGGCGACCGCAATGCCAGGGAGATCGCACAGGGATTCATCGACGTCGCGGTGGAGAACATGGCAGCCGCGATAAAACGCATATCGGTCCAGCGCGGCTACGATGTCACCCGTTACACACTATGCAGTTTCGGGGGGGCCGGCGGCCAGCACGCCTGCATGGTAGCGGACTCCCTGGGCATGAAGCGCGTCTTCGTTCACACGCACGCCGGTGTGTTGTCGGCTTATGGTATGGGCCTGGCGGATGTCAGCGTGATTCAGGAGCGCAGCATGGAAAAGGTACTCGTCCCCTTCGACGCCGCGATATTCGAGGACGGATTCGCGAAACTGACCGATCGTGCCGCGCGGCAGATCACAAGCCAGGGGTACGAACGGGATGATGCCGTGGTCAAGCGGTTTGCGCACCTGAGGTATGCCGATACCGACACCGCCATCGCGGTGGCATACATCGATGATCCCAAGGCGCTGAGGGCTCGCTTTGAAGCACTGCACGAGCAGCAGTTCGGGTTCAAGGATCCCGAACGCGGGATGGTCGTCGAATCCCTGTCGCTGGAGATGACCATTGAGATGCCCGATAGCGGGACTGGCCCAGGAGCGGAGTCGCTGCACTGCGAGGGCTCCGCCGTCGAATCGGACTACCGACACCCGATGTTTTGTGGCGGGCGCATGGTGGACAGCCCCGTATACCGGCGCAGCGACCTCGAAGCGGGCGCCGAACTGCCCGGACCAGCCCTGGTGGTGGAGCCCAACTCGACAATTGTCATCGAGGCCGGTTGGAAGGGAAAAGTCACGCCAGACGGCCAGCTGCTGCTACAACGTTATTGCGATCACAGCGACGAGACCCGCATCGGGGTGGAAGTCGACCCGGTGATGCTGGAGATATTCAACAAACTCTTCATGTCAGTGGCAGAACAGATGGGCTACACCCTGCAGAACACCAGTTACTCCGTCAACATGAAGGAAAGGTTGGATTTCTCGTGCGCGGTGTTCGACGCCGCGGGCAGGCTGGTCGCCAATGCGCCACACGTGCCCGTACACCTGGGTTCCATGGGAGACAGCGTGCGCAGCGTGATCGAACGGGTGGAGGCAGACCTTCGGCCCGGCGACGTGTACGCACACAATGCACCCTATCAGGGCGGGACCCATCTTCCCGACGTCACCGTCATCACCCCTGTCTTCAACGATGACGGTGACGACGTGCTGTTCTATGTGGCGGCGCGCGGACATCACGCGGACATCGGCGGAATAGCGCCCGGGTCCATGCCACCTGACAGCTCCAGCGTGGAACAGGAGGGCATCCTCATAGACAGCCTGTTGATCGTGCGCGACGGTCTGTTCCGCGAAGCGGCGATACGCGATCTGCTCATCGCCGGCAATTATCCTGCGCGCAACCCACGCCAGAACCTGGCCGACCTGAAGGCGCAGATCGCCGCCAACAACCGTGGGGTTAACGAGTTACGAAATCTGGTCGCGCAGTGTGGCCTGGAGGCCGTGCAGGCCTATATGCGTCACGTTCAGACTAATGCGGAGGAATCGGTTCGCCGCGTAATCGACACCCTGCGCGACGGCGAATTCAGCTGCGAGATGGATAACGGCAGCGTAATCCACGTGGCTATCCGGGTGGATCACCTGCGGCGCTGCGCGGACATCGACTTCTCGGGTACCTCACCGCAAACCACCGACAACTTCAATGCACCAGCATCAATCTGCCGGGCTGCAGTGCTCTATGTCTTTCGCACCCTGGTAAGAGACGATATACCTCTCAACCACGGCTGCCTGGTCCCGCTTCATGTGATTATCCCGCCGGGTTCAATGCTCAATCCAAGCTATCCGGCGGCCGTGGTTGCCGGGAATGTCGAAACATCCCAGGTAATCGTCGATGCTTTATACGGCGCCCTGGGCGTGAGCGCGGCTTCCCAGGGGACCATGAATAATTTCACCTTCGGGGACATGGAACACCAGTACTACGAGACAATCTGCGGCGGCGTGGGCGCCACCGCGGATCATGACGGCGCAGATGCCGTGCACAGTCACATGACCAATTCGCGGCTGACCGATCCCGAGGTACTGGAGCTCCGGTTTCCTATTCTAGTGGAGAGTTTCGCGTTGCGCGTCCATAGCGGCGGCGCGGGTAGCCAGAACGGCGGAAACGGCGTGGTTCGCCGGATCATCTTTCGCGCCCCCATGCAGGCCGCGATCCTGTCGAATCGGCGCCGCACTGTGCCGTTCGGTACCCATGGCGGCGAGCCGGGCCGCGCCGGCCGCAACTACATTGAACGCAAAGATGGTGTAGTGGAGGAGCTCGGGGCATGCGGCAGTGCCGCAATGCAGGCTGGGGATACTTTCGTCATCGAGACACCGGGTGGCGGAGGATTCGGAGACCCGGCGACGGGGAAAAAAACCGCCAGCCGGTGAAGGCTGGCGGCAATATTTAACTTGTTGATTTAAAAGGGAAGCGGGATTCTCAGGCCCGCTTTCTTAGCTACCTTTTTTTTTTCGTGGTCTTCCTTCTGGCCGTCTTCTTCTTAGCCTTCTTCTTAGCCTTCTTCTTGGCTACCTTTTTCTTGGCCTTTTTCTTGGCCTTTTTCTTGGTCGCCCTCTTTTTGGTTGCCTTCTTCTTGGTTGCCTTCTTCTTGGTTGCCTTCTTCTTGGTTGCCTTCTTCTTGGTCTTCCTTGCTACCTTGCGAGCGGCCTTTTTCTTGGTCGCCTTCTTCCTGGTGGTCTTCTTCTTAGCTCGTTTCTTTGTTGCTGCCATGACGCATCTCCTATCGTTGGGTTAACCTAACACTGCAAAATCAGAGTACTTGCTATCGCCCCGAAAAAACGCCTGTAAAAGCACGTACAACCAAGTGCAGAAGAAACGTTTATAGCAATAGGGGAAGGAGCGACACGATCGGGAAAAGAACCCGACCTGCAAGGTACTTGTACTATCTCGGTCGCCAAAATACTTAATGTTATGGGCTTCCAGATTTTTGCATCCTGCGTTTTCAATGCCGCTTTTCGTCAAAAGAACAACTATGAATAAAAGCAGGTTTCCCTTAAGTCATTGGCAAATATATTCACCGACGTTGAAATGTCAAGCATTAATAATGAAAAAATATTTTTATTTTTTTCACGCATCACGTCAAATTTAAGAAAAGGTACCGGCATGAATCAACCGAACGTCGATTAACATCGCTCATTCATCCCTGAGCAGTCGCCGGCATAAACACCTTTGCAAAGTACTCGCAGTAATCCCTGTGCAGCCGAAGTTACCAAGCGACTGATAGATGTTTCTTACAAGGTACAGCACGGCGCATACGCCTGCCTATTCACAACTGCATGCAGCGATACAGTGATATCCACATTGCTTATTTCAATATAACCCATTGATCGAGAGCACATATTAAGGGATTTCAACAATCAGCATGGTGACTGCTTCGCAGTACTTCAATTGTCGGATTTAAACCATATGTCACCGAAGTAGGCCGTGGCGGTCGCCTGAGTATCATCAGTATCGGTCATTAACGCGACCCCGGTGATACGCGGGGCTTCATGTCCGAATGCCTTCCGATAATCCTCGTACACGTTGCGCTCTTCTTCGATCCAGGTGTTCAGATTCCCCGTTTCTGATTCAGCAACAATTATATAGACGCGCGGGGTATAGGGACTTGGCGCGAAGGTGCCGATCGGCTCATTGGCCGTCCAGACGTAATTCAACGCCCGACCCGGTGGCTCCTCACCGTAGAGCGCTTTCAATACCGAGAACCTGAGACGTTCCCACACGCTTGCCTCATCAGCCAGGGCAAACGTCACATACACCCGAGCGGCGAAATCATCCCCCGATTTTGTTGCAATGGCGCTGCCCGCGAGTGCCTTGGGTACCTTCCAATGCCACCGCAGCAAAGGATACTTCCGTGGATCCACATTAACGCTGCGGACAAGCCCCGACGCCGACCTTTCGCTGCGCGCCTCCACCACCGTGATTTCCCGTCCATGCACGACGTCACCCACCAGGCGATAACGCGTCAATCGAGGAATCTTCTTGAATGTCAACGGCCGCCATGGCCCGGGCAGATGATCACCGGCGGTCAGGTCGGAGAACGAACCCGCACGAAAGCCACTGGCGCCCGCCTGCGTGTCGGCGCGGGCGGGGACAAACGAGAAATGTCCTTGCTGCCCAATCAGCGCCAGCGCCGCGCACCACAACACCAGCCATTGGTGATGCATCGAAACGCGCATACCCCGGCCCCTGTCCGGCTTCACTGCAGCGCGCCCCAGGAAGTCAGGCGTCGGCAAATATCCAACACCTTGGCCGGGAGACGCCGGACGTCGTCCTGTTGGAGAAGAATTTCTCGATAGGCGGCCGGGTATCGCAGTTGTACAAGCATTTTCCTAAGCTGTGTCGGCCGACCTGCGGTCAGGAAATCAACCTGCGCCGGCTCAAGGCAAATAAAAGAATCCGCCTGCTGACAATGGCGGAGGTGACGGCAATCAGTGGCACCCCGGGGGATTACACGGTCAGCGTGACCGTTCGCCCGCGCTACGTCAACGAGAATTGTACCGCCTGTTACCGCCGCCTGCTGGCGCCCCGGCAGCGGGTAATGGATCTTATGGCGGGATGGCACGCGCACCTGCCGGCTAGCTGCGGACCGGTGCTGGGGGTGGACATGAACGCCGAGGAGATGGCGGACAATCCTCAACTGGACGATTATCTGGTGCACGACCTGAGCCGCGAGTCCGGTCTGCCGATCGCCGATGAGTCCTTTGACGCGGTGGTCAATAGTGTTTCCATCGAGTACCTGGTGCAGCCGGTGGCGGTGCTGCGCGACGTATGCGGAAAGCTGAAGCGCGGCGGCCAGATGATCATCACGTTCTCAGACCGCTATTTTCCGCCCAAGGCGATCCGTCTGTGGCAGCGTCTGCACCCCGTCGAACGGGTCGTCTGGGTGGCGGGCCTGATGCAACAGGCCGGTTTCCAGAATATCCACACCCTGGTGGAGCAAGGCGTTGGCCGGCCTCCGGACGATCGCTATGCCGCCCAGCGCCAGGAGATGGACCCCCTGTTGGCGGTGTGGGGGCTGCGTACCTGACGCCCGCGCCGGGATCAATCACGCGCGGCGGTGAGAAGCGCTTCGACCGGCTGTTTTGGCAGCACCGGCATTTGTCATTAAACTCCCCTCGCGATGAAACAGATTAGAGCCATCACCCTGGACCTTGACGACACGTTGTGGCCCATCGAGCCGGTCATCCGCGCGGCTGAACAGGCACTGCACGACTGGATGGCGGAGAACTGTCCACGGGTCGCACGGCGCTACGACATCGAGGGGCTGCGCGCTGCGCGGGTGGAGTTCGCGCAGCGCTTGCCACGGCTCGCTCACGATCTGACCGAACTGCGACACCGGTTCCTGCGTGGAGTGCTCACACAGGCCGGCTATGACCCGGACATGGCAGACACCGCGTTCGAGGTCTTCATGCGCAGACGCAACCAGGTGTCCTTGTTTCCCGATGCGCTGCCGGCCCTACAGTGTCTCGCCGAGCGGTATCCGCTGGCCAGCGTATCCAACGGCAATGCCGACCTGGCCCGCATAGGCCTGGATCACCTGTTCGCGGCGCGGGTGTCTGCGCGGGAAGTGGGGGCGGCCAAGCCGCATCCGGACGTATTCCTGGCTGCCTGCGAGGCGGTGGACTGCCCCCCGGACCGCGTGGTACACATCGGTGACCATCCCGACCAGGATGTTCTGGGCGCACTGGGCGCCGGGATGCGGGCCATTTGGGTCAATCGGCATAACCACGGCTGGTTGCATGCGCAAAGGGCGGATGCGGAAGTATCCAGCCTGGAGGAAGTGCCGGCGCTTCTGGAAATACACATCTGAATAGTACAACGGAGTACCAGTATGACTGAGTTCCTGCTCGAATACGGACTATTCCTGGCCAAGACCGCGACCGTGGTGGCCGGAATCCTTATCATCGCGGGCGCCAGCATCACCATGTCCAAGCGCACGAGGTTGCCGGACAAGCTGGAGATCAAGAACCTGAACCACAAATTTGACCAGATGCAGCAGGTGATGAAATGCGAGCTGCTGTCGAAGAAGGAATGGAAGAAGTTCCACAAGGAAGCCAAGGCCAGATTGAAGGCGGAGAAGAAGCAGCCGCACGAAGAGAACCGCGAAAAACGCATCTTTGTACTCAATTTTCATGGTGACATCAAGGCCACCGCCGTGGCGTCACTACGCGAAGAGATCACCGCCGTCTTGACGGTGGCTGCGGCCAACGACGAAGTGGTGCTGCGGCTGGAAAACACCGGTGGTTTGGTCCATGAACACGGCCTGGCCGCCTCACAGTTGAAACGTCTGCGCGACGCAAAGGTGCCGCTAACCGTCACCGTGGACAAGGTGGCCGCCAGCGGTGGCTATATGATGGCCTGCGTGGCGGACCGAATCCTCGCTGCGCCGTTCGCCATCGTAGGATCCATCGGTGTGCTTGCGCAGCTGCCGAATTTCCATGACCTGATGAGCCGTCACGGGATCACATTCGAACAGGAAACCGCCGGCGAATACAAACGCACCATCACCATGTTCGGACAGAACACGGAAAAGGAACGCGCCAAGCTGAGGGAACAAATCGAGGAGACCCATACCATCTTCAAGGATTTTATCGCCGAGCACCGCCCGGCGCTCGACCTCGCCAAGGTGGCGACAGGGGAATACTGGTACGGGACGAAGGCGCTGGAACTTGGTTTGGTGGACAAGCTGGTGACCAGCGACGACTACCTGCTGTCGGCACGGGAGTCGGCGCGGCTCTTCGAGGTCAGCTATACCGCCAAGAAACGCGTTACCGAGCGCCTGCTATCCAGTGTCCAGTCCGCGCTGGCAAGATTGACGGCGGGTGTCGGCGGCGCCCTGCGCGCGCCGCTGGGGTAGCCGGGCGCGAGCTCCGGCAGTCGATCAGGGCTGCGCCGGCGGCGGCTCCCGTGCGGAATCCTGGTTCAGCGTCATCAGCGGCTCACGACGACTCAACTTGATTAGGTCGCCCAGGATGTGGGCGGCCTCTTTGCGCAGTACATCGTCGGCGACGTTCTCGTCTTCCTGTTCCTCATCCTCGCGTTCGGTGTCCTCGTCGCCGGTATCTTCCAGGGACTCAAGGACCGGCAGACTGCGCGCCATACGATAACGATTCAGTCTTTCCAGGCTCTCCTGCTCGTTCTTTTCCCGGACCGCGCGACGCTTCGCTTCCAGCAGGCTGACCATTTTCTGGTCGCGCGCCCGGCGCACGGCGTCCGCTTCATCGAGCAGATACATGAAACCGGCGTCCGCGCGGACCCGGGCTTCATGACGCAGTCGTGCAGCTTCGACGGCCTTGGGGTTCAACCCCGAGGCGATGAACCTGGCCGGCCGTACCGATGCCCACGGCAGGGCGTTCTCCAGCGAGCGCTCGCCGATTTCCTCGATGTCGGTCGCCGTGGGAAACACGATGTCCGGCACTACCCCGCGATGCTGCGTGCTTTCCCCGTTTATGCGAAAGAACTGGGCGATGGTAAACTTCAACTGCCCCAGGTTTGCTTCTTCGTCCTTGCTGAATCGGCTCAGATCAACCAGGCGTTGCACGGTCCCTTTGCCGAAAGTCGGCTCGCCCAGAACGATGCCGCGCCTGTAGTCCTGTATCGCCCCGGCGAAGATTTCCGAAGCCGATGCACTGTTGCGATCCACCAAGACCGCCAACGGGCCGGCGTAGACCAGCTTGGGGTCAGGGTCATCGTTGACCGTGACGCGCCCGCTGGTATCCCGCACCTGAACGATGGGGCCGGAGCGTATGAAAAGGCCGGATAATTCGGTTGCCTCCGCCAGCGAACCGCCGCCGTTGCCGCGCAGATCGATAACGATCCCGTTGATGCCTTCTTCCTCGACTTCCTTGATCAATCTGCGCACGTCGCGGGTGGTGCTGCGAAACTCCCGTTTGCCATTCTCACGGGCGTCAAAATCAGTATAGAAAGTCGGTACCTTGATCACCGCTATACGGGCAGGACCGGAGTCATCACTGAGTTCGATGACTGATTTCTGCGCCGCCTGTTCCTCGAGCTTGATGGTGTTGCGCACCAGTTCCACGACCCGGGATCGGCCATCGGGCGGGGTACCCTTCGGCAGCACCTCAAGCCTCACCAGTGACCCCTTGGGTCCCCGGATCAGGTCCACCACGTCGGCCAGGCGCCAGCCCACCACGTCGACGATGGGTTCCCTGTTCTGGCCGACGCCAGTGATGCGGTCGTCCGCCGACAGCTGCTTGCTCAGGTCCGCCGGGCCGCCGGGGATGATTCGACGCACCACCGTGTGTTCATTCTCTGTCTGCAGCGCCGCGCCGATGCCCTCCAGCGACAGGCTCATGCGGATCTTGAAATTATCGGACGCGCGGCGGGAGAAGTAGGAGGTATGGGGCTCGATGGAAGCGGTGTACGAATTTATGAAGGTCTGGTAGACGTCATCGCTGTCGAACTGCCCAATGCGGGTGGCAAGCCGCTCGTAGCGTTTGCGCAACAGGTCACTGATCTCCATCTGGTTCTTGCCCGCCAGGTGCAGGCTCAGGGCGTCGTTCTTCACCCGCTTGCGCCAGATCTCGTTCATGTCGTCGACACTGCCCGCCCACGGCGCCTCGCTCCGGTCCAGGAGGAACACCTCGTCCACGCTGAAATCGATCTCCCCGTCGAGCAGCTGCACGGCGAAACGGGAGCGTTCCTCTAGGCGTTGCCGCATGCGTCGGAACATCTCGAACGGCGCCATCAGTTCGGCGCTCATGAGGGCGTCGTCCAGGCGATACTGGTAGCGGCTGAACTCCTCGATATCGGAGGCCAGGAAATAGATGCGGTTCGGATCCAGGGCCTCCAGGTAGCGGTCGTAGATGGCCTCGGAAAGATCGTTGTCCAGTTGCCGGTTACGGTAGTGATAGCGGCGGATGAAATGCGTGATGAGCTCGGTGGCGCGCTTCTGCTCAGAGGATGCCATGAGCTCGACCGGGTCGACGAGCGTGACCTTGGCGGCGGCCGAGGCGACCAAAAAACCGCAGAACAGCCAGACGGTGCAGCGCAGCAAAATCTTCATATCAGAGCAAACCTTCCATTACGCCCCTTCAGTGCCGCGTAGTCCGCCGCTGGGCGCTCCATGATAGACTACCTGACCGCATCGCCGCCAGTACCCGGCCAGAAGCCGCCCGTCCGGCGCGCCACGACATGGTCTTCACCACTCGGTAGTACACTTGGATCATTATTTCACCCCCCTTCAGGAGATTATAGACATGTTGAGGCCAGCCATACTGGCGATCGCCGTGATGCTGCTGCCGGTGCCGTCCAGCGCTGATGAACGGTCTTCAGGCCTAGACCAGGCCTGTCCGGAGACGCTGGATTTCCGGATCCGCGGCCTGGCCAGCGACGAGATCGTCGATCTTTGCGCATCCTATCGCGGTAAGGTGGTGCTGATAGTGAACACCGCCAGCAAGTGCGGATACACCTACCAGTACGAGGGCCTGGAGGAATTGTACCGGCAATACCGCGATCGCGGCCTGGTGGTGCTGGGGTTCCCATCCAATGATTTCGGCGGGCAGGAGCCCGGCAGCGAACAGAAGGTACAGAAGTTCTGCCGGCTGACCTACAGCGTCCAGTTCCCGATGTTCGCCAAGACCCGCATCCGGCCGCCCTCTTCCGATCCCCTCTACCGCAAGCTGGGCGACCTGGCCGGCGAATACCCGGCCTGGAATTTCCACAAATACCTGCTGGACCGCGACGGCAGGCTGGTGGGCAGCTTCGGCAGCCGTGTCGAACCCCGCAGCCGGCAACTGGTGGGCTCCATCGAATCATTGCTCTGACCGCACAGCCATGAGCCTGGGCGGTATCGGTTACGAGGACAAGAAGCGCCAGCTGTTGCAGCAGTTCCAGGAACCCGGCCCGGTGCGGCTGGTCAAGGACACCTCCAATCTGTTCAGGCACCGCAGCGCCGCCAGCGGACCCGGGCTCGACGTCCGGCAGTTCGATTCGGTGCTGCGGGTGAACACCGACGAAAGTTGGGTCGAGGTGGAAGGTATGACATCCTATGCCTCGCTGGTCGATGCCACGCTCGAACACGGTGTCATGCCCTGCGTAGTGCCGCAGCTCAAATCCATCACTATTGGCGGCGCCGTGTCGGGAATCGGCATCGAATCGACCTCGTTTCGCCAAGGACTGGTACACGAGACGGTGTCGGAGATGGACGTGCTCACCGGCGATGGCCGGGTAGTGACCTGTACACCGGACAACGAGCACCGCGCCCTGTTCTACGGCCTGCCGAATTCTTACGGTACGTTGGGCTACGTGCTGAGACTGAAGTCCCGCACCCTGCCGGTCCGGCCATACGTGGGGTTGCAGCATATACATCACCGCGACCCGACGGCATACTTCGCGCAGATTGCCGAACTATGCTCGGGAGACGCCGACTTCATCGACGGCACGGTGTTCGCCCCGGACGAGCTCTACATCACCGTGGGTCGATTCGCCGACAACGCCCCTTACACCAGTGACTACAACTTCGAGCGTATTTACTACCAATCCATTCGCGAGCGCG
The DNA here is from genome assembly GCA_947259705.1 of uncultured Gammaproteobacteria bacterium. Lineage (GTDB taxonomy): Bacteria > Pseudomonadota > Gammaproteobacteria > Arenicellales > JAANXG01 > CAMYNL01. Next base: position 29,389 of record CAMYNL010000018.1, on the reverse strand, counting down.
AACATGATTACCTCACGGTTTACGATTACGTGTGGCGCTGGGACACCGACTGGTTCTGGTGCTCCAAAAACGTCGGCGCCCAGCACCCGCTGCTGCGGCGGTTGCTGGGTCGCGAGCGCTTGAACTCGGTCTTCTACACCAAACTCATGCGCTGGAACGCGAGGTGGCGACTAACGCGGGGACTCAATAGCCTGAGGAGGGTGTACACTGAGTCGGTCATTCAGGATGTCGACATACCAATCGAGAAGGCGCCGGCGTTCCTGGAGTTCTTTGATCGGGAGATCGGCATCCGCCCGGTCTGGATCTGCCCCATCGGCGTGTTCGACCGTAACGCACGTTTTCCGCTCTACCCCATGGACGGCGATACGATATATGTGAACTTCGGGTTCTGGGATGTGGTCACCGGGCGCGACGGGAAACCCTCCGGGCACTACAACCGGAAGGTCGAGGCCAAGGTCGAGGAGCTGGGTGGCATCAAGTCGCTTTACTCCGACTCCTATTACGACCGCGAGACATTCGCCCGTCTGTATAACCAAAGCGCCTACGAGTCGATAAAAAAGGTGTACGATAGCGAGGGACGATTCAAAGGCCTTTATGAAAAGTGCGTCTTGCGCGAGTGAGGGTGGTCCCCGCAGGAGGTCCGGCATGCGAGCAAGAAGACAAGTCACGCGATTGGTCGCCGCGGTCCTGGTAGCCATGGCGGCGGCGCCCGTGGCTGGCGGCGGCCATGGCTACGGTCACTTCGGTTATGGTGTCCACTATCGGCACTACGGCCACGGCGATGAGGGCGTCGCGCTGTTGGCAGGCCTGGTGATTGGCGGCCTGGCCGGATACTTCATCAGTGAGGATCGCCACCGGCAGCGCAGCTACTACCCGCCGCCGCGGTATTACCCTCCGCCACCGCCGCCGCGGCAACAGGCCACCGTCGCTGTTCCGCCGGCCCCCTTGGCCATGCCTGCGGCCGCGGAGTTCGGGGGTTGCGTCATGACCCGGGAGTACACGGCCAGGGTCCAGGTCGACGGCAGGGAACGCGACGCTTACGGGACCAAGTGTCTGCGGGTTAACGGTTCCTGGGAGCTGGGCCGCCTCAAGCTGGCGCCTGAGTTCAACTAATCCGCGCAATTTGCCGCTCGTCGTCGACGCGTCGCCCGATAAGCGGCACCGCCCACACCGTAGCCGGCGCGGCTACCAGTCTATGGGTCGGCGGTCGCGGAAGAAACCGCCGCTTGGGCCGTCATCCCCCAGCGTGGCCGCCCACACGATGCTGTCGGCCCCCTCTTCCACCGACCGCGCGGCATCGGGGCCACCCATGTGCGTCCGCACCCAGCCGGGGCATACCGCGTTGACCTTGATGGAGCTGTCCGCCAGCTCCGCGGCGAGCATGCGGGTGTAGGCGTTGAGCGCGGCCTTGGAGCTGCGGTAGCCGGGCCAGCCGCCCTGCATGTCGGCGAGCTGGCCGAGGCCGGAGGAGACGTTGACCACTCTTCCCCGTCCGGCCATCAAGGGCACCAGCGCCTGGCTCACGGCGATGGCGCCCAACAGGTTCACTTCCAGCGTTCGCCGCACCAGTCCCAGATCACCGGCAAGTGCCGTCGCGGCGCCGGGTCGTTGTGGATCATGGCGCTCCAGCATCACTCCGGCATTATTTACCAGCACGTCCAGCCTCGAGAATTGCGCCGACAACATCGCTTGCAAGGCGGCGATGCTGTCGGCATCAGTGACATCGAGCTGATGATGCACGACCCGCAGTCCCTGCTGCTCCAGGCCGTGGGCCGCTTCCGCGCCGGCAGCGGGATCGCGGCTGGTGAGCACCACCTTGCGGCCGCTGGCTGCCAGCCGGCGCGCGGTCTCCAGACCCAGGCCCCGATTGGCGCCGGTAACGACAGCTATCTCCTGTTGATCAATCATGATTCATCAAGGCATTTTCGTCGGACGATATGTGCGCCGTCATCGCGCGGACCATGAGTTGTATGGCAAAGCTTAGGTATACTCCAGGCTTGTTACTCGATACAACACCCTGCGAGGAGTTTTTACATGCATCTATGGCTGGCGGCTCTGGTGGGCCTGATCGGTGGCATCGGACTTGGATACCTGGTCTTCTACGCGCTGCACGGGCGCCGCAGCGACGGCCGCAGCGCAGCGCAGGTGCAGGAGGAACTGGACGCCTACCGTGAGGAGGTGCAGCAACACTTTACCCGCACCTCCGATCTGTTTCAGCATATGACCACCCAGTACCGCGAACTCTACGATCACCTGGCCCAAGGCGCTCAGTCGCTGTGCGATACCATCCCCGCCACCCCGGAGCTTGACCTCAGTGAACGCGAACTGCTCCCCCGCCGCGAGGAGGCCAGGGATGCCGCGCCAACCTCCACCGTGGGTAAGGCTACCACTGCCGGTGACGCGGACAAGTCAGCATCCTTTCCGGACTGAGAAAGCAGGCGGGCAGCGGGCGCCTCGCAATGGTTGAGCGGTCACCACGCCGCCCGCGGCCGCGGCATTGGTGTTCACGAACACGGACGCCACTGAGTTGGCTTCGCCGATGTCGGACACCTTCAGTTCGGAGCCGCCATTGAATCCGAACCAGCCGAACCAGAGGATAAACGTGCCCCGCGTGGCCAGGGCCGGATTAGCGCCGGGGATGGCCCTGCTCTCCCCGTCGGGGCCGTACTTGCCCTGCCTCGGTCTGCGCAGGAGCACGCCCGCCAGTGTGGCGGCACCGCCGGTCATGTGGACCACCCCCGAGCCGGCGAAATCCAGAAACCCGAGCTGGTCGAGGAAGCCCCCACTTCCAGTAGCCCCGCACCGGATAGATCAAGCCGGTCATGACCACGGCACACAGCAGGAACGACCACAGCTTCATACGTTCGGCAACGGCGCCCGAGACGACGGACATGGCGGTGGCGACGAACGCCACCTGGAAGACGAAGTCGGCGCTGACCGAGTGGTAAGGCGCATGTCGCCGCCCTGCAGCACCGCGTCCACCGAGTTGTCGTCGCCGAGCAGTAATCCCAGGCCCGGAATGAGGCCACTGTCGGAGCCGCCATACATAATCGGGTATCCAAACAGCCGGTATATGACGCAGGCGATGGCATACAGCGCAATGTCTCCGGTGAGGATCTCCGTGATGTTCTTGGTGCGGACCAGTCCGGCCTCCAGCATGGCGAATCCGGCCGCCATCCCCATCACCAGTGCCTCCCGATACCAGTAATTAGTAGTGTCTCCAGCGCGCAGCTGAGCTCGCTGATCGCGTCCACGGTTGTATCCACCTCGGAAAAGTATTTGGCGGTTCGAAGAGCAGCTTTCGTCCCAATTCATTAGAATGCTGTCGACACCGCGCTTTCCGCTATCTGGAGGTCCACCCTCGCCGTGGTCCTCGCACCAGATCGGTGCCGGCATCGATCAGCGCTCCATTTTGGGGCGAGCAACCGAGGAACCATGAACGAACAGGCCTACCTACGCATCTGGCAGGTCGTCGCCAGCATCCCGCGCGGCAGGGTCGCGACCTATGGGCAGGTCGCGATGCTGGCCGGGCTCGGCCGCCGCGCGAGGATGGTTGGCTACGCCCTGCACAAGGCCCCGCATGCCCTGGATCTGCCCTGGCACCGCGTCATCAATGCCCAGGGACGCATCGCCTTTCCCGACGGTCACGACAACCGAGAGCGGCAGATAGCGCGGTTGCGCGAGGAAGACATCCCGCTGCGGCAAGGACGCGTGGACCTGGTTCGATTTCGCTGGCGGCCCGGCACGGAGTCATGGCCCGAGGAATACCTGCAGCCCGAACGTTAAACCAGGCGCCACACCGATCAGGAATTCCCCTGTCATGGTAAGAATCACCCTCACGAGTCTCGGTCTAGCCCTGCTGCTCGGCGCCGAAGTGGTCCGTGCCGAACCGGTGCTGGTGCGGGCACAGACCCTGGGGGCGCTGCGGGTTCCGATCACCCATTCCGCACCGGCCGAGGTGCTGAGCCTCAACGACACCGACATCAGCGCGGAGATTACTGCTCGCATCGTCGCTATCCCGGTACAGGTCGGCGTGACGGTTGATGCCGGCGAGGTGCTGATGGAACTGGACTGCCGCGATTATGCGCTGCGCGCGCGGCGCGCCGAGGCCGACTTGCTCGCCGCCAGAGCGCACGAATCGCTGGCCAGCCAGCAGTTGCAGCGCGCCGAAACCCTGGCCCGGGAACAGCATATGTCGGCGGATGTGCTGGACCAGCGCCGCAGTGAACTCGAGGCCGCGGCGGCGGTCACCGCGGCGCGTCAGGTCGACACCGACGTTGCACGCACCAACGTCGAGCGCTGCGTCCTGCGCAGTCCGTTCCGTGCAGTGGTGGTGGAACGCGTCGCCGGACTGGGTGAACTGGCCAACCCCGGCAGTCCCTTGCTGCGGGTAAAGGACCTGGACGCCGTCGAGGTCTCGGCACAGATCATCCCTACCGATGCCGGCGGCCTGCGGCAGGGTCGATCGATCACGCTGCATCACCTGGGCCGCGACTACCCGCTGCGCCTGGAGCGCGTCGTGCCCACCATCGATACCCACACCCGGACCTTGGAGGCGCGTCTGCGTTTCACCGGTGAAGCGGCCTTGATCGGCGCCAGCGGCCGTCTACGCTGGGAGTCGCCGCGGCAGGGCATTCCATCGTCGCTGATCGTGCGGCGGGGAGAGCGGCTGGGGGTGTTCACCCTCCGCGAAGGCAACGCGGTGTTCGTCGCCGTACCCGGCGCCCTGGAAGGCCGCCCGGCGGAAGTGGATCTGCCTGCTACCACCCTGATCATCACCGAAGGCCGCTTCGCGGTCCGGGACGGCGACCCGGTGGTCCGCTCCGAGTAGATGCTGGAACGCTTCCTACAGAACCATGTGCTGGCGAACCTGCTGTTCGCCCTGGTAATCGTCGTGGGGTCCTGGTCGTACTTGTTGATGCCGCGGCAGCAGGACCCTACCATCAATTTCAACTGGATCGATATCACCACGATCTTTCCTGGCGCCGCGGCGATCGATGTCGAACGCCGCGTGACCGACGTACTGGAAGAAGCGATACGCAACGTGTCGGACATCAAGTTTGTGTCCAGCAACAGTCGCGAGGGGGTCTCCAACATCGTGGTGCGCTTCGAGGACATCAGCGAACGGATCTTTGACAAGCGTATGGCGGACCTGCGCCGGGAGATACAGAACAAGGAAGAGGAACTGCCCGACGAGGTCAAGGACCCCGTCATCTTCGAGATCACCAGCGCCAATGCCTTTCCCACCGCCACCGTGTTGCTGACCGGGCGCGCCTTCGACGAGAACCTGCGCCTGCAGGCGGAGATCGCCAAGAAGGATATCGAGCGGCTCCAGGGGGTGGACCGCATCCTGGACACGGCCCTGGCGCAGCCGGAACTGCAGGTGTTGCTCGACCCGGCGGAATTGATTCGCTACGGCGTCAGCCCGATCGAGGTCGCTGACACGGTCAGCGGCTATTACCGCGACGTGGCGGCGGGTAGCGCCGAGGTGGCGGGCGAGAACTGGCTGGTGCGGCTCACCGGTACCGAGCGTGAACCCTCCTACCTGGCTGCACTGCCAGTGGTAACGGCACGCGGCGAGATCCGCCTGGGTCAGCTGGCCGATGTCCAGCGCGGCCGCGAGAAACCCAAGCAAATGGTGCGCTTCGCAGGCCAGCCGGCGGTGATGCTGGCGGTCACAAAGAAGGCCGACGCCAACAATCTTGACGTGGTGCAACATATCAATGACTATGTCGCGGGCCGCAACCGCCAACTGCAGGGCTCCGGCGTGCAGCTGGTGGTGGCGGACGACCAGACCCAGGTCACCCGCGATGCCCTGCGGATCATGCAGACCAACGCCCTGCTGGGCCTGCTGCTGGTGCTGTTCACCACCTGGCTGTTTCTCGGCAGTCGCATCGCCCTGCTCACATGCGTCGGCATTCCTTTTATTCTCGCCGGCACCTTCTGGCTGCTGCGGGGCCTGGACCAGACCCTCAACGTCAGCGTGCTGCTGGGGGTGGTGATCAGCCTCGGCATGCTGGTCGATGACGCCGTAGTAGTGGTGGAGGCCATCTATTACCGCCTGCAGCGTGGCGTCGCCGCTCTGCGAGCGACGCGCGAAGCGCTGCGCGAGGTGGCCGCGCCGGTCACCACCGCGGTGCTCACCACCATGTCCGCCTTTCTGCCACTGATGCTGCTGCCAGGCATCCTGGGCAAGTTCATGCTGGTCATCCCGCTCGTGGTGACCACGGCGCTGGCCATCAGCCTGGTGGAGGCGTTCTGGATGCTGCCGGCCCACATCATCGCCGCCCGCATCAGCTTCGCCCGCCCGTCCCGCGTCCACCGCCTGCGGGTGCGCGCCCTGCACGGCATCCGCGTCAAGTACACGCGCCTGCTGATCCGCTTCATGCGTTACCCGCTGCTCACCTTCGCCTTTATTCTGGGACTGTTTGCCCTGGCGGGATTGTCGGTGGCGCGCGGCTACATCAAGTTCGATTTCTTCGCCAGTGACCCGATCCGCCTGTTCTACGTCAATGTGTACATGCCCACCGGCACGCCACTCGAGCAGACCATGTCCAAGGTACTGGAAGTGGAGGACCTGGTGCGCGTCCAGCTGCGCCCCGCGGAGCAGCGTTCCGTGGTTTCCTATGCCGGCCAGCTGTTCACTGAGACGGCGCCGTATTACGGTGATCACTACGGCCAGATACTGGTGTCACTGAATGCCAAGACGGCGGAGCAACGTGAAGTTGACGAGATAGTGGACGCCGTGCGCGAGGACGTGCGCCGGGTGCCGGGACCGCTGCGCATCACCCTGCTGCGGCTGGCGGGCGGGCCGCCCACCACCAAGCCCATCAGCATCAAGGTGCGCGGCGAAAAGCTGGACGAGATCAGCGAGGCGGCAAACGAACTGAAGGTTATCATGCGCGGCAACCCGGCCATCAAGGACATCACCGACGACTCGCCGCCGGGACAGAAGGAATTGTCGCTGCGTATCGACAGCGACGCCGCCAAACGGGCCGGCCTGCGGCCCGACGACATCGCGCGCAGCCTGCGACTGCTGGTAGACGGCGAGGTGGTAGCCACCATGCAGGACCGCGGCGAAGAACTGGACCTGCGGGTGCGGGCGAGGCCGGAATCACTGACATCGTCGGACGAGATCCTGCGCTTCACGCTGCCCACCGAGGCCGGTGGCGCCGTTCCCCTGCACATGCTGCTGGACGCGGATCGCGGGCGCGGTCCGGCCAATATACGCCACTACAATTTCCGTCGCGCCATCACCGTAGAGGCCGACATCGACAAGGCCGCCATCGACACCGTGACTGCCAACGCCTATGTCCTCGATGGCTGGGAAGGAGTGCGCGAGCGCTACCCGGATATCGACCTCGACTTCACCGGCGAACTGGACGATATCCAGGAGAGCCTCGATGCCATGGGCGTCCTCTTCCTGCTGGGGGTGGGACTGATCTACCTGATACTGGGCACCCAGTTCCGCAGCTATTTCCAGCCCTTCATGATCCTGTTCACCATCCCGCTGGCGGCCACGGGCGTGGTGTTCGGGCTGCTGGTGACCCAGAACCCCATCAGCCTGTTCACGCTCTACGGACTGGTGGCGCTGGCGGGCATCGCCGTCAACTCGGCAATAGTGTTGATCTCGGCCGCCAATGATCGGCTGCGCCAGGGCATGTCATTGCTGCATGCCACCCTGTATGCCGCGCGGCGGCGGGTGATACCGATCATGATCACTTCGCTCACCACCATTGCCGGCCTGTTCTCGCTGGCCACCGGCCTCGGCGGTCATTCGCTGCTGTGGGGACCCGTGGCCACCGCCATCGTCTGGGGACTCGCGTTTTCCACCGTCCTCACCCTGATCACCATCCCCTTGCTATATCGCCTGTCGATGCCGCGATCGCACCGCGTGCAACAGCGGTGATCGTATTGTTCAACAAGCCCCATGGCGTGCTGTCCCAGTTCACCGACAGCACGGGTCGCCCCACCCTGGCCGATTTCGTCGACCTGCCCGACGTCTACCCGGCCGGGCGCCTGGACCGCGACAGCGAGGGGTTGCTGGTATTGACCGACGACGGCGCCCTGCAGCAACGCGTCGCCAACCCCCGCCACAAGCTGCCCAAGACCTACTGGGCCCAGGTCGAAGGCGGGCCGCGGCTAGAGCAGATCGCGGCATTGCAAAAAGGGGTGACGCTGAAGGATGGCCGCACGCGCCCCGCCCGGGTGCGCCGCATCGGGGAACCGGGCGGCTTGTGGCCGCGGTACCCGCCCATCCGCTATCGCAGAAATATCCCCACGGCATGGTTGGAGCTTACCCTGCGCGAAGGCCGTAACCGACAGGTGCGGCGCATGACCGCCGGCGTGGGCCTGCCAACCTTGCGGTTGATTCGTGCAGCGATCGGCGACTGGCACCTGGGTGGGCTGGCACCGGGAGAATATCGAATCGTGAACCCATGACGGTCATGCGCGCCACGGCGCTGATGGGGCATAATGCAGCGCCTGCGAGACACTCAGTGGCTGACCCGCCGCGACACACCCGCCATGACCACGGGGAACATACATGAAACTGGGAACCTGCCGTTACCGCGAAAGCACCTACCTGTTCATCGCCGCCAATGACCACGTGGTGCTGCCGGCACTGAACCCTCAATTCGACCAGCCATCTTACCGAAACATGCTCGCCTGCATCGCCGCCGGCGGCATACCGCGAGGGCTGCTCGAGCAGTGCGGTACCGACACCGAGCTGGAGTTTAGCGCGATAGAGATACTCGCGCCCATCCCGCGGCCGGCGAAGAACGTCATGTGCCTGGGATGGAACTACTCCGAACACATCAAGGAGACCGCGGCGCCCACCGGCCGCTCCGCCGAGCTTCCCGAGCACCCTATCGTGTTCACCAAGTCGGTCACCAGCGTGATCGGCCCCGATGCCGTGGTCCCCTACAACGCCGAGGCCTCCACCGAGCTGGACTGGGAGATCGAGCTGGGCGTCATCATCGGCACCGGCGGCAAAGGCATTCAACCGGAGCATGCCCTCGGGCATGTCTTCGGCTACACGGTCATCAACGATATCTCCGCCCGCGACCTGCAGTTCAGACACAAGCAGTTCTTCATCGGCAAGAGTCTCGATGGCGCCTGCCCGATGGGGCCCTGGATCGTCACCGCCGATGAGATCAATGACCCCCAGGACCTGGACCTCAAATGCTGGGTCAACGGCGAGTTGAAGCAGGACTCCAATACCCGTTACATGATCTTCGACATCCCCACCATCGTTGCCACCCTGTCCCGGGGCATGACGTTGGAGCCCGGCGACATCATCGCCACCGGCACGCCGGACGGGGTCGGCTTCGCCCGCAAACCGCCCGAGTACTTGCAGCCCGGCGACACCGTCGAATGCCATATCGAAGGCATCGGCCGCATCACCAACAAGATGCAGTGACGGTGACGCCAGCCGCACAGAGCCCGGCCTATACCACTTCACGGCCCCGGCAGGCCCTTTTCACCGCCGCGGCGATGTTCGAGAATCCTGCTGTCTGACAATTCAGGAATACGTTCCATGAGCCGCACCCGGCGCAAGCTACCGCAGACCCGGTTGGTCATCCGCCCCGCCACCCCGGCGGACATCCCGGCCATCGGCGAGGTGCTGGTGGCGGGCTACCCCAAAGGCACGCCGCCCTATACCCACGGTATGCTGCGCGGCCAGATCAACCGCTTCCCGTTCGGTCAGTTTGTGGCCCAGTACGGCGAGCAGCTGGTTGGCTACTGCGCCTCGTTCCGAATCGGCGACGCAGCCCTCAAGCCCCATAACTGGCACGCCATTACCGGCCAGGGTTTCGCCTCCCGTCACGACGATGAGGGAGAGTACCTGTACGGCATGGAGGTGTGTGTCCACCCGGAATACCGACGGTTGCGGATCGGTCAGCGCTTCTACAACCGGCGCAAGCAGCTGTGCGAGGAACTCAACCTGAAGGGCATCGTGTTCGGCGGCCGCATACCCAGGCTCAAGCGGCGTCTGCACCGCCACGGCAGCGTCGAGGCCTACGTGTCGGCAGTACAGGAGGGCAAGCTGCGGGACCCGGTGCTGAGTTTCCAGCTGCGCAACGGATTCGAGGTACTGGGCATACTGAAAGGATACACCGCGGAAGACCCCGACTCGCTGGGCTACGCGGTTCATCTTTTATGGAGGAACCCCGCCTATGCGGAACCGCTGACCCGCGATGCCACGGCCACCCATCTGCCCGACAAGGTCCGGGTGGCGACCATCCAGTATCAGCAGCGGCGGGTATCCAGCATCCAGGAGTTCTTCGAGATCGTTGCTTACTTCGTCGAGACGGTGTCTGACTACAAGGCCGACTTCGTTGTTTTTCCGGAGCTGTTCACGCTGCAGTTGCTGTCAACCCAGGACCAGGAACTCCAGCCCGCGGCGGCCATCGAGGAGCTCACTCGCCACACCGAACTGATCACCAGCACCTTTCGCGAGTTCGCCCTGCGATACAACATCAACATCATCGGAGGCTCCCACCCCAGCCACACGCCGCGCGGTCGGGTGGAAAACGTCTGCTACGTGTATCTGCGCGACGGCAGCGTGCATGAGCAGGCAAAGATCCACCCCACTCCCGACGAGATGTTCTGGTGGAACATCCAGGGCGGCGACACCCTCAATGCCATTCAGACCGACTGCGGCCCCATCGGCATCCAGATCTGCTACGACAGCGAATTCCCCGAGCTGTCTCGCTACCTCGCCGACCAGGGCGTCAATATCATCTTCGTGCCCTTCTACACCGACGAGCGCCAGGGCTATATGCGGGTGCGCCATTGCTGCCACGCGCGGGCGGTGGAGAACCAGTGCTATATGGTAATGTCCGGCAACGTCGGCAACCTGCCCAACGTAGCCAACATGGACCTGCAGTACGGACAGAGCTGCATCTTGACCCCCTGTGATTTCGGCTTCGCCCGCGACGGCGTGGCGGCGGACACCACGCCCAACGTCGAGGCGGTGGCGCTGGCGGACCTGGACCTGTCTGCCCTGCGCGAGGCGCGCAGCAGCGGTACCGTACAGAATCTCAAGAACCGCAGGCATGACCTCTATCAAGTCCGCTGGACCGGAAAATAACATTCCTCGTTTCTGGAAGTACTCTCCGCATCCAGCCACCATAGAATCGGCTGTCTTACCGTCTACAGGCGCGGTTCTTGCTAGGGGACGAGAACACCGCCACTGGCGCGGCTACTTTCGGGCGGACGCGGGCCGTAACTCTTGACGTGCGGTATGAAGTCTCCACCGATCAGCGCCCACGTCCGTACAGACGCGAATTATGAAGCACCCGTTTCGTGCCTGGTAACAAACAGGTCGTGGCCGACCGCACATCGGGCCGTCATGCCAAGCAGGAGCCGGCGGCCCGCAAGTCCGCCGCGCCAAACGCTTGAGGCTTCAATTGTTCGCGCGCTAATTATTGCCTGTGAGAACAGCCGGTATTTGCAAAATACCGTAGGTACCCCGCCGTCTGTTCACCGCGGGGAGCAACGGGCCTGCATCGCGCCAAGGCGTTGGCGCACCCGGCCAAAGCACGCGCCCGCACCTCTCCACCAAGTACGCGCGTCGACAACTCGGAATCAGTGAAACTTCCAGACGTTTTCAATCCTGCAAGTACATATCGTAGTCGATGGCTGGGTTGCGCCAGTCTTCCTCGTTGTCCTCGACGACTTGCTGTCTACGCTCAACGTCCAGCTGGACATATTCATCCGTCACGTCAACGACCGTTATGGTGATACTGTCATAGATCTGCATTGACTCACCGACCCGGCAACGTACCTTAGCCATGCGACACCCCCTTACTGCCCCACTTGCATCAATAACCGAACCCACTCTCTGGCAGGAATCTTGACTATCTAATAAGAAGTGTAGTTTAAGTTGGGTCGATTTAAAGAGGCTTTAGCGACGGCAACAACTGCCCCGCGGATATTGTGATGCGCGATGGGATATAAGTTTCCGCAACATAACGTCCGCAGAGTGCGCTCTCCATATCGTTCCGTCTGTGTGGTGAGCGGAGCATTTCCTTTAACCAGCGTGTCTGGCGCACATATCGCTTACAATGGCAATCGGAGGTGCCGATACAGTAAGAGCTTAACGAATAATGAACGCTGGCTGGCCGTCTGCTCGGTAACCGAGAATAGAAGTTGAGACCGTTCCGCTCAGCCGGCTGACCGATACGGATAAGTGCGCAGCCGTATATTTCCGTTGGTTACCAGATGTACATTCCGCCTGTGGCGGAAGCTCGAGCGGGATCACGTATGTCCGAGTTCACAAGAAACAGTCACAAGCGAACTCGGAAACCGGCATTGCCAGTGACTGCTGCACGCCTGGTTCAGCAGTCCAGAGACAATCAGATAATGGCCTTGCGCGCTTTTCTCCGTTTTGTTCTCCTCGTCTGTGCGAGCGGACGAGAAGGACGATCGACCCAATCAGATGTTGCGAGATCGTTTCCGGGAAGAATCGACGCCAGCTCGATATTTGATTCGCACCCGGCATTGGATTCACAACGGTCCTGGTTGCGAACCCGGACCTTACTGAACACGTTGATTATGCTTGCCACGATTTGACGCCTTTTCCTCAACGAGGCCTTCTCGCATTTCCTCATCAAAAATTTCCCGTTGGCGGCCGCCAAGGTGCTTATTGGAGGGCGAATACTACGCGGTAAGGTACTGTGAACATTATTCAGTCGGCGCCAATTACTTATCTTTTTATCGCCGAAGCGAAACGGTCAACTCCGTCGATTGATCGCTGAGAACCACTGCTCTGAATAAACGTCATCGACTATGGCGGCATCGGGGCGGCGAAGACGAGTGTTTGTTTGACTAGACACCTGCCGCTTTGTTTACTCATTATTACGAAAGGCTGGCACTTGGAACGCGTATATATCGGTAGTATCTTGGCATAAGGCGTTGGATCGGGTATGGGCCATCAGAATCGGGCGGTCCTGCAACTTCCGCGCTGTCGAGTCTGTCGCACAGACCTCTCGGTTCATCATTGACGTGATTGATCGATGGTGACTGCTCTCTCGATGCCGGACCTCTCTGCAGAGCGGTGATCTTGTTGCCGTCAACGCTGGCGCCGACTGTTTCGGTGACCGTTGCTAATCAGACATGTCATGTTGGTCGGCGGCGAGGCCATACTTATTTTTAGTCGCCGATCCACTTACGGCGCCACTGTGTCCGCTCCAACATGGGTTTCCTACGTCGGCGTGCTGGCGTCGGGAATGTTTACAGATTTGTCCTGTGCCAGATATTCGATGCGGGTAACTAACTGCTTTATAGGGAGTTTATGATTTGAGCATAAATTATGCATGGCCTTAATCGCGTAAGTACCAAGCCTAGCGCCGTGGCGGCGGGTACGGTACCTATGGAAATAATTAAATCATGCAAGAGATGGGGGCAAACATGATGGTCCGCGAATGTTCACTTACCCTGGGGGATGACAAGGGTTGGTATGTGGAAACGGCGTTATACCGGCACGGTCCGTTCGTCTCGGAAGAGGAGGCCTCAAACTATATGACGCTGTTGAGCAAGGTCTCGGCAGCCGGTATCGCCTGTAGCTGGCTTACGCGGGATAAACGAACGAAATCCTTCGGTTCAGGCTTAATCCGATTGGCAAGACTGAGTCATTGAGTAGTGGCTCGTTTCCGTCAAAGCTGACTATTCTCGCCGCCACTGCTACCGGCGAGAAGTCCATGTATGGTTTGTCGCGAGCTCGGTCACCGAAGCCATTGTGCCCCGGGGTGCTCCAGAAATAGAGTCGGACCCGAGTGCATCCCTAAGGTATTGCTGAAGGCCTGTCATACTTGCGTTCCAGGAACGCCAGCAGCCACCAGATGACATCCCTGGCAGGTCGGTCAGTTCCAGGCCCGTGGTGAGTTCGAAGCCATATATTCCTATACCGCTCGGGGTGGCAACCACCTCGAGGTCCACGCCGACCCGTCTGGCATATTTCAGAACCCTTCGTTCGGTCATGTCTGTCACATTTACTTGCATAGATCACCTCGCTCGACGACACCGATTGCGCCCGTTATCTACTTGACTGCGGGGCAGGATCAGCCAGGGCCTTCATGAGGTGATCACGCTACAGCGAAATTTATCGGGAATCTGTGAACTTCGTTGCACCGAAATTGTGAAATATTCCAGTTTTTCGAAGTCTTGCTGTTGCCTAAACCGTCGTAATTAACGCCGCGGGTACGCTGACCTATGCCTACAGCTTCGGCGCACTTGGTTCGCCGCCATGCATGGACGAGGTCATATCATGCGAGGCAATTATGCGAATCGAGGACTTCTGGAGAGGACTGCGGTACTGCGCTAGGACGCGGTAAGTGTTTCTGCCATGCGGGGACCCACCTAATGCAAACCCCTTGCCTCCCCGGCAAAACCCGGCTCAGCGCAGATCGAATATGCAACTGGCATACGACTCGCTCTTTGAGAGGGGGGATGGCTGGGGGAGAGGGATTCGAACCCCCGCTGGCGGAGTCAGAGTCCGCAGTCCTACCACTAGACGATCCCCCAGTGGATCAGCCCTCTGCTCAAGGCAGTCTGGACTTCGGCTTGGAACCCGAAGTCTAAATTAATTCCGCTGCCTCGTCAGCCGCCGCAGCAAAAAGGGGTCGGTGACAAATGAGAATGCGTCTCATTTGTCACCGACCCCTTTGTTTTTTGCCTTAGCGCTTGGAGTATTGCGGGCGCTTGCGTGCCTTGTGCAGGCCGACCTTCTTGCGCTCTACCTCGCGGGCGTCGCGGGTGACGAAACCGGCCTTGCGCAGGCTGGGTCGCAGAGCCTCATCGTAGTCGATCAGCGCCCGGGTGATGCCATGGCGGATGGCGCCGGCCTGGCCGCTGTTGCCGCCGCCGGCGACCGAGACTTCGATGTCGAACACGTTCTGCATGTCCACGCGCACCAGCGGCTGGTGCACGATCATGCGCGCGGTCTCACGACCGAAGAATTGATCCAGGGGACGACGGTTGACGGTGATCTGGCCGCTGCCGCGGCGGAGGCGAACGCGTGCTGTGGATGACTTGCGCCGCCCGGTTCCGGTGTATATCTCTTGACTAGTCGCCATACGCTCTCGTTACCACTTCAGGTTCTGCGGCTGCTGGGCCTGGTGCTTGTGCTGCGGCCCGGCGTAGATGTGCAGTTTCTTGAACATGGCGCGGCCCAAGGAGTTCTTGGGCAGCATGCCCTTCACTGCCTGCTCGATCACGCGCTCCGGATGCCGCGCCTGCAGCACATCGAAAGACGCTTTCTTGATGCCACCCGGGTATCCCGTGTGGCGGTAATACATCTTGTCCTGCGTCTTGGCGCCGGTCACGCGCACCTTGTCGGCATTAATGATGATGATGTGGTCGCCCGTGTCCATGTGCGGGGTGTACTCGGGCTTGTGCTTGCCGCGCAGTCGCCGCGCCACCTCGGTGGCCAGCCGGCCCAGGACCTTGTCGGCGGCATCAACCACGAACCACTCCCGACGTATGTCCTTTGGCTTGGCGGTATACGTTTTCATTATGCCGTGAACTGGGATGAAAATCTGGGAGCGCGGATACTACAAGACGCTGCTTGAACTTACAAGATCGGCCCCGCCCGGGGGATCAGGGTAAAAAAAAGGCGTGGCTAGGTGCCACGCCCAAACCACCAAAGGAGGATGGAGGAGCCTTACTATTTCCGTCACCACCCGCAATCCATGCGTGTGGTCAGTGTTCAAGCGACATGTTGCAGCGCAACGTAAGGATATTGTGATTATCTAATATTGCTTTGTCAAATGTTTTTCGGTCGGAACCTCAACCCACCGTGGTGGCTTACCGTCTAAGTATAGTACATTCTGCGGCAATACCCGCCTTTCGTCAGTAATATGACGCCTTTGGCACGGCGAACGCGGTCCTGGACAGTGCCAGGAGGGGCGGCCCCTCCGCCAAAGGCCTAGTGGGACGGCGGGGCGTGCTGCGCGACCAGTTCGCGGCGAAGTGTCGCGGCAAGGGACGCAGGCGCATGCTCTAGATCGCCCCAGCGCACCGCGGCGCCGGCGGCGACCGGCCGGGCCAAGACAACGCCGTGGGCCAGCCCGAGCGGCAGGCAATCCCCACTGACACTTGCCGGGGCCGGCATCAGCTTGCCGTAGACTGTGTAGCCGCCCTCGCCGTCCAGCACCTCGCCGGCGCGCAGGTTGCGTTTCGCCACCGCCGCCACGTCGGCCAGGAACTCCCGCGGCGAGCCGGTGGCCACGCCGCGCAGGCAGGCCCAAGCCACCGAGTAGCCCAGTTCCAGGCCGATGAAGTGGGTCGGCCGGTACAGCGCCGCGTAGCGCCCGCTGGGATCGGTGACTACGCCGTACTCCGCAAAACAGCGGGTGACGTAAGGATTGTCGGTCTCGAAGGTGACGTAAACCCCCCAGCGCAGATCCCGCGGCACCTCGTTGCCATCACGGTCCAGGCTGGATACCACCTCCACGGTGCCCGACCGCTCAAGCACCCCGCCGGCACTGGCCGGGCAGCATACCGAAGCCAGCCGGTCCGCCGGGCAGGGTGGAAACAGCAGGCCGGCGTCCTGAGGCGCCAGGCCGGTGGCGTTGGCCACCGCCGCCATCTCGATAGCCGACTTGGTGCCGTCGAGGAAGGAGTTGAACATGCGCGCGTTGTAGTCACCGCTGGCCACCTGCTGGTCGCTGAAGCCGTAGTGGCCCCACACGGTCTCCGGCGTGGACGCATGATATGCGGGCAGATACTTCGTGCCCTTGCCGGCGCAGGTGACCTGGAAACCACAGGTGCGGGCCCAGTCCACCAGCTCGCAGATGAGCGCCGGCTGGTCGCCATAGGCCATCGCATAGGTGCGCCCCGCCGCCTCGGCGCGGGCGTGCAGCAGCGGCCCGATGACCGCGTCGGCTTCCACCGTCACCATCACCACGTGCTTGCCATGGGCGAAGGCGGCCAGTACATGCTCCACCGCGGCGTTGACGTTGCCGGTCGCCTCGATCACCAGGTCGATGCGGTCCTCCTGCCACAACCTGGCTACATCATCGGTGAGCCAAGTGGTGCGGGACGCCAGGGCGTGATCCAGGTCCCGCGCGGCAGACTCTTCCGCCGGCCAGCCGATACGCGCCAACGAGTCGCGCACCCGGCCGATGTCGAGGTCGACGATGGCGGCGACATGCAGGCCCGGCGTGCGCGGTGCCTGGGCGAGGAACATGCTGCCGAACTTGCCGGCACCGATCACCGCAACGCGCATGGGGTCGTCCTGGCGTGCCTGCAGCAACAGTGAAAGGTTCATTCGACGCGCCCCGGGATCATCGCACGGGTCTCGGTTCTCATGAGGCGGCCAGCAACTCCACCCAGTGCTTCACCGGTGTTTCCGTTTCGCTCTGCAAGTGGGTCAGACAGCCGATGTTGGCGGTGGCGATAACCTCAGGCGCCCCGCTCTCCAGTGCCTGCAGTTTGTTGCGTTTGAGTCGAGTGGCGATGCCGGGCTGCAGGATTGAATAGGTGCCCGCCGAACCGCAGCAAAGGTGGACATCCGGCACCGCGGTCAGCTGGTAGCCCAGACCGTGCAGCATGGCCTCCACCACGCCATGCAGCTTCTGGCCGTGCTGCAGGGTGCACGGCGGATGAAACGCCACCCGCTGCGGTTTCGCGAGCCGGAACGGCGTCAGGTCCTCGTCGCGCAGCACCTCGCTGATATCCCGGGTCAGGGCTGCGATGCGGGCCGCGCGCTCGGCATAAGTGGCATCGTCGCGCAGCAGGTGGCCGTATTCCTTGACCACCGCACCGCAACCGCTGGCGGTCATGACGATGGCCTCGGCGCCCTGCTCCACGTAGGGCCACCAGGTATCGATGTTGCGACGCATGAAGTGCAGCGCTTCATCGCCGGCGCTCAGGTGGTGGCTGACGGCGCCGCAACAGCCGTCCTGTGCAGCCACCAGGCGGATCCCCAGACGATCGAAGACCCGCGCCGCGGCGGCGTTGATGTCCGGCGCCAGCGACGGCTGCACGCAACCCTGCAGCACCAGCATGGTGCGACCGTGGGCATTCTCGGGCCAGGTCCCAGCCCGCAGGCGCGCCGGCACGGTGCGCTTGAGCGGCGGCGGCAGTATCGGCCGGAACGCCTGCCCCAGGCGCAACAGCGGCGTGAAGCGGTTACGATAGGGCAGCACTGTGCGCAGTGCCCCGCGCATGAAGCGGTCCAGCGCGGAACGTTCGACCTTTTCCTCCAACACCTCGCGCCCGATATCCACCAGGCGCCCGTACTGCACACCGGACGGGCAAGTAGTCTCGCAGTTGCGGCAGCTCAGACACCGATCAAGGTGGCGTTGGGTGATGGCTGTCGCTTCCCCGCCCTCGAGCACCTGTTTCATCAGGTAGATGCGTCCGCGCGGACTGTCGAGTTCGTCGCCCAGCAACTGGTAGGTTGGACAGGTGGCGGTGCAGAAACCGCAATGCACGCACTTGCGCAGTATCGCTTCGGCCTCGCGGCCCTTGTCGGTGTCCCTGATGAAATCCGCCAGGTGGGTCTGCATCGCTACACGCCGTCGTACATGCGGCCGGGATTGAATATCCCCTCCGGGTCCAGTGCGCGCTTGAGGTTCCGATGCAGAGCGAACAGCGCCGGCGACAGGGGGTGAAACACCTCGCCACCGCGGTCGCCACCGCGAAACAACGTGGCATGACCGCCCGCGGCGGCGGCAGCGGCACGGATGACGGCGGCCGCGGCATCGGATTTCAGCCAGCGAAGGCCACCCCCCCATTCGATCAGGCAATCGCCCGGCAACGCCAGCGGCGGTGTCGCCTGCGCCACCGACACCCGCCACAGCGGCCCCGCGTGCTGGAAGAACGGGTGCTGGTGTTCGCGCAGCGTCCGCCAGAATTCACTGGCATCGGACACCACCTCGCCGCCCAGGTCCCGGAGCGCTGCGCGCACGCCGTTCTCGGAGCCGGAGAGGCGGACATAGAGCCGGTCATCGGTGCAGCAGGTGGCCGAGACAGGCAGCGGGCGGCCGGCCCATTCGTTCATCCTGGCAATCGCCTCGTGCTGCGTCAGCGGGAACATGACGGTGTGCTCGCACAACGGCCGCGGCAGCACCTTCAGCGAGATGTCCAGCAACACACCGAGCCCGCCGAGGGCGCCGACCATCAGCCGCGACAGGTCGTAGCCGGCGACGTTCTTCATCACCTGGCCGCCGAAGCTCAGCACCTCGCCGCGGCCATTGACGATGCGGGCACCGAGCACGAAGTCCCGGGCCGCGCCCGCGTAGGGCCGGCGCGGCCCGGAGAAGCCGCAGGCGATGGTGCCGCCGAGGGTGGCGGTGTCACCGAAGGCGGGAGGCTCGAAGGCCAGTGCCTGGCCGTTGTCGGCGAGCAGTCGCTCAATGTCCCGCAGCGGGGTGCCGGCGCGGGCGGTGAGCACCAGCTCGGTCGGCTCGTAGTTCACCACTCCGGTATGGCAGGCGCAGTCGAGAACCTGTCCTTCGACGTGGCGGCCGTAAAACGCCTTGGTGTCGCGCCCGATCAGCCGCAATGGCCGCCGCGCCGCGACCGTCTCGCTGACCGCTGCCGCCAATTCAGCAGCGGCATCATGATCGGTGGATCCGGCTTGCAGGTGCTCGGCCATGCCATGCCACCCCGGGGTCAGAAGCGTTCAATGTTGGGAAACTTCGAGTTCCCTTTGTGGACGTGCATGGCGCCGAACTCGGCGCAGCGATGCAGGGTCGGTACGGCCTTGTCCGGATTGAGCAGGCGCCCGGGATCGAATGCCTCCTTGACGGCATGGAACTGGGTCAACTCCTGGGCGTTGAACTGCACACACATCTGGTTGATCTTCTCGATGCCGACCCCGTGTTCACCGGTGATGGTGCCGCCCACCTCCACGCACAGCTCCAGGATCTTGCCGCCCACTTCCTCCGCCAGTTCAAGTTCACCCGGTTTGTTGCCGTCATACAGGATCAGCGGGTGCAGGTTGCCGTCACCGGCATGGAACACGTTGGCGATGCGCAGGCCCGACTCCTCGGACAGCGCGTCGATACGGTTGAGCACCGTGCCCAGCCGCTTGCGCGGGATGGTCCCGTCCATGCAGTAGTAATCGGGCGAGATTCGCCCCACCGCGGGAAAGGCGGCCTTGCGGCCGGACCAGAAGGCCATGCGCTGGGCCTCGTCACGCGCCAGCTGCAGGTCGGTACAACCGCCCCGCTGCAATACCTCCTCGACCCGCCGGATGTCGTCGTCGACCTCCTCGGGTGTGCCGTCCAGTTCACAAAGCACGATGGCGGCCGCCTCGGTGTCATAGCCGGCATGCACGTAGTCTTCGGCGGCGCGAATGGCCTTGTTGTCCATCATCTCCAGACCGCCGGGGATGATGCCCCGAGCGATGATGTTACCGACCGCGTCAGCGGCCTTCTCGACGTCATCGAAGGAAGCCATTATCACCTTGGCGCACTCGGGCTTCGGCAGCAGCTTCACCGTCACCTCGACAATGATACCCAACAGGCCTTCCGAACCGGTCATCAGGGCCAGTAGGTCATAGCCGGCGGCGTCCAGGGCCTGGCCGCCGATGGTCACCAGCTCCCCGTCGATGGTAACCACTTTCAGTTCCAGGATGTTGTGCACGGTCAGGCCGTACTTGAGGCAGTGCAGCCCACCGGAATTCTCCGCCACGTTTCCGCCGATGGTGCAGGCGATCTGCGAGGAGGGGTCCGGCGCATAATAAAGGTCCAGGTGGGAAACCGCCTCGGAGATCGCCAGGTTGCGCACTCCCGGTTGCAACCGGGCGGTGCGGTTGGCCGGGTCGATGTCGAGGATGCGGGTGAACTTGGTCAGGCTCAACAGCACGCCATTCTCCAGCGGCAGTGCTCCGCCTGAGAGACCGGTACCGGCGCCGCGCGCCACCAGCGGAACTTTCAGGTCGCGGCAGCAGCGGGCGATCTCGCATACCTGCTCCACCGTATTGGGCAGCGCCACGATCAGGGGCAGGCGCCGGTAGGCGGACAGACCATCACACTCGTAGGGCCGCACCGATTCGTCGTCGGCGAGCACGGATTCGTCGGGAAGGATGCGGCGCAGTGCCACCGCCACCATATCGCGACTCGGGGCGGGCGTTGACAGATCGTCGGCGGGAGTTGCCATGTGAATTCTCCGCGTGTGCGAGCGTCTGACTCTAGGTATACCGTCCGGATTTTGCAACATGCGAGCGTATCCGCGGTGTAAACACGGACCGGTCGGCCCAAGACCCCCCAGGCACCGACCGCTCAGCCCCCGAGCAGCCATTTCACGCCCACCGCCGCGCCGGCGCCGAAGAACAGCGCCGCCGGTGTGCTGCGAAGGAAACGGAACAACAGCAATGCCGCCACCACGCCCAGCAGGCGCAGCCAGAACTCGCCGTCGATCCGGATCGCCTGTTCCTGAATCAGCAGTGACTTGGCGACAATGCCGGCGGCGATGGCGAAGGAAACGTTGGTGAGAAGGTCCACGTAACGGCGCCCCATGCGGTAAAGCGGTCGCCACAGAAAGGGCGCCGCACGCAGCGCGTAAGTGCCCACACCGGCTCCCAGTACCGCCAGCAGCCATGCGTTCCCGGTCATTCCCTCAGCCTCCCCACAACCAACCCGGCGGCGATGGCGGCGATGAACAGGCCCCAGCCCGGTAGCAACAGCTCCAGCGGCGGCGTAGCGATGAAACCCAGTGTCACCGCCGTTATCTCCCGGCGCCGACGGACCTCGCTGCTCAGCAGCAGGGAAAAATAGATGGGCAGAAACAACGCGGCACCAAAGGTGAACAGGGCCGGCAGACCGGATCCGAACCAGATTCCCAGCGCGGTGCCGATCACTGCCGCCGGGAACGACATCACCACCACGCCGCGGTAGAAGTCGAATAGTTCCTCCCGCGGTGCGCGGCGCGAGTGGAAAAAGGTGATCAGGTAGGACGAAGCACTGACTAACTGCGCCCACAGCGCCAGCCTGCGCCGCGGCAGCGGAGGAAACAGCGCCACCAGGGTGAGGCTCATGACGAAGAAACGCAGGTTCACCAGTATCCCCACGGTGATGATCTGCAGGACCACGCTGCTCTGGTGCGCGATGTCGATCATGGCGAACTGGGCCGGCGCGGCGAAAATAGTCCAGGTCGACAACAGCGTCGTCAGCGCCGGCATACCCACCACGGCAGCGGCGATGCCGACGCCGGTAAAGATGGCGATGAAGGTGGGCACCACCGTGCTGCCGGACTTCAGCCCGGCGCGAAACGCCTGATTCATGCCTGCCCGCGACGCTGACCGTGGACGCCGGGGCTCGGCCCGGCATCCCGGCATTGCGCCGGCTCAGGCGAGGGCATCGGCGATCGCGCCGCCCAGCTGTCGGGTGTCGGCCTTGCCGCCCATGTCCGGGGTATGCAGGCCCGGCTCCTGCAGCACGGTCTCGATGGCCTGCTCCACCGCCTGTGCCGCCTCGGCATGGCCCAGGTGGTCAAGCATCATCGCCGCCGACCAGACCTGGCCGATCGGGTTGGCGATGCCGCGGCCGGCGATGTCGGGCGCCGAGCCGTGTACCGGTTCGAACATGCTCGGGTAGTCGCGCTCCGGGTTGATGTTGGCGGACGGTGCGATACCGATGGTGCCGGCCACCGCGGGGCCCAGATCGGAAAGGATGTCGCCGAACAGATTGCTGCCTACCACCACGTCGAACCAGTCGGGATGCAGCACGAAATGCGCGGTGAGGATGTCGATGTGGTACTGGTCGGTCCTGACGTCGGGGTAGTCGGCGGCGACGGCCGCGAACCGCTCGTCCCAGTACGGCATGGTGTGGATGATGCCGTTGGACTTGGTGGCCGAGGTCACGTGCTTCGCTGCCCGGGTGCGCGCCAGTTCGAAGGCATATCGCATCACCCGGTCCACGCCGCGGCGGGTGAACACGGTCTCCTGCACCGCCATCTCCGCGTCACTGCCCTCATAGAGCCGGCCGCCGATCTCCGAGTACTCCCCCTCGTTGTTCTCGCGCACCACCCAGAAATCGATGTCCTCGGCGCTGCGGTTGCGCAGCGGCGTCTCGATGCCGCGCAGCAGGCGTATCGGGCGCAGGTTGACGTATTGATGCATTTCGCGGCGTATAGGTATCAACAGCCCCCACAGCGAGACATGGTCCGGTACACCGGGGAACCCCACCGCCCCCAGGAAGATGGCGTCCCAGTCCTTGAGCTGCTCGATGCCGTCCTCGGGCATCATGCGGCCGGTTTTCGCGTAACGTTCGCAGCTCCAGTCGTACTCGCGCCACTCGAAGGCCAGCCCGAAGCGCCGGGTCACCGCCTCCAGTGCCCGGATGCCCTCGGGCACCACTTCCTTACCGATACCATCCCCGGGGATGACCGCGATGCGATAACTCTGCATTTTCGTCTGTCCTGTCAGTGTCGTTGCTGGTCTTGTTCGGCCGTCGACGCACGCGCGGCCAGGCGGACCTGCTCCGGCCGATCAGACGGTGGGGGTGGCGACGCCAGGCCTTCAGCGCGCTTTCGAAAAGCAGCCCGCACTTTGCGGCTTGCGCGCCGCGCGTACGCCGCTCACGAAGATCCATCGCCTGCGAATGACTTCACCAGGCCGATGCCGTCGACCTGCACGATTATAACGTCATTGTCCCGGACTTCTTCCTGCGCCGGGGCGGTCGGCGCGATCTTGAAATTGAGGGTCTTGCGGATACCGATCGAGGATGCGCCGGGCCCGCCGCGCAGGATGATGTTGCCGGTGGGCACGATCGGGGGCTGGTCCCGGATGCCCCCGGCCGCCTCCAGCACATCGGCCACGGTGCTGCCGGCCGGCAGCTCGTAGTCTCCGGCGCGGGCTACGCAGCCTTCGACGCGGATTCTGACTCGATCCCGCACTGATCAGCCGTCGCCGAGCAGGATTACCGCTGTGCCGGCGACGCGGATCGCGGTCATCCGCCCAGGAACAGGCGCCCTACCTCGGGATCTTCGAGCAGCCTGTCCCCCTCGTCCGCCATCGCCACTTCTCCCGATACCAGCACATAACCCACGTCGGAGAACTCCAGGCCCTTCTTCGCATTCTGTTCCACCATGACGATGGTCTTGCCCTCGCCGTGCTGCAGGTCCTCCAGGATCTCGAACACCATGTTGATGAATCGAGGCTCCAGGCCGATCGAGGGCTCGTCCACCAGCAGCACTTCCGGGTCCATCACCAGCGCCCGCGAGATCTCCAGCAACCGTCGCTCGCCGCCGGACAGCACGCGGGCGGGCTTGCCGCGGCGCTTGGCGAGGTGGTCATACTTGGCAAACACCTTCTCCGCCGCCTCCCTCGCCTGGTCGGGGCTGTCCATCAGGAAGCCGCCCATCCACAGGTTCTCCTCCACGGTCATGTCGGGGAACACCGAGTTGTCCTGCAGGATGTAGGCAATGCCGGCCCGCTTGAGTTTGTCGTTCGAGCTCATGCGGGTGACATCGGCGCCATTGATGGTGATCGTCCCGGCCATGATGTTGGTGAAGCCATAGATCGAATGCAGCACCGTGGACTTGCCGGCGCCGTTCGGCCCGATCAGGCACAAGGACTGCCCGCGTCCCACGTAGAGGTCGACGTCGTGGAGGATCTCCATCTTGCCGTAACCCGCCACCAGGCCCTCGATGCGGAGCACCGGGTCCCCCTCCGCCAGCTCGCGCAGATGCTCCGCACCGGGGCGGTTGGCCAGGGCGTCGGCATCACGTTCCACCGCGTCCACGGACACCACGGTGTCCACCGTGCCGACGCCGTGGCCGTGGATCTTGTCTTTGCTGCCCTTTTCGCCGCCCATCAACCGGCCCCCAGGTAGGCGCCGATGACCCGCTGATCGTTCTGGACCTGGTCCGGGTCGCCCTCGGCCAGCAGTTCGCCGTGAGCGAGGCAGTAGATATGCTCGGCCAGGTTCATAATGACGCGCATGTTGTGCTCGATTACGAACAGGGTGATACCGAATTCCGCATTGGCACGCTTGAGCCGGTCGATGAGTCCGTTGATAAGGGTCGGGTTGATCCCGGCGGTCGGCTCGTCCAGCAGCAGCAGCTTGGGCTTGTTCATCAGCGCCATGGCGAATTCCAGCAGCTTCTGCTGACCAAAGGAAAGGTCACCGGCGCGCAGATAACGCTTGGGATACAGGCCGACGAATTTGAGCAGCTGCTCGGCGCGCCCGGTCACCGATTCGTCGAAGCGCGAAAACATGGTGCCGAGACTGTCGTCGGCATGGGGCACGCTGATCTGCATGTTCTCGATGCAGTTCATCTTGCCGAAGATGCGGGTCTGCTGGAAGGTGCGCAGCAGGCCGCGCCGCGCGATCTGCGGCGTGCGCAGCCGCGACAGTTCCTCGCCCCGGAAGCGGATCGACCCGGCGTCAATGGGATGGTAGCCGACGATGGAATTGAACAGAGTGGTCTTGCCGGACCCATTGGGCCCGATCAGGCCGATGATGGCGCCCTCCGGCACCGACAGGCTCACCTCCCTGTTGGCCACCACGCCGCCGAAGGCCTTGGATACCTTCTCGACCTCGAGGACGGTGCTCATGGCTCGCTGTCCAGGGACACCTGCAGGCGGCGCGCGTCCTCGTCAACCACCTCGCCGAAACGATGCGGCCAGCGTTCACGCAGCCATCCCACCACGCCCTCGGGGAAGAACACCACGACGATGACGATCAACAGCCCCAAGGCCACTCGCTGCCAGCCGAACAGGAAGGTCCAGAAAACTTCCTGCATGACGTGGAAGATGGTGGCCCCGATCACCGGGCCCCACAGCGTGCCCTTGCCTCCCAGGATCGCCATCAGCACCATCCACACGCCGAAGGTCGGGCCCGCGAAGGCGACATCGGTGGGGTCGATGAATATCACCATGTTGCCGAACGCGCCGCCGGTAAGCGCCAGAAAGAACGCCGAGATGCACCAGGCGGTGGTCTTGTAGCGGGTGGTATGCAGCCCCAGCGCCTCTGCCTTGTCCTCGTCATCGCGGATCGCATTGATGGCGAGCCCGAAGCGGCTGTCATACACGCGCCGCAGGACCAGGAAGGTGATCACCGCCAACACCAGGAACAGGTAGTAGAAGAAGCGGCCGCGCTCGCCGAAGGCATCCGGGAGCAGTGAGGTCACCAATCCGGAGCCGGCGCCGATGTAATCCATGCCACTGGCGATCTCGCCGGCGGCGATGCCCAGCCCCAGGGTGCAGATGGCGAAATAATGACCGCGCAGGCCGAGGATACCCGAGCCCAGGATCGCTGCGATCAGTACCGAGAGCACGGCGCCGAGCCCCATACCCAGTGCCAGGCTGCTGATAAATTCGAGCGGGTTGAGCGCCGCGTCGACACCTCCCGCCACCTCCGCGTACTCCTCCACGGAGAAAAACAGGTCCCGCTGCACCACCGCCGTGGTGTACATGCCGACGCCGAAATAGACGATGTTGCCGAATGAGTTGTAACCCATCTGGCCGCCCATGATGTCCCAGGTCAGGGCCAGCAGGATCATCACCCACAGGAATGCGAACTGGGTGAGGTAGGGTTGCAGAAAAGGCACCGTCGGCAGCGTCAGGGCGGCCACCGCCAGCAGCAGATACCATGCCGTCTTGCCGGCGCCGTTCATCAGTGCAGGTACTTACGCTGCCGTTTCAGCACCGCGTTGCGGACCAGCAGGATGACCACCAGCAGCGCGAACACGAATCCGATCTGGAACTCGGCGCCCAGCAGAAAAGCGGCGAATTGCTCCGCCGCGCCGAGTCCGACCCCCGCCGCGATCACGCCGGCCAGGTTGCCCACGCCGGCCACCACCACGATCATGAACGAACGGATGGTGTAGGACAGGCCGATGAAGGGCTGGATCACCCAGGTCATCACCACCAATGCGCCCGCCGCGCCGCAGATGGCGGCGTTGATGGCGAAGGTCATGGCGTAGACGCGATCGGTGTTGATGCCCATGATGCGCGCCGCGCGGGCATTCTGGGCCGTCGCCCTGATGGCCTGGCCCAGGCGCGACTTTTTCAGGAACACTACCAGCACCGTGGCAAGCACGATTACGACGACGAAGGCCACCACCTTGATCAGGCCGATGGTGACCTGGTTGTCGAACAGCAACATGGTGCCCAGGCCCGCTTCCGCCGTCTGGATGTCGGCGCCGAAGATCTGGTCCATCAACTGCTGCAACAAGATGGAGATGCCGAAGGTGGCGAGGATGGAAATGAACAGATCGCGATCGACGACGCGGAATATCACCGAGCGGTATATCACCCACCCCACCAGGAACAGCACCACCGCCGCCACCGGCACCCCGAACAAGGGATGGATCCCGGCCTGGTACAGCACCAGGGTGACATAGCCGCCGAGGATCACGAAATCGCCCTGGGCGATGTTGATGATATTCATCACGCCCCAGAGCAGGGCCATGCCGTAGGCCGCCAGCGCAAAGATGGCGCCGACCAGCAGGCCGTCGAGCAGCAGTTGCACCGAGAAGATCGGTGCCTGGAATAGGATATCGAGGTTGCTCATGGTAAACAGCCGCTCCCGGGCACCCGATCCGGGAGCGGCGTTTCCATTTATCGGCGGATCAGCGCTGGCTCCAAGACGGACGCGGAAATATCAGCTTGTCCGATGCCCACTTGGTCGGCGCCACCACATTGTATTGCCCTCCCTGAACCTGCCGCAGCACCATCGGCTTGGCGATGTTCTTGCCGGTATCGTCAAACTTTACGTTGCCATAGAAGGTCTGCATGTCGGTGGCCGCTATGGCGTCACGCAGCTTGTCGGTCTCGAAACTGTTGGCCCGCTTCAGCGCGTCCACCCACACCAGTACCGAGGCGGAGGATTCCGCGGCCTGGTAGGGCGGCACGTACTCGTATTCCTTTTCGAACAGCTTGGCGTAATCGCCGGCGGAACCGAAATAGTCGTCCCTGTAGGTCATGGTTTCCGCCCACTGCGTCGCGCACAGCGTGTATTCCGCCTGGCCGCCGAACTTGCCCGTGACGTCGGCCGCCTCGCAATGGGTCATCCCCAGCATGGGCACGTCCACCCGCTGTTCCGCGATCTGCCGGATCGCGGTGGCCGCGCCCTTGGAATGGCCCGACACCACCAGCACGTCAGGCTTCAGCGCTTTGACCTTGGTCAGGGTGGCGGTCATATCGTTCAGTTCCTTGGGGAGCTTATCGTCGATTACCACCTTCATGCCGTACTTCGCGGCATCGTCTACCACCCCGGCGCGGACGTCCTGGGAAAAGGGGTCGTTCTCAACTGCGATGGCGACCTTGATCGAACTCAGATCCTTGCCTTGGGCCTTCGCCTGTTCGGCTGCCAGGTTGATGGTTTCCGCCAGATACTGTTCGGAGGTGGACAGCACTGCGAACAGGTAGCGATAGCCCTTGTTGAACAGGGACCGCGATGCGCCGTTGCCCTCGATCATGGGGATCTTGTACTTCTCGGTCACGGGGGCCATGGCCTTGGTGAGACCCGAACTGTAGGGGCCCAACATGAACTTGACGCCGTCCTGCTTGATCAACCGCTCGGCCAGCTGCGCGCCCCGCGTGGGGGTGGATTCATCGTCGTAATAGACGACTTTCAGCTTGTAGCTCTTACCGTCGACCTTGACGCCGCCCATCTCGTTGACGCGTTTGACCGCCAGGTCATAGCCGTTCTTGGTGTGCTTGCCGTTGGTCTTGTACTTGCCGGTGAACGACAAGGCGGCGCCGAGCACGATGGTGTCGCCCTCGACCTTGGCGCTGGCCGGGGACATGCCGATGGCCAGGCTCAACAGGGTCGCGCCGAGCACCAAGATAATCCGTCTGACGGATGTCAGCATAGTGTTTCTCCTCTGGTTTTCTGGTTCTTTGCTAGTAGTAATTGGACCGCCACGCTTGTCCCTGCGTCTCTATCCTTTCAGCAACTCTATCTCCACCGGCCCGTGATGCCAAGCGCAGTCTACCACCGCGACAACTTGACGCAGCGCAACATGGCCGCGTCGGCCGTAACGCACGCGCTTTGCCGATGCGGGCGGCGGGGTCTGCTACCATACCGCCTTGCCATGGCGCCGGCGATGCTGCCGGCGCCTGCCAGGGCAGGATGACATCCCGCTGTCGCGGCTGGCTCCGTGCTCCGGCCAGGTGCCGCGCCTCTGGCCTTACACTGCCGCCAGGGCCGCGGCAGACATGGGGCGCGCCGGGCCATCGTGTCGGCAAGCACAACAACACGAACTCAACACTCGCCGGAGGTATGCAATGAGCAAGGTAGGATTTATAGGATTGGGGATCATGGGTGCGCCGATGGCGGGGCATGTGCAGGCCGGGGGGCACGAGTTGTTCCTGGTCCAGCACCGCTCGCCGCTGCCGCCGGAACTTCTCGATGGCGGCGCCACGGTGTGCGACAGCGTGCGCGCGGTGGCCGAGCAGGCCGAGATCATCATCACCATGGTG
>CAMYNL010000017.1 GCA_947259705.1 uncultured Gammaproteobacteria bacterium | reverse complement strand
ACGGCGGCGCTGCTCCAATGCTTCGGGGTTTCCAAGGGGTCTCAGGGTCGTATACCTCTCCCCCGAAGAATAGGACATTATTTATGCAGTAGTCAATAGCTACACATAGTGGGAGGATCGTGTTGAACATTCCAGAACTTCTTCGGACGCTATAGTTATCGATAATGCAAGCTTTTCTCAGGGGTTGCGGATGCTAGAAGTTATCACTGGACGTTATTCGATGTTCTGTACCTGTTCACGGCATTGAACCGGACCGCAGGTCGGCGCGCAGCGCAGCGATCTCCACGCGCAGTGCCCGCAGTTCGTCCTCGATGTGGACTCCTTCTTCCTTTATCGCGCCCTCGATGACCGCCTGCTCCTCCCGATGTGCACTATCATGCATGGTCTGCATGGTGTTGACGATGATTGCGATGAACAGATTTAGGATGGTAAAGGTGGCCACGAGAATGAAGGGGACGAAGAAGGCCCACGCATAGGGATGGCTCTCCATCAGCGGTCGCACGATCCCCATGGACCAGCTCTCCAGGGTCATGATCTGGAACAGGCTAAACATGGAGGCTCCCACCGAGCCGAACCACTGTGGGTGCGTATCGCCGAACAGGCCGGTGGCCATGACCGCGAACACGTAGTAGAGGATGACCATCAGCCCGGCGATGGCGGCGATGCCCGGTACGGCCTTGAGCAGCGCCTCCACCACGAAACGCAACTGCGGGACCATGGATATCAGGCGCAGCACACGCAGGATACGCAGCGCTCTCAGTACTGCGAATGGCCCGGCGGCGGGGATCAGTGCGATGCTGACGATGGTGAAGTCGAAAACGCTCCAGGGATCGCGAAAAAAGCGAAAACCGTGGCCATAGAGCCGCAGCGCGATCTCCACCACGAAAATCATCAGGATCAGACGGTCGAGCGCCACCAGCGGTCCGCCCCAATGAACCATGACGGAGTCGGAGGTCTCCAGACCCAGAGTAATGGCATTGATCACGATCAGGGTGATGATGAACCGTTGTACCCGCGGGGACTCGATCCACGCGGCGACCCGCCGCCGCGAGGGAACTGCCATGCTCATGTCGTACGTCTCCGAAACCTAAACGGGGACAGTATACTTAACTCTCCGCCGACGTCCGGCGGCACGGCGTTGCTTTATCCTCGCGTTCCGGCCGTTCAGTGCGCGGTGAGATGGCGTGTTGTGACCTTGGATTCGTGTCCGTCGATCACCCTTCGATTATTGGATCCTCCGATTACACTCTCAGGCGACGGCTTCGGGTCGCGCAAAATCGACGGGCCCGTCGCTGCTGGAATCACCGACCAGCCCGAACTCAAGCCTGGTTTCGGGTGCCTTCTCCGTTTCTTCCGGCGCCCGGGCGACCGGCTGCTCGCTGCTCTCCACCGCCGGCGCCGCCGGCTCCGCTCCGGACTGCCCGATCCGTACCCGCAGGTTATTCTGAGAGTCGGCGTTGCGCATTGCTTCTTCGAGCGTGATCCTGCCCTCCTGGTAGAGCCGGTATACCGCGCCATCGAAGGTCTGCATCCCTAGATGCTCGGATTTTTCCATGGTCTCCTTGATCTCCTGTACCTCGCCGCGGCGAACCAGGTCCCGCACCCGCGGCGTGCCGAGCAACACCTCGATTGCCGCCGCCCTCCTGCCATCCACCGTCGGCAGCAGGCGCTGCGAAACGACGGCCTGCAGGTTCAGTGACAGGTCAGTCAGTAACTGCTGGCGCCGGTCGATGGGAAAGAAGTTGATGATACGGTCCAGCGCCTGATTGGCATTGTTGCTGTGCAGGGTCGATATGGCGAGGTGGCCGGTCTCCGCGAAGGTGAGCGCGTGTTCCATGGTTTCCCGGTCCCGGATCTCTCCAATCAGGATGACGTCGGGGGCCTGACGCAGGGTATTTTTCAATGCGTCCTCATAGCTTTCGGTGTCCATACCGATCTCGCGCTGATTGACGACTGACTTCTTGTGGCGGTGCATGAACTCGATGGGGTCCTCGATGGTAATGATGTGCCCGGCGCTGTGGGTGTTCCGGTAGTCGATCAGCGATGCCAGGGAGGTCGATTTGCCCGATCCGGTGGCGCCGACGAACAGCACCAGTCCCCGTTTGACCATGATCAGCTGCCGCAGCACATCCGGCAATCCCAGCGACGCCATGTCCGGGATCTCGGTGTGGATGTGACGCACCACCATGGACACCTCGTTGCGTTGCTTGAATATATTGACCCGGAAGCGCCCGACGCCGGACTCGGATACCGCGAGATTCATCTCGGGTTTTTGCTCGAACTCCGCCGTCTGCCCCTCATTCATCAGTTCATAGGCAATCTGCTTGACCCGCCCTACCGGCAGCGGCTCCTTTTCGAGCGCACGCATCGCACCGTGGATCTTGACGCTGGCGCGCGCCCCGGTCGACAGATAGAGGTCCGAGCCCTCCTTCATCACCATGATTTTCAGGTAATCGCGAAACTCCACGCGAGGTCTCCCATGATTAAGTGGTTATCAGGTATTGTAGCCGGGTGTCCCCGGCTGCTGACCTGGCCCGCCCCCCCCTTGTCGACGGACCCGGTGACGATGACCTTCCGCGAGAGGTCTTACTGACTATAGACGGTTTACGAAGGAGCTCCACAAAACGGGAATAAAGGGAAATGACACTTATCTCGACTTCCCGACCGCGGCGGCTACGGGGGGCAATGACGGGGCACAAGACCTATTTCCACGCCCCATCATCGGGACTTTCGGCGTGGTGGACCGGAACACGGGGACACTCTGCTCGTATCGATTTCGCGGCCGCCGTGACCTTCGGCTCCCCGCTGCAAAATAGGTACACTACCCCCCTCAGCTGTTGAGGGTCCCCAGACGGCAGGCGGCTTCCGCCCGCACCGAATCATCAGGGTCGCTCTCCGCGATCCCGGCCAGAACCTCTTTATCATCGAGTCGTGTCACGGCGGCACATCGAACACGGGCGTCCTCGTCGTACTGAGCACGGTTGGTCAACAGGGCCTGGTCGTTCAACCTGCGCACCGCCTCGCGGCGTACACCCCAGTCCTCGTCGTTCTTTGCCCGATTGGCGACGACAGCCTGGTCATCGAGCACCTTGACGGCGGCCTTGCGTACCTGCCAGGCCTTGTCCCATTTTGCGCGGTTCACCAGCGTCGCGCGATCCTTGACATGGGCCACCGCGGCCGCCCGTACCTGCCAGTGGTCATCGTTCTTGGCGTGCTGGCTCAGCTCCTCAGTATTGCGCATCCGCTCCACCGCCGCGCAGCGCACGCGCCACTCGTCATCCATGCGGGCAATGGCACAGAGCCGTTCCTGGTCGTCGAGCTTGCGGACCGCCGCCTCGCGCACCTTGGGATCAGCGTCGTGCTTGGCGATATCCCCCATGTGTGATCTGTCCTTGAGCTTTCGCACTGCGATCGCGCGTGCGTCGGCATGAAATCCGTTCTCGGCAATATCGATGAGCATGGCGCGTGTTCGCACCCGGTGAGCGGCGGCACAGCGCACCTGCTCGTCGCTATCGGTCTTCGCGATCTCGGTCAGCACACCGCGGTCTTGAACCCGCCGCACCGCCGCCAGCCGCGCGTCCTCATAAGTGCTTTCGGTAACCAGCCGACTTAGCATCTCATCCTGTTCAATCCTGTCGGCAGCCGCCAGGCGCAGCTCCGATTCCGGGTCGCTAGCCGCCACCGCGAACAGCGCCTCCTCGTCGTCGACCCGCGCCAGCACCGCCTGCCGCACCTCGGCGTCCGGTTCAGTGGTCAGGATCTTCACCAGCGCGACGGGATCGCTCAGCTTCTCGGCGGCGCGGCGCCGCACACCGGTCGCGCCCTCGTGCAGCACGACATCTACAAGCAGGCCCTCATCATTCAGTTTCTTCAACGCCGCGCGGCAGACGAGTTCATCCACGCCGGACTCGGTGACCTGCGCCAATAGGGCCTGGTCGCTGAGCCGTTTCACCGCCGCCTTGGCCACGGCCGCATCATCTGCCGCCAGGGCGATATCCTTGAGTAGTTGCTGGTCATCAATAGCGGCCACAGCATACTGCGCCACCGCCCGC
Organism: uncultured Gammaproteobacteria bacterium; assembly: GCA_947259705.1. GTDB lineage: Bacteria > Pseudomonadota > Gammaproteobacteria > Arenicellales > JAANXG01 > CAMYNL01. Next base: position 57,791 of record CAMYNL010000017.1, on the reverse strand, counting down.
TGCTCGGCGCTGCCGGCGACCTGGGCCAGCAGAGCCGGGGTCCTCAGTCGACGCACCGCAGTCTTGCCCAGCGCAACATCCCCGGTGGCGGCGGCGAACCGGACCAGTGCTTCAGGGGAGACGATGCGCTTTACCGCGCGCTGGCGCACGCCGGCATCGGAGTCTGACCCGGCGATTTCCGTCAGGACCTCGTCGTCAACCAGTCGATCGATGGCGCATTTCCTGACAGCGGCAAGCGTTGCCGTGCCAGCGATCTCCGCGAGCAAGTCACTATCGTCGATCTCGCTCAACGCCGCCAACGCCCGTTTCTCGTCCCGCTCCGTGGCTGCGATGTCAACGGGACCGGGCCGTGATTCAGGCACCGGCGAAACAACCGCTTCCGGCCCGGGCTCGACAAGGGTAGTCGTGGTCTTGTCAACGACAGGCAAATCCTCTGGCACGCTGGTCTTGCGCCGCTGCTTGAACCAATCCTGGATTCCCAATGTTTCCCCCGTGGACGACGACTGATATGCAGATGATTGTACCCCACCGCAATCGACGCGTTCGGGGACGCTATACCTGTCGCCCACCCGATGCCCGGCGGACCGGACATTGTGATGGTGACGGTGTGGTGTCCTTCGCGGTGCTGGAACAGCTTGATCTTCAGTAGTCTATTGCAGTGCAGCATTACCCGCCGAAAGCGTTCAAGTTCCGTAACGTGGTCGACGGTCTTGCTGTTACAGAGCTGAAACAAATTCACCACTGGCTGAAACACTCTTGATGCAGTATCCCCCTATGCTGTCCAGGACATTGTAGCCAGAAATATTGCCCGAAAACCCTGCGGAAACCTGATTTCCTACAGTCAACAAGATCAGCCGGGCGCCTCCCGGCGATGCTGCAGAGGCGACCAGGAGGAGGAACAATAAGAAGCACGCCCGTCCACCGCCTCAAACGGCTCACCCATTTACAGACCGTCCCCACAGTACCATCGGCCGGGACAATACCCGCGCGTGACGACGTGTCTTGAAGTAGCGGCCCGACGCCGCTGAAGAATACGGAGACGTAGCCAACTCCGACACTATGCCTCGTGGCGCAGATACCGGCGTCACGGGGCGTTTTTTTGCCTTGAATTTTAGGAATACAATACCTGAGCCAAACTCCAAGAACCTGTGTCGAGCAGGATAGACATACCGGGGTCCTGATTCGCGCGGCATTGCCCTCGACCATGATATTGTTTCCCTGGAAATATCAGGCAAGTCTTCCGGTTCTCTGCCACGAAACTAGTGCTACCGGCATTGAATAATCGTCGCGGTAACTGAGGACTGATACCACCGGTGGCCAGGATCCCGCCTTCCGACCGCGGGTCCACCGGTTCGACGGAGAGCGGCAGGCCTTCCAGCACCAAGCGCAGCAGCACGCCCGCGGTAAGCAGGGCATCGAAGTCGTCTTCCGATTGCCGGGCGCAGTCGAGGTTGCACAGTTCGATGTTGAGCCTCCGCGGCCAGGTCATTTTTTCCACGGCCTCGATTGCGCTCTCGCGGGCGGCGGCAGCTGGCCGGAGACCTTCCAGCCGTCCGCTTATCGCGCGACATACAGCGCACGCTTTTTCCGTTCCTCACCCCAGTCGGCGGCGACGATCGCCAGGGCGGTGACATCGTCCATCAGGCATTAATACTTCTGCTTCCCGGGAATCACCCCTCTCACTCCACCCTTCGGATCATGAACATCGCCGACGTAACGGGGTATGACATGGACGTGGAGATGAAAGATGGACTGCCCCGCCGCGCTGCCGATATTGATGCCGACGTTGAAGCCACCCGGCTTGAACCGCTCACGGATTACCTCCCTCGCTCGTTCCAGCAACTCCCACAACGCGAATTTCTCCTCTGCATCGGCATGAAAGTAATCCGGAACATGCCTGAAGGGAACCAGGAGCATGTGCCCAGCAGTGACCGGGTAGCTGTCCCATCGCCCGTAACAAAGGTCGTTGAATATCACGATCTCCTCGTCAGTCGGTTGACAAAACAAGCAATCTTCAGTTGGCATGCTGTTAATCATCTCGTTGTTGAGTTGCTGTGGCCGAAGAGGTGCTACCACTCCCTAGGCATCTTTCAGTTCGTCGGTTCCAGTTTCTGACGTGTCTGGACAGATGACAAGCACCGAGCTTCAGATTTTCATTGTCATTTCCATACTCTGGGTCAATATTCGAAAGACATACCTATTTCCATGTTGCAGTTCCGCGTAGTCTAAGAGACAAATAGAGTTGATTCCATATCGCCTCCGCTCCCTTGAAATTAGTACTGTGTCCCCAGAAATATAAGAAATCCCCAGAAATACAGAAATTCAAACGCATCGGCCCGGCAGTCTTCACCTCGAGGCCAACGTGCTGGTTGTCACTGACCGTTGTCCTCCGAGCCGGGCGAGTGCCGATGCATACGAATACACGGAACACCATAGCAACGCCGGCCATGCAGGCGTCATATATCTGTGAAGATACTCTCCAATTATCACTCCGATCAGCAATGACCGTACAACAATGAAAACGAGAGCAAGCATCGTGAGATAATCACACCATATCGGCGGACGCTCCTTCAAGTTTCGATGGAGCATCGGTATCGCACTTATCGCACCGAATACAAGACCAATCTTCAATACGAGCAGGCAGGCGAGCAATGCCTTTCGCAGTGTAGGGGAAAAGAGAGAAAGAAAATCGAGCAGCTGGCTATTCGTTTCCAAATTGAGCCATAGGTTCCCAACATTCCAAAGTCTCACTGCAACAACATTCATTAACCAGCTGTCGCTCATTCGCTTTCTCGCCATAATCTGGAAAGCATTGTCTACCTCCTCATCATATTCCTTGCTGTCTTGGAGCCTCTGGTAGGCCGACAAGATATGACGGCGTTCGGTGTCATCCGCAAAAGCTCGATCTGGAAGTCGTTCGGGGTCAAACGCACCCTTGTAGCCGTCGTAGACCGCTGCATGACGGAGCTTTTGAGTTCCGATCCAGGTCTTACTCCATTCGTGAAGGCCGGGGGCGCGGTGAACAAACTCGCCGAAAATGGCTGGCCGCCCCTCGATCTGAATACGATAGGCCACGTTAGCTGCGACAAACATAAGGAATATCATGAGAGCAACAAGCGACAATATCGTGACCTCTTGCGGCTGTCGCGTCCTCAGGATGATTGCGAAGATAACCAACGCGGGCACCAATACAATCATCTCGGGGCGTAACATGAATGACAGACTAAACAGCGCAACAGCTGCGGCGAACCACAAGATACTCCGGCCGCGGTTCTCTTGAACTACAAACAGCGCAAGACCGATCAAGGCCAAACCGCAGAGGGATGCTGTCAGTGATTCCGTGATAAGGAAGCTCGAGAATTCAAAACACCAAGGTTGCACCCCCAGCACGACGCTGACAGCAAGGAGCCAACGCGGGTCTCCAATCATAGCTGAGATGCCCACGTAAAGGCAGATCACGACCAAAGCGATGGCGAAAGACTGGATTACAACCATTCGCCTGCGGAGCTGCAAAAAAGTCGGTGCGTCGAGACCCGTCAAGGCCAGGATTACAGGGTACCCAGGGGGACGGAAGTTCCCATATCCGAATACTTCGCCATCCACGATCTGTCGGTCTATCTCGCTAAACGGTCGAAACTCACCATGTTGAACCAAATACATGGCGCGATCGTAATAATCATACTCGTCACCAACCGGGACCATTGTTTTCGTCGCGTGGCTCCAGGCGAGAGCAAGTTGGCCGCCAAGGATGATCAGCAGTACGCCAAGAGACGCGACGTGCCAGTAAGCTCCGTTTCGCACCGCAGTATTGTTTATTGTCCTGTGCATGGTGAGATCGTAATTCGCATTCTAATTTGCGAATAAATCCAAGTCCTATGCGCGCCCCGGTGTCCGTATCGGTAAGCGCATATTTCGAAGTCTCGGGGACATTTCCGAAGTTTCGGGGAAATAATACTATTGTCTACCCCGCAGATTTGAACAGCTCGCGGGAGCCTGACGAAATCCGGGAGCATAGTTTCTATACCGATTTCCTTAGGTTGCGTAGCACCCGCGGGATATAGAGGCACCCCGAATCAACTGCGTAACACTCTGAACCAATACTTATGCCTCCATAGACAGGCCAGCAAATGGCCGCTTCCATTGAATATACTCAATCTGTTGCATCCGTTACTCGCGAACCAGGCATCCCCTGATAAACATCAATCAAAGTTGCCCGGCAATCGGATTTTCATCGAAATCTGTACTTGGCGTTCCCAGAAGCAACCAATCGTCTATGGTGCTGGGTGCAGAAGGTCACGGGGCCACAAAACCCGTATTAAATACCTCGGTCTCACCGCCATTACCATTGGAGTCAAGCATCGAATGTGAAGTATGCACACGCGCTCCTGTAGAAATCGGATTTACTCTCACGATCAATTGACGTGTGGTATTGGGCGTTACTTTATATGTACTCCCAATCAATCTCGGTGACGATAAGAACTTTGTTCTTGGTGATCGTAAATGGATCTGCTTCAATTCCTCTGGGAGACTTGCGAACGAAACCATATCTGACAGGTGGGCCAGTATCGATAATCACCACTTCAAGTGGTGACAAAATCTGAAGCAGACACGTTCATGTGACTTTTCGCAGCTTCGACATCAGAAACTGTTAGCCAGGCCAGGCACAACGCTATACACAGCCTATTTGAGAGATCCCGAACCCATTGATTTATAACGATCACGCATCCTTCCGGACGTACCCCAAGTAAAGGGAGAGCCCATTTGTTCTGTTCGATAAGAGATCCCGTGATGACGCAACACATCATAGGGTTACCTAGAGCCAGAGTGGCCATCATCCACCTGCCCGAGAACGGGATCAAGCCCGCGGGATGCGCAATGCCGTTAATCCATGGTTATTCTGCGGACACAAAATTCTTTTGTCACGAAGCTAAGCAGATCAGATAGACGATAAGGTGCTTCCGACTCGCGCCCTCATGCTCTCAATTACGTATTCTGACCCCAGAGAAAGGGACCGGCCGGGATCAGGCGCGTTCTCGCTCGCCGGAGCCGGTCAGCTTGGCCAGGCGCGCCTGGCAGTCGAACTCGTCTGCGAACACGAAGGCCTGCATGCCACGGGCATTGGCGCGTTGGACGTGGCCGGGGTCGTCGTCGGTGAAGGCAATCTGCTGCGGGGCGTGGCCGAGGTCTTTGATGACGTCGTCGAAAAGGGTAGCGTCGCGCTTACCCTTGCCGAGGCGGTAGCTGATGTAGAGCCGGTCGAATTCCTTGTAGAAACCGTCGCGGGCGTCGAGTTCATCCAGCCAGGTGGTGTGGTCGCTGAGCAGGCCGCAGACATAGCCGGCGGCTCGGTAGCGGCGCACGGTGTTCACCATGCCCCGGCGCAGCACGAAGCGGGCGAGGATCTCGCGGGTCATGGTGGCGTCATCCTCTGGTAGCGGGAAGGATCGGCGCATCTCGGCCCAGAAGTCGGCCTCGCTGCCCCAGCCGAGGCAGAAGCCGGAGCTGTAGACGGCATCCACACCGGCCCGGTAGACCATCTCGCGGTCCAGGCCCTGGCGCCCGGCGATGCGGTACAGACCATCGCGGAAGCCCTCCTCCGCTATTACGCCGCCGAAGTCGAACAGCAGCGCGCGGAGCTTTGAATTGCCGTCGCTAAGCGGGTCGGTCGACATAGTAAAAAGCATAGCAGGAGACCGTGTCGGTCTCGTCAAGGGAAGGCAGTGGTAAGGAGGTGATGCTCGATAAAAAGACAGAAAATGCAGGGAAACCCGGAACCGGGTCTTCATTCGGTCAGCGACACGATGTGGCTGGGGTCGACGTGCACCGCGACTTCGGTGCCGGGCTCGAATACCCGTTCACCGGGGCGGTGTCCGTGATCTACCAGCAGCAGGTGCTCGCCGACGTCTACCCCGTAACGGATGACGGCGCCTAGGAACTCACGATAGCGCACCATGCCGTCGAGTACCACATCTCCCGTCTCGCCCGGTTTGCTCCGCGCCAACACGTTGATCGACTGCGGCCTCAGCACGACCACGCCGGCGTCGGCATTGGCGGCCGGGGGCTCGGCGAGCGGCAGCTCGATGCCGTCCTCGGAGACGAAGCGCGGACCAGCGGCGGGCCGGCTGAAGCGGCCGCGCAGCACGTTGGCGGTGCCCAGAAAATCCGCCACGAATAGGTTGGCGGGGTGGTCATAGAGCGCCATAGGCGCGCCTATCTGCTGGATGACGCCCTCGTTCAGCACCGCCATGCGGTCCGACATGGTGTTCGCCTCCTCCTGGTCGTGGGTGACGAAGATAGTGGTGAGCCGGAGCTGGCGTTGCAGGTTGAGGATGTCGCGGCGCATCTGCACGCGCAGGTTGGCGTCCAGGTTGGACAGCGGCTCGTCCAGCAACAGCACCCGCGGCTCCACCACCACGGTGCGCGCCAGCGCCACGCGCTGCTGCTGACCGCCGGAAAGCTGTGACGGCCGGCGGTCAGCGAGGTCGATCAGCCCGACCAGCTCGAGCGCCGCGTCCACACGCTCGCGGATCTCGGTGCCAGGGGTCTTGCGTTCCTCCAGGCCGAAGGCGACGTTCCGACGTACGCTCATGTGCGGCCACAACGCATAGTTCTGGAACACCATGCCGACGTTGCGGCGCCACGGCGGCAGCGCGGCCACGTCCTCGCCGTCGATCAGGATTCGGCCGCTGGGCAGCGGGCCGAAACCGGCGATAGCGCGCAGCAAAGTGGACTTGCCGGAACCGGACGGGCCTAGGAAGGCGAAGAACTCGCCGGGCTCGATCTCGAGGTTCACCCCCTTCAGCACCTGGGTGCTGCCGAAAGACAGGTGTAGGTCCTCGATGGTTACGCCGACGGGTTCGGTGCTCACGGGTCGTCTTCTCCTAGGCCGCGCCACCCGCCGGTACCAGCTGGCCGTCCATGGTCTGCTCGCGGCGGTACTTTTCGATTACGCGTTGGGACAGATAGGTGGCAACGCCAACGATGATCACCGCGATCATGCCCAGCGCGGCGCCTGGACCGCGGCCAGCGGCGGATTGCATAGACACGTAGATTCCGTAGGACAGCGGTGCGTCGGTCTCCGAAGTTACCAGCATGATGGTGGCGGACAGCTCCACCGCCGCGGTAGCGAAGCTGGTGACGAAGCCAGCCAGCAGGCCGCCGATCATCAGCGGCACCACGATACGGCGCACGCTGCGGTACTTGGTGGCGCCAAGGTTCTCCGCTGCCTCCTCCAGCGTCTCGGCCACTTGGTGAAGGGCGGCGACGCAGGCGCGCAGCGCGTACGGCAGGCGGCGGATGGCCAGGGCGATGACGATAATTACCCACCAGCTCGCCAGTGGCTTGTCGATGAAAGGCACGGTGATATCGTTGAAGGTGCGCAGGTAGCCGATACCAAGCACCACACCGGGGATGGCCAGCGCGCCGGTGGCCAGGTAATCCAACCACTTACGGCCCACCACCCCGGTGCGCCAGACGATGTAGGCGATGGCGGTGCCGAACACCACGTCGATCAGTGCCGCCAGCCCGGCATACAGCAGGGTATTGGTAATGTACTGCGACGAGGTCTCGAACACCTCGCGGTAGTTGGCCAGGGTATAGGCGTCGGGCAACACGCTGTACGACCAGATAGTGCCAAAGGACAGCAGGGCCAGGCCGAAGTGCGGGGACAGCACGATCAGCAACACGAAGATCACCACCGCGTAGGCCATCACCTTCTCCCGGCCACCGAGGTCGCGGCGCGCCAGGCCGCCGCCGCCCTTCTGCACCGAGGCGTAGTCCTTGCCGCGCAGCGCCAGGAAAGAAGTCCACAGCGACAGCAGCGAGAACAACACTAGCATTACCGAGATCACATAGCCCATGGGGTCGCTGATGCCGATGGACGAGATACGCAGATACGCCTGCGGCGCCAGCATGTTGTTGACGTTAAGCAGCAGCGGCGTGCCCAGGTCATCAAACACCTTGAGGAATACCAGCGAGGCCCCGGCCACATAGCCCGGCATGGCCAGCGGGAACACGATGCGTCTGAACAGCCGCATGCCGTGGGCGCCCAGGTTCTGGGCCGACTCCTCCAGCGAGCGGTCGATGTTGTTCAACGCGGCCGACAGGTTGATGAGGATGAACGGGAAGTAATGGATGCTCTCGACGAAGATCACCCCGTTCAGCCCTTCCATGAACGGCACCGTGAAGCCGAACCACTCGTCCAGCAGCAGGTTGACCGAGCCATTGGCCCCGAACAGCAGCTGCATCGCCACCGCGCCCACGAAGGGCGGCATGATCAGCGGGATCACGCCCAGGGTCTGGATCAGCGCCGCGCCACCGAAGTTGAAACGGGTCGTGAAATAGGCCAGTGGTAGGGCGATGACCGATGCCACCAGCACCGCCATGAAGGCGACGTATAGCGAGTTGGCGAAGGACTCGCGGAACAGCGCGGTGTTGAAGAAGTCGACGAAGTTGACGAAGGTGAAAGCGCCGCTTGCCGGGTCCTGAAAGGCGACGAAGATCACCTTCACCACCGGCACCACCAGGAACGCCAGCAGGAATACCGCCAGCACCAAGGCGACGCCGACGGTGCCGCGGGGTTGTCGCGTGAGCGCGGTCACCGGGCCGGCAACGTGAACGTGACTTGCATGGCGGGGCCGCTCACGGCCCCGCCGTCAACGGCAATACCTACAGCAGGGATTCGGCCTGCTCCGCCAGCGCCTTGGCCTTGGCGTAGTTGTCCTTGACCATGTTGTCCCACTCGGCCTCGACCTCCGCCTGGCGGCCAGTCACCTTGTCGGTGGCCTTCTTGCGCTTCTTCTTGAAGATATCGGCGAAGTCCTTGTCCAGTGACTGTGCTTCGGTAATGGGTGTCTTCGCCACCAGGCCCCTGGCCTCGGCGATCAGCCGGGCGGCCTCGGCGTTGCCCTTGCCGGCGGCCTTCGCCTCGGCATCCTGGATCGCCTTGGTGGCGGCACGCAGATCGTCCAGGCGGTAGGTGATCATGACGTCGAACAACGAGTTGACCAGGTTGTAGCGGGCCTTGGACTTGTCGACATCGAACTCGACCGCGGCGCCGATGGAACTGTCCTCGAACGGGTTTGGAAAACCGTCCGGCGCCTTGGCGTAGATGTCCGGGCGTATGGGTAGGCGGCGGATCTTGGGGTCGAGCAGGATCTCCTGGCCCTGGTTAGACATCAGGAACTCGATGAACACGGCAGCGGCCTGAGGGTGAGGGGCGTTCTTGACGATGGCGATGTTGGCCGGCACCAGGGTGGTAACGGTGGGGTAGACGAAGTCCACCGGGAAACCGCTGCCCTTGGAGGACAGGCCAAAAAAGTCGATCACGATTCCGATGCCGAACTGACCGGAGTTGACGCCGTCCGGCACGCCGAAGCTGCGCTCGGTGACGGTGTTGAAGTTGCCGGCGATCTCCTTCCACGTCGCCCAGCCCTGCTCCCAGCCCTCGCCCTGAAGCACCGTCTCCACCGTCAGGTGGGTGGTGCCGGAGCGCGACGGCGCCGACATGCCGACATGGTCGTGATAGACCGGCTTGGCGAGGTCCGACCACTCCCGGGGCACGGGCAGTTTCTTGGCCTTTACATATCGCTCGTTCCACATGATGCCGTAGCCGGCGCCGGCGAAGCCCTTGTAATAACCGTCGGGATCGTGGATGGGGTAGGCGCCGATCAGTTCGGGGATGCCGGTAGCCTTGAGGTCGTACTTGGCCAGCAGACCGTCGCCCTTGAGTACCTCGAAGGCATCCGGGGCCGAGGCCCAGAAAAGGTCGGTGGTGTTGTTGCCCGCGGTTTCCTGGAGGAACTTGACGCCGGCGGTGGTCTTCTTGTTCAGCACCTCTACGGTGACGCCAGCGTGCTTGGCCTCAAAGGCGCTCTTGAAGGCGTTGGTCAGGTCTTTGGGAAAGGACGTGACGATCACCACCTTATCCTCCATGGCCCGGGTTTGGGGTGCGGTGATCAGAGCGACAACGGCCAGCAGTGCGGCGGAGGTCATGGATATTAGGATACGAGAGGTCTTCATTATACTCCTCCAGCTCAGTCTAGTTCGAAGACGACCGGGCAATCATAGAACAAGCGCGCGGCGAACGGCAGCATTTTCGGTAGAAACCGGCGCGGCGACCCGAGCCGCTGCGCGCTAAGCGGGGGCCGTGATGCCGGTGAGCTGGGCCAGCTCCGTCAGGCAGGCCGCCTCGCCGGTGAATACGAGTCCCCGTATCCCTTTCCCCCGGGCGCGCTCCACGTGCGCGGGGTCATCATCCACGAACACCACGCGGTCCGGTGCCAGGCCGAGGTCTGCCAGCACGTCGTCGAACACGGTCGCGTCGCGCTTGCTCCTGCCGAGCCGGCAGCTGATATAGAGACGATCGAACTCCCGGTATATGCCGTCGCGGTCGTCGAGCCGGTCCAGCCACTCGGTCTGGTCGCTGAATAGCCCGCACAGCAGGCCGGCGGCGCGGTAATGGCGCACCGTCGAGCGCATGGCAGGGCGCACCCGAAAGCGATCAATCAAAGCGGCGGTGAGTTGCGCGTCGCTGGGCGTGAGGGCAAACTGATCGCGCAGCAGAGACCAGTAATCAGCCTCGCTGCCACGGCCGAGACAAAATCCCGTGTCGTACAGCGCGTCCCGTGCGGAGGTGATGAAGCGATGCCGATCCAGACCGTGCCGATCGGCAATGGAATAAAGCCCATAACGGAATCCCTCCTCCGCCATGACGCCGCCGAAGTCAAACAGCAGAACCTGGATGCATGCATCCGCTTCCGCGGGTGTCATACGTGTCATGGATTTTACCGTACTCGCTGGATAACGACTTTGTCGCCCAGTGCGGATGTTAAAGACCTGTCGCCGGGCTGTCGACGTCCGCAGGCCGGGGCCATCGGGTCGCGACGGTGTGCGCCAAATGACCGCATTGGCTAATGCCGTATCGCGATCGATGCGTTCCACGTGGCAGGGCCTGCCGGACCGCTGCTCGCCGTATCTGGCCAGGCGGCATGGATCATCCCGATCGCCGCCACGGCCTCGCTATCGGACCGCTTTTCTTGATCCAAATCAAGACGAATTCCGATGGACGGGCCTAGCATGAGAAGCAGGAGGTGGGCGACACGGATGTCTTGTACGATCACCCGAGTACGATGAGGGTATCGTCTTGGTGGACTACAAGATTGACCGGTATTCGGTGCGCGCGTGGTCGAGCCGCCCGGTATTCGGGTTTCCGCCGGGGAAGTCTCCCGTCGCGGAAATCCAGCTGTTTCAGGGCGACCTGCTTCGGGCACGCGCTTATTTTCATGCCGACGAGCCGCCCCCTCCTTCACGCCGGGTGTCGCGGGAACGCGAGATCCTGGTGCATTTCCACGCTGACTACCTGCATGACCTGCTTACGCTGTTGCGCAGCGAGCAGCCCATCTACCTACATTACGTGTCGCCGCGTGACGCCTTCCTCTCCACCGGCCTGGAGCCAGTGGGCGAAGCGGAACACCCGGTGGCGGAACACCCGGTCCTGACGGCCCTGCCCTACGTCAGCGCCACCGACATCGCCGAGGTCACGGGCGTGTACTGCCAGAGTGGCGACTGTCCGTGGGACCCACCGGATCGCCTGCACGACGGTATCGATTTTGCGCCCACCGGTGACCGGGTGCTGTTTCAGGCTGCCTGTTCGGGGGTGGTGCGGCGCATTGACAAGTTCCAGAACTCGGTGCCGCCGTTCAACTGGCAGGTCAACGTGGACATCGAGCATGACTCGACGTACGGCGTCGGCTATGCCTTCGAGCCCATGTCATCGCACTCCTCCGCCGGGGATGCGCAGGCCGCGAATATCGCGGTGACGGTGGGCGCGGAGGTCGCTCCGGGCGACCCCGTCGGTCACCTGGTGCAGGCGACGCCGGAGGCACATGTGCACTTCGGATTCTTCCGCAACCACGAACAGGTGTGCCCCGAGCCCTACCTGGCCGCGTCCGCGAAACAGGCGCTGCTGGACCTGATACGGCGCGACCACCCGCACTGGAAGATCTGCCACTGAACCACAGCGGGGTCGTCATTATCGGATTGCTCGAGGGCCGGTTCCGTTCTCGCCGGTCTAGGCGTCATAAGTGCTTGTTCACCGTTTACCATCCAAACACGCCCGGCTACCGTACGTCGGTCAACAATAGGAAAAACTCCCATTTGATCCCGTGCATAATGACGTATACTGAAATTGATAGAAAAAGAAAACCGAGCAGAAGTTGGATGGCCTAAGAGTTCTCGGGTGATCGATCACGGGGGTAGTTGATTGCTATAAGGGGTTTTCGACGACAGCTGACCACGGCGACTCTTGTAGGAATGTCGCATCAGGATGATCTTCTATTACAGACAAATTCGTTCACTCAACTCTGCGAATATCGCAAGTGCGGTCGTCATCGCCCCATGGGCGGCTTGAATTGTTCATGGACTCGCGATGAAACAGAAAGTAGCGGTCAATGAATTGCGGGTCGGAATGTATGTTGCAGAACTTGATCGACCATGGAGCGAGGCGCCATTTGAGCCGCCGTTTGATCTACAGGGGTTTACCATCAGTGACGACGACGAGATCAGCAAGATTCGGGCATTGTGTAAGTTCGTGTATGTCGAAATCCCGGACAATCTTGCTCACCCCGCTCCTAAACGGCCAGTTCGTCGCACTGTAGTCGAGAATATCGGAGACCTGCGTAACGTCCGTTATATTTCTCCCGGGTCTCACAAGGAATCGGCACGTGTTGGTTCGCAAGCCGAAATGGAACAGAGCGAAATTGAACCAACTCAGCGACCGGGATTCGTGCAGCGCCTCTTAGGCAAGCGCAAACTCGAATATGCCCGTGTCAGAGCTGATCAAGGCACGTCCCGGCAGAAAGCATTACCGATAGCGCACGCCGGAGTGTTGAATTATAAGTACTTCACCGATCCCCACAATTTTCAGGGCGATCCGCATCGCGCCACAGATGCGTTGCCGAAAGTGATAAAGGTCTATAACCGCGCTGCGGGGGACACGACCGGATACATCGACCAAACCACGGTCGAGGAAGAACTGGTCCTGGCTCGTGACATCATCGCTGACACGGAAAAGACATATCACAAGGTCATGAGGGACATTGAAGAAGGTCGCGCTGTCAACGCCGATGCCGTGAACCATATCGTAAAGGGACTGGTTGCCAGTGTGGTGCGCAATCCGGATGCGCTGGCCTGGCTTTTGAAGCTACGCAAGCGCGACGCGTCCTCCTATTCCCACTCCATGGCGGTATGTGTACTGGCCTTGACCGTAGGGCGACATCTTGATTTTCCGGAACGAGACCTAAAATGGATCGGAATCGGCACGCTGTTACAGGACATCGGTAAAATACAGATCCCCCGGGCAATTCTGACCAAGTCGAGTGAACTGACCAGCGTGGAACGCAAAATCATTCAACAGCATGTCGACAGTTCGTTAACGCTGTTGGGGGATAAGCGGGGTGTCGAGATCGAGGTCATGGATATCATTCGGTCTCATCACGAACGTTACGACGGCAGCGGCTATCCACGCGGTGTTTCCGGGGAGGCGATCTCCGTCTACAGCACCATCGCCGGCCTGACTGATACCTATGAAGCCCTGATAAGCGAGCGCCCCTATCGTCCCGGGGTTAACTCACTTGGCGCCCTGACCGAGATCTATGGAATGTCTGACACCTTATTTCCCGGCGCCATGGTGGAACAATTTATACAGTGCGTGGGGATCTTCCCGATCGGCAGTTTCGTGTTGATGAACAACAACCAGGTCGGCGTTGTGGTCAGCCGTAATCGTATGCACCAGCTAAAGCCCAAGGTTCTTCTGCTGACGGATTCCCAACAAAATAAACTTGATCCCCCACAGGCCATCGACCTTATACAGATCCCGGAAGGTGATGGCGATACACCCTGGAAGATCGTGCGGGTCGTGGAAGCGCGAGAGTATGGTATTGATCCGCGCTTCTATTTCGCATAAGAGGCAGCTATGGAGAATGATGCTGCGTCCGGCTCCAGGCTCTTCTGTTGCAACGTCTTATCAGCCGGTCAATAATCTCTCAGCGTGGCGTGATCCCGATTCGGGTCCATGCGCAAGCCTGCTGACCAACTCAACGCTCTATCAAAGTCGCGATCCCGCTTTGTTTGGCCCATAGCATCTCACCGAAGTCGCCCGTTAGTTGCGTAACCGCAATCCCGCCGCTTCCCGCAACCCCGTCACGCATGGGTTCGCTGGAACGTGATACGTCCGTCGCGCGCAGTCGGCGCTCACAATTCCTGCCACTGCAATCTGCAAATAATGCTCGCGCCATCGGGATGCTCGGCAGCGCCAATATACACGCGGTTATGGACCTTCCCTGCCGCAAACTCCGCCACGCATTGGCGTTGCATCTGGACACCCCCGCACTCGTTTCTTATGCTTCGTGGGGTTACAGGCCAAGAGGCGTGTTCGCAACCACCGGTGCTATGGGTACGATCCAGCGGACGTGGCGCCAAGCTACTTCAAGAACCTCGATTAGGGCGCTTAACAAGTTCCCTCGATATGCGAACCCGCGAGATGTAAAGCCGTCACAACGATACTGATTGTCGCCATTGCAGTGCCTCCTTAGTGATCGCGCTGGTGTTCGAGCTTGGCGCGCGCCCATGCCGCACAGTGGACAACACAGCACCAGTCAACCTGGTCGCCATTGACGAGAACGTGGCCACTGGGGGGCAGCCGTCTTTGAACCAGATCGAGGCGCCATGGACGCGGACTTCGAGGTGCGGATTGATTTCTCACCGCCTGGCGTGTGGGGCTCAATCGATGGGGAAGCAGCAGTCGCTGGCAAGCTTGGATTTGCCTATGTAACCATCCCGGATGACTGGCACTGCCCGACTGTGCGCGACCTGACCACCTTCAGCGCTCTGCTCATGTCGGAATAAGGGCTGCAGGGTGTTCGTGCACTGCCAGACCAAAAAACGCGCGTGCGGCCTGACCTTTCTGCATCGCGTCATCCACGGTGAGTTGCCGGTAGACGATGCCGCTGAGCAGTTGCTCGCCGTCTGGGTACCCAACGCCGACTCAAAGGCGTTCATCACTAAGAGGCTCGCCACGACACACATAGAGATCGGCGAATGGGAACTACCTTACGAGGAGCTGAAAAAAGCCGAGTCATCCATGAACCAACTGAGGCCGAGCATCACTGCGCGCTCAGAACGGCGTCATGATGTTGAGCGCAGCGCCGTAATACTTGAGGTCATCCTCCAGCACCGTGTATTCGATTTCTAGCTGCGCAACGCCGAAGCTCAAGCCAGCCCCAAGCCCGTAGGAGAAATCGGTGCCATCAGCGGACGCCGCACCGGCGTCCACGTCCCAGGCGCTGAAACCGGCGCGGCCCTTGAGATAGATCGGACCGGCGGTGCGCAGCACGACAAACCCGGAGAAGGCCTTCATCGACCACTTGCCGCCCGCTGGGAGGTCTCCGTCGCTGACGCTGTCGATATAGGAGCCCTCGATCGCCAGATCGCCGATACCGATGTTCTGGAATTCATAACCGATGCGGATCCCCGCATTGACGGCGTTATCAAAGCCGGCGACATCACGCTCCAGCACGCCGGCCTCCGCTCCCAGGTACAGACCGTCGGCGGCACCCACCGGTGCGGAGGGCGGCAAGGCAAGCAGGCCAAAAAGTAGGCAACGTCGTATTGTCATTATCCAAGGTACCTCAAGGGTTGACTGCAGATTTATCATTGACGAACGGCCGGCATTTTAGCGCGCCGTCGACGCGGGAATCTCCACGCATTGGCCTCCACGGGTCCGCTGGTTGTATTCATCCGTCGACCCCGAATCGACATTAGGCCCACGCCACGCCGGTATCGGCACTGCACCATATTCTGCCCACACTTGCCAGCCCGGGGATCGAGCAGCGGTCAATATTTCGCCGGCAAGCTGCTGAAGGACATGAATTTTCATGAATCCCATATATCCCAGACCTACGATTTGCCGCGCGTTCTCTCCTGGAGATGCCGTTTCCGGCCGTGCAACACTGAACGATCCGATCTATTATTGAATAGGGGGTGACTGTCATGATCAAGAACAGGTCCGAAAGGTCCGTCTACGACCAGTGCTGGTACGTGGAGACGGATATTTGCCGGGATGGCCCGTTTACGACCCGCAAGGAGGCGGCCCGCTTTGTTGCGCTGCTGAACACGGTATCCGCGGCAGGAATCGCCTGCAGCTGGATCACCCGCGAGGGCGGGCCCGGCGTATCACGCATTCCGGGTGCCCGACTGACCAGAAAGGCGGGGGCAGATTCCACTTGAAGCAGCAAAGTAGGTTCTGCCTCCTATTTTACCGCTTTCGATTCAGTTGCGGAGCGTACCGAATACCTTTTCTCGATACTGCCGTTCGCGGTCTAGGTCGTGCTGCAGATAGTAAAGGTCCGAGAGCTTGGTATAGGGACCCGGGCGGTTGGCGTTCTGGCTGAGGCTGCGTTCGTAGGCGGCCGTGGCTTCTGCCTGATCACCGCCCAGCATATACGCGTCCCCTGCCCGTTCCTGCCACGGCGCGGTTGGGAGACCCGCGGTGGCGAGGCGGTCTACGACTTCATCGGCGAACACGGCAGCGTCGCGGTAGCGGCGGTCCCAAAGCAACAGGTAAAAATACTGTTCCGCGAGCAGGTACGGCTCGACGGCGAGATATGTCTTCGCCGTCGTTGCCGCGTTCAGCACAGGGAACATATCAGCCTGGGCGGACACGTTGAGGAACGAGGTCAGCAGGTGCTGCCGGCTGCTCGCGAACACCAGCTGCGGGGCGTCCACCCACCACTGCTTGGCCAGCAGCAGGTCGCGCTTGCGGATGGCCAGCATGGCCAGCGCCACGGCGAATCGCGGGTCGCCCTGCCAGTCCGGGTAGAGTCCCAGCAGGCGGCGGTCCACTTCGCCGCCGGGTTGCATCGCCGCCTCCGCCAGTAGCAGGGACAAGGCAAAAATCCGTGCCCCGGGTACCGCCGACACTGCGCCCTCGAATGCCGTGGCGGCCTCGGCCGGGAGACCGCGGTCCAGTGCGCGGCAGCCCGCCTTCCAGCGCGCCACCGCACGGGCGTAGGTACGGGTAGGCTCGGGCAGTGCGTCGAGGTCGGGCGGCGGCCGGTCTCGGTTGATGCGTTTGATGACGGTGATACCGCCCTGCCCACGGATCAGCGCCAGTTCATCATCAGTAAGGCCGAAGTCTGCGATTTCGGTCGCCGGCAGGCAGGCAACGCGCTCGCGCATCTGCCGCTGGAGATCGGCCCAGTAATCGATGAACAGCTTGCGGCGTCCGGGAGCGGCAAATGGGCGCTGGACTACTTCCTCATCGACCCCGATCACCACATCGTCAACGTAATACACCACGTTGGAACTGTCTTCGCCCCGATCGCCGATGAATGAGAACTTATCCACCGCCGAACCCGGCTGGTTGGCGGCATTCGGCTGATTGCGCAGATCGACCACCGGGCGCGTATCGTGTTCTGCGAAGATGCGCAGGTCGTAACGACCGCGGTCGATGTCGTACTCGAGTTGGACCCGGTACCAGCTGAACGGCTCCGGCGCGAACAGACGCTGGGGCATACTGTCGGAGTATTGGTATATGTATCCCTGGCGGGTGGTGAGCCAGAAGGCGATGCCGTCTTTCGCGAGCCGGAACCAGAGCGGCCCCGCCAGGGCGATATTGAGCGGTTGCGTCGGATCCGTAATAAGGAAAGCGAAATGCACATAGAGCATCCCGTCATTGCGCAGCGGGAAATACCCCTGCAGTTCGGGGAAGTCACCGTCGGCGGCGACGTCGCGGATCTCTACCGCGCGATACCCGCTGAAGCGCAGCGATTCACTCAGGCTTACGCGGCCCTTCGCATGCTCGTATACCGTAAAGGTATCGGGACCGGTATCGACTACACCGTCGTCGAAACTGTATTCCACCAGTGTGCTCTGCCCAAGCGTGGCAGCCGTGAGCAGCGCACCGCCGACGGCGGCTACAAGTTGTTGCGGTATTCGTCCAGCCAAGATTCCCACTCGCGGATGGCGTCCGCGCGTTCCACCGCTGAGGCCCGGGGACGAAAGCCCTTGGTCTGCCCGGTGTGGATCTTCAGCGCCTTCATGGAGATATCGCGCACCTGGGGATTCTCGCTGCGCAGTGATTCCACCAACCCCTCATAGACCCGCAGCCTTTGATGCTCGGAGAGGTGGATCTGGTCATAGGCCAGGGCGCAGGCGGCCTTGTCACGAAACAGCGGATTACTGTCATGACGCATGGTGTTGAGCAGCGCGTCCACCACCGCCGGGTCGTCGCTCACCCTCCCCAGCGCCCACTGCACCTGCAGGCGCAATTGCTTGTGCGAAGTGCGCACATCAGGCATCAGCACCGCCTCGGCCCGCGGCGACTTCCAGCCCAGCTGGTAAAAGACACGGGCGATCACGGCGCGTTTATCGGGGCCGGAGCGTTCGTAAATACTCACCAATACCGGCATTACCTCCGGCCCGTGGTTCTTCAGCGCCTGAACATCCACTTTCCCGGCCGATACCAGGGCATCTATGTCATATTCGTCCACATAGCCCGCGATGGCCGTGCCCAGCGACGCTCCCAGGAGCATCGCTAATGCCAGTCGCCGTAGCATCAAGATGATGGTCATGGCTCACCCCCCCTGAACATCCACCATCAGCAGAGTATAGATAAAGAATCTCCCGCTCGTTGGCGCCTGCGCCCGGGCTCGTCCCTTCTCGTCAGACGAGCTCGACGTCGGAGATGATCTCCACCAGGCTGGGGCCATCGTGGTTGAGGGCGGCGGCCAAAGCGTCATCCAGTTCGTCCTTGCGGTTTACCTGCACGCCCATGGCACCGCACAGCTCCGCATAGTCCGCGAAGCCGGGGTTGTGCAGCGTGGTCTGCCACACCGGCCAGTTGCCGGAGCGCTGCTCCTTGCTGATCTTGCCGAGCTCGTCATTGCGCAGCAGGACGTGGGTGATGTTCATACCGTACAGCACCGCCGTGTTGAGTTCGGCCATGTACTGGCCGAAGCCGCCGTCCCCGGACACCGACACCACCGGTCGGCCTTTAAACAACGGATCGTCTTCCTGGGTGGCGGCCCACGCACCCAGCGCCGCAGGGAGCGCGAAGCCGATGGAGCCGAGATAACCGGACATCAGCACCGCCTGATCCGCGCATTCGAAATAACGGCCGAAGGAATAGGTATTGTTGCCGACGTCCACGGTAATGATGGCGTCATCGGGCACCTGCCGCGACATGGCGGTGAAGATGGCCGCCGAGTTGACTCCCCGGCCGCGGTCATCCTCGCTGCGGCGCTGCTTCTCCTCGCGCCAGATCCGCCAGCGCTCCGCCAGGTCCGGGCGCTGGTCCAGGGCGGCGCTGACAGTGCCGAGCTGGGCATTCAACAGCGCCGCGGTGACGCCGATCTCTCCCCACACCGGCACCTCTACAGCGTGGAACTTCCCCAGAGTCATGGCGTCGTAATCGACCTGGATGATGGGCTTCTTCGGCGTGATACCGGTGTGATTACTGAAGCTGGCTCCGAACACCAGCAGGCAGTCCGACTCATTCATTGCCCAGCTGGCGATGGGGGTACCGCTGCGGCCAAGCACGCCGCCTCCCAGGGGATGTGAATCCGCGATCAGTCCCTTCGCCTTGAAAGTGGTGATGATCGGGCAGCGCAGGCCCTCGGCCAATTCCACAATCGCCGGCATGTTGAAGCGGGCGCCATGACCGACGATGATTACCGGCCGCTTGGCGCTTCGTAACAATGCCAGTGCCCGGTGCACGGACTCTGCCGGTGGCGAGATGGTCTGCTCTGTGATGCGGCCTTCCGGGGTACCAGCGTCGGCGCCCTCCGGCGCCGGCAACTTGGGAACCTCGTCGGGAAAGATGAGATGCGACACGCCGCGGTTCAACAGCGCGCTCTTACAGGCCAGGTTCATCAACTCGGCATGTTTGCTGGTGTGCAGGACCGGCTGGGTCCACTGGGCAACCTTGCCGAAGGCCGCCTGCAGATCGACTTCCTGGAACGCTCCCGGACCAAGCACCTGGGTGTCGACCTGCCCAGTCAACGCCAGCACCGGCGAGCGATCCACGTTGGCATCCCACAGGCCGGTGAGCAGGTTGGTGGCACCTGGCCCGGCGATGGACAGGCAGGCCGCCGGCCGGCCGGTGAGCTTGCCGTAGGCGGAACAGGCGAATGATGCCGCCCCCTCGTGGCGGATACCGATATAAGTCAGACGCCCGGCCTGCTCCTGCAGACGCAGCGCATCGGCCACACCCAGGTTGGAGTGCCCCACCATACCGAAACACCAGCGCACGCCCCAGTTCGTCATGGTGTCCATCATGAGGTCACCAACCGTTTTGACATGGGCCAGCGACTTCGGCAGACCGACATACAACCCGTCGTCGCGCACCTCGACTTCATAGGTCGCCACGCCGTCGTCATAGCCGGGCGCCTTACCGGTCAACGGATCGAAGTCCCAGCCATGCCACGGGCAGCGCAGTAGTCCGTTCTCGATCGAGCCTTCACCCAGAGGCCCACCCTGGTGCGGGCATTTGTTATCGAGCGCGCCATACTGACCTTTGAAACGGGTCATGCACAGCGTGACCTGTTCGCAGGTTACCGATTTCACTCGGCCCTCGCTCAATTCGCCTGGATCGAGGACCTTGCGCCAATCCAAGTGATCGGCCTTGCTCATGACCTACACGTTCCTTGAGTGTCAACTGCCGATCACGGTCGGCGAATTTGTTACTTCTCAGTTTCCAAGATAATCGGATTGGCACCGCCCATACCGGGGCGGTGCCGACCCGTGTCGAAGCGGGATTACATCATTCCACTGGTGTTGACTTCCTTGCCGTTCACCATGACTTTCTCGGGCACGATTACCGATCCATCAACCAGCTGACCCGAGATGGTAGCAGTCTCCCCCATGACGTCGGCGAGGGTCTTTGACGGGGCAGCAATGGTATACATTTTTCCGTCGACCAGGATCGCCACGGGAATACCCATTTTTGCACAAGCGGTGGCGCACCCCTTGGCGGCTCCACCATTATGATCATTACCGATATTGGCCTTGTTCTTCCCATAACACATGGTGTCCACGAGTGTACCGGACCATTCACCGGCGTTGGCGGCAAAAGAGGCGACAATCAGGACAACGGCGAGCAATGGTTTTACAATTCTCATTGGGTATCATCTCCTTTAATCAATTTGGTTAGTGATGGGTAAACGAAACGGCTTCAACCGCAAAGAGCAGTGGTTTCTGATGTCGCCGGACACCGAAATGGCCACAGTTAGCTCGTCGACCGGCGATCACTGGTTGGGATTACCGTGTTGGTTCGCGGGGTCGACTCCTCGATCAACTGTTCGATTAACGTCATCATCTCAGCGGTCTCCCACAACGTGGGATCATTTACTGACAACGTAGTTTTTCTGGTCGTTGGATCGGTAATCGGCACGAGCCTGCCATCTCGACCGATGACAAATGTCTGTGGGACGACTTGTACATCGAACGCCTGCTTGGCCTGCTCGTCGGTGTCGAACAGCATGGGAAACGATAACTTATAGCGACGCTGAAAAGTCTTTGCATTCACCAGCTCATCGTACACAGCGACCGCCACAACGGCAAATCCAAGATGCCGATAGCGATCATACATTTTCTGAAATATCGGCATTTCATAACGGCACGGAAAGCACCAACTCGCCCAGAAATTCAGCACCACAACCTGACCGTGAAAGTCTGACAAGCGGATTTGCTGGTCGTCCGTGAGAGACTGTGCAGCAAAGTCAGGCGCCGCCATGGTCGGTGCTTCAAACTGTCTTTCCGCCTCTGCCGCATTGAAAGTCAAAATTTGCAGCGTCAAGCCGACTATGAGGAAGAATCTGCGTAACATGTTATCCAGTGCACCGATAGCTTTGTGTCGATGGGCAGCAGCCAGAACGCGCCGTGTTGAGATTGTTTCACAATCTGAGATTGATATCTGTGACCGTGGTTACGCAGCGAACGCCGCACATCCCGCCAAAGGTACCGCTGTCCCCCGCTACCCGGCGCCCCGTGCCAATCACAATCGATTTACAGATCGGTCCGGTTTCAACTTACCGCACGATCGGCAACCCCCGCTGCTGCCAGCCCAGAAAACCTTCGGCGTAATTCTGCACGTCCGTAAATCCCATAGTTCGCAGCACGTCGACCACGAAGGCACTGCGTATACCTGCCCCGCAATAAGCAACGATCGGTGTATCCTTGTCAATGACATGATTGACGATACGGACCTCTACCCACCCACGCGGGATGTTCACCTGTTGTTTCGCATCGATGTGGCCCATCGACTCAATCTCCCCGGGTAATCGAACATCCAGCAGTACCATATTAGGATTCTCTTCGAGAACTCGTTTCAGTGAGTCGGTATCGATGTTACGGATGCGACTGTTGGTCTCCTCGAGCAGGTCCTTGTATGTCTTCAGCCCCTCCATGTCCGCTGATGCCGTCGGCAAAAAAGTTGCAATGGATATCAATAACATTACGACAGGATGGATCATGACAAACCTCAATATTCAACTTGTTTTCGAAGAACACCAGGCCGGCGGCGGACAAGACGCCGGTGCTGGCGAGCCTGGATATTTGATCTATATCAGTTTTGGGTTCAATTCGTGAATTTGGTTCAATGGAACTTTGATCTGTGTCAATTGATATTCTGCGCTAGTTTGGCAGCATCAGGCTCGCGTATCAGGTGTCAGCGAGGGCCTGGCAGCACCATGACCGACTCATTCGCCACGTTCAAAGAAAGCCATTGCAGGTGCAGCAAGGATCCAACGTTTCTGGAGCTGTTCTACGAAAAGTTTCTGTCCAGTTCGGATAAAGTGCGGCAGAAGTTCGCTGGTACAGACATGTCGCGACAGAAGAAGGCGCTCGAACAGTCGTTACGCATGGTAGTGATGAGCAGCCGCGGCAGCGATGCTGCGGAGGCTTATCTGGACTACATTGCCAGCCGACATGGGTCGAAGGATTTGGATATCGAGCCGGAGCTCTATGAATTGTGGCTGGATGCGCTCATTGAGACCGTCTCGGAGCTGGACCCAGACTACAGCAACACGGTCGAATTGGCGTGGCGTGATACCATGCATTACGCAATCGATTACATGGTGTCCCGCTACTGACAGATAGCATCGACTCCATCACGGATGGCACATCCGCCTTCGTCTAGCTAACACACACCGGAACGAATCACCGGTTCACGCATTGGCAATAGCGCCTCATCCAGGCGCGGGGTCGCCAATGATTAAATGGGATCTGACCCCACTTATTGACCCCACTTATTAAGTAGGCTACTCGTTCACACTGAGGCCGGAC
The DNA here is from genome assembly GCA_947259705.1 of uncultured Gammaproteobacteria bacterium. Lineage (GTDB taxonomy): Bacteria > Pseudomonadota > Gammaproteobacteria > Arenicellales > JAANXG01 > CAMYNL01. The sequence continues at coordinate 34,451 of CAMYNL010000017.1, read as the reverse complement.
AGGAGTTGCAGCGCGAAGGCCGCCGGTATGCCCATATTGGAGCCACCGTATTCAGGCATAACGGCCATGTTGACGGCGACCACCTCACCCTCGATGTTGATCACCGGCCCACCGCTGCCGCCGTGGGTGGTCTCCGCGTCGTATACCACCGTGGCAGGCGTCACCTGGCCTACTATGCCGCGGCTGGCCAATGGCTTGATGTAACCGGCCGCGGAGAGCTGCCGCGCGACCTGCCAGAAATCGAACTCGCTGTCTTTACGCAGAGCATCGATGAAGGCCTCCCCCGACTGGGCCAGCATAGAGCGCAACCCGGTGGGATATCCCATCACCACCACTTCCTCGCCTGCGCTGGGCACGCTGTCGCTCAATTTCAAGTGCGGCACACCGCCCGCGACATCACTGCACTGGAGCACCGCCAGGTCGGCTTCATCGCTTATCAGCAGCGGACGAACATCGAACGAGGCAGTCACTTCGGGCAGGTATCCGATAAACCGCGTCATTACCGGTACCAAGTCCATCTCCGCCAGCGCTTCCGTTGCCTCGTCTGTCTCCCAGGACCTGGCCACGTGGCGGTTGGTCAACAACGTGCCGCCCCTGGTTACGACGAAGGCGGTGCCGGTGAAATGTCGTTCGACAATGGGCCCGTCGCCGGAGGTGGTGAGCAGGGACTGACCCTGCGGACCAGTGAGCTTTCTGCCCTGCGCGTCCACCGCGTAGCGCAGCCGCATGCCCGTATCCGGGTTCTCGAAAACATAGGCACCCTGCAGGAAGACGATGGAGCGGGCCGCCGCGGCGATGACCCGCGCGATGGCTGCGGACCTGGCCTCCAGCGCCGCGACCCGTTCAGTGGCCGCGGCGACTTCGGCGGCGATCTCGCGCCGCAATGCGGCCAGCTCATCGCGGCTCAGCTGTTCCGACTGCGTCTGAGCCAGCAGCGCGGCCACGTTTTCGAGCCGCGTCGATTCCTGCGCCAGCTGCTCCTGCAGGCGTACGTTCAGGGCATTCAATAAGAACACCATGACCCCCAGACCAATGATGGCCACCACCACCGTGACCCGGAACGCCAGAGTCGTATGCGTGGACAGATCGCGCGCCAGGGTGGAGAAAAAAGCACCGGTGCGGGCGGGCAGTGAGAGATGGTCGCGGCGGGCCGATCCCACAGAGTCGGAAAAGATCTCCATGATCGACTTCTGTATATGGGCGCCGTCGGCGACCAGCCGGTAACGCACCAGCGGCCCGCCTGGGCCAAACTCGATCAGATCTCCAGACCTCAGGGTGTGCGTTCTGACCCGCCCGCCGTTGCACCACACCTCATTGTCACCGAGCACTTCGAGTTCATAGCTGTCGCCGGCGCGGTGGAGCAGTGCATAGCGGGTCAGGTGATCGCGCTCGGCGGACGGCTCGCCGAACACCAACTCGGCGCCAGGATCCACGTTGACCTGGATGGTCTTGTTCCGGAGCACCGTTCCGGTTCCACGCAGGTGGCCGGACAGGTGCATGAACACCGGCGTCATGCCGTCTTCAGCCTGGACCATGCTCTCGACCGCGAAGTGATCGCTCATGACATCGCGCCTGGTCGATGATCGTACATGGTCTTTATCCTGGCGTCGCAGTGGAGGGCTTGCTGAGCCGCATGTCCATTATACGGCGTAGATCTGACTTTGTCGGGCTGTCTCCCCTGATGCGGGGATTCCAGGAAGTGAAGGATTTCGTCACGACACTCGACTTGCCCAACCAACTACCACTACTGCTGCATCCAAAGTCTTGTCATGGTGGTGGTGGCGGGTAATGCTGGCGGCATTGTTTGCCGGCGGCGTCTCCGGGCCCGGCAACAACAAGGTCCGGCACCAGCGCCCGGCTGGTGGCGGCGAAGGATCGTATCGTCACCCGATCGCCGACGCGCACGGTGGCGACGTTCCGCAGCGTACCGTCGCGCTACGCCACGACCGCCAGGTGAATAAACTCGCCGCTTCCGCCGGATAACTCCGCCAGCAACACGGCTACCTCTTCGACATCGTCGCCGTCGAGGTCGGCTACCACGGAAAGCTCGGTGAGCAGCTGCACGCGCGGCCGCGAGCGCCCCGGGACATGAAGGGTTCACCCTTGTAGACGCCATCGGTGAGTCTCACCGGCTGGTCGTAGTTCCCGTGGGAGGTGAGGTTCCTGACTCGCTCGCTCTCGGGCGACATGGCGGCATGACCGTCCGCCGCGGCGGCGAGCACAAACGCTGCCGCGGCGAAGCGGACGGGTCCGGATCGGCGACCCTTCATCTTGCCTTCGTGCTCAGTCGACAGATAGATTCTCGGAACAAACTTGGCAATCATCAGTACTGCCGGTGGTGTGGCAGAACCGGTGACCATACCGCACGAGGCCCTCACTCCCGATCATGCCCCTGACCGGCACCGATGCCTGACAGCAAGTGCGCGGGCGGCCGTGCGCCGCAGAGCTGCTTCCGTGTGACTGCAGCCGGACGGTCAGGCCCGCATAGCAGCCAGACCGGCGCGGGCGCAGACTTCGTCCTCTTCGGGCTTGGCACCGGACACGCCTACCGCGCCAATGTTGTTGCCGTCAGCATCCTTGATCAGTACGCCGCCCGCCAGCGGCACCACGTAGCCACCGGTCATGGCATTGAGGGCATTGATGAAGCCGGGATTGGGACCGCCCGCGCAGTAGCGCTCGGCGATCTTGTTGGAGTCCACGCCGACACCCAGCGAGCCCCAGGCCTTGGCCTGGCAGACGATCACGCGCGCGAAGGCGAGGCCGTCCTCGGCCTGGAAGGCCTTTAGATGCCCGCCGGCATCGAGTATCGCGCAGCCGACCGGCGGTAGGTCGAGTTCCCGCGCCTTGGCGAAAACGGCGTCGATGATCTGGTTGGCTTGTTTGAGCGTGAGCGTGGTCATGGTTTCTATCCGCGGTTAAGAATGAAAGGCCCTGCGACAGGGGTTGACGGTGGCAGGCAGTAAACCGTGCCGGAGAGGGATTGGCAAGCTCCCCACTCATCGCAGCAGCAACGGTATGAGCAGGTAGACGAAGGCGGTGAGCACGACCGCGCCGGCCAGGTTCAGCCAAAATCCGGCACGCGCCATCTGCGGGATCGTCAGCACCCGGGCGCCGAAGGCGATGGCGTTGGGCGGCGTCGCCACCGGCAGCATGAAGGCGAATGATGCGGCAATGACAGCGGTGATCATCAGGCCGTACGGATGCACGTCCAACGCCGCCGCCAAGGCCCCCATGACCGGGACCAGCAGGGAAGCTGTGGCGGTATTCGAGGTCAATTCGGTGAGGAATATCACCAGTAGCGCAATGCTGGCGATGACCACCAGCAGCGGTGCATCCGACAGGACCTCGAGACGGCCGGCGATGTAAGCGGTCAACTGGGAGTCGCTAAAGCCCTGCGCCAGCGCAAAACCGCCACCGAACAGGATGATAATGTCCCATGGCACCTTCATCAGGCTGGCGCCATCCAGGATGCCGCGCCGGGGACGGCCGCCGGCGGGAAGCACGAACAAGGCGATGGCGCCGCTGATGGCGATTGTAGAGTCCTGCATTTGACGCAGCAGAGGCAGGTCCGCCAGCCCACGCAACAGCCAGGCCAGCGCCACCAGGGAGAACACGGCGGCGACCGATTTCTCGGCCCGCGACATCGGTCCCATCGCCCGCGACTCGGCGGCGATGAGCTCACCAGCGCCGTCGACGGTGACGGCGTTCCGGGGCATTACCCGGCGCGTCAGGTAGAACCAGGTAATGATCAGCATCACTATGGCGATTGGCAGGCCCACCACCATCCACTGCACGAAGCTCACCGTCACCCCGTAGCTCTTTTCCATCACGCCGGCGAAGATGGCATTGGGCGGCGAGCCGATCAGTGTCGCCACGCCGCCCAGGGTCGCGGAGTAGGCAATGGTCAGAACCAGCGCCGGACCGAAGCCCAGGCCCGTGGCACCCGTCGTCGCCGTCGGCTGCGGCTCCACGTGCCGCAGCACGGCGAGGCCGATGGTCACCATCAGCATGGCCGCGGCCGTATTGCTGATCCACATGGAGAGAAAGGCGGTGGTGACCATGAACCCAAGGATGATGCGTCGCGGGGTGAATCCAACCAGCCTCAGCGTGGCAAGCGCGATGCGGCGGTGCAGGTTGCACTGTTCCATGGCGATGGCGATCAGGAAGCCGCCCAGGAACAGGTAAATGAGGTGGTTGGCGTAGGACAAGGTGACCTCGCCGGTTGGGGTCACGCCAAGCACGGGGAACAGGACAATGGGCAGCAGCGCAGTAACAGCAATGGGTACCGCCTCCGTGATCCACCACACCGCCATCAGCGCCGCCACGGCAGCCACGCCATGGCCGGCGGGGGTCATGGTCGACGCGGTAGGCAGGGCCAGTATGGCGGCGAACAATAGCAGGCCGCCGGCCAGCCCCAGCCAGCGTCGGGCGTCACCGGTTTGCTCCTTGCCTATCATCATCTGCTGCCTCGATGCGCGACGGACCGGCGGCACGGCTGCGGGACCCAGCCTTTACACGTCGATGACCCGCCTACAACGCTTGATGCCGACCCGGTCATCGCCTTACGCATGTCAGGAAGCTTGCGACATGATCCTTCCAGTTTACCACCCCGACCCTCAGGCAGTTCTGCATCGTCGGTAGCGTGTCACGTCTCGACCGACATCAGCTTGCGTCCGCGCTGCCGTTCCACCCTGACCCGGTCGGCGCCCGGTCTCAGCAGGTAAGTGAGATCACAGTGATTGCGTGGATTGCTCAGCACCTGCTCCCGGAATACCGCGTGCACGTCGCCTTTGGTTCGCGCCGACGCGCTTACCAGGCCAGGGTGTCCCTCGCGATGAATGCGCCTGCCCACATCCTGGGTAAAGGAATAGTCCTCGCCATCCACCAGCGCGGGAAAGCCGCGCACCCGCGGCCGCAGGTCGAGCAGCGCCGCCTCACAGCGCACCTTGTACACGCGGCGCTCGCCGGTGATGTCGCGTTCATGCTCGGCCAGGCCCGCAGCGCGTAACAAGCGCAGCCAGTGGTAGACAGTCTCATATATGGTGACGGACAGATCATCGGCCCCGTACCACACTCCCCAGTTGCCGTCGGAGTAGCGGCTGCGTGCCCAGTTCTCGAAGGGGAAACGTATGGCGTTGAAATAGCGTGCGCGTTCGAAGGGACGGCGCAGGATCGGCTGGTCGGTGTAGGCGAGCGGCTTGGCTGCCAGTTCGGCCTGCTTGGCCGCCTCCCAGTCCGCCGGTTCGGTACTGAGGTCGTCGAACAGTTCCTGGGTCTGACGTATCGACTTGATGTTCCTGAGCAGATCGCCGTTCACCGGCTGCAGCGCCAGGCCATCGAAAAGATCCTCGCTCACGTACCCCGTTCCTGGTCCAGATAGGTACGCACCATCAGCAGCCCGGCGAATCCATGACGTGCGATGACTTCCACCGGGGTCAGATTATCGAACTCACGATTGCGCGCGGTCATCCAGGCATAGACCAGCTCTCGATTATGCGGAAAGATGATGCGCAAGGACTTGTGAACGGCAAGCAGGTGTCCCACCCGCTCCATGAGATCGCGGCTGGATGATAGTGGCTGGCCCCTGCGGTAACGCGTCAAGGTGGTGCGGCTGGCCGGATCCAGGCCCAGCAGGGCAAGCTGGTCCTCGCTGGACAAGCCCCAGTGATCAAAAAGCGTAACCACCATCCGGGCCAGTGCCGCGCGGGCGTCGCGGTCCACGGTTTCGACGGCGATCGCGGCTTGGGCCTTCATGCTGAAAAGTAAGTATACATTTGTTACATAATATGTAACATCTGTTAAGATAATTCAAGCCCCGGGCGCGACCAAAGATGTGTCAGCCGCAAAGAAAACTGCGCAGCACGCCGAGAAAACGGCGCGAATCGAGCGGGTGACGCATGGTCCCGCGAGCCCGCTCGCCCTGCTCCCCCTCCAAGCGGCCATCGGCCAGCAGAAAACCGAGAATCTTGTCCTCCACCTCCTGCGGTGTCAGTTCGGGGTGACCCTGGAATGCCAGCACCCGTTCATTGACGGTGAACACCTCGTAGGGCGCAGTGGCCGACTCGGCCCAGACCTCCGCGCCGTCCGGGAGACCCAGCACGCACTCGGCATGGCTCTCCAGCAGGGCCAGCGACGTCGTACCGACGAAGGCGCTGCGCGCGTCGTCGTGCAGGGTCAATTCCTCGCGGCCGATCACGAAATGGCCCACCGGATTATCACCCACCTCGCCGCCGAGGGCCCGTGCCACGGCCTGCTGTCCGAAACAGCAGGCCGCCACGCGACCGCCGGGAACGTCGGCATCGACGCACTCGCGCAGAAATTGGAACAAGGGCCCCAGCCAGGTCTGGCTATCGTCATTGCAGGAGTAGTGACTGCCCGTGACCACGTAGCCGGTGTAGTCCGCCACCGCGTCCGGCAGCTCACCGCCGCAGACGTCGAACAGGTCCCATTGCTCGCCGGGAGCACTCAGCAGGTCACGCCAGCGGAAACGATTGGCGTCCCATTTCGGCGCATCCTCACAGCGCAGGATGGCGAAGCGTCTGTACATGCTCATGCGGTCAGGCTGAATTACACGGTGATTGAGGGATTATTACCGCAAGGTACGCGGATGATAGCGACGGCCAGCGCGAGCGTCGAATGGGCACGGCGGTGAAATGCGCATCCCCGCCGGGCGGCGGACGGTTGCTGCAAAGTGACAGGCATCGACAATCAATGACCCGCCCCCCTGCTCTCGCCCGGGAGGGGAGGGATTGGGGTGACAACGGGCAGTGATCGCTTGGGCAGTTATGCGGCCGCGGTCCGTTGCAGCAGCGCGGCGAGTATCGCCAGCATCAACAGCAACACGCCGATGGCGATGACCCGGCGCCGCAGAGTGTGAGACGGATGCGCATGCATACAAACAACCTCCCGCGCTCGAAATTGTTATAAGCTTGCACCGCTGGCCGATACCAGTCGTTGACCAGGATCAAGGCAACCAAAAAAGGGGCAAAAAAGGGGTCGGTGACAAATGCGAATCATTATCATGCGCATTTGTCACCGACCCCATTTAAAGACCCCATTTAAATGGGTCAAGCCTCGGGTTACAGCAAATGAATGCGATGGTCTTCGTGCGAAATCAACCAGAAAACGATGTGGTGGTGGGGAGTCGGGCTACCCGACCGGGATTACGCTCTTCGTGGAGGTGATCGACCTTGACGTTCGGGAGACGACGCTCCAGGTCGGGGCGCGCCTCGAAACCGTCGGTTTCCGACTCGGGAATCCAGATCGACCAGTTCGTTGAGAGGCCGGTAACTCCCGCCGGGCGGCTCCTTGGAGATCGAGCCCGCATTCGCCCAAGCCGCGCCAGCGCCGGTGGCCACCACTGCCAACCCCAGCAGTAACTTCCTCATCACTTCGGCTCCATGGCGATCAACAGCCACATAGTACCAAACAGCTTCACCGGAGCATCGATTCCTGTCAATTACGAAGGATCAGCGGAAAAGGCATACGCCACTGATTCTCATTCGTCACCGATCCTTTTTTTGCTCAGCGGAGCTTTTCGGCCAGGAACCGGCTGAAAAGGTCCCAGGATTTGCGGTCGGCGTCCTCACGGTAGCGCTCGCCACCAAATACCGTAAAGGCGTGTGGCGCGCCGCTATAGGTCACCATCTGATGCTTGACGCCAGCTTTCTCCAGTTCGTCGGTCAACGCCGCGAACTGGTCCATGGTGATAGCGGTGTCTGCGCTGCCGTGCATGACCAGGACCTCGCCGCGGGTCTTCGAATAGTCCTGCCCTTCCGGGGTCTTGAGTCCGCCATGGAAGGTCGCGAAACCCTTTAGGTCGATGCCTGATCGCGCCAACTCGAGCACCGCCGCGCCGCCGAAACAGTATCCCATGGCGACGGCGTTATCGACATTGGCATTCATCGCTGCGGCGGTGTCCAGCGCGCCGGTCATGAGAGCACGCATCTTTGTGCGGTCCTTGTAAAGTTCACCGGTATGCTGACGCCTGTCCTCCACTTTGGTTGGCCGCACGCCTGCGCCGAAGAGGTCGGCCGCGAACACCGCGTAACCCATTTCGGCCAGCATGTCGGCTCTTTTCACCTCGTAGTCAGTCAGACCATCCCAGTCATGAATCAACAGCACCAGCGGCGCGTCTCGAGAGGGAGACACGAAATAACCTTCGTAGGATTGTCCGTCGATCTCATAGGTGAGAAGTTTCCCGGATACCGCGGCCAGTCCGCTCGCCGGGTGCAGTGCGAACAACGTCAGAAGTGACCATACCCATGTACGCATGAAACAAAATCCTCCTGAGGCGGCGATTTGAATCGCCCAAAGTGATTAAGGGATGTTTTCGGATCGAGGGCTACTGCTCGACCGAAAAGACCTTAGACTCGATCGATGTCCCATCGTCGGTGACGAACGAGCCAACAACCGGTCCAAGCAAAAGTTCCGTTCTGTTACCCAGTCCGCTGCCCCTGTCGTTTCGAAAACCGGATATTAGCCGGTATATCCACCGGCGAATACTGCTCGGGGGCCACAGCAGGCAAAATTGCACGGTCCACGACCGTGTCCGGCATACTCAAAACAGGAAGCGTGTCGGTCACCACAGCCTGATCGAAGCGCTGCGCGCAGCTGCTGGCAACGAAACATGCGAATGATTCTCATTTGTCACCGACCCCTTTTTGCTGCGCCTTTGTCACCGACCCCTTTTTGCTGCGCCGACCCCTTTTTGCTGCGACAGCCTGGGCCGCCGGCCGTCGTCCCCATGAGCCCTCCGGTCATGATAGGCTACGCTGACCACCCAGATCGAATCCATGAAGACAGACATCCTCGAACCCGGTCTGGCGGTGAAGATCGGCCGCCGTGGGTACAGCCACTACGCCATCGTCTCGGACCGCCACGCCGACGACAGACCAATGCTGATTTCCCTCAGCCGGCGCACCGGTACCGTGGCCGAAGAGTCGTGGGACGAGGTGGTGCAGGGGCGCGAAGTCACGCGCAGCGGTTTGCCCAGCGAGCTGCCCCCTGCGGAGATTATCGCGCGGGCCAGGTCCCATATCGGGCGCCGGCGCTACCGGCTGCTCAGCGACAACTGCGAGCACTTCGTGTGCGAGGTGCTGGGACTGCCGTCCCGCAGCCGGCAGTTGGAGACGGCGGCCAGTACCGGCGCCACCACGCTGCTGGTCGCGCTGCGCCTGGCTCGTGTGCATCCGCTCGTCGCCGTCGCGGCCGGTGCCGCGGGGATGCTGCTCGGGTCTCGTTTTTCAGCGCGCTAGCTCGTCGGCGGTGCATGCCGGCCCGGCGCGTGCGACAGCGGCAGCGGCTTAATCGCGCGGTCCGTTTAATCCGCCCATGACTTCCAGCAAACCCCCCGAATCCTCACAGATCGTCGCCTGGCACAGCATCGCGGCCGAGGACGTTTACAAGGAGTTGGCCGTGTCACCGGGACAGGGACTCGATGACGACGAGGCCGGTCGACGGCTACGCACACACGGTCCCAACGAGATCGCGGAAGCAAAACGTCGCCCGCTCTGGCGCATGTTCCTTGACCAGCTCACCGACTTCATGATCCTGGTCTTGATCGCGGCGGCCATCATCTCGGGCGCGATCGGCGAGTTCAAGGACAGCATCGCCATCATTGTGATCGTCGTATTGAACGCCGTCATCGGGTTCATGCAGGAGTACCGGGCGGAACGCGCGGTGGCGGCGCTGCGGCGGATGTCGGAACCGGTGGCGCAGATACGCCGGGGCGGCAAGCTGGTCAAGGTGCCGTCTCGTGAACTGGTGCCGGGAGACATCATGCTGCTGGAGGCCGGCGACATGATCGCCGCCGACCTGCGGCTGGCGGAGACCGCGGCGCTGCGGGTGGACGAAGCAGCGCTCACTGGCGAATCGCAGCCGGTGGAGAAGACCCCCGACATCCCGGAGAACCCGGACGCCCCGGTGAGCGACCGGCGCAACATGGCTTTCAAGGGGACACTGGTCACCGGGGGTCGCGGCGAGGGCGTGGTGACCGCCACCGGTATGGACACCGAGCTCGGCCGTATCGCCGCCCTGCTGCACGAGGACCGAGTCGCCAAGACGCCGCTGCAGGAGCGCCTCACCCGCTTCGGCCAGCGCCTTGCCATCGCCGTGCTCGCCATCTGCGCGGTGATCTTCGCGGCCGGGGTGCTGCGCGGGGAGTCGCTGCTCATCATGTTCCTCACCGCGGTCAGCCTGGCGGTGGCTGCCATTCCGGAGGCACTGCCGGCCGTGGTCACGGTATCGCTCGCCCTCGGCGCCCGCAACATGGTGCGGCGCCACGCCCTCATCCGGCGCCTGCCCGCGGTGGAAACGCTGGGGTCGGTCACCTACATCTGCGCCGACAAGACCGGCACCCTGACGCAGAACAAGATGTCCGTGGAGGCCCTCTACGCGGATGGAGAACTGCGGCAGCAACTGCCGGCACCGACCGGGCAGGTCGGCCCCTGGGACCTGCTGGGCAGGGCACTGGCCCAGAACAACGACGCGGTTCGGGACGGCGGGGGCCGTGTCGCCGGTGACCCCACCGAGGTCGCCCTGTACAGCGCAGCCTCGCAGGCGGGCTACGAGAAACACCGGCTGGAAACGGAATCGCCGCGCGTTGCAGAGATACCCTTCGACGCGGTTCGCAAATGCATGACCACGCTGCACCGCGAACCGCAGGGCGTCATCGCATTCACCAAGGGGGCACCCGAGCAGGTACTGCAACAATGCCGGGAGGCCCTCACCGCCGACGGGCCGGCGCCGCTGGATGCCCGACAGGTGCTGGCAGAGGCTGACCGGCTGGCGGCGGAGGGTTACCGAGTGCTGGGCTTTGCCTGCCGGGCCTGGCCCGCCATGCCGGACACCCCCGATGCGGCCACGGTGGAACGCGGGTTGAGCTTGCTCGGCCTGGTCGCGCTCATGGACCCACCGCGTCCCGAGGCCGCCGAGGCCGTGGACCAGTGCAAGACCGCCGGCATCGCCCCGGTGATGATCACCGGCGACCACGCCGCCACCGCCCTGACCACGGCGAAACGCCTGGGGATCGCCGATGACCGGGACCCGGTGATGGACGGCGAGGAACTGGACCGATTGTCCGACGAGGAATTCGAATCGAGGGTGGACCAGCTGCGCGTGTATGCACGCGTGGACCCGGAGCAGAAAATCAAGATCGTGCGGGCGCTGCAGGACCGTGGCGAGTACGTGGCCATGACCGGCGACGGTGTCAATGACGCGCCGGCGCTCAAGCATGCGGACATCGGGGTCGCCATGGGACTCAAGGGTACCGACGTGGCTCGGGAAGCCGCCGACATGGTGCTGCTAGACGACAACTTCGCCACCATCGTCGGTGCCGTCCGCGAGGGCCGGCGCATCTACGACAACGTGCGCAAATTCGTGAAATACACCATGACCAGCAACTCGGGCGAGCTCTGGACCCTGTTCCTGGCGCCGTTCGCCGGCCTGCCGATCCCGCTGCTGCCTATCCACATCCTCTGGATCAACCTGGTCACCGACGGGCTGCCCGGCCTGGCCCTCGCCGTGGAGCCCGAGGAACGGGGGATCATGAAGCGTCCGCCCCGCCCGCCGCAGGAAAGCATCTTCGCCCACGGCATGTGGCAGCACATGGTCTGGGTGGGGCTGCTGATCGGCGGCCTGACGGTACTGGCCCAGGCCTTGGCCATCCACAGCGGATCACCCAACTGGCAGACCATCGTGTTCACCGTCCTCACCCTTTCCCAGCTCGCCCACGCGCTGGCCATCCGCTCCGAGGCCGATTCTCTGTTCACCATCGGCATCCAGTCCAACATGGCCCTGCTCGGCGCCGTGCTCCTGACCGTCCTGCTGCAGCTGGCCACCATCTATGTCCCAGTCCTGCAGCCCATCTTCAAGACCCAGCCGCTGTCACCGCTGGAACTGAGCTTGTGCCTGGTGCCGCCGCTGCTGGTATTCTTCGCCGTGGAATGCGAGAAATGGCTGGTCAGGACCGGCCGGCTGTACCAGGATGCGACATCGGCGCGCTGAGCCCGGGGCACCCGATGCATTGCGGGCAGTGCCGCGTTCAGCCGATATTCATTGCGGGCCCCGGCAACAGGACCGTTTGTGCGCGTAAGCGCTGACCCAACGCGACCCGGATATGTCGAGATTGGACACGTCACGCGGCCGCGAAGTTTTGCCCGCTGGGTCGCGCCGTTGCTGTTTCCGTCCGCGATCGGTGCGCGGACTGCAGAGCAAATCGCCATGGAGACCATGATTTATTTCCGGCCGAAGATCGACAGTACCCGTGCCCTGGAACAGGCGCTGTCCGATCGGCGACCGGTGCGCGCCTTCGGCGGGACACCGCTGACTAGGAACTGCTCGATCAACTGCTGTGGTCTGCCCAGGGCATCGCCGGCCCGGAGGGGTTTCGCACCGCGCTACCAGCCGCGCCGTGCATCCCCTGGAGTTGCTCGTCCTGGTCGGGTCGGTTGAAGACCTGGAACCCGGCGCCTGCCGTTATCATCCCGGCGGCCATGCCCTGGAGAAGACAGCGGGTGGTGACCAGCGGGCCCTGCTGGCCGGGGCGGCGCAGGGTCGATCATGGGTACGGTATGCGGCCCTGGAGGTGGTGTTCGCCACGGTCTACGAGCGCACCACGCGCAACTACGGCGAACGCGGCATCCGTTACGTGCACATGGAAGCCGGCCACGCATCGCAGAACCTGTTTCTGCAGGCCCAGGCCCTGGGGCTTGGCAGCGTGGTGGTGGGGGCCTTCGACGACGGCGAGGTGGCCGCGGCCCTGGAACTTGCCGAAGGGCATGCGCCCACTCAGTCTGATGCCGGTGCGGAGACACTGAGACGGTCGGCCGGGACGGTAGCGTTCGCCGCCGGTGGAATCCTGGAAGTTCTCTACCAACAAAAAAGCACGCCGGGGTGAACCCCGGCGTGCCGTTCGCGTCCTGCGAATAAGTCGTGCGCTAGGGCTGCTGTGGCTGCTGCGGCGTCATGGCCCCCATCCAGCTGGACGGGTCGAACCAGTTATAGCCGACGTTGTCGTCGGAGGTGGCGCCCGGAATGGCGTAAGCGGCCGGGTTCATCCACTGCATGTAGGTCATCGGGTTCATGAACGCCGTGTAGGCGGCCGGGTTCATCCACTGCATGTAGGTGGCCGGGTTCATGAAGGCCATGTAGGCAGCGGGGTTCATCCACTGCATGTAGGTCATCGGGTTCATCCACGGCCCGTAGGCAGACGGATTCATCCACGCCATCATGTTGTTGGGATTGGCGAACTGCATGTACCACTGGGGCGACATGAACTGCGAGTAGGTGGCCGGATTCATCATTGCCGGATAGGTGGCGGGGTTCATGAACACCGCCCAGCCCGCGGGGTGAGCGAGATTGAACTGCACTGGGGCGCCCTGGCCCGGGACGCCGCCCTGCCCCATGCCCATCCACGACGACATGTCGAAGGGATTGAAGGCGCCGGCGGCGGTCGAGCCGCCACCCTGGTAGGACTGCATCCAGGTATTGGGGTCGAACCAGTTGGTGGCGGCGGTCTGCTGTTGCGCCTGCGGCTGGGTGGCCTGCTGCTGTGGCTCTGCGGCCTGCACCGGGCCCAGGGCCAGGCCGGCAACTAGCGCCATCGGCGCAATGATCTTGGTAAACATAATTCCTCTCCTATGGTCTAAGCTGGTCACTTCATTGGAAGTCGCGTAGATTAGAATATCATCAAATACTAAAACAACCTGCCCATTGGGGGGGGTATCAAGAAGTCTTGACCTGTATCAAGTTCCAATAGCCCCATCCGATGTGGTGTTGAACCCCGGGGATAGGCTCGGTACGATCGCTTATCCCACTAGAGATAGTGGTCACGTCAAGGGCACTCGATGATTAATCAACTCGTGATACCGATAGGGGGGATGGTGGCGCTGGCGGCCGCATCGATCTATTACGCCGAACCGCAGCCGGATCAACCCGCACAGCTTGCTCAGGCCCCAGCGGCCCCGACCGAGTCGTCGGCCTCATCACAGGCAGCGCCCGCTGGTACCCATGCCGCGCCGGCAATAAAGGTTAGCCAAGCCGTCGCAGCTAGCAACGGCGCTCTGAGCATAGCCGCGCTCCCCGACCCGGCACCCCAGAAGGTCGCCGCCGTGCAGACGGAGGAAGAGAAGAAAACCATCGCCAGCGCGCTGCGCAGTGCCGACAAGGAGATGCAACCCGCCGGATTTGGGGCTGCCTGTTTCGACCAGATGCGAGGATTCTTCTGCCCCATCATCGGCAGGCTTCCGGGTTTTCGCGAGATGGCCGCGCAGGTGGCCACCCTGGGGGGATTCTCCTGCCCCATGGGCGCCCCACCCGCCACCGGCAGCTGAACCACGACTGATCTTTGTCCCGCGACCCGCGGTACCGCGGGTCATTGAATGCGACCCCGTTACACCCGCTGTCACTGGGCGCCACGCCTCACCGGCTGTCAGACGACGCGTCTCCCCCACACCGCGCCTGCCATCACCTGCCGACGATGCCGAATGGTGGAAAGGGAAACGGCGAACGGGGCGGCCTTTGCGGGCGCTGCCGCTGCGCGGGCATCGCCGGCGCGGTCCGACTGCCGGACCACGGAAACGGTGACACGGGCCTGGCCTGTTGCGGAGGCGGCGATGGCCGGAAGAACGGAAACACGGTTGCTGGCGCCTGGCGGCGCGGCTGCGCGTAGGGAAAGACCGCGGCCGGTTGCGACATGCCCATCCCACCCCAGGGCTTGCCCAACATGCCCATGGGGTTGAAACCCCCCATGCCGAATCCACCGGGACGGGTCATCAAGCCGAAGAAATTACCAAAGGTCGTCGGGTTCATCGACGCCACCATGTAGTTGATGGCGAACGGCGCCATGACTCCCGCCATGCCCTGCATCATCGGTGCCGTCATCATGCCCAGTCCCGACGACATGCCCGGCATGCCCCATCCGCCGTTCCCGAGGCCATGACCGAAAGGAGAGGCACCCGGCATCGGTGTCCCGAACTGGCCGCGGGCGGCGGCGGGCAGCTGCATCCAGGGTGGCACAAATCCGGGCCGCGGTCGTGCCGTCGGCGCGGACCGCGGCAGCCATGGAAAGCCGGGTGGGTCCGCCTGCGGCCGCGGCTGCTGCGTCATGAAGGGAAAGAACGGCGGCACACCAGTGTTCTGGGCCGCGGCCACCACGTTGCCGACAAGCATACCCATTGCGGCGACCCATACGGTTAATGTCTTCGCTGCAGGATTCATCAGTTTGACCAGGTTGGGATGCGCCAACGGGCGCAGGAAAGTATAAGGAGCGTTCATTCTATGCCAGGTGCGACGATTAGATCGCACACTGTGATTAAGGTCATGCGCCGCCGGCCGCCACGCACCGGCACGCCATTGCCGCATGATGTCCCCCGCGGGCGCCAGGCGGCTCATGACTCATTCAACAGCGGCGCCAGCAGTTCATAGATCACCGGACTATCCCACTGCCGCGGGCCATGCACGATATGCGTCACCTTCCCACGCTTGTCGATCACGAAGGTTGCGGGAAGTCCCTTGAGCGGCCAATAGCGGGCCGCGGACAGGCTGGGGTCGGTCAGGATAGGGAACGTCAGTCCCTTACCGAACTGTTCGACGAATCGGCTGAGTTCGTCAGGGTTCTCGTCGACGGATATGGCCAGGAGTAGGAACTCCTCATCCTGGTATTGCCGCCACAAGCGCTGCAGCGAGGGCAGTTCGCCCCGGCAGGGCGGACACCAGGTGGCCCAGAAATTGATCATTACGACCTTTCCGCGCAGGTCGGCCAGACGGTAGCTGTTGCCGTCCAGGTCGCTGAGTGCGAAGTCGGGCGCGGGAAGGCGGGTGTCCAGCGCCTGCATGGCGGGCGTCACCGGCCAAGGCAACAGACACAGGCCCGTTGCCAAAAGCAAGTTCAGCGCGCGCTTGAAGGAGTGCCCCATGGTCATTTTCTATCAACAATTGCGCCCCGCTAACTTAGGGCCGGTGCGACGGGTTGTCCATGACCAACGTCAAGTGGTGCCCCCGCCGGGGCGGTGTCACAGATCGCATTCTGCCGCCGAGCATGGCATCTATGCCAGCGTGCCGGGTCTCAGCACGCGCCGGAGTCATTGACCCAGATCAAAAAGCTTGCATACAATTAATTATAATATTAGAATTTCCTTATATTTATGTCAACCACCAACCTCCCAGGGGTACCACTTATGAATCCTATTGCAAAGATCGCGCTCGCACTGCTGGTCAGCGTCGGCGGGCTGCAGAGCGCGTGGGGCGCTGACGAAGCCACTCGCCAGCAGGCGATGGAGCACAAGTTTGAAAAAGCCAAGCAGTATTACGCGGAATGCCAGAACGTGAACGCGGAGGACTTCGAGGAGATCCGTCCCTACCTCAAGGCATTCACTGACGCCGAGGTGATGGCGGATACCATGGCCGATCCCGCCAAGTTCGCCAAGCTGATGCAGATCGTCAGCGACCCGCGGGTGATGCACGTAATGATGAAGTGTTCCACCGAGCCGGTGATGTGGGACACCTGGATGCGCGGGCTCGGCGACCCCGTGAAGATGATGAACGCCGGTGCCCGTTTCATGAATCCCATGGTCTACTTCAACTGGATGATGGCGCCGATGAATCCGGCCATGTACGCGCCCATGTTCCAGATGATGAACCCGGCGTACTACACCACCTGGACCAACGCCATGATGAACCCCACGTTCTACCAGCCGTTCTTCGCATGGATGGACCCCAACTGGTACACACCGCGGATCGCCTGGATGACGGACCCGGCCTCCTACCAGCCGATGTTCAACATGTTCTCGATGACTGCACCGGTGGCCCCGGGACAGACCCTCCAGCAACCCGCGGCCCCGTCCGAAAAGACCAATTGACGGACGAGGACTCTCAGCCATGCGTATTAAAACAATTGTCGCCGGCGCGCTGCTGGCAGCGGTGATTGGCCTGGGATCCGCAAGCCAAGCGGATACCGCGGGCACGGATACCTGCGATCTCAACGACCCCTACTGCCACCGTTTCAGCAAGGCGGAAGAGTATTTCAAGAAGCTGAACCCGGAGGCCTCCGAGGAGGAATGGCTCACTTTGCGCGGGCATCTGCGTGCATTCACCGATCCGGCGCGCCTGTCAGCGGTGATGGCCGATCCGGTCAAGTTCGCCGACTGGCTGACCGCCCTGTCGGACCCGGACGCGGTCCACCTGATGGTTCGCTGCATGCAGGAGCCGGTGATGTGGAACACCTGGATGAGGGTGATCACCAATCCGGAGAAGATGATGCAAGCCGGCATGGTGGTCATGAACCCGATGGTGTACTTCAACTGGATGATGGCGCCGATGAACCAGCAGGTCTACGCCAAGCTGGAGCCCTTGACGGACGACCAGTTGTGGGCCGACTGGAGCAGCAAGCTGGATAACGGCACCTTCTACGAACCGCTTTACGCCTGGACGGATCCGCAATGGTCGGTTGACCGCGTGACCTGGGCTGTGGACCCCAGCACCTACGGCAACATGTTCGCCTGGTTCGCGCAGGGGTTCAACGCCTACCCGGCGGCTGCGCCCGTCCCGACCACGCCCTAAGCCGGGCAGTCACTACGCCTTTTTTCGACCCGAACCCTGTGCCGGCCGACCCGGCACAGGGTTCACCCTTGTTCCTTGAGCGCCGCGCCCGTATCGCCGCGATTGCTTGTCTTCGATTCAGGTACCCGTACGCATTCCAGAAAGATCCGCTTGTCACAACGGCCGCAGACATCTTTGTCCAGGCGCCCATAGATCTTCTCAACGGCTTCTGTCTTGCCACCGAAGACATTGTTCTCACTCAGTTCCTCCAGGTAGCCGCCGCGCCGGAGAAACGCGATCACCGGTTCCTTGAGTCGACAAAGGTATAGATCGCCCCCGATGTTGCGGCGATGCCGTGATTCCTGGCACAGGAACTCGGCGCCGGATATGTCCACGGAATTGATGCCCATCGCCACCAGCATCAGATGCTTCTGTTGCGGATGCCTCTGTTCGAAGATTCGCAGCAGCTTGGTGACACGGTGTATCGAGCCGAAGAATAGCGAGCCGTCCACGCGGACAATCTTCAACTGGGGGCACTCCGGCAGCGACGAATCGGTGGTGAACTTGCGTCGCGGCAGCGCCGGGTTGGGCACCCGGGAGAACAGCCGCGGTCGGGTGGCCTCCATGAGGTAGAGCAGCAGCGACAGCAGGACGCCGAACAGGATGGCGAACTCCAGGTCCACCAGGATCACCGTGGTGAAGGTCACCACCAGCACCAGGGTTTCGGAGCGGCTGGTGCGGATGATCCTCTTGATATGGTGAAAGTCGATCAGCCCCCACGCCACCAGGAACAAGATGCCCGCCATGGCCGCCTTCGGCAAATAGACCGCGAGCGGCGCCACCAGCAGAACTACGAGCATGAGCAGGGCGCCGGCGAAGATCGCAGACACTGGTGTCCGGGCCCCCGATTCGTAGTTCAGAGCGCTGCGGTTGAACGAGCCCGTCGCGACGTATCCGGAGAAGAAGCTGCCGGCGATGTTGGACAGACCCTGGCCGATGAATTCCTGGTTGCCGTCTATGCGCTGCCCGGAGCGCGTGGCCAGGGACCGCGCGATGGTCACGGCTTCGGTGAGCGCGAACAGCGTCATGGCCGCCGCCGCCGGCACCAGGGACTTGAAGGCCTCAAAGCTGAATAACGGCGTTGACAGCGGCGGCAATACGGCCGGTATTGCGGCTACCGACTGGATGTTCGTCGACAGCGGCCCCAACAGCCGGTTGAGCGCCAGGGCGAGCACGCTGCCGACCACCATGGCCAGAAGCATGTAGGGTGCACGAGGCACCAAGCGTTTGAACACCATGCCTGCCGCGAGGGTCACGATCCCAACCAGTATCGCGTAATAATTGGCCTCCCCCGCGTGGATGCCTATGTCGAACAGGGTCTGGCACGCGTGCTCCTCTACCGGCACCTCTACACCAAGGAAATGCTTGAGCTGGCTTACCGCGATCAGGATCGCCGCGCCCGCGGTAAATCCAACTATGACGGAATGGGAGATGAAGTTGACCAGCGCCCCCATGCGCAGGATACCCATCACCATTTGCGCCACCCCGACCATAAAGGTAAGGGTGAGAGCGAGCTGGATGTAAGCGCTGCTGCCGGGCTGCGCCAGGGTGCTGAGGGCGGAGAAAAGCACCACTGATGCTGCCGTGGTCGGTCCCGAGACCAGGTGCCACGAGGACCCGAACAGGGCAGCCACAATGGCCGGGACCATACCCGCGTACAGGCCGTACTGCGGCGGCAGACCGGCAATGGTGGCGAAGGCGACGCCCTGGGGCAGCACCACAATGGCGCCGGTGAGACCGGCGAGGAGATCCCGCTTGAGGGTTTCGCGGGTGACCAGACGCCGCCAGCGTAGAAAAGGGAATAGCTGTGCAGCCTGCATGCGGGACGACGGCGGCTAACGGCAGGCCAGCAGGTGCACCGGAGGCAGCGGCGGACACGCCTGGAAGCACGGATGGACCGGGTCTCGGCCTTTTCTGTAAGCCAATCTCTTGTCTCAGGTCACGAATGGAATGATTACAGCGATTCGGCTGTCGAAGACTGCCGGGTTCGAGGTAAGGTGCTGGTTATCGGGGCGACGCCGGCGCGTCGCAATATTACGAATGGGTGACATCGACGGCGGGTCGCGATGCCATAAAAAGGTCCCTCGCGCCCTCCAGCGACGATTACGGGTTGTGTGCGTCGAGACCGGCGTCACATTGTGTTCAACGGGCAGCCGCGTCATCCCACACCACTGACCAGGGATGACAAGTCCTGATGTGCCCGGATCGTTCGGCTTCAGCGATCGGCATGTGAACGACAAGGCATTCATCAAGCCCAGAGAGGACGGTACAGGCTAACCCGCATTCATTCGGCGAATAATTCTATATCAGACTTTCGCGCGCGCAGGGTGATCGTCTTCGAACAGCCAACAAGAGACATGTGTGATGCAAAGAATACCCGCACGGGTCGAGCTGAGACTTTGATGCTGCACCACGGCCAGTTGCTCGAAGGGGAATGCGAGTCGGGTAACGTATCTTCGATATTAAGATCAACCGTTTCCTGATGCAGATCCATCCGAGCAAACTGCTCGGACGGCAAAATTTTCAGTAACGAGTCGTCCCCTGTGGCGTCCGGGACAAGGGGTCGTTGACGCCCGCGCAGTGAAGCGGCACTGCATGCCGCGCGCCCTGGACAGGTGCACCGGGCGGGTGAGAACTCCGCCGGGCCGGATTTAGCCGCCGAACTCGTGCTCGTAGTCATCGGCGGCCGCGCGGATCACCTTCTCGGCATGCTCGCGGCCGTAGCTGCCGTTGATCGTGATCTCGTGGTCCTCCTCCCCGGGGACCAGTTTGTAGGTCATGAAGTAGTGGTGCAGCCGCTCGACGAATGCGACCGGCAACTCGGAGATGTCATTGACCCCCTCGTAGAGTGGGTCCTTGTCGAGCACCGCGATGATCTTGTCGTCGGCCTCGCCGCCATCGAGCATCGGCAGGCCACCGACCACGCGCGCCTTGAGGATCACCTCGGCGCGTGAGATCGGACGCTCACTGACCACGCAGATGTCGAGCGGGTCACAGTCGCCGACCATGGCCCCCTCCATCAGCTGCGCAGTGCGCTCGCCGCAGTAGGTCCGCGGGACCAGGCCGTAGAGCGTCGGCGGCAGCGACGATGTGCGCTGCGGCCGGTCGACGGCGAGATAGCCGGTCTCCTTGTCGATCTCGTACTTGACGGTATCAAATGGTGTAATCTCGATGTATGCGTGTACCAACTGCGGTGCATTGGGACCGATCTCGAGGCCGTGCCAGGGGTGAGGACGCCAACGGTAGAAGGGTTTTGGGAAGGCCATTGAGTCTCTCCGCGTGCCGTGCCCGTCAGGGCGTGTGAATAGAACCGCATAAGTTGCGGGACCGGCGTCAATCGCCGGCGTGCGGGGATTCTAAACCGTATCGGCGGGGATGTCAGATGGACAGCCCCAAAACTGGCAGGCTCGCCCCGCGTAAATCACAGGTCATTATTTCGAACCTGGATATGCGCATCCCCTGAAGCAGACGGTTAAGCGTTTGTATTTTGAGGGTCCGGAACGGATCGTCAGTCGCCGGTTCGAACCGCCTAGTCCGAACGACTGGGTAGAAGTGATTTCCGAGCGTTCATGCGCGTCGCGATGCTGCAAGCACCTTGCTTGAACCTGCCGTGATAATAGACCGAGTACTGTTCGACCTCGAGGAATCCAAACGCGGGCGAAGCCCTGGCGGGATGTGGTCTTTTTCCTACTTCATTCATTTTGTTTATATATAATGTTCGCACGTGTAAACCTGGGAATAATATTTGCTGGTGCAACATACCGTAGGTATGTAAGGAGACGAACGATGAAAATTTACCGTTCTTCGGCGATGTTTGTCTTCGCTTTTTTACTGAGCTTTGGATCAAGTGCATTTGCGGGGAAATTTGTGCGGGTAAGCCCGGATCTTTTGATTCACTACGAAGAGGCGGGATCCGGTACACCGATTGTGTTTACTCCGGGCTGGTCGTCGTCGACCGAGTATTATGAACGACAGTTAGCATATTTTTCCAAAAACTACCGGGCTATTGCTTTCGATCCGCGAAGTCAAGGGCTGTCGTCTAAGACCCTGGAAAACAATCACTACGTACAACACGGAGCGGATCTAAAAGCCTTTCTGGATGCCCTTCAGCTCAAAGACGTGGTCCTCGTCGGTCATTCCAACGGTTGTTACGACATCTATGCGTACGTCAGGGGCAATGGTGTCGAAAATCTCAAAGCCATGATTGCCATCGATTGTTCACCTCCGAAACAACTTTGGACCGAGGAGGGTGATGAATGGATACGCTTCAAAGAAGCGAGAGAGATAACACGTGGTTATATGGCCATCAACTACAAAAGAGCCGATGTTCTAGCTGCGGTATTCCAGAAGATGGTTACGCGTGAGCTGACGCCGAAAGAATCCAATTTCTTCGTCCAAATGGTGGCAAAAACGCCTAATCATGTCTCTACTTTGCTGCTGCTTGACGGACACTTTTCGAACTACGTTGAGGAAGCCAGGCTAATAGGCAGTAATGTTCCGGTTCTTTACTTCCTGGGCGAGGATGGGTATTTCGGGAAGCCGCCCGAGACCGCGCAAGCCTGGATACAACAGAATATGCCCAATGCGGAAACGTCCACATTTGGGAAGCATTTGCTGCATTGGGAATTTCCTGAGAAGTTTAATGCGATCGTTGATGGGTTTCTCGCAAAGTTGAATTAGGGTCTGTTTGAGGAGTTATCGAACGCCTATGATCCGCGCAACAACGATCGTCGCGCACCGGTCCGAGAAAACGGAGTCAGAAACCCTTTCCACTTCTACAGAGAAACCAAGATCGTGGGCGCTAACCCTTTACACTAGCTCTCAATGGCTCGGAAATTAGGTTTCTTCGCATGAAGTAGCGGGTGACGCGTTTCGGGTTGACACGACTGGCGAATTGCCCGAAGACGGTCTAGGGGCGGTCATTCGACCGACGGACGCTGATCGGCGACACTGGGTCGATTCCCGACCTGAGATATTTGCCCGGGAACGGCCGTACTTGACGGCAAAAACAAACTCTCTAATGCCTGTTGCGGAGAGGGCGTGACATCATTGCGAGGCTGTCAGTCCACATTCACGCTAATTCGGTTCGGCGCTTCCATCATAACACCTTGCCGGGATTAAACAGTGCATCGGGATCCAGCGCCTGCTTGATACGGCGCATGATGTTCACTGCTACCGGGGACTTGTAGTGATGTAGGTAGCCACGCCGGAGTTGTCCCACGCCGTGCTCGGCGCTGAAGCTCCCTTCCATGCCCATCACCAGCTCGTTGACGGCATCCACCAGCGAGTCACCCTTTGCCCTGCGGAACGCGGCCGCCTCCTCGCCCTCCGGCGCCAGGATGTTGTAATGGATGTTGCCGTCGCCGATGTGACCAAAAGGGCAAGGTCGCGCGCCCGACGCCAGTTCCTGCACCAGCGCCTCGGCCCGGTCCAATAACTCCGGTATCCGTGCGATGGGAACGGAGATGTCGTTCTTGACGGAATCCCGCTGGGCCTCCGAGATATCCTCACGCATACGCCAGAGCTGGTCACGCTGCTGACCACTTTGCGCAATGATGCCGTCGATGACCAGCTCCTGCTCTGTCCCGGTCTCGAAGATCTGCTCCAGCGCGGTTTGTAGGAAATCCGCGCTGATGCCGCCGGCCAGCTCCAGCAACACATGGTGCGGATAGCGCGTGTCCAGCGGATCGGGGTAGCCGGAGTGGGCCATCACCAGGTCAATGGCGATGCGCGGCATGTATTCGAAGGACACCAGCGCGTCGCCGCTCAGCTTGCGCGCGATGGCCAGCAGCTCGCAGGCCGCCTGCGGGTCGCGCACCACGAGCAAGGCGGTCTTTCGTTCGCGCGGCATGGGAAAGAGCTTGAGCACGGCGGCGGTAATGATGCCCAGCGTGCCCTCCGACCCCAGAAACAACTGCTTCAGGTCGTAGCCGGTATTGTCCTTGCGCAGCTGCGACAGGCCGTTCCAGACCTCCCCGTTGGGCAACACCACCTCCAGGCCCAGCACCAGGTCACGTGCGTTGCCGTAGCGGACCACGTTGATACCGCCAGCGTTGGTCGCCAGATTGCCGCCGATCTGGCAGCTGCCCTTGGCGCCCAGGTCGAGGGGAAACAGCAGGTCGTGCTCGGCGGCGGCACGATGGACGTTCTCCAGTATCGCCCCTGCCTCCACGGTCATGGTGAAGTTGATCGGATCGATATCGCGGATGGCGTTCATTCGTCCGAGATTCAGCACCACCGCCTGGCCTGACTGATCCGGCGTGGCGCCCCCGCAGAGTCCGGTATTGCCGCCCTGGGGCACCACCGGCACGCCTGCCTCGCGGCAAATCGACACCACATCGGCGAGTTCCCGGGTCGAGGCGGGGCGTACCACGGCCGCCGCCCGGCCCACGTAGTAGCCGCGCTGGTCATGCAGGTAAGCGGCCATGTCGTCCTCGTGATTGAGGAATCCGCTGGCGCCGACACGATCGCAAATACGCGCCATTGCGGGGTTTTTAACATTCATTGGAGTTCCTTCTGGTCATGGCGGGCGCCACCATGGGACCCGAAGCGACGCCCGCGTCAACTATAAACGCATTGCCGCATTTGCTAAAAGGTCAGATCATCTTGCCATTTGGGCCGCTTTTAGAAAGACTATGCACCATGACCAAACTACGGTCCTGCCGGAATCGCCGGAAACAAGGGAAATATGGCTGGTAAATATAGAGATCAAATAGAATTCAGCCTGCGGCTCATGGTGGCCCCGCTCGCCCGCGCACTCTCGAAACACGGCATTTCTCCCAATCAGGTCACCGTCATCGGCTGTGTTCTCACCCTGGCCGCAGCCGGCCTGATACTTCTCGGCAGCCTGGGCGCGGCGGGCGCCTTGTTTCTGTTTGCCAGTTCGCTGGACATGCTCGACGGTACCATGGCGCGCATGAACGGCAACAACACCCGGGCCGGGGCGTTCCTGGATTCGGCGCTGGACAGAGTGGCGGAGGGAGCGATCTTCAGCGCCATCGCAGTGTACTTTCTCCACGTCAACGATCCCGTCGGGCTGATGGCGACCCTGGCCGCCTGGCTGGGCGCATTCATGACCAGCTACGTACGTGCCCGCTGCCAGTCCCTGGGGGCGGATCTTCCCGAGGGTCTGGTGCAGCGCGCCGAGCGGGTAATCGCTCTCAGCGTCGGACTACTGTACGAGCCGCTACTGCTGGCGATCATGGTGGGGCTGGCGGTACTGGGCCTCGGCACCGCCTTCTATCGGCTGGTGCTGGCCTGGAAGCGGCTCCGCGACGACGACCGCGACCTCGACCTGGAGCACGGCGAACCCGACTCCGTCGGCGATGGAGACACAGGCCAGCTCGCCCACCGCTGACCGCTGTCGCGGTCAAGCTGTCACCTGCCCTCTGGCCGTGCAGCGATCAGCCGGCGCGGCTGATCATATCCAGCGCCGCCATTTGAGTTAGGTCAGCATGACACCGCCAGTGCCGCCTAACCGGCCACCACCTCCATGAATGCGGCCGGGTTCTCCGTGCCCGGCAAACCCGCGATGTTCATGCCTGGCAGGCCGGTGACAAAGGTGTTGGGCAAGAGTACGGCGGCCATCACCGAAAGCAGGTACATAGTGCCGTCACGACAGCGGTCCGGGGCCAGCCTGCTGGTCCTGGCGATGACGCTGCCAGCTCTGTGCCTCGATGAAGACACGCTTGACGTCAGGATAGGCTGACTTGATCTGCTGTTCCATGTCCGAGATGGCCTCTTCCACCTCCGTCGACTTTACGCGGTCGTCGAAATCCACGCTGACGTTCAGCAGCACGTCGCGCGGGCCGAGGTGCATGGTCAGCAGTTCATTGACGGCAATGATCTGGGGATATTGCCGCACGATCTCGCGGATGCCCCCGATCACCTCGGGACGGGCACGTTCCCCGATCAGCAGGCTCTTTGTCTCGTAGGCCAACAACACCGCGGTGACTGCGAGGATGACACCGATGACCACCGAGGCGACCCCGTCCAGTACCGGCATGTCCAGCGCCTGCGCCAGCGCAATTCCCACAAACGCCACGATCAGGCCGAGCATGGCGGCGCTGTCTTCGAACAACACAGTGAACACGGTGGGGTCCTTGCTGCGCCGCACCGCCTCCACGTAACCCAGGGGACCCTTGGTGCGGTGGAATTCGAGAAAGGCTACGGTCCACGCGAACGCCTCGAACACCATCGCCAGGCCCAGCACGATGTAATTGACATAGGGATTGGTGATGGGCTGCGGCGAAGCGATCCTGTGCAGGCCCTCGTAGATGGATATACCCGCCCCCACCGCGAAGATCAGGATGGCCACCACGAAGGTCCAGAAATAGAGCTCCATGCCGTAACCGAAGGGATGGGCACTGTCCGGCGGCCGCTTGGCCCGCCGCAGGCCAAACAGCAACAGGCCCTGGTTGCCCATGTCCACCACCGAGTGGATGGCTTCGCTGAGCATGGCAGAACTTCCCGTGGACAGGGTGGCGCCGAATTTGGTGACGGCAATCAGGCCGTTGCCGGCCAGTGCCGCGTAGATGACCTTCTTGGAGGTTGGGTCCGCCATCGTGCATTGCCACGCCTGAGGATGGGCGCGCAATGTAACACGCGTCACCGTGGCATAAAAGATATCAGCGGATCAACGGAAACAGCCGGAGCTCGGGCCCGCGCGGGACCCTGTGGGAGAGAAGACCCCCGCTACCAGCGGCGCACGCGTCCGGTATCCAGGTGCACGAAACGGCTCTTGCCGTAGTAGCCGACGCCGCCGCCGCGCATCGCCAGCGCCGCTTTATGCAGGCGCCGCAGCGGTACACCCTCGAGGCGCAGATCGATCGCTTTGCCGGACATGTGGAAACTCTTGCGTGCCACGCCGCCGCTGTTCCGGCGCAGCATCTTGTTGGATGCGGGCGACCGGTAACCGGATATGACATGCACGGGCCGGTGATGATCCAGCTTCTCCGTAAGGCGATGGACAAGATCCAGCAGCCTGACATCGATGGGGTGCACGTCATTGCTGCGATGATCCCGCAGCACTCGGGCGATCGCCGACAAGGCGTCGGTCTGGTAGCTGCCGTTTTCCCAGTAAGGCGCGCGGAGTTTCTCCCCCGTATGCAGGTTGAGAAAGCGGAGTTCGCGCACCGGCGCGACTTCCCGCCCGGTGTTGGCGAGCGTCAGACGGGGAACAGCCAGGGCGGCCATTCCGGCCAGTACGAAGCGTCTTCGATTCATGGTAGCGGTAATTTCTCGTGTCAACGGCAGGATATCTGCCCGTCACTCATACAGTATTCTAGTTCAGCAACTTGGAGTTCGCAGCTTCCAGTTGGTTCAAAGCGTCGATCACGCGCTGGTCCCGGTCATAGTGATCAGCGCGGAATTGTGGCGTTCCCTGCTCATCAACCCAAACCGTCCAGTACAGCAGGTGCACCGGCAGCGGGTGTCTCAACTTGACCGTCGTTTCGCGCCCCCCGGCCAGCGTCGCCTGGACACGTTCTGGCATCCACTCACGATCGTCGCGTAACAGGTACAAGGCCAGCTCCAGCGGTTTGTTGATGCGAATGCAGCCGTGACTGAAATCACGCGTGGTCCTGAGAAACAGGCGCTGGGCAGGTGTGTCATGCATGTAGACATTGTAACTATTGGGAAACATGAACTTTATCCTGCCGAGCGCATTCTTCTCACCGGGCATCTGCTGGAATCGATAGGGGAAATGTTTCGCCGACACCCGCGACCAATCCATCCCGGCGCCGTCTACTACAATGCGGTCAGCGCCCCAACCTTTCAAGACCCGCATGTCCTGTCGTTCCAGGTACTCCGGGTCGCGCCTCAGACGCGGCAGTATCTCGTTGACCGCGATGCTGGGCGGTACATGCCAGGACGGATTTAATACCAGGTAGGTCATACGGCCACTGAACATCGGGCTCTTGTGGTAACGCGTGCCGACGATCGCCCTCATGTTCATTACCGCATGGCCGTTCTCGAAGACATCCGCGCTGAAGCCCGCAATGTTGACCTCCACCCGCCGCTCCCCCAGCTGTCGCGGCAGCCAGCGCCAACGCTCGAGGTTCGCCCGTACCTGCTGGCTGCGCTCGGCTGCGTCGGTGTTGACGGCACGATTGGTGAGCGGACCCACGATGCCGTCCGGCTCCAGCCCGTGGCCTTTCTGAAAGGCCCGAACCGCCGCATCGACAGCTTCGTCAAACAGGTCCGCATCCGGCGGCGTTTCCGCGGGCAGCAGTCCCTGCAACGCCAGTCGGGCCCGCAATATCGACACCGTTGCGTCCCGGTCCCCGCGCCGCAGCGTCATCCCCGGTAGCCGGGGCAACTGAGCCGGCGGCGTTTGCCGCAGGCGCTGGAGGAGGATACTCAGCCTGCCGTAGCGGGGGTCCTCGGGCTCCAGCCCTGCATAAAGTTCCGCGACCCGGTCTGGATCACTTTCATGCAGTGTGACCAGAAACTTTACCAGGTCCAGTTCCGGCGGAGTGGCCTGCCAATCGGGAAATAGATCGACAGGACGCAAACGTCCATGCAGCAGATGGTCGGCGAAATCCAGGGCGGCGTGGGACAGCAGCAGGTCCAGGTCCGCCACTGCATCGCCACCCTGCGCTACCCGCCTGCGCCAGTCTGCCAGCGTCGCGAGATGGTAGTCGTCACGGTACAGGCCGTGCTCATCCGCACGCTGCAACACGTGCAGCAGCTCCCGTCCGTGCGGCCCCAGCAGGCCACCTTCGAACCAGGCGGGTTGGAAGGCCCGTTCCTCGTACCATCGCCGCAACGATTCGCCGATGGAGAACGATGCGCCCATGGTCATGATTGTGAAGCCCTGCCGGCTCGCCTCCAGGCGATCGCGGAGACTCTCGGAGACGACCGCACGAGCGGGACCCATCGATGCAAGGGCCAGCACGAGCGACAGCACTGCGGCGAAGATCCGGGTTTCCATGGCGGGCAATGTGGCGCGGGCACGGCGACGATGTCAACAATTGTCACTATAATGGCACCGTCATGCGCATCTTTACCAAGCGTTATCACCCGCCGGGGACATCCCCCGGTTCGCTGACCGTGGCGGAGGACGTCGGCGAGGATGCATTCACCATACGCCTGATCGACTACACCGCCGCCGGCTATGTCGAGAACGACGACGTCAGCGCCACGGACTGCCGGGAATCCCTGTCCCGGGACACGCAGACCTGGGTAGACGTTCGGGGCACCGTGTCTGCCGACACCCTGACCGAGCTCGGCGAGTTGTTCGGCCTTCACTCCCTGGCCATGGAGGACGTGGTCAGTACCGGGCAGCGCGGCAAAATGGAAGCGCACAGCGATCACCTGTTCCTCATCATGAGCCTGCCCGACATCACGGACGACGAGATCGGGATCACTCAGGTGAGCCTGTTCCTGGGAAAGGGTTTTCTCATTACCTTCAATGACGCCCCCTCGGACCTCTTCGAGCCGCTTCGTCACCGCCTGCGCCAGGCGATCGGCCGCGCGCGCACGCGCAAGGTGGATTACCTGCTTTACGCGGTGCTGGACATCATCATCGACCAGGGTTTTCCCATGCTGGAGGATATCGGCGAACGCATCGAGGGACTGGAGGAGGAAGCGCTGGCGCGGCCGCGGCCGGACACCCTGCAGCAAATCCACACCCTGAAGCGGGAGTTGCTGCTGTTGCGGCGCATGCTGTGGCCCCAGCGCGAGGTCGTCAATGCCCTGCTGCGGGACGAGGACGACTGGATCACGGATGAAACTCGGGTCTTCCTGCGCGACTGCTACGATCACACCATCCAGATCATGGACCTGATCGAGACCTGCCGAGAAATGGTGGCGGGCATCCTCGACGTCTATCTTTCCAACATCAGCTACCGCATGAACGACATCATGCGCGTACTGACCATCATCGCCACCATTTTCATACCGCTCACCTTCCTGGTCGGTCTCTACGGCATGAACTTTAGTCACCCCGAAAGCCCCTGGGCCATGCCCGAACTTCACTGGTACTACGGGTACCCGCTGTTGTGGCTGTTCATGGTCGCGCTGGTGGCGGCGATGTTGTGGATATTCAGACGCAGAAAATGGCTCTGAGCAATCGGTACGCCCGGATGACTTTTGTTTCAACCGCCCGTGGCCGAACATGCTCAATTCGCACCGCCGGGTAGATGACCACTTTACAACTCACAGCTGTCAGGAGATCGCCCATGCATTCACGTTCAACGATCGCCCTGTTCTCGTGGCTGTTGCTCCTCGGTACGGCCGGGGCGGACGAAGCCCCCGGGCCCGTCGTCCCCCCGCCACCCGAATTCGCGAACGCCGACGGTAACCAGGACCAGGGCGTGGACCGCGATGAGTACGGACGCATCGTCATCGATCGCTTCGACGCGCGCGACCTCAACCGGGACGGCGTCCTGAACCGCGGCGAACTGCGCGACTTCGACAGCGACCGGTTTCTCGCCGCGGACAAAGACGGTAACAGCAAGGTATCGCGGCAGGAGTTCATCCGCTTTCGCTTCGCGGATTTCGAGCGCCTGGATGTCGACAGGAACAACAATCTTGACCGCCGCGAATACGAAAACTGGCGCATCGACCTGCATTAGCCGCCAAGCTGGCAGGCCGGTGGACGATGTCTGTTGACGCCGTGTCCGTGACCTCCTGCCGCTGCGGAGTCGCCCGGCCGGGACTGGCCTGCGCCCTGCCCATGCTCGGCGCCATGATGTTCGCCTGTGCCCCGCTCCCTCAAACCGCCCCCCCGGCGACGGCACCGGCGGCGCCACCGGGATTTCCCGCGCAGCGTTACGAGCAGGAATTCACGGGGCAAGGCCGCATCTTCAAGGTATTACCGGAGGATTCCAAGGCAATCTTAAGGGTGTACCGCGGCGGCCGGCTGGCCAGGCTGGGTCACAACCACGTTATCGCCGGCCGACACTTGCAGGGATACGTGCTCGTGGGTGACGATTTTTCGCGCTCCCGGGCGGACCTCTATCTGCCCCTGCATAGACTGGTCGTTGACGAGCCGGCGGACCGCGCAGCCGCGGGCGGTGAATTTGCTACCGAACTCACGGCGGACGCCATCGCCGGCACGCGGGCGAACATGCTCGGCAGCCGTGGCCTGAACGCCGAGCGGTATCCTTTCCTGGAAGTCGCTGTGGTCGTCGGCGACGGCAGCATACCGCAGGTCCGGCTCGACTTGGCTATCAGCCTGCACGGGGTCACGCAGCGCTTTTCGGTGCCGGCCCGGTTGGATATCGACGATGACAGACTGCGGGCGGAGGGTGAATTCGAGATCTCGCAGTCCGCGTTTGGCGTCACGCCCTTCACCGCCCTGGGCGGTGCGCTGTTGGTACAGGACGCGGTGCAGGTCAGTTATTCCGTGCTGGCCAGGCGCGTGCCCTGATACAGATCATGCGTGGGAAAGGCTTTCCGGTAAGCACTGGGAGTAGGGTAAGCCCGATGCTACGAGACCCCAGGGAAAAGAACTAATCTGACGATTGTCATTGCATACGTGCAGGAATCTGTAATCAGAATTGCCGGGTTCAGTGTCCGTTTCGGACGGATGAGCCGCCGTCGTATGGTTGCGGGTGTGGCGGGCGGCCGCCGACCTCAATACGACCTTTCGCATACGTGCCGCCAAGCCGACATTGGTCGCACAATCCTGATTATTGAACCCCGATCGTTGGGTCAGTATTTGCTAGAATCGCACGTACTACAAAATGTGCCAACAAACGGATGTCATGAGGATATTCACGCTCATTTCCATCCTGACAAATGGAGCGATAACGTTAGTTCCATTATCCGTTGGATATCTAATAGTAAGGAGAAAGAGTAAGTACCATGGTCAAGGTCGCAGTTGTTCAAGAATCCTCGATATTACTCGATCGCCATAAAACGATTGAAAAAGCGGTAAGTTTGCTCGAACAAGCGGTAGCCGCCGGTGCTGAGCTCGTCATATTTCCAGAGGCATTTATTCCAGGTTATCCGGCATGGATATGGCGTCTCCGGCCCGGTGGTGATTGGGGGCTGAGCGAAGCGTTGCATGCGCGGTTGTTAGACAATGCCGTCAGTTTAAATGCCAACGATTTCGCGCCGCTTTGCAATGCGGCAAAGAAGCACAAAATAACAATTGTTTGTGGTCTAAATGAAAAAGAGAGTCAACTCAGTCGGGCGACACTTTATAATACTGTCGTAGTTGTAGGGTCAGAAGGGAAAATCCTGAATTGCCATCGTAAGCTAATGCCCACTAACCCGGAGCGGATGGTTTGGGGATTTGGAGATGGCTCAGGTTTGAACGTTGTTGATACGCTCAGCGGGAGAATCGGTACCTTGCTATGCTGGGAAAATTATATGCCTCTGGCGAGGTACGCCCTCTATTCACAAGGTATAGAGATTTATGTAGCACCAACCTACGACAGCGGAGACGGATGGATTGGAACGATGCAGCATATTGCTCGGGAGGGTCGTTGTTGGGTGATATGCAGTGGTGTAGTTCTGACAAATAGCGATATTCCCGCTGATTTCCCGGAAAAGGAAAACTTATATCCCAACTCGGAAGAATGGATAAATCCAGGTGATTCAGCAGTCATTGCACCCGGGGGTGAGATCGTGGCTGGTCCAATGCGTAAGGAAAAGGGCATACTTTATGCGGAAGTGGATCCAAAGCGTGTCGGTATCGCGAAAAGAGCGCTTGATGTCGCGGGGCATTATGCCAGGCCGGATATCTTCACGCTCCACGTAAACACCCAACCTCAACGTCCGATCGAGTTTGAGTAGGTCGCCAAATCTAAATACGAAATCGAGTACCGTCGGCGCATAAAACGCCCCGCCTACATGCTGGCCGTAAACACTAACGCCCGCTTTCTACGTCTCGATTGACCCCTTGCGGCCGGTGATACTGATCCGAGAGAGAGCCTGTGAGGCACTGCATGCCGCTCCGAAGCAGTCGGTGACCGGACGACGACTTACACGACGCAACCCAAAACGGACATTCGGACCGCGTCTTTTTTCCCTCCGAGCGCAGGATGATTAAGGCGTGACAGCGGACGTTACGTGATTAGTAGTCAGAGTCTTGGGGATTCGAACGTAAGACGCAGTCGCGTTGCATTTCACAAGTCACTCTTATTCATCTATAAAGGTTCGCTTCGCCACGGTCTTCATCCAACGAACATACTGTCGTGTAGACCAACCGCATTCGCTGGTTAGGTGTTCCCAGTTCGGTACCAAAAGCATCGTCCACAAAGCATCGGTCGCCCTGTTGGGCGTCCATTCCGGCGCAAGGTTACCATCTGAATGCAGTGCTTCAATCGCTGCACGACAACCGTCACGCATGGCCCGCATACGGTCTTTCCAAGCCGCTGCCGCCGCTTCGTCAGTGTCCTGCGCCAGGAGCAGCGCTTTGGCGACGCCGTAGATTTTTGGAATATAGTGACCCCAAAAATCGATATATAGCTCCAGGCGTTCGGCTCCAGACGTTGCCGCTCGTGATGGCGCGAGCCGGCGATCCACGTCCAAGACCTCGTCCAGATGCCTTGTTGCTGCCACCAGCAGCTCCGCGCGCGATGAGAAGTGCAGGTACACCGCCTGGCGGGAGATCCCAGACGCCTTGGCGATATCCCCCATGCGGACGCCACGGCCGTCGTGCTCTTCGAGCACACGCACAGTCGCTTCCAGGATTCGTGTGCGAGTTTCGACATTTTTAGTTGACATAGTGTCAACTATACCTTATGGTTGACACGGTATCAATTTACACAGTGTCAAGCTCGCATTATAGGAGAGAAGCATGAAAGTCATGAACAGCACCAAATTTTCAAACCAACTCACGGTCGTTCTCGGCGGTACCGGTAAGACTGGCCGCCGTGTTGTGGAGCGGCTCGCGAACCGCGGCGTGCCGACGCGCGTCGCGTCTCGGGCCGCCGATCCGTCCTTCGACTGGGGGGACCAGAGCACCTGGGATGCCGTGCTCGATGGCGTGACGGCGGCTTACGTAAGCTACGCTCCGGACCTCGCTATCCCGGGAGCGACGGACCACATACGTGACTTCGTCGAAAAGGCCGTGGAGCACGGTGTCCGAAGGTTGGTTCTCTTGTCCGGTCGCGGGGAAGAGGAAGCACAACGCTGCGAACGCATCGTCCAGAACTCGGGTATCGAATGGACGGTAGTTCGCGCCAGCTGGTTCAACCAGAATTTTTCCGAAGGGGAGTTTCTCGATAGGGTATTGGGAGGTGCGATCACGCTGCCAGCAGGGGATGTCCCAGAGCCGTTCGTCGATGCGGACGACATCGCCGATATCGCAGTCGCTGCGCTGACCGAAGATGGCCATGCGGGTCAGATCTACGAGGTCACTGGCCCTCGGATGCTGACCTTTAAGGAGGCAGTGGCAGAAATTGCCCGTGCCAGCGGACGCGAGATCCAGTATGTCCAGATCCCGCGCGAGGCATTTGCGGCCGGCATTGCTGAGTCCGGCGCGCCGGATGACATCGCGTGGTTGTTGGACTACCTGTTTTCCACCGTACTCGATGGGAGGAACGCATATGTCTGCGACGGCGTCCAACGAGCGCTGGGTCGGGAGCCGGTGGATTTCGCCGAGTATGCGCGTCGGATCGCCGATTCGGGCGTGTGGGACGTG
This sequence comes from uncultured Gammaproteobacteria bacterium, assembly GCA_947259705.1. GTDB lineage: Bacteria > Pseudomonadota > Gammaproteobacteria > Arenicellales > JAANXG01 > CAMYNL01. Next base: position 253 of record CAMYNL010000017.1, on the reverse strand, counting down.
TCGTCATCACGGCAAACGGCGGTGGCGTCATGAACCATCTGCTACCGATCGTCGGAACAGTCGCGCTGCTCGGGTCCGCACTGATAGGGGGAGTGTTCTTCGCGTTCTCGAGCTTTGTGATGAAGGCCCTCGCCCGCGTGCCCTCCCCGGCGGGCGTAAGCTTCCCCTGATGTGGAACAGGACGGAGTTGGAGTTTTCTGGCAGACTTTTGTCAGGAGGCTCAGATGAAAAGGTCACGATTTAGCGAGAGTCA
>CAMYNL010000016.1 GCA_947259705.1 uncultured Gammaproteobacteria bacterium | reverse complement strand
GGTTTAGGGCAAGGCAGCTCTGACGCCAGCAAGAAACCATGCGCCGCGCGGTGGCCCAGTGGGTCGTGCGCTTGAGGCTTCCCTGGGGGACTGGAGTTTCGTTGACTAAGCTGCTGCGATCCAGGGCGAACATCGTAACAACTTTACCGTCGATCCGGAGCAGCGGGCTTGGTTTGAGGCCGGATGTGTCTGCTGGACGGGGGAGTTTCAGGATCGCGGATGACAAGCCGATGGGGCGATTGCGTGAAGTATGATGGACAGCAGGCGGCACGCGTGTTACGTGTCGCACTTGCGGAGCGTTAGGTGTGCATATGAGTTACAACGAAACGTTCGAGGCTTTCGCGGCAGATTTTGAGGCCACGCTGAGGGACGACGGCTGGTCGAGGGCCAAGAGATATATCGCGGAGGCCAAAACGTTGGCGGCCCGGACCCGAAATGCGAGCGTGATCGTCGATTGACGACTACCATCGACCAGAAGCTCAACCGCCAGGCCCGAGAATGTCGTAGTGGAACGTTCTGCAAGGCATCTCGCTGTCCAGGGTTACTATCTCAATCCTTCGTAAAGTCAGGGAAGTGAAGTGGACCTTTGTCCGATTGTCAGGTCAATCCTTGAACAGTTGTCTGTACAAGTTCGTCGGAATATCGCGCTTAGTCAGCGTGTCGTTCCTGTCACCTGAAGGGTTTATCCATTCAACGAGTCGCGGCCGCTCGAACCCCGCCACGCCTGGGTCTGACGCGGTAACCCACGCGCGGAAAATGTACCGCGATTTCTCCCGCCGCCGGGTCCCGGCGCAGCAGCGTGACGCTGTCGTGGTCCAGGTAGCTGATCAGGCCGTAAACCTCGGGATCGCCGCCATCGTCGTCAGGCGTAACGCTCACCGACATGCCAGCGCGCAGGTTCTGGACGTCGTCGTCGATGCCCGGTGCGGCCGCCGCTGGAGAAGCGGCACCCGCCAGCTCCAGCGCGGCTGTGGAAGTCATCGCCGTTGGGTTGCCGTGGCCGATCTTCCGTACGCGCCCCTCCCAGGCCAGCAGCATGGGCATCTCGGATAATAGCCCCGGCCCGCCGCGGTACCGGTCGCGCACGAACCAGACCACGTGGTAGCACAGGGCGTCGGGCAACCCCGGCCGGTCGCCGAGCATGAAGGGGCGACCGGCGGCCAGGCGCTGTTCCATCCAGCCGAGCTGTGCACGAAGCTGGGCCCGGTTGTGTCCCAGGTCGCGGCGCAGCGCCGCGGGGTCGAAGTCCGGGCCGAAGTACAGCCGCCCCCTATCGACCAGGAACTCGGCCGGCATCTCCTGCCCCTGCTCACCGAACAGCACCGCCGCCACCAGCGTGAACAACGCGCTGTCGGTCCAGCGGCTCACTGCCCAGGCCAGCCCATCGGCACCGCCGGGGAACAAGCTCGGTTGCGGGAAGCGCCGCTCCAGTTCGCGCAGAATGCATTGGCTGTCGCAGTAGATGTCGGCGCCGATCTGCATAACGGGGGTGCGCCGGTAGCCGCCGGTGAGCGGAAACAGGTCCGGGCGCGGCGGCAGTCGCGGGATCTCTACCGAACGCCAGGCCAGGCCCTTGATGCCCAGCGCAACGCGTACTTTTTCCGAGGCCGGAGATTGCGGGTAGTGATGCAGGATGAGTTGTGACATGGCGTGCCGTCTGCCCTGGTTAGCGGGAATAGTCCGTCGCGACCGAGCACGCGCACCTGGTCGGGGACGTCCCGGTACCGTCGGCGGTCATCCCGTGTGCTGGCTGTGATGCGCAAAGCGCAAGGGCAAGGATCCGCATCACCTGCCGGCCGGGCGGAGGCGGTATCATACGATATATGTATGCCCTGAACTTGTCTGTATGCCCGCTATGAACGCCAGGCGGTGGTTTAAGTCGGCCGTCGTCCTGCTCCTTGCCGCTGCCCTGGCGTACGCCGTATTCGAATGGACCCGGGAGGAACCGGTGCGGGTCGCGGTGCATGAGGTCGCGCGCGGAACCGTGCAGACCACCGTCGCCAATACCCGGGCCGGTACCGTGGAGGCATGCCGGCGTGCCCAGATTGCCCCGGCGTCCGGTGGCCAGGTGGCGGCGTTGAATGTCAGGGAAGGTGATCGTGTGAAGGCGGGCCAGATCCTGATGACCCTGTGGAACCATGACGTCGCGGCACAGCTTGACTTGGCCGAGGCGGAGCTGCGGGCCGCGGAGGCGAGGGCCGAGGATGCCTGTCTGCGGGCGGTGGACGCGGAACGTGAAGCCCAGCGCGTGGAACGGCTGCACCGTCAGGGCCTTTCCTCGGACGACACCCGCGATCGCGCCACCACCGAGGCACGAGCACGCGCGGCCGCGTGCCGCGCCGCCCAGGCCAACCTGGGCGTCAGCGACGCGAACATCGCGCTGCGCCGTGCCGCGGTGGACAAGACCATATTGACGGCCCCGTTTGACGGCATCGTTGCGGAAGTCAATCCGGAAGTAGGGGAGTACGTGACGCCCTCGCCGCCGGGTATTCCCACCCCGCCGGCGGTGGACCTGATCGACGATACCTGCGTGTACGTGAGTGCGCCCATTGACGAAGTCGATGCAGCGGCCATCAGACCCGGGCAGGCGGCGATGATTACCCTCGACGCGATTCGCGACCGTCGCTTCCCGGGCCGTGTCCGCCGGGTAGCGCCCTACGTGGTGGATATACAGAAGCAGGCGCGCACCGTCGACGTGGAGGTGGAGTTCGATGCCGCCGGGGAGCTGCCGACCCTGCTCACGGGTTACAGCGCCGACGTGGAAGTGGTGCTGGCGGAGCGCAGCAAGGTGGTGCGGGTGCCGACCGAGGCGGTGCTCGAGGGCAGCCGCGTGTTGCTGTACGTCGACGGCGTATTGCAGGAACGGCGCTTCACGCCCGGGATCTCCAACTGGCGTTATACCGAGGTTCTGAAGGGACTGCAGGAAGGCGAGTTGCTGGTCACGTCGCTTGACCGCGACGGCGTGGCGGCCGGCGCCACCGCCGCCGTCGACAGTGCGAAACCATGATCGAACTGCGGGGGCTGGGTCGCGACTTCCTGGTCGGCGACCAGCTCGTGCATGCATTGCGCGACATCGATCTGTCCATCCGGCAGGGAGAATACATATCCATCATGGGCCCCTCCGGTTCCGGCAAGTCCACACTGCTGAATGTGCTGGGTCTGTTGGACCGGCCGGACAAGGGCCAGTATCTCTTGGAGGGAGAGGATGTCACTTCGCTTGATGACGACGAGGCGGCCCGGATCAGGCGAGAAAAAGTCGGATTCGTTTTCCAGTTCTTCCACCTCGTGCCCCGCCTGAGCGCCGCCGACAACATTGCCCTGCCCATGATGCTGGCGGGCATCGACCCGGTCGAGCGGCGCGAGCGCGTGCAGCGGGTGCTGAATTCACTGGCACTGTCCGATCGAGGCCACCATCGGCCCGACCAGCTCTCCGGTGGCCAGCGGCAGCGCGTCGCCATCGCCCGCGCGGTCATCATGAATCCCGCGGTGATTCTCGCCGACGAACCCACCGGAAACCTCGATACCCAGTCCGGACAGGACGTGTTGCGTCTGCTGGAACAATTCAACGCGGAGGGAAAGACTCTGCTGGTGGTGACCCATGACCCCGATATCGGCGGCCGATCGAGGCGACACATTCGGATCGTTGACGGCGCAATCCAGAGCGATCGGCTCCAGTAGCCATGCGCGCTTCCGATCTGCTCGCCTTCGCCTTATCCGCATTGCGCGGGTTCCGAATGCGCACCCTGTTGATGCTGCTGGCGATGGCGATCGCGGTGGCCGCGGTGGTGGTGCTCACCGCGCTGGGGGAGGGGGCGCGGCGCTATGTGATCGATCAGTTCTCGTCGTTGGGAACCAACCTGCTCATCGTGCTGCCGGGCAGGTCCGAGACCACCGGTGGACCGCCGCCACTGCTGGGGACCACGCCACGCGATCTCACCCTCGCGGATGCCCTGGCGCTCAATCGCGAGCCTGCGGTGCGCAGGGTGGCGCCGGTATCGCTGGGTAACGTGGAGGTGTCGGTGGGGGCGCGAAGCCGCGAGGCCACCATCATCGGTACCACCACAGAGTTCCAGCAGGTGCGGCAGATCGAAATGGCCCGCGGCCGCTTTATTCAGACCCCGGAACCGACCCGAGCGAGTGCCGAGTGCGTGATTGGTCGCAAGATCTATCGCGAAATGTTCGGCAACCGGCCGGGGCTCGGCGAGTGGCTGAGGCTTGCCGATCGTCGCTGCCGACTGGTGGGCGTGCTGGCCAGCGAGGCCCACAGCCTGGGTATGGCGATGGACGAGATCGTGGTCGTACCGGTGGCTTTCGCGCTGACCCTGTTCGATTCCGAGTCGCTGTTCCGCGTGCTGGTGGAGGTCAGGTCCCGGGAGCAGATAGCGGCTGCCCGCGAGGCGGTGATCCATATGATCCGCGTCAGGCATGATGGCGAGGACGACGTGACAGTAATCGCCCAGGATTCGGTGCTGTCGACCTTCGACCGGATACTGCGCACGCTTACCTATGCGGTGGCGGGTATCGCGGCCATCTCGCTGGTGGTGGCGGGCGTGTTGGTGATGAACGTGATGCTTATCGCGGTAACGCAGCGCACCGCGGAGGTAGGTCTGCTGAAGGCGTTGGGATCATCGCCGACGCTGATCACACGCTTGTTTGTTACCGAAGCCATCCTGTTGGCGGGCCTTGGCGCCACGATCGGCTTGGCGGCGGGGTACCTGGCAGTTGCAGTTCTCCGCGGCCTCTACCCGCAGATACCCTTCGCGGTCCCGCTGTGGGCGGCGCTGGCATCGGTGATGGTTGCGCTGGCGACCGGTGTGTTTTTCGGTCTGTTGCCGGCACGTCGCGCGGCGCGCCTGGATCCCGTGGTGGCCCTCGCGCGGCGCTAGTTACTCAGGGCCATCGATTGCGGTAGCAGCAGCTCCATGGTGTCCTGCGGGCGGGCTCTGCTCACGTCCGCCTCAAACCATATGAAGCAGCGGCTGGAGATGGTCACGCGGCCGCTCCGCAACAGCCGTTCATGTTCCAGCGAATACACCCGGTACTTCATTTTCGGTCGATACAGATCGCGATCGGCGACCAGCGAGAACTGCTTTACACCCGCGATCCTCTGCTCGAAAAGCAGGCCTGCGTGGACCGTGTCGTCGCCGATACCAATCGGTTTCAAAGTCACCGCTGAGGCGTCGCCTCCGAATTTGAACACGCCTATAAATAACTTGTCGGGACCGGTCGTCTGGGCCCAGCGGATCTCGCCGATGGTCCAGTCCGGCATGGGCGGACTGCGGAAGGCGACCAGTTCGCCGACCCGGATCGGTATCCGATCCTTGTCGCGCAGTGCCAGGCGGATGCCTTCCACGCTCTCGTCGGCCAGCGCCCAGTTGCGCGTCCACTGCAGTGGCCCACCGCGGGTTCCCACCGAGCCGTGGCCGCCCACATCCGACCGCACGTCGGTTGCCGGGGTATCGGCCTTGGTGCGGATCACCGGGTTGGGCTCCTCGCCATTGAAGAGCTCGTGTATCGACTGCAAGCCAACCACCAATTCACACTCCCTGTTGGTCGGATTACGCGGCGCCACCCGCAGTGGATGTTGGCCCCAGCGGCGTATCAGGGCCTGCAGGGTCTCCATCTTTTCGAACCTGGAGAAGCGTATCTGCTCATTGTCCGGCGAGTTGAGCGTCTCACCAATTACATCGTCCCGTTTGCCCTGCAGATGGCTCACCAATTCTGTGGTATCGAGCACCAACTGACTGGCATTGGCGTCAACGCGCGCCCGGGGCAGGCCAGGCAGAGCGGGCCGGTCCAGCTCGGCGGTCACTACGAACTGGCAGTCATACGACCCCGGCAACTGGTTGTCGAACAGGCTGGCGCGCAGCGCCCAGTGGTCGAGTGCGTGATAAACCGCCGGGACGGTGCGGAACGGTAGATGGTAGGGGTCGCTTAGACCCAGCAGCACCAGGCGCTTGTACATGTGCTCCGAGGTCCGAGTGCCGTCGTTGTTGTCCATGGTCAGCGCGGCCTCACCCACTTCACAGTGCCGGGCGTACCGGTAGATCTGATGGATTTCCCGCCACAGGCCTTCAGGGACCTGATGATAACCCTCGTAGCTGAACCGGAGTCGTTCGCCAAGGCAGTACATCGCCCAGTAACAGGCTCGGGTGACATCGCGCAGCGTGTCGTCATCGTGGGCCGAATTGCTGGCGAGTTCGAGAATGACGCGTTTGTAGCCGTCCGCCAGAGCCGCGTAGACCTTAGTGTACGCGTCTGCCATACGTAGTGCCGGTCCCGGCAGCGGCAGCGAGAGGCCCACCAGGAACCGGCGCGCCTCCGGCCGAATGCCGTCGATGGCGTAGCGGTATAATGACAACAGGGACATGCGCTGCAATCGGCCGAGATCCGCCCACGCCAGACCCGCCGCACCTTCATGCAGCCGGCGCAGTCGTCTTTCCAACGGTAATGACGCAATCAGCGCCTGCAGCGCCTTGGGATCCGTTAAAAAACTGTAGCGGCCCCTATTACCAGCCGCGGGTATCGTTATATTTGGTTTCATGACCCCCACCGGAACATAGTTCTGCAGTCATGCGGATCTATGATAACCCCTGGCGTCGGGATGGGGAACTGACAATTCGACGATTTCATGACCTGGCGCAATGCCGACCGAGCGCTTGCAGGGGTTTGCTGCGGCAAACACGGGTCGAAGGTGGCAGCTTGGCGCGTAATCATGCGGTTTTCCGGGGGGGTTGGGTACCGGTGGCTTCGAATAGACCGCCATGGGCCGCCCGGTTCCGGCAGCGGCCCGACCTCCCGCCTGCTGCTGATACCATTGGGCAGATGAGGATGCCAGCGCCGGAGAACCAAAACGCGTCAAGCCGCCTGTGCCGCGGATGCTGCTGACCGATTTCACGCGCCTGGCCGGACATTCGGTGTGGGCGCACCGGCTGCGCAGTGTGCTTACGGCAGTAGGTATTGCGATCGGTATCGCGGCAGTGGTGCTTCTGACCAGCATAGGAGAGGGAATACAACGGTTCGTGCTGGCCGAATTCACTCAGTTTGGTACCCGCATCCTGGTGATCAACCCGGGCAAGACCGAAACCGCGGGCATCAGCGGCGCCGTGTTGAGCAGCGTGCGGCCGCTTACCGTAGAGGACGGCGAATCACTGCGCCGCCTGCCGGGGGTGGCCGCGGTGGTGTCCGTCGTGCAAGGCAACGGGGAGATAGAATGGGACCGGCGCCAGCGCCGCACCACCATCATTGGCACCGGTGCGGAGACGCCCCGGATCTGGCGCTTCGGCCCGGCGCTGGGGCGCTTCCTGCCTGCTGACGATCCCCGGGCCGCCCGCCCTTATGCGGTGCTCGGCGCCAAGGTCCGCACCGAACTGTTTGGGGCCCGCAATCCCCTGGGCGCCCGGGTGCGCATCGGGGGGTATTCCTATCGGGTCATCGGTGTCATGGAAAGCAAGGGCCAGGTACTCGGTTTTGATCTCGACGACGCCGTCTATATCCCAGTTGCCAGAGCGCTGGAGATGTTCAACCGCGAAGGGGTGATGGAGATCGATGTCGTCTATGGCGAGCAGGTCGATGCACAGCAACTTCAGCGCTCGGTGACCCAGGCCCTGGTTCAGCGCCACGGCCGCGAGGACTTCACCATCACCACCCAGGAAAAGATGCTGGATGTACTGGGATCCGTACTCAGCGTACTGACAATCGCGGTCGGCGCCCTGGGCAGCATTTCGCTGGTCGTGGGCGGCATCGGCATACTTACCATCATGACCATTACGGTAAGCGAGCGGACCGCCGAGATCGGCCTGCTGCGTTCCCTGGGGGCCTATCGCAGGCAGATACTCTGGTTATTTCTTCTCGAGGCCTTTTTTCTGGCAGCCGCTGGTGGCGTCGCGGGCTTGGTCATCGGCATGGGTGCGGCATCGCTGCTGGGATGGTTGCTGCCCGCCGTCCCAGTCCATCTGAGCCCCACGTTTACCGCGCTGGCGTTCGCTCTGGCGCTGCTGATCGGGCTGATCGCGGGAATCCTGCCGGCCCGCCGTGCGGCGGGCCTCGACCCGGTAACGGCGCTGCGCTCGGAATAGCGTACGGTAATGAATGACTTGATGACGCAGATCCGCGCCGGAGCGACGGTGGTGACCGCCACGCGACGGCTGCAGCACCACCTTCTCGATGTCCACGGCGCGGCGCAACAGGGCTGCGGTAAACTGGCCTGGCCGACTCCCGCGGTGCATTTCTGGGACGACTGGGTCGCCACTATGTGGCAGGCCTCCAGCTATGCGCAGCGAGGCGACGAGCGGCCGCTGTCGCTGCACGACCATCAGGAACTGTGGTTGTGGGAGCACAGTATTCGCGTCGCAGTGCGCGAACGGCCGGGCGGTGACCTGTTATCCGTGCCAGCCACCGGCCGGGCGGCGCGCGAAGCCTGGCGCACAGCCCATGACTGGGGGCTGCGACTGCGGGACATATCGGGACCACCTGGTTCGGACTCAGCCGCCTTCGCGGCCTGGGCAGGCTCATTTCGTCGCCGCTGCCGGGCCGGGGGATGGCTCAGCAGAGCAGAATTGCCGGCGCGGTTGGGCGCATTGATCTCCGAGGGCGGTTGGCGGCCGCCGCTGCGGCGGCTGGTTTTAGCGGGCTTCGACCAACTGCCTCCCGCGCGGGCAGGGCTGATCCAGGCGCTGCAATCCAGCGGCGTTTCCGTGCACCGGGCGGCGCCCACGGCCAGGGAGGGCGGCGCCCGGGTGGTGGCGTGCGCGGACCCGGAGAGCGAGCTGGCGGCCGCCGCGCACTGGGCCCGGCGCTGCCTGGAACGCGGGGACGGCGCTCCGATTGGGGTGGTGGTCCCGGATCTGTCGCGCCGGCGGGACCAGGTTGAACGTATCTTCGACCGCACCTTGCATCCGGATCATCCATGGGGCACCGGGCCAGAAACAGGGCGCGCGTTTCACTTGTCCCTGGGGTGTCCGCTGAGCCGGTTTCCGCTGGTGGACGCGGCACTGAGCGCACTGCAACTCACCCGGCGGCCGCTGCGCCGCGAACATTTGGCGATATTCTTCGATACCGCCTTCAGCAACGGGTCGGAGTCCGAGGCCGGATCGCGTTCGCGGCTGGCAAGGCTACTGCAGGAGTCGGGGCCGGAGCGCTTGGAGTGGGAGGAGATGATGCACTTTCTGCAGCGGGACGGGTCCGCCTGCCCGCTACTGACGGAGACACTGCAGCGTCTGGCCCGGCTGTCAGCCGCCGCCACCGCGCAGCAGACACCGCGCGACTGGGCCGAGTATTTCCACCGCTGGCTGGAGGCCGCCGGCTGGCCGGGCGACGCCAGTCTCCAGAGCGCTGAACAGCAGACCCGGGAAGCGTGGTACGAACTGTTGACGGCCTTTGCCGGTCTTGGCCTGGTCGCCACCGACATGCCGCTGAATACGGCGCTGGCGCGCATCCAACAGATGGCGCAGGGCCGGGTCTTTCAGCCGCAGAGCGCCTCGGCGCCGGTGCAGGTGATGGGATTGATGGAAACCGCCGGATTCGACTTCGTGCGCCTGTGGCTGACCGGGATGGACGATACCAGCTGGCCACCTCCACCGCGCCCCGACCCGTTTCTGCCGCTGGGGTTGCAGATTGAGCGTGGCCTGCCCCACGCTGATGCCCGCGCCGAGCTGGCGTTCGCCGAGCAGACCACCCGACGACTGCTGCGTTGCGCCGGCGAGATCCGGGTCAGTTTCGCCACGCAGCAGGATGACCGACAGGCCCGCATCAGCCCGCTGTTTGCGGCGCTGCCCCCGGCGCCGCACGACGAGCCGGTACCGGACGATGTCGATTTCGTCGCGCTGCTGCAGCGCCATCGCCCGCCCTTGGTGACGACCGCGGACACGCACGGCCCGGCACTGCCCAGCTCGGCGAGGGCGCGCGGCGGCGCCAACCTGTTCCGCGACCAGTCGGCCTGCCCGTTCCGCGCCTTTGCGCGCTATCGATTGCAGGCGAGAGCGTACCCAGTCGCGGAAGCGGGTATAAGCGCGCTGGACCGCGGCAACATCGTACACCAGTGTCTGCATTCACTGTGGGCTGCAACGCAGTCCCAGCAACGGCTGCGCGCGATCGAGGACAGCGATCTGGACGCGTTGATCCTGCGCCACGTGGATCGCGTGCTGAACGACCCGCGATGGAAGTCACGCGAACGTTTCCGTAGCCGACTGCTGGATCTGGAGCGGCAGCGTCTCGTCGGCGTGCTGCGGGAGTGGCTGCAACGGGACGCCGAACGGCCAGCGTTTCGCGTCATCGCGACCGAGATCGCGACGGACGCCACCATCGCCGGTTTGACGGTGCGATTGCGGGCCGACCGCATTGATGAGTATGGAGATGGCGCGCAGCTGATCATCGACTACAAGACCGGGGCTCAGCCCAAAGCTCACCAACAGTGGCTCGGCGATCGCCCGGACGAGCCGCAGCTGCCGCTCTACCTGCTGGCCGCTGACCGGCCGATCGAGGCCCTGGCCCTGGCTGTGGTGCGCCGTGGCGACTGCCAGCTGACCGGGCTTGCCCGTGAACAGGCCCCGGCGCCGAAGGTGGAGCCCGTGGCGCAGGTCCGGCAACTGGCGGGGCTGACCTGGGACCAGTTGGTGGCGCGCTGGAGAACCGTGCTGGAGCGGTTGGCCACGGGTTTTATCGCCGGTGCGGCGGATGTGGACCCGAGGGACGCCGAGGCCTGCAGGCATTGCGACGTCCACCCGCTGTGCCGCATCCATGAGGCTGCTTCGGCGGAGGAAGACGCGGATGACTGAGCAGCTTATTGACGCAGTGGAACGCCAGCGGGCGCTGGATCCATCCCGCTCTTTCATCGTGCAAGCGCCGGCGGGGGCGGGCAAGACCGAGCTGTTGGTGCGCCGTTTCCTTACCCTTCTCAGCCTGGTGGCGGAACCGGAGGAGATAGTCGCCATCACCTTCACGCGCAAGGCGGCCGCGGAGATGCGTGATCGCATCATCGGCGCCATGCGCGATACCGAGGCTGTGCCGGTGAACGAATCCGCGGCTACCGCGGGGCGGCGGCTGATTGCGCAAAGCGCGGTGGCGCGGGACCGCGAGCGCGGATGGCGCCTGCAGGAATACCCGGCACGGCTGCGTATCCAGACTATTGACAGCCTGTGTGCGTCCCTCACCCGGCAGATGCCGTGGCTGTCGCGCTTCGGCGCTCCCATGGAGATCGTCGAGGACGCAGGGTCGCTGTACCGGGAGGCGGCGCTCGAAACCCTGCGCCTGCTGGGAGGGGGCGAACAACGATGGGCGGAGGCGGTGCGTACGGTCCTACTGCACCTGGACAACCGCGTCGATCGAGCGGTCGATTTGCTGGTGACCATGCTGGGTCGCCGCGACCAATGGCTGCGCCACCTCCGCGCCTCGGCGGATGCGACTTGGCGCGCTGAGTTGGAGGCGGCCTGGGCACGGGTGGTGACGCGCGAGCTGGCGGCGGCCAAGGCGGCCGTGCCGGACGGACTCCTCGACCCCATTGCCGGGTGCGCCCGCTATGCGGCGGTCAACCTGGCACAGCGGAGGCCTGAATCGAGCGTGGGGGCATGGGGTGACACGCTGCAGTGGCCCGGTGCGGATGCCCCCTCCCTGCCGCGCTGGATGGCGCTCGCGGATCTATGGCTGACGCAAGCCAATGCGTGGCGCAGGAGGCTCAACGTCAACAACGGATTCCCCGCCGACCCGGCCCAGCGGGCGACGGCTATGAAAGAACAGGCCGAGGACATTCTCGCCGAGCTGTCGGACAACGAGGTTTTGCGGCAGGCCCTTGTCGGCGTCAGGTCTTTACCGGGGCCGGCCTTCGAGGACCAGCAATGGCAGGTGCTTGGCGCCCTGACCCGGTTGTGTCAGTTGGCGGCGGCGCAGCTGCACACCCTGTTCGCCGAACGTGGACAAGCCGACTTCGCCGAGCTGGGACGGCGTGCCAACGGCGCGCTGGGTGACCCCGAGGCCCCCAGTGACCTGGCGCTGCGGCTGGACTATCGGATCCAGCATCTGCTGGTGGACGAGTTCCAGGACACCTCGGAATCCCAGCGGGAGCTGCTGGAAAAACTTATGGCAGCTTGGACCGAGGGCGACGGTCACACCTTGTTCATAGTCGGCGATCCGATGCAATCGATCTACCGTTTCCGTGAGGCTGAGGTCGGCATCTTTCTGCAGGTGGTGGACCACGGTATTGGCTCGTTCCGTCCCGAACCGATTCGCCTGAAGGTTAACTTCCGTTCCGATCCGGCGGTGGTGAGCTGGGTCAATGACGCATTCGCGCCGGTGTTTCCCGCCGACTCGGACCCGGCCCGCGGCGCGGTCAGCTACGAGCCCGCGGTGCATCAGGTGTCGCCGCTGCCGGCCGCCGGCGTCACGGTGCACGCTATGGTCAACCCCACGCCCAATGCCGAGGCGACCCGTATCGTGGCGCTCATCGAAGACATCCGCAGCGAACGGGGACTCAACGGAATCGCCATCCTGTCGCGGGCACGCAGCCATCTTGCGTGGATCACCCCGGCGCTGGAACAGGCGAAGATCCCCTATGCCAGTATTGATCTGGGTGGACTGGCGACGCAGCCGGTGGTTCAGGACCTGCTGGCGCTGCTGCGGGCGCTACTGCATCCCGCGGACCGGATGTCATGGCTGGCGGTGCTGAGGGCGCCATGGTGCGGCCTTGGCCTCTACGATCTGGACGCCATTGCGCGCGCCGCGGGGGGCGACTGCCTGTGGGAGGTGCTGCGGCGCTCGGAGCAATGGCCGCCTCTCTCCAGCGCCGGCGAGGCCGCGCTGACGCGCTGCGTCATGGCACTGCAGGCGGCGCTGGAACGCCGCGGTCGCGCACCGCTGCGGCCGTGGCTGCAGGCCGCCTGGGAGCAACTGGGTGGACCGGCATGCGTCGGTCCCGGCGCGCTGGTTGATGCCGGGCAGCTGTTGGAACTGGTAAATGAGCACGACGGCGGGGGCCGGTTACTCGATGAGGTCGCGTTCGAGGCCGCGCTTACCCGCCGCTGGTCGCGGTCGCTGTCCGGGTCTCAGGACGCGGTGCAGTTGATGACCCTCCACAAGGCCAAGGGACTGGAGTTCGACACTGTCATCATACCCGGGCTGGAGCGCGGGCCGGGACGCGATGAGGCGAGGCTTCTGGCGTGGCAGGAAGACGTGGTGGGCAAGGGCCTGCTGCTGGCGCCGCTGCATGAGGCGGGCGCCGCACCCGACGCTCACTACCTCTACCTGCGCCGACTGGAGAAGGAGAAAGACCGGCTGGAAAGTCAGCGGCTTATCTACGTGGGATGCACGCGGGCAGTGCGCCAGCTGCACCTGTTTGGAAGTGTGAAAAGGGGCGCCGACGGCGGGGCTGGCCGTCCGTCGCAGGGTAGCTTGCTGGAGTTGATCTGGCCGCACGTGACGGCCGAGTTCGAGTCCGCGGCGGCGGATCCGGAGGCGGCGGCCGGCACGATCCGGGTCGCCCCCCAGGATCTGCTCCTGCGCCGGCTGCCGGACGATTGGCGCGCGCCGCCGCGGGCGGCGTCGCCGGCGCTCACCGTTGGTACGCCGGCGGTGGACGCCGAGCAGGAAGACATCGAGTTTTCCTGGGTCGGTCTGACCGCGCGCACGGTCGGGGTGCTGGTCCACGAGGCCTTGCAGCACATGGCGGAACAGGGACTCAAGACATGGGATGCCCGGCGTATCGAGGCGCTCAGGGATTTCTGGCGTCAGAGGCTGTCAGCGCTCGGCGTGTCCGGGGCCGAGCTGCAACCGGCGCTGCACCGGCTTTGTGCGGCGCTGCAGAACGTGCTGGATGATCCACGCGCACAATGGCTATTCGACACCAGTCATGGCTCGATCGAGAACGAGTATCCGCTTACCTGCGTCGAGGAGGGTAGGCGGCGCCGATTACGCATCGACCGGACCTTCGTCGACGGTGAGATACGCTGGATCATCGACTTCAAGACCAGCATCCACGAGGGCGCCGACGTGGATGGATTCCTGGATCGTGAGCTGATACGTTACCGGCCACAGTTGTTGCGCTACGCGGCGGCGATGCAAGCGCTTGAACCCCGGCGGACCCGGCTCGGCCTGTATTTTCCCTTGTTGCGCGGATGGCGGGAATGCGACACTGGCGACAGTTGATATGGATGCAAGCCCAACGCACTATAAAGAGATGACTGTCGACAAACTTGTCGTGGCAATCTCTTCACGTGCCCTGTTCGACCTGGAGGCAAGCCATTCGGTGTTCGAAAAGGAAGGCGTGGACGCCTACTGCCACTACCAGATCGATCACGAAAACGAGGTGCTGGAGCCAGGGGTAGCGTTCCCGCTGGTTAAGAAGCTGCTGCGGCTCAATCAGGTAGGTTCCGAGCGGGCCCGCGTAGAGGTGGTGCTGATATCCCGCAACAGCGCGGACACCGGGCTGCGGGTATTCAATTCCATCAAGCACTTCAGCCTAGATATCAGTCGCGCCGCTTTCACCGGCGGCGTCAGCCCCTACCGGTATGTGCGGCCCTTCAACGCGCACCTGTTCCTTTCGACGGATCCGCAGGACGTGCGCAATGCACTCGACGAAGGGTTCGCCGCCGCCACCATCCTGCCGTCCAAGGTGGGGATGAACGAAAGTGAACAGTTGCGAATCGCCTTTGACGGCGATGCGGTGCTGTTCGCCGATGACGCCGAGAGGGTATACAAGACCCAGGGCCTGGAGGCCTTTACCCGCTCGGAGTCGGCTGCGGCGAAGGATCCACTGCCGGGCGGGCCGTTCAAGAACGTACTCGCGGCACTGCATCGCATCCAGTCCGAGTACCCGGCCCAGGATTCGCCCATCCGCACCGCGCTGTTCACCGCACGGGCGGCCCCGGCGCATGAGCGGGTGATCCGAACGCTGCGCGCATGGGAAATCCGTATTGACGAGGCAGTTTTTCTCGGTGGCCTGGCAAAAGGAGAATTCCTGCGCACCTTCGGCGCCGACATTTTCTTCGACGACCAACGCGATCATTGCGACTCCACGCGGGAACACGTCCCCACCGGGCACGTGCCCCATGGCGTCGCCAATGAATGACTGGCCCGGGCATGGTCCCGACGGCAATATTTCCTATACTTAGTGGGATGAACAGGGTACATGGAATGGCCTGGAATCCAGGGTCATAACTATTGAACGGCTCCCGGCAACACCGGACTCAACTGCTCGACATTGCGTTCTCTCAACTGCCGGTCGGGCTGATCGTCAACATGGCGCTGCCCGCGCTCACCTTCTTCGTGCTCTCCACGGAGGTCCCTGTGCCAGTGCTGCTCGGCTGCTGCGCGGCCATCGCGCTGGCCGTGGCTGCAGGGGTGCTGCTGCTGTGGCGTTATCGCAAGCGCCTCCAACCCACCGACTGGCAGCTATGGAGTCGGCAGCTGGTACTGGGCAGCATGCTGCTGGGCCTGGTATGGGGTATCAGTTCCGTGGTGCTGCTCAGCTACACCAGCGGTGTGTATCAGGCCGTGGTGCTGCTACTGCCGCTCGGCGTCACGGCCACTGCCATCCCCTACCTCGCGCCGATATTACCGGCATTCGTACTGTTCCTGTCGGCTACTGTCGTGCCGGTAATGGCCTGGCTGGGTTTGCAGGCACAGCCGCTGTATTGGGTTCTCGCCCTGGCCGCCGTGGTCTTTCTGTCCGCGCTGCTGGCCGGAGCAGTGAGTTTTCATCGGGCCCTGGCCCGGGCGCTGGCCTCCGAGGAGGAACATGCCGCCACGGTCACCCGCTTGACGGAAACCAACACCCAGCTGCAGCGGGATGTCGCCCACAAGGAGAGGAGGGAGCGCGACCTCAACCGCCGCGTGCGCTTCGAGCGTCTGGTGGTGGGCCTGGCGTCCAATCTTATCCGGCTTAGCATCGACAACCTGGATACCGGCATACACGATGGGCTGCGGGTGCTGGGGGAGTTTGCCGAGGTCGATCGCAGTTATGTCATGCTGTTTCGCGAAGACAGCGAAATCATGGATTGTATCTACGAGTGGTGCGCCCCGGGCGTCGACTCGCAGCGGCACGCCAACCAGAGTGTAGCCATGGGGGATCACGCTTACCTCCTAGGTCCCATTCGGGACGGCAGGCCGATACATGTGCACCGGGCCAAGGACCTGCCGGCCTCGGCGGAGAACGAACAACGGCGCTTTGCCCAGCAGAACATCCGCTCCCTGGTGGCGGTGCCGATGATGCTGGGCGGCGAGGTGCGCGGCTTCCTGGGCTTCGATTCCGTTCGCAGCGAGAAGAAATGGAACGAGGAGACGGTCACCCTGCTGCAAACCGCCGGCGAGGTGTTCGTCAACGCACTGGAACGCAAACGCATCGAGGGGCTAATCTGGCATCAGGCATACCACGACGCACTAACCTCGCTGCCGAATCGGCTGCTGTTCCTCAAGCACCTTGAACAGGCGATCCGGCAATGCGAGCAGGTCGATCGTATGGGCGCCATGCTTTTCATCGACCTGGATGAATTCAAGTCCATCAACGACGAGTTCGGTCATGCCGGCGGGGACCTGCTGCTCCAGGAAATGTCCCGCCGTTTACGGCGCAGCCTCAGACGGCGCGATATCGCGGGGCGCCTGGGCGGTGACGAGTTTGTGGTCATCCTGCCGGACCTGGCCGCGGGTGCGGAGGAATCGCGGCGCCTGGCGCGGTCACTGGCCGAACGCGTGCAGGAATTGATGGCGGAACCGTACGATCTCGAAGGTGCAACGCTGCGGGTGACCGCCAGCATAGGCGTCGCGCTGTTCCCCAGCGCGGACAATACGCCGGAAGAGATCATCGCTGCAGCCGACCAGGCCATGTATCAGGCCAAGGCCGCCGGCCGCAATACCGTGAAGCTTGCAGACATCCGCACCGCCGCGTGAGCCCGTCCGGGGCGGGCTCACGCGGCCCATCGCCTGGCGCGCGCCGACACGATCCGTGGAAGGTATAATGCTCGTACCACAGTAGATTCGAGCACGAGTGGGAGATCATGGATCTGCGGATTTCCAGCAAACGACTCATACTTTTCTTTTCGTTCCTGCTTCTGGTCGTGATCATGCTGCAGCAATGCTGGCAGCGGTATTCGCCCGCCGAAAAATGGCTTTATTTCTTCGAAGAACCCGCCCGAATATATGCCGGGCAGGTGCTCGGTCCGGATCGCGGCACCGAAGTGAAGGTCCCCGAGGCGCTGGCCAACACGAACATCGAGGTCAGGGACGACCATGTTGTGTTCACACCCCGCAACGACCCGCCGGTAAGCTTGGCATTCGCGCCCGCCGGCAGGCCGCCTGATCATGGGGGAATGGCCTGGTCCTCGTTGCGCGACGGGTGGTATGTGCTGGGGCCGGTCGGGGCGAAATGACGGTTGAAAAATCGGCGCCGAGACATCATTTCCGCAACAAGCAAATTCACCCATCGCCGCTGATGCTGCAATGATATCGCACGAGAATCCATGGCGGCTGACGTTGCCGGGGCTGGCGCTGTGCGTGCTGGTCATCAACCCTGCGCGGGCCGCGTTGCCGCTGGCCGTGGAGGGCGACGAGTTGCCGACCCTGGCGCCGATGCTGGAGCGCGTCATGCCCGCGGTAGTCAACATCGCCACCACCAGCACGCTACGTATCCGGGAGAACCCGCTGCTGCAGGACCCGTTTTTCCGTCGCTTCTTCGATCTGCCCGAACCGAGGCGGCGACGGCAGACCCAGAGCCTGGGTTCCGGCGTCATCATCGACGCCGGGGAGGGGCTGGTCATCACCAATACCCATGTGGTGGAAAAAGCCGACGAAATCACGGTCACGCTGCAGGACGCGCGTACATTCAGTGCAGAGGTGATAGGCACCGATCCGGATTCGGACGTGGCGGTGATCAGGATTTCGGCGGAGGACCTGACCGCCATCACGATCGGAGACTCCGACCGGCTGCGGGTGGGGGATTTCGTGGTCGCCATCGGCAACCCCTTCGGTCTTAACCAAACAGTGACATCAGGCATAGTCAGCGCGCTCGGGCGCAGCGGACTGGGCATCGAGGGCTACGAGGATTTCATCCAGACCGATGCCTCTATCAACCCCGGTAACTCCGGCGGCGCCCTGGTCAACCTGCGAGGCGAACTGGTGGGGATCAATACCGCCATCCTGGCCCCCGCCGGAGGTAATGTCGGGATTGGTTTTGCGATCCCGATCAACATGGTGCGTGAGCTCACCAACCAGCTGGTGAAGCATGGTCGCATCCAGCGTGGCCAGCTTGGCGTATACATCCAGGACCTGACGCCGGAACTGGCGCAGGCCTTCGGCATGGACCGCAATGCCGGTGCGGTGATTTCGCAGATTGTCCCGGACTCGCCGGCGGCCAGGGCCGGGCTGCGCGAGGGAGACGTCGTCACCGAGGTCAATGGCCGCCGCATCGACGACGCCGCGGACCTGCGCAACGCCGTGGGGCTCCTGCGGGTTGGCCAGGAGGTTGAATTGATCGTGCTTCGCCAGGGGAGGATGCGAGAGATCACCGCCCGCATCGACGCCCTGGCGCAGGAATACCGCGACGGCGCCGTCCTGCACGGCGCCCTGGCCGGCGCCCGCTTCGCCGATCTGCCGCCCGACCGCCGTACCCGCTCGCTGCAGCAGGGGGTGTGGGTAGAGGAGGTGGACCCGGGAAGTTCGGCGTGGAACGCCGGCCTGCGGGAACAGGACGTGATCGTATCCGCCAACCGCCGGCCGCTCGCGTCAGTTGAGGAGTTTGCCGCCGCAGTGCGTGGTGCAGGGACACTGCTGCTCAATATTCGCCGCGGTGACGCCGCGTTCTTCCTGGCCATACGCTGAACCCAGCGTTAGCCTGATTGCGTCCGTGACGCCGCGGGTGGAGGGCGATACGCTACCTCATGACCGGCCTATCCCCGGCGGCGCTCGCCGGCTGCAGCCCGACTCTCTCTTTGTAGAGCTTTCGGGAGCAGCATGATTTCGGTACAGTGCGCGCCAGAACCCCACAAGCGCCGGAACCATCGCCATGCCTGACTACGCCATCGCACCTTCCATACTGTCGGCCGACTTCGCTCGACTTGGCGAGGAGGTGGACAATGTGCTCGCCGCCGGTGCCGACATTATTCATTTTGACGTCATGGACAATCACTATGTGCCCAACCTCACCATCGGACCGCTGGTCTGCGAGGCGCTGCGCGGGCACGGTGTTACAGCGCCGATAGACGTACACCTGATGGTGAAGCCCGTGGACCGCATCATTCCCGATTTTGCCGCGGCCGGCGCCAGCTACATCACCTTCCACCCGGAAGCCAGCGAGCACGTCGATCGCACGCTGCAGCTGATTAGGGAGTCCGGCTGCAAGTGCGGACTGGTGTTCAACCCGGCCACCCCGCTGGATTACCTGAATTGGGTGGCGGACAAGGTAGACATGGTGCTGCTGATGTCGGTGAACCCGGGCTTTGGCGGCCAGAAGTTCATCCCCTACGTGCTGGACAAGATCCGCGCTGCGAAGGCGATCATCGACGACAACGGCCGCGAGATCCGGCTCGAGGTGGACGGCGGCGTGAAGGTAGACAATATCGGCGCGGTGGCCGCCGCCGGTGCCGACACTTTTGTTGCAGGCTCGGCAATATTCGGCACCGACGACTACAAGGCAACCATCGACGCCATGCATGCCGAGATCGCCCGCGCCACCGGGTGACTTCTGGATGCCGGAGAAAAAGTTCCTGCGCAGCGCGGACCGTTCGTGGCCATTGCCGGTGAGTGCCGTGCTGTTCGATCTCGACGGTACGCTGATCCACACCGGCCCGGACCTGGCGCGCGCCGTTAATCGAATGATGCAGGACCTGGATATGGATACTTACCCGGAGGAAAAGGTGCTGACCTGGGTGGGCAACGGTGCTGTGACGCTCATCCACCGAGCGCTCACGGGGACCCGTGATGGACAGGCCGAATCGGCCCTGTACGAACGTGGACATGCGTCGTTTCACCGGCACTATCTGGAGGGTGTGTGCGAGCACAGCGAGCCCTACCCGGACGTAGTGGATGTATTGAATACACTGCGCGATAACGGTTACCTTCTGGCGTGTGTGACCAACAAACCGGAGCGTTTCACCTGTCCGCTGCTCAAGGAACTGGAACTGCTTGGTTATTTCGCGCAGGTCGTGTCCGGTGATACTCTCGCGGTGAAGAAACCGGATCCATTGCCGCTGCGCCACATCTGTGACCGGTTCGGCATCACACCACGGCAGGCCGTGCTGGTGGGTGACTCGGTCACCGACATCAATGCGGCGCGGGCGGCCGCTATGCCGGTGATCTGCGTGAGCTATGGTTACAATCAGGGCTTGGACTTGACGAAATACGAGCCGGACGCAATCATAGACTCTTTCCGGGAACTGTCCTCTTTAATCGCACCCCTCGAGAACTGACAAGAGATGTTCATTATCACCAGGCAGAGCACATCACGATGGCGGTTCGCTGCGATCGTTAGCGGCTGGCGCTAGCGCCGCCCGCATGCGCAGTGAGTGTGTCAACCATCGTTTTCGACCTTACCTGGTGATGTCTCATGCCAATCAATCAAGCGGATCTTGCTGAATTCAAGCAACAGGGTTACTCCCACGTCCCGCTGATGCGTGAGGTGCTGGCGGACCTGGACACACCGGTCAGCACCTACCTCAAGCTTGCCCGGGGGCCTTACTCCTATCTTTTCGAATCGGTGGAGGGCGGCGCTCAGTGGGGCCGGTACTCGATCATTGGTCTGCCCTGCCGTACCGTGTTGCGGGTGACCGGCAGCGAGGTAACGGTCGAAAGCGGCGGCGTGGTGGCGGAGCGGGAGACCTCGGAGGATCCCATGGCGGCGGTACGCCGCTTCCAAGGCCGCTTTCGCGTGCCGGACATTGCCGGTATGCCGCGATTCACGGGCGGCATCGTCGGTTACTTCGGCTACGACACCATCCGCTACATCGAGACCCACCTGGGTCCGTGCCACAAACCAGACCCGCTGCAGGTGCCGGACATACTGCTCATGGTCTCGGACGAGGTGCTGGTGTTCGATAACCTATCCGGCCGTCTTTATCTCGTTGTCCACGTCGACCTGCGGGAAATGGAAGCCTGGGAGAGCGGGCAGGCGCGCCTGGACGAGCTCGTTGACCAGCTGCGGCAGGCCAGGGTGCCGGTGGGCGGCGACAGCGGCATCAGGGAAGTGGTGGAGTCCGATTTCCGCTCCGGGTTTGCGCAAGCAGAGTTTGAAAACGCGGTGGAGAAATCGCGGGAGTACATCCGCAACGGCGACATCATGCAGGTGGTGCTGTCGCAACGATTGTATATCCCTTACCAGGCTAGTTCTATCGATCTGTACCGCGCGCTGCGCACGGTTAACCCGTCTCCGTACATGTATTTTCTCGACCTGGGTGGATTCGAGATCGTAGGCTCCTCCCCGGAAATCCTGGTGCGCCTGGAAGACGACACCGTAACTGTGCGCCCCATTGCCGGGACCCGCCGCCGCGGCCGTGATCGGGAAGACGATCTGCGCCTGGAGAAGGAACTGTTGGCGGACCCCAAGGAACTTGCCGAGCACCTGATGCTGGTAGACCTTGGCCGTAATGACGTCGGCCGAGTCGCGCAAATCGGCAGCGTGAAGCTCACCGAAAAGATGCTGGTGGAACGCTACTCTCACGTCATGCACATCGTCTCCAATGTAGAGGGTGCGCTGCGCGATGATCTCGATGCAGTCGACGTACTCTGCGCGACCTTTCCTGCCGGCACAGTGTCCGGCGCGCCCAAGGTGCGCGCGATGGAGATTATCGACGAGCTGGAGCCCGACAAGCGCGGAATCTACTCTGGGGCGGTGGGCTATATCGGGTGGAATGGCAACATGGATACCGCCATCGCCATCCGCACCGCAGTGATCAAGGACGGCGTCCTGCACATTCAGGCAGGGGCAGGCATCGTCGCTGACTCCATCCCCAGCCGCGAATGGATGGAGACCATGAACAAGGGACGGGCAATCTTCCGCGCCGTGGCCATGGCCAGCGCGGGTCTCGACGACGGCCTGAGTCGGGGACACGTATAAATGCCTCCCGTGAAGTCGAGTAGAGCAGATTGACGAAAAGCGAATAATTGCGGACACATATCCGGCTATATAAGAGAAACGATCGGTAAGGTACTTTCGAACTTCGTTGCGAATCGATACCTGTCACCTAAAAAGAATATCGGTTACCAGGAACCTGTGTCCTCCTCAGGCACAAACATGTTCGATCATTACTTTTCAACTCTGGTCTTCTACTTGAGCAACTCGTGGTGAGAATCGACCTCGATGGGTAACTGCCTATGCGGGGTCCCTGCCTGTGTGGGATCAGATCACAGTTTGCCGCAAGCCGGCAATAAGAGATCTGACCCGATTTTTTTGATCGCCCGTCGCTCCCGCGGCGGCAATGGAGTTAGGTATACTGTGCTTTTCCGGCAGGCAATCTTCAACTGACCGCAGCGATTAGAGTGACGTCTCAAGCATGCTGCTGATGATCGACAACTACGACTCGTTCACCTACAACCTGGTGCAGTACCTGGGGGAGTTGGGCGAGGAAGTGCGGGTGTTCCGCAACGACGCCATTACGCTGAAGGAAATGGAGGCGATGGCGCCGACCCGCATCGTCATATCGCCGGGTCCCTGCACGCCCAACGAGGCGGGGGTATCGGTGGCCGCCATCAAGCACTTCAACCGTCGCGTGCCGATCCTGGGGGTGTGCCTGGGCCACCAGAGCATTGGCCAGGCCTTCGGCGGCCGCATCGTGCCGGCCACGGAGTTGATGCATGGCAAGACCTCGATGATCCATCACACCGGTGAGGGGGTGTTCGAGGGCCTGGAAAGTCCGTTTCAGGCCACGCGGTATCATTCCCTGGTAATCGAGCGCGATACCCTCCCGGACTGCTTCCAGCTCACTGCCTGGACCGACGACGGCGACATCATGGGCATCCGTCACCGCGAAGCGGCGGTGGAGGGGGTGCAGTTCCACCCGGAGTCCATCCTCACCCAGCATGGACACCGGCTGCTTAGGAACTTCCTGCGCATCTACGACGCCGCGGCCTGAAGTGGCGGGTGGCCGAGCCGCCCGCGTATACTCTCGCCAACTCTTGAACGAACAGCGCCGCCATGAACATCCAACAAGCCATCAAGGCCGTCACCGAGGACCACGACCTGAGCCGCGAAGAGATGGAGTCCGTGATGCGGGAGATCATGACCGGCGCGGCGACGCCGGCGCAGATAGGTGGTTTTCTGATCGGGCTGCGGATGAAGGGCGAGACCATCGACGAGATCACCGCTGCCGCCAGCGTGATGCGATCGCTGGCGACCAGAGTCGAGGTCGATCTGCCCCACCTGGTGGACACCTGCGGAACCGGCGGTGACAGCAGCGGAACCTTCAACGTCTCAACGGCCAGCGCTTTCGTGGCGGCGGCGGCTGGCGCCCATGTCGCCAAGCATGGCAACCGCTCCGTGTCCAGCCGCTCGGGCAGCGCCGACCTGCTGGAAGCGGCCGGGATTCGCATCGACCTGGATGCCGCGCAGGTCGCGGCATGCATTCGCGAAGTGGGGGTGGGTTTCATGTTCGCGCCTTTGCATCACGGCGCCATGAAGCACGCCATTGGCCCGCGCAGGGAGATGGGTGTGCGCACCATCTTCAATCTGCTGGGGCCGCTCTCCAACCCGGCCATGGCGCCTAACCAGGTGCTGGGGGTATTCAGCGAGAACTGGGTCGAGCCCCTCGCCCGCGTGCTGGGCGGTCTGGGCAGTGAGCATGTGCTGGTGGTGCATGCCGAGGACGGCCTGGACGAGATCAGCGTCGCTGCGCCCACGCTGGTCGCCGAACTGCGCGAAGGGGAGGTGAGCACCCGCACCGTGACCCCGGAGGAGCTGGGCGTGGCACGGGGCAAGCTGGATGACATCGTGGTGAGCAGCGCCGAGGCCAGCCTGGCCCTGATCCGGCGCGCCTTTGCCAACGAGGCCGGGGCCGCGCGCGATATCGTTGCCCTCAACGGCGGAGCCGCCATCTATGCCGCCGGACTGGCAGACAGTCTCAACGCGGGTGTGGCGCGGGCGTTCGATGTCCTTGCCGACGGCAGTGCCGCGGACAAACTGGACCAACTGGCGGCTTTCAGCAACGGCCTATGAGTGAGCCACTGACCGGCGAAGAGGTTGATATCCTGACCCGCATTGTGCGCCACAAGGCGGGCGAGGTCACAGCACGCGCCCGGTTGCTGCCGCTGGCCGAACTTCGCGGCCGTGTTGCGGACGCGCCGGCGCCGCGCGGATTCGTGTCCGCCGTCGAGTCCTGTATCGCCGCCGGCGATGCCGCGGTCATTGCCGAGATCAAGAAGGCCTCCCCCAGCAAGGGGGTGATCCGTCCGCACTTCGATCCGGTTAAGATCGCGCGCAGTTATGCCGCCGGCGGGGCCACCTGCCTCTCGGTGCTCACCGACGAGGAGTTCTTCCAGGGCGCCGACCGCTATCTGATTGCGGCGCGGGATGCCTGCGCGCTGCCGGTGTTGCGCAAGGATTTCATCATTGACGCCTACCAGGTCTGGGAGGCGCGATCGATCGGGGCCGACTGCATACTGCTGATCGTCGCCGCGGTGGGCGACGCACAGCTTACGGAGCTGACCGCGCTGGCCCTGGAACTGGGCATGGACGTGCTGGTGGAGGTCCATGATGCCGCGGAGCTGGAGCGTGCCCTGGCCTTGCATCTGCCGCTGGTCGGAATCAACAATCGCGACCTGCGCAGCTTCGAGACCCGGCTCGAGACCACGATAGAATTGCTGCGGCAGATCCCCCGGGACCGCATTGTGGTAACCGAGAGCGGCATCCACGAACAGGTCGACGTGCGCTACATGCGCGAGCATGGCGTGCATGCCTTCCTGGTCGGGGAGGCATTCATGCGCGCGGCGGACCCGGGCACCAGGCTGGCGCAGCTTTTCGGCGCCGCGTAACAGACTCGGGAAGTACAATGAAAGCGACAGTGAAACTCATTGACGGCGTGGCGTTTGCGGGCACCACCGAGAGCGGCCACACCGTGACCATGGACGGTCCGCCGGACCATGGCGGACGCAACCTTGGACCCCGGCCGATGGAGATGCTGCTGCTCGGCATGGGCAGCTGCTCTGCCTTCGATGTGGTGCACATCCTGCGCCGTGGGCGCCACCAGGTCACCGACTGCCGTGTCGAGCTCGATGCCGAGCGCGCCGACCGCGAGCCAAAGGTGTTCACTCGCATCCATGCGCGCTACCTGGTGAGCGGACGCGACCTGAAGCCGGAGGCGGTGGAGCGCGCGGTGAAGCTCTCGGTTGAGAAGTACTGTTCGGCGTCCATCATGCTGGGGAAGACGGCGCAGATCAGTCACGAAGTCGAAATAAAATCTACGCCATAAAGGTAGGCAGGGTGACAGAACCGGCTGTCAGCGACTTTGATTGTCTCAAGGACGCCTATTACGACGCCTGGCTGCGCTTCCATCCGGAAACGGCAGTGGAAGTGGGCGAATACCGGCACGCTGGGACCCTGCGCGCCTGCGGCGACGACGAGATTGCGGCGCTGGTGGTGCTCAACGAGAAACTGCTTGCCGGCCTCGACGAACTCCACACCGGTGGCCTCGATGCCGACCGCCTGATCGACCTCGAGCTGATGCGGGGCGCCGCGTACCTGGAAATCGAGGCGCTCACCGCATTCGACTGGCGGCGTCGTGATCCGCAGGCCTATCTGCCCCTCAACGCCGTCTACCAGCTGACCATACGCCCGCTCAGCAATTTTCCCGCGGCCCTGATCGCGTTGCTGGAGGCCGTGCCCGGTTATCTGCGCGAGGCCCGGCAGCGGCTGCTGGCGGACTGCGAGCAGGTGCCGGCGGAGTGGCTCGAATCCGCCCATACCGCGGCGACCGCGGGCGCGGACTATCTGCGCGGCCTGGAGCGGCACCCCAAGGTCGGCGCACATCGCAAGCGCTTGCGCGAACTGCCGGCCCGGCTGCAGGCGGCGGTGGCAGCGGTGAATGCCTACGCCGACTTCCTGGAGCGGGAGATCGGCCCCCGCGCGGCGGGGTCGTTTGCCGTGGGCGGACGGCGCTATGGCCACCTGCTCCGGTACCGGCACTTTCTCGAGGTGGAGATCGATGATCTGCACCATCTGGGGGTGCAGTTGTTCGAACAGACCCAGCGCGACCTGCGCCGGGTTTGCCGCGAGCTGTCCGGCAACGAGGACGTGGCCGCGCTGAACCGCAGACTCCAGGCGGAACGTCCCGAGCCGACGCAACTGATCGAGACCTACCAGGCGCAGATGAAGGCGGCGCGCGGGTTTGTGGCAGAACACAAGCTGGTCACCATGCCGGATCCGGAGACGCTTTCTGTAGTGGCGACGCCGTCATTCCTGCACCATCAGATCCCGTTCGCGGCCTACATGGAACCCGCCCCCAACGACCCCGCGCAACAGGGTTACTACTACGTCACGCCCGCGTCTGACGAGGACGCGTTGGCCGAGCACCACCTGGCGGGCATACCACATACCTGCGTCCACGAGGCTTACCCAGGGCATCATCTGCAGTTCGTCACCGCCAACCTCAAGCCCGCCGCCAGCACGCTGCCGCGTCTTTTGAACACCTCGGCCACCCTTTATGAGGGCTGGGCACTTTACTGCGAGCAACTGATGCAGGAGCAGGGTTTCCTTGATCGCCCCGAACAGCGCTTCGTGCTGCTCAAGGACCGCCTGTGGCGCGCATTGCGGATCATCATCGATGTCGAGATCCAGACCCGCGACCGGGACCTGGAACAGGCGTCCGCGCTGATGCAACGTCACCTGGGCTTCCCTCCCGCACAGGCGATGGCGGACCTGAACTGGTATACACACGCGCCCGCGACACCCATGGGTTATGCCACCGGCTGGGCATTGATCAACGCCACGCGCGACCGGTTGCGCGCGGAGCGCAGGGAGCCGGGGATGAGGGATTTTCATGACCGGCTGCTGAGCTGCGGATCCATTGCCCTGCCGCTGGTGTTGCGGCGCGCCTTCGGGGAGGATTTCGAGGCCGGGGTGCGGGGCATGATCTTTACCCGCCCGCCTGGCGAAAGCGCCAGTTTCCGCTGACCGCCAGCGACCGACGGTAGGACGCGGCTGGCAACGTCAGCTGTACTCGGTCTCCTTGGGGATCACCCGCATCACCTCGCTCAAGGTGGTGATGCCGGCGGCGATCTTGCGCGCACCGCTGATCTTGAGTGGCTGCATGCCCTGCTTGATGCCCTGTTCGCGTATGTCGTCGATGTCCGCGTCCGGCGTGATGTGGCGGTGCAGCTCGGGGGTTATCTTGAGCATCTCGTAGAGGCCAATGCGTCCCCGGTATCCGGTATTACGGCATTCCAGGCATCCGCGTTGAACGTGGGTTTCGTTCGGCAGCGGCACCTTCCAGGGATGGACCAGCGCCTGCCACGCGCTCTGGTCCAGCGCCTGGTGGACCTTGCAGTGCGGACACAGAGTACGCACCAGGCGCTGCGCCACCACACCGAGCACGGTGGCATTGATCAGATAGGCGGGGACACCGATCTCCATCATCCGCGTCACCGCCGACGGGGCGTCGTTGGTATGTAGCGTGGATAGTACGAGGTGGCCGGTCAGTGCGGCCTGCACCGCCATTTCCGCGGTCTCCAGGTCGCGGATCTCGCCGATCATGATGATGTCCGGGTCCTGGCGCAGCAGCGCGCGCACCCCGGCGGCGAAGGTGAGGTCGATTGAATGCTGAACCTGCATCTGGTTGAAACTCGGCTCGACCATCTCGATGGGGTCTTCCACCGTGCAGACGTTTACCTCCGGCGTCGCCAGCTGCTTGAGAGTGGAATAGAGCGTGGTGGTCTTGCCGGA
The DNA here is from genome assembly GCA_947259705.1 of uncultured Gammaproteobacteria bacterium. Classification (GTDB taxonomy): domain Bacteria; phylum Pseudomonadota; class Gammaproteobacteria; order Arenicellales; family JAANXG01; genus CAMYNL01. The sequence continues at coordinate 47,772 of CAMYNL010000016.1, read as the reverse complement.
TCCCGTCGGCCCGGTGACCAGCACGATACCATGGGGTTGATCCACCAGGGAGCGCCAGATCTTCAGCTCCTGTTCTGATAGGCCCAGCTGCTGATAATCACGCCGCAGCACCTCGGGGTCGAAAATGCGCATGACCATCTTTTCGCCCAGAGCCGTGGGGATGGTGGACAGGCGTAACTCGATCTCCATGCCTTCAGGCGTCTTGGTCTTCAGGCGGCCGTCGAGGGGTCGGCGTTTCTCCGCGATGTCCATGCGCCCCAGCGTCTTGATGCGGCTGATCAGCGCCGACAGCACGTTGGGTGGCACGTGGTAGACGCGGTGCAGTACGCCGTCGATCCGGAACCGGATGTCTCCCTCGTCGCGCCGAGGCTCCATGTGGATATCGCTGGCGCGCTGCTCGAAGGCATATTGCAGCAGCCAGTCTACGATATGTACCACGTGGTGGTCGTCGGAGTCCAGCTTGCCGGCACGCCCCAGCTGCACCAGCTGCTCCAGGTTCTGGATCAGGTCCACGCCCGGTGCTTCGCCGCTGCGGGTGGCCTTCTTCAGGGAACTGGAAAGGCTGTAGAACTCGTCCGTGTAGCGCTTGATGTCGACCGGGTTGACCAGTACCAGTTCGACGTCCTTGCGCAGCAGCTGGCTCAACTCGCTGCGCCAGGCACCGGCGAAGGGATTGCTGGTGGCGATCACCACGTTTTCCTTGCCGACCCTCAGCGGCAGTATCTCCCGGTTCTTGGCGTAGCCGTAGGAAATCGCCGAGGTCACCTGGCTGACATCGATCTTCAGCGGATCGATACGCTCGTAGAGCATGCCGGTGCGGTGCGCCAGCCACGCCACCAGGTCCTCCAGCAGCAGCGTGCGGCCGGGGTTGCGGGCGTCCGCCGGCCGCTGTTCTGCAATGGCCACCAGAGGGTGGGTCTTGCTGAGGTCCTTGACCCTGCAAACCATGAGGATACGCTTGCCGTCGGCGCGAGCAACGAGGCCGTCGGCGACCATCTCCGTGAGCAGTGCCTTGGGATCGAGGGAGCGCAGTTCGCGGCGGGGCGCGGCGCCGGATTCCGGTGCCTGCACGGCATTGTCGGATGCTTTCAACACTATCACAGCATAGTAGAACACGGCGCGGAACGAAACCAGCATGGCGCTTGCACGGCTGCGGCAAGTTAAGTAGATTGCGCCGTCCACGCTAATCCGACGGCCCGCCGCGGGCCGGCCGCCGCCGTAAGAGAGAGAGCCCCCGAGCCGTGTTGGTGCCGATGATTGTTCCTGCCAGTGACGCCGCGCAGGCGGCTGCGGAGCATACCGATTGTGTGCTCGCCGAGGTCCGTTACAGTCTCGACCCGGCGCTGGAGACGGTGGCGCCGCACCCGGTGATACGGGTACCGATGCGGCAGCCCGACGGCGGATTCTCGGAACTCTGGCTGGCCGATGCGCCGGTTGCGCTGGGCAGCTGGAACGCGATCCGTTATGCCCACGACGAGGACCTGCTGATGGGCGCGATGGACCTGCCGCCGGCTGTCCCTGGGCGTGGTATCGAGGCCGAGATAGCCGACGCCTACGGCATGATCACCAACTGCGTGGCGGCCACCGGTCACGCGCACCTGTTGCGGTTGTGGAATTTCTTTCCTGGCATCCACCGGCGGGAAAGCGGCCTCGATCGCTACCAGCAGTTCTGCCGCGGCCGCCACCAGCCGCTGCTCGCGCATTGCCGGCGTTTCCGCGACAACTTTCCTGCCGCCACCGCTATAGGCTGCGGCGATGCCGGGGGGATGCTGTTCTTCCTCGCCTCCCGAAGGCCCGGCAGGCACTATGAGAATCCCAGGCAAACCAGCGCGTTTCGCTATCCGCCGCAATACGGCCCGCAAAGCCCTTCCTTCGCGCGCGCCACGCTGGCGGGGGATTCGCCGCCGGTGTTACTGATATCCGGCACCGCCAGCATCACCGGCCACGAGTCGCGTCACGTCGGTGACGCGCTGGCACAGTTCAGCGAGGCGCTGCAGAATGTCGACACCGTGATCCGCATCGCGGGAGAGGCCAGCGGCGAGGCGCTGCGTGGTCTGCAGGATCTGAGGGCCACCAAGATCTACCTGCGCAGCGAGGCGCAGCGCCACCGGGTGCGCGAGGCGGCGCGGGCCGCCTGGGGCGAAGTGCCGACGCTGTTGGTGGTCGGTGACCTGTGCCGGTCCGAGCTGCTGCTTGAGATTGAAGGGATTGCGGCCCCGGCCCGGAGTCCTGAACCGCGCCATGGCTATGCTATAAAAACACCTTGAGCACAGCGCCACGGACCACCGATAGATCCAGTGATCAGTCTCTTGTCAGCCACCTCGTTCTTCGTTGCCGCACATCTGCTGTTATCGCGCACGGCCGCGCGCCAGGGGCTGGTGGGGCGTGTGGGGGAGCTGGGATACCTCGGGATCTACTCGTTGCTTGCCTTCGCAGGCATGGCGTGGATGGTGGTCGCCTATGCGCAGCGGCCGCAAATTCTGCTGTGGGCCGCGCCCTACTGGGCCTATTACCTGCCTTTGTTGCTCATGCCATTCGCGCTTTACCTGATTGTCGGCGGCTACATGGTCCGCAATCCCATGAGCCTGGGTCAGCAGGGCGCTTTCGGCGAAGCGGGGTTGCCCGATGTGCTACGCATCACCCGCCACCCGGCAATGTGGGGTATCGCCATCTGGGCGTCGTCACACCTGGTGGTAAAAGGTGATCTTGGCTCGCTTGTAATGTTCGGTGGCCTGCTGGTGCTCGCCCTGGGAGGCGCCGCCCACATCGATCAAAGGCGGCGGCTGGCGTTCCCTGAACAGTTCGCCCGCTTTGCGGCACGAACTTCGTTCCTGCCGTTCGCGGCCCTTGCCGCGGGACGGACCGGCGGCCGGTCGCGGACGCCGGACTGGCGCCCGGTGGCCGCGGCGCTGACCGCCTATGCCGCGCTGCTGCTGCTGCACGGCAAGGTAATCGGTGCGGCGCCCTGGCCGGCGTAATGATGATATCCCTGTACGGGTGAAGGAAAAGGTATGGTTTGGGTTGCGCTGGTAGTGATTCTGGGCGTGTTGGTCGGTCTGCTGATCATCAATTTCGGTTACCGGCGTTCTGTGCTGGCGACGCTGGCTGTGTTGCTGGTAATCGTCGGTGCTGCGCTGCTGTACACACAAGTACAGGACAGTGTTAAACAGGGTCGCATACCCGTATCCGAGGTGCGGTTCGAGGACTTCTCCATGCAGCCAGCGTATGGCGACAGCTACAGAATGAACGCCCGCGTCCACAACATGTCCAGTGATCGGACACTGCATTATTTCGGCCTCACGATCACGGCGGCTGACTGCCTGGCTCAACAGGGACAGCAGCAGTGCCTGGTGGTCGGCGAGCAGTCCAAGGAGATACGCGTCGAGGTGCCGCCCCGGCAGGCGCGCGACATCACTGACCAGTTTGCATTCGGCCGCATCCGGGCGCGAGGGGAGCTGCAATGGGACCACGAGATTACCTATACCGGCGCCCGCTAGTCACGGCGGGCTGATGGCTAATGCCGACGCCCCGCGACGCCGCCGCCTGCGCGGCGCCGTCGCCGTGCTCGGCGGCATGGGCGGGATCTTATTCACCGCCGTGTTCCTGTATGGCCTGTTCAGCCCTGCCGGTCCCCGGTCTTCCTCCATCGTCGACTTCGGCGGTATCGCGGCGGGCGAGGCACAGTTGCTCGGCTGGTCGGGGCGGCCGGTATGGGTGGTCCACCGCAGTCCGCGACAGCTGGAAGCATTGGCGCTGACTTCCGGCCATGTTCGTGCCGCGACGGACAAACCGCAGCCCGGCCTGCACCCGCAGGCGCGCTCGCTGCTGCCGCAATACGGCATTTATCTGGCGGAGACCGAATCGCCGGGGATCCTGGTCCAGTTCGTTGCCGAGCGACCGCGTCGTCTGGCGCCCGGCCTGCCCTGGCAGGGCGGCTTCATCAATCCGGACAGCGGGGAAGTGTTTGACCTGGCCGGGCGCCCCTACCGGGCGGCGACGCCGCCCGCTGCGGCGCCGCTTACGGTGCCCCCGCATCGTTACCTGGCGCGTGAACTCGTCGAGATGGGTAGCTGGTAACCGGGTTCAGGCCGGCCGCTGATAGATACGGTAGCGGCGCGTGAGTTGCGCGTTCATCGCCTCCAGGCTGGAGATCATGTCGGTGTTGTCCTCCAGTATCCACGAGGCCTCGCCCACCGGCATGCCGCCGGCCGGCGAACGCCTGACATACTCCACATACAACAGCGCGCCCAAGCCGAGGCGCCGGAACTCGTCCTTGATCCCGAGCGTCAGGATGCGCGACTCGGTGATGGTGCGCCGCCGGCCGGGACCAAAGAAATACCACAGCAGCTTGAAGATACCCTTGGGCAGCAGGCGACCATCCCTGATCTTGGCCAGCGCCTGGTTGATGTTGGGCAGCGCGAGTCCGAACGCGGCGGGCACGCCGTCCACGTGCACGATCAGCACCAGCCTGGGGTCGATAATGAGCTTCATGTCCTTGGCCATGTGCCGGAACTCGACCTCGTCCATCGGCACGAAGCCCCAGTTCCTGCCCCACGCATGGTTGTAGATGTCCATGATCAGTTCGATCTCACGGTCGAAATGTTTCATGTCTACTTCGTGCACGGTGATCTTGTTGCGCCGCCGCTGACGGTCGGCCACCTTGATCAAGCGCTCGGTGAACGGGTTGGCCGAGTCCACGTCCCAGGCCTGCAGGTCCTTGATCTTGCTAAATCCCGCCGCCTCGAGCAGGCCGGGGTAGTAAGTCGGGTTGTAGGTCATCATGATGCGCGGTGGCTTGTCGAAACCCTCGACCAGCAGGCCGCATTCGTGGTTGGTGCTGGGGTTCATCGGTCCACGCAGGTTCTCCATGCCCGCGGCCTTGACCCAGCCCGAAACGTCGTCAAGCAGCGCGTTGCAGACGGCCTGGTCGTTGACACTTTCGTAAAATCCGAAGAAGCCGGTGCGCTCGTCATGATAACGGTTATGCACATCGTCAATGATGCCTGCCGCGCGGCCTACCACCTCGCCGTGGCGCAGTGCTAGCAACGGCCGCATCCTGGCATGCCGGAAGAACGGGTTCTTGTCCACATTGAGCAGATCGCGTACCGCGATACGCAGCGGCGGCACCCACACCGGATCGTCGCGGTAGATGGACCAGGGCAGATTGATAAAGGCGTCCCACTGACGCTTGTCGGTTACCGGCTGTATTTCCATGTAAATCTATGGGCGTGGCCGGCGCCCGGGTGTATGTGGCCTGGTCGAGTCAGCTGGCGGCATACTAATTGAAAAATGCCTGCGGCACACCACCGTCCCGGCGATGCAACTCGACGCCGGAGCATGGTCTAACTGATTTAGTTTCTTGTTCGGGGAGGAGTGCTTGCCATGCGTTCCATCTTGCTGGTGGCCTTGTTGATGACGGTGTGTGGCCTGGTCCAGGCTGAGTGGAGAGAATTGTCGCCGATGCCCACCCCTCGATCGGAAACCGTGGCGGTGCACCTGCATGGCCGCATTTACGTCCCCGGCGGTCTCGGCGGCATGCGCAGCCTGGAGGCTTACGACATCGCCAGTGATAGCTGGCAAGCACTGGCGCCATTGCCCGCGGGCCGCCACCATCTCATGGCGGCGGCCCTGTCGGGTAAGCTGTATGTCTTCGGCGGCGCCGACCAGTCCTGGCAGGCGAGCGCCACCGCCTGGGTCTATGAACCGGCCGCGGACACCTGGGCGTCGTTGCCAGCGATGCCGGAGCCGCGTTACGCCGGCGCCGCCGTCGCTCTGGGCAACTACCTGTTCGTGGTCGGCGGGGAGGGCCCCTCGGGACGAGTGCTACGTTATGACCCGGTGGACAATGTATGGCAGCGACTGGGCGCCAGCCGCGAGCGTCGCGAGCATGTGGCGGCCGTAGCGATGGGAACCCGCATCTATCTTATCGGCGGGCGCTACCGTGGCGTCGGGGAGTTGGCCTCGGTAGAAGTGTATCATCCTACCCGCGACCGCTGGACCCGGGGGCCGGGCCTGCGGACAGCACGCGCGGGCTTTGCCGCGGTGTATACGCCGCGGGTGATACATGTCTTCGGTGGCGAAGTGATCATGAACGGGCGGCACACACTGACCAGTGGCGAGATACTGGAGGCGGAGGCAACGCAATGGACGGCGGGGCGGGGTCTGCCGGTCCCGCTGCATGGCGTTCCGGTGGCGGCAGTGGGGGACGCGATCTTCGTTCTGGGTGGCTCCAGCGCCGCCGGCGCGATCGAGAACCACGGGCGGGTATTTCGCTGGACGCCATGAACCGGAGGGGGCGATCATGAGTGGCGGGGCGCGGCGCGGCCGCGGTGCGGTCAGCAACCAAGCAGGCCGTTTCGAATCAATCCGCCATGCGGCCATCGACGACGGTTGGGACAGCGCGGATGAGTTGCCGCCGCTGCGGACCCGGGTGACCGTGGATCGGTCGCGGTCCATCATTGCTCGCAACAGTTCCCCTGATGTGCCGTTCGACCAGTCCGTGAATCCCTATCGCGGCTGCGAGCATGGTTGCGTCTATTGCTTCGCGCGGCCGACCCATGCCTACCTCGGGCTGTCTGCGGGGCTCGATTTCGAATCGCGCCTGTTCGTCAAGCCCGACGCCGCGCGACTGCTGCGTGACGCGCTGCGGAGACCCGGTTACCGCTGCCGGGTGCTGGCGCTGGGGACCAACACCGACCCCTACCAGCCCATCGAGCGGCGCTACCGCGTGATGCGCCAGATACTGGAGCTGCTTGCGGAGTGCTCACACCCGGTATCCATTACCACCAAGTCAGGCCTGGTCGAACGGGACATCGACCTGCTGGCGGAGATGGCCCGGTGCAACCTGGCGCAGGTGAGCGTTTCCCTAACCACGCTCGATCGGGACCTGGCGCGACGGCTTGAACCCCGGGCCGCTGCCCCCCATCGGCGATTGGAGACCATCCGTCGGCTGAGCGAAGCCGGCATCCCGGTGAATGTTTCCGTAGCGCCGATCATTCCTCTGCTCACCGATCCGGAACTGGAGACCGTTCTCGATGCGGCGGTGAGTGCCGGCGCGGGCAGCGCGAGTTATATACTGCTGCGATTGCCGCTTGAGGTGCGGGAACTGTTTGAGGAATGGCTGGCCGATCATTACCCTCTGAAGGCCGGTCACGTCATGAGTCTCATTCGCCAGTGTCGCGGCGGACGCGAGAACGATTCCACGTTCGGACGTCGCAAGCGCGGCGCAGGCCCGGTCGCGCAACTGATCCGGCAGCGCTTCCAGCGGGCGCGGCGGCACGCCGGTCTCGACGCCGCGCCGCCTGAGTTGGACGCTGGCCGCTTCGCGGCCCCGGCGGCAGCAGGACAGCTGATGCTGCTCTAGGAACGACACTGGGGCGCTGCGTGGAGGGTGTGTTAAGTTCGCGCCATGCTGACCAAGATCCTTTTCACCGCCCTGGTGATAGCCGTGGTGTATGCGGTGTACCGGGCCCGTTCCGGTGCCCCGGCGACCGGACCGCGCCGACTGGCGCCGGTTGCCCCCGACAACCGGTTCGGTCGCATCGCGGCGTATGGATTTATCGGTGTTCTGATCCTGGTATCGTCGATCTTTTACTACCTGCACTGGCGCGAGGAGCACCGGGTGATCAGCATCAGGGTGATCGACAGCGGCAGCGGCGAGGCGACTACCTACCGTGCTTACCGGAAGTCCATCAAGGAAAGCGGCAAACGCTTCCAGTCCCTGGACGGCCGGACCGTGATCGTCGGGGATGCCGAGCGCGTGGAAATGCTCGGTCCCGAGTAGCGTTTTTGCCCTCCCGAATGATTGTCAAGGCCGGCCATTCTGGTTAGGATTTCATGCACGGGAAACTGGATTAGCGAACCTCCCCATGTCGACGAAAGGAAGAGAATTTCCACTCAACCTCGACCAGGACTGGATGGCGTCTCGCGCGAGCGGGCCTCCCGCGTCGATGGAACGAACAGCAATGCGGAAGTTTCTCGCCGCGATGCGGAACCACCCCCCTATCGCCGTGGAGTTGTGGGATGGCGAGCGCATCAGCGCCTGCAAGGGACCGCCCGAGGTCGTGCTCCACATCAAGAGCCGGGGCGCGCTGTGGGGCATAGTAACGAATCCTGACCTGTATTTCGGTGATGCCTATATCGTCGGTGCGGTGGAAGTGGAAGGCCGCCTGCTGCGGCTGATCGAACTGGCCTCCAACAACCGCCCTGACTTCATCAAGGAATCGACCTGGTTCGGCAAGTTGATGGGCCTGGTCGCGGGCGCGCCTCGGGTCAACACCCCGGAGGACGCGATCGAAAACATCCATCACCACTATGATGTGAGCAACGAGTTTTACCAGCTTTGGCTGGACCGTGATCACATGCAGTACACCTGCGCCTACTACGACCATCCCGACGCCACCGTGGAGGAGGCGCAGACGGCCAAACTGCATCACGTATGCCGTAAGCTGCGCCTGAAGCCGGGTGACCGGGTCTTGGAGGCGGGCTGCGGCTGGGGCGGCCTGGCCCGGTTCATGGCGCGCGAGTACGGTGCCCATGTGAGGGCATACAATATTTCCCACCAGCAGCTCGTCTTTGCGCGCGACAAGGCGCGCGCGGAGGGCCTTGATGAGCTGGTGGAATACAGAGAAGCGGACTACCGGGACGCGACCGGCGAATATGACGTATTCGTCTCGGTGGGGATGCTGGAGCACGTGGGCAAAGCCAATTATCGGGAACTGGGTGGCGTGGTGGACCGCTGTCTCACCGCAGAGGGACGCGGCTTGATCCATACCATCGGCCGCAACAGGCCGCGGGTGATGAACCGATGGATCGAAAAGCGCATCTTTCCGGGTGCCTACCCGCCGACTCTGGGCGAGATGTCGGAAATCTTCGAGCCCTATGACTTCTCTGTTCTGGATGTGGAGAACCTGCGTCTGCACTACGAACGCACGCTGGATGACTGGCGGCAGTGTTTCGAGGCATCCCGGGACACGGTCAGGGAGATGTTTGATGAGCGTTTTGTGCGCGCCTGGCGCCTATACCTGGAGGGTTCGATCCACGCCTTCAGGAACGGTGACCTGCAGCTGTTCCAGATCGTGTTTCAGCGCGGGCGCAACAACGACGTGCCCTGGACCCGCGAACACCTCTACCGTCACGATCGATAACGGTCCCGTGTGGTGCGGGGTCGATGGCGGGCAAAGCCGTGCGTGAAATCATTGTCTTTCCGTCCTCCGCCCGCGAGCAGCTGATAGACATCACCGAGCAGGTGCGCGCCGTGCTGCGCGGCAGCGGCGTACGCAACGGGCTGCTCGCTCTCTATGCCCAGGGCGCGACCGCCGCCATCATGATCCAGGAAAACTGGGACGAAAGCGTGCAGACCGACGTCATCGACTGCCTGCAACGGCTGGTGCCAAGGGGAGTGTGGCGGCATGATCAGCAGGATGGCAACGGGGATGCCCACATCAAGGCCGGCCTGGTCGGCCCGTCGGAAACCATACCGGTGATAGACGGGGACCTCGGCCTGTCGCGTTGGCAGAACATCTTTTTCTGCGAGTTCGATGGACCGCGGTCGAGCCGGAGCGTGGTGTGTTCGGTGCTGAAGGATCCCCAATAACGCCGTCACCGTCCGCCGGGTGCGTAGGCCGGAGCGGTCGGCCGGGCTGTTCCGGGTACCATCACCAGCCTCTGGTCTGCAGCCAGCGTTCCGCCTGTTCAAGGCGGTCGACGCCCCAGAACGGCTCATCACCGATGACGAAGAAAGGGGAACCGAACACGCCCTTCGCCAGGGCCTTGTCGTTTTCCCGCCTCAGCAACAGCTTGGCCTCGTCCTCGTTCAGGGCCGCAAGGAGTTCCTCGCAATCGGTCCCCCGCGCGGCGGCAGCGATTGCCACTTCTTTTGCATCCGTGATGTCTACATTGTCGACGAAATAGGCCCTGTAAACGGCCTTGGCGAAATTTACCGCACGTTCGGGATCGCGTTCCCGGATCCAGTAGTAGGCGCGGCTTGCCGCTACCGCGCCAACCGGAAAGCGGTCGGGTACGCGCAGCGGTATCTCCAGCAGACGTGCGTAGCGCTGCACGTCGCGCAGCATGTAGTCGGCGATGATGGGGACGTGGGCGAGCGGCTGGCGACCCGTTTGTTTCATCGCCGTGCCGACCAGAAACGGGTGCCATGCAACCGAGCATCGGCGGCGTGCAGCGACAGCATCGACCTGGGTGCTGGCCAGGTAACCGTAAGGTGAGGAAAAATCGAAATAGAAATCAATAACAGGCATACAGGGCTCCGGCGGGACCGCGCCGAAAGCCGCCTTGTCGCTGGTAAACTAGGCGGCTTCAGCGTGGGGAGTGATTCATGCGGCGATTATACATGGCGGCCAATTTGCCCGAAGCCTATCTGCTGCTGCACATGCTGCAGGCGGAGGGCATCGAGGCACGCGTATTCAACGAGAACGCCCAAGGTGGCGTTGGCGAGTTGCCGTTCACCCACACCTATCCCGAGATCTGGCTGGAACGGGAGTGCGACAGCCGGGTCGCGTACGCGGTGATCCAGCGTTTCGAGGAATCGCTCAAAGGCAGCGACGCCAGCAAGCGTTGTCCGCACTGTGACGAAGAGAACCCCGACAGCTTCGAAGTGTGCTGGAACTGTGGCACACCCTTGAACTGATCGATCACCCATGGCAGCAAAGAAAAAGCGCTCCACGCCACAGCGCGGCAAGCGGCGCGCCGTTCGCCGAAAACGCACCGCGCGCGGCGGCGCCCGCAAATACTGGATTATCAGGACGTTGGTGATCGTCGGCGTCGTCCTGATCGGATACCTTGCCTATCTCGACATCACCATCCGCCGCCAGTTCGAAGGACAGCGCTGGGCCTTGCCGGCCCATGTCTATACTCGGCCGCTGGAAATCTTCGCCGGTTCGAGGCTTGCCCCGGCGGCCCTGCTGAAGGAACTGGAAAGCCTCGGTTACCGAAAACAGGCGCAGGCCGACCGGCCTGGCAGCTTCACGGCGGTGGGGGACAAGGTGCACATCCACCTGCGCGAATTCACCTTCTGGGATGGTCCGCGCCCGGCCCGTTTCATACGCGTCCGATTTCGCGGCAACCGGGTGGTAGCGGTCACCAACCGCCGCGGCGGTGGCATCGATCTGGCCCAGCTCGAGCCGCGACTGATTGGCAGTGTCTCTCCCATGCATCATGAGGACCGCAGCCTGGTGCAGCTGGCCGATGTGCCCCAGGCTCTCATCGATGCCCTGCTGGCGGTGGAGGACCGCGGTTTCTACCGGCATATCGGTATTGATCCGCGCGGGCTGGTCCGCGCCCTGTGGGCGAACATCACCGCGGGCGAGGTGGTGCAGGGCGGTAGCACCCTCACCCAACAGCTCGTCAAGAATTACTACCTCAGCGCCGAGCGGACCGTGCAACGTAAACTCAACGAGATGACCATGGCCCTGCTGCTGGAGCTGCATTACAGTAAGGACGAAATACTGGAGGCCTATCTGAACGAGGTATATCTCGGGCAGGCGGGCAATCGCGCCATCCATGGTTTCGGCCTGGGCAGCCAGTTCTATTTCGGGCGTCCGCTGCACGAACTCGAACTACCCGAACTGGCGCTGCTGGTAGCCCTGGTGCGCGGCGCATCGCACTACAATCCACGCCGGCATCCGGAGCGTGCCCGTGAGCGGCGCAACCTGGTGTTGGGCCAGATGGAGGAACGCGGGTTTGTCGACTCTACCGTCGCCCGGCGGGCGCGCGCTGCATCGCTGGGGGTGCCCCGGCAGGGCGCGGTCGTCGCCACCGCCTATCCAGCGTTCCTCGACCTGGTGCGACGCCAGTTGCAGCGGGATTACCGGGACGAAGACCTGCATGTGGAAGGACTTCATATCTTCACCACCCTCGATCCGGCGGTGCAGGCGGTGGTCGAATCCGAAGTCGCCCGGCGCCTGGCGCGGCTCGAGCGCGAGCGCGGACTGCTTGCCGGCAGCCTGCAGGCGGCGGTGGTCGTCGCGCGCACGGATAACGGCGAGGTGCTTGCGCTGGCAGGCGGGCGCGCCGCCCGCTACGCCGGATTCAACCGGGCGCTGGATGCGCAGCGGCCGGTGGGCTCCCTGATCAAACCGGCCGTGTACCTGGCGGCCCTGGAGCAGGGCGGCCGCTACACTCTGGCAACGGTGCTGGATGATGCACCGCTGACCGTGGAACAGGCCGGCGCCGAGGTCTGGCGGCCGCAGAACTACGACAGGGAATTTCGCGGTGGGGTGCTGCTGGTGGACGCGCTGGCGCGCTCCCACAACGTGCCGACGGCCCGACTGGGAATGGAAATCGGGGTCGAGACGGTGACCGCCATGCTGCGCCGGCTGGGGCTGCAGCGCGAGCTGCAGCCGTACCCGTCGCTGCTGCTTGGAGCCGCCAGCATGTCTCCGCTCGAGATGACGCAGCTATACCTGAACTTCGCCAGCGGCGGCTTCCGGCTGCCGTTGAAGTCCACTCGTTCAGTGCTGGCGCAGGACCTGCAGCCGCTGGCCCGGTACCCGCTGTCCATCGAACAGGTCATCGAGCCGGAGCCGATGTCGCTGCTCAATTATGCGCTGCAGGAGGTGGTGCGATCGGGCACCGCGCGCAGCCTGCAACAGCGCTTTTCCGCCGACCTGGCGCTGGCAGGGAAGACCGGGACCACGGACGGCTATCGTGACAGCTGGTTCGCGGGATACTCCGGCGATATATTGGCGCTGGTGTGGGTCGGCCGCGACGACAATGAACCCACCGGCCTGTCCGGCGCCAGCGGCGCCATGCGGGTGTGGGCGGACATCATGTCTCGGCTCGATCTGCGCGAGCTGCAGGTGCAGATGCCCCCGCAGGTCGAACTGCTGGCCGTGGACGACCAGGGCCGGCAGGCAGAGGGCTGCATGGGAACGCGGTCCATGCCTTTTGTCGCCGGCAGCGAGCCGGTGGACAGTGCTCCCTGCGCAACGACTAGGGTAGTGCGTGAGACCAGCGGTAAAATCAAACGTTTCTTCGAGCGCCTATTCAATGAGTCCGAAAACTAGACTGCTCTGCCTGCTGCTGGTATCAACGCTGTCGGCCTGTGTCACACTGCCGCCGCCATCCTCCTCACCTTCTCCGCCGGCAGCACCGGAGGAACTGACTGGCACGCCCGCGGTCGCGGGGCTGGTGACCAGGGCCGACCGCGCGCTCGACGCCGGTGAGTACAACCGTGCCGCGGAATATGTCGAGCGCGCTCTGCGCATCGAACCGCGGAATGCCGCATTGTGGCAACGGCTGGCCCGCGTCAGGCTGGCCCAGGGCAACCATGGTCAGGCGGTCCAGTTGGCCAGCAAGTCCAACACCCTGGCAGGTCGCGACGAGGCTTTGCGGCGGGACAACTGGCTGATCATCGCCGAGGCCCACGAGCTCGCGGGCAACGCCGCCGGTGCGATCGCGGCGCGCGAGCAGGCAGCTAGATAATTCGCTTGCCCAGTTCGGCCTGCTCCTGTTCCGAGCGTTGCGCGAGCTGCTCGCGCGGTACCGGCACATCCAGGCCCCGCTGCACTGCGGGTCGCGCACGTAGAACGCGCATCCAGCGCTGCAAGTACTCCAGGTCGTCGATGACCACGCCGGCCCAGCGGTACGCCCGCACCCAGGGGTAGGCGGCGAAATCGGCGATCGATAGCTCGTCCACCAGGTACTCGCGTTCCCGCAGCCGCTTGTCTAGCACCTCGTAAAGGCGTCTTGTTTCACGCTGATAGCGATCTATGGCATAAGGGATACGCCGCGGCGCGTAACGGTAAAACACATGGGCCTGTCCCTGCATGGGTCCGATGCCCCCTATCTGGAACATCAGCCATTGCAGGACCTCGGACCGTCGTCTTGCGTCGCTGGGAAGAAAGCGTCCGCGGCGTTCGGCGAGGTAGTACAAGATGGCGCCGGATTCAAATACCACGAAGTCATCATTGTCGCGGTCGACGATGGTCGGGATGCGCCCGTTGGGGTTGAGTTGCAGATACCAGTCTTGTTTCTGCTCGTGCTCTGCCAGCTTGAGGTGGTGTACCCGGTAAGGCAGCCCCAATTCCTCCAGCATGATAGAGACCTTGTAACCGTTGGGGGTCGCCGCCGTGTACAGTTCGATCATGACCCGTCGTTCGCCCTGTCCCGGCCGGCGGGCCGCATGCATTCGGGTCTGGCCGAGGCCAGGCGAGGCCCACCTGCGAGGGTCACCGTTCCCGCCCCAGCACGTCGTTGATCGCCCCGATCAAGGCCTCGTGATCGGACTCCAGCACCTGGCTCACCGCGGCGGTTTCGCGGTCGCGGACGCCGGACAGGGTGCCGTGTAGCTGGATCGGGACGCCGTTACAGGCCAGCGCCTTCGACTGCCAGTTACCGGTGATGACCGCCGTGCCGCCGGGATCCAACGCAAATCCCGCGGTCAGCCGGAGCTCGCCCTGACAGGCCCAGAGGGCGCTACCGAGCAGATCGCGGGCCTGCCAGGTGATCACGAGGCGGTCGCCCACCAAGGGCGCCGCGCCCAGCACGGCGGATGCGTTCGCCACGTAGACCATGCCATTGGCGGTTACGAAGCTCGTCAGGGTGGAACCGGTGGAGACGACCGCACCATTGTCGCCGCGGGTCACCACCAGGGTGGTGGTTCCCGGGAATTGGCCCACGAAGGCGGAATTTCGCGTGCCGAGACCGGCGCTGCTGCTGCCGCCTCCGCATGCACTCAGCACGACGATCAGGACCAGATTGAACGACAACAGCCTCATGGCTGGCAGGAGACCTCCGGGTTGTTCGCGATGGCGCGCCGGCGCGGCGCGTTGCCGTGATGATCAGACCGCTGCGCCGTTGGCGTCGCGGCCGCCGGCGGAAATCAATGGCGAGGCGCGAAACTACCCGCACTCGTGCACGATGGCAAGTCGCGGGTGTCCCAGTCAGGGGCCGACCACGGGCGCGGGCGGCGGGGGAGGCGGCGTGAGTGCGGCGCCCGCCGCCGCGGTGCCGCCCGCCGCGGTGCCGCCCGCCGCCGCGGTGCCGGATCCTGCGGCGGTGCCGCCGCTGAGGGCGGTTTCAGCGCTGGTGGCGGTGTCAGCGCCGAATTCCGGGTTGGCATTTACATCGCCCTGCGGTTCGTCGCCGATGGCGTCGTCGTCTCCGAGCTGACGTTGCTGCTCCTCGGCGATGTCGGCGATGTCCTCCGGAGTCAGTCCGCGTTCCGGATCACTGCTACTGCCGCGGGGCTCGTTATCGTCGTCGTCGACCACCGATCGTCCGCTGCCCGCCGGGGCGCGTTCCGCCGCGACCGTGTTGCTGTCGACCGGGATCATCTTCTCTTCGTAGTCCTCGTGCCGGGGCGGGCTGTCCCCGTAGTGGACCTTGCCGTCGGCGTCGCGCCAGATATAGGTCTTGAGGTCCTCGGCGGTGGCCGGGGCGGAAACAAGGGTGGCCAGCAGCAGCACTGAAAAGGTCCGTTGAGTCACGGCATGCCCTTCGCGGGTGGATATGGGGCTGATTCTAGACCCTGAGCGGGATACCGCAAAGATCGGCCGACAGAACGGCGCTTGATAGGCGGTAGCGAGCCGCTACAATACGCCGCCTGATGGATAAACATTACTACCCAGAGCAGATCGAGATCCGGGTGCAGCAGCGCTGGGAGAACCAACGTAGTTTTCGCGCCATCGAAGACCCCGACCGCGAAAAATTCTACTGTTTGTCGATGTTCCCCTATCCGTCCGGCAGGTTGCACATGGGACACGTACGCACGTACACCATCGGCGACGTCATCAGCCGCTACCAGCGCATGCAGGGCATGAACGTGTTGCAGCCCATGGGTTGGGACGCCTTCGGCCTGCCGGCCGAGAACGCGGCGATCCAAAACAAGGTTCCCCCGGCGCGCTGGACCTACGAGAACATCGACGCCATGCGGGCGCAGCTCAAACGGCTCGGGTACGGTTATGACTGGGACCGGGAACTGGCGACCTGCCGCCCGGAATACTATCGCTGGGAACAGTGGTTCTTCACCGAACTGTACCGGCGCGGTCTGGTATACAAGAAAGAGGCCGAGGTGAACTGGGACCCGGTGGATCAGACCGTGCTGGCTAACGAACAGGTGATCGATGGCCGCGGATGGCGATCAGGCGCCCTGGTGGAACGGCGCAAGATACCGCAGTGGTTCCTCAGGATCACGGAATACGCGGACGAGCTGCTGAACGCCCTGGACCGGCTGGAGGGCTGGCCGGAGGCGGTCCGGACCATGCAGCGTAACTGGATCGGCCGTTCGGAGGGCGTGGAGGCGTTGTTCGACGTGCCGGCGGCGGACACCGCGCTGCGCATATTCACCACGCGCCCCGATACCATCATGGGTGTGACCTACATGGCGGTGGCGGCGGAACATCCGCTGGCGCAGCGGGCGGCGGCGGGGAACCCGGAGGTGGCCCGCTTCGTCGCCGAGTGCCGCCAGTCGTCAACCGCGGAGGCCGATATCGAGACCATGCAGAAGCGGGGTTTGGCGCTGGGTATCGATGCCCGCCACCCGATCAGTGGCGCGGCGGTGCCGGTGTGGGTGGCAAACTTCGTGCTGATGGGATACGGCACCGGCGCGGTGATGGCGGTGCCGGCCCACGATCAGCGCGACTGGGAGTTCGCGACCCGCTACGGGCTGCCGATCCGCCCGGTGGTCTATCCGGCCGACGGCGGCGACGTGGACGTTGAGGCGGGCGCCTTCACCGACTACGGAGTGCTGCGCAACTCGGATCGATTCGACGGTCTGGCCTCCGACGAGGCCTTCGGCGTCATTGCCGAGCACCTGGATTCCCTCGGCAAGGGCTCGCACCAGGTCCATTACCGGCTGCGGGACTGGGGCGTCTCGCGGCAGCGCTACTGGGGCTGTCCGATCCCCATGGTCGAGTGTGCCGACGGCAGCACCATGCCGGCGCAGGACCTGCCGGTGACGCTGCCGGAGGACGTCGAGTTCTCCGGCGTCGGATCCCCCATCAAGCAGATGCCCGGGTTCTATGAGACCGTGTGCCCGCGGGACGGGACGGCAGCGACGCGGGAGACAGACACCTTCGACACCTTTTTCGAGTCTTCCTGGTACTACGCACGCTATTGCTGCCCGGACAACGATGCGGCCATGCTGGACGAGCGGGCGAACTTCTGGCTGCCGGTGGATCAATATGTCGGCGGTATCGAGCACGCGGTACTGCACCTGCTGTATGCCCGATTCTTTCACAAGCTGATGCGTGACCTGGGTCTGGTGAACTCAGACGAACCGTTCACGCGGCTGCTGACGCAGGGCATGGTGCTCAAGGACGGCGCCAAGATGTCAAAGTCGAAGGGCAATACGGTCGACCCCGAGGCCATGATCGCGCAATACGGGGCCGACACCGTGAGACTGTTCATGATGTTCGCGGCGCCGCCGGAGCAGTCACTGGAGTGGAACGACGACGCGGTGGCCGGAGCCTACCGCTTTCTGCGCCGCTTGTGGGCCCTGCATGTGCAACACTGCGACCGTCTGCGGGCGGCCGAACTTCCGCAGCAAGGCGAGTCACCGGCGCTGAAGGACCTGCGCGCCCGGCTGCACGCCATGCTTGCCAGGGTCAATAACGACTACGAGCGCCAGCAATACAATACCGTGGTGGCGGCATGCATGGAATTGACCAACGGCCTTGAGCGATTCGACTGGAACGCGCATGGCGCCGCCGGAGACGTCGTGCTGAGGGAGGCCTTGACGATCCTGGTCAGGGTGCTGGCGCCTATCGTCCCGCATATCACCGACGCACTTTGGGAGGCGCTGGGGGAGACCGGTGATCTGCTGGACGGGCCTTGGCCGCTGGTCGATGAATCGGCGCTGATCAAGGACCGCATCACGCTGGTGGTGCAGGTCGACGGCAAACGCCGGGGAGAGATCGAGGTCGCGGCGGATGCCCGGGAGCCGGTGATCAGGGAGACCGCCCTGGCCGACGAGCGCATCGCCAGGCACGTGGGCTCGGCGACGGTGCGAAAACTCATCGTGGTGCCGGGTAAACTGGTCAACTTGGTATTGGCTTGAACCAAGTCGCGCTTATAATCAACCACCGAGCCCAGCAATCGAGTCATACTGCATGTCCAAACGACTGTTTTTGACCATTACCATTGCGGTCACTTTGCTGACCGCCTGCGGTTTCCACCTGCGCGGCAAGCTGCCGCTGGCCGAGTCCCTGCAGGTGATCTATGTGAAAAGCCCCAACGTGCTGATGCGGGACGCCATGGCTGATGCCCTGGCAGGCACCGGCGCCACCGTAGTCGACGACCCGGAGGCGACCAAGGCGGCGGTGCTGGATCTCTACGACGTCAGCTACGAGCGGCTGGTGCGCACCATCGACACCCGTGGCAAGGTGACCGGTTACACGCTCCAGTACCAGGTCAGCTTTACGGTGACATCGGCGGCAGGCGAGGAACTGCGCCAGGCAGGCCCCATGGTCATCCGGCGCGACATCGACTTCGATCCGGACCAGGTGCTGCAGAAAGAGGACGAGGAGTTCAGCCTACGCAGAGACATGGAGCGCGAAATGAGCCAACGCATCCTGCGTCAGCTCAGCACCATCGTCAAATTGGGCCTCCCGCAGTCGCCGCGGGTGGCGGCGGTCGCCGCAACGGGTACGCAACGCATCTGAGCTCGCTGCAGTAACGGTCGCCGATGCGTGTCTCACCGCAGGATTTCCTGCACCGGCTGCAGCAGCCCCTGCCGCAGGTCATACTGGCATTCGGCGAAGAACCACTGCTGATCGAGGAAACCGTCGACGCGGCGCGGCAGGCGGCTGCCGCCCAGGGTTTCGCGGAACGCATCGTGCTCAACGTGGAACCGGGCTTCGACTGGGGGCAGCTACGGGAACACAGCCTGTCGCTGTCACTTTTCGCCAGTCGCAGGCTGCTGGATCTGCGGATACCGGGCGGACGCCCGGGAGAGGCCGGGACCAGGGCGATCGACGAGTTCTGCCAGCATGGCGACGCGGATACGGTGCTCCTGCTGGTATGCGGTCAGCTGGACGCACGGGCCAAGCAGGCCAGGTGGGTGAAGCTGGTGGACAAGTACGGCGCGGTGGTGGAGCAACGCGCCCTGCGTGCCGGACAGTTCCCCGGTTGGATACAGGCACGCATGCGCCGGCGGGGTCTGCGCGCTGATCCCGAAGCGGTAAGCTTGCTGGGCCACTACCTGGAGGGCAACCTGCTGGCGGCGGCGCAGGAGATCGACAAGCTGGCCCTGCTGTGTCCAGAAGGCGTGCTGGATGTCACCACCGTCATGTCCAGTATCGCCGACCAGGCGCGGTTCAACGTCTACGGACTCGCGGATGCCTGCCTGGGCGGAGACGCGGTAAAGGCATTGCGGGTCCTTACCGGCTTGCAGCGTGCCGGCGTGGAGCCGGTGCTGTTGATCTGGGCGCTGGCGCGGGAGGTGCGCGGCCTGTCGCGCATCGCGGTAGGTCTGCGCGCGGGCCGCTCGCGGCCGCAACTGTATAAGGAGAACAATGTCTGGCAGCAGCGGGCGAGGTTGATCGAGTCGGCTTTGGGGCGCTTGCGGCTGGGGGACCTGCACGACGCGTTGCAGCGGCTGGCCCGGTTGGATCGGGTGCTAAAAGGCCGTCAGTCAGGCAAACTATGGCTGGAACTGGAGCAGACCTGCCTGACACTTTGCCAGGTCCGGCACGCCGCTCAGGGTTGAACAATGGTAGATCAAACTGCGCAGATACAGACTCATACCGATATTCCGCAGTACGTGCGGCAACTCGGCCGGAACGCTCGCCAAGCCGCGCGGGTGCTGGCGCGGGCTTCCGCGGGCGCCAAGAACCTGGCGCTGGGCGCCACCGCCGGGGCCATCGAGTCGCGTCGCGCGGCGCTGGCCGAGGCCAATCGCAAAGACATCGAGAACGGCCGTCGCAACGGGCTCGACAGTGCGTTGCTCGACCGCCTCGAGTTGACCGATTCCCGCATCGATGCGATGGCCGAGGGCCTGCGACAGATCGCCGCGCTGCCAGACCCGGTAGGGGAGATCAGCGGGCTGCACTTTCGACCCTCCGGCATACAGGTGGGGCGCATGCGGGTCCCGCTGGGGGTCATCGGAATCATCTACGAGTCGCGTCCCAACGTCACTGCCGACGCCGCGGGCCTGTGCCTGAAATCGGGTAATGCGACCATCCTGCGCGGTGGTTCGGAGGCCATTCATTCCAATCTTGCCATTGCCGATTGCATCCAGGCCGGGCTGGAGGCGGCGGGACTGCCCGGCGAGTCGGTGCAGGTCGTAGGCGTGACCGACCGTGCGGCGGTGGGCGAACTGCTCACCATGCCCGCAAGCATCGATGTGATTGTGCCGCGCGGCGGCAAGGGACTGATCGAGCGCGTCACCCGGGAATCGCTGATCCCGGTGATCAAGCACCTGGACGGTGTCTGTCATGTCTACATCGACGATGAGGCGGATACCGCCAAGGCGCTGGAGATCGCGTACAACGCCAAGACCCAGCGCTACGGGACCTGCAACACCATGGAGACACTTCTGGTCGCGGAAGCCGTCGCGGGCGCGATATTGCCGGATCTGGCGCGCCGCTTTCGCGAAGCCGGGGTCGAGTTGCGAGGGTGCCCACAGAGCCTGGCGCTGGTGGCGGGAATGAATCCCGCCAGCGAAGAAGACTGGTATGCTGAGTATCTGGCGCCGGTGCTGGCGATCAAGGTGGTCCGGGGGCTGGACGAGGCGATGGACCATATCGACCGCTACGGCTCGCATCATACCGACGCGATCGTCACGGAGAGCATCACCAAGGCGCGTCGTTTCCTGGCGGAGGTGGACTCCAGTTCGGTCATGGTCAATGCCTCGACTCGCTTTGCCGACGGCTTCGAGTACGGGCTCGGGGCAGAGATCGGCATCAGTACGGATAAGCTACACGCCCGCGGTCCGGTGGGACTGGAAGGCCTGACGACGCAAAAATTCATCGTACTGGGGGACGGCCATATACGCCGATAGCCCAACCTCGACCTGCGTGCCCAACGCGTCCCGGACGGGCGCCCGCGGGGGTGGTCCGCGTTGACCGGGGCGATCGGGTTATTCGGGGGGACCTTCGATCCGATACATTTCGGGCACCTGAAGACGGTCGCCCACGTGGCGTCCGAGCTCGACCTGCCGCAGGTCCTGTTCATACTCAATGCGCGCCCACCGCATCGTGAAGCGCCGGTGGCCTCGGAGTCACAGCGTCGGGAGATGCTCGAACTCGCGCTGCAGGACTATCCTGGATTCGAGATCGACGACCGCGAGCTGCACCGACGTGGACCTTCCTATTCCGTTTGGAGCCTGAGGGCGCTGCGATCCGTACACGGGCAACGTTCGCTGTGTCTGATACTGGGCGCGGATGCGTTCGCCGGCCTGCGCGGCTGGTTCCACTGGGAGGACGTGCTGGCGCTGGCGCACATCGTAGTCATGCCGCGGTCCGGCTGGCGCCCGCAGTCGGTGGACCTGCCGATACGCTACGCGGAGCGGGCGGAGATCAGGCGCCGTCCCGCGGGTGCGGTGGTCGTGTGTAACGCCCCCGAGGTACCCATATCCGCGACCTCAGTGCGGGCGCGCATCGGCGCCGGGGATGGCCCCGGTGGTTGCCTTCCCGACGCTGTATGGCTATACATCCAGCGTGAGGGGCTATACGGTGTCGACACCAATTCAACACGAGGAAACCATGCAGGCTGAAGAGCTGAGAGACCGCGTCATCCAGGTGATCGAGGACATGAAAGGACAGGATATAAGCGCGCTGGACGTGCGTGGGATGACGGACATCACCGATTCCATGATCATAGCCAGTGGCACTTCCAACCGGCATGTCAAGGCGGTGGCGGACAGGGTAGTCGCGGTGTTGCGCGACGCCGGGGTGAAACCGCTGGGTGTCGAAGGGGAACAGCAGGGGGAATGGATACTGCTGGATTTCGGTGATGTGGTGGTCCATGTCATGCACCCGGACAGCCGCCGATTCTATGAGCTGGAGAAACTGTGGAACAAGGAGCTGGAGGCGCTGCTGCGGTCGCGACGGGAACCGGTGGCGGACAGGTAGTTGCGTGAACATACACCTCATCGCCATCGGTACGCGGATGCCCGGCTGGGTGCAACAGGGCTACGTCGAATACGCACGGCGACTGCCGCGCCATTGCCGATTGCGTCTGGTTGAGGTGCCGGCGCATCGGCGCGGTGCCAACGCCGACCGTGACCGGGTCAGCCGCCTCGAGGGCCAGGCCCTGCTGGGAGCAACACCCGGAGGCTGCTACCGCGTGGCCATGGATGAGAGCGGTGTGCAGTACGACACCTCGCAATGGGCGCAGAATCTGGAAGGCTGGCTGCAGCAGGGCCGGGATGTGGCGCTGCTGGTGGGCGGACCGGACGGGCTGTCGGGGGAGGTGAAGGACGCGGCAGACGGTTGCTGGTCGTTGTCCAGATTGACCTTGCCCCATGCGCTGGTCAGGGTGCTGGTGGCCGAGCAGCTCTACCGCGCCTGGAGTGTGACCGCGAACCTTCCCTACCATCGCGGATGAGGCGAACTCCTTGTTGATGCCGAGCCGGGTTCGGGTGATCGACGTCCATGCCGTCGGCGCGCTGGCATGACATCCACCGACACCGTGTCCCCGCAACTGTACCTGGCGTCCGCCTCCCCCAGGCGAAGCGAATTGATGGCAGCCGTCGGGCTGCGTTTTCAGGTCATAGTTGCCGATATTGACGAAACAGGACAGCCTGGCGAAGCGGCGGATACGCTGGCCCTGCGGCTTGCCGTGGCGAAGGCCTACCGCGGTGCCGCGCAAGCGCGGGCGCGGGGTCTGAGAAGCCTGCCGGTGATAGGCGCGGATACTTGCGTAGCGCTGGGGGATGATATTCTCGGCAAACCCAGGGATGATGGTCATGCGCGAATGATGCTGGAGCGCCTTTCGGGACGCACCCACGAAGTGCTGACGGCAGTCGCCATGGTTCATGACGGTGAGCCGGCGACGGCACTGAGCCGCAACCATGTGCGCTTCAAGGTGTTGAGCGACGCTGAGCTGGATGCGTACGTCGCCAGCGGCGAGCCGTGCGAGAAGGCGGGTGCATACGCCATACAAGGCACGGGATGCGCGTTCGTCGAGCACCTGGCGGGAAGTTTTACAGGGGTCGTCGGTTTGCCTATGTTTGAGTTGAGAACCTTACTGCTGCGCGCGGGGATCGACTGGCTGTGAGCGAAGAAGTCCTCGTAAATGTCACTCCCCAGGAGACCCGGGTCGCGTTGGTGGAGAACGGCGTGCTCCAGGAGGTTCACATCGAGCGCATGCAGGCCCGGGGCATCGTCGGCAATGTCTACAAGGGTAAGGTGGTACGTATCCTGCCCGGCATGCAGGCGGCATTCGTCGATATCGGCCTGGATCGCACGGCGTTCCTGCATGCCACCGACATCGTCTGCCGGCGGGACGATGGTCATAACGCGTATCCGGCCGTCAACATCCCCCATCCCCCCATCAACGAAATGTTGCAGGACGGGCAGGACGTGGTGGTGCAGGTGTTGAAGGACCCCCTGGGTACCAAGGGAGCACGGTTGACGACCCAGATCAGTATCCCGGCGCGTTACCTGGTGTATCTGCCTGACCAGCGGCATATCGGTGTCTCACAGAGGATCGAAGACCCGTGTGACCGCGAACGATTGCGTGCGCTGGTGGCCGACATCGTGGGTGACCAGGCCCCTCAGGAAGGATTCATTATCCGTACCGTCGCGGACAGTGCCACTGAAGAGGAACTGCGGCTGGATGTGGCCTTC
The DNA here is from genome assembly GCA_947259705.1 of uncultured Gammaproteobacteria bacterium. GTDB lineage: Bacteria > Pseudomonadota > Gammaproteobacteria > Arenicellales > JAANXG01 > CAMYNL01. Next base: position 24,022 of record CAMYNL010000016.1, on the reverse strand, counting down.
CTGCAGAAGGTCTGGCAGCGCGTGCAGCGGCGCATCCAGGAGGTCGTCGCGCCCGGCCTGGTACACGAGGACATTCCGCTGGCCATGCGCACCATGCGCGACCTGGTGCGAGAGAACGTGGAGAAGGTTCGCCTGGATTCCCGCGAGACTTATGAAAAGGCGGTTTCGTTCGCACGTGAGTTGATTCCCGAGGCGGCGGACCGCATTGAATACTATCCGGGGGAACGGCCGATCTTCGACCTCTACTCGGTTGAGGACGAAATTGAGCGTGCATTGGACAAAAAGGTAGCGTTGAAGTCTGGCGGCTACCTGGTCATCGACCAGACCGAAGCGATGACCACGGTGGATGTCAACACCGGCGCCTATATCGGTCGGCGCACGCTTGAGGAGACGCTCTACAAGACCAACCTGGAAGCGGCGCAGGCCATTGCCCGGCAGCTTCGATTGCGCAACATCGGTGGGATAATAATCATCGATTTCATCGACATGGAGGAGCCGGAACACAAACGCCAGGTGATGCGGGCCCTGGAAAAGGCCTTGGCGCGCGACCGCATAAAGACCTTCGTGACTGAGATGTCGCCATTGGGGTTGGTTGAGATCACCCGCAAGCGCACCCGTGAGAGCCTGGAGCGCGTGCTTTGCGAGCCCTGCCCGGTATGCCAGGGCAGCGGCATTCTGAAGACGCCGCAGACGGTCTGTTACGAGATCTTTCGCGAAATTCTGCGCGAGGCGCGGCAGTACGAGACGGATGAGTACCTGGTATTGGCGTCACAGGTCGTCGTGGACCTGTTGCTCGAGGATGAAGCAACCGGACTGGCGGATCTGCAGGAGTTTATCGGAAAATCCATACACCTTCAGGTGGAGAACACTTACCACCAGGAAGAGTATGATGTGGTGTTGATGTAAAAGCTAAGGAGGCGTCCCCTGATCAGAAAGCCGCCGCTCTCCGCAAATCGGACAGGCGCTCGGGCTCATTCTCGGGGACGGCACTATCGTGGGTCCTGCGCGATGCGGTATCGTGGATTTTTCCTAGAGTGGTTTCGAGTTCCTCTACGATCTGTAGATTCCGGCTGATGTCGGACAGAAAACTGGCGAAGGGATCTTGTCTAAGCATCAATGCATATCCTCCGGACTGAATTGAAATTCTTGTATCTGGCAAGCTTAACTGGGGTATGGTTCAAGTAAACCGAGTTCTGATGACAGATCCGCGAATTCGGACAAACGGTAGCGTCGAAGCAGGATTAAGGCGTTCGGGCAACTGCATAAAATATATGGAAACTTTCTGGTTGTTCGATGAGGCCGGTCGACCCCGCCGCCCACCTCGGGTGCTGCCGGGGCACCCATGAAAATCGTTGCGCGTTACCTGGCGCGCTATCTGAGCTATACCGCTGCGGTTGCCGCGATTTTGCTGCTGGTGGCGATCGTTGGACTGCGCCTGTGGTACCCCAACCTGAGTGACCACAAGGGCGCGCTCGAGGGTTACCTGAGCGAGGTGGTGAAACGCCCGGTCGCAATTCAGTCCCTGCAGACACAGTGGGAGGGCCTCTCCCCGATACTGCACGCCAGCGGCCTGCGGGTACGGCGCCAGGACGGCAGCCATTCCACGGTCAGGCTTGGCTCGCTGGATATGAAGGTCAACCTGTTTGCCCTGGCCGTCGGCCGTCTCGAATTCAACAGCCTGACCCTGACCGGACCCACGGTGGCGGTGATGCGAATGCTGGACGGCCGGTTGCGGGTCGGCGATTTCATCAGCGGCGAGACCACCGGGGGTGATTCCGCCGGTGTGGCACGCTGGCTGCTGCAGCAACCTTCGGTAAATGTCATCGACGGCGTGGTGGTATGGCAGGACGAGCGCGAACCGGCGCGGGTACTGCAGTTGAGCCGGGTGAATATTGCGCTCAGCAGGCAACACCGGGAACATCGTTTTTCGGGTACCGCGCTGCTCCCCCGCGACCTAGCCGAGGACGTCAAACTTGACGGCGTCCTCAAAGGTGAACCGTTAACCGACGCGGGATTCGACGGCACCGTGAATGCACGTGTGAGCGGGCTCAATGTAGAAGCGCTACCGCTGCAGTTACGTGAGCTGGCGCCATGGCTGCAGCGAGGCCAGGTGGATGCCGAGGTCTCCTCGTCCTGGGTGGCGGGTGTGGTGTCGGGTGCTGTTGCCGACATAGAAATCTCGGAGTTCACTGTACCCTACGGTGATCCTCCGCAGTCGTTGTCCCCGCATCGGTTCGCGAGCCAGGTATCCTGGCACCATGGCGGCGACAGCTGGCGGATCTCTTTCATTCAACCGGAATTCGAGCTGTCCGCCGGAGACGTATTACACGCTAATCAGCTGGTGCTGGAGAAGGTGGGCAACGCCAGGGTCTACAACGCGGAGAACGTGAACATAGATGGCTTCGTGCGCACGGTGCGGCAATTGGATATCGACCTTCCCTGGCCAAAACTGGCAGCGCATATAGACCCGGAGGGTGTCTTGAGTTCGGCGACCCTTACCGTGCAAGGTCCGTTTCTGCGTGCCCGCGACTGGCGCTTCGAGGGTCAGTTCAAGGACATGGGCTGGAACACGCACGATGAGGTCCCTGGCGCCACCGGTATCAACGGAAGCGCCATCATGGACGGCCGTCGCGGCGTACTCACCGTCGATTCTGACCTGCTGCGACTGGCCTATCCGCGCGCGCTGGACGAGACGCTGGAATTCGACCTGTTCAAGGCCGATTTGCAGTGGTCCAGGTCGACCGGTAACTGGGTGGTGGACATTAACGAACTTCTGCTCGGCAACGGTGATCTGCAGATTGAGGCACGCGACGCCCATGCAGAGATAGTGGAGGCGGACCCGCGTTCGAGTTTTCTCAACGCCACGGCACAGGTGCCGTACCTGCGCGTCGATGCACTGCACAGATATATGCCGTTGAAACTGATGCCGGACAAGCCGAGGGAATGGCTGCAGCGGGCCCTGGTCAGCGGCATCGCGACGGAGGGCAAGCTGGAGTTCAATGGCCGCTTGAGCGAGTTCCCGTTCCGTTCCGGCGGCGGGCGCTTCCACGCCTCGGTACGAGTCGCTGATGGAATCCTGGACTACCACGAGCGCTGGCCGCGGCTCGAGAACGTAAACGGGTCGCTGGCGCTGCGCAACGTGGTCTTCAGCGGCGAGATGGATACCGGTGGCATCATGAACTCGCGCATTGCTCACGCCCGGGTCGCCAGCGAGGATATGTTTGTGCGCACCCGCCTGCTGAAGATAGATGGCCATATCGATGGCCCGGTCGAAGATATCGTGGAGTTCCTGCTGCGCGGTCCCTTCAACAATCGTCCGCCGGAGCAGACGCTGGATCTCGTCGGCCGCGGCAGTGGTACCGGAAACGTCCGCATTGAACTACCGTTTACGCGCCTGAAGGAGGAATCCCGGGTCAAGGGTATCTTTCGGACCGAGAACGCCGGCCTGGTTTTCGGATCGGGTATGGAGATCAGCGATATAGGTGGCGCGGTGAATTTCACTGACAGCACAGTCAGCGGCAGGGGCCTTCGCGGCCGCCTGTTCGGCGGTCCGGTACGCATGGACATCTCTACTGTGCAGCCACGCCGGCCGCCGGTATTCGCGGTTGACGCCCATGGCCGTGGTCAGCCGGCGCTGCTGTCGCCGGTGCTGGGTGACAAGCTGGTTACGTATCTCGCCGGTGAAACCGAATGGAAGGGACGCCTCGAGGTTGACGGGGGCGAGGCGTCTCTCGAGGTCGAGTCACCCCTGACCGGCGCCCAGAGCGGTCTGCCGCCGCCGCTTCGTAAAAGCGCGGGCGAACGGTTCCCGGTCGTGGCCAATCTCGAATTCAAACCCGGCGGCGCGCAGTCCGTGCGTTTCGAACTCAGCGAACGTCTCTCCGGATTTCTGGACTTCGGTCCGGGCGAACGCGGACTGCTCCTTGACCGAGGCCAAATCGTCATGGGTGCCGGTGCGCGCATCCGTAGCGAAGCTGGACCCGGGCTGCGGGTGGTGGTTGATCACGATAGGCTGGATGCGGATGCCTGGATTGAAACACTGGAGAGTTTCCGCGACCCCGCTCAGGCGGCACTGCCGCATGACGATCCAGCCCGAGAACCGTCCCTGTTCGACGCCATGCGCGCTCTAGAACTGACCACCGAGTCATTCATCCTGCAGGGCCGCAATCTCGGCCAGATGACCCTGGCGGCCACTTCGGCAGACAGTCGGCAGTGGCAGGCGCGGCTGGAAGGGGAGTCGGTGCTCGGGGAGGCCAGCGCCAGCTTCGGCCCCGGCGGCACTGCGTTGAAACTGGAGCTGAGTCGGTTGTTCTGGCCCCGCGCTCCGCAACACGCGCCGGCCCCGACAGCGGAGTCGACGGATCCCGCCCGCTACCTGGCACTGGACATCACCGCACAGCAGTTCCAGTTTGCCGAGATGACCTTGGGCGAGTTGGAATTGCGGGCCGCCCCCGAGGGCGACAGCTGGCGTGTGCAGAAGCTGCGGGTAGAGCAGCCGGCGATGACCATCGAGGCCGACGGTGAGTGGGTACCGACGCAGACTGGTCAGCAGACCCGAGTTCGCTCGCGAACAACCATGCGTGACATGGGTGATGCCCTGAAGCGACTGGGATTTCCGGGGCATGTGTCCGGCGGGTCGGCCGATATCATCGCGAATATCGACTGGAAGGGGAGTCCGGGGGCCTTCGATTTCTCCAGGCTCAACGGTGTATTCGAACTGCAGGCACGCAAGGGCCAGTTTTTGAACGTGGAACCGGGGTCTGGTAGGCTGCTTGGGCTTTTCAATGTGGAAGCTTTTACTCGCCGCCTTTCTCTGGATTTCTCCGATATCTTCTCGAAGGGCCTGAGTTTCGACAGTATCTCCGGCAACGGCAGCATCCGCCAGGGTGATCTGTTGAGTGACAGCCTCCTGGTGGTCAGCACCGCGGCGGTTATCGAGGCCAGCGGGCGCGCCGGGCTGGATACGGAAGATTACGACATGGAACTGCTGGTGGCGCCCCAGGTAGGCACCAATCTGACACTGCTCGGGGCGCTGGCCAATCCTGCGGCTGGCGCGGTCATCTTTTTAATGCAAAAGGTGTTCAAGAGACAGCTGGCGGAGATGGTTCACTACCGCTATCGCGTCAGCGGGCCATGGCAGGAGCCGGAAGTGGTGCGCACCGCGGGTCCCGCCGACCGTGAACTGAATGAGGAGACGGTGAGCGATGCCGCGGCTGAAGGCTGATAGAATCGCCGCGGCGTTCCTGCTGCTGATTGCGAGCATGCCGCTGCCGGCGGCGGAAATGATCACTCGCGCCGACTGGTCGCTGCTGAGGCAGGGCGTTAACGTCACACAGCTCCCGGTCCTGCAGCGCCTGGTCGATGACTACGACAAAAGCGACGGCGGGCAGATCGTCATCCACTATCCCGGCGGTGACCGAGGGGACGCCTGGGCGATCGACCTGCGCGATTGGCTGGTGGCGTTGGGCATCAGCTCGAGTCACATCTTGCTGGAGCCGGGTTCCGGTATCCCGGAGACCATAGTGTTATATGTCGAAACGAAAGCCCGGCGCTGATGCGTGTCGCCGCAGTGCAGATGAACTCGGGTCCCAGGCTGGACGCGAACCTTGAGCGTTGCGCAAAACTGCTTCGTGAAGCGGCCGCGAGGGGAGCCGGGCTGGTGGTGCTGCCTGAGAACTTCAGCCTCATGCCGGCCAGTGAAGGTAATCGCATCGCCGCGGCGGAACAGGACGGGGCCGGCCCCGCACAGGCATTTCTTTCAGCGCAGGCAAGGCAGATGGGGTTGTGGATGGTTGGCGGCACCTTGCCGATGCGCGCGCAGGGCGGGGCCAGAGTACGCGCCAGCTCATTGGTGTTCGATAACCGGGGTCGTCGGGTGGCCCGCTACGACAAGATACACCTGTTCGACGTCGAGCTGGACAGCGACGAGGCATACCGCGAATCTGACGCCATCGAACCGGGTCCGGTGACCGCAAACCTGATCTGCATCGACACGCCGGCGGGACGGCTGGGTTTGTCGGTCTGCTACGATCTGCGGTTCCCGGAACTCTATCGGCGACTTTCCGGGGACGGCGCTGAACTGTTTGCGGTACCGTCGGCCTTCACGGCCACCACCGGCCACGCGCACTGGGAACCCCTGTTGCGGGCCAGGGCGATCGAAAACCTTGCCTATGTGGTCGCGTCGGGGCAGTGCGGCCGCCATGCCAGCGGCCGCCACACGCATGGGCATTCACTGATCGTTGATCCCTGGGGGCGCATACTCAGCGAACTCGATAGTGGCGAGGGGGTCGTAACGGCCGACATCGACAGGGAAATCGTCACCTCCCTGCGCCGACGTTTTCCGGCGCTGCAACACAGACGAATCTGAGTAATAGCCATGACGCAAGCTCTCGAACTAGCAAGACAGACACTCCTCTCCCCGAGCGGCCTGGGTGAATCAGAGATCGCGCGGCTGTTCGGGCACCTGGCCGGACCGAGCGTCGACTACGCCGACCTTTACTTCGAATATACGCGCCAGGAAACCTGGTCACTGGAAGAGGGGCGGGTGAAAAACGGCAGCCACAGCATCGAGCAGGGCGTGGGCGTTCGCGCTGTGTCGGGGGAGAAGACGGGATTCGCCTATTCCGACGAAATCGTGCTGCCGGCGCTGACTCAGGCAGCAGAGGCGGCGCGAGCCATTGCCCGCCAGGGCGCGGACCAGGGCCAGCCTATCGCCATCCATGCCGTTCGCCACGAGATACCGGCCCTGTACGGCGCCGCAGATCCACTGGCGTCGATTCCAGATGCAGACAAGATCTCCCTGTTGGAACGGGTCGAACAGGAGGCACGACGCCAGGACCCTCGCATCAAGGAGGTGCTGGCCAGTCTGGCGGCGGTCCATGACGTGGTGCTGGTGGCGCGCAACGACGGTCAGATGGTGGCGGACGTGAGGCCGCTGGTGCGGCTGAATGTGACCGTGATTGCCGAGCAGCGGGGGCGCCGGGAACAGGGTTCGGCGGGTGGGGGTGGCCGCTATGGCTTCGATTATTTCGTGGATGAGCTGGCGCTCGGTTTTGCCCGCGAGGCTGCTCGTCAGGCGCTGGTCAACCTTGATGCGGACGATGCGCCGGCGGGGACCATGACAGTGGTGCTGGGCCCAGGCTGGCCTGGCATCCTGCTGCATGAGGCGATAGGGCATGGCCTGGAGGGCGACTTCAACCGCAAGGGCACTTCAGCTTTTTCCGGGCGCATCGGCGAACGGGTGGCGTCCGAACAATGCACGGTGGTTGACGATGGCACGCTGCCCAATCGGCGCGGGTCGCTGACCGTGGACGACGAGGGCACGCCGACACAGAACACGGTATTGATTGAAAACGGTGTGCTCAGGACCTACCTGCAGGACACCATGAATGCGCGCCTGATGGGTGTGCCGCCGACCGGCAACGGACGCCGCGAGTCGTTCGCGCATTTGCCGATGCCGCGCATGACCAATACCTACATGCATGCCGGCGAATACGATCCAGGCGAAATAATTGCCTCGGTCGACCGCGGTCTTTACGCGGTGAACTTCGGTGGCGGGCAGGTGGACATCACCTCGGGCAAGTTCGTGTTTTCCGCCAGCGAAGCCTACCTGATCGAAAACGGCAGTGTGACGCGGCCGGTGCGTGGCGCCACCCTGATCGGCAACGGGCCCGATGTGCTCACCCGAGTCAGCATGGTCGGTAACGACATGGAGCTGGATACCGGCGTTGGCACCTGTGGCAAGGAGGGCCAGCTGGTGCCGGTAGGCGTCGGGCAGCCAACGTTGCGCCTGAACGGCATCACGGTGGGCGGCGTGCAGGTCTAGCCCGAACCAGGAGACACAGCAGACATGACACAGACAGCGCAGCACGAAGCGGATTGGGACATGCAACGCCTGCACGACCTGGCGCAGCAGGTACTGGAGGAGGCCCGTCGTGGCGGCGCAACCGCGGCGGAAGTCGCCGTGAACCGCAGTCATGGATATTCCGCCACCGTACGCATGGGCGAGGTCGAGACAGTGGAGCACAATCGCGACAAGAACCTGGTGGTGTCGGTGTACTTCGGCAACCAGACGGGTTCTGCGAGCTCGTCCGATTTTGCCGCCGCGGCGGTCGCGGACACCGTGCGCGCCGCCTGCTCGATCGCCAAATACACGGCCGCGGACCGCTGCGCCGGGCTTGCCGACCCCGCACGCCTGGCACGTGAGCCGATGGATCTCGATCTTTATCATCCCTGGTCCATCGACGTCGCTGCGGCGATAGAGCTTGCCCGCGCCTGCGAGGGTGCTGCGCTGGACAGCGATCCACGCCTGGTCAACTCGGAGGGGGCGACGGTGGCGAGTCACAGCGGCACCGAGGTCTATGCCAACAGTAGCGGTTTCGCGGGCGATTCGGCGGGCACCCGACACAGCATCAGTTGCGCAGTGGTGGGTGAACAGGACGGTGCGATGCAGCGGGACTACTGGTACAGCGCCGCGCGGGATCCGCACGAACTGGAGGACGCGGCCCTCGTCGGTGCCGCCGCCGCCAAGCGGACGTTGCGCAGGCTGGGCGCCCGCAAGATGCCGACCCGGCAATGTCCGGTCCTGTATGAGGCGCCGGTGGCAGCGTCGCTGCTTTCCCACTTCACCGCCGCCGTGCGCGGCAGCAGCCTGTACCGCAAGGCCTCGTTCCTGCTGGACCGTCTGCAGCAGCCGATATTCAGTGAAGGGGTCCGTATCTACGAGCAGCCCCACCTGCCCAAGGCCGTCGGCAGTGCCTGGTTTGACAACGAGGGTGTGGCGACCCGGGACCGGGACCTGGTGACGCAAGGGGTGCTGCAGAGTTATGTGCTGGATACTTATTCGGGCTGCAAGCTGGGCATGGAATCCACCGGCAATGCCGGCGGCGCGCGTAATCTGACCATCGAACCCGGACCCCTCGGCCTGGCCGAGCTGCTGCGGGAGCTGGGCACCGGACTGCTGGTTACGGAGCTGATCGGTTCCGGCGTCAACCTGGTCACGGGGGATTACTCGCGCGGCGCCGTGGGCTTCTGGGTGGAGAACGGCGAGATTCAGTATCCGGTGGAGGAGATCACCGTGGCCGGTAATCTGCCACGCATGTTCCAGGACATCGCCGCGGTGGGCAACGACCTGGACACCCGTCGCAATATCAGAACCGGCTCTATCCTCCTGAACAATCTCACCGTCGCCGGCAGCTGAACAAGGCTGCGGGTCCGCGGCCGTCGCTGGGTCCCGACCCAGAACGCGGCATTTCGTCGCTCATCGGCGGGCGCAAAGGGCTATAATGCGCGGTTGCATTAGATCTTCTTCGTACCCCTGTTCGCGGTCGGGTACGAATACCCGATGGAGTTCCAAGATGCCGATTTACCAGTATGCTTGTCTCGCCTGCGGGCACGAACTCGAGGCGTTGCAAAAAATCAACGAGGAACCGTTCAGGGAGTGTCCTGAGTGCGGTGAGGCGGCGCTGCGCAAGAAAGTCACGGCGGCGGCTTTCCGTCTGAAGGGAAGCGGCTGGTACGAAACCGATTTCAAGCATAAGAGCAAACCGGGCGCGGCGGCCGATGACAAGCCGGCGAAGAAACCCGAGGGCGACAGCAGCGGCGGGACAGCATCTTCGGGCACGCCCGAAAGCCAGGCAGCCGGCAAGAAAACGGAAGGAGCCTGATTCCCGATGGGTCGATTGCGTCGCTGGATAGTCGCCGGGCTGCTGCTTTGGGTACCGCTCGGGGTTACGGTGCTGGTGATCAAATTCCTGGTGGATCTGGCGGACCGCACACTGTTGCTGATCCCCTACCAGTACCGGCCGGAAACCCTGCTTGGCTTCAACATTCCCGGTCTTGGCATAGCCTTGGCGGCGTTGACGGTCATCATCACCGGCATGGTCTTCGCCAACCTGCTGGGCAGCCGCCTGGTGAAGATCTGGGAGGACTTGCTCGCGCGAATCCCGTTGGTGCGGTCCATCTATTCGTCGGTGAAGCAGATCACCGAAACGCTTTTCAGTACGTCGGGAAAGTCTTTCCGTAAGGTGGTGCTGGTAGAGTATCCCCGCCGCGAAATGTGGACCCTGGGCTTCATCACTGGCGACACTGCACGGGTGTTCGAACAGGCGACCGGGCAGAACCTGGTCAGCATCTATATTCCCACCACGCCGAACCCGACCTCGGGCTTCTTCCTGATGGTCCCGCGCAAGGACGTGGTGGTGCTGGATATGCCAGTGGACAAGGGCCTGAAGATCATTCTTTCCACCGGCGTGGTGGTGCCTGATGAACTTCAGGTGCAGCGCGGTGACGGGGACACCTCCGTCGAGGTGGTGGCAGAGGTCCCGGCGTCGAAAGCACGCTAGCAGCTCAACAGACAGAACGAGAAGGAAGCCTTCAATTCATGCGAAGCCACGAATGTGAAAACGTCGATGTATCGCTTATCGACGAAAGAATCACAGTCTGCGGCTGGGCGCACCGCCGCCGCGACCATGGCGGTGTCATTTTCATCGATCTGCGGGATCGCAGCGGATTGCTGCAGGTGGTCGCGGACCCCGATGAGCGCCAGGCCTTTGAGACCGCAGACGCGACGCGGAACGAGTACGTGTTGCGGGTGCACGGGCGGGTGCGCAGACGGCCGGCCGGCACCGAGAACCCGGATCTGGCAACCGGCGCGGTAGAATTGTATGCGCATGCGGTGGAGGTGCTGAACCGCGCCGAAGCACTGCCGTTTCAGCTCGACGAGGACGATGTCAACGAGGCCGTGCGCCTCAAGTATCGTTACCTGGACCTGCGCCGCGACGGCATGCACGGCAGGTTGCGTCTGCGGCACCGGGTAATCAAGGCCTTGCGGGCCTTCCTGGACGAGCGCGGCTTCGTGGAGATCGAGACGCCGATGCTGACCCGGTCGACGCCTGAAGGCGCGCGCGACTACCTGGTACCCAGCCGCACCCATGCAGGCCGGTTTTTCGCTTTGCCACAATCGCCGCAGCTGTTCAAGCAGTTACTGATGGTGTCCGGGTTCGAGCGCTACTACCAGATAGCGCGCTGCTTTCGCGACGAGGACTTGCGTGCGGACCGCCAGCCCGAGTTTACCCAGCTCGATATCGAGACCTCCTTCATGGAAGAAGACGGCATTATGGGGTTGATGGAATCCTTGATCAGTGACCTGTTCCGTACCGTGTTGTCCGTCGAACTGCCGGCCCCGTTTCCGCGTATTTCCTATGCCGAGGCGGTATCGCGCTTCGGCAGCGATCGACCAGACCTGCGCATAGAGCTGGAGCTGGTAGAGGTCACCGAGTTGATGCGGGCGGTTGAATTCAAGGTATTTTCCGGCCCCGCCAACAGCAAGACCGGCCGCGTGGCGGCACTGCCGCTGCCGGAAGGGGGCGCCCTGACCCGGCAGCAGATTGACGCCTACACGGAATTCGTAAAACAGTTTGGCGCCAAGGGGCTTGCCTACATCAAAGTCAATAATCGTGCGCAGGGGCGTGATGGCCTGCAATCGCCCATCCTGAAGTTTCTGCCCGACGAGGTCGTCACCGAGCTGCTGGAACGCTGCCGGGCGGCGGACGGGGACCTGATCTTTTTCGGCGCCGACGAGGCGCCGATCGTCAACGAGTCCCTGGGCGCGCTGCGGACGAGGCTGGGGCAGGACCTGGGGCTGGTGCGCGAGGGCTGGCAGCCATTGTGGGTGGTTGATTTTCCAATGTTCGAGCACGACGCCGAAAACGGACGCTGGGTGTCGCTGCACCATCCGTTCACCGCACCGCAGACGACGGACGAGGAGCGACTTGCCAGCGACCCCGGCGGCGTCCTGTCGCGTGCCTATGACATGGTGCTCAACGGGGCCGAGATCGGCGGTGGTTCCATCCGTATCCACCAGCGCGAAGTGCAGTACGGCGTGTTTCAGGCGCTGGGCATCGATGAGCAGGAAGCGCGCGAGAAGTTCGGCTTCCTGTTGGAGGCCCATCCGCGACGTTATCGCCTTCCCGAAGACGCAGAAGGCATCATGCCTGATGACCGAGGCACCCAGCGTCGTCGATCCCCAGCAGCTGCGGGAACTGCACATCCGGTTGCGTAAGCCGGCGAACAGGACCGGTGAGGAGAGCTGAGCCTCCAGGTCCGTACAAACGTCCGGAGTCGGTGCTGGTAGTGGTCCACTGCGAACACCAGGTGCTGCTGCTGAAGCGCACGGACCATCCGGATTTCTGGCAGTCGGTAACCGGCAGCCTGCGCTGGCACGAGACACCATTGCAGGCGGCCCGGCGTGAGCTTTTCGAGGAGACCGGCTTCGACCCTGCCGAGGGGCTGACCGACCGCGATCACTGCTTCCGATTCCGCATCCTGCACCAGTGGCGGCGGCGATATGCGCCGGGCGTCACCCACAATCTCGAGCGCCTGTATTCGCTGGCCCTGCCTGCCTGCATGGCGCCGCGGCTGCGGGAGTCGGAGCATCACGCCTACCTGTGGCTGAGCCGCGAAGAGGCCCTGGCGCGGGTGTGGTCATGGAGCAACCGGGAGGGCATCCGCCGGGTGGTGAATCGGGACGGGACGTCAACATGTGGGTGACGATCGGCGGCGGCGCCCCTATATCTTGGGGTTACTGTGAATGGGGTGTTAAACTGTGTGGATACCTATCGGTTTTCCGCGAGACCAGAGCAGGGGCATGAAAGCGCAGAATGGCCGGACACAGTAAATGGGCGAACATCCGCTTCCGTAAAGCGGCCCAGGACGCGAAGAAGGGCAAGCTGTTCACCCGCCTGATTCGCGAGATCACGGTGGCTGCCCGCGAGGGCGGCGGAGACGCGGACACCAACCCACGGCTGCGTGCGGCCATCGACAAGGCCCTGGCGGGCAATATGACTAAAGACGTCATCGAGCGCGCCCTCAAGCGAGGTACCGGGGAAATCGAGGGCGTGAGCTATGAAGAAGTCCGTTACGAGGGCTATGCGCCTGGTGGTATCGCGGTGCTGGTCGAGTGCACCACCGACAATCGCAACCGGACCGTCAGCGAGGTGCGCCACGCCTTCAGCAAGAACGGGGGCAACCTGGGCACCGACGGTTCCGTCGCCTACCTGTTCAGCAAGGTCGGGGTCATCACCTTTCCGCCCGGTACCGGCGAGGACCGGGTGATGGAAGCGGCCATCGACGCGGGCGCGGAAGATATCGAAAGCGATGACGACGGCAGCGTTGAAGTCACCACCAGTCCGGAAACTCTGCAGACAATAAGGCAGGCGCTGGAAGCCGCCGGTCTGCACCCAGAGTCGGTGGACGTCGTGCAGCGCGCCGCCAACGAGGTCAGTGTCAGCGAGGAGGACGGCCAGCGGGCTCTGAAACTACTGGATGCCCTGGAAGAACTGGACGATGTTCAGGATGTCTACTCCAATGCTGATTTTCCCGAAACCCTCCTGTCGGAGGCCAGTTAACTGCGACGGAACCTGCTAGCGACATGCGTGTGCTGGGCATAGACCCCGGATCGCGGATAACCGGTTTCGGTATCGTGGAAGCGGAAGCGGGTGCGCTGCGGCATGTCGATAGCGGGCAAATCCGCCTGTCGGATTATGAGTTGGCACAGCGACTGCGCATCATCTACCGGCGACTCGAGGCGGTGATCGTCGAACACAGACCGCAGGTGATGGCAGTGGAAAAGGTTTTTCTCGCCCGCAATCCCCAATCGGCGTTGGTGTTGGGTCAAGCCCGCGGTGCCGCGATTGTCGCCGGCGCCATACACGACCTCGAAGTGGCGGAGTACACTGCCTTGCAGGTCAAACAGTCGGTAGTGGGAAAGGGCAAGGCCGCCAAGCAGCAGGTACAGCACATGGTGCGTGTGTTGCTCGGACTGCGCGGCGAGCCGCCCACCGATTGCGCGGACGCGCTGGCCTGTGCCATTTGCCATCTCAACCACAGCCACGGCCGGGCTCGCTGGCTGCAGGGACTGTCTACCGCGGGAGCGCGACTGTGATTGCCTACCTGCGCGGCCGCCTGCTGGAGAAGCGACCGCCGGCGCTGGTGCTCGATGTGCAGGGCATCGGCTACGAACTGGAAGCCCCGATGACGACCTTCTATGATCTGCCCGATCCCGGGGCCGAGGTCGTGCTGCACGTTCATTTCGTGGTGCGGGAGGATGCCCAGCTGCTGTACGGATTTAACCAGCAGCGTCAGCGCGACCTGTTCCGCAACCTGCTCAAGGTGGCCGGGGTGGGGCCGCGGGTGGCGTTGGCGATTCTGTCGACACTCTCGGCGGAGGACTTTCATTCGTGCATGGTCGGTGAAGACATCGATCGGCTTACCCATGTCCCCGGCATCGGCCGCAAGACCGCGCAACGGCTGATTGTGGAGATGCGTGACAGGCTGCTCAAGGAAGTCGATGTGCCCGCCGCCACAGCGTCGCCGGGCGCCGCGACGGCCCCGGTCAGCCCGGTGCAGGACGCCGTCAGCGCCTTGATTTCGCTGGGGTACAAACCGGTGGACGCCAGCCGGGCGGTGCGTAACGTGGCGGCTGATGACCTCAGCAGCGAGGAGATCATCCGCGGTGCGCTGCGGGCGCTGGCGGGGAACCCGGCATGAGCGAACGGCTGGTGTCACCTCTCACGGAGGGCGAGGACGAAGAGCAAGCATTCGATCGCAGCCTGCGTCCGACCCGCCTCACCGAGTTCGTAGGACAGGACCGCTTGCGGGAACAGTTGGACATTTTCATCAGCGCGACGCGGCGCCGTCAGGAAGCCCTGGACCATGTACTGCTGTTCGGCCCGCCCGGTCTCGGCAAGACCACGCTGGCGCACATCATCGCCAATGAACTCGGAGTTACGCTGCGCCAGACCGCCGGTCCGGTGCTGGAGAAGGCCGGCGATCTCGCCGCCATACTGACCAATCTAGAGCCTCACGACGTGCTGTTCGTGGACGAGATCCATCGCCTGAGCCCGGTGGTGGAAGAGATCTTGTATCCGGCGATGGAGGACTACGCCCTCGACATCATGATCGGCGAGGGTCCAGCGGCGAGATCCGTGAAGCTGAACCTCCCGCCGTTCACGCTGGTCGGGGCCACCACCCGCGCCGGCCTGCTGACCTCGCCGTTGCGCGACCGGTTCGGCATCGTGCAGAGGCTCGAGTTCTACAATACCGGTGATCTGTCGCACATCGTCGAGCGTTCGGCGCGGATCCTCGGCGTGCCCGCGGACGCCTCGGGTATCGAGACCATCGCCGAGCGATCGCGCGGCACACCCCGGATCGCCAACCGGCTGCTGCGCCGCGCGCGAGACTACGCGGAGGTCAGGGGCGACGGCCGCCTGACCGGTGAAATAGCCGGCCGAGCACTGGAAATGCTTGAGGTCGACCAGCATGGACTGGATCTTCTGGACCGTAACCTGCTGCTGGCGGTGATCCAAAAGTTTGATGGCGGCCCGGTGGGCATCGACAGCCTGTCCGCCGCGATCGGCGAGGAACGAGGTACCATCGAGGACGTGCTGGAACCGTTCCTCATCCAGCAGGGCTTTCTTATGCGCACGCCGCGGGGCCGGGTCGCCACCCGCAGTGCCTGGCTGCACCTGGGCCTCGGCGCGCCGACGGCGACGCCGCCGCAGGGGGGATTGTTCGACGGGGAGACCGATTCATGACCGGTCCCCGGTGCAGCGGTCGGCGACCCGGTGTCGCTTACCGGCTATCCGCAATTCATCGATGACTGTCGCGTTTTCGATCCCGGTGCGCGTCTATTATGAGGATACGGACGCTGGAGGCGTTGTATACTACGCCAATTACCTGCGTTACATGGAACGCTGCCGGTCCGACTGGTTGCGTAGCGTGGGACTGGAGATACGTGATCTCGCCGCCCGCTTCGGGGTGTTGTTTGCAGTGCGGGCTGCCAACGTGGAGTACATCAAACCGGCTCAACTGAGCGACCTGCTTACGGTCAGCGTGCTTGTCGCCAAATTCGGACGGGTAAGTCTGGACCTTGACCAACTAATCCATCGAGGCGACGACCTCGTCTGCCAGGGACGGATACGGCTCGCAGGCATCGACGCGGAAACCTTTCTTCCCAAACCCTTTCCCGACGAACTCACAAACGAACTAACCACATGGAAAACGCCATAAATATTGCAGCACAGCAGGATACGATGTCGCTGCTGACCCTGATCACCCAGGCCAGTCTGTTGGTGCAACTGGTAATGCTGCTGCTGCTGCTGGCATCAGTGGTTTCATGGACGATGATTTTTTCCAAACAATCAAGCGTGAGAATGGCGTTGCGAGCGGCGGATGACTTCGAAGACGATTTCTGGTCCGGCGGCGACATGGGCACCCTTTACCAGGACTGGTCATCCAACCGGCGTAAGAACGTGAACGGCATGGCAGCGATTTTCACTGCGGGATACCGAGAATACACCCGGTTGAGCGGAAAGGGCGCGGTGGACCGCGGTGAGATGCTGGACGCCGTACACAGGGCGATGCGGGTCGCCCTGAGCCGTGAAGTGGAAGCCCTGGAGACACATTTGCCGTTCCTGGCCACGGTGGGGTCGACCAGTCCCTACATCGGTTTGTTCGGCACCGTGTGGGGAATCATGAATTCCTTCCGTTCACTCGGTGTGGCTCAGCAGGCGACCATCGCGAGTGTCGCGCCTGGCATCGCCGAGGCCCTGGTGGCGACGGCTATGGGCTTGTTCGCCGCCATCCCGGCGGTAATCGCCTATAATCGTTTCTCCAACCATGCAGATCGCCTGGCCTCGCGTTATGAAACATTCGCCGAGGAATTCATCAGCATCGTGAACCGTCAGTCCTATCCACTGCCCATGGCGTCCTAGCCCGTGACGAACTATCGTAGTCACCGCAAGAAAAAGTTGATGGCCGAGATCAACGTCGTTCCCTACATCGACGTGATGCTGGTGTTGCTGGTCATATTCATGGTCACGGCGCCGTTGCTGACCGAAGGCGTGAAAGTAGAATTGCCCGAGGCCGACGCCAGGACCCTGGATGCGGAGCAGAGCGAACCCTTCGTGCTGACGGTGGACCGCGAGGGAAAATTATTCGTGGAAAGCGCCGAAAAAGAACCGACCCAGGTGACGGCCTTTGCGGCGGCGGTACTGCGGCGCAGTCCCAAGACCCAGTTTGTTGTGCGGGGTGACAAGGAAGCCAGCTACCAGCACGTGGTGGACGCCATGGTGCTGCTGCAGAAGGCCGGCGTCGACACAGTGGGTCTGGTAACGGATCCCGGAGGTAGCTGATCGTCATGGTTCGCAGCGGTTTCGGCCTAACGCCCAGATCTATCGCCCTGTCGCTGGCGGTGCACGCGGTACTGGCGGCCCTGTTGTTCGTGAGCCTGGACTGGACCCCGACCCGCAAACCTATGGCGGGTAGGCCGCAGCCGGAGCCGATAAAGGCCGCCATGGTCAGTGAGGCGGAGATAGAGCGGCAGCTGCAAGAGATCAGGGCCAGCGAAGAGAAGAAGAGGCTGGAGGAAGAAAAGGCGAAACAGCGGTTGGCCGATCTGCAGCGGCAGGCCAAGGAGGCCGAGCGCAAGCGCGAGGCAGAGCAGAAACGGGTGGCGGAACTGGAACGCAAGAAGAAGGCAGAGCAGAAGCGGGTGGCGGAACTGGAACGCAAGAAGAAGGCAGAGCAGGAACAGGCGAAACAGCTCGCGCTGAAGCGCAAGACAGAGGAGGAGCGGCTGGCGAAACTGAAAAAGGAGGAGCAGGCGAAGCAGGACCGCGAAGCCGAGGAGAAGCGCCAGGCCGAGTTGGCGCGCAAGAAGAAGCTGGAAGCGGAGAAGAAGCGCCAGGCCGAATTGGCACGCAAGAAGAAACTCGAGGCGGAGCGCAAGCGCAAGGCCGAGGTGGAACGCGAGCGTAAGCTGGCGGAGCAGGAGCGGGAAAGACGTGAAGCGGCACTTCAGGCCCAGCTGGAGGCCGAGCGCGTGGCGCGCCTGGTGGATGCGGCGCGTGGCCAGTACGTCCCGATCATCCGCCAGAAGGTAAGCCGTAACTGGAACCAGCCTCCCAATACGCGCTCCGGCATCGCCGCCCGGGTACAGGTACGGCTCAGCGCGGGGGGAGAGGTCATTAACGCGCGCATCGTCAAGAGCAGCGGCGATCCGATATTCGACCGCTCGGTGGAGAACGCCGTCTACAAGGCGTCGCCGCTGCCGATTCCCCAGGAACGTGGTATTAATGAGCAGTTCCGCAGCCTAACACTCACATTCAAACCAGAAGACCTGATTTCATAGACCATGAGGAAGTTATTTGTCTTGTTTCTTAGCGGGTGGCTCGCCATGTCCGCCGCCGCCGTCGCGCGGGCGGACCTCGAGATTGAGATTACCCAGGGAGTCGAGGCGGGGATTCCGATCGCCGTGGTGCCCTTCGAATGGCGCGGCACCGGCGCTCCGCCGCAGGTGGTGAGTGATGTGATCGAGGCCAATCTGCGCCGCAGCGGCCGCTTCGACACCATTCCGCGCGAGGATTTTCTCAGCCGGCCCCACGACCACAGCCAGGTCCAGTTCAAGGAGTGGCGGCTGATAAAGGCCGAAGCGCTGGTGATCGGCCGCGTCATCCGGATGAAGCTCGACGAGTACCGGGTCGACTTCCGGCTGTTTGATGTCTTCAAGGGACAGCAGATCGGCGGTTTTCGTTACACCGTCCCGGGGCGCGACCTGCGCAAGCTCGCGCACCAGATCAGTGACATCATCTATCACCGGCTGACCGGCGAGCGCGGGGCCTTTGACACCCGCATCGCCTATGTGACAGTGGAAAACGCCGGCAGCAACCAGCGCTATCTGCTGCAGGTGGCGGATTCCGATGGCTATGCCCCGCGCACCATATTGGAGTCCCGCGAGCCCATCCTCTCGCCGGCCTGGTCCCCGGACGGCCAGATACTGGCCTATGTCTCCTTCGAAAAGCGGCGTTCCATGATCTACATGCAACGGCTGCGGGACGGAAAACGCGATCAGGTCGCCGCCTACGAGGGAGTCAACGGTGCGCCCGCCTGGTCTCCGGACGGCCGCAGCCTGGCACTGGCTCTGTCCAGGGACGGCAACCCGGAGATCTATCGCCTGGATATGGGCAGCGATCAATTGCGCCGGCTCACCCAGCACCATGCCATCGATACCGAACCGGCATGGTCCCCCGATGGGCGGCACATCGTTTTCACCTCGGATCGCAGCGGCAAACCACAGATCTATCGCATGCGTGCCGACGGATCTGGCGTGGAACGCCTGACCTTTGAAGGCAGGTATAATGCGCGGGCATCGTATGCCGCAGATGGGAAGCGCCTGACGCTGGTCACCAATCAGGGACGGGGCTACCAGATCGGCGTATTCTTGATTGACAGCAAGGGACTGCTAACCTTGACGGACTCCACCCTGGACGAGTCGCCGAGTTTTGCTCCCAACGGGGCCATGATTCTCTACGCCACCCGACAGGCTGGCCGTGGGGTGCTTTCGGCCGTATCCGCAGATGGCCGCGTAAAACAATTGCTGAAGTTCCAGAAAGGTGATGTTCGTGAACCTGCCTGGTCACCTTACAATCGTAAATTATGAGAGGAGAACAATGATGCGTAACAAGTATTCCATCGCGCTGGTACTGCTGCTGGCCCTCACCGTTACCGCCTGCGGCGGTAGGAAAGGTGTTAAAGAGGATGCGGCAGGTGCTGCCATGGATGAGCAGGGGGTGACGGCGAGTGGTGTTGGCGACGGCTCCGGAACGTCGGGGCAGGCCCTGGGCATGGGCGGTGTGGCGGGCGCGGGTGACCTGCTCAGCCGCAACAAGGTCTATTTTGAATTTGACAGCGCCGCCGTGAATGCCGACTCGCGCGCCGTGATCGAGGCACACGCCCAGTATCTGATCGACAACCCGAGCGTGACTGCAGTCTTGGAGGGACACGCTGACGAGCGCGGCACGCGCGAGTACAATTTGGCCCTCGGCGAGCGGCGGTCCAAGGCGGTGGCGGACATCATGAGTGCGTACGGCGTTGCGCTGGGTCGCCTGCAAACCATATCCTACGGCGAGGAACGCCCGGAAGAGCTCGGCAGCGATGAGTCCGCATGGGCGTTGAACCGGCGCGTAATCATTCTCCGTTAATCAGAGCAGATGAGAAAGCGTTATTTCCAGATCAGCGCCGTCGCCGCCGCCGCGGCAATGGCGGTGGGCTGTGCGTCAGCGCCCAAGCCGGCGCCCGCGGACTCCACCCCGGTGGCGGCGGAGCAGGCCGCGCAATCGGCACCCAGCCAGACCATCCAGGCGCTGGGTGATATGGAGGCCCTGCGCCTGGAACTGGCGGCGCTCCGCAATGAGGTTGAGATACAGCGCAACGAGCTGGACAAGCTTCAGCGCCGCCAACGCCAGCTTTACGACGATCTGGATTACCGCTTGCGCGAACGCGAGCGGGGACCCGCGCCGCCTGCGGCGGGCTACCAGACCCCCGGTGCACCCCCAACGGCACCGCCCGGTTACGCAGGCAGGCCTGGTTTCGGCGCCCAGCCGGGTGCCGCGCAGCAAGCGCAGGGCGCTCCGTCCGCTGTCATCCCCGAGTATGCGGAACCCCAAACGGGTATAGGTCAGGCCGCCCCGGCGGCTGGCGCCACAGCCGGTATGTCGGCTGAATCCGGCGCATCGATGCCACCGACGGCGGCCACATCGGGCACCGCTGGCCAGGTCGCCGCGGCGCCGCCGCCCGGTGCGGTAACGCCCCCGCCGGTGATCCCCCCCGCGCAAACGGTTACCGTCGCCAGCGCCGAGGAACAGGCGGCCTATGACGGCGCGTTCGAACTGCTCAAGCAAAGCCGTTACGGCGAGGCGGTGGACGCCTTTCGTGGCGTGGCCCTGCAGTTTCCCAACGGCGCGCTGGCGGATGATGCCCAGTACTGGGTCGGCGAGGCTATGTATGTGACCCGCGATTTCCCCGGCGCGCTGGACGCCTTCCGCACGGTGGTGGAGCGTTTCCCCGCCAGCCCGAGAGTACCGGAGGCGCTGCTGAAGGTCGGCTATGTGCAATACGAGATGGGCAATCTCGCACAGGCACAGATGACCCTGAGCGAAGTCATTTCTCGCTTCCCGGGCAGCCGCGTCGCCATCTCGGCGCAGACGCGACTGCGCAAGATCGAACAGGGAGGCTGATCGCGGCGGCATGGGCCGCCGGTGCGTTGTCCAGAGTTATGTCTTCAACCGCGGAGTGCATGTCCAATTCCCCGCTGGCCGATCCGGAGCAGCTGCGGATCACCGAGATATTTCATTCCATACAAGGGGAGGCCCGCAGCGTCGGCTGGCCCACCGTATTCGTGCGACTGACCGGTTGTCCGCTGCGCTGCGTCTACTGCGACACTGCCTATGCCTTCCATGGCGGTGAGGTGCTGCCGCTGACCGAGATACTCGACCGCGTTGCAGAGTTTGCGCCCCGATACGTGACCGTCACCGGCGGTGAGCCGCTGGCCCAGCCCGGCTGCCGGCCGTTGCTGCGGCAGCTCTGCGACGCCGGCTACGAGATGTCGCTCGAGACCAGTGGCGCCCTCGGCATCGAGGATATCGATCCGCGCGTGAACATCGTCATGGACCTCAAGACGCCGGGGTCCGGTGAATGCGGCCGCAACCGGCTCGAAAACCTGGAACTGCTCAAGCGAAAGGACCAGCTCAAGTTCGTCATCCGCGACCGCGCCGATTACGAGTGGTCGCGGTCTCTGGTTGCCAGGTACCGGCTGGACCGTCGTGTAGAGGTGCTGTTTTCGCCGGTTCATGGCGAGCTGGAGGCCCGCGAGCTGGCGCGGTGGATACTCGCCGACGGCCTCGATGTGCGGCTGCAGGTGCAGTTGCACAAGTACCTTTGGGGCGATGAACGCGGCCGCTGAATCCGCTCGGGCGGTGGTACTCGTCTCCGGCGGGCTGGACTCCGCGACCGTTCTCGCCATCGCCCGTGAACAGGGCTTTGCCTGTTACGCTCTCAGTATCGACTACGGTCAGCGCCACCGCGCCGAGCTGGCGTCTGCGCGGCGTGTCGCTGCCAGTCAGGAGGTCGTGCGGCATGAGGTTTTCCGGCTCGACCTGTCGCAGTTTGGCGGCTCGGCCCTGACCGATGGCTCCCTTGCGGTTCCCGACGGCCCGCAGGAGGGCATTCCCATTACTTATGTGCCGGCGCGCAACACCATATTCCTCGCTGTGGCGCTGGGGTGGGCGGAGGTCCTGGGCGCGCGCGACCTGTTTATCGGTGCCAACGCGGTGGACTATTCGGGTTATCCGGACTGCCGCCCGGCCTTCATCCAGGCCTTCACCGAACTGGCGAATCTGGCCACCAAGGCGGGCGTGGAGGGAGAACAGTTCAGCGTGCATGCTCCGCTGATCGACCTCAGCAAGTCGGACATCGTCCAGCGCGGCATGAAGCTGGGGGTCGACTTCGGTCTCACCCTTTCCTGCTACGACCCCGGCCCGGGGGACCGGCCGTGCGGCGTCTGTGACGCCTGTCGCCTCCGCGCGCGGGGGTTTGCCGGCGCCGGTATCCAAGACCCTGGGTTGTGCTGACATGCGCGGCGTATCAACATTGGGATAGGTAACGCACCGGCGACGGCATCTATAATGAGCTATTGCCCAAGTCCTAAACACCAATAACGCGGGGTCGGTTAACGCGGAGAGCCTATGGAGCTTCAAACCACACATCTGGTCGCCTGGTTGGGATTCATCGGCGGAGCGATTTTCGCGGTTACCGTCAACAAGACGCATTTCTGCTCCATGGGCTCGATAAGCGACTGGATAAACATGGACTCCAAGGTGCGCTTTCGCAGCTGGATGCTGGCCGCAGGCATCGCTGTGGTGGCAACGCAGGCGCTGGTGCTGACCGGGGTGGTAGACCTCAGCGGGATCATGTACCTGACGCCCAACTTCCTCTGGTTCGGCTATATCTTCGGCGGACTGTTGTTCGGCATCGGCATGACGCTGGGCTCCGGCTGCGGCCAGAAGACCCTCACCCGCGTGGGGACCGGTAACCTGAAATCCCTGGTGGTCTTGCTGATGCTCGGCTTCACCGCGTACATGACGCTGCGCGGCGTCACCGCGCTGTTCCGGATCGCGACGGTGGAGGGCACGGCGATCGACCTTGGCGCCGCGGGCTTCCAGGACCAGAGCGTTGCCACTTTCATCTCCCGAGCCACCGGCCTCGGCAACACGGCCGCGGTCATCCTGTCCACCCTGGTGATCGGCGTCGGCCTGATCTGGTACGCATTCAAGGACAGCGCGTTTCGCGGCAATTTCAACGCCATCCTCGCGGGGATGGTGATCGGGCTGCTGGCCATGGGGGCCTGGATCGTTACCGGCGTCATCGGCTATGACGACTTCGAGCCGGTGCCGCTGGAGGGCTTGACCTTCATCTCCCCCACCGGCAATACCATAAACTACCTGATGACCTATACCGGCTCCACGATCAACTTCGGCATCGCGCTGGTCTTCGGCATGCTCGCCGGCTCGCTCGTTTATGCACTGGTGACGCGCAGCTTCCGCATCGAGTACTTCTCCTCGCGCGCCGACCTGGTGAACCACCTCGTGGGCGGCGCGCTGATGGGTTTCGGCGGCGTGCTGTCACTGGGGTGCACCATCGGGCAGGGCGTGACCGGCGTGTCTACCCTGTCGCTGGGATCCCTCGTGGCCTTGTTCTCCATCATCGCCGGCAGCGCGCTGACCATGAAGATGCAGTACTACATGATCGACGAGAGCTTTGCCCGGTCGCTGAGGCTGACGCTGGCGGATTTCAAGCTGCTGCCCGCACCGCGCAACGCCAGCACCTCTTCCTGATTCGGTCGTTACCTCAGGCGGCTATCTGCCGAACGGCGGTTTCCCGGCATCAATTTGACACCTACGGTGCACCCCTTGGATAATCGCGCCTCCCCGAAGACTTCGCGTGGTCGCCGGGCTCGAGCGCCGCGATCGCTTCGTAATACGCCTCACAGCCGAAGAATGGGCCGTTAGCTCAGTTGGTAGAGCATCTGACTTTTAATCAGGTGGTCGCAGGTTCGATCCCTGCACGGCCCACCACCAAATCAAAGGTCCTTTCCGGGCACATAGGTAACCGTTTATACCGAGGGCAT
>CAMYNL010000015.1 GCA_947259705.1 uncultured Gammaproteobacteria bacterium | reverse complement strand
GGCACTGGGTTGACGATTTCGGCTGCCGATGTCACCGGTGGCCGGGACGGGATTCGCGCCCGCAACTACGGCAGCGGGGCCTTGAGCGTCACCACGACCGGGACGGTGACGGGAAGAGGAGGTGCAAAGGGAGCGGGTGCCAGCTACGGCATTGATGCCCGCAACGGATCTTTCTCGACCCCCGCCGGCACCGACCTGACGGTTTCGACGGCTGATGTCACCGGTGGCCAGTACGGGATTATTGCCTGGAACTACGGCAGCGGGGCCGTGAGCGTCACCACGACCGGGCCGGTGACGGGCACCTTAAGCGATGGGATCTATGGATACAATTCCGCTGCCGGCACCGACCTGACGGTTTCGACGGCCGATGTCACCGGCGGCTCAGACGGGATTCGCGCACGTAACTACGGCTCTGGGGCCGTGAGCATCACCGCAACCGGACCGGTGACGAGCACTGCGGGATTCGGGATTGTTGGATACAATTCCGCCGCCGCCGGTACCGACCTGACGGTTTCTGCCGCGGCTGTCACCGGCGGCAGGGACGGAATTCGCGCTTACAACGGCGGTAGCGGGGCCTTGAGCATCACCACAACCGGGTTGGTAGCTGGCACCTACGAAGTCGGCATCTACGCCAGAGTTGGCGTCGCCGGCACCGACCTGACAATCGTAGCCGATGATGTCACCGGCCGTGATATAGGGATTGTTGCCACCAACTTCGGCAGCGGGGCCCTGAGCGTCACGGCAACCGGGCCGGTGACGGGCACCGACGGTCGTGGCATTTATGCCCGCAACGGAACTTTGTCGACGCCCGCCGGTACCGACCTGACGATTTCCGCCGCCGCTGTCACCGGCGGCTCGGACGGGATTATTGCCTACAACTACGGCAGCGGAGCCGTGAGCGTCACCACGACCGGGCCGGTGACGGGCACCTTAAGATATGGGATCAATGGATACAATTCCGCCGCCGGCACCGGGTTGACTGTCTCGGCTGCCAGCGTCACCGGCTACAGGCACGGAATTCGCGCCCGCAACTACGGCAGCGGGGCCTTGAGCATCACCGCAACGGGACCGGTGACGGGAACGGCGGGCAACGGGATTTCTGCCTACAACGACTACGGCACCAACCTGACGGTCTCGACCGCCACTGTCGCCGGCGACCGTTCCGGGATTGATGCCTTCAACTTTGGCAGAGGAGCATTGAGCATCACCGCGACCGGCCAGGTGACAGGAAGCAGTGGCAACGGGATTTATGCCGTCAACTACGGTACCGACTTGGCGATCTCGGCCGCCGATGTCACCGGCGGCCGTTACGGGATTGATGCCTACAACTACGGCAGCGGGGCCTTAAGCGTAACCACGACCGGACAGGTGACAGGCGGCACCGGCCATGGCATCCGCACGGTAACGGGCGCGGGGAGTTCCACCGCCATCACATTGAATGCCGGGGCCGATGTGAGCGCCACTTCCGGTACGGCGATTTCCAATGATGCCGGCAATTCTACGACCACGGTCAACACCGGCGCCACGGTGACGGGCGAGATCAGTCTGGGCGACGGCAGCGACGATCTGACCTTCGACGGCGGAAATTTTGCCAATGTCACCACATTCGACGGTGGCGACGACACCAGCTCGGCGGACGGCTTCATCGATACGTTGACATTCCGCAATGCGACCGGGACCATCAGCGGAGGCAGCGTCGTCAACTGGGAAAACATGATCCTGGGGATCGCTGCCAACATTGCCGTCAATGGCATACTGACCACCGAGCAGGTGAGCGTAAACACCGGCGCTACCCTGGGAGGAGGCGGCACCATCAACGGCAACGTCAACGTCAGCGGGGGCACGGTAGCACCCGGTACTTCGGCTGGCACCTTGGTCATCAACGGTGACTTGATCATTGATACCGGCGTGCTATCGCTGGGGCAGGGCGA
This sequence comes from uncultured Gammaproteobacteria bacterium, assembly GCA_947259705.1. Lineage (GTDB taxonomy): Bacteria > Pseudomonadota > Gammaproteobacteria > Arenicellales > JAANXG01 > CAMYNL01. Next base: position 62,914 of record CAMYNL010000015.1, on the reverse strand, counting down.
TCTCCTGGACGTTTCCGGGCTGGTGCAGATCGGCGCGGACGTCCAGGTCGATCTGTTCTTCGCCAGCTTCGCAGCACCGATAATCGATTTCGCTGATTTCTTTGTGACGAGCCTGCCGAGTTTCCTGCCCGGGTTCGGTGGCGACAACTTCGCCCTGTTCACCACCGACGTCGCCGCGGTTGGGGAGGATTTCGAGGTGCTGTTTGACGGTCAGAGCGCAGTTGTCACGGCTCAGCCCAGCGCGGCGGTGCCAGAGCCCACTTCTTGGGCCCTGTTCGGGACCGGTCTGCTCGGGTTGCTCGGTCTGCGAAGGGTGCGACGGCGGCGGCAACGGGTCTGGCGCTGAGGGCAGCGGCGCGTAGAGGCCGACACTACACCAGAATCCAGAAGCCACGGCACCCCGTCAGGCGCCGGTCGGGTTGGCGGGGTCACAGGGCGCACAGATACAGTGGCGATGGCGCCGCCCCGACATGTGGCGGCTTGGCTGACGGGCGCAATGCTCATGTACAGGCTTACGGCTGCAACCTGCTGCCAGGCGCTATTTCGGTGACTAGCCCGCAAATTGCGCTAAGATTTCCGTGGGACGGCGAAGGGACCGGGCGGCCAGACCTCGCGCTGAAGCGCAATGCAAAGCCGTCGATATGGGTTGAATGCAGCGCGAGTTCAGGCGTTGGAGGCCGAGCCGGCGCCAGGATAGGCAGCCACTCGGGGACAACGCGTCACACCCGGTATCGACCGAGAGAGTAGTGAAAAACGACATGTTGATACTCCTTTTCGCCGCCCTGGTGCAATATACGGATCAATCGGTTTTTTAGTAGTATCACCACTCGCAATGGTAACCCGGCGCTCGCGTATTAATCGCGCCCGCCACATGGCCAGCCCACAAAGTCAGCGAAATTAAGCAAATAACATGGCATCAACAGGGGCCCGGGCGGATTGGACCTATGGTTACGTCTCGGACGTGGAATACACGAGCGAATTTTTTCGAGAACTGGCGCCCGGCCTGTTGTCGTTCGCGGCCTTATTGAAGGGAGTACCGGCGCCGTCGCAAGATCAGCCTTTTACTTATATGGAACTCGGATGCGGCCAGGGACTTAGCGCCAGCGTGCTGGCGGCAACGAATCCTCTTGCACGGTTCTACGCTAACGACTTCAACCCGACACACGTGCTCAACGCACGCGCCCTCGCCAGGGACGCCGGCATCGACAACCTCACCTTTCTGGAAAAGAGCTTCGCGGAGCTCGCCGAGCTCGACTTGCCCGACTTCGATTACATAACGCTGCACGGTGTTTACTCCTGGGTCAGCGAGGAGAACCGTGCGCTGATCGTCGATTTCATCCGCCGCAAACTCAGGTCGGGCGGTATCGTCTATGTGAGCTACAACTGTCTCCCGGGATGGACGGCCGTCGCTCCCTTGCGCCGTCTCATGGTCGAGTATTCCGACCACCTCTCGGGTGCGACCCCGGATCGCATCAGCAAGGCAGTTGAATTCGCGGCCAAACTCGAGCAGGCGGGGGCGAAATACTTTGAGGCGAACGCCGTCGTGCCGTCTCGGCTCGATCAGATCCGCAAGCTGAATCCACAGTATCTCGCCCACGAGTATTTCAACCGGGACTGGGCGCTGCTCTATCACAGCGACGTGGTCGCGGACATGGCGAAGGCGAAACTCTCCTTTGTCGGTTCGGCAGACATGGTCGAACAATTCGACGAATTCATGGTCCCGCCAATGGCGCGGACCATCGTCGCCGACATTGTCGAGCCCGCGTTGCGCGAGACGGTCAAGGATTTCATCAACAATCAGCAATTTCGTCGCGACGTCTTTACCCGCGGAACCGGACGCATGAGCGGAGCAGTGAAAGCAGAGGGCTGGAATGCAAGGCGCGTGGCGTTGATCAGGCGGCGTGATGACTGTGTACTCAAGGTCAAGGTCCCGGTGGGAGAGGCCGACCTGTCCGAAAACCTCTATGCGCCAATCCTCGACAGCCTGGCCCACGGCCCGAGAACCATCGGCGAGTTGATGGCGAGGAGGGAAGTCAAAGGGTTGGACACGAAGCTGGTCCTCAATGTGATCGGGATCATGATCAGTCTTGGTTATGTATCCCCGGCGCTCCCTGAGACGGACGAGGGGGAGCGGCGCGCTCGCAGCGACGCCTTCAACTCAGCGGTGCTTGCTCGCACGCTCAAGGGGAGCAATATCCCGTGCCTTGCCTCCCCCGTCCTCGGCACCGGGATCGAGGCTGATATTCTCGATCATCTGTTTCTCGCCGCGCTTAAAAATGAAGAGAGTAATCTCGAAGATTTCGCTTGGAAAGGACTTTGCCAACGAAACGAACGACTTGTGAAGAATGGCAAAGCGCTTGTGTCGCCCGAGGAAAACTTGGCCGAGCTGCGAAGCCGTGTCGAAAGCTTTCGCGTTAATCGCCTGCCGATTCTGAAACAGCTGGGAATTGCATGATTTCTTGGGCCTTTAAATGCGTATCGACGCTATGGATCGAGTAGCTTGCCAGACTTCACGGTCGTATCAATTGCGCGTCAGCCAGGGCCTTGTCATGTTCGAGCGCCCACCCGCCAGCGGCTGGCCTCGACACATGGCACCATTGCTGACAGTCTCGGGAATAAATGAACAGTCCCACATGAGCAGGCTCAAGGGTTTCCGGGTGGTGCGGTCGTACCTCGCGCTGCTGGCCGGTGTTTGCACGCTGGTCGGCGGCATCGCAGAAGCAGACGCACAGGGCGCCACACCGGCGGATGCGGAAACGACGCTGGTTTCCAGCAGCTGGACGGTCGGCTGCGGTCCGGCCGCGGACGGGGACAAGGATTTGCTGTGCGAAGCCTCGCAAACCATAGTTGTCAGGAAGACGGGGCAGACCCTGCTGATCGCCTATGTCACCCCGTGGAGGCAGGCCGGGGCGCCGAACTCCTTCGTGTTGCGGTTTCAGCTGCCGCATGGCCTCGATATCCCGGCCGGCGTGCAGGTCAGGATTGACGGCAGGCCGATGGCGTCGCCGGTGATCCAGACCAGCGGCACGGCGGGTGTCTTTGCGCGAACCAATCTGACAAGCACGCTGCTGTCCGCTCTCAAGAAGGGCGCTGCGATGACCGTCACTTTCACCGCGCTGAATGGCCGCAAGCTGTCGGTCCCGGTCACGCTAGACGGGTTCTCGGCGGCGTTTGCCAAGTTGAAATGATTGCCGCCGACCCCTTTGCACGCGAACCGCGGTGTACGTGCCGACCCCAATGCGCTTTTGGCGAAAGCTGACGACCGATGAGTATTGAAAAGAAACCCCGAGACGCCACGGTGGCCGAGGTGGAAAACGTGATCCCGGCGGGCTCCCAGCCAGAGCCTCCCGAGAACCGCCAGCCCGAGGCGGAGAAGGTCGAGTATTCTGTCTCGCCCGGTCTCGCCAACCGGCTGGCGCGTCACAATATCTCGCTGGCGTTCACCTCCTACCAGTCGGGATTGCTGTATTTCGTTGGGCGCAACGCCTCCGGCGGTATCAATATCCACCAGGCGGCGATGCCCAAGCCGATGGGATTGTGCCGTGACGGCAAGTCCGGGCTGGTCATGACCGCCGGCTATGAGATCATGCGTTTCGAGAACGTGCTGCAGCCCGAGCAGCGCATCAACGACGCATTCGACGCCTGCTACGTGCCACGCCGGGTTCATGTCACCGGTCGCCTCGATGCCCACGATGTGGGCCTCGACGCTGATGACCGGGTGATCTTCGTCAACACCCGCTACAACTGCCTCGCCACGACCTCGAACCGGCACAGCTTCGAGACGGTGTGGAAGCCTGGCTTTATCTCGGCATTGGTCGATGAGGATCGCTGCCACCTGAACGGCCTTGCGATGGAACATGGCCGGCCGCGCTACATCACCGCGGTCTCTCGCTCCGACACCATCGATGGCTGGCGCGATCGCCGGGCCGATGGCGGAATCGTTGTCGAGGTGGAGACGGGTGAGATCATCTGCGCAGGGCTGTCGATGCCACACTCGCCGCGAATGATCCGGGGCGAGCTGTGGCTGCTTAACTCCGGCACGGGCGAGCTGGGCGTGGTCAACCACCATGAAGGGCGGTTCGAACCGCGCACCTTCTGCCCTGGTTTCCTGCGCGGGCTCGCGTTTCACGGCAATTTTGCCTTCGTCGGGCTGTCGAAGCCGCGTTACAAGCGCTTCGAGGGCCTGGCGCTCGACCAGCGGCTGAAAGATGCGGATTCGGAACCCTGGTGCGGCCTGCAGGTCATCGACCTAGGCTCGGGCGCCTGCGTGGACTGGTTTCGCATCGATGGCGCGGTGGCCGAGCTTTACGACCTCGAAATCATCGAGGGCTTCGCCTGTCCCATGGCGGTGCCGCCGAACTCCATAGAAGTGGCGAACCTGATCACGTTCGAGTCCTGAAAACAGACCCACCTTCGTCGCTCACCCAATTTGACTGGAGGTACATACTGGTTAGGGCTTTGTTCGCGTGAAAAAAGGGGGAGTCGTTACATCGGGTCAGATCTATCCCGACACACGGGGGTGTAAACGGCTGCTTTCGATGGTCAGCGCAACTTGCGGGGGCGATCAGCCATGTCGGTTCCTGGCCGTTCTAAGACCCATACGCCGCAGCACCGAATTTCGGCAAACGGCCAACGTTGAGTTAATGAAAAGAGGGTTCGAAAAATCAGTCGCGTCGAAAGCCGGGGTGTTTGCTACCGGTTGTGAAACCTGTTGTTGCTTTCACGCCGCCAATGCCGCTTCCGGGCTGCCGTTTCTGCAGGTGAGTATGGTCCAGTATCCAAACGCGTTGGTGCGGCGTTCCTCGATGACGTCGAGACCGGCCCGAAGCAGGAAGGACTCCAGGTCCAGGTTGGGCCGGAAGCCGATGTATTTTGACAACGGCGAGATCAGGGTCTCCATCCCCGCGATCACCTTGCGCTTGGAGCGGAAGTGGTTGACGATCACGATCTTCCCGCCGGGACGACAGACCCGTTTCATCTCCTCCACCAGGCGCAGCGGATCCGAGACCACGGACACCACGTACATGGCGACCACGATGTCGAACATGTCCGCTTCCAGGGACATGTTCTCGGCGTCCATGCGCAATACTGAGCTCACGTGATACAACTCCATTTCCCGCACGCGCTGGCGGGCCTGCTCGAGCATGTCCTCGCTGATATCGATGCCCACCACGTCCACATAATCCGGGTATAGGGGAAGCGAAAGCCCCGTCCCCACGCCGACTTCGAGGACGCGCTGCCCCGACTGACAGTCCAGGGCATCGACCACCGCCTTGCGACCGGGGTGCAGGACCGGGCCAAAAATATGGTCGTAGCTGTGGGCGTAGCGCCGATACGCCTTTTCTATGGCTTCGAGATTCATTACGAGACCTTGTTTGTCGTTCTTCGGATCGCCTTTACAGGCCAACAGGGGCCCAATTGTAGAGATTTGTGGTCTTGCGCGCTATCCGGCGCTTTCCTGGGGCACCGCATCCGCCGGTTCGGTTGATACCGTATAATCCCTTCACCGCCTTTGTCCGGTATGGAAACGTCCTGCCGAGTCATTTACCGTGAGCAATCTAAGTATTTTGCTGCCCTTTGCGCTACCTGAGTCCGGCTTGCCGCTGTCGGCGGCCGTGCAGGCCACCCTGGAGCAAGGCCGCTGGTCATCACCGACACCGGCAACCGGCGTCGAGGAGCTGCTGTTCCAGCTGTTCGGCGTGCCATTCCGCCCTGGCCGCCTGCCCGCGGCTCCACTTGCCTACTGGGGGACCAGCGGGGAATATACCCCGCATTGGTGCCTACGGGTGGATCCGGTGCACCTGCACGCGCGGCGGCACGAACTGGTAATGGTGCGTGAACCCGACCTCGGGTTGGAGCCCGGTGAAGCTGCGGAGCTGACGGCATTGTTGGAGCATGAGTACGCAGGTCTGGGCTGGCGCGTCGTGGCACCAGAGCCGCAAAGCTGGTTCCTGTTTCCCACGGCAACACCAGACATCGACACCACTCCACCTGGCCGCATCGGTGAAGGCAACATCGATCCGCATCTGCCCGCCGGACCCGAGGCCCTGGAGTGGCGGCAGCGGCTCAACGAAATCCAGATGCTTTTTCACGACGTCGCCGTGAACACACGGCGCGAAGACGCGGGTAAGCTCCCCGTCAACAGCGTCTGGTTCTGGGGGGGTGGCCGGATGCCCGCGGCCGTGCCCCGGAGCTGGGACCAGGTGTTCACCGACGATGCCCTGGCCACGGGCTTGGCAAAGCTGACCGGGACACCCCTGTCCGCAGAGCCGCCGCAAACAGGCGAGATGATGGAGCTGCTGAAAACCCAGGATCGGAAACTCCTGATATTGCTGTCGCACGAAAGTGACGACCCCTGGCGGCAGGCCCTGGCCGACCTGATCGACCAGGGCGCGGACCGGGTGCGGCTTATTCGGCCCGACGGCGCGACCCTCGTTCCGCGTACCACGCGTCGCAGGTGGTGGCAGCGGTTCGCGGCGCGCAATGGAGAGTGGTGAACGCGTCCCCGCAGGTGAGGAGTATCCAGCGGCGAGACGTCCCGAGGCATTCGCTGGATGGCCTGCCGCCCGTGTTGGCGCGCATCTATGCGGCCCGGGGCGTGACCAGCCTCGGCCAGTTGAATGCGGGCCTCGGTCAGCTGGCATCGCCCGAGAAGCTGCTGGGGATCAAGGAGGCCGTGACCATCCTCCACGATGCGCTGGACGCGGACGCGCGGATTCTGTTGGTGGGGGATTTCGACGCCGACGGCGCTACCAGTTGCGCCGTCGGGGTTCTCGCCCTGCGCTCCATGGGGGCACGCCACGTCGACTACATCGTACCCAATCGCTCAGAGTTCGGTTATGGACTCACACCGGAGATCGTGGGAGTCGCGGCCTGCCGCGAGCCCGACCTGATCGTTACCGTGGACAACGGTATCGCCAGCGTGGACGGGGTCGCGGTGGCCCAGGAACTCGGTATGTCGGTGCTGGTCACCGATCATCACCTGCCGGCCAAGATGCTGCCCACGGCGGATGCGATCGTGAACCCGAACCAGCCCGGGGACCGGTTTCCCGGCAAGAACCTGGCCGGAGTTGGCGTGATTTTCTATGTCATGCTGGCGCTGCGGTCGCGGCTACGGGCGCAGGGATGGTTCGAGCAGCGGGGCGTGTCGGAGCCGAATCTGGCGCATTTACTGGATCTCGTGGCCCTGGGGACCGTCGCCGACCTGGTGCCGCTGGACCAGACCAACCGTATCCTGGTGCGGCAGGGGCTGGCCAGAATCAACGCCGGACATTGCCGACCGGGGATTCTGGCGCTGCTCGAGCGAGCGGGCCGGTGGCCGGGCCGCCTCAGCGCCCGTGACCTCGGGTTCGCGCTGGCGCCCCGATTGAACGCGGCCGGCCGCCTGGATGACATGTCATACGGCATTGAATGCCTCCTCAGGGAGGACGAAGCGGAGGCGGCGCGCCTGGCCGCCCGGCTCGACGAACTGAACCTGCAGCGGCGGGAGATACAGGCGGACATGCAGGAGCAGGCCCAGCAGGCAGTTACGGCCATCACACTGAACCAGGAACTGCCGTTTGGCGTTTGCCTGTGCGACGAGGCCTGGCACCCGGGCATCGTCGGCCTCATTGCGTCGCGGATGAAAGAGCGGCTGCACCGCCCGGTGATCGCATTCGCACCCGACCAATCAGGTGAGCTGAAGGGCTCCGCCAGGTCCATCGAGGGCCTGCACATCCGCGACCTTCTCGACACCGTGGCGACCCAGCACCCGGGTCTGTTGCGCAAGTTCGGCGGACATGCCATGGCGGCGGGGCTGAGTCTGCCGCGGGATTCCTACGAGACGTTCCGGGAAGCCTTCGACCGGCAGGTCCGCGCCGCGCTTGACGGAAACGAGCCGTTCCAGGTCGTCTACACCGACGACACCCTGGAGGAAAAAGACCTGTCGCTGGATCTGGCGGAGCAATTGCTGGACGGCGGGCCCTGGGGGCAGCACTTTCCCGAGCCTGCCTTCGACAACCGCTTCGATGTGGTGGACAGCCGGGTGGTTGGCGACGGCCATCTGAAGATGCGCGTGCGCATGAGCGGCGGTTCCCGGATCCTGGACGCCATCAGCTTCCGTCACCTGGAGCAGTACGGCGAATCCTGCCGCGCCGGCGGGGTGCGTATGGTGTACAGGCTGGAAGTCAATGAGTTCAATGGCAGGCGCAGCGCCCAGCTGGTGGTCGAGCATCTGGAGCAGCACGGGGCCGCCTGACGCGGCGGGCCTACTGCCGGTATTCCATGCTTGCTAGAATCAAGCGATGAAAGGACTGGGAGACTTCGTGGGCAAAACGCCGCTGGTCCAGCTGCAGCGGCTCCCCGGAGACACGTCGAACATCATTCTTGCCAAGCTGGAGGGCAACAACCCGGCGGGTTCGGTCAAGGACAGGCCCGCCCTCAATATGATCGTGCAGGCCGAAGCGCGGGGTGATATCCGGCCCGGCGATACCCTGATCGAGGCCACCAGCGGCAATACCGGGATCGCGCTGGCCATGGCGGCGGCCATGAAGGGCTATCGCATGATCCTCATCATGCCGGAGCATATGAGTGATGAACGCAGGGCGGTGATGCGCGCCTTCGGTGCTGAAATCGTCGCAGTGTCCCGGGAGGGGGGTATGGAGGAAGCCCGTGACCTGGCCCACAGCATGCGTGAAAAAGGACAGGGCGTAGTGCTCGACCAGTTCGCCAACCCCGACAACCCCGACGCCCATTATTCCGGCACGGCGCCGGAGATCTGGCGCGACACGCAAGGGCGGCTGACCCACTTCGTCAGTTCCATGGGCACCACCGGCACCATCATGGGGTGCTCCCGGTACTTCAAGGAGAAGAATCCCGCCATCGAGATCGTCGGCGTGCAGCCCCGGGAGGGGGCGTCCATACCCGGCATCCGCCGCTGGCCCGAGGCCTATTTACCGCAGATCTTCGAACGGGAGCGGGTGGACAGTATCATCGACGTCTCCCAGCAGGAGGCGGAAGATACCATGAGGGAGATGGCCAGGAAGGAGGGGATCTTCTGCGGCGTCTCGTCGGGCGGCGCGATGGCCGCGGCGCTGGCCTTGTCCCGCGAGGTGGAGCATGCGGTGATCGTCAGCATCGTCTGCGACCGAGGTGATCGATACATCTCGACCGGCGTGTTCCCTCCGTAGCCGGCCGTGGAGGTGATATGAACGTGCTCGCATTTGACATCGAGACCGTCCCCGACATCGAGGGCGGCCGCCGGCTTTACGGCGTCGATGACCTCGATCCGTCGGAGGTGGCCGAGGTGATGTTCACCAAACGGCGTGAAAAGACCGACTCCGAGTTCCTGCCGGTACATCTGCATTGCGTCGTCACCATCTCGGCGGCACTTCGCAGCGGCGACGTGTTCAAGGTCTGGTCCCTGGGCAGCGAGGACTCCGACGAAGCCGAGATCATCCGCCGGTTTTTCGACGGCATCGCCCGCTACACACCCACCCTGGTCACCTGGAACGGCAGCGGTTTCGATCTTCCGGTGCTCCACTACCGGTCCCTGATCCACGGAATCGCTGCGCCGCGTTACTGGGACGTGGGGGACGAGGACAAGGCGTTTCGCTGGAACAACTACCTGAACCGTTTCCACTACCGGCACACCGACCTGATGGACGTCCTCGCCGGCTACCAGGGACGCTGCAGCGCATCCCTGGACGAGGTTGCGGTGCTGTGCGGACTGCCCGGAAAGATGGGCATGGACGGTTCAAAGGTTTGGGATGCCTATCAGCAGGGGCAGCTGGGCGCCATTCGCGATTACTGTGAAACCGACGCCCTGAACACCTATTTGCTTTACCTGCGCTGGCAGATGATCCGGGGTAACCTGTCGCCCCAGCAGTGGCAACAGGAGTGCGACCTGGCCCGCGGCGTGCTGCGGGAGGCGGACCGGCCACATTTGACGGAGTTTCTGGAAGCTTGGCAGTGATCCGGAACGGAACCTCGGCCATACTGGAAGCCGAGGTGACGGATCTCAGTCACGATGGTCGCGGCGTCGCCCGGGTCGATGGAAAGGTGTTCTTCCTCGACGATGCCCTGCCCGGCGAGCGCGTGCGGTTCACCCGCGGCCGCAGGCGTCGTTCCTTTGACACGGGCAAGACCGAGACCATACTGTCGCAGTCGCCGGACCGTGTGGTGCCGCACTGCGAATACTTCGGAACCTGCGGCGGCTGCGCGATGCAGCACCTGAACCACCCCGCCCAGATTGCCGCCAAGCAGCGGCAGTTACAGGACAATCTGAAGCGCCTGGGACGGGTCGAACCGGAGCGCTATCTGCCCCCCCTGACCGGTCCGGTATGGGCATATCGCCGCAAGGCCCGTCTGGGGGTCCGTTACGTACCCAAAAAGGGCGGGGTCCTGGTGGGCTTCCGCGAACGCCACCACAGCTTCATCACCCCGCTCGAGCATTGCGCCGTGCTGGTTCCGTCGGTCGCCCGCCTGTTGCCCGCGCTGCGTGAACTACTGGAGATGATCAGTTGCCGTGACCGTATTCCACAGATCGAAGTCGCACAAGGGGATAACGCGACGGCGCTGGTATTCCGGCACCTGGTTCCGCTTACTGAAAGTGACCGGGACCGGATCAGGTCATTCGGGCAGCAACACTCGGTGCAGGTCATGCTGCAGCCCGGGGGTCTGGATTCCATCACGCCGGTATGGCCGGACACGCCGCCGCTTCTGGTTTACGCCTTGCCGGATCACGATGTCGAAATCATCTTCGGTGCCGTGAATTTCGTGCAGGTAAACGCGGCGGTGAACGAAAAACTGGTGCAGCAGGCTCTGGACTTGCTTGCACCACGGCCGCAGGAAAGGGTGCTGGATCTATTTTGCGGCGTGGGTAATTTCAGCCTTCCGCTGGGCCGGGCGGCCGGCGAGGTGCTGGGAATCGAGGGGGATCGCGCGCTGGTGCAGCGGGCCTGCGAGAACGCGGCCCACAACCGACTGGCCAACGTGAGGTTTGTCACCGCGGACCTATATGCTGACGAACTTGCTGGCGCGTGGCTGCAGCAGCGCCGCGATAAGATACTCCTGGACCCCCCGAGGTCAGGCGCCCTGGAGGTGGTCAAGCAATTGCCGGCCCTCAGTCCCCAGCGGCTGGTATATGTGTCCTGCAACCCGGCCACGCTGGCGCGCGATGCGGAAATCGTGGTGCGCCAGCACGGCTACCGGTTCACGCATGCCGGCATCATCGATATGTTTCCGCACACCGCCCACGTGGAGTCGATGGCGGTATTCGAACGCGCCTGAGCGTCAGCTGGCGGCAAGCGCCCGCCGGGTCAGTCCGGCGTATGGCCGACCGCCGTCTTCTCCCCGCCACCCGGGTCAGCGGCCGGCGCAGGCGCGGCAGCGGGGGCCGGGGTTGGGGTCTCGGTCGGCGCGGTGCTCGGTTTAGCTGGCTTCACGTCCGCTTCCCGCTGAACGCTTGCCGGTGTCTTCGGTTCCGCGCTCGATCCGGTCTTGCCTGCCTGCTCGGACGGCGCATCGGCCGCCGTCCGGCCTTCCTGTGGCTGCGGCGCGCCCTCCTTCTGGGGAGCGCGGTTGCGGGTCCCCTGTCCACTGCTGCCGCCGCCTCGGCGTCCGCGACCGCGGCTGCGTCGTGGACGACCTGTGGCCGACTGTTCATCCGCCGCCTTTCCGCCCGATGCCGGAGCGGTCCCGCTGCGCTGCGGTTCCTTCTGTTGCTCAGTCTTGCCGCCGGCCCTGGCGGCAGGGCGCCTACCCCGTTGCGGGCGTTGCCGCGGCTTGCCCTGCGGGCGGCGGTCACCGCCATTTGTGCGCCGCGCGTCCTGCGCCGCTGTCGGGCGCCGAGGTGGCTGGGGTTCTTCAGGCTTGGCTTCTTCGCTGCCAAGCAGGCGCGCAAACAGCCGTTTCAGGAATCCTTCGGCCGGTTCGGGCCTGGGCGGCGAGGGCGGTGTCGGCAGGGTCATGTTTTCCAGCCCCACCATGGCTGATTCGGGCGCTGCCCCGTACCGTTGCCTCGGAGTCTCGTCATCCTCCTCTTCCATCTCGATCTCGTAACTGAGAGGGGTGACCGTGGCCAGGTCCTCACCGCGCAGTCGCTTGATTCGAAAGTCGGAACTTCCCAACTCGGTGGTCGGCACGATCACGATCTGCGTACCGAGCCGGTTCTCGATCATATTGACTTCGTGGCGTTTTTCATTGAGGAGGTAAGTTGCCGTCTGGGTCGGCAGGTGGGCGTGGATGACCTCGGTATTTTCCTTCAGCGCTTCTTCCTCGAGAATGCGCAAGATGTGGAGCGCGGAGGAGGCGGTGCCGCGGATATAACCGGTCCCCATGCAGCGCGGACAGGGAACATAGTTCGATTCTCCCAGCGAGGCGCGCAGCCGTTGGCGCGACATCTCCAGCAGACCGAACCGCGAGATCCGCCCGACCTGCACCCGCGCGCGGTCCGACTTGAGCGCATCCTGGAGCCGGTTTTCGACCGTACGCTGGTTTCGCGTGGCTGTCATGTCGATGAAATCGATCACGATCAGACCGCCAAGATCGCGTATGCGCAGCTGGCGGGCGATCTCGTCCGCCGCTTCCAGGTTGGTCTCCTGGGCGGTCTCCTCGATGTCAGCGCCCTTGGTGGCGCGGGCCGAGTTCACATCGATGGTGACCAGTGCCTCGGTGTGGTCAATGATAACGGCACCGCCCGAAGGCAGCCTGACCTCGCGTGAAAACGCAGCCTCTATCTGATGTTCGATCTGAAACCGGGAGAACAGCGGTACCGTATCTTGATACAGCTTGAGCTTGGGCAGATTGTGCGGCATCACCTGTTCCATGAATTTGCTCGCTCGATCGTAGATCTGCCTGTCATCAATCATGATCTCGGCGATATCGCTACGCAGGTAATCGCGGATCGCCCGCACCACGAGGTTGGTCTCCTGATAGACCAGGAACGGCGCTGGCCGGTCGTCGGCGGCCTTGCGTATCGCCTCCCACAGCTGCAAGAGAAAATCCAGGTCCCACTGCAGTTCCTCCGGCGACTTTCCGATACCGGCGGTTCGCGCGATCAAAGCGTGCTCGGTAGGGATGGTCAGCTGCGACATGGCCTCGCGCAACTCGGCCCGCTGATCGCCTTCAATACGTCGCGAAATTCCACCCCCCTTGGGGTTATTGGGCATGAAGACCAGGAAGCGCCCGGCCAGGCTGATAAACGTGGTCAGCGCCGCGCCCTTGTTGCCCCGTTCGTCCTTTTCCACCTGCACCAGCAGTTCCTGGCCCTCCTTGATCACGTCCTGGATGCGAACCTGCGCCATCGGCGTCTTAGGAGAGTAGTCGGTGAAATAAGCCCGCGAGATCTCCTTGAGCGAGAGGAAACCCTGGCGCTGCGAGCCGTATTCGACAAAGGCAGCTTCAAGACTGGGTTCCACGCGGGTGACCTGGCCCTTGTAGATATTGCCTTTTTTCTGGTGGTGGGCGGTGGACTCGATATCGAGATCAAGCATCTTCTGGCCATCCACGATGGCCACGCGCAACTCCTCAGGATGAGTTGCGTTAAACAGCATTCGCTTCATTGTCGCAATGTCCTCGCGGTACAGCGATGACGCGTATAGCCTCATTGCCGGCGCGCGCGCACCGTGCCGGCCTTTCGGCACGGCACGAGCGCGAATGCTGCGTCCGGATCGCTGAAACCGTCTAGTTCCGTGCGCGTTCCTACAAAATACGAGGGGAGGAGCGCGTTAACCCTTTGCTCAGGCCGGTTTTATTGTGCGCCGTATGCCAGCGCTCGTGGTGGGCCGAGCTGTATCACCCGTCAAACCTGTTGACAGGTATAAAACCTTTCTTAAACATGCAATTATATAGCTTATTTACTGCTAGTTCACAGTACTTTAATCGCCTTCGCAGGCCCGTTCCGAAACCCCGCCCGCCGCATGATGAAATTCTGGAAACTCGGCGGTTTGCAATGTTTGTACCGCCTCCGAACTATAGCAAGCCCGGGAAATCGCATCAATTTGCTATGATCCGGCCGCTGATGGACAACCTGCACCCAAAACGGCGCATCGTGGAGGTCGCCGCGGACCATGCCGGCCAGCGCCTCGACAATTATTTGCTGCGTGAACTCAAGGGTGCCCCGCGCAGCCTCATTTATCGCATCGTCCGCCGCGGCGAGGTGCGGGTGAACCGGGGTCGTGCGGCACCGGATTATCGACTGTGCGCCGGGGACATGATCCGTATTCCACCGCTGCGGCTGTCGGGGGACGCTCCCGCGGCTGCGCCCTCGGATTCCCAGCGCGCCGCCCTGCAGTCTATCCTCTTCGAGGATGAGCATCTGTTCGTACTGGACAAGCCCGGCGGCATCGCCGTGCATGGCGGCAGCGGCGTCTCAGCCGGGGTAATCGAGATACTGCGTCAGATGCGTCCCGACAGCGGCTACCTGGAACTGGTCCACCGGCTCGATCGGGAGACCTCGGGTTGCCTGCTGCTGGCCAAGAAACGCAGCGCATTGACCAGGCTGCATGCCGACCTGAGGGAGAACTCGGGTCGATCGCGCCGTATCGACAAACGCTATCTGGCCCTGTTACGGGGCGCTTGGGCGGGCGGGGCGGTGGCAGTCGACGCAGAACTGTCTGGAAAGACGCCGCGCGGCGGGGAAAAGCTGATCACGGCAGACCCGGCAGGGCGTTATGCGAAGAGCGTGCTGCGGCCGCGGCAGAACTACGTTGATTCCGCGCTGGTCGAGATTGAGCTGCTCACCGGGCGCACCCACCAGGCACGCGTGCACTGCGCGCACATCGGGCGTCCGATCGCGGGAGACAGGAAGTACGGGGACAAACAATTCAACAGGGAGATGAAGCAGGCAGGGCTCAGACGCCTGTTTTTGCATGCCAGCCGACTGGGCTTTAGACACCCCGCCACCGGTGAGCGTATACAGGTCGAGTCGGCGTTGCCGACGGAGTTGAGCGAGGTGCTCGATCGATTATCGCCGTGCCCAGACGCCTGATCATCTTTGACTGGGACGGCACCCTGATGGACTCCGCGGCCCGCATCGTCAACTGCTTTGTCGTGGCGGCGCACGAGGTGGGTCTGGAACCGCCCGCCGATACGGCGATACGACACATCATCGGGCTGGGCCTGGAGGAAGCGGTAGTGGCCTTGTTCCCGACCGCCGACCCGGCACAACGCCGCGCAGCAGTCGACAGTTATCGCGAACATTTTATCCATCGTGACACCACCGGGATGACTTTTTTCCCCGGCGTGGAGTCAGGACTGGCATCTTTGCAGCAGCAGGGTTACCTGCTGGCGGTGGCAACCGGCAAGACGCGCCGCGGGCTACAACGGGCGTTGGACGAAACCGGTGCCGGCAGGTTTTTTACCGCCACCCGGTGCGTGGACGAGGCCTTGTCCAAACCCCATCCGCAAATGCTGCTGGACCTGCTGGCGATGACCGGCAGCGGTCCGGCTGACGCCCTGATGGTTGGGGACACGGAGTATGACATGGAAATGGCTCGAAACGCCGACGTCGCCGGCCTGGCGGTGTCCTACGGTGTGCACACCCGGGAGCAGCTCATGCGGCACGAGCCGCTTGATTGCCTGCGCAGTTTCACCGCGGTTTGCGAGTGGTTGCGGCGATGATCTGCCGCAGTGGGGAACTGGTGGAGAGCGGGACAGGTATTCGCTTCGAGGTCAGCGACGGCCGCCACAGACTGCCCGCCTTTGTGATTCGGGTCCAGGGTCGGGCACGTGCCTTTCTCAATCGCTGCAGTCATCTATCATTGGAACTGGACTGGACGCCGGGCTACTTCCTCGACGCCGAGGGCAAGCGTATTGTCTGCGCGACCCATGGCGCGACCTACGATCCGCAGACCGGTAATTGTCTGGGTGGTCCTTGCAAAGGAACAGGGCTGGTATCGGTATCGGTGGTTGAGTTGGATGGTGCCGTCGGTCTGGCGGATAATTCAGTATTTGAACTGGTCGATTAACACGGGGTCGGGTTGATGAGTGAACGGTCAAAATCGGAAGCGGGCAACGGTGCGGACAGGGAGCACGACGTACTGGAACGGCTGGCGTTCGCGAACCTGCGGGAGCAGAGGAGGGCGCGGCGTTGGGGCATATTCTTCAAGCTGTTTTTCGTCGTCTACCTGGTCCTGATTCTGGTGCTGTTTCGGCTTGACAGCGTTGCTCCCTCGCTGGGTGACCACACCGCGCTGGTGGAACTCGAGGGCGTCATCGCCGCCAATGGCGACATCGATGCCGATCGCGTGGTGAAAGGTCTGCGCAAGGCATTCGAGGCGGACGGCGTGAAGGGGGTGATACTGCGGGTGAACAGTCCGGGCGGCAGCCCGGTGCAGGCCAGCTATATCAACGGCGAGATCACACGGCTCAGAGAGAAACATCCCGACATATCCCTGGTCGCCGTGATCAGTGACATCTGTGCCTCCGGGGGCTATTACGCGGCGGTTGCCGCCGATAAGATATATGCCGACAAGTCGAGCATTGTCGGGTCCATCGGCGTGTTGATGGACAGTTTCGGCTTTGTTGACACCATGAAAAAGATTGGCGTCGAGCGACGCCTGCTGACGGCCGGCGAGCACAAGGCCATGCTGGATCCGTTTTCGCCGCTGGATCCGGTGGATGTGCGACACACCGAGGGCGTCCTGAAGCAGGTCCACAAACACTTTATCGACGTCGTACGCAGCGGGCGCGGCGAACGACTGGCGGCCAACGAAGACATCTTCAGCGGGCTGTTCTGGACCGGCGAGGAGGCGCGCAAACTTGGATTGATAGATGAATTCGGCAGCGCCGGCTTCGTCGCCCGGGAAATCTTCGGCGCCGAGAAGATCGTCGATTACACTCCCAGCGCCAGTCTGCTGGAGCAGTTCGCGCAACATCTTGGTATAGGAATGAGCAAGACCCTGGGGGCCGAGACGCTGCATTCCTTCTTCCGCATTCGCTGATCACAGTTATGTCGCAGCGGGCGCGCAGACGTGGGGGTTAGATCACCTCGACGCCTTCTTGTTCCAGCATGGCCACCAGGCGGATTAGCGGAAGGCCGATCAGGGCCGTCGGATCGTCGCCGTGCAGATGCTCCAGCAGGGCGATCCCGAGTCCTTCCGCGCGCAGGCTGCCGCTGCAGCCGTAGGGCCTTTCCTTGCGCAGGTAGCGCTCGATCTGCTGATCGCTGAGCTGGCGGAACTTGACGGCGAAGGGAACAACGTCGGACTGAACCGTTCCGCCGGCGTCGTTGACCAGGGCGAGGCCAGTGTAAAGCGTGATAGTTCTGCCGGACGCCGACCGCAGCTGGTCCACGGCCCTGGCATGGGTGCCCGGTTTGCCGACCATCCTGCCCTCATGGACGGCCACCTGATCGGCGCCGATGACCATGGCACCACGATGAAGGCGAACCACGGCATGGGCCTTTTCTATCGCCAGTCGTTCGACCAGGTCCTCCGGGGTTTCCCCGTCAGCGGGTGTCTCGTCCACCTTCGGCGCCACCACCTGGAAGGGTATGCGCAGGCGCGCGAGCAGCTCGTGGCGGAACGGGGAAGAGGAGGCCAGGATCAGCTTGGGCATCGACACGATGCAAGCGGTGCCGATTCAGTAACAGCCGGCAATACGCGCGCGTTGCTGCACCAGCGCCAGCACCAGGTCGATGTTCGGGGTCGGGACCTCCACCAGGCGCCCCATCTCCTGCACCGCGGTGACCAGTGCGTCGATCTCCATCGGCCTTCCACGCTCCAGGTCCTGCAGCATGGAGGTCTTGTGCGCGCCCACCGCGGCCGCGCCGTCGATACGCTTATCCACATCGACGCCAAACCTGACTCCAAGCCGCTCGCCGATGGTCTGGGCCTCCAGCATCATGGCGCGGGCGATGCCGCGGGTACCCGGCTCGGTGGCGATTACGTCCAGGGTGGCGTGGGTCAATGCGCTGATGGGGTTGAAGCACAGGTTGCCCCAGAGCTTCACCCAGATCTCGTCGCGGATTCGACGCACCGGGGCCTTGAAACCGCCGGCGATGAGGGCGCGGCTTAGGGCCTGAGCGCGTTCGGTCTTTTCTCCGCTGGGTTCCCCGACGGTGAAACGGTCGCCGCTGACATGTTCAATGACCCCCGGTTTGGGCACCTCGCAGGCCGGGTACACCACGCAACCGATGGCCCGTTGCGGGCCAATGTGCTGCCACTGGCCGCCGCCCGGGTCGACGCTTTCCAGCGTGCGATCCTGCCACGGCCCCTCCAGCTTGTAGAAATACCACCATGGAACGCCGTTCATTGCGGTGACGACGGCCGTATCCGGACCCAGTAACGGCTGCATAGCCGAGACGATGTGCGGCACCGAATGGGCCTTGAGCGTGATGATGACATAGTCCTGGGGTCCCAGCGCAGCGGGGTCGTCGGTCGCCAGCACCCTCGCGAGGCGTTCCTCGCCCTGGATCAGCAATTTCAGGCCATCGCGCCGGATCGCCTCCAGATGCGGCCCGCGGGCCACCAGCGAAATGTCTTCCCCCGCCAGCGCCAGCTGTACGCCCAGGTAGCCACCGATCGCCCCGGCCCCGTAGATGCATATCTTCATTCAGGCCAGCCCCAGTTTATCCGCCAGCCCGATACGTTGCAGCTTTCCGGTGGGGCCCTTGGGGATCTCCTCCAGGAACAGAATCTTGCGCGGCACTTTGAAGTCGGCCAGGCGGCCGGCAACGAATTCGCGGATCTCCTTTTCGTCGGTGCTTTGTCCCTCGCGCAGTACAACTGCCGCTGCGATCTCCTCACCGAGCTTGTCGTGGGGCATCGCGAAGGTAACTACCTGCTGCACCGCGGGATGATCCATGATCACCTCGTCTACCTCGCGCGGCGATACCTTTTCGCCGCCGCGGTTGATGATTTCCTTGAGCCGGCCGGTAATGCGTACATAGCCCTCGGTATCCATGACCCCCTGGTCGCCGGTGCGGAACCAGCCGTGGGTGAAGCTCTCGGAGTTGGCTTTTTGATTGTTCTCGTAACCCGGCGTCACGTTGACGCCGCGGATCACCACCTCGCCCACCTCGTCGTTACCCAGCAGGTTCCCGGCGTCATCCATGATGGCCACCTCGGGACCGGCTGCGATGCCCACGGACCCCGGCTTGCGGGCGGCGGGCGGGAGCGGATTGCTGGTCATCTGGTGGGCGGCCTCGGTCATGGCATAAGCCTCGATTACGGGCACGCCGAAGCCCTTTTCCAGGTCCGCCATGACCTGCGGAGGCAGTGCCGAGGAACAAGAGCGGATAAAGCGCAGCGGGTTGCGTTTGATGACTTCCCGGCTGCGACCGGCCCGTTGCAGCACCGCCTGGTGCATGGTGGGCACTGCGGTGTACCAGGTCGGCTCGGCCTCGTCCAGCCAGGCAAAAAACCTGAGTGCGTTGAAGCCGGGGGTGCAATAGGTGCTGCCCCCCGAACCCAGCGACGCCAGGATGGCGGCGACAAGCCCGTGGATGTGGAACAGGGGCATGATGTTCATGCAGCGGTCCTGGGGCGTGAGGGCCAGGGATTGGGTGATGTTGGCCGCGGAGGCGCACACGTTGATGTGCGTCAGGGGCACTATCTTCGGTCGGGATGTGGTCCCGGAAGTATGCAGAACCAGCGCGATTTCGTCTTCCGTAGCGAGTCCCCCGCGGGTTGCCGGTGACCCCGGGGCGGTGCCGGAAAATCGGAATACCCCGGCCAGATCAGTCGCCGCATGTTCGATCTCGAGTATCGACACCCCAAGGGTCTCGGCCGCGGTGCGCGCCGGCGTGTCGTCGCCTGCCGCGACGACGAGGGCGCGCGCATTGAGGTCAGACAGGTAGAATTCGAATTCCTCCGGTCGGTAACCCGGATTCAGCGGCGCCGTCACCGCGCCGCAGGCGATACTGATGAAACTGCTGGCCATTTCCGGCCCATTCGGCAGCACGATGGCAACGCGGTCGCCACGCCCTATGCCGCGGCGGTTCAATTCGTTCACGGTATACCGAAGATGTTCCCGCAAGCCCGCAAAGCTCAGCGACGGTCGCTGTGGCGCAGAGAGGGCCACGGCAGCGTCGGCGCCGGTACTCATCAGATCATTAACGGTTCGGGCTGGAGTCATTCGTCCTCCTGGGTTAGTTAACCGATCGCGCAGGCCGGCGCCTCCGGACAAGTGTCAGCCGGTGGCCTTGCGGCCAAGCATACCGCGCACGAGCTTGATCAGAGGCAGCAGGAACAGGATGATGGCGATCACCATGATGGTGCCCGAAATCGGCCGCTCGAAGAAGACGAAAACATTTCCTCCCGACTGCAGCAGGGACTGTCGCATGGAAATTTCCGCCAGGGGGCCGAGGACGATCGCCAGTACCGCCGGCGCCATGGGGTAGTCCAGCTTGCGCAGCAGATAGCCGACCACGCCGAATCCCAGCATCAGCCATACGTCGTGCATGTCCTGGGTGGGGCCGTAGCCGCCGACAATGCACAGTATGAATATCAGCGGCGCCAATATGGTGAATGGAAGCCGCAGTACCCATATGAAGGCGGGAATAAACGCGATGTTGATCAACAGGGCGAATGCATTGGCGACATAGAGGCTGGCGATCAGGCCCCACACGAAGTCACGGTGCTCGACGAAAAGCATGGGGCCGGGCTCCAATCCCCAGATGACCATGCCCCCCAGCAGGATTGCGGTGGTGGGGGAACCGGGTATGCCCAGCGTGAGCATCGGCAGCATGGACCCGGTACTGGCCGCATTATTGGCCGATTCCGGCGCCGCGACGCCCTCGGGATTGCCCTTGCCGAAGGTTTCCGGTTCCCGCGAGACCGTCTTGGCGACACCGTAAGCCATGAGGGAGCCAGGCGTGGCCCCGGCAGCCGGCAGTATGCCGACGAAGTATCCGAGGAACGACCCGATCATGGTCGCCTTGAAGGTTCTGCGCAGGGTACGGAACCCGTCGACAATCCGGCGAAAAGTGACGTTGGCCTGGCTGACCGTCATCTCGCCCTTGCTGGTCTCGATGGTCCACAGCATCTCGCCGATGCCGTAGATGCCGATTGCCAGGACCAGGAAATTGATGCCATGCATGAAACCGGTGATGTCGCCGAAGATAAGACGCGGCTGTCCACTGATGATATCCAACCCGACGGCGCTCAGCACCAGGCCGATGAATATGGAAAACAGGGTCTTGGGGATATCGTCCCCGCCCAGGCCGATAAAAGTGGCGAATGCCAGCATCATCAGCGCGAACTCCTCCGCCGCGCCGAACGCCAGAGCCACCTTTGCCAGCGGGGGCGCGAACAGCGTAAACAGGATGATGGAGATCGTGCCGCCGATGAACGAGGCCGTCGCCGCGGTGACCAGGGCCTGGTCCGCGAGCCCCTTCAACGCCATGGGGCGGCCGTCGAAGGTGGTGGCCACGGCGGTGGACGCCCCGGGTATGCCCAGCATGATGGAGCTGATGGCGCCCCCGTACATGGCCCCGTAATAAATGGCACCCAGGAAGATGATGGCGCTGGTGGGCGGTACCAGGAAAGTCATCGGCAGCAGTATCGCTACGCCATTTACTGAACCCAGGCCCGGCATGGCGCCGATGAACAGGCCCAATGCGCATCCGAAAATCACCAACCCAAGGTTGAGCGGTTCGAATGCAATGGTGAATCCTTCTATCAGTAAGCTGAAAATCTCCACAGGATCACCCTTACAGGAATATGTCGTAGAGGGGATAGAACAATGGCTCAGTAAATCCCTTCGGCAGCGTAATAGTCAAGGCGATCTCGAAAAAGAAGAAGAGGATCACCGGAGAGACCAGGGCCAGCGCCAGACTCGGTCCCCACTTGTGACCGCCCAGAAAACGCGTGTAGAACAACAGGAACAACGGCACGGCACCGTAAACGCCAATAAAGTGGATCAAGGCGATCATCACCGTGATGGAGCCTGCGACCCAGAAAAAGGAACTGCGGGCGCGCGCATCCATGAACTGCTCCTCGGACTGCGACGCCGGGCTGACCCTGCGTACCCAACGGACCACGATCCAGGCACAGCACAGTAGCATTCCGGTCGAGAGCCAGAACGGGAAAGCCCCGCCGCCGGGCCCTTCCTCCGGAATCCAGCCGATGGGGAGTTCGGCGCTCTTCCACATCAGGTACGCTGAAAAGACGGCCATGACCACGGCCATGACGAGCTCTGCTTTGCGCATGATTGGTTTACCTGGGCTCCACGCACGACGCGGCGGGCGCTAAGGCACCCGCCGCGTGCGGCAATCTACGTGTTCCCGCCGGAAGTACTAGATCTCGCCGATATCCTTCAGCATTTTCTGGTGGATCTTGTACTCGCGACCCCAGTACTCCTTCAGACCGTCGCCGGTCAGGAAGTCGCCCTGCAGGCTCTTCTTCTTCATATAATCCTGCCACTCCGCTGAGTCGTAGATGGCCTTGAACACCTTGCGGTAGTAGGCCTCGGCCTCCGGGCTCATTCCCGGCGCACCAACCACGCTGCGTTGCATGAAGTAGACGAAATCCTTGCCCAGTTCCTTGAACGTCGGGGCATCCTTGAACAGCGGCAGGCGCTCCGGCGTAAAAGACGCCAGCGCGCGCGTATTGCCTGCCTCGTAAAAGCCCAGCTGCTCCGAAGGATTGTTGACCGTCGAGTTGGCGTGATTTCCTGCGAGTTCCTTGGCCACTCTTCCGCCACCCTTGAAAGGCACGTACTTCATGTCCAGGCCGTAGGCCGAATTGAGGAAACTGGTCAACAGCTGGTCTTCCTGACCCTTGCCGGTCCCGGCCATGATCCATTTGTTGCCGGCGCTTTTCGCGGCCTTGACGAAGTCGTCGACGTTGTTGATGCCGGAATCCACGTTGACCCACAACAGGAACGTGTCCTCGGCCATGCGCGCGATGGGGGCAAAACTCATGATTTCGATTCCCAGCGCGGGCTGTCGCAGGGGGGTGGTATAGAAGCTGTTCAGGGTAACCAGGAGCGTGTGGTCGTCGCCCTGCTTCTGCTTGACATAGACCAGTGCTTCCGCACCGGAGCCACCGGGCTTGTTGACGGGTAGAATGGGTTTGGACGACAGATCGTTCTTTTCGACAATGCTCTGCATGAACCGAGCCAGTTTGTCGGCACCACCACCCTTACCGGCCATGACGACCAGCTCTATGGGTTTCTTCGGCGCCCAGTCAGCATTGGCCAGGCCGCCAAAAACTCCGAGCACTACGCCCAGGGCAATGGCGGTGGCGGATCTAAAATGAGTTGAAGACATCATTCGGTTCCTCTAGCGTGTTGATCGTATTCCTTGGGGGAGGTCCGCAAGGTTATGGTTGTCAGGTTCTGGTTGTACTAGGGCGTGGTGGCTTCCAGCAACACGGTTGGGGATAAACCGCGTCGTCCGTTGTCATCCGCCCGATCGGGCGCACTCACACTTGGCCTAGCTGACCAATAATCCTCCGCAGTGTCAACCTTCATCCCAGCGGTGGCGCAATAGTAATTTTCTATCTGGCGATCGAACCGCTGAATAAAGCGGCGCAGCGCCGGCTTTGCGGCGCCTTGCTAGCAATCCTGGAAATCGTTGCTGAGGGTCGCCAGCCCCTCAATAACCACGTCGATCCGGTCTCCCGCCCGCATCGGCCGCGCACCCAGCGACGTTCCACAGGCGATGAGATCGCCCGGCTGGAGGGTCATGAACTGGGAGATTCGGCTCACCAGCTGCACGGGTGAGAAGATCATATCACTGACCGGGTAGGATTGCCGCTCCCGCCCGTTCTGCAGCGCCTTGACGGTCATGCCGTGGGGTTCGATGCCGGTGCGAATGTAAGGCCCGCAGGCACCGAAGGTGTCGTAACCCTTGGCACGGCACCACTGTTCGAAGCTGGGGTCTTCCTTGATGACGGGAGCGGCGGTGACGTCGTTGACGCAGGTGTATCCGAAGACGTACCCGGCGGCCTCGGCCTCGGCGACGGCCCTGCAGACCCGGCCGATGACCACGCCCAGCTCGGCCTCGAACACGATGCGGCCATCGTAGCCTGACGGCCGGCGAATGCTCTCGCCGTGAGCGAGAAAGCAGGACGCCGGCTTGAAAAAATATAGCGGTTGCCGCGGGGTTTCCAGGCCCTCGGCCTGGGCCCGCTGGTGGAAATTGTTCCACAGGCCGATCATCAGTGCGGGACGTACCGGCGGCAGCGGTTTCACCTCTGCCAGCGCCAGCAACTCGCCGGTGGCGGACGGCGCATCAAGCATGTCCCCGGAATGGACGTTGATGGCGTCGTCGCTCAGGACACCGAAGCCGATCTCCCCTTGGTGCTCGAAACGGACCCAGTCCGCCATGTGCAAGGCCTCCACACTGTGGTGATGGCGGGCGAGCCTACGAAAAATCTGCACGGAACACAACGTATCTGGTGTCAGTTGTCATGCCCCCCGGGGTCTGGTGACAGAAGTTCGATCTCGCCCAGGGTGGCTTGGGGAGGGCGCACCGGGGAACGCGCCAGGCCGGCGCTCAGCGGACGACTGCACGACAGCCGCCCAGGGGACGTCAATTTGACGTCGGCCATGAGGTAATATTGGCGTTGTCCCGCAATCCGGACTGAGGTGCTGTGATGGCGCTATTGTGGACGGTCTGCTATCTGATCGCAGTGGTTTTGTTCATTGCGTGGATACTCTGTTCCAGCACCCGCGGCCGTAGACAACCGCGAGTAACAAGAAAACACCTTGTCGATAGCCGGCGTCTGGGGAGGTAGAGCGTAACGCGGGCCATACAGGTAGGAGGAAGGTGTGGGTAGTTACATCAGTCTGGCGGTGATTTTTATTTTTATCCTGGTGGGACTGCTTTGGCTGTGGCTGAGCCGGGAGGAACTGCGCGGGAGCCGGTCCGTAGTTGGGGTCACGCTCGGTGACGATGCGCGAGGTGGAGACGACCTGACGCGCATCAAAGGCGTGGGCCCGGTGATTGCGCGAAAGCTGAATGCGTTGGGGATCACCACTTATCGCCAGATTGCCGATTTTTCCGCGGAGGACATGGCCAGGGTGGATGAAGTGCTGGATTTCAAGGGCCGTATCGAGCGGGAAGGGTGGATACGGCAGGCGCGTCAATTGAAAGATGAAAAGTAGCTGACAGGTTACATATAAAAGTCTTATAACTTATTAAAAAATATACTAAAAATAATAATATATAGAAAATACTTTAAGTCTTGAAGAGCGGATCGGGCGCAGTTTGCCGGGCTTTTGCCGATTGCTGTATACTGTATGTAAAAACAGTATACATACGTACAGCATGAATAAACCATCAGCCCTGGACGCCCTGCTTCGCCAGTACCCCGGACTGTGGCGCGGGAAAGGTCTCGAGGGTGCTGCCTGCGCCGCTGTTTCCAGCGGATTTGAGGATCTCGATGCCTTGCTGCCGGGTGGCGGCTGGCCCCTGGGGACCACGGTTGAACTGCGTATCGCCGGGGAAGGCATCGGCGAGTTGCGGTTGCTGATGCCGGTAATGCGCAGGCTGGCCAGTTCCGGACGACATATCGCCTGGGTGGCACCGCCTTATGTCCCCTACGCCCCGGCACTGGCGGCAACCGGCCTGGACCCGTCCACGCTCACGGTGGTGCGGCCGCAGGCCCCCCGGGACATCCTGTGGAGCATGGAGAAACTTTTACAAAGTCCGCAATGCGGTGTGGTGCTGGGCTGGCCGCAGCAGGTGACCGTGGGCAGCAACAGGCGGCTGCAACTGGCCGCCGAAGCCGGAAACAGCATCGGTTTCAGCATCCGCAGGAATCCATGCCACGCCCCTGGGCGGGGGACGACCACCGCCCTGCAGCTGTGGCGTCAGCACGACCACGGGCCACTGTGGTTGCGGGTGTTGAAGATGCGCGGTGCCTGTCGCCGCGGAGAGCTGATGCTGGCGCTGTAATCCACTCATGCCTCTGACCGCCCCATCGTCGCTCAATGTGCCTGCCGGTGTTGAACCCAACGGCCCGGCGAACGAACGGCCCCAGCCGCTCTGGTTCGCCCTGGTGTTTCCCTCGCTGGCGCTGGAGGCATGTGGTCTGGATGCCTGCTCGATCTGTGCCGTCACCCATGAAACCCGCCATGGGCAGAGGATTTATCAAGTTTCGGCGGCGGCGCGAAGGCGCGGCATTGAAGTGCAGATGGGGCTCACTGCCGCGCTGGCATTATGCCCGGGTCTTGTTCATGCGCCCCGCGACGAGGCCTCGGAAAAGCGGCATCTGCGATCCCTGTTGAACTGGTCGAAGGGCTTCACACCCACTGTCAGCCAGGCCCCGCCGGATGCCTTGTTGCTGGAGGTGCGGGCCAGCCTGCGGCTTTTCCACGGTGCTGCCGCCTTGCATCAGCGCCTGGGCCGGGAACTCGAGCGCCAGGGCTATCATCATCATATTGCCGGGGCGCCCACTGCGCAGGCCAGCCTGCTGCTGGGCAGAAGCGGGCAGGCACTGCTGATTGAGCAACCAGACGGCCTGCGCTCCGCGCTGGGGGATCTGCCCATCGACCGGCTCGACCTCGACCCCCGGCTGTTGTGGCGCTTGCACCGGACAGGGCTGCGCAGCTTGCGCGATCTATGGCGGCTGCCGCGTGACGGCATCAGCCGCCGTTTCGGCCACGGCCTGCAACATTATCTGGATCGCCTGCTCGGCAAACATCCCGATCCCCGGGCCACCGTGCCGCGTCCAAGATGCTTCTCCGCCACCCAGGAACTGCCGGCCCCCGCTGTCGACAGCACACGGGTGCTGGCGGCAGTACGGCGGCTGTTGACACAGCTGGTGGGATATCTGCGGCAATGCGACGGTGCCGTCAGCAGCCTGCGGCTGGAATTGGCCTACACGCGAAACCCAGCCAGCAGCATGACTGTATGCACCCGGGACGCGACCCGGGATGCGGAACATCTGTTGCGCTTGTGCACGGAGCGGCTGCGGTCCCTGCAACTGCCGGCACCGGTTGAAAAGGTGTGCATGGTGTGTGCGGACATACTGCCCCATACCCCCCCTGATCAGCACCTGTTTGAACGCGCGCACTGCCAGGAAAGCTGGCAGCAGCGGCTGGAAGAGATTGAAGCGCGCCTGGGCCCGGATTGCCTGTGGCAGCCGGGGCTGCGCAGCGACCATCGCCCCGAGCAGGCCTGGGCAGAGCTTGCGCAACCCTGGTCTGCTAAAGAACTGCCGGCAGCAAAACGCCCCTTGTGGCTGTTGGCGCGGCCCCAGCAACTGGTGTGCCGGCAAGGACAACCTTGGCATCGGGGCCTTCTGGCCCTGTGCGATGGTCCCGAACGCATCGAGACAGGCTGGTGGGATGGTGGCGGCTGCCGCCGCGATTACTATGTGGCCTGCAACGAGCAGGGGGAGCAACTATGGGTTTTCCAGGATCTGCAACGATGTGGCACCTGGTATCTGCATGGATTGTTCGCATGAAACGCCGTTGTCCGGTTTGAGCGCCGTATGTTCCAGCCGTTCTTGCATCGCCTGCCTGGGCTCTCCGGTTTCATGCCCCCGACCAGTGGCATCAACCCACACTGAATGACACACATGACTGGCCCCCTGCCGGATTACGCCGAGCTTCACTGTCTCAGCAATTTCAGCTTCCTGCGCGGGGCCTCGCACCCGGAGGAGTTGTTCGAGCGCGCCGCGGCACTGGGTTACAGCGGCCTGGCCATCACCGACGAGTGCTCGCTGGCGGGGGTGGTGCGGGCGCACCTGGCGGCCCGGGAATACAGCGTGCCGCTCATTATCGGCAGCGAACTGACCACCGCCGATGGCCTGCGCTGTGTGCTTCTCGCCACCGATCGTGCCAGCTACGGCGGCCTGGCCCAGCTCATCACCGACGCCCGGCGAGCGTCACCAAAGGGCAGTTATCTGTTGACCCGGGAGCAGCTGGCGGCGCCGGGTCCGAACGGCTGCCTGGCCTTGTGGCTGCCCGGCGCAGAACCGAGCGTGGAGGCTGCAGATTTCCTGGCGCAGTGCTTCCCCGGTCGCGTATGGATTGCGGTGGAGCTGCTCCTGGAGGGGCGCGACAGCGAGTCTTTGCAGCAGCTCAAATGCATCGGCAGACGGCTTGGAGTGCCACTGTGCGCCAGCGGCGATGTGCATATGCACAGCCGCGGCCGGCGGGCCCTGCAGGACACCCTGACCGCCATTCGCCTGCAACGTCCCCTGACCCGGCTGGGTCGTGCCCTGTTCGCCAACGGTGAACGGCACTTGAGGCCGCGGCGCCGGCTGGCGTGCCTGTATCCCCCCGGTTTGTTGCGGGAGACGCTGCTTATCGCTAGTCAGTGTCGGTTTTCCCTCGACCAACTGCGTTATGAGTACCCGGCGGAACTGGTGCCGCCGGGTCATAGCCCCATATCGTGGCTGCGCCGGCTGACCCGGCAGGGGATGCGACAGCGCTGGCCCGGGGGGGCACCGGCCAAGGTGGTACAGACAGTCGACCACGAGCTGGCCTTGATAGAGGAGTTGCGTTATGAGCCCTATTTTTTGACCGTGCACGACATCGTCCGCTTTGCCCGTCGACGCGGCATCCTGTGCCAGGGCAGGGGCTCGGCTGCCAATTCCGCGGTCTGCTATTGCCTGGGCATCACCGAGGTGGATCCCGCCCGCATGGACCTGCTGTTCGAACGTTTCATTTCCCGTGAGCGCAATGAACCGCCGGATATCGACGTGGACTTCGAACACCAGCGGCGGGAGGAAGTTATCCAGTACCTCTATCGCCGCTACGGGCGGGACCGCGCCGCCCTTGCCGCCACCGTGATCACCTATCAGCCCCGCAGTGCGATCCGGGATGTTGGCAAGGCGTTGGGCCTGGCGCCGGACCAGGTCGACCGCCTGGCCAAATCGATCCAGTGGTGGGATGTGGGGGGGCTGCGCGGGGAGGTGCTGAACGAACTGGGTTTAGCGCCCGACGCCCCGGTGCTGCGTCAACTGGGCACGCTGGTGGATACCCTGATTGGTTTTCCCAGGCACCTGTCCCAGCATGTGGGAGGCTTTGTCATTGCCGCGAAACCGCTGTCACAGATGGTGCCGATCGAGAACGCGGCCATGCCCGGGCGAACCGTGATCCAGTGGGAGAAGGATGACCTGGAGGCACTGGGACTGCTGAAGGTGGATGTGCTGGGACTGGGGATGCTGACCGCGATACGCAAGGCGCTGGCTTGTGTCGCGGATTATACCAAGCGGCCCCTGACCATGGCCGACGTGCCGCCCGAGGACCCGGAGGTCTACCGCATGATCCAGGAAGCCGACACCATCGGGGTATTTCAGATCGAGTCGCGCGCCCAGATGTCCATGCTGCCGAGGTTGCGACCCGCCTGCTACTACGACCTGGTGATCCAGATCGCAATCGTCCGGCCGGGACCCATCCAGGGTGAGATGGTGCATCCCTACCTGCGGCGCCGCAGCGGCAGGGAAGCGGTCACCTATCCCAGCAAGGCGATCAGACAGGTGCTGGAGCGCACCCTTGGCGTGCCCATTTTTCAGGAGCAGGTGATGCAACTGTCCATCGCCGCGGCGGGCTTCACCCCCGGGGAAGCGGACCAGTTGCGGCGCAGCATGGCTGCCTGGCGGCGCCGGGGCGGCCTGGAACGGTTCGAGCACAAGCTGATGACAGGCATGCAGGCGCGGGGTTACAGTCGCCGCTTCGCCGAACAGATCTGCAACCAGATCAAAGGCTTCGGGGAATACGGCTTTCCCGAATCCCACTCGGCCAGTTTCGCCCTGCTGGCCTATGTCTCGTCCTGGCTGAAACGGCACCATCCAGCCGCCTTTGCCTGCGCCCTGCTGAACAGCCAGCCAATGGGGTTTTATGCCCCTTCCCAGCTGGTGCAGGATGCGCGTCGCCATGGCGTGGTGGTGCGTCCGGTGGATGTTCGCTACAGCAATCCGGAATCGAGCCTGGAAGCGGGCGGAGACATGCCCCAGCCGGCACTGCGGTTGGGACTGCACCTGGTCAAGGGCCTGTCGCAGCAGGGGCTGGCACGCCTGGTCGCGGCGCGCGGCGAAAGGCCCTTTGTTGATGTGCAGGACCTGGGGTCGCGCGCCGGTCTTGACGCGGGGGACCTGCAGAAGCTGGCGGCGGCGGATGCCCTGCGCGGACTGGCCGGTCACCGGCATCGGTCGTTTTGGGCGGTCAGCGGGGTGGAAGAACCATCGGCGGTTTTCCCCGAGCCGGTTTTTCACGAGGCCGAGCCCCTGTTGCGATCACCCACCGAAGGTGAGGATATCGTGGCCGATTACAGTAGCCTGGGGCTCACGCTGGGACGCCATCCGCTGGCTTTGCTGCGCCGGCGCCTGCAGCGGGCAGGCATCCACTCGGCGCAGGCGGTGCAGCGGCTGCGTAGCGGCAGCGAAGTGACCGCTGCCGGCCTGGTCATCTGCCGGCAGCGTCCGGGCTCCGCCTCCGGGGTCATTTTCGTGACCCTGGAGGATGAAACCGGCCATCTCAACGCCGTGATATGGCCTGCGGTTGCGGATTCACAACGGCAACCGTTGCTGCACGCCCAGCTGCTCGCCATCACCGGCAAGGTGCAGCGCGAAGAGGGCGTGCTGCACTTGATCGCCCGCCGGCTGGACGATTACAGCACCTGGCTGGGACGGCTGCCGGACTGCTCGCGCAATTTCCACTGACCGTGGTGGCGGCGCCTGCGGACGGGGCCGGTTCTCGTAGCGTTTTTATGCCTCAAAAATCGCCTTTAGCCACTTGATTTATCTTGTAAACTATACGCGCGGAAGACCCGGTACCGCGGCACTTTGACAGGCCTTTAACCCATCTATATGATGCGCCGACCGAAAATCCAGACACTTTTCGGCGCCGGGTTCGTCATCCCACTAGCTCAACCAGCAGAGACCTAACATGGCCGTACAACAGAATCGCAAGACCCCGTCAAAGCGCGGGATGCGTCGGGCGCACGATGCTCTCAAGAACCCAACGCTCTCCATCGATCCGGTATCGGGGGAACTGCACCGCCGACATCACGTCACCGACACCGGTTTCTACCGCGGCAAGAAGGCTGTCGAGATCCAAAGCGACGAAGAGTAGGCGGTTCGACCCCGTGCCGACACCGACCGCTGCGGCGCTTGCTAAAAGGGCGTCGCTGCTTTGACCATCACTGTTGCCGTCGACGCAATGGGAGGAGATTTCGGTCCTGAAGTGACCGTGGCCGCGGCATTGTCCGCACTGGACCGCAATCCCGATTTGCGATTGATCCTGGTCGGTCAACAGGATGCCATCTCGCCCTACCTGGCGGCCCGGGATCTGCCGCGACGGCGCCTGGATATACAGCACGCCTCTGAGGTGGTGGGCATGGACGAAGCACCCGCTCACGTGCTGCGGCACAAGAAAGACTCTTCCATGCGCGTGGCCATCAACCTGGTCAGGAACGGGACCGCTGACGCCTGTGTCAGCGCTGGCAACACCGGGGCCCTCATGGCGACCGCCCGTTTCGTACTCAAGACCCTGCCGGGTATCGACCGTCCCGCCATTATGTCTGCAATGCCTTCGCTGCGCGGCCATGTCCACATGCTGGACCTGGGCGCAAACGTGGACAGCCCGGCTGAACTACTGCTGCAGTTCGCCGTAATGGGCTCCATCGTTGTCAAGTACCTGGAGAACAAGCCCCGGCCGAGCGTGGGCCTGTTGAACATCGGCGTCGAAGACATCAAGGGCAATGAAGTAGTGAAGCAGGCGGCGGAGTTGATGACACGGAGCAATCTCAACTATCAGGGTTATGTCGAAGGAGATGCCATTTACACCGGCGACGTTGACGTGATCGTCTGCGATGGTTTCGACGGCAACGTGGCGTTGAAGACCAGCGAGGGTCTGGCGCAGATGATCGCCAGCCTGATGCGTGAGGAGTTCGGACGCAACGTGTTGACCAGGCTGTCGGGACTGCTGGCGATGCCTATCATCAGGGCGTTCCGTGATCGCATCGATCATCGGCAGTACAATGGCGCATCTTTCGTGGGGCTCAACGGTATTGTCATAAAGAGCCACGGTGGAGCGGATGCGATTGCCTTTCGACAGGCGATCAAAGAGGGAGTGAACGAGGTCAAACAACACGTGCCGGAGCACATCAGCGAGGAACTGTCGGACATGATGCGAGCACCTGATCAGTGAGCTTTGCGCGTGTCACCGGCACCGGTAGCTACCTGCCAGAGAAGGTAGTGACCAACGCCGAGCTCGAGAAAACGATCGACACGACCGATGAATGGATCTATTCCCGCACTGGAATTCGCGAACGCCGGGTCGCCGGCGACGATGAAACTACCTGCGATCTAGCCGAGCCGGCGGCACGGCGAGCGATCCAGGCAGCGGGGCTGATACCCGCTGACATCGATCTGATCATCGTCGCCACGACCACGCCGGACCAGGTGTTCCCCAGTGTTGCCTGTCTGTTGCAGGACAGGTTGGACATCCACAACGGTGGCCCAGCCTTCGATGTGCAGGCGGTCTGTGCGGGGTTCGTTTATGCGATGGATATCTGTAACCGGTTCTTTCTCACCGGGGCCTGCAGCCGGGCTTTAGTGGTTGGCGCTGAAACATTCAGCCGCATCATTGACTGGACCGACCGAAACACCTGCGTGCTGTTTGGGGACGGGGCGGGAGCCATGGTGCTGGAGCGCAGTGACGAGCCGGGGGTCATATCGACACATCTGCATGCGGAAGGAAAGTATCACGAATTGCTGAGCGTACCAGTAGGCGTATCGACCAATTATGAACAGGTGTTGCGCGGCGAGGCATATACCCAGATGCAGGGCAGCGAAGTCTTCAAGTGGGCGGTCAAGGCGTTGGGAGATATAGTGGACGAAACTCTGGCATCAAATGGCATGAGCAAGGGAGACCTCGACTGGCTGGTGCCGCACCAGGCGAACATACGTATTATTTCGGCCACCGCCAGGCGCCTCGGCATGAGCCTGGACCAGGTAATCGTCACGGTGGACCGCCACGGCAATACCTCGGCAGCATCCATCCCCCTCGCTTTCGACGAAGCGGTGCGTGATGGGCGGATCCAGCGCGGTCAGCAGGTAATCATGGAGGGATTCGGCGGCGGCTTTGCCTGGGGTTCCGTACTGCTCAAATATTGAATCCGTACCGATAATTATCAGGACGCCATGTCATGAAAGATCTGGCACAGCAAGTGAGTCTGGTTACCGGCGCCACCCGCGGTATCGGCAAGGCGATCGCCATCGAGCTGGGCAGTGCCGGCGCCCAGGTAATCGGCAGTGCAACCACGGTGGCCGGCTCGGAAACGATCAGCCGCTACCTGGAAGCGATGGGCATTTCGGGCCGCGGCGTGGTGCTCGACGTGGCCGACACGGAATCCGTCAATACTACTGTTGCGGACATTGCCGCGACCGAGGGTGCGCCGTCGATATTGATCAATAACGCGGCTGTCACCCGGGACAATCTGCTGCTGCGGATGAAAGAGGAAGAATGGGATGCGGTTATCGATACCGACCTCAAGTCCGTGTACCGGGTGACCAAGGCCTGCCTGCGCGCGATGACCAAGGCGCGATACGGACGCATTGTCAATATCGGTTCCGTTGTCGGCGCCGCGGGAAACCCCGGACAGACCAACTACTGCTCGGCGAAAGCGGGCGTCACAGGATTCACCAAATCACTGGCCCAGGAGGTCGCCTCCCGCGGCATTACCGTTAACGTCGTCGCACCGGGACTCATCGACACCGACATGACGCGGGCGCTGGATGATACGCAACGACAGACACTGCTGATGAACATTCCCGCCAAGCGCCTGGGTGCGCCCGAGGATATTGCCTATGCAACCCGCTTTCTGGCTTCTCCGCAGGCGGCCTACATCACTGGTGTCGTCCTGCATGTCAACGGCGGCATGTACATGACTAACTGAAAAACGTATTTATTTCATATTGTTACCTGTATATCTGAGAATCGGAATACGTCTCGTTGTGGGGCGCAAATGCATTGAGGAGAGTGTTATTGCCTCGGGGTGACGTTTATTGTTAACTATGCGGCCTTCGGGTCCGCTATTTTCGGAGGAAAGAAATCTCATGAGCAGCATAGAAGAACGCGTCAAGAAGATCGTGGTGGAGCAGCTGGGTGTTGGGGAGGACCAGGTGACCCCGGAGGCATCTTTTGTCGATGATCTGGGTGCGGATTCCCTGGATACGGTTGAACTGGTGATGGCGTTGGAGGAGGAATTTGACACCGAAATTCCGGACGAAGAAGCGGAGAAGATCACGACGGTTCAACAGGCAATCGACTATATAAACGCCAACGCGAGCGCCTGACAAACGAGTCAAAGCAACATCAGGCCGCTGCCTGATCAGGTAGCGGCTTTTTAGTTTCTATTCGATAATGACCAAACGGCGTGTCGTAGTCACTGGGCTGGGTATCGTATCGCCTCTTGGAATCGGCGTAAGCTCGAACTGGGAAGGCATAGTCAACGGCCGTAGCGGTATCACCACTATTGCGCGCTTTAATCCAACTGGTCTGCCAAGCACCATTGCCGGGGAAGTAACGGATTTTTCCGTCGCCGATTACATGAGCAGTAAGGATGCCCGCAAGATGGACCGCTTTATTCAGCTCGGGATGGCGGCCGGCATAGAGGCGGTGAATGATTCCGGAATCGAAGTAACGGAATCCAACTCGGCCCGTATCGGTGTTCATATCGGTTCGGGTATCGGCGGTATAGAGAGCGTGGAGAACACGACCCGCACCTTCATCGAGAAGGGTCCGCGCAGGGTCTCACCATTCTATGTGCCGATGGCCATCATCAACATGATCGCGGGCAACCTGTCCATCCGATTCGGAATGAAGGGTCCGAATCTTGCCATGGTCACTGCCTGTACCACAGGCGCGCATTCCATCGGCGATGCCGGCCGTTTGATCGAGTACGGTGACGCCGACATAATGGTCGCCGGCGGGGCCGAGGCCTCCATCACCCCCACCGCCATGGCGGGTTTCGGCAATGCCAAGGCGTTGAGCGGACGCAACGATGACCCACCCGCAGCAAGCCGACCCTGGGACCGGGGCAGAGATGGCTTCGTAATGGGCGAGGGCGCCGGCGTGGTGGTACTGGAGGAGTTGGAGCATGCGAAGCGACGCGGAGCAAGAATATACGCCGAACTGGCGGGTTTCGGTATGAGCGGAGACGCTTACCACATAACCAGTCCCGCCCCGGGCGGCGACGGGGCAGCCCTCGCAATGGACAACAGCCTGCGCAATGCCGGCATGAATGCCGCCGACATCGACTACATCAATGCCCACGGGACCTCGACGCCCCAGGGGGACATCGCTGAAACACTGGCGATTAAACGCAGCCTGGGGGAACACGCCCGCAGGGTCGCAATCAGTTCAACCAAGTCCATGGTAGGGCACCTGCTCGGCGCCGCCGGCGGGGTCGAGGCTATTTATACCGTGCTGGCGCTCTACCGTGGGGTGATCCCGCCGACCATCAACCTGGAAGACCAGGACCCCGAGTGCGACCTGGATTACGTGCCCAATACCTGCCGTGAGATCGACTGTCGCGCCGCACTCAGCAACTCGTTCGGGTTCGGCGGCACCAACGGCACGCTGGTGTTCAGTCGTTTCGACTGATCCGCGGACCCGGTGGCACGCGCACATGACCGCGCGGCATAGAGCCTGCCTCGTCAACGGCGAAGAGCGATCCATGCTCGATGTCCACGACCGCGGACTCCATTACGGCGACGGCGTATTCGAAACTATGGCGGTGGCCGGCGGTGCTGCGCTGCTGTGGGAACAGCACCTGCGGCGGCTGCGACGCGGCTGCCAGCGGCTTGCTATCGACGCCCCCGAGCCGGACCTGCTCCGCCGTGAGGCGGCCGAACTCGTTGCCGAAGCGAAACGTGGCGTGCTCAAGCTCATCGTCACCCGTGGCGCCGGCGGTCGCGGCTACCGCTACAGCGATTGCGGCGGCGCGACGCGGATTCTCGAGCTTCATCCCTGGCCCGATCACGGGCGTGCGACCTGGCGTGACGGGGCCGTGCTGGGGCAGTGCCGCACCCGACTGTCGCGGCAACCACTGCTCGCTGGTATCAAGCACCTGAACCGCCTGGAGCAGGTGCTGGCGCGCAGCGAGTGGGACGATGAATGGCACGACGCGGTGATGTTGGATGACCGGGACGCGGTGGTGGAATGTACCATGAGCAATCTGTTCCTGGTGCGGGGCGAAGCGGTCCTCACCCCGCCGTTGCGTGCCTGTGGGGTCACCGGCGTGATGCGGGAAATGATCCTCGCACGCGGGCATGCGTTGCAGCTCGACGTGCGCGAGGCTCCGCTCCGCCTGACCGAATTGGACACTGCCGATGAGTTGTTCCTCACCAACAGCATCATCGGATTGTGGCCGGTAGTGGAGTTCAATGGGCGGCGGCGCAGCATCGGTCGTGTGTCGCTGCGGCTGCAGGAATATATTCGTGAACACAACTGGGCGATTATGGATTAGCGCGCTGGTCCTGGCGACGCTGCTGGCGGCGGCCGCCGTGACCGCTTATGTGTTCTGGGCGGGTGATCAGCCGGTGCGGCGTGGTCTTGACGTCTTTCTCATCGAGCCGGGGTCAGGTGTCAGCCAGGTTGCCCGCGATTTACGCAGCGCCGGGGTAATCGATGAGCGATGGACGATTACTGCCTGGGCCTATCTCCAGGACCAGACACGGGCGGTGAGGGCGGGGGAGTATCGCATCGACGCAGGCCTGACGATAAAACAACTGCTGGACAAATTCGTGCGCGGCGAAGTCATACGCCACGCTGTTACCTTCATCGAGGGATGGAACTTCGCGCAGGTCCGAAGCGCTCTGGCGGCGCTGCCTCGGGTCCGGCACACCCTTGGCGAGCTGCCGGCGCGGGAGATCATGGCGCAACTCGGGCAGGAGTCGGAACATCCCGAAGGTCGGTTCTTTCCGGACACTTATACCTACATCACCGGCGATGCTGACCTGGACATACTAAGTCGGGCTTACCAGCGCATGAAGCAGGTGCTCGAAGAGGAGTGGGTCGATCGCGCGCAGGGGTTGATATTGACGTCCCCGGACGAGGCGCTGACCCTGGCGTCGATCATAGAAAAGGAAACCGGACTGGCCAGTGAGCGCGAACTTATTTCGGCGGTGTTTCACAATCGTCTCAAGCTCGCCATGCGCCTGCAGGCCGATCCGACAGTCATCTACGGGCTGGGGGACGGCTTCGACGGCAACCTGACGCGAAAACATCTGCGTACGGATCACGAGTACAATACATACACGCGTCGCGGTCTGACTCCAACACCCATCGCCATGCCCGGGCGGGGCGCCATCAGGGCGGCCTTGCATCCGGCGGATTCCAAGGCGCTGTATTTCGTCGCCCGCGGGGACGGCAGTCATGAGTTCTCCGCCACTCTCGAGGCGCATAACCGGGCCGTTATCAGGTACCAGCTTGGCGGAGAGCAGCGACCTTTTTCATCCCACAAACAGCGATGACCTTACAAAGAGGCCGTTTCATCACCGTTGAGGGCCAGGACGGCGCCGGCAAGACCACCAATCTGGAACTGGTGCATGGGCTCCTGCGCGAAGCCGGAAAAGAAGTAGTGCGGTCCCGCGAACCCGGCGGCACGGAGTTGGGAGAGCAGGTGCGGGAATGGGTACTGCACGCGCCGGCGCTGGACCCGGATGCAGAACTGCTGCTGATATTCGCCGCCCGTGCTCAGCACCTTACCCAGGTCATCCGTCCCGCCCTGGAGGCGGGACGTTGGGTACTGTGTGACCGCTTCACCGATGCCACCTACGCGTACCAGGGGGCCGCCCGGGCGCTCGGTCACGACAAAATCGCGGTGCTCGAGCAGATGGTGCAAGGTGGCCTGCGTCCGGACCTGACGTTGCTGCTCGACGTCGACGTCACGGTGGGCCACTCCCGTAGTGGCGCACGCAGCGCGCCCGACCGCTTCGAGGTGGAGGACCTCGCATTCAAACAGGCGGTACGCGCTGCCTATCTGGATCTCGCCCGTGAACACGCCGCACGATTCCGTGTCGTCGATGCCGGTCGCGACCTCGCTGCCGTGCAGCGCGATATTCAATCCATCATCACGGATTTCGTGGCGCGACACCAGTGATGGAGCTGCCCCCATGGCTGGCCCAGCCGCTGCAGAAGTTGACTGCGCAACGAAGCCGGTCCGCACACGCCTGGCTGATCAGCGGACCGCCAGGCCTGGGCAAGACGGTGCTTGCACTCAATGCCGCGGCTCAGGTGGTGGCTGGAGGGGATGAACGGGGCTGGCACTTGGTACGGGCCGGCAGTCACCCCGACCTCCATGTACTGACCACCGAGGCGCTGTGCGCCGCAGATCCGGGATCGATGCAGGCGCTGTTCGCGCAGCGTTACCTGCCGGGAACCGGGGGCAAGAGCAGTAAGCCCAAGGCGATCATATCGGTTGACCAGGTGCGTCGACTGACCGCAGGAATCAGCACCCACTCACATCTGGGAAACCGCAAGGCAGTAATCATCGCGCCTGCAGACCGCATGAATATCAATGCCGCCAACGCGTTGCTGAAGGTGCTGGAAGAGCCGTCTGCGGGCACGGTATTCATCCTCGTCAGCAGCGAGGTCCACCGGCTGCCCGCGACCGTTCGCAGTCGCTGCGTGCGGCTGGATCTGGCGTTGCCGGACGAGGCCACGGCGCTGCAGTGGCTTGAACACAATAGCGAGATGGATTCCGATCAGGCACAGGCCGCGCTGCAGCTCGCGGGCGGGGCGCCGCTGGCGGCGGTCGCAATGGCGAACAACGATTTCATGAAGCTGCACACAACCGTGCAGGAAGATTTCCAGCGCCTGATCATGAGCGTAAAGGACGCTGATCCGGTGGTCGCTGCGGCGCGCTGGAAGGCGTTGAATGCCGGTCAGGCCGTGGGCATCCTGCAGCGCCTGCTGGTGGACACCATTCGCTGCCGGACGGTTAGCGACCCGCCATGTCTTTTTCATCCTTCGGCGAGGGGATGGTTGCAAGCTGGCGCAGAACGCATAAACTTGGAAAAAGCCTATGCGCTTACGGACCGGGTGGGGCGGTATCTGCAGGATCTGGACGGTCCGTTGGATGCCAGCCTGGTGCTTGAAGACCTGCTCATAGACCTGACCCGGCTTTCCCGGTAAAAAGTGGACCATGGCGAACGACAGCAACGAAAAGTTCGATACAACCGAGAATGGTGGGCTGCGCCCCACCGTGCTGTCGCTGACCATCAAGGACAAGAGTGCCCTGTATGCGGCGTATATGCCGTTCCTCAAGGGTGGTGGGCTGTTCATACCCACCAACAAGGAGTACCAGCTGGGGGAGGAGGTATTCATGCTGCTGACCCTGCTGGAGGAAAAGGAGAAGATCCCGGTCGCCGGCAACGTGGTCTGGCTTACGCCCATCGGTGCCCAGGGAAACCGCGCAGCCGGCGTCGGCATACAATTCAGCGCCAAGGATTCCGGCGCGGCCCGCACCAAGATCGAGGTACTGCTGGGCGGGGCATTGAAATCGGAGCGACCTACCCACACCATGTAGTTCACCGGCGACCGCCAATGCCGGCGATTGCAACGTCATGCAACTGGTCGATTCGCACTGCCATATCAATTTTGATCCCCTCGGACCGCACCTGGATGATGTCCTGGAGCGAGCGGCGGCCAATAATGTCACCCACATGCTGTGCGTATCGGTCAACATGGAAGACTTCCCCGACGTACTGGAGATCGCCCGCAACAACCGACAAATCTTTGCATCGGTCGGGGTCCACCCCAACGAAACCCGGGGGCGGGAACCCGACATGGAGGAACTTGTCACCCTTGCCGCGGACCCGGACATCGTAGCGATCGGAGAAACCGGTCTGGACTACTTTCGCAACCAGGGTGACCTGGATTGGCAGCGCGAACGATTCCGGTGCCACATCGAGGCCGCCAGAGTGGCCGCCAAGCCGCTGATCATTCACACCCGCGAGGCCGCGGACGACACCATGGCCATGCTCCAGTCCAGCGGGGCCCGCGAATCGGGCGGGGTGATGCACTGTTTTGCGGAGGACTGGCGGATCGCTCAGCAGGCGCTGGATATCGGGTTTTATATCTCGTTTTCGGGCATTGTCACCTTCAAATCCGCCCATGACGTGCAGGAGGTCGCGCGCCGCGCGCCGCTGGACCGGATACTGGTGGAAACCGACAGCCCTTATCTGGCTCCGGTACCGCATAGAGGCAAGACCAATGAACCAGCCTTCGTGCGCCATACGGCGGAATTCGTCGCCGCGCTCCGCGGCATGGACGCCGAGGAACTCGCCGCCGCGACCACGGAGAATTTCTTCGAGTTGTTCCGCGGCGCGCAGCGTCAGCGGGCGTGAGGTACGACCAGCGGATCAGGACCTTGCTATCGGACATCGAGGCCGAGATGCGCGAGTCGGGCCTGTGGCGTGAGCACCCGCCGGACGAAGACGCGCTGGCCAGCACGGCCCCGTTCGCCATCGACCGCCTCGCTTTTCCCGAATGGCTGCAGTGGCTGTTCCTTCCGCGCATGCGGGCGGTGCTGGAACGGGGGCAGCCACTGGCGGAGAGATGCCAGATCCTGCCGGCCGCCGAGGTATATTTCAGTGAGTTCTCGAGGCCCTGCAGTCGGCTGCTGGAACTCCTGGCGGAACTCGACCGCCTGATGCCGACCCCGCACGCCGAGTGAGCGAACTGACACTACGTTCTAAATTTCTATTCTTTTTTAATTTAAAACAAAATGATAGAGTCTTTTCTTCAGACTATTTGCTAACTGTGTCGACGATTTCAAGTGCGCCGTCCAGCTGCTCGAGCGCGGTGTAGAAATGGGGCGAGAAACGGATGCCTCCGCCGCGCTGCGCGCACACGACACCGGCCTCGCGCAAGCGAGTGTAAAGCTGGTCGTTGGGGGCACCACGGGCACGGAACGACACGATACCGGCGTAGCGACCGGCGCGATTGTCAGTCAGCAGATCGAGCCCGCTTCGCGCCTCGATCTGCGCGAACAGATAGTCACTGCGCGCAAGCACCGAACCCTCTACAGCGTGCATACCGGTTTCCAGTAACACCGAAAGGCTGCCCGCCAGGGCGTGAATACCCAACATGTTCATGCTGCCACATTCGAACCGTCGGGCATTGGCCGCCGGCTGCCAGTCGTGACTGTCATAGTCTCCGCTGTTCTCACGCATGTGCCAGCCGAACTGGTGCAGCAGCAGGCGATCACGCCAGTCCGCGGCGCAGTAGAACAGCGCCACGCCCTCAGGCCCGAGCATCCATTTGTGCGC
The DNA here is from genome assembly GCA_947259705.1 of uncultured Gammaproteobacteria bacterium. Lineage (GTDB taxonomy): Bacteria > Pseudomonadota > Gammaproteobacteria > Arenicellales > JAANXG01 > CAMYNL01. The sequence goes on along the minus strand of CAMYNL010000015.1, from coordinate 21,749 downwards.
GTCCGCGGCGAGAAAGTCTATCTGCATCGCCAACACATCCAGTTCCAGCGCTCCGACCGCCTGGATCGCGTCCACGCACAGGGCGATATCGCGTTGCCGGCACTCGTCGCCCAGCCGCGCCAGGTCAAGGCGCAGGCCGCTGGCGAACTGCACGGCGCTGACTGCCAGCATGCGCGTGCGTGCATCAATGGCGGCAAGCAGTGCGTCTTCCGGGTCGGGCGCCGAGCGTAGATCCACCTCGATCACCCCGACCCCGCGTCGTTGCAGGGATTCCCAGACGATGCGGTTGGAAGGGAATTCCTCGCTGCTGATGATGACGCGGTCGCCGTCACGCCACGGAAAACCGTGGGCGACGACGGACAATGCCTCAGAGGTATTCTTCAGTATCGCGATGTCATCGGGGTCCGCCGCCCCTACCAGCTGTCCCAGCTGTCGGCGCACCGATGCCTCGACCCGCAGCCACTCGGGGTAATGCGCGGCGCCATGAGTTACCGCGTCGTCCAGAAACTCTACCGTCAGTTGCCGGGCCCGACGTGGCAGGGGGGCGACGGCGGCGTGATTCAGGTAGATAATGTCGTCGGCGAGCGGAAACTCCGCCGCTGGATCGATCATCGAGGGTGGCATCCGATCAGTAGTGGTACAGATGATCATAACTCAGTCCGTTGGGCGGCGCGAAACGAGCGCCGACACCCCGGGTTCTCCGGTAGCCATTGAATCTCTGGAGCCGTGACGTGATCACCAGGCAGATCCAGGCACGTTTGCGAAAAGTTGGCGGCGTCAGCGTCAAACGTCTGTTGCCGGAGAAAGACCTCGACGGTATCGGTCCTTTTATCTACTTCGATCATTTCGGACCGGTGGACGTCGCCGCCGGCAAGGGAATCGCGGTGCCGCCGCATCCCCACATCGGCCTGGCCACCGTCACCTACCTGTTCAGCGGCGAACTGGTACACCGGGACAGCCTGGGACATGAACAGATGATTCGCCCGGGCGAGGTCAACTGGATGACCGCGGGCCGGGGTATCGTGCACTCCGAGCGGACGGACCCGGGTGGCGCGGCTGCCGGCGGCGTGATCCACGGCATCCAGACGTGGGTGGCACTGCCGCCGGCCGCGGAACAATGTCCCCCTGATTTCGCCAACTACCGGCCGGCATCGTTGCCATGCTGGCAAACCGACGGTGCTGCTGTGACCGTCATCGCGGGCCGGGCATATGGCGAGACGTCGCCGGTGCGCGCCCGTTCAGAGCTCTCCTATGTGGATATCGGGCTGGAGCCGGGTGTCGAAGCACCGCTACCACCGGAACCCCCGGACCTCGGCATTTACCTGGTGTCAGGCGCGGTGACCGTGGGATCAGTGGTGCTGCGGCCCGGCGCACTCGGGTTGCTGGCGTCGCGGGATCGAGGGCTCAGGGTGCGCGCCCTGGAACGCAGCCGGTTGATGCTACTGGGTGGCGCGCCCGTGGAGAGCCCCCCGTACCTGTGGTGGAACTTTGTCGCCAGTTCGCGTGCGCGTATCGAGCAGGCGAAATCCGATTGGCGGAATCACCGTTTTCCGCCGGTCCCCGGCGACGCCGGGCGTATGGACATGCCGGGCGAATGATGGAACGAGTCCAGGTCCTCACTGAGTCGGAGCTCACTTGCCCGCATTGCCATCACCGGCAGAGAGAAGACATGCCCTTGGACGCCTGCATATGGTTTTATGAATGCCGGCACTGCGGCGTGTTGCTGAGACCCAGAAAGGGGGATTGTTGCGTGTTCTGCTCATTCGGGACGGTGCCGTGCCCACCGGTGCAGCGCGACCGGTGTTGTGGTGACAGCTCACTCTAACTTCGCATAATGTATATTATGTAAAATTACAGTTTTTCCGCCTTTACAGCCCCGGCGCCACTTGCCCATACTCTCGGGTCTCTCTCACTCGCTCAAGGATGACGCCATGAGAACTCCGATCTATTTGTTGCTGTCCGCTTTCCTGTTCGCGCCTCCGGTCGAGGGCCAGTTCACCAAGCATGTAGACGAACATGGTCACGTCACCTACAGCGACGAACCGGGCTATGACTATGACCAGGACGCCCCTTCGGAATCCGATTACCGATCATCCCTGGCAAGGCAGCGGGAACTAGAACACTCGTTGAACAGTCGCCGACAGTCGACGCCTCGGAACCGCCGCTCGCGCGGGCCGGGGAAAACGATCCGCCGCAAGACCCACTGCCCCCGGGTCACCAGCACCCTGTGTGGTGAACACTGACGATTCGGCGACCGCTAGATGGCGCCCTGTTCACGCAGCGTCGTAATGTCGGCATCGCTGTGGCCCAGTTCACGCAGGATGGCCGCGCTATGTTCACCTACGTCAGGGATCGGGTCCATCCTCACCTCGTCCCCCGCCGCCGCCCACGGCGGGTACAGGGCACGGATGGTACCGCCCGGTGAACCGACTTCGGTCCAGCGCCCGCGCTGCAGCAGCTGCGGGTGCTCCAGGAACTCGGCCATCGAGTTCAGATTCGCGCTGGCGATCTGGGCCGCGTCGAGACGAGCCACCACCTCGTACCCGGTGGTGGCATCGAATACCGCCTCGATGATGGCCCTGAGTGCTTCGCGATGCCGGACCCGGTCGGCGTTGCTGGCAAACCTGTCGTCTTCGGCAAGCGCCGGCTGCCCCAGCACCTGTTCGCAAAAGCGCCGCCACTCCCTTTCATTCTGTATGCCGAGCAGAACCGTCGCACCATCACCACAGGTGAAGGGGCCGTAGGGCATGATGGTGGCGTGACTGGCCGCGGTTCGCGGCGGCGGACTGCCGCCGTAGGCGGTGAAATACGCCGGATAAGCCATCCATTCCGCCAGCGCATCGAACAGTGAGATGTCGATTACCTGCGCCGGCCCGCCACGCTCCCGGTGCAGCAGCGCGGCGAGCAACCCGCTGAAGGCGTACATGCCGGCTGCGATATCCGCCACCGCGATACCTACCTTGCACGGTGTGTCGGGGGTGCCGGTGGTGGAGACCAGTCCGGTCTCACACTGCACCAGCAGGTCATAGGCCTTCTTGTCTCGGTAGGGCCCCTCCTGACCGTATCCGGAAATGTTACAGACGATGAGACGTTCGTTCCGGGTCCGCAGCCGCCCGGCATCCAGACCCAGGCGCGCGGCCGCCCCCGGCGCCAGGTTCTGCACGAAGATATCCGCCTCGGCGAGCAGCCGCTCCAGAATGGCGGCGGCCGACGGGTGTTTGAGGTTCAGGCTGAGACTTTCCTTGGAACGGTTTAGCCATACGAAGTGACTGGACTGCCCGCGTACCGAATGGTCGTAGCCGCGCGCAAAGTCGCCGCTGCCGGGACGCTCCACCTTGATCACCCGCGCTCCCATATCGGCCAGCTGGCGGGTGGCCAGGGGCGCCGCCACCGCCTGTTCCAGGGCGACCACGGTGACCCCCGTCAGCGGCAGCATCAGTATGAGCGCGGCAGGCCGAGCACGTGCTCGGCGATGTAAGACAGGATCAGGTTGGTGGACACCGGCGCCACCTGGTACAGCCGGGTCTCGCGGAACTTGCGCTCGATATCGTATTCCTGCGCAAAACCGAAGCCGCCATGGGTCTGCACCGCCGCATTGGCGGCCTGCCAGGACGCATCGGCGGCCAGCAGCTTGGTCATGTTGGCCTCGGCGCCGCAGGCCTGGCCCGCGTCGAACAGCGCCGCGGCCCGGTAGCGCATCAGGTCCGCCGCCCGCAGATTGACGTAGGCCCGCGCCAGCGGGAACTGTATACCCTGGTTCTGGCCGATCGGGCGGCCGAACACCACCCTCTCCCCCGCATAGTTGGTCGAGCGGTCGATAAACCAGTCGCCGTCACCGATGCATTCGGCGGCGATCAGTATGCGCTCCACGTTCATGCCGTCGAGGATGTAGCGAAACCCCCTGCCCTCCTCGCCAATGAGATTGTCGGCCGGCACCTCCAGATCGTCGAAAAAAACCTGGTTGGTTTCATGGTTCATCATGGTGCGTATGGGCGTGACTGCCAGCGACCCCGGCTTGACGTCGCGCAGATCGACCAGGAACACCGACAGGCCCTCCGACTTCTTGCGGATCTCCTCCAGCGGCGTGGTGCGCGCCAGCAGCAGCATCAGGTCGGAGTGCTGCACCCGCGAGGTCCATACCTTCTGGCCATTGATGACATAGACGTCGCCCCGCCGTACCGCCCGCGTTTTCAGTTTGGTGGTGTCCGACCCCGTAGTGGGTTCGGTAACACCGAAGGCCTGCAGGCGCAGTTCACCATTGGCGATGGCTGGCAGGAACTTTTCCTTCTGCGCCGCGGAACCGTGGCGCAGGATGGTGCCCATGGTGTACATCTGTGCATGGCATGCGCCGGCATTGCCACCACAGCGGTTTATCTCCTCCAGGATCACCGATGCCTCGGTGACGCCCAGGCCGGCACCGCCGTACTGTTCGGGTATCAACGCAGCCAGCCAGCCCGCCTCGGTGAGGGCCTGAACGAAGGTATCGGGATACTCACGCCGTTCATCCAGCTCGCGCCAGTAAGTATTCGGGTAATGCCGGCACAGATCCTGTATCGCCTGGCGCAGCTCCGGGAACGCTGCCGGTGGGGAGGTAGCGGTCACCGCTGGTTCCCCTCCTCACGATGCTGCGCCAGGATGCCACGTGCCCGCTCGATGACCGGCCGGTCTATCATCTCGCCGCGAAAGCGCAGTGCGCCCCGCCCCGCCTGCCGCACTGCGACCATCACCGCGCGGGCCCATACCAACTCCTCGGCGCTGGGTAAGAAACCTTGGTTTACCTTCGCCACCTGCCCGGGATGGATGCAGAACTTGCCACCAAAGCCAAGGTCCCGCGCCCTCGTGACATCGGCCTCGAGTCGCAGCGGATCGTCCAGCGCCACCGTGACACCGTCGATGGGGGCCGGTAACCCGCCCACCCGCGATGCCAGCACCACCCGCGAGCGGGCATACAACAGCTCGTCCCGGTCATGCCGGATACCGAGATCCGCCTGCAGGTCCAGCGCGCCGAAGGCGAACCGGTACAGGCCGGGGACCCGTGCGAGTTCGCCCGCGTTCCAGACTCCCAAAGCCGTCTCCAGCATGGCGATTACCGGCAGCGCGGGCAGCCGGGCGGCGACAGAATCCACCTGCCCGGGGTGTTCACACTTGGGGATGACGACCCCGGCCAGACCCGCCGCAGCGGCCACCGCGTCGAGGTCATCATCGAAGCATCCACTGTTCGGGGCATTGATCCGCACATGCGCCGTATTGCCCGCCCGCAACCAGTCCGCCACCGCGGCGCGTGCAGCGACTTTGTGATCCCCGGCAACACTGTCTTCCAGGTCCAGGATCACCCGGTCGGCACCCGCCGCCACCGCCTTGCCATAGCGGTCCGGTCGGTCACCGGGAACAAACAGGTAGGAGCGTTCCACGTCGGGCCTATGCCGGCCGCTCCGCGGCTTTTCTCCGCGCCGCCGTGGGACCATGACCGCGCTTGTAGACCATCACGCTGCGCCGGAAACTGATGACGATCACGCCGTCCTGATTATGCCCGCGGCTGTGCACGGTAACGATGCCGACGTTGGGGTGAGACGCCGATTCACGCTTGGCGAGGACCTCGGATTCCGAATAAAGGGTGTCGCCTTCGAATACCGGGTGCGGCAGCCGGACGTCATCCCAGCCCAGGTTCGCGTAAACGTTCTGGGAGACATCGGCCACGCTCTGACCGGTCACCAGCGCCAGTGTGAAGGTGGAGTTGACCAGCGGCTGGCCGAAGTCTGTCTGCGCTGCATAATGGCGGTCCACGTGGATCGGCGCCGTGTTCTGGGTCAGCAGCGTAAACCAGGCGTTGTCGGTAGCCGTGACGGTCCGGCCCAGCGGGTGCCGGTAGACGTCGCCCACCGTGAAGTCTTCGTAGTAACGGCCTTGCCAACCAGTTTTTAGTGCCATCTGAGCCGGTTCTTGGGACAATCGAGACGCGTGACGCGACCAGATAGTATAACGAGATTGAACGCTCGGAACGGCGAGTGTCACGGCCGCCATGCCACCGAGTTGACGATACCCGCGCAGGCGGATGCATTTCCCAGCGCGCCGGCTGCGGTGGCCTCCGACGGCCTGTTGAGTTGTTGGCGGTTGTCCGCGACTAACCTCGCGAGACTATCAATATTGCCAATATAATATATATATTACAAAGGGTTATCGATTGAATTTAAACTTCATTATGAATCAGGCTTCTGCACTCTGGCGGTGCTGGACGCGAGCGGAAAAGCGAGATAATGTTGAGCCTACAAAAAATCACGCGCAACCAACCAGAATGAGGCAGGAATCGGCGAATGCTAGGTGAGACCCACGATCTACTCCACGAATTTCCTGAGTTTGAACAAAAAATCCAGCAACTGCGCCAGTCGGACGGCAAATTCGCAAAATTGATGATTGAATACGACGAACTGGACGAGAAGATCCGCATCCTGGAGCAGAAACACCAACCCGTATCTGACAATTACATGGAAGATCTGAAAAAGGTGCGAGTGTCGCTCAAGGATCAGTTATACGATATCCTCACAATGGTCTGACCATATCTGGTGCTCACGCGCTGTCTGCAGGAGCGCGACGTAAGCTTGTTCGCAACACCTGATCGCTCCGGCCCGGAATGGCGCGGAGTTTTCGCGCTGCCTCCATTACAGTGAGTTTGCTTGGACAGATCGCCGTGTTTCTCGGCGCGGCCGTTGTTGCCGTCCCGCTGACCAAACGGCTTGGACTGGGGGCAGTGCTGGGCTACCTGTGCGCCGGTATCGTCATCGGTCCCTGGGGATTGCGGCTCATCCCGGATGTCGAGCAAATCCTGCATTTCGGCGAATTCGGTGTGGTGCTGCTGCTGTTCATCATCGGGCTCGAGCTGCAGCCGAGCCGACTGTGGGTCATGCGTAAACCACTGCTCGGAATGGGCGGGGCCCAGATGCTGCTCACCACCATCGCGCTGGCTGTTCCCGCCTTTCTGCTTGGCACCGCGCCGCCGGTGGCACTGATGATTGGGTTCACGCTGGCGCTCTCCTCCACCGCCTTCGCCTTACAGATGCTGGCGGAGAAAAGCGAGCTGACGACCCGCCACGGCCGCTCTGCATTCTCGATCCTGCTGTTCCAGGATCTTGCCGTCATTCCCTTGCTGGCGGTAATCGGTGCTGTGTCCCCGGGCAGCGGGGACCAGGCGGCTACCTTTTCCTGGCTGCAGGGGCTAACCGTGCTGGCGGCCATCGCCACGGTGGTGATCGGCGGGCGTTACCTGTTGCATCCCGTATTCAGTATGCTGGCCAAAACGAAGATCCACGAGGTGTTCACGGCAATGTCGCTGCTGACTGTGATCGGCACCGCGATGCTGATGGAACAGATCGGCCTGTCTATGGCACTGGGTGCTTTTGTCGCAGGTGTCCTGCTGTCGGACTCGCACTACCGGCATGCACTGGAGGCCGATATCGAGCCGTTCAAGGGCTTGTTGCTCGGTCTGTTCTTCATCGCCGTGGGCATGTCCGTGAACGTCGGCCTGATCGGCTCCCGTTTCCTGACAATCACCGCGCTGGTGGTCGCGCTGGTGGCGGCCAAGTTTCTCGTGCTGCTGCTGGTGGGGCGCCTGTTCCGCTTGTCGTGGCGTACCGCCTTCAGTCTGGCGGCGGTGCTGCCACAGGGCGGTGAGTTCGCCTTCGTGGTGTTCGGGGTCGCAGTCTCCAGCAACCTGCTAGGCCAGGACCTCGCCGACCTGCTGATTGTGGTGGTTTCCCTCTCGATGGGGGTGACGCCGCTCATCAGTGCCGGCGTGACAGCGCTGCAGCGGCGCATCAAGCCCGGCGGCGAGCGCGCGTTCGACCGGCCGGTGGTCTCCGATCAACCCGTCATCATTGCCGGTTTCGGCCGCTTCGGTCAGATCGTCGCTCGCATCCTGCGTGCGCGCAAGATTCCCTTCGTGGCGTTGGACGCGAGTTCCGAGCATGTCGATTTCGTGCGGCGTTACGGCAACAAGATCTACTACGGCGATGCTTCCCGGCTCGACCTGCTGCGCGCAGCGAGGGCGGACCAGGCCTCTGTGTTCGTGCTCACCATCGACGATGTGGAGGCGTCACTGCGTACCGCCCGGGTAGTCAAGGATCATTTCCCCGGGCTGCAGGTTCTGGCGCGGGCGCGCAACCGCCAGCACGCCTATCAGTTGATGGACCTGGGTATCACGGCGATATGGCGTGAAACCTTGTTCTCCAGCCTGGAGATGGCGAAGGCGGTACTGCAGGGCGTCGGCTTGAGCGCTTCGGACAGCCTATACACCGTGAACCGGTTTCGTGACTACGATGACCACCAGCTGACGCTGCAGCACGAGTCGCACAACGATGACGAAAAAACGATCTACCTGTCGAAGAAGGCGGCGCGGGAACTGGAAGACCTGTTCGAGCAGGACGCTCGCGAGGCGGCCGCCGGGGATCTAGATCAGAGTGGCGAACGCAGCTGAAACAAAGATAAGTACCGCGCTCGTTGCGAGCGCGGTACCAAGCCCAATAGCGAGGAATTTTAGGGACTCAGAGAGAATGGGCTGGTCCTCGCAAGGCTTTTTCGAGTGTCGGCAAAGCTATCGGAAACGACCGCACCATCATTTTCCTGGGCGGAGGGGGGACATCATCTTTCGGATTGATCTCCACCGACAGCCAGTGGTAACAGGCCCGGCCTGCCACGTAGGGTCGGATCGGTCCCTTGATGAGGTCCGGTCTTTCGTACAGCAGTTCATCGGTCAAAGGTACAAATATGTAACGACCCATTATGCCTCCTTCGTGCTGTGGCGATACGCCCGGCCGTGTAGGCAAATCCAGGGTAGCGTCATCAGCTTCCTGCAAGTGATAGTAAAGCGCAGCGGAATGTCTAAAGCGGGGGCAACTCATGGCGAATCCGTGGTGTTTGCAAAAGTCTTGTGCACGCTTGTGGAAAACTGATGTATCTTATTGAAGTCTAAAGATAAACAAAGGTGAGTTATGTCGCGACAAATTGCCATCGTGGAAGATGATCCAGACCAGCGGGACAACTACGCCGACGCGCTGGCTGCGGCCGGCTACAGCGTGAAAACCTACGGTAACCGGGCCGAGGCCTTTGCCGGCATGAAACAAAATCTTCCTGACCTCGCCATCCTCGATATCATGCTCGAAGACGAGATGGACGGCGGCTTCGATCTGTGTCGTGACCTGCGGGCGATCGCGCCCAAACTGCCGATCATCTTCCTTACGGCCCGTGACACAGACATCGACCGGGTGTCGGGCCTGCGTCTGGATGCATGGGACTACTTGACCAAGCCGGTTAACCTGCAGTTCCTGGCGGTTCGGGTGAGTTCGTTGTTCCGCATCGTGGAAACCCTGCACACCGAAACCGCGGAGCTGGAAGCCATCGTGCGTCTCGGACCTCTGCAACTGGACCCGAACAGTATGTCGGTGCGCTGGGACAGCCATGAAGTCAATCTGACCCTGACCGAATTCTGGCTGGTGCAGGCGCTAGCGCGGCGTCCGGGGCACGTGAAGACCTATGAAAACCTGATGCAGGTGACCCGCCAGAGCTACGTGGAGCGCAACACCATCAATGGTTACGTCAGGCGCATACGCAAGAAGTTCAAGGAAGTCGATCCCGGCTTTTCGATGATACAGACGGTGTTCGGCGTCGGGTACCGCTGGCAACCCGAGTGAGCAGAAGCCGCCGCAAACGAATCCCGCCGCGCACGCGGGGACTCAGCATCCGCACCAAGCTGCTGCTGGTATCGCTAGCGCTGCTGCTGATTCCGTGGATGGGCTACCAGTACGTGCGCGATATGAAGGGATTCCTGTTACAGGGCCAGGAGAACGCACTGAGCCTCACTGCGCGTGCAGTGTCCACCGTCCTGCATGACCGTCCCGAACTGTTCGATCCCGAGACCGGTGCGCCGCAGCTGATTGGCGAGCCCACAGACATATTCGCCTATCCGCTGCCCAATCATATCCGCCTGGATGGCGATCCCGCCGACTGGGGAGAACAGCTGGACCGCATGGGCGTCTTCGACGGTTCACAGGACCAGCTGTGCGGGCCCGACTACCACGCCGATGCCCTGAGTTTTGGACACCTCGTGGGCTATCGCGGTCCTTATCTTTACGTACTGTTCGAGGTCACGGACGAGAGACTCATTTTTCGCGACCGTACCCTACGGCGCCTCGACAACAGTGATCATTTACGGCTTTCCCTGCAATCGCCGGGCGGCGATGTCACGCGCTACCTGTTGACGGCGCGCCAGCCCGGCCGCATGAGCGTCTACCTGATGGACGAAAGTTGGCGCTATCCCGTGACCGGCGAACCGAACTATGACATCGCCGCCGAGCTGGTGCCCACCGAACAGGGTTATACGGTGGAAATGCGTATACCCAGATTCCTGGTAGGGTCCCAGTCTCGGCTGGGCTTCGTCGTGGCCGACGTCGATGACGAGGAGAAACGTCGTGTCACGTCACTGGTTGCCGCCACCGCGCGACCCGAGGAACACGAACCCCTCAACCGGCTGCTGTTGCATTCGCCGGAAATTGCCAAGATATTGCGTGGCTTGAACCGACCGGTGGCGCGCATCTGGGTATTGGATCGTCAACAGCGCGTGCGTACCGTGGTCGGCAAACTCTCGAGTGATCAGGAACCCGAGACCTCACCGCAATCCGCCAGGGATTATGTCGAATTCTGGTACGACGCATTGCTGCGCCGGATCTATGAACTGATCGTCTTGAGCATCGCGCCGACGCTGGAGCAGATTTCCAGTGAGATATCGCTGCGCAATGACCAGGTATTCCGCAAGGCCCTGGCCGGCGTCCCGCAGACCGAGAGGCGACCGTCCCTGGACAGGCATTCGGAGATCCTGATGGCCGTGCACCCGGTGTGGACGGGCGACCGTGTCCTCGGTCTGGTGGTGGTGGAACAGAGCAGCAACGAGGTGCTGTCGCAGCAAAAGCAGGTGCTGGAAAACGTCATCAGTATCACTGTGGTGGTGCTGCTGATCATCACTGTCGCCCTGCTCATGTTCGCGTCCCGCATCACGTTGCGGATAAGACGCCTGCGCAACGCCACCGAACATGCCATAACGCCGGACGGCCGGGTGCGTGATCCGCATATCCACGCCGAGCGTGCGGCCGGTGACGAGATCGGTGACCTGTCCCGCAGCATCAGCGGCATGCTCGCCCGATTGAGCCAGTACACCAGCTACCTGGAAGGCCTGCCTGACACCTTGGCACATGAAATGAGCAACCCGCTCAACGTGGTCAACTCCTCACTCGACAACCTGCAACAGGAGATGCCGCTGACGCAGCGCAGCAAGTACATGGAACGCGCCAAGAACGGAATCCTGCGGTTGCGCTCGATACTGACCAACCTGACCGAGGCCGCCAATCTCGAGGAGGCGCTGCAGCTGGAGGACCGGGAAGAGTTCGACCTGGTGAATCTGGTCTCGAGTTACGTCGAGGGTTACCGTCTCAGCCATCCCACCCGCAATTTTGAACTGGATGTGCGCGACTCCCCGCTGCAGATTCAAGGCGCCCCCGATCACATCGCCCAAATGCTGGACAAGCTGGCGGACAACGCGGTGGACTTTAGTAGCGGCGATTCCCCCATCATGGTACGCCTGGACCGGGTCAACAACGAGGCCCGGTTGAGCATTCTCAACGAGGGTCCGGTACTGCCCAGTACCATGGGAGACCGCCTGTTCGACCCCATGGTGTCGCTGGGCAAGAAGAACGCCAAGCAGTCGCGGCTGGGGCTGGGCTTGTACGTGGTGAGGCTGATCGCCGAATTCCACCGCGGCAAGGTGCAGGCCGGCAACCGCTCCGACGTGCCCGGCGCCGTATTCACGGTGTCGTTCCCCCTCGCCCGCGCGGCCTGACGTAATCGGCGTAATCGGGGGACACAATACTAACTTAACAACCGTCGCATCAATCGTGGAGCACTTCGTTTATCTCACCGCTCACGCCTTGAGATCGAATGAATTAAGTATTGTGTCCCCGGAAATCGCACGAAGTCTGTGCATGCAAGAGGGTGATCACCGAATCGACCATGCGCCGTGACCATTTCTCGGGCAGGGACTTGCCCGGGAATTTCAGGGACACAATATTTATCTCAAAGTCATAGTTCTAGCGCCTTGTTAGAGTTAGGTAGTGTGTTCTCAAAATAACACATCTAACTTCGTCGCTTGCCCAGATAAAGGATCTTCACGTGTCCGGTTGCAGTGCGGGGAACCAGCGTGCAGAACGATTGAATGGACGTCTTGGCGTTGTAGATATCCAAGACCATGCGATTCCTGCTCAATACAATACGATCCGTCATTTCCTCCATACTCCATGCGGGGGAAAAATAGGCAATGATCGTAGCGTCATTTTCGAAAAGCAAAAATATCGGCTTTTGATGCACTTTGGATGCGCTCACCGAATATATGAGGGATCGAAAATCTCGACATTGATGATATTGCTCGCTAAGAGTACTTAAAAAGCGGTAGAAACTGCTGTCGTTGCACAGGGCTGAAACCGGTATCTTGATGCTAGTCGGGCCCTCAGCGATCTGATCTAGCGTGAGACTTGAGCTAGCAGCAGCCTTCAACACTTCTCTTGAAATGTCGATCTGCTTCATTGCTCTTGCCAGGGCTCTGAGTATCTCCTCATCCTTTGGGATTACTTTTCCGTCCTCGTCATACGTAATCGACGTTATGTCAATAAACTCGCTGAGTGACAGTTCCCCCCCCTCTAAGCAGTCGCTCATCTTGCGCCGTAGCCGTTCAAGGATGGGGGCCACAACACCATATTTCGGATCAATGCCGAGGAAATCGCGGAAGAAGACTTCCGGATCGATTTGAGCCATCTGTTGAAATGGTTTATAGCTCGCCGTCTCTACCACGCCTGAAGACTTCACAATAATCCCTCACATAAGAAGAATAGGAAATATATCCGGCTTAGCAAAGAAATAACCGCATGGTGGCGGCGGATGCGTTGTCGGTGAACATCCATATCTGCCCGGCGCAACCCAACCAGCTCTATGCCCGGGCAACAGGAGCCGCATGCCGGATTTCGGTGTCCGGTTCAATTACCTTAGTTGGCGGTGTTTTGGACGCTGTTCAGGAACTGTGTTTGTCGTGCTACCGGTTGCTGTTGGCTCCATACTAACGGGCCGTGTGTTTAGACTTGTTCCGAATATCCTGGATCAGGAGCTGCGGCGACATCGCGTCCGGTAGCACTGAAACAATCGGTCTCTGTCCCCAATTTTGATTTTTCCTGTGAAACCCGGTGCCATCGGTTCCCAGATGGTTCCTAAGCTTTTAGGTGGGGAATCGCTATCGCTGGAGTGTGGTGCCCGGGGCCAGACTCGTGTCCCTTGTTTTATCAATTAGTTATATGGCCTTGGCGTAGGTTTGGCGTAGGCGTAAATCTGGCGTAGGTCACGCGTTGGGCGGTGAGGTGATTCCGCCCACAGCGAAAACAACATGGCACCCTTGAGAATGAATTGGTCCGAAAATTGAGACTGAGCCAGCCGGTACAACAACCGCTCCAAGGCAAATCTTGTCAGAGTGAGATTCGGATCCTCACTCCGACTGACGCTCATTTTGAGTAGCCGCTGGTGAATAGAGGCTGGAGATTGACAGGTCGTTTCTTTGTCATGCGGTTGCCTCGAGATAGGGCCGAATGACATTTGCGACTCGGCATATCTTCGCATAGCGCCAGAGATCGTCGTTGTTGCATTTACTCTGCTCGCGACAATACCGCAGCGCCTCCATTGCCACATCGAGGCCGATCTTATTACGATATTTGAAACAATCCGCGACGGTCTTCGGAGGATTGTAAAGCTTGACCGGAACACCCTCGATAATACGTTCCTCAATCCCTTCCGTCAGCGCGTCGCCGGAAAAACGCATAATACGCAGCGGTGGATAATCGATCCGCGGTCGTGCAGCCCTGCGGTCCAGAGCCATCCATACTTCGAACGGGCTCTGGGTCCCTATCTCGTGGAATTGCAGTGCGGATAGCAGGCAGATGATGCCGTGTGGTACCCGTTTACAGGCTTGTGCAAGGCCGTGATGAACGGATATCTCGGCGTCTGCTGTCACGTACAGCCCTCGCCCGGTACGCGTCAGCAGGCCCTGTTTGCACAGCCGGCGCAGGTATTCGGGATGTATTCCTCTCGAAGTCAGGTCGCGGACGCGCAGCACGCCCATTTGCTTTGCGAGTTCGAGAACCTGCTCTGTTTTTGTTTGCTCATCCGGCATGTGTATAAGTATCAACAGATAAGCATTTATGTCAATATTTATACACAAGCAGGATCCCGCGTACGCCGCCTAGACTAGATCTCTACAACAAGATATGGTCTGAAGCCCGGCGTCAATGCATGGAAACAAGGATGACGTTGCCGTGTACTTCGCAACAATATCCGCCAGCTCTAACCAGTCTGATCGGTCCGCTTAGTCGGGTACAGCCGCCGTTCGATATTGATCAAGGAACGGGAATATCATCGTTTCCTAACAGTCGGCTTACGACCCTCGGCTGCCATTCGAGCTTCAGCACGTGAAGGGCCGGTATTGGACGTTTTGCCGACGATCGGACACGAGCAACGGGTACCTCGAAAACAGCAGGCCGAGTGACCTTCGTGGTGTTTCCAGAATTTCTGTTCTGACCTCAATCGTCGAGCTCGAAGCTCAGCTGCTCCGAAGCCCGCGATTTTGGCTTCTTTTCCTGCTTCCGCGTTTCTTCCTTTGGCTGGAACGCGGGCTGCCCCGGCCCGGGACCCCGCTCTGCGACGACTTCCTTCCTGGCAGATTCTTCTCCGGGAGCGAGATCCTTTCGCTCTCCCTCCTCTGCACCGCCTTGAAACAGCTGCGGGAGGCCACTGCCGTCGTTCAGATCCTTGAGCATCGTACGCAGCGCCACGATGGCACGCTGCCTGTCAGCGTTAAGGTCCCATACTTGGCCGGCCCAATGCAGTGGATCGCGCAGCTGCCCGGCCAGCCGTTCCAACGAAAGCAGTTCGTAGATTCGCCGCCACTCGTCCTCGACACGCAGGGCCAGCTGCGGGTTGATCAAGTACTGACCGTGTCGTACACGCAGAAAGAGCTTGCGATTGTAGGGGCCTTCCCGGGAGACCTCGTTTTTCGACAGGATCGAGGAGATGTAAGAGCGCTTCTTGCGGCGCGCCGGAGCGACAGATTCGGGGAAGTGATCGAGGACGTCTGCGAAGTCAACGGCCGAGAGCAACCGGCGACGCGATGCCCAGTTCTCCCCGAGGCGCTGGTAGAACAATACCATCGCGATGCAGAGCATCAGGTACTCCATCAACCGCCGGTCCAGCTTCACCAGACGCCCCTCTATCTGCACGTCCAAGCTGGCCGGGGCCAGTCGCTCGAAGACCGCGGGCAGTTTGGCGCGAGCAAATCGCTCGTCGGCACAGGCCCGCTCCAGGCTAATTTGAAAGGCGTTGAGCCCATTGCCGTCTACCAGGCCGGTGTCCGCGTCCCGATCCAATAGCGCCTCCGCGAGCTCGGCATTGCCCATACGACTTGCAATCATCAACGGGGTCTGGCCGAAGACGTTGCGGAAGTCGACGCCGTATTTGTCAACCTCGCGCAACACGCCGCCCGAATGCTTGAGCCCGTAGAGCAGATAGTGCTTCTTCTCCAGCAACGACATGGCTTTGTCCGGGCGCTTTGCCGCCTTGAAGCCGCCTTCGGCCAAGGCATTCAACCGGCGCTGGTCGCGATAGACCAGGGCGTATTCCATCAGCGCGATACGCGCTTTCTTTTCATGACGCTCCAGCGCCTTTTCTTCCAGCTCCGCCAAGGTATCACCGCGCAGCACAGTCCAGGGCACCTCGCGCTGCTTCAGGATCTGCGCGCGGATCTCGGCCGCCTGCTCGTCCTTGCCTTGGAGTTCCAGGCGATGGGCCTCGTGGCGCCATTCATCGAGGCTGGAGCGCTGTTCCTCGACGTCGTCGACGCCCTCGTGGACATCGGTCAATCCAAGAAGCGCAAGCAAGTGCTGCTTGGGGCGGGGCTCGATCAGGTAGAGATTCTTCACCGCCCGGGTCACGGCTACGTACAGGGCGTTGATGTAGAACTTGTAGACCTCAAGCGACTTGTCGCCTTTATCACGGCCACGGCCATAACGCAGCTCGCCTTCCAGATCCTCTTCGCTCAGATCCTCGGCAATGTCACGAAAGCGCTGCTCCTCGCCCGAGAGGAAGCCGTAAAGCAATACATTCTCATACTCCAGACCCTTGGCTTCGTGGATCGAGAAGACCAAGGGCGTGCGAAAGAACTGGCGCACCTCGGTTTTTTGCTCCGGGTGCAGGACCAAGATTGCAAAGCGCGCTGACGCGGCGGTGCGCTGGTCCAGGTCGCGCTTGACCTTATCGCTGTCCTTTAGCAACCCGACCCGCCCCTGGCGGGGGCCGCAACTGCGCACCAGATAGTTGCTCTCGCGGTCCACGGAGCCGAAACGGGCGTGCTTGATGTGCAGCAGCCGGTTGGCGATTTCGGTGACCTGGGGCGAGTTGCGGAAGTTGGCATTCAGGATGCGAATCAAATCTGCCGGCGCGCCGTCTCCTTGTTCCCTCCAGAACAGGGTCTTGACCTTGGCCCAGGAAAAGAAGTTGGGGTGAACGATCTGGTTGGAGTCGCCGCACAGCAGGAAGCTACGTTCGTCCCGAAGCGCGCGTAGGATCAGCAGCAGCTGGATGTTGGTCAGATCCTGGACCTCGTCGACGACGACGAAATCGTAACGGGGTTCTACCCGTTCTAACCAGGCGTGGCTAACGATGTTGGGGTCGAACCACCCCTGCTCGTCGAGGAAGCGCAGATACTTCTCGAACAAATCGTAGACGGCGCCGCGGGTCTCCGGCCCGTAAATCGACTGCCTCACACCCAGGGCTAAGTAGGCAGCGCGACTCAAATAGGCACTCTCGGCCTCGGTGCCGGTAATCGCACCCTGGAACTCCTCGAACAGACGGTGGCTATCCTTCAGCTCTCTCGGCAGCCGTTGCCGGAGGGCCCAGCCTGCAAAGGCCCGAGGCGAAATCTCCTTACCGTCCGGGACATGGATGCTCTCCAAGTATTCGCGGAAGGACAGGAAATCGACATTCTGCTCGTCGTTGCGATAGCCGCTGGCATAGTAGAGGTCACGGGCGTTCTGCACCAGGAAGGGCGAGCGCGTGACGTAGAGGATGTCGCCACTCGCATCCTTCATCTTCTCCAGCGTCAGTGCGGTCTTGCCGCTGCCGGCGGAGCCGATGATCACCAGCGGCGGGGACTGCCGATAGACCGTCTCTTGGTCTTCGTCAAAGGACAGCACCTTATCCAACAGATGGAAACGGGGCAGCTTCGGGTTCAGATACGACAGTTCCGGGGCCTTGTCGGCCGCCCCCGTGTCCACCGACGAGATCCGGTCCTCGTCGATGCGCACACTGCGAGCGAGGAAGCACGATTTCTCGTAGGCATGCTGGTGGATGCACTCCAGCACCAGCGCACAACGCTCGCCCTTGTGGCGATAGAGCGCGAACAGCAGCCGGTTGCTGCGGTCCAGCCGCGCCCGGTAGAGGTTGTCGCCGACCTTTTTGACGTCGGCGGAGCGGAAGTCATCGGCGGCGAGGTAAGCGGCCAGCTTCTCGTAGCCGGGGATAGCCGCAGTATTGAGGCTGCGGTAGACGAGGATCTTCATGGGTTTACGGGCACAGAGTGAGCAAGAACGGCTGCGTCGTGCGGACGATATCACAATGTTAACCCATCTGGGGGAGAGGGCCTAACTCCGCGGTCTGCGCTGGCAGCGGTACACCACCGGCGGCGATCAGCGCCTAGATCTTGATTTCAGCCTCGCGGCAGCCGTCCCGAACACGCACCGCAACAGCCTAAATTGGCTACATGGTTTGAGCGAAACCCGTGGGCTCAACGCCGAGTGCGGGATTGCACTAAATTGTTGCGCCGTCTCGAAGGCTGACCACAAATTTGGGAATCTGAAAATCTGCTGTCCAGTATGAAGCGGTCAATCAGCACCAGCATGCTAACTTGTCTGGAGTTGGCCGGTCAGAGACGAAGTGGAAAATCCGAATTTTTCCAAGACTAAAATGCTACTTGGTCTCTAGTGTGCCCTTTCCGGTCTCTCGCTGGGTTGAGTTTGGCGAGGAAACGGTTGTGTGTCGTCTAGTAATCGGCTGTTTCTCTGCGGTCAACACCTCAAATGTGCTGACTCAGATCTAACCTTTACCGTTCTAAACGGTCATTAGGGACCCAGACAAACGAAGGGTTGAGTTCGACCGCACAGCAGGCATAGAGATGCTTCAAGGACTTGGTCCGGCCAGTGCCCGTTGCGGCCGTTGCTGTTGAAGATCACAACTAGTTGTTGCACTGCGACATCAATGCTCGAGAACGACCCATTTGGGACTTTAAAGGTACAGATGTGCCAACGTCCGCATTGGAAAAGTCGTTCCTGCGAACCGCGTATCTTAGCTTCGACTCGCCATGCCCTCGTCATCCTGGCCAGCGTGCTGCTCGTATGCCCTCGAGTGCACATTGCTGGCGAACGGCATAGCGGTTACGCTTCTTATCCGTATAGACCGATTCTTTCCATTGGAAATCAGTCTTGCGATTCCTACTATTAGAATTTTGGCTGCAGGCGTCTGTAGAGAAACCGTCGACACTATGCTAGAGTCTCACAGCTTCGGGTCAGGCTGGTTCCGGCAGATAGGCAAACAATGAAAGAGAAACAAAACAGCCCGCAACAGAGACATTCTTCCCGACGTAAACTCCTTAAAGCCATGGGGATTGGCGGTGTCGCGGTCGGCGGCAGTAAATTGCTTCCAGACCGCTGGACGCGGCCGGTCGTGAAGTCGGTGGTCCTGCCAGCTCACGCACAGACATCGCCAGCACCGCTAGTCTCGTTTAGTTCCTGTTCGCTCAGCAACGCGACATATAATGGAACGAGCGGAACGACGAACCAGGTCTCGGTTGATGTCGCCTACGCTGTAACCAGCAACTTCGGATTGGACCTCACCGCGATTTCGACTATGGATGTCACGTTCACGTTTCAACCCAGCGGTACAACTGTCAACGGAAATTTGACCGGGGCAACAAACGCAGCGGGTGACGGCACAGCATCCCTGCCAGGAGGAAGCATATTATCGCCAATCAGTGCACCTGCGGCGCAGACGACCGTTTCCATGACCATCACTGACGTTGAAAACATTGGTGGGGCGGCGCTCGTCCCTTGCACCACCGCGGACGCGCCGATTTCACTCTAGAGGCATCTGTAACTGGCACAGTACCTGACGGTAAGGCGACCGGCAGACTCAGAAATTCATCTATGGCTTGCAGGGATTATCTGCTCACCCTGGTTCGCCAGGGAGACTGGACGCGCGTGGAGGCCGCCAGCCTGACGTGCCTTAATGCCGATCCCAACGACCATTTTGCCTGGTACATCGCGGGTGTCAGTGCCCACCAACTCGGTCGGCATGCGGCCGCAGTAGAGCGACTGAAACGATCGGTGGAACTGAACGACACCGACACCGATTACCGCAACAATCTCGGCGTTGCCCTGGCGCATACCGGCAAACTAGCCGAGGCCATTACCGCTTATGAACGGGTTCTGGCTGTTCAACCGGATCGCCCGGATACGCTCTACAACATCTCTCATGCTCTTCTTCAGGCGGGCGAAGCCAACCGGTCTGTAGAATATCTCCGCGATTTACTGCGGCAACAACCGCGGGCAGTGCCTGTGCGCATGTTGCTCGTCCAATGTCTCTTGATGCGGAGGGACGGCGCTTCTGCGTCGGCGCTGTTGACTGAACTGATGGCAGACGCCGAAGATCGACCGGAATTATGGATCGACATCGGCAACGGGCTCGTGCAATGCGAGCACTTCGACAAGGCAAGGCTGTGCTTCGAGCGGGCCGTCGAGACTGAAAACCAACACTCACAAGCGCTCACTAATCTCGGTAACCTGCTGGCGATGACCGGTAAACCTGAGGAGGGCATCCGGTGTTTGACGCGCGCCCTTTCGGTAAACGACGGCGCCGCCGACACGCTGTCGAATCTTGCCTGTGCGTATGATGCTTGTGCGGAGCCCGCTAAGGCCGAGCCGTATCACCGCCGCGCCCTGGACGCGGCGCCGCACCACCCCCACTTCAACCTGAACTACGCGATTCACCTGTTGCGGGCCGGCGAGATCACCCGTGCTCTGCCGCACTATCAATTCCGATTCGATCACCCGGAGTGGGCTGGTGAGTTACTGAGCCTTCGCCTGGCGGGAGGCGTAAAAGAAAACGAGCAATTTATGGAACAGACGCTGGTGCTCGGAGAACAGGGCCTTGGCGATGAGGTGTTTCTGCTGCAATGCCTTGGGCAGCATGCCCGCCCGGCCACCTGGAGCTATGCAGGTGATGACCGCCTAAAGAACCTGTTCGAGCGATCTTTCCCGGAGGCTAGCTTCTTCCCTCGCAGCACGACCAATCTCGAGTCGATCATCGCTGGCTCGCCGCACGCCTGGCGGCTCGATCATGTGCTCTCCTATTGTGAGCGAGTGGGTGAAGGAGCGATCCGTCCGGCACTGCAAGCCGACGATCGCGGTGTGGCGAGGTGGCGAGGTTATCTGGTCGGTCTCGACGCTCGCCCAAAGGTAGGGATTTCCTGGACCGGTGGTAAGCACCGCAAGGATCGCATACATCGTGAAATATCTCCCCGGCTCTGGACCGCGCTGAGCGCGTTTTCTGGTGTCTGTTTCATCGACATTCAGTACGACGATCGTCCGTACGAACGCGCCGAACTTACACAAGCACTGGGGCACCCTGTGCATAGACCCGGCGCTTACGATCCGATGTCCAGCCCGGACGACTGTGGTGCCCTGCTTCTCGCGCTCGATCTGATCATCACCGCTGACAATTCTACTGCTCATTTGGCGGGTGCGCTCGGGGCTCAAACGTGGGTTTTACTCGCAAAAGTCCCCGACTGGCGCTGGGGCACCGATGCGTTCTCATTCGTTCCCTATCCGCGGGTGCAAACGTATCGACAGCAGACCCTTGATGAATGGGATGGGCCTCTGAGAATGTTAGCTCGCGACTTGGCCATAGAGCTGGATCTAGTATCGCGATAGTGATGTCTGAAATTGTGATACGTTTTATCTTGGTAGTGTCAAGAATGTTTCGCACTTTTATGTTGGAGGCAACTCCCGTATCTGTTCATGCGGCTGAGTAGACAGCCTCTTCGTCCATCTCCTCGAGTAGTTTCATATTCATGTATTTACGCGTTGTCGCTCGTCATTACGCATCCGCGAGACCGCAGCCTTGAAAATCAGCGACGTCTCAGGCCGCCTCGCGCCATTCGTAACGGTGATGTAATCCGCCCACACGCGACAGCGCCACAACTTTGGCCGTTGAGGATTGTCGTGGCATCACGGATCGTTGGTGTGGCGCATCCTTGTCCAGACCCAAGTGACAACGATCCTCGTGATAATAGTCAATGTAAGAACGCATCAGTCGAAGCAAGTGGCGGCGACCAAACACAACCACGTGCGCGAGGAGTTCCCGACGGCAACTGCCGATCCATCGCTCCGCAACCCCGTTCTGCCAGGGACTGCGGTACGCGATGCGACGCGGCTTGATACCCATCGCTTTGACCGTGTCCACGACACGCGGACTGAAGATCGCGTCGCGGTCGAAAATAAGATACTTTGGCGCGGTGTCGTAAGGAAATGCTTCCCGCAATTGCTGGATAGCCCACGCCGCTGTCGGGTTGA
>CAMYNL010000014.1 GCA_947259705.1 uncultured Gammaproteobacteria bacterium | reverse complement strand
CCCAGCTCACATTACTCAACGCCTTTTCGCGGATGAGCCGTCTCAGTTCGATCGGAATCCGAGGGCGGCCCGGACGAGACTTGTACCGCCAAAACATTCGAAAACCTTGGCGATGCCACCGAATCAAAGTCTTCGGCTGCACGATCACGAGTGCTGGCCGCCAATCGAAGCGTTGGGAAAGCCACGCAAGCGTAAAACGCGTTGCCGGATCCGTCCGCCTCGTTTTCATATTGCGTTCCTGGTACAGGGCAAGCTGCCGACGAAGAAACAGGTTTTCCGCCGCCAAAGGGCCACGAGGACGAAGGCGTAGCCACGCATAGGTGAGGGCGTCACACGGAAGCCTGTAGATTATTGCAACACGAAACATGATGGCGGCAGATTATGCCACGAGCCAAGTGTTAAGGGTGCTGCTCCATTTGCGATATTGGGGTGCCCACAATAATTGCGGAGGACACGACGTGGCTCCGATTTCCTGCCTCGGATTTTCGATTCGTACGCTACAATATTCACTTCGATCTCGGACCAATGCCTCGTGTAGTGATCGACACCGATTCCGTTTACCAAGATACACGCCGGCTGCGCCGTTCCGCTCTGGCTGCGCTATGCTTTGTCGTCTTGATCTGGCTGATTTGGCTAGTCGCCTGGTTGTTTCATCTGGAGCTTCGACAGTTCGGTGTTTATCCACGGCATGCGGAAGGTCTTGTCGGCATTCTCGTCGCGCCACTTATTCATGGCTCGTTTGCGCACGTGTTCGCCAACACTTTACCGGTGCTGATACTGGGCACTGCTTTTCTATATACCTATCCGAGATCCTCCGCGCTCGGACTGTCCGTCATATACTTGGGCTCGGGTCTCGGTGTGTGGTTATTCGCGCGGAACAGCTTTCATATCGGCGCCAGCGGGCTCACCTACGGGATGATGTTCTTTCTGTTTCTGATTGGTATCCTACGTCGCGATCGACGATCAATTGCAGTATCGCTGTTAGTGTTCTTTCTGTACGGCGCCACGGTCTGGGGGATATTTCCAATCCAGCGCGGTATATCGTTCGAATCTCATCTGGCGGGTGCGGTCATCGGTGTTGGCCTCGCCTTTGCATTACGCCGGCGCGATCCGCCACACGCAGAGAAACGTTATGACTGGGAAGATGAATCCGAAAATGACGACAACGATGATTCCACCAGCGACCCACGTTACGAAACCAGAAGGCGCCGGATAGTGGGTAGAGGGTAAAGCCAACCGCAGCGGTGCCGAGGTCCGCTCAGAGACGATCAGCTAACGCAGATTCATCCTCGAATGTAGAAATCTCGTTGACCGCTACCCGAGACACCGGCCGTTGATAGCAGTCCAGTGACGCTCTGGTTGAGAATCAGGAATCTGGCATTACGTCAGCAGCTCGCAGTATTCAAGCATCGTTATCCTCGGCCGCGGCTCAAACATGCAGATCGATTATTCTGGGTCTTGCTGAGGCGGAGATCTTCAACACCGATCAGGGGTCGCAATTCACCTCCGAGGCGTTCACCGGCACGCTCAAGCAGCACGATATCACCATCAGCATGGACGGCAAGGGCCGGTGGCTGGACAACGTCTTTGTGGAAAGACTATGGCGCAGCGTCAAGTATGAGGACATCTACCTGAGGGCGTACGAGACGCCGAGAGCGCTGCAACAGGGACTGGACCGGTATTTCCAGTTCTACAATACCCGGCGACGCCACGCGTCGCTCAACCGGCGAACACCGGACGCCGTCTATTTCGGTGGCATGACCATGCCGAGTGCGGCATGATACAGGCGAAGATTACACTTAAGACCCTGTCCAAAATTTAGGGTCCACTTCTTCGGTCGGCCCGTTAGGGGTTGGAAACTCCATTGTGCTGCACCACAATAGATTGACCTCTTCGGGCCGGAGTGGTCATCATCCAACTCCCGAGAGCCCGGAGCAAGCATTGGTTGGCGAATTAGTGTTCATGCTGCCTTTGGCCTTGGGCGTTGCGGTGAAGCTGAGATAACTGATATTCGACGTGTCGTTGCGTGCGGCCAGTTTGGCGTCCAGCACGTCCTCGCCGGTGAACTCCGCCTACTAGTCGAGCTGCTCGGTCATCAGCAACTCACACCTCAAAAATCCCAATCTCTGATTCCGGTGAGTTCCACGAATGCTGCAGCTGCGATCAACAATGCCGGCGCGTAAGTATGTCCTCTGACAATTTCAGGAATCGAGCTGGTATCAGCAACCATGACGTTTTCAACTCCCAACACGTCGAGACGTTCATCAATTACCTTACCGATCTGACATGTGCCTGTCCAATGGTGGACGTGGACGGCATTATTTTTAACGTAAGCGCTCTTATCGGATAGGTCACTGATGCGCTTGTAACCTTTATGTTCTGCGCAAAGTTTATCGGTGACTTTTTCTACGACTTCCAACGCGCGCTCCAGTTTCGCAATATCTTCAGGAGCGGATAAGTAATTGGTTTCGACGACTATAGGATGCAGAGGGTCGCTGCTGCATATTGAGATATACCCTCTGCTATCGGGATTGACAAAGAAACACGCCAGTATGGCCTCGCCTGGCGTAAGGGATAGCGTAGTAATTTCAAAGTCAATATCCGATAAACTCCCGCCCTTTATGTCGGGAAATGTGGTGACGCCTGTCAACCCCTTGAAGTGCAAAGCTTCCGCGATGTCCTTATTGTCCTCGGGCGGAACTCTTATTCTTGCAAGGAGCAAAAGATGGTTGGTCAGATTCCTGCCAACTTCGGCGTTGTTATAGGTAATGGGAATCCCCAATTGACTCAAGTGCTTCTCGTCGCCAACCCCTGAATGCATAAGAACGCAAGATGATCTTGGACCTGCGCAAACAATGACTTTCTTGGTGGCGGATATAATTTTAGTTTCCCCTTGATGAATATAGCGGATTCCAACCGCTTTCTTTCCTTCGAAAAGAATGTTGAGAACGGTAGACTGAGATCGGATATCGAGGTTGCTTTTTCTCTTTTTCAGTAAAGCAACGGACGTACTTACCCGCTTTTTATCGGAGAGATTGACAAAGTGTTGGGACCTGACGCTTAGAGCTGGTCCGTTTACAGTATGCAGGTCGTCGACGATAGGCACTTCGATGCCATAGTCATTTTTCAAAACAGAGTGCAAAGCAGCAACGAATTTCCTGCCAATAGGATAAACCGGGCTTTGCGTAACGTCGAAAGGTCCATGATCCCCCCGCGCTTCGGGATTCTGGCTGACTCCATGAAAGGTTTCGAGTTTTCGAAACGTATCCGTGCAAAATAATTTATCCGCAAACAACCCCCCCCATTTATCATAAACGAATTGTGTCCCGCGCCAGTACCATCCTTCATTTATGGAAGAACATCCACCCCATATTCTTCCCCCTGAATAATGATTTCCATCCGAGGTCATGCGTGGGTTGGGTCTTCCATTTTCCAACCAAAAGTACTCGTTCCGATATTGTGCCTCCAGACCATAAAATGATTTGAGGTCACGAATATTAGGGTCATCGTCTTTATCTTCACCGGCTTCCAGAACGACCACATCTTTCCGATACCTTTCCAAAAGGTAACCTAAGGTAATGCCAGAGGTCCCCGCACCCACGATGACATAATCATGTCTTTCTTCAAAAGCCATTTGCGTCCCCTTCTTGTCAAATCCAGACTCCCCTGACAGCCGCATTCTATTTACGGTAGCGTTGACGCCGAGGAAAACACGCCGGCTAACCAACGAATACCCTCCACTCAAGGCCGCATCATCCGCCACGCTTCCACGAAGAATATGACGACACCCGTAATGGCAGCCAGCAATATGATGATTTTTATGATCCAGTTTTGTTCGATGGTCTTGACAGCGTTCTCCAATCGCTTCTTGCGCGGCATCGTTCCCGGCAATGGTCCCTTGATCGGCGGATCACCGAGAAACGACGCGACTGCCTCGAAAAAACTCCGGTGTGCAGGTTCGTCCGCGAGAAACAGATGGTTCCTACCCTCCAGCGGCACAAACTTGGCACCCGGAATACCAGCGGCAATCTCCTCGCCATTGGAGAACGGAATTCGCAAATCGCCACGGCAGTGCAGCACGAGAGTTGGCACAGCGATTTTCGGCAAGAGATCGACAACATTGATTTCCGCGGCGGCTACCAAATGCTTCTCGGCGACCTCAGGAGTCGCACTTACGCGCTCTAGCTCGTTGAACCAGCGCGCGTGCTCCGCCGACCCGTCCGGAATGAAATGAGACGTAAACCACTGTCGATACGTGTCGTGATCGCTGCCCCAACCTTCGCGTATCATCGTGCGGCCTAGTTCCAATCCTTTTTTTTGCTTTTCGATATTGCCTTGATGGAGCACTCCGCGCGCATAAGCGCCATACAGAATGAGGTGCGACACCCGCTTGGGATAGCGAGCGGCATAAGCAATGGCAACCGAAGCGCCTTGCGATACGCCGAGCAGTGTGAATTTCTTAAGTGCGAGTTCATCCACGATCGATTCGAGATCGCTCACCCATAGCTCGAATGATATGTCGAGCACATCACGCTGCGACATTCCCTCGCCACGCGCATCATATCGAATCAGAGAATGACGCTGACTAAGTCCGAGTACCAGATGCAGCCATACCGGACTTTTCAGATCGTATTCGAGGTGTGTCAGCCAATGCGATGGACGAACGATCGGTGAGCCCTTGCCCGTGACGGCATAGGCAAGCCGCACCCCGTCGAGCGTCGTGCAATACTGGATTTGCTGGTCCATTAGAATTCATGCATTCGGTAACGGCACGACCGCGGGACAGACTATCATCGCCGAGCTTTGAATACGAGCGTCTGATTGTTCACCAGGATCGAACAAGACCAAACCGTTATTCGAGCGCGGTGAGGCAATTAGTGAGTAATTGCGACGCAAGAAGATACGGGCGGACAATGGACGACAGACCACGGTCGGCCGACGGCCTCTACCCGCCTGACCGCTATCGACGCGTAGCTACTATCCTGCGAGGTCGCCGGCAATCGGCTCGCCAATGACACACGGGGCTACACCTGCCGCGGAACACGTGCAGGATGCGAACACCCATTGTGCTGCACCGCAATAATATGACCGCTTATGGGCCGAAGTGATCATCATCCCCCTGCCCGTGACTGGGATCATGCCCGAGCGAGCCGGGTGGTTTGGCAGTAGCGACGCGGGGGGATGCGATAAAGAGACGAAAACCGCCATCACCACCCTGCTCGGCCCGCGCCTGGCCAAGTGGCTTCGGCGACAGGGCTCAAGCGATGTTGGGAAGCGATCAATGTCGCAGGGAAGCTGTGCGCTCAAGGGCCAATCGGCTGGGTCGGACGCATCGGGATTTCGCGGGGATCCGCGCTGCATCGGCGCGGGGTTCCACAAACCAAAGTGTTCCAGAGAAGTGGCACAGGGAGGTGCCGTCTACGGACCTAAGGATGGAGAAGTGGCACAGGGAGGTGCCGTCTACGGACCTAAGGATGGAGAAGTGGCACAGGGAGGTGCTGTCTACGAACCTAAGGATGGAGAAGTGGCACAGGGAGGTGCCGTCTACGAACCTAAGGATGGAGAAGTGGCACAGGGAGGTGCCGTCTACGGACCTAAGGATGGAGAAGTGGCACAGGAAGATACCGCTCTTTGGCAGTAAGCGGGAATGGGGCAATCAGTCCGAAGCCGATTCAAGTCGGCCGGTCTTGCTCGCACGACGACTATTAATTTGTCCCTTAGATCCAGCTCAAGGCTGTGTCGATGATCGAGGTTGCCTCATTCTGTGCGCACTCGCCGTGTGCGATCACCAGTCGCTCAGCCTTCCAGGCTAGCACCTTGTCGCGTGCAGCACGGACCCGTCCGCGCCGGAGGAAAGTTGCGCGCCACTCGCGCGGTGTGCTGCCATGTATACCAACCAGGCCGTCGAGCCGCATCAGTATCCCCTTCCAGCCCGACATCTTCGATTCGGGATGACGCTGGATAATGTCGCAAATAATCGCAGTCCGGGACGCGCGGTGGAAGAACGCAACCTCTTCCATCGCGAACGAGCCGCGAAAGATCACCTGGTCGATATCCGTCGCCCACCCAGGGTCAGGCTCGTCGCCGAGTTCGGCATCAAAGTGGAGGGTAGACTTCTTCCGAGCGAGACCAGGCGGTGCATAAACGCGTGCATCGGGACAATGTTCGGCCCACTCGGATAAGAAAAGATGATGGAGCTTGTTTGGCGAAAGGATGTAGCGCACCGGTCCGACGGCTTCCACCGCGCTGGCCAGTTCTTTGGTCAGAGCTACCGGCGACCACACCCACGAGTTGCCATCTGAGAGCCGCGCCACCACCATGCGAGTCGGGTATGGGAAGCCATAAAACGAGACCGTTGGCCCGTCGGCTACATAAAGAGATGGTCCGAACAACTCCAGCATCGTATCAGGATAACATAGCGTCGGAGTAACCGTTGCTGCGCCCGCTCTTGGCCGTCCTGAGACGGCTGTTGCATCGCAGCGAACCGGCAGCAACCGGCCCTTTTCTCAGATCCGATCGTCAGCAACGTGAGTATCCAGTATTTTCGGAAACGTCATTTGTAGTCGTACAAATAAACGAACGATATGTCTCATCTCCAACGTTTAATTTCGACCCAAAATCTCATAGTAAATGTATGAAGCGCTTGATGCAGCTGCCAAGCGTAGAAAAGATATAGTGATCGACTACACTTCTTTGATCAGGTCAAGTTGCGTCGCAATATGATGATCAGACCCGGATTCCAAGAGCGCTGTGCGCGCTGGTCGCTGCTGCTGACAATGCTGCACACCGTGCCCGCAGTGTGGATTACGCCGGTCGCTGGTGGCACCGCGCCTACGATTGCACTACTCGCGTTCGGTGTGGCTAGCCTCCTTACACCGGACCGTGCAACACTATTTCTCGGACTGATCGTACTGATACCGGCACTCATTTATAGCGCAATAGCCTGGGGCCTGGCCTGGCTGGCTGCCATGACATTGCAGCGATTACAGCAACCGGTTCGACACTGGCTGCTCGCAATATCGATTGTCGCGCTTCTGGCTAGTACTTACTTTCCCATTTTCATTGCGGGCGGACACAATTCCTCGCGCAGCGCTCGTCTGTTCGAGCTGTTCGACAATACATTCAGTAGCACCGCGTTAACGAGCTACTGGATCGTTTTGCATGTCGTATTGGCACTGCTCTTCACCGGCCATCTTCTCCGGAACGATCATCCCGTCATTACCTTCGCCACGCGGTGGCACAAACCGGTACTCGCAACTACCGTAATCACTCTAATCAGTGCATTCCTTTTCCATAGTTATTCGGTGCTCATATGTAGACCGCTTGCTGAACTTGGCAGCACCCATGCGCAGGTATGCGTCGCAAAAAGCACGAGTCGCGATCAGCGATACTGGTACGAGCGTGCCGCGAGTGACGGTAACGTGGAAGCGATTGCGTGGCTGATCGAACATACGGCAAATCGCCGGCAAAGGCTTATCTGGTTGCGCAAGGGTGCAGAGCTGGGAGACGCTGCGATTCAATTTGCCCTTTACCGGGAACTCATGCGCTTGGGCGGCCCCACTGCTGCTGTGGAAGCAAGACGCTGGTTAGATCAAGCCGTCGAGGGCGATTACGGACCCGCGCAGTACGTATTGGTCGAAACTCTGTCACGGGAAATCTATCGTACGCAATCAAGAGCACTGCTCGCCGAGCACAATACCTGGCTGGAGCAGGCTGCCGAGAATGGTTCCCGAATGGCCAAGCTCCGGCTTGCCCAGTATTACTCCAGCGGAAGCATGGGGTACTCGGCGGATCTGGCTAAATCCCGGTTCTACTATGAGGCGTTGGCGAACACCAACGAACTCTCGGATAGTGAGCGCGCACTGCAGATCGATACTGCGGTTTATCAGCAACGTCTAGAGGAACTGGATGCCTGGGAACTCGGACTCAAGAACCACGATCCAACTGTTGTAAAGGCGCTGGCCAAGCGCTATCTCAGAAGTCAGTTGCCCGGTCCTGGCGTGCGGAAACTTGGTATCTCCCTGATGGAGCAGGTGGCAGAAAAGGATGATACCGCCCGGGATGAACTCATTGTCCTGCTGCGAACTGGCGCGAACGGGGTGGCTAAAAATCTTGACGCAGCAAAAAGCTGGTTGATTAAAGCCGCTCAATCAGGCGACCCGGCGGCCATGGATCGTCTTACCAATAACTACATGAGCGGTAGGGAAGGATTTGCGGTGGACTACCCTAAGGCGAGGCACTGGATCAATGTATTCGTAGAGAAATACCAGGGCATTGATACCGATGGCGCCCGGGCTCGAGTGCGAGACCTGCAGAATAAACTTCGCTACATCGACCGCCTGGAGGAACAGGCGGGCGGTGCTCTGCTTGGTGATGCGGAACTGATACGTCTTGGGCAACGCAACGATGCCGAGTCGCATTATCGCTATGCCCGTCAATTGCTCGCCGGCCATGGGACGGATAGCCGTCGGGAAGCCATCGCCCGGTTACAGGAGGCAGCAGCGCTGGGTCATGGCGCGGCTTCCTGGCGCCTGACTCAGATCTACGAGAAGGGATTTGCGTCGGAAATCGATCCTGACGCGGCGCTGTATTATTTGCACCTTGCCGTAGACGAACATCACTTTGATGCCGCCCGGGAACTCGCTATGCGCTATGAATACGGGAAACGTGGACTCAAGCAGGACCTGCAAAGGGCTATCGAACTCTACGAATCAACTCTGGCGGCCGGCCGCGATAATCGCCATGACTGGAATTTGGACCCCAATAATTACAACCATTTTAAATGGTTAGAATCGAGACTCCGCCAGGCTCGTCTTAAGCTCCAAACCCGGCCAGTTGTTGAGTGATGTCGAAACATGGTCTGAAGTTCCACCCACAAGCCGTTTTATCTCGCCAACCTTTGGCGCGCCGTAAATTTGTTTGAAATTCATGATGTTGGTGTCGAATTATCGCTTAGGCAGCGATTGGAAGCTGGACCAATCCACGGCAATATGACTGCCAGCAGAAATCATCGATCTCGGCTCCGCGCAGAGCCAGTTCGTCAGTCACCTACCCAGCACCGCAATCAAGCCCGAGTGTCGATTTGAATCGAACCAGCAACCGGGTTTCCATTCGCGAATGACATACCCGATTCCAGCTATCTGCTTGCACGGATACACTTTTGACGTGTTATTGTGGATCACCGTTCAATGTAAATAAACAGTTCCAACAGATCAATATTGGGCGCCAAACAACACACATACTCGATTTGGCGCGGAAGACCATGGTCTATATCTTGAATACGATCGGTTTTATTGAACGGCATCAGGGAACCTACGTTGTCCCCATGTATAATTTACATACCTTTGATCGAAAATTCAGAGGGAACCATCAGCAGCCGCCCGCATTTCCGGCCGATCATGCACGAGGTTTCCTCAGAAACCGATAGCCGCTCGAAGACTGCTGGTCGCTTGGCGGTTACATTAGTCACCATAGGAGAATTGATATGCGAATGTTACTTAAAGCAGTACTAATCCCGGTCATTACGGTGCTGGCGAACGACGTTTCAATTCAAATCGCATTTGCCCAGTCGGATAACAAGATACCGCCGGATGTTATGACGCGTTACACAGTGGTTGAAGGTGACAACTTGTCAAAAATCTCGGAGCAAGACATGGTATATGGTGATGCTAACCTCTGGCCACTGATATTCAAGTACAACACGGACAAGCTCACCGATCCGGATAAACTCGAGCCGGGGTTGGTACTCGTGATTCCCAGAAACATGTCGCAAGCCGAAATCCACGAGGCCGCTAGCTACGCGAAGAAACGTAAAAATATGTCATCTGACCTTGTGAGGGAGCGAGACCTCGAGTACTTGCAAAGCCAATGAGGAAAAATCGAGACGACTTTTGCTTTCTTCTTTTCGCTATTCGATGCTTATCGGAACATTGATTGGAGCTCTGGGAGATCCTTATAGGTCAATATGCGTCTAAGATCGCGCTGTCAGCCTCGAAACCGACGCGAGTTGTGAGATTGATAGCGATCAGGGTCACGATGTGCAGCGCAACGTCGTCTTTGAATTCGATCGGAGGCATTTCGGGGAATGGGTGCAACGCGCCGAGGTGGGTTGCGATCCGGTTCAACGGAGTCTTTATTCCCAACATCAGTTGGCGGAAACAGACGAATTATACGTACTCTTGTGCATCGCCAAGTTTGTAGGTTACAGTCCATTGCCCGAATTAGCACCACAGAACCCGCATGGGGTGGGGTTTCATTGCCCATCACTGTCAAGGGTACGGTAACGGTGGTCCAGGTAGCCACATACCCATCCTCGTATGTATTGGGTGCTGACCAGGATCAAGGGGGCGATACGATAGCCATGCGCATACCCCATACCAAACAGCTCTGTATGCGCTACCGACACCTTTGTTTCTGGGGGAAACCTCGGTAACAACGGAGCCTGGGGCGACAACGGTCTCAACTCGTCGGTCATTTTCTCTCCCACTTCGAACTTCTACGAAACTGGCGCGGTGTAAACCAAATGGGATTCACGCTTCGTACTAGATAATGTGGATCACTGTTCGGTGAAAGTTTATGGGTCAATGCGATCCGCATCGAGCACAGATCAACCAACACTACATAAATTTATACTCCCAACTTCCTTAGTGCATCATTATAGATTCGGATCTCGGAATCAAATATCGATTTGAGCGACTCTCGCTCGTTCTTCGTTGGTAACCACTGTTTTCGACGACCTTCGTAACTCAGGGCTTGTGCAAGCGTATTGACCTGTTTTGGCTGAATTGCAAGATTGAAAGTGGAATTGAATATCTCGATTGATTTGGAGAATTGTTCCTGCACTCCAACAAAATCAAACTCATCAACGCGCAGCGGATTCATCATAAATTCGTAAAGATGAGAAAGTTTACTTCTCTCAACAAGCTCAATTGGTGTAACCCGACCACTGTTCAGTACCATTGAAAGTTTGTGCTCAGGGTCAGGATTCAGCAGCCAATGATTGACATGTGAGATATATCGCTCCACTGGATCGCGTAAAAATGTGGCTGTCCGCGCCCCCTTCTTGTTAAGTCTGCCGTATTTTTTCATTCTGAAATGCCCGAAATACACCGTCAGGAAATCCGATTGGATTTCTTGCGGAGCGTTGCTTAGACGCTTGAGCCGATGTTTTAAAGACGACGAAAGGACTTTGTCTTCATAGTCGGCGATTACGCGTAATTTTGTATCAGCTTCCAGGGCTCGTCGGATGCTAGTTCCGGCACACTTCGGCAAATGCAGAAAGACAATGGGTTGCTGATTCATTTCTCTGTAATGTTAGAAGTCTGGCCTGCTCCGGCTTCTGCGTACACCCACCTAAG
This sequence comes from uncultured Gammaproteobacteria bacterium, assembly GCA_947259705.1. Classification (GTDB taxonomy): domain Bacteria; phylum Pseudomonadota; class Gammaproteobacteria; order Arenicellales; family JAANXG01; genus CAMYNL01. Next base: position 131,351 of record CAMYNL010000014.1, on the reverse strand, counting down.
CTAATCTAGCTTGTTCTGCATAGTCAACAGGGCTCATATAGTCCGGCGTTGAATGCCGGCGCCCAGGATTGAAGTATTCGTGAAAATTGATGGCAAGCAGCACTATTTATGGCTAGCTGTTGATCAGGATTGAGAAGTAACCGATGTGTTTCTGCAGGCCAAGTGCGATGGCGCGGCAGCCAAACGCTTTTTCAAACGGTTAATAAGGATATACCGCAACGAACCCCGGAAAATCGTGACTGATCGCTTGAGAAGTTACGGCGTTGCGCATCGGATGTTGATCCCAGCCACTATTCACGAGACGAGTCGATATGCCAATAATGGCGCTGAACTTTCGCATCAGCCGACTCGAGCTCGAGAACGGGGTATGCGTCGCTTCAAATCAATGTATCAGGCACAACGCTTATTAAGTATTCACACTGCGGTACACAATCCATTCAATCTTGGTCCGCACTTAATGTCAGCCAAGTGCTATCGATCACTGAGACAGAGTGCATTTGTCTCCTGGAAGCATGCCGCGGCCGTTTAGGAGATATATCGTGTTTATTCATTTCGCTCTGATAATCAACCTGTCAGTACCAGAAACATATTTCCTATATTTGTTCAGCTAAGTACCGTACAAGTCACGTCAACCACTAAGGAGCACGCGGTTTCGTTGCTTGTGAAATCAACAGTGAGCGTTCCTGCGCCACCTGAAACTGGACACGTAGTTGTTAAAAAATCTGTCAGTGTGACTATTATTGTAGCACCCGGCAAAAATGGTTCAGGGGCGGGTGGAGTAGCAGCAGTAAAACTGAAACCTCCCGTCGTCCCTGCATTAGAAGGAATCCCACCCACGTTACCCCCAGTTAATGGGCCTGAGCCTGTATTCGTTATTGTATACAGTATCGGGCCGGGTAACGTAAGGCCGTCAGTAATTGCAATGGTGACCTGGCCTGTGACGGAGCATGAAAAGGTTAGTTGAGATGCCTGAGCATGTGCTGGAAGCAAAACGCTGTCCACCACAGGTCTTGCCCATTTCTCAGGCAGTGATTTGCCGGTAATGACAGCACCGCTACCAATTGCGATTTATTTCAGTAATTTCCTACGAGATTTATCAGACATTTTTCATCCTTAAAAGTTAGATCTATTCTTAATGGGTGACTATAAAACACATATATGCGTCGTACAACGTCCTAATCGATCTCCACGCCAAAAGTCTTGGAAATGATCATCACGATTCGCGGACAGCCAAAGTCTGGATTTCGCCGTTTAATTTCGACGATGGCGTGAATGAGCTGCTTCGAAGGACCTTTGGGCCCAGGTTTTGATCGGGTACAAGGAGAAAACAAGAGACGATACTTGCGTCGAACCAAATACTGGTGAAATCGAAACAACGTGGATGGCCGTAATATCACTGGCGATCTACGGATCCGGCTCGGACAGTACCCTGTCGACGGGTCTTACCCTGCCGTTATATCAGAATCTCATTGCTCAGTTTGAGCTATATCGATTACTGCCAAACCAGTCATTGGGTGACCAGACGCCTGCTCAGTTTCCAGTCGATCGTCTGGAGGTCGGATTTCTCTAACGACGCCGGTCTTGAAATCGGAAGAGAGATCATTGGATACGCCACGGTGTATAGACGAAATTGTGTTGCGGGGCAGTGAGCACCAAAATTCAATTGAGATATGAAGGCGAGCAAGGTCAAAGGGCACTCCGCCTTTGTCTCCGAGAATCGGAACACGCTGCCTGCGTTTTCCTATAAGAGCTTCTCTGAGCGCATCCATCTCGTCACGCGAGCCACGCGCCCGGCGTCTGGCGATCCTGTGCTCTGCGCCCGACGCAGGTATGCCACCGCCTGTTTCCGTGCTCGTTCACGCCGCGGATCCACCTTGTCGAGTTGCAGATAGCGCAGGGCATGGACGCGCGCGAGCAGGCTCAGAGCGTACGTATCGTCGGCCTCGACGGCCAAGACTTCGTTCAGTGCCGCCGCGGCTCTTTCGTACTCTTTGAGCCGGTAATAGAGAAACCCCTTGAACTTGTAGCCAAACGCGGGGTCCCCTCCGCGCCGAAGATACTCCTCTATCTCCCCCAGCGCGGTTTTGTACTGAAAAAAGGTATTGACTTGATAGATTGCAGAGTACTTGAACGGCAGCGGATCCTCTGGCGCGAGCGCCTTGGCGCGCTTGAGCAATGGCTGCACATGGTTGGGTCGACGCCCGGTCACAACATTCCACCGCAGCAGTTCTCGAACTGCCGTGTAATCATCCGGCACCTTCTCCAATTGTGCGGACAGGGAGCGAATCCGGGCTGCGATCGCGCTGTCGTCAGTGCAGCGATAAAGATCCGCGAACTCCAGCGGGAGATCTTTTCCCGTCGATTGGGGCACCTCCTGCAGCAGAGCCACATAGGGATAACGGCCCTGCTCGATAAACCAGGATTGCCTGGGGCCCATGACCACCAGGCGCCGCTGATGCACGATATCGAACTTCCATCCTTGTTGATCACGGCAGAACAGGAACGGTGCATTGTCCCAGCCCTTCTTGAATCCAAAGTAGATCACCGCATGGTCCTCATCACGGAGTACCCTGAACTCGGCATTTTGCCAGTGAGGGAGCGTATCCCTGGTACGCGGATCGGGGCGATCCGGTTGTCCCATGGCCATCTTGGTCAGTTCCGTATAGACCTCGATATTGAGACCCGAACCACGCCCCGCCCACTTCGCCAACATGGACAGCCATGCCTCCTCGGGCGTGCTTGCGCCGCGGCCTCCGGCAGCGGGCGCAGGCCGCGCCGCGTCAGCGGCGCGAGCGTACGCATCGAGATCGCGCCCCGCTCCGCCGCCGCCGGATAGAAACTCACCGTCCAGGCGGGCGATCGACTCGAGCGTGTAACCCCCTTGATGTTTCAATTCGGCACGCCGGTCCAGCTCCTCCATCAAAGCGACCAGGCCGGTTCCAATGTCGTCATTCAAGAAATAGGGTTTTAACTGCTTGTCTTCGACATGGCCTACAAACGTGTCGGTAAACACATCCTCCAATTCGTAGCCGATCTCCATGCGCACCTCTTGCCGATCCTGAACCAGAACCAGCAACACCGCTCTGCCATCAAAATCCTTGCCGAGCTGCCAGCCGCTGAATACCGCGGCCGTAAGCCGATCTATGTCTTGAAACTGATCGATCCCAGGCCGTGTCAGGATTACCGCTTCGATGGAGAAATCATCAGAAATGCGCGTGAGGTATCGCTCCACACCCTCTTCGAAGTGAGTGAGGATCCCTGCATAGTCGTACAGGTGACGAAACTCGTCTGGACGCCTGTTCGCGCTCCAGTCCGGCACCGGCATGGTGGCCTGGCGGCTGTCGGGTGCATGTTCGTTGACAACAACCCACGCTGCCGATAACCCGGCGGTTACGGCAGCCACCAGCAGTAGTCGCCTACTCATCTATTGCTTGTCGCGGCCAAAAGGGTCTTCCAGCCCTTCAAGTGCCTTTTCCTCTGCCTGAAAATACGGCTTATGCTCAAAGCCCATGGCAGTTGCGACCATGTTGTGAGGGAACTTCAGAATTCTGGCGTTGTAAAGACGTGAGAACTCGTTATAACGCCGTCTCTCCACGGTCACGCGATTCTCCGTTCCCTCGATCTGGTCTTGCAGAGTAAGAAAATTCTGACTGGCCTTGAGGTCGGGGTAGTTCTCCACCACCGCGAACAATCTCGCCAGCGCGGACTCCACCTGTCCTTGCGCGGCCTCCAGGGCCTTCATTTGTTCGACAGTGTCGGGCACCTGTCCCCTCAGGGCCGACTGCACCCCTACCGCATTTGCTCGCGCCTCCGTCAGATCCTGCAAAGTTGCACGTTCATGATCCATGTATGTTTTCACACCATCGATCAGCACCGGCACCAGGTCCAGTCTACGTTGATAGACGTTTTCCACCTGGGCCCATGCAGCATTGACCCGTTCCCGGGAATCGATCAATCCGTTATAGACGAAGACCAGCAACAATCCTACGATGGCAAGCAGGACTACGATCGCCACCGCTGAAGACAGTTTCACCGACTGATTCATGCTCTTTCTCCTTTCAACAGACAGTGTAGACAGGTCCACCATGCGGCCGGATTGAACACCAGACGGGGCTGATGCCATCGGGGGCGCCGGACCCGCTGGCGTCGCAAACAGCCACCCGGCCGCCACGCCCGACAAGAACGTCAGCACGCACGCGCTGAGCAGTACCGTGAGCTTGCGCATTGACGTCCGGCGCTCAGTGGCGGCGGCGAACATCGCGGTCTTTTCGACCTGCTCGTCCAGGGAACTCCGCAGTCGCCGGGCCTCGTCGGCGGTCAGCTTGCCGTCCGCGACCATCCTACTTATCTGTTCGCTGCCAGTTATCTCGTTCATAGCATATCGATCATACGCATTCCCTCCTTGGGTTTAATACGTCCCTGCTCGATATCATCGAGGACCTGTTGCTTCAATGCCTGATCGCGTTGCTGCTCCTGCTGCAGGCGATCTATCAGGCTGTCCAACCGGTTTCGCACGGTGGGATAGGACAATCCAAGCAACTCGGCCATCTTCTTGAGGCTGCCGCTGGACAGGACAAAAAGCTCCACGAAGTGCTGGTCCTCCCTCGCCAGGCGAAACAGGCGCGGCGTAAAGAACATGCCCTCGTAGGACTGACCGCAATCCCCGCAGGTCAGCTTGCTCACCCACATCGACCCCCCGCAGAACCCGCATTGTTGTCGCTGATCATGCATATTCCTATAGTTTCATATAATTCATTTTAGTCAAGATATTTTTGAATATAATTTATTATTTCTTAATCCGTTATTAATTTTTGCCCTTTCCCGGGAGATGACCACCCGCGTCCGCGGCGCCCCGCAACCGCGAATGCGACGTCTGCATCGCCGCCGGGTTTATCAATGCCCGGACCAGGTCCAGGGCAGCGACAGTGATACAAGTCGGTCGCGGGCCAGGCGGGGTCCCGTCACATGGGAGCTCGGGATGGTTCGCGCTGCATCGCCTCGGGACTCAGCGACCCAGATTGATCCGAAAGCCGCACCGTCAAACACTCCAGCGGGCGCAGCCCCACTACACGCGCGCCGGCTCCCGTGAATTGGAGGTCAGTCGAGAGCCGTAGAAACGTGGTTGCGCGCCGCCGGGACGACGGCGCGCAACCGCAGTCGACCGTTCGTCCGGTCAGTCCGTTTCGAAGGTCGGATGTGGCGAAAATATTGCGTTGTCGTGAAACAGGTCGTCGAACTGGTAGAAGACCTGGGCTGATCCACGCGCGGCCTCGACAGTGGCATTTAGAGATTCGCCGCCTTTGATGGGTGCACCGTGGCTGTAGGTCAGATCCGCCCAGTACCCCTTACTCGGGTCGTCGGGATCGATGAACAGCGTGCCGTTGTTCGGGTTGATCCACAAGAACGGTTTCCACGCCGGGGTCGGCGGGATTATGTCGCCACCTTCACTGGCGTTGGGATTGCGCAGGAACGGGGGGAACCACAATGCATCGTTGATGCCATCACCGTCCGTGTCGCGGTTAAGGTTACCGTTAGGATTGAAGGCGCTGATATCACGGGCGCAAAACCCTGGCATCGGGAACTCGGCAACATCGCACATCTTGGCCACACCGTAGCCTTCGGTCAGTTGGCCGATCAGCAGGCCGTCAGATCCGTCCGCCTCGCGCAGCGGAAAGGGTGGTTCCACTCCGGGATCCGTGATGATGAAACCCGGTGGATTAAACCTGAAATCACCGCCCCGGGTCTGTGATGAGTACTGGTAACCGGAAAAAGTTTGGCCGAAGCCACCGAAGAAAGCGGTGGTCGCGGTCTGGTCCGAAGCCCGGGGGAACACGTCCTGTTGCTGTATGATATTGAAATGGGGACGAAAACCCCACCCGGCCCGCCACTGCATCTCGGCTACCTTCGGTGCACCATAGGTCGGTTTGAAATTCATGATCTCGAAGCTATGGCGACCCGCCGCACAACAGTTGCGGATGTCATCATGCAGCCGCGGACCGAAATCCACGTTGCGGAAGTAGTGGGTATGCTTGTCCAGATTGATCAGCTTGACCTGGAAGATCTCACCCTGCTGCCAGCCCTCGATGTTGCTGTCATGGGGGCCGTCACCATACATCTCGTTGTTCATGTAGACCGATACCAGGCGGAATGGCCCGAAGCCGCCATCGGCGATACCCTCAGCGGCCAGAATGCCCCGGGCCTCGGGCGGTAGTTGTCGCTGGTCTGCGGCGAGGTCCGCCCAGTGTTCCCAGGTCCCTAGCGGACCCTGATCGCCCGCAGTCAGCCATTGATGTACTGTATCAGCCGCCGTTCCATCCAGCACCGCTTTTACCACCATGTACATCTTCTTTTCCGGGGCGGCATCGCTGATGTCATCCAGCGCCAGTTGGCGGTTACGGAAGGCATAGGACTCGCCCTGCGGTTCCAGTTGTACAGCACCCGTATGTGCATTGATCTGTTCATAGATGGGTTGCAGGAACTGGATACGCGGCGGATGAACCCGCCAGCCCCAGGTGTATACACCGCGCAGGGATCGCAGAGGGGGCAGTTTCAGGGTCAACTCCATAACTTCGCCCCTGCCGAACGGTTGCCAGACGCTATCTATGCCCTTGAATGGAAACTGCACGCTGCGGGACAGGCGGTGATCCAGCATCACCACGGTGGGCGAGAAGTCCTCACGCACCGTTGAGTAGACACGATAGTTGATACGTACCGTGTCGAACTGGTGGGCGCTCACGGGGACACGCATCAGAAATGTGTCAGCGTCGATTTGCCCGTCATAGTAAAGCAGGTTGACATCCAACTCCCACACTTTGCGCGGTTCACCATCGATGCCGATCTCAGTCATACCGGTGTCCCGCAAGGTTTTCATTTTGTACTCGCCCGGTACGTGATCCGGCATGAATGCGCCGCGGTTGAAGTTCAGCATGGCGAACCCATCGTAGATCTTACCCTGGGTGGTGCCCATCAGAATATCCATCAATGCGTGCGCCGCCTGCTGCATACCGCCACTGTTTCCGTTCTTCGCGGCTTTGGCAAGATCTTTGAGGGCATCGCGCATGTCGTCATTCGGGCTGGTAACGTCGGCGATCGGATATCCGAGAATGCTGGTGGTGTCCTTGGCGTCTTGATAGACCACATTGCCGTAGAGGTTGAGTTGCACACCGCCCACGGACTGATCCGTGTTGGGAACGCGCGTATCCAAACCGTTGACAACCGACAGCACAGGTTCCAGCACGCCAGGATCATTGGGGTCCGTGGCCTGCACGGGATGAGTTACGGCAAGGATGGCAGTGCACGCCACGCTCGTCACCAGAGCTTTGGTAATCGTCGCATTCATGGGAATTCTCCTGTTTCCTTGTTGTTCCCCGTGGGGATCGATGAAGTCGTGCTCGTACAGGCCTGATGATCACGCAAGGTCTAAGTTAACAAGGTGACGATTGTGATTCTGTGAATTGGTTAACAGATTTGGAGCGTGATTCTGCCTGTCGTCTCCTGCACCGACACCCGCAACCCTGTCATCGTTCCAGCGAGGGAGGAGTTCGAATGTTCTAGTAAATGGGGCGAACCGCCGGCCGTATACCCGCCCGGGGCGGCCTGAACTGATCAATCTACCCCTCACTCTGTCATGTTGCCGCGGGGGAAAGGTCCGATCATCAATCCCAGGCGCAGTCGCGCTGGCGTATCGACGATAAGGGAAATCGCCTTGCTTATATCAAACCGCGGTCGCCCTAACTTGATGGCAACGTGAATCGATGACACCGACCCGATCAGGAAAAGAGTTATAAGCTATTGGCCCAAATCGACGACCAATCCCTGAACAAGAAACGGGCATAATGGGTACCTTCCATAATATTGTTTGACCTGATCGCGGCGTCGCTGGAATTTACCCTGTGAGGCCATAAGGGATAATCAACAGGTGCCTTATTTGCTGTCCCACCGCATTATCCGACTCACAATACCAGCAAAACACATGGTGTTGTCCAGAGGGATCTTTTTCTATCCTCGGAACAGAGGATTCGTGAAGCCTTTCATCTGGCATCTATTTCATGAGCAGCCATACCAACGCCGTCAAGGCAATCATGTGGATGATGCCCAGCGGACCGGAGTGGGGAAAGGAGCGGTAGCCGATCCACTTTGGACTGGCCTTGTAGATGACGAAAGAGCGCGGCAACTCGACTGCCAGGATACCGGCGGCATGCGCCGTCACTGGCAGCCAGAGGGTCTGGCCACCCGCCACATAAGCCGAGCCCAGCACCACGCCGACAAAGAAAAGCCCTATTGCCGGCTGCAGCATCGGCTTTCTCTTGGAATCCCGGCGCCGGACGAAGTGCACGGAGGAAAAAACCGCTGACGATACCGCTACCGCCACCACGGTGCCCCAGGTACCGTTCAGCCAGCTCAACAGGGCATGCAGCAGCACACCGCGGAACACCGCCTCTTCCATGATTGCCAGCGGTACCGGCGTCAACAGACATCCCACCAGGCGTCTGACAGTTTTACGTCGGGAGAAGATGAACGCCAGCTCGATCGCCCCGGTGGCGAAATAAACCAGGTAGATCAATGCAAAACCAGCGATACACGCTATCGCAATGATGAGCATGGCCTTGAGCGGCGGCGGGGGGTGGAACGCGTCGCCGTAGAATGCCGGTGGATCGGAGCCGATGAGGACCGGGTAAACGAGGATGATGAGCAGCCAGCCGAGCTGCACCATGATCTTCATGGGGTAAACGACGGAACCCTTGTCGGTCTGGTAGCGCAATGGCGGTGCCAGCCGCTCTCCGCTCGCCAGCAGCAACAGGCTCTGCACCACCCACAACAGGGCAATGCCCCCGAACACCAGGACACCGATCGCGGCGATGGGATTCATTCGTCCCCCTGCTCCGCGGGTGCTTCCCACACCCGGGACCAGTGACGATCCAGCCAGAACTGCCAGTTGCTGGGATGTCGTCTCAGATGCGCCGCAAAGCTGTCGCACCAATCCTGCATACCCCCCACGAAGGTGCGCTCATGGTCCCCGGTTCGCGGGTATTCCCTGGGGTCTTCACAGTGAATCAATACGCGATCCTCTTCCCAATGCAGGGAGACCCTGACTACTGGCGCACCGGTGACCATGGCGAGCGTGATGATTCCGGGGCGCAAGTTGATCTTGCGGCCGAGAAACTCAACGACCACGCCCTCCCCCGGTCTCGACAGTAGGTCAGGCGTAATCACAAGGATATTGCCGTCTTTCAATGACCGCGTGCACACACGCATATCCGACCCGCATGTGCGGTGCGTACTTGCTCTCCCGCACCAGGCCCACGGTGGGATACTTCCGTGCCATGATCCCGGCGGTGATTTCATGCGCAATCAGATGCGGCGTTGCGTAGATGACGCCCTTCCCGCGCGCGAGTGCTTCCTCCAGGACACTGACACTGTCATCAAATACCAGCCAGTCGGTGACCCCCGACTCAACCAGGCCTCGATGGTAGATCTGCATCGCGTACGCGCCCCACATACCAAGCTTGAGAAAATACTTCCTGGCCGCACCGGCGGGGACATTCTCCGGGCCCAGCGCCAGCTCCATATTGCGCTGAACCCTGCGCCTGAGCGGGCCCAGGGCGGCGAGCGTGGAACCGAGGGTGTTGGCGGTGGCTGCCACCCGGTCCGCGGGTATGATCTTCCCCAGATCAAGGAGACGGTGGATGGCACCATATTTCAGGACAGTACCGACTTGGCGAAACGGCTTGGCCACGAATGCTGTTTATCTCTTGACCCTGGTTGTTTCCGGGGAATTCAAGCGAAAGGGAACAGGGCTCGCGGGGAGCGGCTGTTACGGTGCGCGCGCGTCAATACCGCGTTCCAGTTCGCCGTGCTTCCGCAGCTCCCGTTTCAGTATCTTCCCTGCGGCGTTTTTTGGTAGTTCGGGCAGGAAGAATACCTTTCTCGGCACCTCATGCCGACCCAGGTGCGCGCGGCAGAAAGCACGCACCGCTTGGCTGTCGGCATCGGCATCCTGCTCCAGAGACACGAACGCGACGGGAATTTCTCCGTGCAGCTCGTTAGGCTCACCCACCACTGCGGCCTCGGTGACCGACGGGTGCTGATAGAGCACCTCCTCGATGACTCGCGGGTATACGTTCATGCCGTTCACGATGATCATGTCCTTGATGCGATCGATGATGTAAAAGTACCCATCGTCGTCCCGATAACCGAGGTCGCCGGTGCGGAACCAGTCACGGAAAAACGCCGCCTCTGTCTCTTCAGGCTGGTTCCAGTAGCCCTTCATGACGTTATCACCGCGCACGCAGATCTCTCCGATTTCCCCGTCTGCAATTTCGTCGCCGGCCCGATCGCGTATGGACATCGCCACGCCAGGTATCGGCAGTCCCACTGAGCCCGGCTTCCGCACCCCAGCTATGGGATTCACGCAGGTAACGGGGGAACATTCCGTAGGCCCGTCTCCCTCATGGATCGGCAACCCGAACCGATGTTCGAACTGTCTCATCAATTCCTGGGGCATGGCCGCCCCGCCGGAAATGCAAACCCGCACGGATGAAAACCTCTCTACCGCCTCGTCGGGCAATCCCATCAGGACCTTGTACATGCTCGGCACACCCAGAAAGATGGTGGCGCCGCTATCAGCAATGGTGTCCACCACCAGGCGCGGTTCAAATCGCGGCACCGGCACGAACGCGCAGCCACGCACCATGGGAAGCAGCATGCCGACGGTTGCGGCAAAAGCGTGAAACATGGGCAGCACGACCAGAACCACGTCGTCACCGGGGGTGATATCCAGCACCCGACTCAGGCTGTTTGTGTTACTCAACAGGTTGCGGTGCGTGAGCATGGCGCCCTTAGGTCTGCCAGTGGTTCCCGAGGTATAGAGGATGGAGACAACGTCGTCCTCCGGAGCCACTGTGAGCCTCGGCGGCTCGGTCCCGCCACCGAGCAGATTCAACCAGGCGTAGTCTCTTGCGCTGGCGGGTTGCTCGCCCACGCAGACCAGGTGCGCCAGTTGATCGAGCCCCTCGCGGAACCGGGTCACCGAGTCACTGAATCCGTCGTGGTAGATCAAGCCACGGCAGCCCGAATCCGCCAGGATGAAATGTATTTCAGTGGGGTTGAGAAGCAGGTTGATCGGCACCACCGTGGCGCCAGCCTTGACTATACCCAGATAGGCCAGGGCGAAAACGTCGGAATTGGGACAGTACAAGCCGACCCGGTCAGCTGGTTGTATCCCCAGTTGGACCAGGTTGCCCGCCACAACACCGGATAGCGCATCGAGCTGGGCGAAACTGATATCACGCTGCGCAAACCTGATCGCCGTCCGTTCTGGAAAACTTGCCGCAGTCGCCTGTAAGGACTCGCCCAATCCGTGGTGCAATTCAAATCGTTCAGCTGTCAATGTGTGTATCTCAGAGAGCGCGAATTTTTGTGTGACGCACCGCATCATTCGGCCGCGCCGGAACCGGGTACGCATGATGGACCTGCCCGCGACCGGGATCAAGCCCAGGCGATACCAGTGGCTGGGCACGACAGGTCCTGAGCAATGCAATGGCGAGGCGTTTATCAGCGCCGACGTCCGGTTCGAGTTGCCCTCGGCCGAGCGGCCGAAAGTTTGACCCGTGAAGGTGTCCTTGCAGAGGGAGCCGCTCCGGGAGGCCCGGGCCAAGCCGCCGCCGGGGAGTTCAACGCGCGGACGCCGCCATACCGGGAACAAATGCCACACGCAGAACGTCGAAAGCGAACGGCCGCAACAGGACGATAGCCGTCAAGCAGTCTCGTCGATGCATCGACCGCGTGCACCGTAACGCAGGACCCACCGCTCCCGTCGAGACCTCTACCAGGCAGCGGACCGTCCATGATGTATCCAGCGAGCCGGCTGAGCTTTCACTAGAGTTGGGCGGTGTGCAGGAAACACCCCGCCTCTGGGCATCTTCAGGTGGATTTTTCCTTCAGGTGATCAGCCAGGCGCAAGGCCAGGGCGACGAGATTGAGAGTCGGGTTGGTGTGCCCGATGTTGGGGAATACCGAGCTGCCCGTAACGTAGAGATTATCAACGTCAAACACTTTACAGTTTCGATCCACTACACCGGTTTGGGGGCTGTCGGACATACGTGTCGTTCCGCAGTGGTGCTTGCCGGAAGTGAAGGTGGCCGGCCATTCATCAGGCTTAGCCAGAATGGGCGCGTAGGCACGGCCATAACCCATGCGTCCGAACTCCAGAGCACATAGCTCGACGGCACGGTGAGCATTAGCCAGTTCCGCATCGGTGACCTGCCACTTCACTTCAAGCCTGCGTTGACCGAATAGATCGCGCTTGTCAGACAGGCGAACGAAAGCGTCCGGATTCGGTATGGGTTCCATCGCCATGTGTACCTGAATGTGAGTGTCTGGCTTGGTAACGAGAGGAGCCACTTCAGGCGCGCCATCCAGTTCGGAAAACACCCCTCCTATCGGGGATTCATACCTCGGCCCCAGCTCGTACAAATGAAACCGGAATCGCGTCAGCTTTTCTCTCCTGGTCAAGTCTTCCGGAGCGGTCATAATCGCAAAGATCAATCCCCCGTTTATTCGGTGCGGCCGGGTATATAGACGAAAATCCAAGTCGGTGCGGGACAGCGATACGTCCAGTGCAGGCCGGATCAGTATATGATCGGTGTAGAACCGACCTACCAGGCCGTGACTGTTTCCAAGCCCATTCGGCGCAGACTTGTTGGACAGCAGCATGATGCGCGGATTCTCCAGCCCACCGGCTGCCAAGACGAAGTTCTTCGCCTTGATTTTGTATCTCGGTCCATCAATGCAGGCGACCTCTGCGTTGGTGACATGTGATGCGGACTCATTCGACAGCAACTCCAGTACATTTGAATACAGGTAGACCGAAACATTCTTCGATTGCGTCAACTCCTCCCGGTAGGCCGGCCCAAACCGGGTCGGAGGGCTTTGATGTTTCATAACGTTGATCAAGCGGCTGCTGTCCAGTGGCAGTGTCTCGAGTCCGAGCTGCCTGCCGTACTCCTCAACCGAATCGTAGTCGTACTTTCCCAATCCCATTACAGGTTGCGTGCGTTCAAGATAAGGCTCCAGTTCCTCGATCTTGATCGGCCATCCACTATGCGGTATCCATTCTCGTACCGAAAAATCAAACTCATCAAAGGGACGACAATGCCCGGCCCAGTGATTGGTTGTGCCTCCAAAATAGCGTAATCGGTTTCTTTCCAGTGGATAGGTATCGCGACCGACATGGTCGCCCTTGTAGAGCGACTGGGTTCGCGGCTCGTACTCGAAACCACCGCTTTCCAGTATCGCGACCTTCAGGTCAGAGCGATTCATTTCCAACCCCATGGATATGCCTACCGCCCCCGCACCGATAATGCAGATATCGGCCTCAACAACGTGTCCGGTTGTCAGGTCTCTTGCATCGATGAGCATTCGCTAATCTCTATCGTATTCGGTGTTGACATAACGAAAAACGGGGTGAACTACGGACTTGAGAAAATTGACATTGCGGGGGATCGTAGTGGCTGGAAGTATAAAATATTTGCATCAGGATTAAAACGCGCGTGGTCAAGGAGCCGTTCGGGGTCAGTGCTCGGTGCGTACTGATCTGATTCCGTAACCGCTTCCGCTGAGTCCCTTGCAATGACCGCGCGCTCCAAACATTGCCGGCACCATCGCACAACTTTGCAACGCCACGGCGCATCGGACTACCGGCCAGCGGACCCCTGGCATCATCTTCTCACCACAACAGAAGCGACAGCGGCATTTGGTACGGCCGGCTTTCCTGTTCGCTCAACCTCTTGTATATGCTGTATTTTCGACGGGACGAGTCGACCGAGCCGTGGTCAGGGAAGGACCGGCGAAGTTGAACGCCTGCAGTGCTTTTGATAACCTTCGAAAGTCCACGCAACAGATCTCAGGAGGTTCCAAAATGGGCATCTTCGGTGGATTGTTCGGCAAGAGCGAGGATTTCCCGCCCCTGCCAGACGACAGCTACGCACAATCCCGCATCGATGAAGTCCGCGCGGAATTGGCCAGTCTTACATCGCAAACCAATGATCGCCTCGAAATAGTCCCTTCCGAACACGCCGCGTACGTGTTCATTGGCAAACCCCCGAAGACTTTCGGGTTGGCCTGGATCCATGACGGCAAAGTCAGCAATCTCGCGGCGCTGGCTGAAGAAAAGCGTCTCAATCCCATCAAACGCGAGCGCATCGACGATGCGCTCAGGGAGGCCTACAGGGGATGTCAGGACTCAGAGCGGTTCACATTGTCGGTTGATGGTGAAACACTGGTCGTCACGCCTTCCCCCGAGCTGGAAAAGGCGGTGCATCGGATCATAGAGGAGTCATTTGCCTGAGGTTCGCGACGTGCGCGTGACGCAAGATAAAGGGTGATTGTTGCCGGCAGCGGCAATGGGTAGGATTGAACCAGGCTGATACCGAAAAACGCTTACCCAATAAGGCCACCACATCTTGACGCGGAAAGTCTCTCACAGCCGCTGGCGCTTTGCCCAGCAGCATCAGCGCGAATACCAGGAGCGAAAAGCGCACCGAATCGGTGATCGGACCAACTCTTTGGTTCGTGTTGCCGACACGAGCAGCTGCAGCGTGTCCGAGTACCTGCGCAGGCTTGGATACCCGGTCGATGTAGGCCTCGTGGTGGAGGTCGGTTCGGGAGCCAGTGGATTGATCTGGCGCTGGCCGTCTCAATGCCGCCTGGCCGTCGATCCCCTGGCGCACTTCTACCACCAGACGTTCCCGGAGTTACAGTCGGACGGGCCCTGGATCGTCCAGGCCCAGGGAGAACAGCTTCCACTTTCCGACGCATGCGCGGAACTGGTCCTGAGTGACAACGTAATCGACCACGTCGAGAGCCCTTCCGCGTACCTCGAGGAATGTCATCGGATTCTCAAACCGGGCGGCGTCCTGTACATGACCGTGGATGTCCATCACCCGGTCTATTGGTGGGCCGGCAGATTCTACAATGCTCTTTTTGAGCTCGGTGTCCGCGCGAACGCACCCGCGTTCCCCAATCACCCTTTCCACTTCACCCTGGGGAGGATCGAAGAACTCATCATGCACACGGATTTCAAGCTTATGGCGCGCGGGAACCCGGCAATACCCAAGGCAGGTCGACTGCCCTTCACGGACATGTTCCGGCACACGGAACAATACATAAAGTCGGTGTTCTACAAGAACGCGCGATGCGCGTTGGTCGCCACGACCTGACGGGAGCGGGGGCGACCTCGCCAAACGAAATGCGCGCGGCCGGAAGGCATGGTCTGCTCGGCCCCCGCCGCGGGAATTGTGTTACCGGGCCGTCTTCATGACGGCAAGGCTGGCAACCCGTCTTTCCAGCTACGTCGGCAGACCGAGGTCCAATGGATCGCGGGGATCGACTCCCTCCATGAATGGCAGCCGGCGGTTATGGTTAGTGACCTGGTAAACCAGCCCGATCCAGTTTCCGACTATGGCCTCGGCGGTATCGTGCCAGGAGTTGTCGATGCGTTCGGCCACCAGCTGCTCGGGAAATTCCGGGATTGCACCACCTGAATCCAGCGCCCGCAGCATGCGCTGCTGGTATTCCTCCAGTATCGCCTGCTCCCTCAATCTGAAGTAGCCGTCAGGGAACTGCGGGTAGTCGGCGCGGTCTCCCTGGGCGAAACGGCCTACCTCCCTTTTGTATTCCTTCAGCAGGCTGATGGTGTCGTACTCCGGGTGACCCTGGAAAAAGACGATGCGGAAACGATCTTCACTCACGGCCAGGTGCACGCCGGCCATCTCGCTCTCGACCAGCACGTGCAGCCCGGCGGCGTCGAACTGCGCTCGCGTTACCTCGTTGAAGCGGGAGTGCGGCACGCTGAAGACAGTATCGACGTCATTCACCAGGGGATGGTGTTGATCCAGCAGCCTGTGCGGATAGACGCCCCAGCGCTTGGCGGGAAGGCGATGACGCCTCTGCCGATATCGGAACTGCAAAACCGCATGGGTGGCAAGACAGGAACACAGTACCGAGGTGACGTTGTCCATGGCCCAGTCGAGCACCTCGATGAGCGGTCCCCAGAACGGCTCGTCGGCGAGGTCCGGGTGGGTCACGTTCGCGCCGGTTATGATCAATGCATCCAGCCCGTCTTGACGCAGCTTGTCATAAGGATCGTAGTAGGCACCTATGTGGCGGCGCGCACGGTCACCGTGAGGCAGGCCGTCCAGGGTGAACGGATGCATGTAGAACTGTGCGATGGGGTTGCTCTCTCCCACCAGCCGGTAGAACTGCCTTTCCGTTGCCGCCAGCGCGCTGTCGGGCATCATATTGAGCAACCCGATATGTAGCTCGCGAATATCCTGATGGCCGGCCCGCTCCGGCGTCAGGATGGTCTGCCCCTCATGCTGCAGTCTCCTGAAGGTCGGCAGATCATTGTGGGCGACCAGCGGCATGATGGCTAACTCTCCGCCACCTGGTTCTGACGGCGGCCGATGGCCAGGTCCAGGAGTTCCATGAAGTCATCGTCGTTTCCGACCTGCGAAATCTCGTCGAGGGTCACCGTGTAACCATGCTTGCTGGCGATCCCTTCGTAACGCGGCACCCTTGCCCGGAACAGGCGCGGAAAGACCCAGCGGATGAAGTCGTCGGGATCCGCCATGGCCATGTACGGCAGGTCCCGCTCCTGCTGGTAGGCACCGAGTTGTTCCTCCAGGAACGCGGGCCTGAAATAAAGCGGCTTTGGGTCGTCTTCGGCGCGACGGATCAGCTCGCCCTCCTCGCTGTCGGTGACTTCGACGTAAAGAATCAGCGTATGATTCACCAGCACCTCCATCACACCCGGGTCGTCGAGCTCACATAGGCTGCCGCCCACGTCATTGACAAAATGCTGGTAGCCATAGATCTCGCGTGCCTTGCGGATGAACTCCGGGACATCCAGCATGGCCGTGATCTCAGCCCGGCGATACAGCTCCTGACGGCGCCTGAACTCGTTCAGGGGCAGACCGCCCTGCTCCGGGTCGCCGGGTTTGCCGATAAAGCTCAGCACCGGGCCGAGATTGTCCACGCCTATATTATTGCCGATATAGATATAGTCTGAACGCAGCAGGTCCCGCAGGAAGGGAACCTGCATGGCCTGCTGCTTGATGTTGTCCAGTATCGGCTCGTCGAGGTAACGGGTGCCGATGCGGTAGTCGCCGGAGTAGTGGAACCAGTCGTGCTGCCGCAACATACCGGCCAGGTAGGTCTTGCCGACCCCTGACATTCCCAGCAGCGTGACGCTCTTGTTATGGCGAGCCCGAAACTCGTCTATGGTAAGCAACATCAGCCAGATTCCCGCATTGGCAAAACCAGGGACAGCATGCATGGGCTGAGAGATGCCCGCTAAGAACCGCTACCGATCCGGCGCGGGCATGATCTGCCCCATTGATACGACCAGGAAGTGATAAATCACCTGCCGTCGGCTTGCCGGCCGAACCTTCGGGGCAGCCGTGACAGGAAAATACCACCACGGCGCTCGTTTGTCGCCCCGGCACCACGGCGGGCAATTGGCTTAGACACGTCGCTGCCGGTCAGCAGTTGGTAAGTTCCAGTCCCCCAGCACGGGGGACTCATCCGCGATTAGGGTGAGGGAATGTTGACACGACGCGCCTCAGGTCGCGCGCCGACGCTCGCGGCGCTTGCGCTTCTCCACCAGCGGCGGGCACTTGAGCTCGTTCCAGTAGATAACCTGGCAGTCTAGGCAGTAGTGACACTCTGCGGCGTTGATCTCCCCCGTTGGCCGAATGGCGTCTGAGGGGCACTCGCGGGCACAGGTCTGGCAAGGCCGCCCGCACTCGCGCCGGCGACGCAGCCAGTCGAAGATCCGGAAGT
The DNA here is from genome assembly GCA_947259705.1 of uncultured Gammaproteobacteria bacterium. Lineage (GTDB taxonomy): Bacteria > Pseudomonadota > Gammaproteobacteria > Arenicellales > JAANXG01 > CAMYNL01. The sequence continues at coordinate 113,510 of CAMYNL010000014.1, read as the reverse complement.
GGGAGGGAATTGTCAGCGCGGCGCCCAGCGGGCACAGGTACTTGCAAAAGAACTTACCGTTGAACGCTGACACCAGCACCAGCAGGCAGGCATACAGGACGAATGTCCATTCGCGCTGAAAACGCATGTTGATGGCGGTCTTGAAGGGTTCCACTTCGGCATAGCGGATGGCGTCGGCCATCGATTGCAGGGACAGGCCGAATAAGGCCACCAGCAGCAGGTACTTGACCGCCAGCAGACGCTCATGCACCACCGCCGGGATCCGCCACTGGTGCAGCCCCAACCACAGGGCTGCCTTGTTGACCAGTTCCTGCAGGGCACCGAAGGGACACAGCCAGCCGCAGTACACGCCGCGCCCCCAGAGCAGAATGGTGCAGGCAACGAAGGCCCACAGGATGAACATCATGGGGTCGATGAGAAACGTCGCCCAGTCGAACCCGCTGAACAGGGCATTGGCAAAGGTGAGCACATTGATGACCGACAGCTGGGCCAGGCCATACCAGCCGATGAAGAACAGCGTGTAGACCAGGAAACCCGTGCGCAGATAGCCGAGCAAGGTGGGGTGCCGCGTCAACCAGTCCTGGAATACCAGGATCGCGGACAAGGTGAACAGGCCCAAGGCGAGTACTGCGATGCGAAAGCGGCGCTGCTGCCAGACGTCCACCCACATGGCGCCGGCGCTGTGCAGGCCCGGGTCGTCTGCCGCCTGCCCGGGTGCCGTGAGCTTCGCCACGCCCCCCGGGTCGACTGCCAGCGGCAGCCCGCGGGACGCCGCAACCAGACGGGCGGCACGGGTAATGGTCGCGTTCAGGACCATGGCGGTGATTGTTGCGCCCGCCAGTCCGTCCACGGTCACGTATCCGGCCCGCAGCTCACCGCCTATCTTGACACGGTCGTAGGCGCTCATGCCGCGGTATTGGGCGACGTAGCCCAGCATATCCGCCTCTGACACCCCGGCCAGCAGGATCGGTTCCGAGTGCTCAATGATCTTGATGCCGACGATGCTCCCGCCGGTGTCGAGGGCGATCAGCACGTTGATGGGTTCACCGGAATAGGCGGGAATGCGCACCATGTCGGCGGTGCGCGCGAGGTAGCCAGAGAGCTTGTCGCCGCGAAACACGGGTGCCGAAAGCGGCTGACCGGAGAACTCCCCAACGCGGGCATCGGCGCCGAAGTAGTCACGCGCCGACTGCGTCAACGGAGACGGTGCAGCGGCCGCCGCCAGCGCCGAAACCACCGCCAGCGCGGCCAGTCCCGCCGTCAGCCGCGAAGACACTCCTAGCACGTCGCCACGCATGGGTTCCGCCCGTCCCGCGCCGACCCTCGCCGCTTCCGGATTGAGCTTCCCGGCGCGCCCCTGCTATGCTCTTGCGTTCTCCGCGCACCACCTCTTACAGCGCCACCATGGAAGCGAACCCAACGCTCAAAGACATCTATCTGTTCCAGGAGTTCGACGACCTGCAACTGGAAACGATTGCGGGCAGCACTAAGCAATTCTCCCTGGAGCCGGGGCAGCGGCTGTTCAATCAGGGTGACCCCATCGAGCGGTTTTACTTCCTGCAGCAGGGCCAGATGAAACTGTACCGCCTCTCCGTGGACGGTTACGAAAAGGTCATCGACATCGTCGGCGCCGGCCAGACCTTCGCCGAGGCGGTGGTGTTCATGGAGCGTGACGGCTACCCGGTGAACGCCGAAGCGCTTGAAGCCAGCGAGCTGCTGGGCTTCAAGGCGGCGACGTTCCTGAAGCTGCTCAAGGAGTCCAACGACAGTTGTCTGCGGTTGATGGCCAACATGAGCCAACGGTTGCGGTGGCAGCTCAACGAGATCGACCGCCTGACGCTGCACAGCGCCACTTTCCGCTTTATCAACTTCCTGCTCGATCCGCCGGCGTCGTGTCGAGTCAATGCAGGCGAGGTCCGCCTCAACGTACCGAAGAGCGTGCTGGCGTCGCGCCTGTCCATACAGCCGGAAACCTTTTCCCGCATCCTTTCGCGGCTGACCGGGGCGGGTCTGATCGAGGTCAGGCGCGAGGCCATAAAGTTGCTCGATGTGGAGGCCCTGCGCGACCGGGTCCGCGATCTGCATTAAGGCCCCGCCGGCTCAGTGACTGGTGCCCGCGGAGCGGGTGATCTTGTTGTGCACATTGTACTTCCCGGATGGCTTGCTCATAGGCAGCCGCTTCACTTCCTCCAGCGTGGTACTGTCGTAGATTACCAGTGCGCCCTCCATGTCCCAAACGCTGAGCAGCGCGTACCTGCCGTCGGCGGTGAACTCCACGTGGGCGGCGGTCTTGCCCGGCTCGGGCCGCAGCGTCCGCACAATCTCCAGGCTGCGTTTGTCGATGACATGAACGGCGTCGCGATGCGGACCGAAGAACACGTCCACCCAGGCATAGGGCGTATTCTCGTGGCTGCGCATGAAAAATCCCGGCCCCAGGGTCTCTATACGGGCCACCGTGCGCCAGGTCTTCATGTCGATCACCGACACCACACCCTCCTTGAGGTTGGGAGTCGCCAACACCGGTCTGCCCTGGTATTCCCAGGTAATCCCGGAACCCAGGTGGGGCAGACCCGTCAACTCAACGTCGGCGATCTTGCGACCCACCAGCAGGTTGACGACCTGGCCGTTTTTCGCGTTGCGCGCCGCGCCGATGATGTGCTCGTAGGGAGGGTCAAAGAAGAAATCATCCAGGTAGTCGTCCAGTTTGATGCGTCGCACCGGAAACCGCTCAACGGCGGGCGGTCCTTCGACCCGGTAATCGTGCACCCGGCCGTAGTATGGCGGCTCGTCGGCGTAGGAGATCTCCCATACCTCGGTCACATCCTTCAGGGCGGCGATGAAACTGTTGCGCGGCGGCGCCGCATAGACCGCGCTCACCCGTGAGCTGTGCCCCTTCTCGTCGCTGACGGTAAAACGTTTGATCGGGGAAAGGTCCCGCGCATCCAGCAGCACCAGGGTGTGGGGCAGATAATTGGCCACCATGAGATAGCGGCCGTCGCCGGAAACGGCAAGATTACGGGTGTTGATGCCGGCCCGGATCTCCGCCATCACCTCGAGGTTGTACAGGTCGAACTTGGTGACCCATCCGTCACGCGAGGCGAAGTAGACGAACCGGCCATCGGGTGAATACTTGGGGCCGCCATGCAGCGCAAAGCGTGTGGCGAAGCGGTGAATGGGTTGCAGGCGATCGCCGTCCAGGATGGTCGCGTGGTGATCCCCGGCCTCGACCACGACGAACAGGTTCATCGGGTCGGCGTCATATCGCGGGCGCGCGGGCAGATCAGGGTCACGGTAGGTCACCACGTGGCTCTGCTCAATTTGCGGCAGGTCCCACGCCGGCTTCCGCTCCGGCGCCGCATAGATCAGCTCCACCAGTTGTTCGATCTGCGTGTCATCGAGCTGCTGGTCGAACCCAGGCATCTGGGTGGCGGCGCGACCGCTGCGTATCACCCCTGCCGCCTGCGGGCGGCGCAGCCGCTTGAGGTTGGACGGCAGCAAGGCGGGCCCCATCCCGCCGAGGCGCTCGGCGCCATGGCAGGCGGCGCAGTGACGGGCGTAGAGTTCCACCCCTGCGTCGGCCTGGGCGGCCGGTCCGGTGCCGGTCGCCACCAGCATCAGCCACACGGCAAGTCGCGGCACGCCGCTGCTCGCCGATGCATCTCGCCCGTCACCACCCGCCGCGGCCGTCATCCCACCCCTGCCCTTGCGGGCGCAGGCCGGTCGAGGCCGATTTCGCAGTCGCTCAGATAACAGGCCGGGTCCTCGGACCAGGGATCGCCGGTGGTCTGCCATGCCCGGACCCGGGTATTGCCGCCACAGATATCGAAATAGCTACACTCGCTGCACCGCCCCTGCACGCGCCGCGGGCTCGCTTTGAGCCCGGCCATGATGGGGTCGGTGGTGTCCTGCCAAGTCTGCGAGAACGGGCGATCACGCACATTGCCCAGGTTGTGGTGCCACCACATGGTGTCGGGGTGGACATTGCCCAGGTTGTCGATGTTGGCGATGTTGACACCGGACGAGTTCCCGCCCCACTGGGCGAGCTTGGCGCGGAGATGATCGCTGCGCGCCGGGTAGCGCCGGGACGCCCATTGCAGCAGGTAGACGCCGTCGGCGTCATTGTTGCCGGTCACGAACTCGGTATCCAGGCCAAGCCGCGCGTGGGCCAGCGCGGTCTCAAAAAGCAGGTCCATCGCGGAGCGGGTGACGTCGTGCATCACGTCGTCGCGGCGGTTCTTGCTGCCGCGGCCCGCGTAGTTTAGGTGGGACAGGTAGAACTTGTTGATTCCTTCCCCCACCATCAGGTTCAGCAACTGGGGCAATTCATCGGCATTGTCCTGGGTCAGGGTGAATCGCAGGCCGACCTTTATGCCCGCATTTCGGCACAGGCGCACGGCATCCAGGGACGCGTCGAAGGCCCCCCGTTTGCGCCGGAAACGGTCATGGGTCGCGCGCAGCCCGTCGATGCTGATCCCCACGTAGTCGTACCCTACCGCCACCAGTCGGTCGATATTGTCCTTGCTGATGAGAGTACCGTTGGTGGACAGGCCGACATAGAAACCCATCGCCTTCGCGCGCCGGGAGACGTCGAAGATGTCGGGACGCAGCAGCGGCTCACCCCCGGACAGGATCAGCACCGGCACCTTGAAGGCCTTCAGGTCGTCCATCACCCTGTATACCTCCCGGGTATCCAGCTCACCCGCGAAATCGGTGTCCGCCGATATCGAGTAGCAATGCTTGCAGCACAGGTTGCAGCGCCGGATCAGGTTCCAGATCACCACCGGGCCCGCCGGGACACGGCGTGGCCCCAGCGGCGTGGGATCAACAAGTTCGTTCATGTACTGGCTGATACGAAACACGATTAGCGGTCCCCGGCAACGGTGAGAACGGGCTGCCGCGTGCCCAGGGTCACTTCCCGCGACAGGCGCATGCCGGTCTTTTTAAGGATGCGGCTGCTGAATAGCACCTCATGACCACGTTTGGCACCGCCCAACAGGTCGGCGATGCGCGCCACCTTTTCCAGCACCTCGGTACGGTCACGCCCGTGCACCATGGCGAACAGGTTGTAGGGCCAAGCCGGTAAGCGGCGGGGACGCCGGTAACAATGGCTGACATAACCCAGCGCACCGACCCGGGCCCCCAGTTCGCTCACTCGGGTGTCGCTGACATCCCACACCGACATGCCGTTGGCGTGGAAACCCAGTCGAAAATGATTCGGCACCGCGGCGATCCGCCGGATTACGCCCGCCGCCAGCATGTCGCACATCCTCCGCATGACCTCCTCGCTGCTGATACCAAGGCGGCCGGCGATCTCCCGGTAGGGCTCGCGGCACAACGGCAGGCCCGCCTCGGTGGCTTTGACTATGCGCCGGTCCACTGCGTCCAGCGACAACTCAGCCCGAACTGTAGTATCTGCGGCGCGCCTCATGGTCTATGCCTCCAGATAAAGACCGACATAGAATTCCTCGCACTTGGGAAAGTCATGGACCTGCAAACCAGTGCTTTGCTCGATGTTGCGGATCACCTCGTCGATACGCTCCGGATCTTCACTGGCCAGCACGAACCACATGTTCAGCCGATGCTCCCGCCGGTAGTTATGCGCGACCTCGGGCGACGCGTTGACGATGTCGGCGACATAATCGAACGCTGACTCCGGCACCGCCATCGCCGCCAGGGTAAACGCGCCCCCCATGCGGTCGGCGTTGTACAGCGGACCGAAGCGGGTGAGGATGCCGGCGTCCAGCAGACCCCGCAGCCTCGCCAGCACTTCGTCTTCCCCCATGCCCAGCGCGGCGGCTACCTCCGCGTAGGGCCGTTCGCTCACTGTCAGACCGTGCTGCAAGCGGTTGATCAGCCTGCGGTCCGACAGATCCAGTTGCGCGTTGGTGTGTGGCTCCTGCATGGGCATCCCCTAGCCTGTGCGCCGCGTCGCCGTGGTGTAACGCGCGCCGCGCTGCTTGAACCGCCGTGAACTGAACAGTACGTCATGCTCGATATCCTGAAGCTGGAACCGCTCGGTCAGCCCTTCCACATACTCCCTGACCACCGCGCGGTCGCGGCCGTGAATCATGCAGAAGAGGTTGTAAGGCCAGTCTGGCAGGCGCCGCGGCCGCTGATAGCAAAGCCGCACCGCTGCGCAGGAAGCCAGCCGGTGACCGACCACATCCACGATCTCGTCCGGAACGTTCCAGACCACCATGGCGTTGGCCCGGTAGCCGAGTTCGCGGTGTCGCACGATCACCCCGAGCCGCTTGATGACGCCGCGATCGAGCAGGCGCCGCAGACGCCGCAACACCTCTTCCTCGGCCATTCCCAGCTGGTCCCCCACCACGAGATAAGGCCGCGACACCAGCGGAAGGCCGTCCTGTATGGCCGTCAGGAGGCGCTGATCCAGGGCGTCCGCCACGGCGCCGGCCGCAGGATGCGGCAAGGAAGGACTTCGCGCGCGGGTCGCTGCCAAAACCTCGACCGCAGGGGTAGCGCAGGTCATGACGACTCCAGTTCAAAACCAAGATCGATGAAATAGTCATTCAGCATCGGCAGGTCCATTACCGTCAGCCCGCTCAGTATCTCGATACGTCCCAGGACATCCTCCAGATGCGCGTTATCGCTGGCAGTGACTACGAACCAGAGGTTGAAACGGTGCTCCCGCTTGTAGTTGTGATTGACCTCCGGCTGCGCGCTGACCAGGGCCGCAACCGCTTCCATGCACCCCTCCGGCACCGCCATCGCCGCCAGCGTGCTGGTGCCGATGGTATGCGGCCGGATCACCGCGCCCACCCGCGAAACGGCGCCGGAGCGCTGCAGCGCGGCGAGTTCGTCGATGACCGTCTGTTCGTCGGTGCCCAGGGCCTCGGCAATCGCGACGAACGGCCGCGCTACCAAACACAGGTCTCGCTGAAACTCGTTGGTAAGCCGTGCCTGCAGGGAAGGTCGGGCCTGCGTCATCGCATCGACCCTATAGCCCGATGCGCTGTGCGCGCGCGGCGAAGAAGATCCCGCTGGGCCTGCGCGCAGGCATCTGGGCGACGCGTTGGAAGGACTCGGTGTCATAGACCGCGACCCGGTCCCCGTCCCGCACCGAGATCCAGACGTGCTCGCCGCGGGGCGTGAATTCCATGTGCATCACCGCGGGCCCCGGCGTCAGCGTCCGCACGAGCTTCAGGGTGTGGACATCGATCACCTGCACGGTGTCGTTGCGGGGGTGGGCGAAATTCACCCATACCTGGCGCTGGTCCGGCCGTGCCATCACGAAAACCGGCTGCCCGTGCACCGGGATGCGTCCGACCTCCCGCCAGTCGCGACGGTCCACCACCAGCACCTCGTGCCTGCCCACGGCCGGCAGGAAGGCATGGTCGCCGGCCACCGCCCAGCCTTCCAGGTGGGGCATCTTGTACACCGGCAGCTTCTGTTCACCCCGCCCGTAGCCGTCGAGGATGCGCTTCACGCCGCGGTCCAGCTGCCACAGGTCCAGCAGCGCCAGGCCGTCCTCACCGAACAGCCCGGCGATGTAGTAGCGGCCATCCGGAGTAATGAGACCGTCGTAGGGCTGGCGGCCGATATTCAGGTACTTGCGAATCTGCGGCTGTGCGCGATTGCGGAAGTCCGCCACCCAGATCTCGTCGGAATCAAACAGGCTGAACACGAAGCGCTGGCCCGGCGCATCCACCAGTCCCACCACCTTGGAGCGCTTGCCCGACGGCAGCGGCGTGGCGGGGATGTCGGCGATGAGTTCGAGCGTCTCGGCATCGAAGACCTTGACGCCTCCAGGGGTGTAGTTGGATACCGCCACCAGCCTGCCGTCCTGCGAGATGGCCCCGCCTATGCTGTTGCCGGACTGCATCACGCGGCGTTCGATACTCGAATTCAGCAGGTCGATCTTGGTCAATCCACCGTCGCGGCCGAATACGTAGGCAAAGCGCTGGTCGCGCGAAAACACCACCGATGCATGCGACAGGTCGCCCAGTCCCTCCACCCCGGAGAGCCGGGCCGGGTCGGTGGTGGTAACCACCATCACCGCGCCACTGGCCCTTTCTATTACCACGCCCAGGTCGCCGGTGCCGCGGGTTGATGCGCAGGCAGCGAGACCCAGCAGCAGCAATATGACAAGGAGATTTCTCACGGTTTCACCTCTTCCCGCAGCCGGCGCACGAGGTAGTCGATGTCCTCCTCCGCCAGCAGTTCGCCCCAGGGCGGCATGGCCGACCCCGGGATACCGTCCCGTATCGCTGCCACCAGCGCCTGCGCGGGCCGCGCCTGCATCATGTCTGCCGTCAGGGCCGGTCCCAGGCCGCCGCGCAGGGTCAGGCCGTGGCAGGAGCCGCAGTCGTGCAGCAGCAGGTTGTCCAGCACCGATGCGCGCTGCTTGCTGACATCAGCCTGAGCCGCCGCGATGGCCGCAAGACCGGCAACCAGCAGGGCGCCGCGCCTCATGCGCGGCTCTCCCGCCGGTACTCGATCTCGGCCAGGTCCGGCGTCGCGGAGCGGAACCAGGCAAGCTCCCCGGCAAAGCGCACCACTTCACCGATCACCACCAGTGCCGGCGGCTGAATCGCCTGATCATCGACCAGTTCCGGCAAGGCGGCGAGCTTACCGACGGCGCAGCGCTGACTGGCCAGGGTACCGTTCTCTATCACCGCGGCGGGGGTATCCGGGGCGCGGCCCGCATCCATCAACCGGGCCACCAAATCCGGCAGCTGGCGCATGCCCATGTAGACCACCACCGTCATCTGCGGATCGGTCAGGCTGGGCCAATCGAGGTCCGCGAGAGTGTCGTCGGCGCAACGGCCGGTGATGAAGCATACCTGGCGCGCCTGCTGCCGGTGGGTAAGCGGGATGCCCGCGTAGGCGGTGCAGGCCGTCGCCGCCGTCACCCCGGGTACGATCTCGAAGGGAATAGCGTGACGCGCAAGGTACAACGCCTCCTCGCTGCCGCGGCCGAATACGAAAGGGTCACCACCCTTGAGCCGGACCACGTGGCGGCAGTGCCGCGCCAGTGTCACCAGGCGGCGATTGATCTCGTCCTGCTTCATGTGATGGTAGCCGTCACGCTTGCCGACGTAGATGCGGGTCGCGCCGGCGGGCACTTGGTCCAGGACCTCGGTAGAGATAAGCCTGTCATAGACCACCACATCGGCGCTGCGTATCAGTCGCAGCGCCTTCACCGTCAACAGGTCCGGATCCCCCGGACCGGCACCGACCAGGTAGACGGTGCCCGGCTTGGTGTTGCCCCGAAATTGCTGTCTCACCGTGTCGCCCCCTGTCATGCAGAACGGAGCGGGCTGCAGGACTCGCTCCGCCGTGCCGTCAATAAACGTCGTGTACCGTGTTGTGGACGTTGAATTTGCCGGTGGGTGTCACCAGCCTCTTGTCCTTGATGACGTGTTTCAGCTTGCGGGTCTTGTCGTCCACGATCACAATCGCGGACTCGTCTTCCTTCCCGCTCCAGACCGAGAACCACACCTCGGTGCCTTCCTTGTTGTACTCGGGCTGTACTACCCGCTTGGCTCCATCTCCCAGCCCCGCCCACTCAGCGATCGGCAGCACGTCGAATCCCTGGTCCGGTTTGTCGACGTCGAACACCGCTACCGACTGGCTGATCTTGGTGTCCGGGTTCAACGGGGTGTCGACCCACAGGTTGCGGGATTTCGGGTGCGACTTGACGAACAGCGAACCTCCACCCTGACCCTTGAGTACCCGCACCGCCTTCCAGGCATGCTGCGGATGCTTGACCGGATCGGTGCCGATGAAGGTCACGTTCTCGTTACCGAGGGCACTGGTCACCCATACCGGCCCGAATTCCGGGTCGACCAGGTTGGCACCGCGTCCCGGGTGGGGAATCTCGGTGACGTCCACCAGGGCCGTCAGCTTGCGCTCCTTAGAATCCACCACCGCGACCTTGTTGGACTTGTTGGCGGCGGTCAGAAAGTATCGCAGGGTCCGGTCCCAGCCGCCGTCGTGGAGGAAGCGGGCCGCGGGAATGGTGGTCACCTTCAGCGCCTCGATGTCGGAGTAGTCCACCAGCAGGATCTTGCCGGTTTCCTTCACGTTGACGATGAAGTCCGGGTTCTCATGGGACGCGACGATGGCGGCGACGCGGGGCTCGGGGTGATACTCCTGCGTATCCACGGTCATGCCGCGGGTGGAGACGATCTTCAGCGGCTCCAGGGTGTCGCCGTTCATGATCACGTACTGGGGCGGCCAGTAGGAGCCGGCGATCGCATACTTGTCCTCGTAGCCCTTGTACTTGGAGGTCTCTACCGAACGGGCCTCCAGGCCCACCTTGATCTGCGCCACGGTATCGGGTTTCGCCATCCACAGGTCGATCAGGTTGATCAGCGCGTCGCGTCCGATGGTCAGCACATAGCGCCCGGAAGAGGACAACCGCGAGATGTGCACCGCGTAGCCGGTCTTGACGATGCTCACGATCTCCTTGCTGTCGCCGTCGATCAGCGCCACCTCGCCCGAGTCACGCAGCGTGATCGAGAACAGGTTCTCGATGTTGACGTCGTTCATTTTTCTGGTGGGCCGCCGCTCGGGGGGCACCAGCACCTTCCACGTCGCCTTCATCTGTTCCATGCCGAATTCGGGCGGCTGCGGCGGCTCGTGTTGCAGGAAACGCGCCATCAGGTCGACGTCCTGCTGGGTGAATTCGCCCGAGGTACCCCAGTTCGGCATGCCGGCGGGAGACCCGTAGTTGATGAATACCTTCAGGTAATCGACGCCCTTTTTCTGGGTGATGTCGGGGGTCAGCGGCTTGCCGGTGGCGCCCTTGCGCAGCACGCCGTGGCAACCGGCACAACGCTCGAAATAGAGCTTGGTGGCGCGATTGAACTCCGCTTCAGTGAGGGCCGGAGCGCCGGGAGTGATGACCTGCTTGGCCTCCTGTTCCGGTATCGGCGCGCCTTTGTAGCGTAGCTCTCCCGGCGTCGTACCCGGATGCTCGCTCTTCTCGGCGGCGATGACAGGTGTCGGCGCGGACGCGGTCGCTAGCGCTGCGGACAACATCAGCAAGGCAAGGGATCGGCGTTTGAACGGTATGGGCATGACGGAATCTCCTGGGGTCTCCATAAGCAGCGGACTTTGGTTCAGGTCCATTTAACCGACCCGACGGCAGCAGCCGCCTTGACTTAGGTCAATTGGCAAAATCCGCCATTGCGGCTAGCGGAAGCGTCCGGTGAGCTGGGCATACAGGGCGGGCAGGCGATCGGGCAACTCCGCGGGCCTTCGCATCACCACGAAACCGCCGGCGCCGAACAGGTGTGGGAGATAATCCTGCCCCTGCTCGTCGATGGTGACGCAGAAAGGATGCAGACCGCCGCGCCGCGCTTCGATGACTGCCATGCGCGTGTCCTCGGTACCGTAACGGCCTTCGTAGCAGTCCAGGTCATTGGGCTTGCCATCGGTGAGCAGCACCAGCAAGCGGTGCTGGATCGGCAGGTCCTCGAGCAGTCGGGTGGCGTAGCGGATGGCTGCGCCCATGCGGGTGTAGAACCCGGGCCTCAGGACCTCGATGCGGCCGCGGACACCGGCGTGATAGGTCTCATGGAAGCTCTTGATTAAGTGCAGGCGCACGTGGTCCCGGTTGCGGGATGAGAAGCCGTAGACCGCGAAACGGTCTCGCACCGCGGCGAGGGATTCCGAAAACAGGAACAGGCTGTCCTTGATCACGTCGATGACGCGCGCATCGTTGTTGATCCAGGCATCGGTGGACAGGGAAAGGTCAGCCAGCAGCAAGCAGGCCATGTCGCGCTCCGCCTGGCGGCATTGCCGGTACAGCCGCATGTCACCCTCGGCGGCACCCGTGCGGCGACGGACGTGGAAATTCATGACCGCGTCGATGTCTATTTCCTCCCCCTCGGTCTGGCGGCTGAGCCAGCGTCGCGCGGGTTGCAGGGCCTGGAACTGGCGGCGCAGGCGCCGCGAGGTGCGCTGCAGCCGCTGCGGCAAATCGCAGTCCGGCGCGTCACGCGCCACCATCGGTTGCACCAGGCAATGCTCAGTGCGCAGCCGACCCTGCCGGCAGTCCCATTCCGGCAGCCGCACGCCCCCGCCGAGCGGCAGGTCGTCGTGCTCGGCGCCGGGCAGGTCGAGATCGAATCGCAGCGCGCCGCTCACGGTCTGGCGATTGCGGCTCACGCTGATGACTTCGACATCGTCGACGACCCGCTGCGCGTCGTCGTCACCTTCGTCGACCGTGCGATCGAGATGGGCATATTCGCCCCAGCTGAACAGGGACTCCAGCCTGAATGCGATCAATCCAGCCCCGCCTTTCGGGTCCCGTACCCGCTCCGCGCGCCGGCGGCCGCGACCGGCGTGATTGCGGCTGCCACCCGCTGGCGCGCCCGCATCGCCGTTGGCGGCGGCATCGTCCGGCGCCCGCGGGGGCAACGGGTGGAGCCAGAGATAGACCGGGAACGGTGGCTCGACGGCGAGCGGATACGCCGCTTCAGAGCCCGGATGCCGCAGCGCGCGGCGGATAACCTGTTCCCCAGCCGCGGCGTCGGGCGGCAGCTTCGCAGGATCCGGCCGTTGCCCGAGGTGGGCGGCGAGCAGCCGATGATAACGCGCGGCCAGGCCGGGCCAGGCCGCGAGCACCTGGCGTGTTGACCACTGGTTGACGGCAAACCAATCACCGCTGCGGCCGCTGCCAACCGCCGCCAGCGCCGCCAGCCACAGGTAGAGATCGCGGTTGAGATCGGCATCGGGGAACAATGCCAGGCTGCGCGGCAGGCGCAGCGCGCGGTCGTCGCACCAGGCCAACTCAACGTGCCGCTCGATGCCGGCGACCCGCTGCAGCAGCCCGCGGCGCGCCGGGTTCGGGGTCGGAAACGACGGTTCCAGGTTGAAACCGGCATCGCCGCCGAAGGCACGAAACAGCAGCCCGGCGTCGCGGCGAATGTCTTCCAATGACACCATTGCCTGCGGATAGTGGCTGCACGCGATACCGGTAATGAGACGGTCCCAGAGTCGGCCTACCACCTCTTCCATGAACTCACCTCTCCCCGGCAAACAATCGCGCTGGCTTGTCGGCGGTGCGAGCGGTGTCGCCCTCCACCCACTCCAATGGCGGCGGCCGGTGGCGCCCGGCCTGGACCTGCTGGCAGGCATCCAGGCACTGGGCGCACTGGGTGCATGCGAACATGCGACGCTTGATGACGCGTGGCTTCAGGCGCATCGGGCACACGTCGTCGCAGGCCGCGAAGCAATCCACGCACTGGTGGGCGCGGTTCCGATCCAGCGTGACCGCACGCGCATCCGGGTTCGCGATCCAGACGAAACTCTGGAACAGACCCACGGCGCAGCCGTAGCGGCAGAACAGGTGCCTCGCCAGCAGGAACTCCAGGCAGAACAACACCGTCGCCACCGACAGGAACAATGCCTGGTTGCGGGTCGGCGACAGCGTGACCAGGTTGCGGTACACCTCCGCCGGCGGCAGCAGGTAGGTCAGCAGGGTGACCGACCACAACAGCGCAAAGCCCAGCACTGCCAGGGCGGTGAGCCACCGGTAGACCCCCCGGCGTGGGTAGGGGCTGCCATCGGGTCGCAACGGGGCGGCAGGTTCACGGTCCCACAGGCTGAGGCGCCCCACCGCCCTGCGCATCAAGCCGTTGATGGACTCCACCACCGAGAAATGCGGGCACAGCCAACCGCAGTAGACGCGGCCGTAACGCCATGCCGCCCAAGCCAGTACGCCCGCCACCAGCGCAATCGGCAGGAATCCACGGATCACGAGGTTCCACGCTGCCGCGAGCGGGCTGGCGGCACCGACGAGAAACGGGTCCAGGCCCAGTGTCCAGGGGTGCCCGAACAGGATGAAGTGCCCCAGCGTCAGGTCCAGTCGCAGCAGGTCCAGTGGGGGCGCCAGGACAAACAGCGCGAAGAATGCACCGCGCGTCCACAGGCGCAGACGTTGCCGCGGCATCACGATCCTGTCTCTGGCAGCAGGGGCGCGCCTACCAGCGGGAAGCGGTACAACTTGCCGGCCATGGCCCGGGCCAGGCCCAGGACCCCGAACAGCACCAGCGCGCTGTGACAACAGGTGAAGTAGAGCACCACCACCACCCAGGTAGCGGGCGTGCGGTAGCCGCCAAGGGCAATGATCAGCAAGTTGGCGACGACCAGCAGAACCCCGGCCCACAGGCAGGCGCGAAACGTCTGCCGCAAGTGGTTGGCCGCCAGCGGCGGGGCCGAGTCCGCGTGCCGGTGATGCAACCACCACAACGCCAGAAACGCTGCCCCCGGCAGCAGCAGCAGGTTAACCACGTAAAGGGACTCCGCCGCGACCGCGAGGCCCTGACCGGGAACATCAGCTGTGGTCTGTGTGGGGATAGGCGGCATCGACCAGCTCCATCAAGGCGGCGACCGTCTCCTCATCATCGGTAAGCGGCTCCACCAGGGTGCTGAGACAGGCCTCGCGCGGTGATGCACCGTCGGTGATCAGGCCGGCGCAGTAGACCAGCAGGCGAGTGCTGACACTTTCCTCGATATCGTAGTCCTTGAGCCGGCGCAGGGCAGTGGCCAGTTGCACCAGCCGCTCTGCAGTCGCCTCGTCGGCGCCTGCTTCCCCGGCGACGATTTGACCCTCCAGCATCGGTTCCGGGAATCCGAACCGCAACGAGACGAAACGCTGTCGCGTGCTGGGCTTCATGCCCTTTAGCAGATTCTGGTAACCGGGGTTGTAGGACACCACCAGCATGAAGTCCGCCGGCGCCTTCAGTGTCTGGCCCAATCGTTCGATGGGCAGCATGCGACGGTCATCCGACAATGGGTGCAGGACCACCGTGGTATCCTTGCGCGCCTCCACCACTTCGTCGAGATAAATGATGGCACCCTCCCGTACCGCACGGGTCAACGGGCCGTCGCTCCAGTAGGTGCCGCTACCATCAATAAGGTGTCGGCCGATGAGATCGGTGGCACTCAGGTCGTCATGACAGGCGACGGTGTACAGGGGCCGTCCCAGGCGGGCCGCCATGTGCTCGACGAAACGCGTCTTGCCGCAGCCGGTGGGGCCCTTGATGAGTACCGGCAGGCGCCGACGATGGGCACGCAGGAACATCTCCACCTCGGTGCCCTGCGGCAGGTAACGGGGGAGGTCCCGGGCGGCATCGAACTGCTCGCGTTTCACCGCCGTCATCAGGTCTCCCCGCGATTCACCGCTTCCGGCGTACCGGGCCTGTTCAGTCATCGGTTGATCACCTCTGCCGCCCTCATACCCGGGCCGGCTGCGCCGTTGTCACCGCCTCGTCGCCACGGACGAAGTAGCTGGCGATGTAGACGATCAGGCCGATCAGGAACACCACTCCGGCGACTTCACGCATCCAGTAGAACAGCCCGATCTGCTGTTGCACCGCTATGAACGGCTGCGGGACCTCGCTCACCCGCTGCAACCAGACCTGCAGCACACCGGCCGCGGTGAGGAACAACGTGATGAACACCATGGCCACGGTCATCAGCCAGAACGCCCACATCTCCATCACCTGCTGACGTTCACCTGCCGCCGTGCCCTGCCCGCGCAAATGCGGCATGGCATAGGAGATGATAGTCAACACGATCATCGCGTAGGCGCCGTAGAAGGCCATATGGCCATGGGCCGCGGTGATCTGGGTGCCGTGGGTGTAGTAATTGATCGGCGCCAGGGTATGCATGAAACCCCAGACGCCCGCGCCGAGAAAACCCATCACCGCGGTGCCGAGCGCCCACAGCGTGGCCGCCTTGTTGGGATGGTCGCGCCGGCGGCGGTTCACCATGTTGAAGGCGAACAACGTCATCATGAAGAACGGTATGGGCTCGAGTGCGGAGAATGCCGATCCCAGCCACTGCCAGTAATCGGGGGTGCCGATCCAGTAGTAATGGTGCCCGGTGCCTACGATGCCGGTAATCAACGCCGCGCCGATGATTACGTAAAGCCACTTTTCGATGACCTCCCGGTCCACGCCAGTGACCTTGATCAGAACGAACGCCAGGATCGAACCCAGAATCAGTTCCCAGACTCCCTCCACCCAAAGGTGCACTACCCACCACCAGAAGTACTTGTCCAATACCAGATTGTTGGGATTGTAGAAAGCGAACAGAAACATCACCGCGAGCCCCGCCAAACCGATCAGCAGGATCACATTGATCACCGTCTTGCGGCCCTTCAACACCGTCATGCCCACATTGTATAAGAACGCCAGCGCCACCACGACGATGCCGATCTTGGTGATGGTGGGCTGTTCGAGGAACTCCCGGCCCATGGTGGGGAACAACTCGTTCTGGGTCAGCCTGGCCAGACTGGAATAAGGCACCAGCAAATAACCAAGCACCGTGAGGGCGCCGGCAATCAGGAATACCCAGAATACGATGAGCGCCAGCACCGGGCTGTGAAGTTCGCGTTCCGCCTCCTCCGGCACCAGGTAGTAGGCGGCGCCCATGAAGCCGAACAGCAGCCAGACAATGAGCAGATTGGTATGCACCATGCGGGCGACATTGAATGGTATCGCCGGGAACAGGAAGTCGCCGACCACGTACTGCAGGCCGAGGATCAACCCAAACAGCACCTGCCCCGCGAACAATGCGATGGCCGCGATGAAATATGGCTTGGCGACCGCTTGTGACTGATATTGCAGCATGACTAGAGCCTCCGGTTGGATCGTGGACCTTAACCCTGGATGTTGGGTGGCCAGTTGGCCGCGTTGACTTCGGACGTCCACTTGAGGAACTCCGCCAATGCCTCCAGTTCTTCGTCGGTGAAGTTGAACTGCGGCATGGAGCGCCGGCCCGGCACCCCCTCCGGCGGGCGGCTCCTGATGAATCCCTTGATCGCCTCCTTGTTGTTGCCGAAGCGCTGGTAGACATTGCCCAGTTCCGGCGCGAAGTAAGCGCCCTCGCCGAGCAAGGTGTGGCAACCGATGCAGTTGTTTTCCTCCCACAACTGCTTGCCGCGCACGACCTGCTCCGTGATGTTTTCCCGGTGGTCACGCTCGGGCAACGCCCGAGTGGTGTGAAAAGTCAGGCCTAAGAACACCAGAACAAAGAACAGGCTGCCGCCATAGAAGATGTTACGGGCGGCGTTTTTAGTGAACCGTGTGCTCATGCTGTCTCCTCGAGGATGCGATGTATTTGCGGCATAGCATGCATTCTTGGTTATCGACGCCGCGGCGCTCCTTGACTTAGGTCAAGCCGCATTTTGAATACCCACCCAAGTTGCCCGGAAACAATAGCCAAATCAGCGACTTGACCTAAGTCAAGGAGCTTATGCAGCGATCTCGGCATGTTGCGGCCATAGGAGCCGGAGGAGGGTTTGTCGCCCATGAATACCCATACCCCAGTCGTTCAGCGGCCGGCCGGGCTTGCCACCCGCCGCCTTGACGCGATACCGAGTCCCCACCCCCGCGGTTGCAGGATGACAATGAAACGCATGGCCAGTGCCATTGAGCCGGCGTTTCATGACAAGGCGGCGCGCGCCGCCCGCCGACCGCACCGTCAATGAACCGGTCCGTGCATGGTGTTTCGTCTCCGGTCTCCGCCAGTGCCGGTCGCGGGCCAGCAGCCCTGCTGTCGCTGGGCTTCCGCCCGTTCTTTCTCGCTGCCGGCGCGTTCGCAGTGGTCGCGATGGGCGGGTGGACCGCCGCCTATGCCCTCGGACTGACCCTGCAGAACTATTACAGCCCGGTCGTTTGGCATGGCCACGAGATGCTGTTCGGCTACACAGCGGCGGTGATCGCCGGGTTCCTGCTCACGGCCGTCCGCAACTGGACCTCGCTCCCCACGGCAAACGGCAAGACGCTCGGTCTGCTGGTAGTGCTGTGGCTGCTGGGCCGAGTGCTGCCGCTGCTGCCGTGGCCGGTGCCGCCGGTCATGGTGGCGATACTGGACGTCGCCTTTCTGCCAATACTGGCGGCCAGCCTGCTGGTCCCCCTGGTGCGAAGCGGGCAGCGACGCAACCTGGTGTTCGTGCCCGTGCTGCTGATGATGACACTGGCCAATATGGCGGTGCATGCCGAGCAGCTCGGGTTCGTGGACGGTACCGCGCTGCCGGGACTCACAGCCACTATATACCTGGCCATGCTGCTGATGGCGCTCATCGGCGGCAGGGTGATTCCGTTTTTCACCGCGCGCGCGCTACCCGGGACGCAACCGAGGCAGCAACCATGGCTGGACGGCCTGGCACTGGCCAGCCTGGCTCTGTTGGCCGTATGCTCCGTGGGCGGCGCTTCACGCGGGCTGGTTGGCCTGATCGCGGCCTGCAGCGCCGCCGCGCACCTGGCCCGCCTGCTTGGCTGGTATTCGCATCGCATATGGTCACAGCCCCTGCTGTGGGTGTTGCACGTCGGCTATGCATGGCTGGCGACGGGTCTCGGTCTCACCGCTCTTGCCGGGGCCGGACTGGTGCCGGCAAATGCGCCGACCCACGCCTTTACGGCCGGAGCAATCGGGGTGATGACCTTGGGCATGATGGCCCGCGTCTCGCTGGGTCACACCGGTCGTCCGCTCGTTCCGGCGCCGCTGACTTCCGCAGCGTTCGCGGTCATCAACCTGGCAGCCGTCTTCCGTGTGTTGTTGCCGCTGGTGGTGCCGGCATCGCAACTGGTCTGGATCATCACCGGGGGCGTCCTATGGTGCCTCGCGTACCTCGGCTTCATGGCGTCCTTCGCACCCATACTTTACCGACCGCGCGCCGACACGGCGGACCTCTGAACGATCCCCCCGGAACCAGATACGCCAGCGGGGCCGGCGCCGCATCGCCACGCTGGATGAGATTCCCTGCACGGTGTCGCAGGTAGTCGTGGCGTGGTCCGCCTCCGGTTTCATCTACGGCCGCGACCGCTCCAGACGGCATCAATCGGTCACCACGTCCGGTTACCACGAACCGGTTGTCTACACTAAGATCCAGGTGGGGTGTCGGCGCCTGCCGCACCCGGTGCCCGTAGATCGACCGGGCATAATGACACGCTATGGAGGCGAGATTGCTGGTTCTGCACAATCGGGGGTTCATGCGCGGTTCCCCCCAGCTTCGAGCACTTATATGGATCGGCCTGCTGACGGCACTCCTGATCGTCGTGGCGATCGCGTTGTTATTCTTGATCGCGCGCAAGACCTGCCCGTTACCGGGCACGGATGACATCATGCGGCTGCTCTGGGAACAGGTGCTGCAAGACCGCAAGGCTCTGTTTGTCCTGGTGGCGACACCGCTGATCTTCGGGTTCTTTGTGCTGCTTGCGCGCGGGTCGCGGAACCGCGAGCGGCTGATTCTCACCGAGACCGGCATCGAGTTCCGCTCCCCCTTTGGCGCTCCGCTGAATCTGCTGCAGCGGGACTGGGCGCTGCAGTGGTGCCAGGTGCGGACGGCGCAGGTGGGCAGAATGTTCCGCCATGCCGGCGGCCATCTCGCCGCCCTGATACTCGAAACGGGAGGCAATCGGCGTCGAGTGCTCCTCTATCCCTGGGTGGAGCCGAGCGATTACAAGCCCCGTTCGCTGCGCGAGGAACGGGCGTACATTCGGGCCCTGCAACAGCAGGGACCGGAGTTCCAGGACTGGATCAAGCACAATCCTGTCGTGCGGTACGTCAACGAACAGGTCCATGGCCTCGAGGTGGACACCGCGCCGGCCGTCTCGACCGCCTTTGCACTGGAGAAGCACCCGTGGACCCTGGCGTGTTTGGTGATGTTATTGCTGCTGGCCGCCTACACGATCGTTGACGGTTTCCTACTCCTGGGGGAGACCTACGCAGTTCGCCCCGCCTATGAACTCTTCGCGGGCGCGGGCCTGCTGGCCGCGATAGTCGTGACCAGGTTGCTGCGGAGCAAGGGGGTGCCATCCGTGGAGAGCGCCGTCGTGGGCGTGCTGACCGGCGCGGCCCTCGGCTGCGCCCTGTATCCTGGGCTGCTGCGTGTGAACCAGTGGACCGATACTCTCGGCCTGCATGCCTACGCCTATCGATCGCAAGGCGACGGACGGTTCACCCCCGTGGACGACTCGCTGCCGGACCTGCACTTCGACGATCACCCGGATTACTGGCGCCAGATGGGCGTTGGCGAGGAACGCGATTTTGAACTTCGCCGCGGCGGGCTCGGTTTTTACCAGGTCAACCTGGCGCCCGTTCACGATGCCATCGCCGAGTTCTACCGCTCTTCGGGCCGGCATGACGGGGGCGCCAAGCCAGGTCGGTCAGGATGACGCGCCGAGTGGCGGTCGCGGTCACACCGGTCCACACGAAGTTACCCTGCGGCCCGCGCTGATGGCGGCATGCCGCCCGGACGGATCTGTTCAACAGGGCGCTTTTACGGCGTAGCCCGGCTTGCGCCGGGCACGCCCGGGGATGACGGGACCAGGTTGTGGCCCGGACAGGTGCCTGATCAAGCCTGCGGCGGCGGGATCATGCCTGCACTGGTTGGGACTCGTCTCCCTGTCGCCAGGAGGGCACAGGTGTTTGATGCCGCGGCTCGGCTACGCCCTGCCATCGCGCAGTGGCTGGCCGCAGCGGGATGGGAGGCCGGGGCAAACCGCGGCGGGAGGAGCATGCGGATGCGCCGCCACGGCGCCGGTAGATATCGCAGTTCGGCAGGGCAGCAGGCCGTTCGCGGATCGGGCACCTCCAGTCGATCAATTTTCGATCTTGTCCTTCATGTCCTTGAGGAAGCCCTCCACGCTCTTCACAATGCGTCGCGAGCCGGTCTGGATCTTGAGGCGGCGGTCCAGGGCCTGCAGCCTGGAATGAAAGGGGTCCAACTCGAGGCCGGTATCGACGTAATGCCTGGCCTTGCCCAGGCGTCCTCTCGAGATCTGTTCGTCCGCCAGGGCCGCGTAGCGGTCCGCGATACGGGTCAATCCACGTCGCGCCGCGGCACTGCCGGGATCCAGTTCCAGCGCCCGCTGGTAGTAGGTCAAGGCACTGTCATCCACCGGCGTCGTCAGCTTGAACTCGCCCAGCCGGGCATCCCCCAGGGTGATATAGTGCGCTATCCGTTCGCTGGCGGCGGCGTGTGCCGGGAGTTCGGTCGCCTTCGCCGACCGCGCCGCAGCCTCTATTGCTGGCGCCTGACGACGGACACCGGATGCCACCGGTGACGCATCATCTCCGTCAGGGGATGTGCGTGCCGCACTGGGCCCGGTCGCCGCTACAACGGTTCCTGACACAAGACCGTCCTCACCAGACGCGTCGCTACCGGCCGTTTCCGGAGCTGGGCGTGTTATGTAGAGCACCGTGGCCATCACCACGGCCAATCCCAGGATCATCGCCGCGTGCCGGGCAATGCGCTGGATCGCCCCGGCATCGGCCCGGGCAGGCAGGGTGCGCGGCGCAGGCGAGTCGACCGGGCGTGACAAGTACTCTACCGCCTTCACCACCTGCTCCATGTCGCCGAATCGCTGTTCGGGGTCCTTTGCGGTCATGCGGTCGAGCAGCGGCTGCAGGTCTTCGTATTCAACCGGTAGCCTTGGCAGCGGTTCGTAGACCTGCTGGAAGATGATGCTGATGTCCGAGTCGCCCCGATATGGCTTGTCGCCGACCAGTATCTCGTACAGCACGATACCCAGGCTGTAGATGTCCGCCCGCCCGTCCAAATTCCTGTTTTGTGCCTGCTCCGGGCTCAGGTAGTGGGGTGTACCAAGCAGTTCACCGGTAGCGGTCAGCTCGCCATCTGACAACGGTTGTTTGGCGATGCCGAAATCCGTCAGCAGCGGCGTGCTGTCATCGCGGAAAAGGATGTTGGCAGGTTTGACATCCCGGTGGACGACGCCCCCGGTATGCGCGGCCTGCAGCGCACCACTGACTCTTGCAATCGTCTCCAGCGCGAGGCTCCGCGTCATACCGTCGCGGATTCGCTGTCTCAGATCACCGCCGGTCACGTATTCCATGGAAATGTAATGGACATCGTCGTGAATGCCGATATCGTAGATGGTGACTATATGGGCATGGTTGAGGGCGGCGATAATGCGGCCCTCACGCAGGAAACGCTCCGAGAAACCGGGCACATTCGGGTTGTTCAACACTTTCAGCGCGACCGGGCGGTCGAGTGACTCCTGGATCGCCAGATGAACGGTCGCCATTCCGCCTTGACCGATCTGTCTTTCTATCCTATATCCGGGAATGTTGAGCATGCAGAAATTTCACCGACTTGGCGAAACCAGGAACGGCTGCGAGGGTTTGACATCTCAAACAAGTATAACAACAAACCCGAAAATGGTTGCCGAATTTACGCTTGCGTTTTTTGCCGGCAGTCGCATCGCACCGCTGCCCGCGCAGGTGGCGTGGATCGAAAAATACCAATGATCGTCCAAGGGACTCCTAAGACTTGACGACGTCATCATCGATCGCGGTTGCGAGTATCGGCCGCTATTTGTTGAAGGAAAAGCTGCCGCGAGGCGAGTTCGGCATCAGCTATCGGGCCTGGGACAGCGTCCTGAAGCGTTACGTGATGATGAAGCTGATGCCCAGCCCCCTTGGGGTGTCGGAAAACGAATGGAAAGAATTGAAGTGGCGTTTCCTGCAGGAGGCCAGGGCGGCCGGGCGGCTCAGGCATCCAGGCATCATTTCCGTTTATGAGGCCGGCGAATATGAAAACTTCGTATTCTCGGTCATCGAATATCGTCAGGAAGCCACATTGGCTGACCACACCGAACCGGGGAACTTGCTGCCCGTCGACAAGACACTTTCCATCGGTGAACGGATCGCCAAGTCTCTGGATTATGCTCATCGGCACCTCGTCGTGCACCGGGACGTCAGACCGGCAAACATCAACTTTGAACCCGCAACCGGCGTGGTCACCCTCGGTAACTTCGGACTCGCGCGGCTGCTCGACAGCACTCGAACCCGGACCGGCGCCGTACTCGGTACCCCGTCCGGCTACATGTCGCCGGAACAGATCAGCGGCAAGAAAGTAGATCACCGCACCGACCTCTATTCCCTCGGCGTGATGCTCTTTCAACTGCTGACCGGGACCCTGCCTTTCGAGGGGAGGACTTACTCTGAATTGATGGGGCATATAGTTTTTGACCCCGCCCCGGGGGTGCGCCAGAGACGGGCTGAACTTGCCCCAGCAGTCGAGGACTTACTCGCCATTGCACTGGACAAGCGAGCTGACAAACGCTTTCAGACCGGGAGCACGATGGCGAGGGCCATCAAGGCCTGCGCAAAACAGAATTAACCATAAACGTTGGCACCTTAACGGACAGCTTGTCGCTGGGGTGCCGATCTGATCGTAGAATGAGATCAAAGAGTCTTTTCTTGATATAAATCGTACGTAGTAGCTCATACTTGAATTTACGAAGCCCCACCTAGCTCAGGTGTGCCCGCAGTTCTCTAACGACGCCGGTCCGAGGATTGGGGAGGAGGTCGTTGGACCTATCAGAACATTCAACAATCTGGCAGCAAACGAGTCAGCCTTTGGCACGTGGCAATTCCCTGTCGTCACTGTTGTCGCATATATCTTAACCAGCAATTCGCTGCCCTTCGAAACAGGCTTCTCTACATCCTTGGGCTGCGAAACATCCGGTGGTCTATATATTGTGTATACGAATCGCTTTCGTGAGTATGCTCGATTCAGAGCATCCACACCCCGAGGATGGCCAGCCAAAAAAGTTCTAAACGCCTGCTCTGAGTCAGACATGGAAGCAACGGAGATTCCCATAAATTGCTGTACTCCAGGCTGATGCAGAAAATCCTCTCCCTGTGGGGATGATTGCGGCGCCGTTCAAAATTTTCGCAACGAGTCGGGGTTCCTACAGAACGAATTCACTGATCCTTCCTTTCGCGGTGTTTTTTGATGTTGTATATGCGAACTTCCTTGCTTCGCTCATTCACGAACACCTTCTCCGGAACTACCCACAGGGTCTTCTTCAAATGATGTTCGAACCCCGGGTCCGGATCGATCTGCAATGCAACGTAGTCGTAGTCGATCCATTTACCTCGGTAGAATCTATCCAGCAAGCCCCCCCGATCTTCGATCGTGGTCACCTTGTCACCCGGGAGCCCGCTATAGAATCCGATTACGGGATCGTTCGTAAACAGCCTGGTTGTGGGGTGCGCATTGTCCCTCAACCAGAATCCGGATTCCCGCAGGTAGCGTTTGTCACTGTAGCTCGTAAGTCCCTCTAAGCAATTGAAAAATAGAATCACAGCCAACAAGCCGTATCCGAGTTTGGTCAAAGTTGTTCCGTTTCCGCTGGACCTCCATCTCTCATAGAGCTGATCCAGTGCGAACGGCACTGTTGCCAAGAGCGTCACCACCAGGGCCAGGGGATAGCGGTCGGTAACAAAAAACCAGGTCAATGTGAACAGGAACAGTATTACAACATTGCAGAAAACGAACAAAGCCCATGGCTTTGTTGCAACGTTGTTGGGAAAGACAAGATCTTTTTTGAACGCAT
The DNA here is from genome assembly GCA_947259705.1 of uncultured Gammaproteobacteria bacterium. Taxonomy (GTDB): domain Bacteria; phylum Pseudomonadota; class Gammaproteobacteria; order Arenicellales; family JAANXG01; genus CAMYNL01. The sequence continues at coordinate 89,160 of CAMYNL010000014.1, read as the reverse complement.
ACCCGGCCAAGATCGTATAAGGTACGCTCAAGATGACCAGAACCTGCGCCAGAATGATACCAATTACGGACCATAGGAATACTAAACGTGCAATACTGCTGGACGACGTATTGATGATTTCGCTTTTCAGTGTTTCTATTTTCGCTTCAAGTGCCCCGAATGCCTGGTTCCAGCCCTCGCCGATGGTCTCCAGCGAGAATCGCGTATGGTCGGATACCTCCTCGGGTGTATGGAACCACCATCCAAATGCAGCAACCAGCAACATGGCGACGATCGCTACGACGACAATCCGGCCTGTTCGAGTCGTCGGCTTGATGTGCAGTACGGAATTGAGATAGATGAGCGGGATTGCGACCAAGAACACGAGGCCCTCTATTCTGAACAGCATCGCCGTGACCATGCAGAACACACTGGCCACCAGCTTGGGTACGCTCCGCGCCTGCAGAGCCTTCACCAGGAACAACAGCGCCGACAAGTAAAACAGGATGTATCCATGATCGCGAACAATATAGGACCGTATCTCGTTTAGACCCGGGAACAGAACAATTACAACCGATGCGATCAGCAGCGTTCGTTGCGCCCCGCCGAACTCGCGAATCAACAGTACAAACACGATGCAGCTGGAAATGTTGAATACCGCATTCAGAAGGTGGGCGGCCAGTATCGGCTCGACACCGGAAATTTCATGGACAGTGTGGATGAGATAAGGGTAGAAGGGCCATTTATAGATAGACAGAGCTGTCTCGGTATCTCCCCTCGAGAAAGCCTCGGCGGCTCGGATGTAGAGAATACCGTCGATATTGATTATTGGATCCGCGTACACGGACCAAATGGAGACCAATACGGACCCGAACAATATGAATAAAACAACGCCGGGCTTGATATGCACTCTATCTAGTTTGCGCATGTAATGTACAACTAGTAATCGCCCTGATAAACGCGAAGCAGAACATGCGCATTACGGTAACCGATGTTTGCCTTCTCTCTGATCAGCCTGTGTTTTTTCCGGCCACCTTCGCTCCGGAACATCGGAGTTCATTATGCCAGGGATTGACAACAGGCTTTTTCCTATGACCACAGTGGCACACACCAAGATTGCGGTCTTCTGCCAACGCGAATGGACATGGGCCCACCCGATCATGATTGCGATGATCCCCAGCACAATAAAAAGTACTGCGCCCACTACGAGTTTCGTATTTACGAACTCTAGCACAACACGGCTGTTTCCTGCCGGCACTACAACACTCATAAACGCATAGTTCGCCTTGTGCACGGTTGCAGTCTTTCCGTTTATGCGCGCGTTCCAGTACATATGATGGTTAACAGGTATAAACACCACCGAGGGACGGTCCGAGTCGACCTCGAAAACAAGCTTACTCGTGAACACTTCCAGTTCTGACACCTTGCACAACCTGGTAAGTGATTCTTCATCAAGCACCGGGTTTTCGACGATTATCGGCCTGTCATACCTTAAGGCCATTGCAGCCAAATGCCCGGGTACCGATCTTGGGTCATTATTAACTATCTGATGCGACGCGCAATACACCCTGTCCAGGGGTTCTTTGAACTGATACAAGGTCTCGACATCATTGCTGTAGACCGGGCTGATCAAGTCGCTTTCCAAGGGCAGATTCGACACGATATATCGTGTGTTGAGCAGCCTGAGTATCTGAAGATTGCCGTCGAACAGAAATATTATTCCATTCAACGAGAGATGTATTTTCTTATATGCTTCGCGCATGAAGTACACATAGTCATTTGGAACAACGGTTGAATATCCACCGATCGTTGAAAGATCATAATAGGTGAAGATATTATGGTGATAGGCAGTATTGTCCATCAACAAGGCCGTTCTGAAATAGCCATCCGTGGCTCGGATCTGCTTGATGATGGAATTCTCGGGAAAGTGGTATTTGCCCTCGAGCCGAGTATTGAAATTGAATCCAGCCAAAACTAACTCGGCGAAACTCGCTATTACCGCGATGGGAATAACGAGACGAATATGTCCGAGTCGCGCCAGTCCGGCGGAGGTAACGACAAAGGCTAACAGGTATCCGATCCAGGGTACGAATTCCTGCAGAGCAAGCGTGTCCTGATGTTTCCACTTGGCCATGGCGAGCCATCCCAGGATCAGCAGCACGACGAATACCATGGAGAAATACCGCTTACCGGACAGATCCGCGACGAATTGCCTGGCACCAAAAGCAACAAAAATTGCTGCGGTAAACAAAATCAAAGTAGCAATGCGAGAATAAGTTCCAGCGCCTCCGAAAGGAACCAGACCCAGCAGGCCTATCAACGTTTGGTTACCATTAAGTAGACCAATACACAACAAAAGCAGAACAGCAAACAATATGAGTTGTCGATTCCTGCTGATAACGCCCCCGATCAATCCGTACAGGCACAGATAGAGGCAGACCAGACCAAAAAAGACCTGATACTCAACGGTATTGCTGTTGAAAAACTGCTTCAATGAAGGAGGGTGACCCAGTTCACTCTCGTAATTGGGCAGGAAAAGGCGGGCCGCTTCGATCGAGCTGGGCAGCAGGTCCGAGAGCAGGGCGCCCACAGACGCAATGGATAGCTCCAGCTCATGAGAGCTGTACCGGAACTTCTGGTTGCCTCTCAATCCTTCTGCGATCTCCTGGCCCTGCCACAGCACATCCGGCAGCAGGATGAGTCCGGCAATGACGTATATCGCCTGAACGTGGAACCAGGTCTTCAATTTTTCGACAGCGGGGCCGCGCTGCACGATCAACATGTAGAAGACATTGAACAGGCCGATATAGATGAAGGTATAAAGTACTATCTGGGTGTAACCACTTGAGAAGAAGAAAACAACGCCGAAAACCAAGCCAAGGGCGGCGGCCGGGTCCGCCCGTTTCTTCAACAACAGCAGGTTCAGACTCAGCAGCAAAGGCAGCCATAATTGGGTTGCCAGATGATGAGGAAACATGAGCCAGGCTATCTGGTGCATGTTGTATGTCCATGCAATGCTACCCAGTACCGCGGCCGTGATGCCGACCCCCAGCTGTATGAGGAACACATACATGAACACAGCGGCGAGCAGGAGCCGAAACCAAGTACTCCAATCCAGCGCATTCGGTATATCCAGGAAGAACTGAAAAGGGCTCGTCGACAGCATGCCGACGCCCTGGCCTGCCGTGGGCTTGCCGGTGAAAATGTGGGGCAGATAGTGCGCGTTATAGCCTTGGCGGGTCGCGTCCCAGAATTCCTTCTTGTATGGATAATGCGCCGTCGGTGAATCGACCAAGATGCCGTTATTCGCCCGAATATCCCCGAACTCTAGTTTCCAGGAGGGCTTTTCGAGCAGGATGTCAAACGCACTCAGATGTCTGTCCAGAAAAAGCACGTCAAAGAGATAGCCGGTGGCGCAGACAGCCAGAAAAAGGACTGCCAACAAATGGGGCCTTTCGATTTTCAGGAACATGCGGAGCTTGTCAGCGGCTAGTTGCTTTATTCGTGGGGCGCGAAGGCAAACTGTTATCGATCACGGAGGCCGTTGTGCGGTCAAGCTCACGGAGATTCGGCGCCTTTGTCGAATCGGTGATTATATCCAGTGCCAGTCCCAAGAAATACCCTCGGGGCCCCGCCGCATACACGCTAGGACAAGACAGGCCACGAAAGACGTATACGGCCTCAAGCCCTCCAGACCGTCCGTCAGCAGTATCGGGTGACTAGCTCGAGGACCATCCCTGCTTCGCGCAACCCCGGTGTACGCACACCTGAAAGACACGCACTCCCCAGCCGCCTGCCGGTATTCCCACCGTTTCGGGCGCGACGTGGCGACATTGCCCTTCGCCCCGTTTCTATATTAAAGTTTTTACGCTCAATCTATGGTGGATACTACATTGGCTTACTCACGTGCATCAATTATTGATCCTTTGGCCGGCAAACCCAACGGTGAGCGGATGATCGCCCGTTTCATTGCCTCGGTATCTATTGTTACCGCAATGCTCTCGCCAGCGTTGGTGATCGCTGACGACTATGTATACAGGATCCTTCCATTGGGAGATTCCATAACGCATGCCGAAATCAATCGGGCCAGCTACAGGTACCCGCTCTGGAAGAGACTGATCGACGCAGGTGTAAAGTTCGACTTCGTCGGATCGATGAATACCCAAACTGACAGATACTCGAAAGGCGACACCCCGCAACCGGATTACAAGGGATTGCAGTTCGACAAGGACCATGAGGGCCACTTCGGATGGGAGGCAAGCGACCTGGTCAAGGGACGCAACCCCAGAAACAAGACCGGATCGGGCAGTCTGTCGCAGTGGATGCAGGGTTACGATTTTGATATCGCCCTGGTCCATCTGGGAACGAATGATGCATTCAACCGCCAGAGTAGCGCGCAGATCGCCGACGAGCTCAAGCAGGTAATCACCCTGCTGCGAACCGATAACCCCAACGCCGTAATCCTGGTGGCAAAACTCATACCGACCAAGCGCAAGCAGGGCGACAGCGAAGCCGTGGTCGCGGTCAACATGGCCATACCTGGGGTCGTGGAGATGATGAATACGGTCAATTCACCGGTTCTGTTGGTGGATCATTTCAGCGATTATGATGCCGAGAAGGACAACTATGACGGTGTTCACCCGAATGAAAAAGGGGAGGAGAAGATGGCACAGCGATGGTTCGATGCGATAATGGAGGCCCTCCCCCTGGTCAGGAAACGGAATGGCGGCTAGGACAACCCGCGCGTCCTGACCACCTTCGCCGGGACCCCCGCGCAAATGGTATTCGCGGGTATGGACTTGGTCACCACGGCGCCTGCCCCGGCGATGCTGCCGGAATGCATGGTGACGCCACCCAGCACGGTGGCCTTGGCACCGAGCCAAACGTTGTCTTCCAATATAACGCCGCCATCCTGGGCGATCCCCTGATCCTTGATCGGCACGTCGAGTCGGTCGAAATTATAGTTTCCCCCGGCCGCAATATAAGATTGCGGACCAACAATCACATCCTCACCTATATGCACCGGGCAGTTGTTTGTAGCGTGAATGATGGTATGTGCACTCAGGCCGGTTCTTGAACCAATTTCGACGCAGCTGTTTTTGCAGGATATCATCACGTTGACGGAAAGCATGACGTTGTCGCCCAGCACCAAAGCGCGCTCATCGTCATCATGCCGCGCATCGAGGACGGCGCCCTCACTCAATACTATGTTGTCTCCCAGGTGAATTCTTCTTGGATGACGCAGCACGATACCTTCGGCAAACATAACCCCCTTCCCGCAGCTACCGAAAAGCCTGGGCCATAGCAGTTTTCGCACCAGGATCCCGACCGCGCCGGGTATCTTTCCCAGCCAGGCGCAAACTTCGAAATAGACCAGGAACGCTATCGAGTCCGTGCCAAGAATCACATTCTGATATTTAGACAAGGCGGAGCCCTGCTCCGTTATGACCTTGTGGGTCTTGTTTATTTCTGTCTTCTTTTCCAATGTCTGGTTTCAGGCCAACTGGCCGGTAAAGTCACGCATGGAATCGACTGTCTCCCCCTCGAAGTACAGGCGGTACCATATCTCCAGGTTCAACAGGATCCAGATACGATAATTGTGGTCGACCTTTCCGTCTATATGTTCATCCAGCAGCGTGTCGATGTAACTCTGTTCAAATATACCTAACTCGACAAAACGTGACTGTCTGAATAGACTCCGTAAGAACGCCTTGAGATCAGCACGAAACCAGACACCCAGCGGAAACCGGAATCCCTGTTTCTCGAGCTTTACCACCTGGTCAGGCAGATAACGCGACGCCACCTTGCGCAACATATGTTTCGTCTGGTTGCCCCTCAATTTCATATTCGCCGGAATACTCGCCGCAAACTCCACTACTTTATGGTCAATCAGTGGCGCGCGGCTCTCGAGGGAATGGGCCATGGTCATGCGATCACCGATAGTGAGAAGGTGGTCCGGCATACGGGTCATAAGATCCGTGTAGAGCATTTTATCGACTACATCACTGGCATTATCAGCATTGAAATACTCTAGGATCTTTTCCGATGACCGATATTCGGAAAACTGTTTCTGTACGGCATCGGTGAAAAGCTGCTGCTTGGCCTGATGGGTAAAACGCAAAACGCCGAGGCTTTGTGCGTACCGCTCCCCCCCGGAAAACAGCGACATCTCGTTCACCCACGCCGCCTTCTGCGCGAGGCTCTTGTAACCGAAGGTCTCCGGGATGCGATCCGTAAGCTTCTTAATGAATCCTTGTCTGAACCATTTCGGCAACACGCAGTAGTAATCCACGAGCCGCTGGCCGACGTAACGATCATAACCAGCGAAGTTCTCGTCGCCCCCATCACCGCTCAGGACAACTTTAACGTGCTCCGCGGCCAGCTGCGCTACCAGATAAACGCCAAATCCAAATGGGTCAGATGGCTCGTCCATGTGATAAATCATCGACGGTATACTGTGAATCAGGTCCGGTTCTACGATCTTCTCGTAGGTCTCCATGTTGAACTTGTCGGAAACCAGCTTCGCGTACGGCAACTCGTTGAACTGCTTCTCCCTGGTACCGATAGAGAATCTGGGGATTCTCTCTGGACTCTGTATCGCCATCAATGACGCTATGGTGCCCGAATCTATGCCACCGCTCAGAAACGTGCCCACACGCACGTCGCTAAGCAAGTGACTTGCGACCGTTTCCTTGAGAAGAGCATGCAGTTGCTCGGCTATATCTTCTTCCCGCCCGGATAACTTTATATTGAAGTCGACATTCCAGTATCGCCGCGAGCTGACCTTACCCCCTGCAAACACAAGGGACGTCGCTGCCGGAAGTTTTTGAATGCCCGCGAACATTGAATAATTATCGGGCATGTAGCGCAGAGAGAGATAATGCCAGAGCGCCTGCGTATCAATACCCGGGTCCACTATACCGGATGCAAGTATCCCCTTGACTTCCGACGCAAATGCAAAACTTCCATTGCGCTCACAATAAAACAAAGGCTTCTGTCCCAGATGATCACGCGCTAAAAACAACTTCCTGTTGACGCTATCCCACAATGCGATGGCAAACATTCCCTGGAGGAAACCAACGCAGTTTTCGCCATGCTCCTCATACAGATGAAGTATGACCTCAACGTCCGTGGCCGTCTTGAACTGATGACCCTTTGCAATCAGCGTCTTACGAAGCTGCGGGCTATTATAGATCTCACCATTACAGACCAGCTGTAACGTGCCGTCCTCGTTGGATATGGGCTGTTTACCCGTACTGAGATCAATGATACTCAGGCGTCTCTGCCCAAGCGCGATATGGTCATCATGATAAAAACCGGAGTCGTCGGGCCCCCGATGAGTCAGTACTTCCGTCATGGGAACTATTGCCGTAACCCTGTCCGGGCCGGTTATACCAGCGATGCCGCACATTGCATTCTCATCGAGTGGTGGCTAGACGAAACCGTGTTTGCGATACCAATCCAGCGTGATTCGAATTCCCTCCTTTTCGTCAACTCTGGGCACATAATCAAGCAGTTTTCTTGCTTTGCTCAGGTCAAATGAGCGGTCATGCGTGAAGAATCCCACGCGACGGCGAAACACGGGCGGCTTCAACCCGAAGGGCCGACAGACGATCTCACACAGCAGGCCCGCGAACCATACAGGCGCAACCGGGATCTTGACCCCTGGCAGCGCAACGTTGCCGGCCTCGGCAATCTTGGCAGCCAGTTCATTCAGTGTTATCGGAGATCCTGATGCGATGTTGAACGATTGCAGGTGCACATTCTCCCGAGGTTTCACGGCACACAACAAGAACGAGTTCACCTGGTCATCGATGTACCCCAGATGAGCCAGGGTCTTACCGGATCCTATCATCATGAATCTTCGTTTCGCGATGGCTTGAAACAATTTCATCATCCGTACGTCGCCCGGACCATATACCATGGCCGGTCGATTCACCGTAACCACCATACCGTCCTTCGGCAGGGGCTTGGCGAAATCCAAGACTGCCAACTCTCCCTTGAGTTTACTCCTGTGGTATTCGTCCATAGGATTGAAGGGGCTTTGCTCGGTGCATGGGATTTCCTTGACATGCCCGTGGACGCCCACGGTACTGCAATGCACGAACCTCTTCACGCCGGCCTTTGCGGCTTCCTGCACGAGTCGCAACGTGCCGTCGACGTTGACCTTGTTGTACATGGTTTCACCGTGTTCCACTTCCTGAAACAACGCGGCGATATTGAACACAATGTCGACATCACGTAAAACTTCGGACCACGATTCATTACCCGCGAGATCAAGGACTTCTACCTGGTAGCCGCTCTTGCGCAACTCCTGCGCCTCCTCCTGATACATGACGGTTCCAACTGCATCCAGTCCGTACTCCACCAACCGCTTGAACAGCGCGCCACCTATAAAACCAGCCGCTCCAGTCACCAGCAACTTCCTGCCTCGAAGCTCTTTGAACTCTTCAGGCATTTCCCGTTGCTGCACATCTTCCAGCAATATGCGATTAACCATGGTATCAATCGTCGCCCATGCGTTTTTTACATCGTATCAAGGCTATACTCGTGAACAGCTTGCCCTTCCAGAAATATCTTCTTATCGTCGTCACGATGCGGGCATCTTCGAACCCGGCATCCCTGAAGAGATCGACGAGTTCCCCAGCACCGTAAAACCTGACCTGGTCTTTGATGAAGTAACGGTGAAGGAGATCCCAGAGTGTGGTCAATGGCGAGTTGAGCTTTTCCCGCTCCAGCACGAGAAGAATACCATTGTCGCCCAGCATCTTGTATATCTTTTCAGAAGCCTTGCGCGGATCTCGAAAATAGTGAAAGGTGTTGGCACAAATGATGAGCTGGAAATTAAACCGACGCAGAATTTCGAGACTGTTTTCGCCGAGATCCTCCCAGTCGTCCGCCAGAAGTACTAACCTGCTGGACGATGCACCGGCTGACTTTCGATTCGCCGCGGCGATCATCTCCGGGGAGACGTCGATTCCCACGAGTGCGGCCTGCGGGGCCCTTTGGGAAAGTTGTCGCAGGAGATGCCCTGTCGCACAACCAATTTCCAGTATGTCACCCGTTATCGGTTGCGGGCAATGATTCAGGATCTCATCGCTGTGCGCCTTGTACCATCGGGAAAGTCGATTGGATTCATATTCCGCGGCCAGTGCGTCAAATTCTTTCTGTACAACTGAATGCTGGTTGTCCATTTCACCTGGATTATATAGAACACCGACGACCGACCCGCACAGTGACATCGGATATGTTCATGTCGCGACCGACAGGCCTGCGCGGTCAACAACGACACTCTCGACTGTGTTGCCGGACTCCCTCCCGGTCTGAAATCCGCTGACCCGACGCATGACCCGGGTCCGCTGCTCCCTGTTGTTGTGATACCTGGACGTCAGGGGCCCGGGATCAAGATTCGGCGCTGCGCTGAAGTTTCACCAGGGCGCAAAGCCGCGCTTCGGTCTGTGACAGCAGCCATCCGTTTACCGTGACAACAGTCTCGTCTGCAAAGTCCTGCCGAACTCTTTTCTTTAGAATCCTGCCGATCTCATCGAGACTGACCTCGAGTCTGTCCACATCTCCCAGCCCCGTCTCCCTCAGTATCAGGGCGGTCAGTTGTTCTGGCGACATTGACCTGATTGCCGCATCTGTCTGAAGAACGCTGCTTCCAATGTCTGCGGCCGCCTGCGGGTGCCGTATAAGACCGGCCAGATAATGGCCGATTTCCTCGATCCCAGGCGGGCCAAAGACGCCGCACCCCGGCCCGACAAACGCGGCAGCGGTGGCGCTCAACACGTTTCTGATAAAGGTACGTCTCGATTGGGGAACAAGGGTGGCAATCATTGAATAAGTCTTTTGATATGCTCCGACAATCGAAGCGCCAACGCAACAATTGTCAGTGTAGGATTAGCGTAACCGATGGTTGGAAATACGGAGCTGCCGGCAATGTAGAGGTTATCAATGCCAAAAACACGACAGTCTGCGTCCACGACGCCGGTCTCGGGGCTATCGGACATTCGAGTTGTCCCGCAATGGTGCTTGCCGGCCTCCAGGTTGCCCGGCCACCTGGATTTGTCGGTGAACATCGCTCCATGTCCTCGCCCTGAACCCATACGTCCAAACTCGATGGCCACCAACTCAAGCGCTCGATCTGCATTGGACAGTTCCGACGGGGTAAGCAACCATCTCACCCGAACTTGCCGCTGACCAAGCAGATCACGGGTACTCGACAGGGTAATCCGGGAATCGGGATTAGGGTTCGGTTCAAGCACCAAATGCATGGATATGGAGTTATCACTCGTCTTTTGTAAATAACCTTCTCCGTCATAATCGTCAAGCCGAGAAAACAAGCTGCCCAATAATACATCGTACTTCGCAGGCGATGGCACGAGATGTATCCGGAAGTTAGCCATTTCTTCCCTGCGAAGCAACTCATGGGTGGCGGTCATTACCGCGAACACGACGCCCCCGGCCATCCTATGAAAGTAGTGATACAACCGGAGATCGACCCCGGGCTTGGTGAACGACATATCGACCCCGGGCCGCAGCACCACATGGTCCATGAAGTAGCGTCCTACAAGGCCACCATCGTTTCCCAGACCATTCGGAGATCGGCGGTCGGAAAGCAGCAGAAGCCGCGCATTCTCCATGCCGCCGGTTGCCAGGACTATAAACTTTCCGTTGACGGAAAATCGGGGTCCGTCAAGGCAGGCGACCCGCACCAAGTCAACCCTGGAAACGGATTCGTTGGCGACCAGCTCCAGGGCATTCGCATGCAGGTATACCCGGATGTTCGGCGCTTGCCCCAACTCATCCCTGTACACTTGCACGAATCGCGTCGGGTGACTCTGGCAGTAAACGACCGACTCCAGTCGGCTTCCGTCTAGGCTCAGTCGAGACAGCCCCGTTTGGCCCTCCAGCGTTTCAAGATCCTCATACTGGTAGCCCACCCAGACCCAGGATGGGCTGCGCCTTGTGGTAGTAAGGATCCAGTTCCATCTTCGAAATCGGCCACCCGCTGTGCGGCATCCAGTCCTTCTTTTCGAAATCGATAGGACTCAAGGGCCGGCAGTGACCGGCCCAGTGATTGGTTGTTCATTCAAAGTAACGCAACCGGTTGACGTGCGGGGCAAATGTGCCAAGTCCGACGTTCTCTCCTCGATACAGCGACTCTGTCCGATCGTCGTGTTCAAAGCCCCCGCTCTCCAGCAACGCGACCTGTACGGAGGTCCGACAAATTCGCGAGCGATGGTAATACCAGCCGCCCCCGCACCAATGATGCATACATCAGTGTCGAGAACACTTCTTCGAGCCAACTCCCTGGAATCGATGAACATATGGCCCGACTAGCCGGGATCTCGAATCACGGTTGATTGCTCCTCCCCGAGCAGAACGACGTGCAAGGGACCTCCCGTGGACAGCCCGCTCGCCTGACGAGTGTACGTAAGCCTCGCTTCCAGAATGCCGCGGACGAAAACGTTCGTGAACAACCAGAGCGGGCGCCACGGAGTCTCGTTAGCATTCGCATCAACGGTACACCTGCCGGTTCCCGCTGAGCAATGGCCAGGCGTCACGAGCACGGCGCGTGTGGGTTCGGTCAACTTCAGCGCCTGTGCTTGGGTCTCCTGTGGCTATGCGTTGCCAAGTTCAATCACCCCACCGACCAATGCATCGAGTAAGGCTTTTCCTCGCATCAACAAGGCTGTGATCAATCCCAGTTCCGCGCTGTACCCGAGTATTTCAAATGCCACGGTATACGAGGCCTCCATCAGGCCCAGCCCACCGATAGATACTGGAAGATTCATTATCAACATGATGAATGGTACGGCGATCACCATGTCGACCAGACTGACGCTTTGGTCGAAAGCCAAAGCACTGATCCATACACTCAGGATTGCAAGCACATAAAACAGCACTGAATAGAAAAACAGCTTTATGAGAAAGATCTTGTTCCTTCCGACTTCCCTGATTGAGGCCTGAAAGGCTTCAAACTTTCCTGAAATCTTCAAAAGAATCGCCAAGTCAGTTTTGTCGGCCAGCGCCTGTAATATCCCCACGAAACGCGCATCCACCGCGGCCCATCCCAACATAAAGGTAACAAGAAGCAGAAAAGTGAAGCTCAAAAAGAACAACATGCCCCCGCCGTGAACCATAAACACCAACGATATGCACGACAGGGCCAACAGTACCAGCATCCCAACAAAACGCTCCACGAATACCGAGGCTGCGGCAACCTCCATGTTTGCATTCAATTTTCCCAACCTGTATATGCGAATGACATCTCCCCCCATACTGCTTGGTAGAATGAGGTTGTATAACCTGCTGACGAAAAGATAATTGAGCAACACAAGAAATCCCGCTTTCAGGTGCTTGGCGACGACCACCAGCTTCCATTTCCAGACACTGACCAGGTTCTGCACGAAGGTGATGAAGATTGAAAGTCCGACAATTCCCCAATCGACTTGCGAAATCACGGCGGCGAACTCGTCTCTTCCGCTCTTAGAAAAAACACCTGCGGAGTAGCAGACGTAAAATATCAACCCAACCGTTACAGCGACCTGGAACAGTCTTTTGACTTTTGGCTTCACCATTGATTCAGCGAGCAACCCATTTCATCACCACACCCACCTCGATTGGTTCCAGTCCGCGCGGTGCGCAGCCACTAGTGACATGGCAAAGTCCGAGGCGCAACGACCAGAACGAAGGATCAACAATCCATCCCATGCCCGGCGACCTGCACTCAATCCCACTCTTGGCGATGTGACCACCCGCACAAACCACCACCGGCCCCGCAGCCCTGAAAGCGGACGCAGGTTTCAATCGAACCCGGGAAACCCAAGGCCAACCGTGCTGGATATGCAAGTCGGCATGCCGGTATCAACAGCGCTCCATGTATCGGTAAAACTTGTGGGGCGGCACCGGAGTTGCTTTCAAGCCCAATACCGGCCGGCAAAGAGTTCGCGACCATCCCATTCGGCCGGCCCCGGGCGGACCCGATCAACGCAGACGGAGAGCTGCGCAGATGGGACTCTGCGAAGCGGACCCACATCGACGACCCGTGGTCGATCGGAGTTTCATTCACCAGGCGCCACAGCCGGTCTCAGCGCGCGGTAACTTATCACTGCAGACGGCAGGATTCCATCGCTATTGATCGTGCTTGGACCCCCGGATGACATGCAGCCGCCCCGCGGTCCACAATCCCCCCGCATGACCCGGCTGCCGCCATGCCGGTGACAGGAGGCGAGCGGACTGGAGACTGGCCGTTGCATCGGCGACGGCGGGTTTTCAAACGCGTCAGTTCGGGCCTTCCTTGTCTAGTCCTTGTGAAAATGCACGTCCGGCCAACCGTCGTTGGCCTTGTTGAAGGTAAGCCGGGTGACATTTCCGGGTGGTGTACCAACCTGCCACAGAAAGATCTCGTAATCCGCCCGATCATGCTCGTGGTCTTTGGCACTGCGGCTGGCGCCGAACGCCAGGTAGCGTTCATCGTTCGATAGCTTGGGGAAATACTCATGGCTGAACTCACCCGGCAGGTCCAGCCACATCTGAGCCTGTTTGCGGGACGGTTCATAGAAGAATATGGCATTTTTCATTCGCCCACCATAATCAACGAAGTAAAGAAAGTCCCCCCGCCGACTCCAGGTCAATTGGCAACCGTCCGAAATCCTTGAAATGTTGCCCGCCGGATCCACGATGCCCATCAAGTGCTGCTTGAAACGCAGGGTCACCGCGATTTGTTTACCGTCCGGCCCGATATGAGGCGTCTGTAGCCCGGCACCTTCCCTCACCTTCCCCGTACCGCTCTGGAAGAGGATGGACTCATTCCCGGTGCTTACATCGTGCTGCACAAACTGCATCACATTGCGTTGAAAATAGACCCGGCGACCATCCACTGACCAGGTCGGCGTATTGCCATAGGGTGCCAATAGCCGTTCATTCCCGGTATCCAGATCGAGCAGAATGACGTCCCAGGGCAGGTGTTTTCGTTGCGACACCTTGGGTTTTCGTGAGCGGGAAAACACGATGGATTTGCCATCGGGCGAGATGCGCGGGAAGTACTCTGCATGCGGGTGGTCCGTAAGGCGAGTGACTTGCCTGTCGGGCAAGGTCATCTTGAAGATATCGTGATTGCCCGAGCGGTTGGAACTCCACACCACGAAGCCTTTTGGCAGCTCGCCGGCAGGTTCGACCTGGCGGGAGAGGATGGAGGTATTTGCTTTCGAATCGAGCCCGCCATCCAAACTCAGCCATAGCGCGAACCCGGCGCCGATGGCCGTTACAAGCAAGAATATCGTGGTTCGCTTTATGTACAGCATCCCCAACATATCGCTTTGTATTGCGTCGACGTTCTACTGTTGGTCTGCCCGGTGCGTGGCCCTTGGGTCCGTGCAGCACGAAACTATAGTCAGATTATCGCATACCCGGCGGACAACCGGGTCGCGTCGGTCCGGTTGTCGTCGCCGCAGGCCCTCATGCTGCGGCCGCTGCCGTCCGTGCAACGAACACCATCCAGAACGGGTCGCCCCTGGGCGTTGTTTTAATGGCCAGCGCAGCCGGGGGAGGTCGGGCCTGCGCTACGATTCACTGACTTGCTGCGGTTTCGACGCCCTGCAAACAGCCGGTACGCCCCGCTCCTGCTGGAACAGCCGCCCCTTCGCCGTCTTTCACGATTTCCACGCCTGCCACTGGCCACAGGCGATTGAGACGAAGCGGCTTGAGACCGGTGCGTAGCAGGAGACGCGATGGTGTCGACTGCCGGACCATCTGCCTGGACCCCGATACCAACCACCCCGATCTGGCCTGGCTGGGCCCATTGACCGCGCCGGGGGAGCCAAACACCCCGTGCCGCAGCGGGTAATCTCACACCTCTGCTTCAGCTTTGAAGATCCGCTTGCACGAACGAGCGAGGCGTGCGCCACGCCACCCCCCGGCTGCGGGTCGCGCTAGCGCTCGATCTGGTCCGGACGCCCCGGTCCGAGCACGCCATCGCCGCGAGCGCGCAGGTAGGAATAGATGTCCATGACATGGGGCTTCACGTTGGGATCGTTACCCCATGCGGGCATGGTCAGTTCGCCCCGCTCCCGTTTCACCACCAGGTCCAGCATGCTGGCCCGCAGATCGGTCTGGTCGTCTCCCGTCACACTGCCGGCCGGCAGTACGATGCGATAGCGGGTGAGCACAACATCGGCGAATTCCCGCGGACTCATATCCTTTACTCGGGCCACCAGGTCGGGCGCGACTGACGTTCCCCTGGCATCTGTCCCGTGACAGATGTAACAGGCCGAATTGAAGGTACGCCACCCCAGGTAGGTGGCTCTATCCACCTTGCCTTCAATGACTTCGTAGGGTTTGTCAGCATCCGCGAACGCGCCCGGCAGCGCGATCAGGCTCATCGGGACAAGAGCCGCCAGCAAAC
Organism: uncultured Gammaproteobacteria bacterium; assembly: GCA_947259705.1. GTDB lineage: Bacteria > Pseudomonadota > Gammaproteobacteria > Arenicellales > JAANXG01 > CAMYNL01. The sequence continues at coordinate 73,772 of CAMYNL010000014.1, read as the reverse complement.
CTACGATCCGCCCGACTGACGCTAAGGCCCCCGTGATCAAGGCCCTGCCTAAAAATACATGACGCATAGCCAACTCCGGTTTGTCCGTAAAGATCACGGACAGAGTACGCGCCCGCAGGGGGTCAACGCTTTGACCGAGGTCAAGTAAGTGGATCTGGCCCGGAATACCGGATACACGAGGCGGCTGGTGATGTTATCCTTGAACGACACCCGCGCTGCGGAGAGGACCATGAGCCAAAAGCACCGGCGCACCCTGGATGCGATCTTCACGGAACCGGTGAGCAGCAACATTCACTGGCGGGAGATAGAGTCCCTGCTGAATTCGCTGGGCGCCCGGATCCAGTCCGGGCATGGCGCTCGTTTTCGGGTGGCGCTTAACGGCATCGAGGGGACCCTGCACCGCCCGCACCACACCGGCAGCGCCAGCAAGCAGGACGTCCGGCACCTGCGTGAGTTCCTGCTGCGTTCCGGAATTATCGGCCATCCCGCTAATCACACCTAAAGGCAGCCGGGGATGGTATTGACGACAAGCAGCCGCGCCTTCGCAGCCGGCGCGAAGAGCCGCACCGCTATACGTACGACGGCGATGACGGGTCCCGGCCCCTCGCCTGGCCAGGCAAGCATGACGGCACCCGCAGCCTGGTGCTGATTGTTGACGAGCCCGGCGCCGCCTGCGGTTTTAATGACTGGAAGAGGTCCACGTAAGGCGGACCCGGTCGGCTCGCCGGCAGGCACCGCTACTTCCACCGGCTGTATGCCCTCGCTACCGCGTTGCCGGACCTGGGCGGGCGCGCCAGGCAGGGTAGAACTCGAACGGGCCATGCAGGGCCACGTTCTGGGTCGAGCGGAATTCATCGACACTCACCAACGCTGGCCCCGCCAGGCACTCCCCGACCTCACCCGCAACCAGCGGCCGGCGCGGCCCGTCATGGCTGGTCGCGACGCCGTGCTTCGTGCTCCTGCTCATTACCAATCAAGCGGCCCAGGGCACTGAGTTCGTCACCCAGCAGTTGCAGCATGTCGTCCACCGACAGGATGCCGACCAGGGCGCCGCCGCTGTCCACTACCGGCACCCGACGCACCCCCTCGCTGCGCATACGCTGGATCACGTTCCACAAGGATTCGTTCTCCACCACCAGCATGAGGTGATCGCTCATTACATCACCGACGGTGATCCCTTCTGCATCCTGCCCTTTGGCCAGCACCTCCACCACCAGGTCCCGGTCGGTCAGAATGCCGACCGGTGTGGTCTTACCGTTAATCTCCTCTGCCACTACCAAACTGCCGACATGGTAGTCGCGCATCAAGCCCGCCGCCTCTTGCACCGGCATCGCGGGGCCGGCAATCACCACGTCACGCACACAGATTGCACCTGCTGTCATGACCGTCTCCTTCGTATCCGCTCGGTAGCAGTGTGTTCGTTATTGCCGTGACGGTTGTTGACCTGGGTCAATCCTTGCCGTCGGGGCAGTTTCAGCAGCACACCCCCGGTTTCGAACCGCGCGCCAACGGCGCCGGGCGATCGCGTTCGTACTCCACCATTGAGCCGTCGTAGAGCCTAACATTCTCGTACCCGAGGCTGCGCAAGATCAGGTAAGACTGGGCGGCGCGGTGCCCAGTGCGGCAATAGGTTACGATGGGCTGCTGCCTGTCTCCGGCGCCCACCGCCGCCAGGCTCTGTTGCAGCGCCTGCCGCGACTTGAACCGGAAACCGGCGCCAAAATCCACCGACTGGTCCCATGGCCACCATCGGGCCCCGGGGATGTGGCCGCCGGGCACTTTGCCTCGCGGATCGCCCTGGTATTCCTCCCGAGTGCGGACATCCAGCAGCAGCGCCGCGTCCTGGTCCCGCGCGAGCTTTACCTCCTGCAGCGATGCCTCGTTGCGGCGCGCGCCCTGGCCCGACGGGACATATGGCACCGCCTGCGGCCGTTGCGGTCTCGATTCCACCTTGCGCCCTTCGAGTATCCACCGCACCAGTCCACCGTTCAGTACCGACATGCGCGCGTGCCCCACGCGCTCCAGTTCCCAGAACAAGCGGCCGGCCTGCAGGCCACCGATGTCATCGTAGACCACCACGTGAGACTCGGCGCTGATACCCAATGCGCCCAGCACCCTGAACAGGCGTTCGTCGGGTGCGCGCAGTACAACCCCGTCCTTGCGTTGCCGAACCAGGGCTTCGTAGGGGAGGTAGACGGCACCGGGCAGGTGAAAGCGTTGGTACTGGGTGGCGTCCGCCGCCATGTCGACTAACACCAGCCCCGGAGCACCCAGGCGACTGGCCAGCCACTCGGTGTCCACCAGCACAGGTGCCGCCAACACGCTTGCCGACCCTTCCATGCACAGCAGCAGGGTAATCCGGGCTATGGTTTGTTTCAGCTTGCGAATCAAGGTGTTGCTCATTCAAACATGTGTGTCCGAGCGGGTCCGCCCGCGATCGCGCGCAGACCGCCGTTCAAAGCTCCATGTTGCGCAGTCTCAGCGCGTTGGAAATCACCGACACCGAACTGAAGCTCATGGCCGCGGCGGCGATCATGGGCGACAGCAACAGGCCGAAAAACGGATACAGCACCCCGGCCGCGACCGGCACGCCGAGAGAGTTGTAGACGAAGGCGAAAAACAGGTTCTGCCGGATGTTGCGCATGGTGGCACGGCTGAGCCGCCGGGCGCGAACGATCCCCCGCAGGTCGCCCTTCACGAGGGTGATACCAGCGCTCTCCATGGCTACATCGGCCCCGGTACCCATGGCAATGCCTACGTCGGCCTGGGCTAAAGCCGGGGCATCATTGATGCCGTCCCCGGCCATTGCCACCACCCGTCCCTGCTGCTGCAGCTGGATAACGATGCGCGCCTTTTCATCGGGTAACACCTCGGCTTCCACGCGGTCTATACGCAACCTGGCGGCGACCGCATCCGCAGTGCGCCGGTTGTCCCCGGTGAGCATCACCAGCTCGATCCCCTCGCCATGCAGCGCGGTCACCGCCTCGGCGGTGGTTTCCTTGATCGGATCGGATACGCAAAACAACCCCGCCAGGCGGCCATCCACCGCCGCGAACATTACCGTCTGTCCCTGGCCCCGGAACTCCTCTGCGCGCGAACTCAGCGATTCGGTGTCGATGCCGGATTCCAACAGGAACGCGGAACTGCCGAGCGCAACAGTCCGCCCCGCCACCCTGGCGCTGACGCCTTTACCGCTGTGGGCATGAAAACCTTTGGCGCCGGCGATGGCGAGTCCGCGTTCCTCGGCACCCCGCAGGATGGCCTCCCCCAGGGGATGCTCGCTGCCGCGCTCCACTGCCGCCACCAGTCCCAGCAGCTCGTCCGCGGCGAAGCCGGGCGCCGGGAGTACCTGCACCAGTGCCGGCCTGCCCTCGGTCAGGGTGCCGGTCTTGTCCAGGACAAGGGTGTCGACCTTCTCCAACACCTCCAGGGCCTCCGCATTCTTGATCAGGACCCCGGCGCTGGCACCCCGGCCGGTGCCCACCATGATCGACATCGGCGTGGCGAGCCCGAGGGCGCAGGGACAGGCGATGATCAACACGGCCACGGCATTGATTACCGCATAGGCCAGGCGTGGCTCAGGTCCCCACGCCAGCCAGGCCAGGAAGGCGAGCAGCGCGACCAGCACCACCGCCGGAACGAAATAACCCGCCACGACATCAGCCAGTTTCTGGATCGGCGCCCGGCTGCGCTGGGCTTCGCCAACCATCTGGACGATCTGTGCCAGCAGGGTGTCGCCGCCCACGTGCTCGGCGCGCATCAGCAGGCTGCCCTGTCCGTTCAATGTAGCCCCGATCACCGCATCCCCGGCCTGCTTGCTCACCGGGATCGACTCCCCGGTCACCATCGACTCGTCTATGCTGCTGGCGCCCTCGGTGACCCGCCCGTCAACAGGCACCTTCTCACCCGGCCGCACCCGCAACACGTCGCCCACCTCTACCTGCTCCAGGGGAAGGTCACGCTCACGACCGTCTTCCCCCACTACGCGCGCCGTGTTGGGCGCCAGACCGAGCAGCATCCTGATCGCCGCGCTGGTCCGGCTGCGGGCGCGCAACTCCAGCACCTGGCCCAGCAGCACCAGTGTCACGATCACCGCGGCGGACTCGAAGTACACCGCCACCGACCCATCCCCATGGCGCATGGAATCCGGAAAGATCTGCGGCAGTAGCAGCGCCACCGAGCTGTACAGCCAGGCGACACCGACGCCCAGGGCGATGAGCGTGAACATATTGAGGCTTCGATTTTGCAGGGAATGCCAGCCGCGCTGGAAGAAGGGCAGCCCCGCCCACAACACCACGGGGGTGGCAAGCAGGAACTGCAACCACTGCCAGGTACGCGCCGCCACGCCGGCGGGCAGCAACTGGGGCGCCATGTCGGCCAGCATGGCGATCGCCAGCACCGGCAGCGACAGCGCGGCGGCAACCTTCAGCCGCCGCGTCATGTCGGCCAGCTCCGGGTTGTCTTCCTCGACCGCGACCGTACGCGGCTCCAGCGCCATGCCGCACAGCGGGCAGTCCCCCGCTTCATCCCGGACCACCTCCGGATGCATGGGACAGACATACTCCGTGCGGGTCACGGGCGCCGTCTGTACCGCGGGCTCCAGCGCCATGCCGCAGCTCGGACAGCTGCCCGGACCGACTTGGCTGACCTCGGGACACATGGGGCAGATGTGCTCCAGTGTCGCCGCATCTGCATGCGCGATCTTTGCACCTCCGCCCGAGTGGCCGCAGCACGAACCGGCCTTCTGTTCGTCCCCGCTGTCGAGGTAATCCTGCGGTGATTGGCTGAATTTCTTCATGCAACCGTCGCAGCAGAAAAGGTAAGTGATGCCCTGGTAGGCAAAACGCCGCTCACTGTCGGGAGAAACCTGCATGCCGCACACCGGGTCCGTGGTGACCACCGCCGGGGCGGCGAATCTGGCGGGATCGGCCTGGAACTTCTCCAGGCAAGTCCGGCAGCAGAACAGATAGGTCCTATCCTCGTACACCGCTCGCAGCTCAGCGTCCGGCGCCACCGACATGCCGCACACGGGATCCTTCATCGCCTTGTCGGCGCCCGCACCCGCCGGGCTGGATTCATCTGGCTGCATCAGCATGCATGGATGTTGTGATCACCCTGCGATTATACCCTTAACGCCAGGCGGGACCGGGCCGAACCGGATTGGACCTGCGCATCGGCCGACGCCTTGCGAAATATGAACGCGGTTCGTCGGTCTCGCGCCCGGGTCGGTCAGCGCCATGGTTGTATACTTGAACCAACCTGAGTAAGGAAACCACCCTCGAACGACCGTCATGCCTGATCCCTCCGATAGCCTCCGCCGCTTCGCCGCACCACCTATGTTATCGGTGGTAATACCCTGCTTCAACGAGGACCCGGTGGTCGCCCGCACCATCGATCGACTTGTCGCGGTGGTCTCCGGGCTCGACTGGATCCGTTGCGAGCTGATTTTTATCGATGACGGCAGCGTGGACGACACCTTGGCGGTATTGAGTGATCGGCAGGCAGCGGACGAGCGCATTCGCGTTATCGCGCTTTCTCGCAATTTCGGCCACCAGGTAGCCGTGACCGCAGGGCTGGAGCATGCATCGGGCGATGCCGTGGTGGTCATCGATGCAGACCTGCAGGACCCGCCGGAAGTGATCATCGAGATGCTGGAGCAGTGGCGTGACGGCGCGGACGTGGTCTATGGCGTGCGCAGCGACCGCGCCGGCGAGAGCGCATTCAAGCTGTGGACAGCACGCGGATTTTACCGCCTCATCAACCGCCTGTCTGATGTGCCCATCCCCCTCGACACCGGTGATTTTCGCCTCATGGACCGCCGCGTGGTCAACGCCCTGACCTCAATGCCGGAGCGGGACCGGTTCCTGCGCGGCATGGTGGCGTGGGTCGGATACCGCCAGCAACCGTTGCGCTACCAGCGCGACCCCAGGCTGGCCGGGGAGTCAAAATATCCGCTGCGCAAGATGGTGCGCTTTGCTGTCGACGGCGTGCTGTCCTTTTCACTGACACCGCTGCGGCTGGCGACCTGGCTGGGTTTCACCGCCGCCGGATTTGCGCTGGCACTCATCGTCTACACCATGCTGGTGCGGCTGTTCACCCAGTCCTGGGTGGCCGGATGGGCCATGCTGATGATCGCGGTGCTGTTCGTCGGTGGAGTGCAGCTGGTATCGCTGGGCATCATCGGTGAATACGTCGGGCGGGTGTACGGCGAGGTCAAGCGCCGCCCCTTGTACTTCGTACGCAAGAGGATCGGTTTCGATACAAGGGACGCTGCCGCGCCGGCGTCCGGCGGAGCCCACGGGCAGCGCCCTGGCCCGACGGCTTGACCGGCACCCGCGATAATCGCGCGGCGATTGTTCAGAGTATGGGCGGTACGAACATCAACCCGCCGTCCCGCCACAGTGCGTTCTGACCGCGGCGGATCTTCAGGGCCGATCCAGGACCGACATTGCGGTCGAATGATTCTGCGTAGTTCCCCACCTGCTTGATCACGTTGTAGGCCCAACTGCTGCTGATCCCGAGATCGGCGCCGTGATTACCGTCCTTGCCGAGGAAACGGCGGAGCGCCGGGTCCGACGCCTGTTCGGCGATGCGGTCCACATTGGCCGAGGATATCTCCAGCTCCTCTGCATTGATCATGGCGAACAGCGTCCACTGCACAATGTCGGCCCAGGGAGAATCGCCTTCGCGCACGACCGGTCCAAGCGGCTCCTTGGAGATGAACTCCGGCAACACGACATGCGCGTCGGGATCGGGCAGCTCGCTGCGCAACGCATAGAGCTGCGACTGATCGCTGGTCAGCACGTTGCACTGACCCGCCCGGTACGCGACGAGAGCCGCGGCCGTGCTGTCAAAGACATGCAGCCGCAGCTTCATCCGATGCCGGGTGAAATAGGCCTTGACGTTCTGCAGACTCGTCGTACCCGCCTGGACGCAGACATCCGACCCACCAAGCTCCAGGGCGCTGTGGATGCCGCCTGCGCTGGCAGCGAGAAATCCCTGACCGTCATAATAGTTCGTGCCGACGAAATCCATACCCTGGCCCAGGTCACGGCTCAGGGTCCAGGTGGAATTGCGGGCCAGTAAGTCGATCTTGCCGGCCTTGAGCGCCTCGAAGCGCTGGGTGGCGTTCAAGGGGATGAATTGGACCTTCTCGGCATCACCGAACACCGCCGCCGCCACCGCACGACACATGTCCACATCCAGGCCGGCCCAGTCGCCGGCGGCGGTCTTTCTCGCGAACCCGGGTAGATCGTCGTTCACACCGCAGCGCACCGCCCCGCGCTGCTTCACCTCCGCCAGGGTGTCCGCTAGCGCGGGTGGCACGTTCAGCAGCACCAGGGCGAGGGTGGCAATCGTGTATCGCAAGCGTCTCATAGGGATTCCTGTTGCATTCAGTTTTCAGTCAACGTAACCGGTTTGGCGCCAAGTCACCACTTGATCAGGGACCAGTTCGGGACGCGGATATTCTCATTGGTATCACGGCGCCACTCCATCTGGCCGGAACCGTCCGGGTCGATCAGGTAGTAAGGCTCCCCGTTCTTGGGCCTGATCTTGATGGCGTAGAGGTTGTCGTTGACGCGATATTCCTCCACCCGCCGATTCTCATACTCCCTGGTTTCGACCTGGGGCTCGATGTTGTCGTAATCCAGATCGAGCACGATGGTCTGCTGTTCCTGAGCCAGCGCCAGGGCCGCGACCACCAACAGCAGCGCGGGAACCGGGAGATGCTTTGGAAGCGAGGAACAGTACATGAAATCAGACCCTTCGGGAGGCGCCACCGCGCGACCCTGGGGTCCGAACAACCCGAATATACACCACTATTATCCGGTCCCCGCATGAACGACCCGCAAGCCGGCTCCCGGGCGCCGGCGGTACAGCCATGACGCCACCAACAATAGCATAGTAAAACCGATAATGTTCAGCGGGACCCACACCGCCGCCCCGTCACCACGCGAAGCGATCACGAGGCTGCCCAGATAAAACAACACGATGCTGCACGCAAACACCGTCAGCGAGTGGCGGCCACAGCTTCCCACGGGTCGCGCCAGAACAGCGATCACGCTTCTGATTTTGAGCGGCAGGTCCTCCAGGTAGTGGACCAGGCCGGTGACGAAGTAGGCCAACAGCAGAAAGTGGGCTATGCGCATGGGTTCGATGTTCTGTTTGTCGCTCAGCGGTATGCCTCCAACATACCAGGACAACTCAGGAAGAAAATGCCTGTGCAGAAAGGGTATGAACTGATGCAACAGGAAAATAAGCAGCAGAAACATTGACGCTACAGCCATTGTGCGGATCGAATAACTCGGCCGGAATCGCTGGTTAAGATAGTTCCAGCCGAACAACATTCCCAGCACAAACATGAATTGGTAAGCCAGGGGGTTGAAGGCCCATGGAGTACCGTTTGGATAGGTCGGCAGGTTGATGTCAAACAGTTGCACCGCGAGGTGGACGAATAAGGAGATCGCCAACAAGGCGCGCGGCGAACGCCGCAACGCGTAGAGCATGACGGGTGTCGATGCCGACAGGATCACAAATACCGGCAGGATACCGAACAGGTATGGCTGATGCAGCATCATCAGGCCATGCACGAACGTGGACCAGTCACCGGCGGCGATATCGCTCAATCCGTATACGGAGAACACCACGCCGAAGCCCTCACCCCGGCTCAGTAATACGGTGAGTGCGACGACGACGAGGAAAGCGACGGCATGAGCCAGGTAGATCCTGGCACAACGCGACAGGGCCTTGTGCTGTGCCGTCCCGTAGCCATATGTCGCAACGATGCGATCGTTGGCCAGGGTGGCCACGAACCCGGACAGGAAGAAGAACACCTCGCCTGCATCCGCAATACCGTAGCTGCGCAGCGTGTATCCGCCAAGTTTGTTGTAGTAGACGTGCTCGATGAAAATGGTAAGCAGCGCGAAGCCGCGGAAGAAGTCTATCCTGGCATCGCGGCCGGCCAGCATCATCAGCCACCGCCGATAGCCGTCGGAGAATCCGCCATCGATGCACTGACTGTCCCTGCCGCTGGCATTTAGACACCACCGCGGCCCATGCTGAATTCCAACGCCGACAAGGCCGAGCGCAGGGCAGCAAGCTGCGACTCCGGCAGCGGCATCAGCGGCGGGCGGACCCTGAGCCAGGATTCGTCCCCGTAATGATCGGCAATCATGGCCTTGGTGGCGCCGATCAAGGGAAAGGCCTCGACCACGCTGCGTATGGCGGTCACCCGCTGCTGAATTCGGTCCGCGTCCGCTCCGCGCCAGTGTTTGCACAGTTCCCGGATCCCGGCCGGATTGACGTTACCGGTGGCGGTGATACAGCCGGCGCCCCCGCCCCGAAGAGTGGCGAGCAGGTGTGATTCGGAACCGGAAAAGGTGGCAAAACCCGGAAAGCGTTCCAGAATGGCCGCCGTATTGCGCCAGTCGCCGGAACTGTCCTTGATACCCATGACGATTTCCGGAAACGCCTCGACGAGGCGCTCGATGAGCGCGGCGGAAATACCCACCCGGGCGATCGGCGGGATGTGGTAGAGGTACACCCGCAGGCGCCCGTCGCCGACACGCTCGATCACCTCCGAGTAATAGGCGAAAAGCCCCTCGTCGCTGACGTCCTTGTAGTAGAACGGCGGCAGCATCAACACTCCTCCACAACCGCGTTCAACAGCTTGAGCGGTCAGGCGCACGGTATCGGTCAGCGCGCAGGTCCCGGTGCCGGGCATCAGCATGGCCGGCGCGACGCCCGCGTCGATCAATGCATCGAGCATATCGACCCGCTCTTCGATGGCCAGAGAATTGGCCTCGCTGGTGGTACCGAATACCGCGAGACCATCCACTCCCCGATCCAACAGCCACCGGCAGTGACGCGCGAACGCCGCATGATCCGGTGTCAGCGTCGCGGTGAAAGGTGTGGCGACCGGCACCAGAACGCCTGAAAACTTGCTCTGTGTCGTCATGTGTGATCCAGCACTGGGTGTCGGGAGGCCCGCTAGTATACGCGCACGCTCGGTTGTCGCAGCGGCGGGGCCCTCACCTGCCAGATGGCAGGCCCGCGCTGTCCGCGTCGAAGTGGTACCAGTCGGTGACGGCTGCCGGATATCGTGCCCGGGCGGACCGTGCCATGAATCATCCGGCCACTGGGCGAACTTTTCACTTCCGTTTAAGATACAACTCCTCAATCAAGACGAAAGAACCCGAAATGGCAAACGAAGGTTATCACGAAGACATCAATGAATTGAGCGACGAGACCCGGGACATGCACCGTGCCATTGTTTCCCTGATGGAGGAACTCGAGGCCATCGACTGGTACAACCAGCGGGTCGATGCGTGCAAGGATTCGGAACTGCGCGCCATCCTGAGCCATAACCGTGACGAGGAAAAGGAACATGCCGCCATGGTGCTGGAATGGATCAGGCGCCGGGATCCGGCCATGGACAAGGAACTGCGGGATTACCTGTTCACGGACAAACCCGTCGCCCATGACTGAATGTCGGCCGGCGACATGCCTTCCGTCTCCCGGGCCAATATGAATTCCTAGGCCTTGCGCACCCTGCTCCGCGAGAGTGACCGGCAGGTCTGGGCCTGGGCGCTGTATGACTGGGCCAATTCCGCCTTCGCCACCGCCGTGATTGCGGGGTTCTTCCCGGTATTCTTCAAGCAGTACTGGAGCGAGGGCGCCGCCGTCACCGAAAGCACGTTCCGGCTGGGGCTGGCAAATTCACTGGCCAGCGTCGCGGTGTTGATTCTGGCGCCCATCCTCGGTGCCATTGCCGATCAGGGACGTCTGAAAAAACGCTTCCTGCTTATCTTCGCGGCTCTGGGCGTGACCGCCACTTCCTGCCTCTATCTGCTTGGGGAGGGCCAGTGGGCCGCCGCGGTCGCGCTCTACGTCGTGGCCGGGATTGGCTTTGCAGGTGCCAACATCTTCTACGATGCCCTGCTGGTCGACGTGGCGCCTGCGCACCGCTTCGAATTGGTTTCCGGGCTGGGCTACGCCATGGGATACCTCGGCGGCGGCCTGTTGTTCGCCGGCTGCGTGATGATGACACTCCAGCCGGGATGGTTCGGCATCCCCGACGCCAGCCAGGCCGTTCGCCTTTCTTTTCTGGCTACCGCATTGTGGTGGGCGGTTTTCTCGCTGCCGCTCGCACGCCTCGTTCATGAGGCTGGCGAAGAGAGACGAGTAAGCCTGGCGATTGCGGCACGACGAGGGTTCAGCCAGTTGGTGACGACCTTCCATAAGATCCGCGGCTACCGCGTGGTGGTACAGTTCCTGATCGCCTACTGGCTGTATATCGATGCGGTGGATACGGTGGTGCGGATGGCCGTTGACTACGGGCTCGCGCTCGGCTTTACCGCCACCGACCTGGTCACGGCGCTGCTGGTGGTGCAGTTCGTCGGCTTTCCCTCCGCGCTGGCATTTGGCCTGCTGGGCCAGCGCATCGGCGCCAAGCCGGGGATTCTCATCGGCCTCGCGGCCTATGTGGGGATCACCATATGGGCCTATTTCATCGACCAGACCTGGGAGTTCTTCGCGATGGCCGTGGCCATCGGGCTGGTGCAGGGGGGCGTGCAGGCCCTGAGCCGATCGCTCTACGCCCATCTGATCCCCAAGGAGGCGGCGGGGGAGTTCTTTGGTTTCTACAACCTGCTCGGTAAGTTCGCGGCCGTGATCGGCCCGCTGCTCATGGGCTGGACCGCCGTCGTCTTCGACAGCACCCGCATCTCGATCCTGACCTTGCTGGTCCTGTTCATTGCCGGCGGCCTGCTGCTAAGCACACTTAGGATCCCGCCCCGCAGTCCGCCGCCGCCCACCTAGCCCCGCGTCGCGGCACTGGTTATCATCCGTGGGCCTCCACTCGCGTGATGCAAGGCTGATGACCATAACAGTCTCCGAAATCTACGAACGTTTCCACCCGTCCGGTTTGCTGCTGCAAAGTCTGGGGCCGAACGGGACCATCTCGGGGTTCGCGCCCGCGGATGATTTCTCCGCGAATGATATTATTTTTGTCGACGATGAGGCCGTGCTTACCGCCATCCGGGAGGCGTCCCCGGCGGCGGTGGTCACCACCCCCGAGCTGGCGCAGCAGCTGCAGGATATCGGTGATCTCGCGATACTGGTGACGGAGGACGTCAAGCTTGCCCACGCCTTGTTGCGCCAGCACTTCGACGATGTCGATTTGCACTGCACCGAGTGGCCACGCATACATCCCACGGCGGTCATCCATCCCTCCGTCAGCGTCCCTGACACCGTGACGGTGGGGGCCTACGCAGTGATCGGCCGCGGCGTCCAACTCGGAGCGCGGAGCGTGGTGCAGGCCAATGCAATCATCGAGGAAGACGCCTTCATAGACGACGAGTCCGTGATCCATGCGCGGGTCTTCATCGGCCGTGGCTGCCGCGTCGGGAAGCGAGTGCGGCTGAAGCCGGGCTGTGTCATTGGCGCCGACGGTTTCGGGTTTGTCCGCGATCGGGCCAAGCACTGGCAGCGGGTTCCTCAGAAAGGCATCGTGGTGGTGGAAGACGACGTGGTCATCAGCGCCAACTGCACCGTCGACCGCGGTACCTATCGCGAAACCCGGATTGGCCGCGGCACCAAGATCGACGCGCTGTGCCACATCGCCCACAACGTATTCCTCGACGAGGACTGTCTGCTTGTGGCGCAGTGCGGGATAGCGGGATCGAGTCGCTTCGGCAAGCGCGTCATCGCCAGCGGCCAGACCGGTGTGCTCGACCACATGACCGTTGCGGACGACGTGGTCATGGTGCATCGCTGTGGTGTCACCGAGGACATACCCGAACCCGGCATGTACGCGACTACGCCACCGCAGCCGTTCCGGGAATACACGCGCAATATTACCGTGTTCCGTAAGCTCTTTGAATTTCGCAAGCGGCTCAAGTCGCTGGAGGACATGGTCGAGCGGCTGCTCAGGGACCGGGCCGACCCGGGATCCTGAGCATGCTCAATCGGGCGGCGCCCCCTGGCATAGCGCATCGCACTGGAGGTGCCGATGGCCACCTGCGAGGTGCGCCGTTCGGGCTCACACCATGCCATACGCCAGTGCGCAAGGCGACCCGATCGTCCGCGGCATAGCCGCGTTCGGCAACCAACCGGTGAGGGGCTCGACCTTGGTCGAGGGCAGCAAGCTTGATCGCGAATCGATCAGGGCGCATTGCATCCGACGCACCGCAGCGCCAGACCCCGATATAGCCCGCGGCCCGAAATATCGGGTGCAGCCGGGCGCCCTGTGGATTATCGTCCTGTCGGACGGCTGGCCGGCCGTTGATGGAGCCTCACTTCGGCACCCGGCAGCTGCCCACGGAGTCGGGCCCGCACAACCTCCCGTCCAACCACCGCGCGCCGGTCAGGATTGCCGCCGCGAAGCTGGTCCCGGTGGTGATGCCCTCGAACTCGAAATCCGTGGCGTCGGCACCGCCCAGGTCCGCTCGGTCCAGTCTGGCAGCTCGAAAACTGGCACCACCGATCCGGGCGCCACGCAGCCTGGCCCCCGTCAACACGGCTCCATTGAATTCGGCACCATTCAGGCTCGCGCCGCTGAGATCGGCACCGCGCAGATTGGCGTGGGACAGGTTGGCCCAGGTAAGCCTGGCCTCGCGCAGGATCGCGCCGCTCAGGTCGGCGCGGTACAGGTTGATGAACGCGAGGTCCGTGCCGCTCAGGTCGATGCCCGAGAGATCGATGTATGGTTGGGCCGATCGCTCCAACACCCGTTCGGGCCGCTTGGTGAGTTCCGGTTGCATCTGGTTCACGAAGCGTACGATCAGGGCCCGGTCCACCGGCCGGTTGAGCCGCGTCAGCAGCGCATTTGTGCGGGCCACGATGATGCGATCACGCAGCGCCGAGTCCATCTCGCCCAACAACACCTGTCCTACCCCCTGGAAGTAGGCGTCAATGGTCTGGGCTACCGCCAGGCTTTCCTGGCGCTGGTGGAGATCCTGCGCCAGCGTGCGCTGCCGATCGTCGATGCGCGTGTCCACCCAAAGGCTCACCACCGCCACGGTAACAGGGATGAGAATGATGCCCGCTATCAGAATCAGCGGGTTGGTTTGCTTGACGTTCTCGAGCATAGTGCTGTCCTATGTACAGCAAGGGGGCTTCTCTTTCTACCCCATCGCCAAGGGATTGGCCACCGGCCGCAGGCAAAGAAAAAGGGCAGGGCCCTGCCGGACCCTGCCCTTCCTTGAGCGATGTTCTTCGGTGTCCGCTCAGCCGCCGGTCGGGACCTTGTAGCTCGCCGGATTGAGCCACTGCGTATACAGGTTCGGGTCGATGAAGGTCTTGTACGCCTCCGGGTTCAAGAACTGCGTGTACAAGGCCGGATTCATGTAGACCATGTAGGCACCGGGATTCATCATCGGCATATAACTGGCCGGGTTCATGAACACCCCGTACGCGGCCGGATTCATGAACTGCATCATCCTGTTGATGTCCGCGAACTGCATATAGAAGGCCGGGCTCATGAACTGGGCATAGGTCGCCGGATTCATGAACTGGGCATAGGTCGCCGGATTCATGAACTGGGCATAGGCGCCTGGATGGTTCAGCTGCATGGCCGTGGCAGTCGGAATCTGCCCCTGTCCGGTAGGAAGGAACTGCTCCCACATCTTGGTGAACTCGGTAAAGTCGTAAGCCGGGGTGACATCCGGTGCCGGGGGCTGCGCGTCAGCGCCCCACGCGGCACCGTTAATGCCGGCAACGGCGATAAGAGCGATAATCCACTGTTTCATGTTGAGGGTCTCCAATGGTGATTGGTTCGGTCGTTGGAAGGATCGTCGAAGCAGTAGTATATTGTTATATTAGAAAATGTCAATATACTTATAGGTCTTGACCGATTACCCCGGGATTGCTCAGTCGTGAGTAAAAGCTTGGAATTTCAAAAAGTTAGGTGAACCACGTGTCTCAGCGGCGGTGGCTCAGAATTCCCCGGCCAGCGCTACGCCCACAAAGGGAGTGGTATCGAAGTCGTCTTTGGCCAACTCCCGGCGGTCGCCGTCCTCGAGCGTCAGCTTCCCGGCCAGCGCCGCGCCAATGTAGAGATCGAGCCGCAGCGTGGCACGCAACCGCTTGCTTGCGCGCAGGAAGACCGGAACCTGCTCGGTTTCGCCGATGCCGCCGGGAACCGCGCCGTCCTTATCCAGGCGGAAACGGTAGGAGCGGTATGCCCCGCCGGCTGCCAGTTCCCATCCATTACCCATGTCGAGGGCAAGTTCCAGGCCTGCCGGACCACTCGGGCCGGCACGAAAAGGGTTGGCGAGCCTGAGCCGGTCGGTGATCTGCCAGCGCACGGCGATAAACGGAAAATAGGAACTCTTCTCAATGCGTCGGAAGGCGCCCAGGCCAAACCCGAGACTCAGGTCGGCACCAATCCGTCGGACCGCCGCGGCGACGGCACCATATCCCAGTGAATCATCGATTTCGGCGCCGCTCTCCGCAGATATCTCAAGGCTGGGCGAAAACAGCAGCTGCCAGGGGCTCTCGGTCCGGTAGCTGAAAGGCAGGCTGAGAGAAAAACGGTTCAGGGTGTTCCACCGCGCGCCGCCAAATCCGGTCACCCCGTCGAAGTCGTAATCCTCGTAACCATACTGCAGCCCCAGCCCGGCACCGATCCGGGGCCCGAACCGCTTCTCCGCCTGCAGGTGCAGGAGCAGGCGCTCGGACGAAAACTCGCCGCCCTGATCCAGCTTGGCGTCCCACTGGTATATCGGCGTCAGCGAATACGACCACTGCAGCGAAGAGTCGCGAGACGGGGGCGCGGCCATCGCCGTGCCAACTGCGCCGGCAGCCACCGCGACCAGCAAGCTGCTCCCGAGGGGCCTTGGCAAGTTGTTCATGAACAACTCCAATGGATCTCCGTGCAGCGATTTCCTGCGGCAGTGAGTACTATCCCGCGCATGCGGACCGCGGGCGGCCGACGTCGGCCGTCTCGCATTGGCGGAAAAGAACTGTGCCGCGACAAACGAAGCCGGTCCTGCTCACGGCTGTTCTCGGCACGTCGGCGGTGGAACGCGCGATCCATCGACCTATTTGGCGTCGTCGATCATTTGCATGGTCTTTTGCTCCACCTCCTGTGCAATTCGTTTCAGCACCGGCGAGTCTGACAGCGCTTCGAGCATCTCGGTCGGTTTTGCCATACCGATCTTGGTCCGCCCCGCCTCTTCGTAGACCGAGATGCGGCACGGCAGCGCAATGTTGAGGCCCATGTCTTCGCTCAGTACCTTTATGGCCTGCTGTGGATTGCACACCTCCAGGATCTGGCATTCGCTGGGGAAGTCAAAGCCCTTGCTGGCAAAGGTGCTCTTCAGATCGTGGACATGCAATACGCCGAATCCATGCCGCTCGACTGCAGCCTTCAAGTCTTCTACCGCCTGCTGGGCGGGCTTGTCGGTCTCAACCACGTATCGCATGTCTTTGCCTCCGGTTAATGTGTTGTCCTTTAAAGGGGACGGGGGCAACGTAGCCCTGTCTCTATTGTAGCCGCAGCACCGCCGGCCGTTCGCCGTTCGCCACCGCTGGTGCCGACACACCGCTGCGCTGCGAAATCAGGAGACCACGTATGACAATATAGTCGCCACCTGTTCCGGGGTCCTCGCGGTGGCGCTGGCGGCCGCGTCGACCTCCTTGAGGGCATGGTCGTTACTCTGCTCGTGCAGAACGATCAGCGACTTGCCCAACGCCGCCGCATAGCCGGCATCGAACGCCGCATTCCACTGCTTGTACTTCTCGCCAAACCGTACCACCACGATGTCGGCCTTGCGGATGAGCGTGGAGGTGCGGATTGCGTTAATGCCCGCGCCCTTGCGATCGCGCCAGAATTCCTTCTCTTCGCTGCCCAGAATCTCGACGCCGCACATGTCACTGGCATCATGATCGGTAATCGGAGACGTGAACTCGATCGGCAATTGGCTGTCCCGCACACCACGCACGATACGCTCGCGCCAGTCCGAATGGATCTCACCGGACAGATAAACGTTCCACACTCTCTGGCTCATCAAAATCTCCTTCGTTGGCCGCCCGGATGAGATCCCCGAACCGAGGATGTCTGCGAGTCAAGCCGGGTTGTGCCAAGTATACCCATACGACGGCGAACGCGAACCCTGCAGTGGCGGATTTGGTGACAGCACCCGAAACATTGACCAGGGTCAATGGCATGGCCGCCGGATATCATAGAATCTCCAACCTGGTGTGACCATCGGAAGCAACATGTCGACCCGTCCCGAGCACAAAGCCGCGCGTCTGCCGCGGTTGCTGGCGCTGCCCATGGCCGTGGTGCCGGCGTCGTTCCACGCCGCCGTCGCGGTGACAGCGTTGAATCACGCCCTCGCCGTGCAGCTGGCACGTGACGAACTGGATTTCCTTGCCGGCCGCCGCGTCATGCTGGACGTACAGGATGCCAATATCAAGCTGCTACTGACCGTTACCGACACTGCCCTGGCGGCCGCCGGTGGCGACCCGGACCTGGTGGTGCAGGGCACGCTTTATGACTTCTTGCTGCTGGCCGCCCGGCGCGAGGACCCCGACACGCTGTTCTTCCAGCGCCGACTTCACATGGAAGGAGACACCGAGCTGGGACTGGGACTCAAGAACTTCCTTGCCGCCCTGGACGAGGACGAGGTTGCATTGCTGCGGCCGCTGGACTTCCTGCTGAAGCGCTCGCTACCTGTTTATCAACGACTGTTCGGCTGAGCCTCAGTCGATACCCAGCTCTGCCCACAGGCCGTCTATGCGGCAGCTTACCGCGGCCGACATCTCTATCGGTCGACCCCAGTCGCGCTCCGTTTCCCCTTTCCACTTGTTGGTCGCGTCCAACCCCATCTTGGATCCCAGGTTGGCCCTGGGACTGGCAAAATCCAGGTAATCAATGGGTGTATTCTCGATCAGGACCGTGTCGCGCGCGGGATCCATGCGGGTGGTCAGCGCCCAGATCACCTCGTCCCAGTTGCGGACGTCGATGTCATCGTCCGCGACGATGACGAACTTGGTATACGTGAACTGGCGGAGATAGGACCATATACCGAACATGATCCGCTTGGCATGGCCGGGATAGCGTTTCCTGATGCTGACCACCGCCACGCGATAGGAACATCCGGCCGGGGGCAGGTAGAAGTCCACGATCTCCGGGAACTGTTCCTGCAACAATGGTATGAACATCTCGTTGAGGGCGGCCGCCAGCACCGACGGTTCATCATGGGGCGGACGGCCCATGTAAGTGCTCATGTACCAGGCTTGGTGGCGATGCGTGATGCGGTCCACGGTCAACACCGGGAACCGGTCGACCGCGTTGTAGTAGCCGGTATGATCACCGAACGGACCTTCCTCCGCCGTGTCGCCGGGATGAATATGGCCTTCGAGGACGATCTCCGCGCCGGCCGGGACCTGCAGGTCGCTGCCCAGACAGGTCGTCAACTGGGTCTTGGCACCTCGTATCAGGCCGGCGAACTGATACTCGGAAAGGGAATCGGGGATCGGCGCGACCGCGGCAATGATGGTGGCGGGATCGGCGCCGATGACTACCGCCACGGGAAAAGCCTCGCCGGGACGGGCCTCCCGCCATTCACGAAAATCGATGGCGCCGCCGCGGTGGTGCAACCAGCGCATGATCACCTTGTTGCGGTCGATCAACTGCTGCCGGTAGACGGCGACATTCTGACGTTTCTTGTACGGCCCCCGGGTGACCACCATGCCCCAGGTGATGAGAGGACCCACGTCCTCCGGCCAGCAGGTCTGTATCGGCAACCGGGAAAGGTCCACGTCGGCGCCCTCGATCACCTGCTCCTGGCACGCGGCGTCCCGCACGAGCCTCGGGTTGACATGGACCAGCCTGGAGAACCTGGGCAGCGTGTCCGCCACATCGTCCAGGCCCGTGGGCAGGGCCGGCGCCTTGAGAAAAGCCAGCTCACGCCCAAGGTCACGCATGGCCGAAACCGATGCCAGACCCAGCGCCTGTGCCACTCGTCGCCCGTCACCGAACAGGTTGCCGAGCATAGGCATGGTGGCGCCCTTGGGGCGCTCGAACAACAAGGCAGGGCCGCCGGCGCGTAGCGTGCGATAGCAGACCTCCGTCACCTCGAGCTGCGGGTCTATCTCCAGCCGGATGCGCCGCAGGTCCCCGCCAGCCTCCAGGTCGCGGGCAAATCCGCGCAGGTCCGAATAGTGCGCCGCGCGCGCCGCTGCCTGCCGCAGAATCTGTTCAAGCATCACCGCACGCCCCCGCCGGCTGCTGCAGGCCGGCCGTGCCGTTCCAATAACCGTTACATGGCCCGGTGGGCATGTACTGGTACAGCCGCCCGGGCTCGCACGCAGGCCCTTGGCCACCGGCCAGCCGGGCGGCAAAGAACTCGATAATCTGGCTCATGTGCTGCGACTGCGGACTCAGTCGAAAGTACTGCGCACCAATGTCCGCCAGTTCACCGGCGAGCGTGAAGGTCCGCGCCGACTGCGTCTGGGTGCCATTGAGCACCAGGAACGCTTCATCTTCCCGGGTGCGCAGCAACAGGCCGTCTGGATCTTCCCGACAGCAGAACCCGCACTGGTCCTTGGGAAGGTTGCGGGCGCGGGCCGTGTAGCAGCGGGCGGAATACGCGAGTGGAAGCCTGCCGTAGGCGAACACCTCGGTTTCCACTCCAGGGGGACGCCCGGCGTGAATGTCATGGAGCGTGCTGCCGGACAGTTCCACCGGCATCACCCAGCGTTTCAACCCGCAGCGCGCGAGCACCTCGAGGGTGCATGAATTGTAGATATTGACGCCCGGGCCGGTCACAAAAGGCGTACCAGCCGCCGCCAACATCTGCACCGCCGACATGTCATTCGCCTCGACCATGAAGCGGCCGTTCTCGCAGATGCTTCGTACCGCGCCCAGTTCCGACCCGGCCTCGATCAGCGCCAGGGTCGACAACACCACCTGCTTGCCCGCCACCTCCAGCTCCGAGGCCAGGGCCAGCCAGTCCGTCTGGGTTAGGGCGCGGCGTTTGGAACATACCACTTCGCCCAGATAGATCACGTCGACCGGAGCGTCGGCCATCGTCTCGTAGAACCGGAACATGACGTCGCGCGGCCAATGATAGAGGACCGGGCCCAGGGCCAGCCTGCGGACACCGCATTCACCCTCCGCTCCTGCGTGGGCATCGGCGCCGGTCGCGCTGCTGACTGTACCGCCGGTCACTGCCACGAGCGGTGAAAAGCGCCGAGGGTGGTCTGGGTGCCCTCGGCTACCTGGCCCAGCTCTGACAGCCATTCGGCGCGGGGGGAGAAACCGTCGGGGTCTCTACGGCACTCGTCCAGCGCCGCCCTCATCACTCTTGCGACCCGCCCTACGTAGGCCGGATTTCGCTGTCTTCCCTCTATCTTGATGGCCGAGACCCCCATCTTCTGCAGCTGCGGCAAGAGGGAAAGCGTATTCAGGCTGGTGGGTTCTTCGATCGCGTAGTAGACGTTTCCACGGACCCGGAACCGGCCCTTGCAGACAGTTGGATAACCGGCGCTTTCGTCCCTGTCGAACTGATCGATCAACACCCCGTTGAGGCGCGTTTCCATGGCCGTGGCAGTTTCCTGCCAGCGCACCGCGCTGGCGGGTGAACAAGCACCATAGGTGTTCGGTGATTTCCCAGTGACGTAGGATGACAGCAGGCAGCGGCCCTCCACCATTACACACAGGCTGCCAAAACCGAATACCTCGATCGGGACCGGGCTGTTGCCGACGACCTGGGTCACCTGCCTGATGGACAACACCCGCGGCAGCACGGCCCGCTTGATGCCGAATCGTTCGGCGTAGAACCGGATCGCCTCGTGGCTGGTGGCCGAACCCTGCACCGACAGATGCAGGGGCAGACGCGGATGTCGCCGCGACGCATAATCCATTACGCCGATGTCGGCAGCAATGAGGGCGTCCGCACCGAGCTCCGCGGTACGGTCCACGGCCGCCGTCCAGCGCGGCCACCCCGATGGTTGCGGATAGGTGTTAATGGCCACGAACAACTTTACGCCGTGGGCCCGTGCGTACTCCATTCCCCGCGCCGCGCTGCGGTCATTGAAGTTGAGGCCGGCAAAATGGCGAGCGTTGGTATCGTCGCGGAAACCGAAATACACCGCGTCGGCACCATTGTCGACGGCGATCTTCAGTGACGGCAGGTTGCCCGCCGGACAGACTAGTTCCAAGTATCGACTCCCGTATCTGCGGCTTTTCTCCCTGTCGCCGCTATTGTCGTTGCGCCCGCATTATACTGCGCGGCCACCCGAGCGCTGTCGCCTGGCCGTGAGCGGCAACGGCCGGTCTGGGCAGTTAACGGGACTCACCGCACGCGGAGCGAGTGCAACCGGTGGAACATAGTGCACGGGGTCGTGCGACTCGTTGACCTGGATCAATCAATGGCAGTATTTCCCGGCGCCGCGGCGCGCCCGCCTTGCGCGGGAACGAGGCCTAGCCTCTGATCAGAGTGCCGACGCCAGAGTCGGTAAACACCTCCAGCAGCACCGCGTGTTCCACCCTCCCGTCAATGATGTGCGCCGCGCGAACCCCGCTTCCCACCGCGTCCAGGGCACAACGGACCTTGGGCAGCATGCCTCCCTCGATCACGCCACCGTTGATGAGATCATTGATCTTGCTGGCGTTCAGGCCGGTCAACAGATTTCCTTGGCGGTCCAGCACCCCTGGCGTATTGGTCAGCAGAATGAGTTTTTCCGCGGCCAGCGTGATCGCCAGCTTGCCGGCAACAGAGTCGGCGTTGATGTTGTAGGTGTGACCGTCAGCACCGACCCCGATGGGGGCGATCACGGGGATGAACTTCTGCTGATCCAGCACCGCCACCAGACTGGGGTCGATGGCATCAACCTGGCCGACGTGCCCGATATCAACGACCTCGGGGTTCGCCGTCTCCGGATGGTCTCGGTGGATGACCAGTTGGCGTGCTCGGATCATCGCGCCGTCCTTACCGGACAGCCCCACCGCCTTGCCGCCATGGGAGTTGATGAGGTTGACGATCTCCTTATTGACCGACCCACCCAGCACCATCTCGACCACGTCCATGGTCTCCCGGTCGGTGACACGCATGCCCTCGATGAACTCGGTCTTCTTGCCGATACGCTCCAGGAGTCGGCTGATCTGGGGACCGCCCCCATGTACCACCACCGGGTTGATACCCACCAGTTTCATCAACACGATGTCACGGGCAAAACCATTCTTCAGATTCTCGTCCACCATCGCGTTACCGCCGTACTTGATGACCACGGTCTTGCCGTGAAACCGCTTGATGTACGGCATGGCCTCGGCCAATACCGAGGCGACATTCCTGGCGGCGTCGATCGAGATGGTCATACCTGTTCGCTCATCGGGGTTCACGGCTCGCAACTATAGCAAGTGCCGAAGCATGGGGCATCAGGATTGACGGCGAACAAAAAAAGGGGGCCGCTCACGCGACCCCCTTATACGACCGTGGCTTTCCGGTGTCAGGTCAGTTGACGTTAACGTCGATCTTCTTCGGCTTCACCTCTTCGACCTTGGGCAGGTTCAGGTAAAGCACACCGTCCTTGTATTCCGCCTGCACCTTGGATGCATCGACGCCCTTGCCCAGGCGCATTGTCCTGACATATTTGCCGTAACGCCGTTCCTGTCGGATGATCCGGCCTTCTTCCTTGTCCTGCTGTTCATACTTGGATTCCGCATTGATGGTGAGCACACCATCGTGGATGCTGACATCCAGGTCGTCCTTCTTGACGCCGGGCATCTCCGCCTTGACCAGGTACTCATGCTCGGTCTCGGTGACGTCTACCGGCGGCATCAGCGCCCCACCCTCGGCCCTGCCATAGACGCGGCGTGGGCGCAGTACGTCATCAAAGAAACCGTCGAAATCATTGAATACATCCCAAATCGTCTGACCTTCCGGCCTGCGTACAATCTCGTTCATTTCGCTACCTCCACATTCGGTTGCACATCTCAACAGTGCTGATGACCTTAATGTGGAGGCTGGAAATGGGATTTCAAGACCGAAACCGGGAGGATCCCATCGGCCGCAGGCTACAGGATGTAACGGGCCAGGTCGTCGTCGGCAAGCACCTCCTGCAGGTGCTCGTCGACGTAGGACTCATCGACCGTGATCGCGTTGCCGCCGCGGTCGGCGGCCTCGAAGGACACGGTCTCCAGCAGCCTTTCCATCATTGTATGCAGGCGTCGGGCCCCAATGTTCTCGGTCTGCTCGTTGACGCGGAACGCCATCTCCGCGACCCGCGCCACCCCGTCCTGGCTGAACTCCAGCTGCACGCCCTCGGTTCCCATCAGTGCGGCGTACTGTTCTGTCAATGAAGCGTCGGGTTCGGTCAGGATGCGGACAAAATCGTCGCTGGTGAGCGCATCCAGTTCGACCCTGATCGGCAGACGCCCCTGCAACTCAGGGATGAGGTCGGACGGCTTGTTGAGCTGAAACGCCCCGGATGCAATGAAGAGGATGTGGTCCGTCTTGACCATACCGAACTTGGTCGACACGGTGCTGCCCTCCACCAGCGGCAGCAGATCACGCTGCACGCCTTCCCTGGAGACGTCAGGGCCATGGGTCTCAGAGCGGCCCACGATCTTGTCTATCTCGTCGAGGAATACGATACCGTCCTGCTCCACCCGCTGCAGGGCCTGCAGCTTGATGTCCTCATCGTTGATCAGCTTCGCGGCCTCCTCTTCGGTAAGCAGTTTCAACGCTTCCTTGATCCTGACCTTGCGCGGCCGCGGACGCCTTCCGCCCAGGTTCTGCATCATGCTCTGCAGCTGATTGGTCATCTCCTCCATACCCGGCGGCCCGAAAATCTCGACTCCCATGGTGGGCGCCGACACTTCGATCTCCACTTCCTTTTCGTCCAGTTGACCTTCCCGCAGTAGCTTGCGAAATCGCTGACGGGCGGCGCCATCCGCGCCGGCGCCGTCATCGTCAAAGTCGCGCGCGGGCGGCAACAGGATGTCGAGTATGCGCTCTTCCGCCGCATCCTCGGCTCGGGGGCTCACCTTGCCTATTTCCTCCTCGCGGGTCATCTTGACCGCCATGTCCATCAAATCTCGTACGATGGAATCGACTTCGCGGCCCACGTAACCCACCTCGGTGAACTTGGTTGCCTCCACCTTGATGAATGGCGCTCGCGCCAGCCTGGCTAGACGGCGGGCGATCTCCGTCTTGCCGACGCCCGTCGGTCCTATCATAAGGATATTCTTTGGCGTTATTTCGTTGCGCAGGTCGGCGTCGGCGACCTGCATCCGGCGCCATCGGTTGCGCAAGGCGATCGCCACCGCCCGCTTGGCAGCGGCCTGGCCGATGATGTGCTTGTCGAGTTCCTCGACGATCTCTCTGGGCGTCATTGACGACATACCGAGTCCTATCTTGACAGTTCTTCGATAGTGAGATTTTCGTTTGTGTAGACACAGATGTCCGCCGCTATCTTGAGCCCGTTGGCAACAATCTCCCGTGCACCCAGGTCGGTGTTTTCCATCAAAGCGCGGGCGGCGGCCAGCGCGAATGGTCCCCCGGAGCCGATCGCCATGATCCCCTGCTCGGGTTCAATGACGTCACCGTTGCCGGAAATGATCAACGACGCGTCCCGGTCAGCTACCGCCAACAGCGCCTCCAGGCGACGCAGTATTCGATCCGTGCGCCAGTCCTTGGCCAGTTCCACGGCGGCACGGGTAAGGTTGCCCTGGTGCTTCTCCAGCTTGCCCTCAAACCGTTCAAACAGGGTAAATGCGTCCGCGGTACCGCCGGCGAACCCGGCAATCACCTGCTCCTTGTACAACCTGCGGACCTTGCGTGCGTTGCCCTTCAGAACGGTCTCACCCATAGAGACCTGCCCGTCGCCCCCGATCACGACGCTGTTGTCCCGTCGCACCGAGAGTATCGTGGTGCCTCGGAGTTCGCTTCCACTCATGGATTATTTCCTGTCACGGAGAGGGGGTTCAATGCGGCACCTATGCCGTGATTTCAAGGGCAGCGCTTATTTGACCAGCTTCAGATGGGGCCTGCTATCCTTGGCCTCACCGTCGGCGTTCGGTTCGGGGGGCGTGTCCGGTTCCTTGAAAAATATGCCCTGCCCGTTCTCACGGGCGTAGATCGCCAGCACCGCGGCGACGGGCACCTCGACTTCGAACGGGGCGCCCCGGAACCGCGCCGTGAAGCTGACCACCTCGTTGCCCATCTCCCGCATCTGCACGGCCCGGCCTCCGATGTTGAGGATGATCTGGCTGTCCCTTACGTAATCCCGCGGCACATGCACGCCGTCAACGGCGGCATCCACCAGGATCTGGGGGGTGAAATCATTATCCAGGGCCCATTCGCGGATAGCGCGGATGAGGTAGGGCTTGGTTGTGGTCATGAACGATCCTAGCGCAGGTCGCGCTCTATCTCGCTCATGCTCGCCATGAAGGCCTGCCGTTCGAATATACGTTCCGAGTAGTCGATGACCGGGCGGGCCTGCCGCGGCAACTCGATCTTCAGCGCGGGCAGTCGCCACAACAAGGGCGCCAGGAAGCAGTCGACAAGGCTGAACTCATCCCCCAGCAGAAACTGTTGTTCAGCAAACACTGGCGACATGGCAATCAGGCCGTCGCGCACCACTACACATACCTCATCGAGGTCTATCGCCTGCCCGTGGCTGAGCCGATCCACCTGCGACAGCCACTCGCGATCGAAGCGCATCATCATCAGTCGAGCCCGCCCCCGGTTGACAGGATCCACCGGCATCAGGGGGGGGTGCGGAAGACGCTCGTCCAGATACTCGTTGATGATTTGCGCGCCGTACAGCACGAGGTCCCGATCGATGAGTGTGGGTGTCTCGT
The DNA here is from genome assembly GCA_947259705.1 of uncultured Gammaproteobacteria bacterium. Classification (GTDB taxonomy): domain Bacteria; phylum Pseudomonadota; class Gammaproteobacteria; order Arenicellales; family JAANXG01; genus CAMYNL01. The sequence continues at coordinate 47,953 of CAMYNL010000014.1, read as the reverse complement.
TATATGGGTTCAGTTCCGCAAGCTCATCTGTGCCCGTATCCGGATCGATATAGATGACTTGACACTCGACCTCCTTCTCCAGGAGGACTATCCGGACGCCGTGACTGTAAGCACAGTCCAGCCCGGAATACAGCGCCATGATCGGCTTGCGGCCAGCAGGTGTAACCATCACATAGTTGCCTTTGCGTCCGCGGCGCGCCGATTCCTCAGATGCCGGCAGGGCGCGTCAATGGATGTCTTTCCAGTATTCCTTCTTCAACAGGTAACTAAGCACGGTCAGCATGATCAAAAACAGAATCACGAAAACCCCGATGGTGTAACGTTTCAGCTTCGCGGGCTCCCCGAGGTACACCAGGAAATTGGTCAGGTCCCGCATTGCGTTGTCGTACTCCGCCGGTGTCATGGTGCCAGGTTCCTGCAGCTCGAAGCGGTCGAACTCCGTGACCCCGTTTTCCTCCTTGAACACCGCCCGCTGACTGCCCTGTAACTCATAAAGTATGTGAGGCATGGCCACATTCTCGAACAGGGTGTTGTTCCAGCCGCTGGGGGACGCTTCGTCCAGATAAAAACTGCGCAGGTAGGTGTAGATCCATTCGGGCTTGCGCACCCGGGCCACCACGGTCAGGTCCGGTGGCGCGACGCCGAACCATTTCTTGGCGTCATCCGCCGGCATCGTCGTCTTCATCAGGGCCCCGGTCTTGCCGCTGGCGAACATCAGGTTTTCCTTCAGCAGATCCTCGCTGATATCAAGATCATTCGCCATGCGGTTGTAGCGCATGAATGAGGCACTGTGACAGGACAGACAGAAATTGACGAACAGCCGCGCACCACGCTGCAGCGAAGCCTTGTCGTTCAAATTGACATAGACCGAATCCAACGGCACCTGGGACTCCGCCGCAGTACATAGGGGCGGCATCGCCGCCAACACCAAGGCAATGATTATCTTCTTCATTTGAACGTCACCCTTTCCGGCACCGGCTTGGTTTTCTCCCGCCTCGAATAAAACGGCAGCGAAACGAAAAAGGCGAAGTACACCAAGGTCCCGAGCTGTGCCCAGCGTACGTTCTTGAACCAGATCAGATCGGTATGGTCCGGGTGCTTCATGCCCATATAGCCAAGGATAATGAAGGCGACTACAAACAATGTCAGCATCACCTTGTAGGTTGGACCGCGGTATCGGATGGACTTTACCGGTGACCTGTCCAGCCAGGGCAACAGGAACAACAGGAAGATGGACAGGCCCATGGCCACGACACCCCACACCTTGGCGTCAATGCCGAACAGCGGGTAAGTGATCGCCCGCAGGATCGAATAAAACGGGGTGAAGTACCAAAGCGGTACGATATCCGGCGGCGTCTGCAGCGAATTGGCCGGCGCAAAATTGTCTTTCTCCAGGAAAAAACCGAAGAATTCCGGGGCAAAAAACACAATCCCCAGGTACAGCATCATGAACACCCCGACCCCGACGATGTCCTTGACCGTGTAGTAAGGGTGAAACGGAATGCCGTCCTTGGGCACACCGTTGGCATCTTTGTTTTGCTTGATCTCGATGCCGTCCGGATTATTGGACCCGACCTTGTGCAAGGCCACGATATGCACGAACACCAGCGCGACCAACACCAGTGGCAGTGCGGCCACGTGCAGCGAGAAGAAGCGGTTTAGGGTGGCGTCCGAGACCACGAAATCACCGCGGATCCACTCCGACAGCCCGTCCCCGATGTAGGGAATAGCGCCGAACAGGGAAATAATCACTTGGGCGCCCCAATACGACATATTGCCCCAGGGCAGCAGGTAGCCCATGAAGGCCTCAGCCATCAGCGCCACGAAGATCACGCAGCCTATAAGCCAGAGCAGTTCCCGCGGTTCGCGGTAGGATCCGTAGAGCAGGGCCCGGAACATGTGCAGGTAGACGACGATAAAAAACATGGAGCCGCCGACGGAGTGGAGATAACGCATCAACCAGCCCCAAGGCACGTCGCGCATGATGTATTCGACCGAAGCAAACGCCAGATTCGAATCCGGCTTGTAGTGCATGGTCAGGAAAATACCGGTCACTATCTGCAACACCAGCATGAGGATTGCCAGCGAGCCGAAGTAATACCAGAAGTTGAAGTTCTTTGGTGCGTAGTACTGGGCGAGGTGCTCGTTCCACGTTTTGGTCAGCGGAAAACGGTCATCGATCCAGGTCAGAAATTTACCGCTCATGCCTCAGCACCTCCATCTTCACCCACCAGGATCACGGTGTCGCTGAGGAATCTATATGGCGGGACGGCAAGGTTGTCCGGCGCGGGGACACCTTTGTAGACCCGGCCCGCGAGATCGAACTTGGAACCGTGACAGGGGCAGAAAAATCCGCCGGGCCAGTCATCTCCCAGGCCTGATCCGGGGCCGATCGCGAAATTCTCCACCGGCGCGCAGCCCAGATGGGTGCAGATCCCCACCAGCACCAGAATCTCCGGTTTCAGAGAGCGCCATTCGTTGATCGCGAACTCAGGTTGGCTGCTGTTCGCGGACTCGGGGTCGGCGAGCCATTCCTCGATCTTCGGCAGCCGATCCAGCATGTCCTGGGTGCGGTTCAGCACCCAGACCGGCATACCGCGCCACTCCTCGCGAATCATCTGCCCCGCTTCGAGCTTGCTGATGTCGATTTCAACCGGCGCCCCAGCAGCCTTGGCGCGCTCGCTCGGTGCCATGCTGAGTATGAACGGCGTTGCGGCAAATGCCCCGCCCACCAAGCCTACGCCGGTGGTCGCTGCCGTGAGGAAGCGGCGGCGCCCCTTGTCTACGCGATCGTCGGCCATGAGAACTCCTAGCGAATTGATCTAGCCACACCCGGATTGGATACAGCGATTTACCAACGGTATTGAATGCCAGCTATTTTGAAATTGAGGTGCCCTGGGTCCGACCGTCAGGCGAATCAACCTACACGGCGGGCGCGCGATTATAGCAGATGGCACCGGGGGTTGTGGGGCTTTTCTGCCGACTGGATCCCGCTCACCTCAGCAGGGCGCGCAGGTTCTCCAGGTGCGCCTGTCCCAGTTGCTGCCGTTCACCCTCGACCTGGACGCCCCGATCATCGAGCCAGTTGAGGTCCTGGGCAGGCAGCTCATCGATGAACCGGCTGGGCTGACATTCCGCCACTTCTTGGTAGCGCCGCCTCTGGCGGGCCATTGACAGGCTCAGGCGACGCTGGGCGCGGGTGATGCCGACATAGAAAAGCCGACGCTCCTCGGCGATGCTTTCCTCGACAAGACTGGAGCGGTGCGGCAGCAGGTCCTCTTCCACCCCGGTGACGAACACGTACGGGAACTCCAGACCTTTGGCGGCGTGCAGGGTCATCAACGACACCATGTCGTTGCCGTCGCCCTCGTCCTGCTCGTCCAGCATGTCCATCAGGGTCAGTGCAGCCACCAGGTCCGGCAGATCCCAGCGCGGCTCCGCCCTGCTCAAGCGGCCCAGCCAGGCGACCAGCTCGCGCACATTGTTCCAGCGGTTCTCGGCGGCCCGCGGACTCCCGGCGGTGTTACGCAGCCAGTCCTCGTAGCCCATGTCGTCGAGCAGGCCCTGTACCAGGTCCACCGGGTCAGCCTGCAGCAGGGCGTCGGCACGTTCATTCAACCAGTCGGCGAACAGCCGCAGCGGCGCCGTCTGGCGCGCGCTGAGCTCGCGCTCAATACCGGCCTGAGAAATCGCGGCGAACAGGCTGGTGTCAGCGGCGGCTGCGATTCGGCCCAGCTTTTCCAGTGTCTGGGTGCCAATGCCCCGCCGCGGCGTATTGACCACGCGTAAAAACGCATTGTCATCACCGGGGTTGGTAAGCAATCGCAGGTACGCCATCACGTCCTTGATCTCGGCGCGGTCGAAGAAAGACAGCTGCCCGCTCAGGTAATAGGGGATGCGCATTTCGCGAAGCTTCAGCTCGAACCAGCGCGACTGGTGGTTGCCGCGGTAAAGGATGGCGTAGTCACCGTAAGCCGTGTTGTGCTGAAAACGATGATGCAGGATCCGCGACACCACCCGTTCCGCCTCGTGCTCCTCATTGCGTCCGATGACGACGTCGATGGGATCACCATGGCCCAGCTCACTCCAGAGGTTCTTCTCGAATGGTCGCGGGTTGTTGGCAATCAAGGTGTTGGCCGCGTGCAGGATCCGCCCCGTCGACCGATAGTTCTGCTCGAGCTTGACCACCGTCAAATCCGGAAAATCCTGCGTTAGAGTTTCCAGGTTCTCCGGCTGTGCGCCACGCCATGCGTAGATGGATTGGTCATCGTCACCGACCGCTGTCAGCCCCCGGCCCTCACCCACCAGCAGCTTGACCAGCTCGTACTGACTGGCATTGGTGTCCTGGTACTCGTCCACCAGCAGGTATGCGACGCGGGCCTGCCAGCGGTCCAGCACCTCCGGCCGTTGCCGAAACAACAGGATCGGCGCCAGCACCAGGTCATCCAGGTCTACCACGTTACAGGCCCGCAATCGGCGCTCGTAGTCGGCATAGATCCTGGCCGCGGCCGCCGTGACTGGATCGTTGCCGGCGGCTGCGTCCACCACGGACGGGGTCACCAGGTCGTTCTTCCAGCGCGATATCTGATCCTTGACGCGATCGCTGAGACTGCGCTCAGCGGTCAGTTCCGAGCGGGTCAGTTCGCGCACCACCAGCGCCGCATCAGCGGCATCGATGATGGAGAAGCCCCGCCGCAAGCCGATCTCCCGCGCATGCTCGCGCAATATGCGCAGACCCAGACTATGGAACGTTGATACCGACAGTGTTTTGACCTGTTCGGGGCCCAGCATCCCGGACAGCCTCGACTTCATCTCCCGCGCCGCCCTGTTGGTAAAGGTCACCGCGAAAACGGTGTTCGCATCGCATCCACAGGCACCCAGCAGATGTGCGATCTTGTAGGTGATGACCCGGGTCTTGCCGCTGCCGGCGCCGGCCAGTACCAGCAAAGGACCCACGGTGTGCCGCACCGCGTCCCGTTGCCGGCGGTTCAGTGGCGGAGACACGAGACTACCGGCTTACTGTGCCGGTCTTCGCCTCGAACGCCGACACCATGGCGAGGACCTGGCTGGCGTACCAGAAGGGTTCGGCCGCGATCAGATCGTGCCCGCTGTTCAGTGCCCCGAGGGCGCGATCGCGCAGCGCCTCGTCTCCGGTCGCGGCGGCCAGCGCCAGGCTCAGACGTGTGATGACACCCGAGGGCGAGGGCATGGGACCGTCCTCGATCACGTCGTGTGTGTCACCGACCGCGATCAGGCTATGCTCGGTCAGCCGCCAGCCTTGCGGTCCGTAGAAGCGCTCCCAAGCTTGCTGCGCCACGGCCAGCGCCAATCCCATGTCCGACGGCCTGGCCGTCAGCTGCGCCCAGGCATAGAGACCCCGGCCCACGTAGGCGTAGTCCTCGATGGATGCCCTCCCCAGGACACGCCCTTGCCGCACCGCCCGCAGCAACTGCTTGCCATCCCAGAGCTCTCCGACCAGGTAATCTCGAATCGCCCTCGCCGTCTCTCGGTAACGGGGCTCCTGGAGAGCCTGGGCCGCGGTGGCAAACGCGGTCAGGGCCAAACCGTTCCAGCCCGCCAGCAGCTTGGAATCCACCGGCAGCGTCCGGCCGCTGCGAACCTGCCGCAGCTTGCCCTGGGCCCTCTCCAGGTCTTTGCTCACCGCGTCGGCGTGGCGGCCCAGGGTAACCGCGATATCGGCTGCGGAAGGGCCCAGCATGGGCAGCCAGCCGGCGTCGAAGGTCGGTGCGTCCTGCATACGGTATGCCAGCATCAACACCTGCTGCTCCGGCTTGGTGAGTCGCCGCGCGAGTTCCGCCTGATCCCACAGGTAATAACCGCCCTCGACGTCGTTGGCGTCCACCGCTGAGAAGGACGCCACCAGGGCGCCGTCGTCCGCCATCATGTCTCGCGCCATGAAATCCAGGGTCTCGCGGGCCACCAGGCGATACTCAGGCTTTTGCAGCACGTCCGCGGCGCGCAGGTAAAGCAGCGCGAGCTGAGCGTTGTCGTAAAGCATCTTCTCGAAATGAGGGGTCTCCCAGGAGGGGTCCACCGTATAGCGAAAAAAGCCACCCCCAAGATGATCGTAAAGACCGTTGCGCGCCATGCCGTCCAAGGTCAGCTCCAGCATGGCGGCCAGTGGCTCGGCCGCCGCGCGTTGCTGGGCGGCGAGCAGAAAATCCAGCTGCGGTGACATCGGGAACTTGTTCTGGTCGCCGAAGCCGCCGTGAAGCGGGTCGGCGATCTCGAGGGCCCCCACCACGATCCGGCGTGCGTATTCATCCACCATTTTGGCGTCGAGACGCGGTGCGCCGGGACCCTGGGCCGACGAGGCCTCCCGGCGAGCAACGGACGACAAATTGGCGTGGTCGTCGCGCCACAGGCCTTGCAGACGCTGCAGCACCTGCATGAAATTATCGCGCGGCAGGTAGAGAACCGCGTACAGCGGAAAGCCTTCCGGTGTGAGGAACACGTTCAGCGGCCAGCCCGCCCGGCCCTGGGTCGCCTGGGCAAATTCGATCATGCGGGCGTCCAGCGCTGTTTCCAGCTCGCGATCCACCTTCACCGGTATGAAATTGGCATTGAGAAACGCGGCCACCCCCCCGTCCCGGTAACTCTCGCGCTGCATCACGTGGCACCAGTGGCACGAAAAATACCCGATCGAGAGGTACAAGAGCTTGTTCTCGGCCCGCGCCCGGGCAATCGCGCGCTCGTCCCACTCCTGCCATGCGACCGGGTCCTGGGCGTGCAACGCGAGGTAGGGCGAGGGATGCCCTTCGAGCCGGTTGCTCAGCGTCTCGGTGGCAGCGGCGACGCCGGTGCATGACACCATGGCGACGCCGATCAGGATCAGGCGCCGCCAAGATCCGGCGCGCGCTGCCGCCCGCTCACTAACTGGGTGTGGTGTTCCGGTCATCGGCATGGTCGATCTCCTGTGTCGCAGACTGCAACTCGCGCTCCATCTCCTCCTCGGCCATGAGCTCATCGCCCGCCGCGTCCTCGTCTTCCTCCTCCGGTGGTCGGAAACGACGTGAGAATATCAGCCCCAGCTCGAACAGCAGCCAGACGGGAAGCGCCAGCATGGTCTGGGAGAAGATGTCCGGCGGGGTCAGCAGCATGCCCACCACGAATGCCCCGACAATAATATAGGGTCTCTTGGCGGCCAGGCGGTCGGGCGTGGTGGCACCGGCCTTGACCAGCAGCACGGTGGCGATGGGGACCTCGAAAGCGACCCCGAACGCAAAGAACAGTTTGAGCGCAAAGCTCAGGTAGGCGTTGATTTCCGTCATCACCGCCACCCCTTCCGGGGCGGTGCTGGTGAAGAAGGCGAAGATGATCGGAAACACCAGGTAGTAAGCAAACGCGATACCGGCATAGAACAGCGCGGTGCTGGAAACGAGCAGCGGGAATACCAGTGCCTTCTCGTTTTCATACAGTCCTGGCGCGACGAAGGCCCATAATTGATAGAGCAGAACGGGCATGGCCAAGGCGACCGCGACCGCAAACGCGAACTTGAAGGGGACGAAAAACGGGCCGTGGGGCTCGGTGGAGATCATGGTATTGCCTTCCGGCAACGCCGACATCAGTGGCTGCGCGAAGAATGTGTAGAGATCATTGGCAAACGGGGCCGCGATGAGGAACAGTACCAGCACCGCCAGCACGGACCGCAACAGGCGGTCGCGCAGCTCCATCAGGTGGGAGATGAAGGTGTCTTTCGCTGTCTGACCGGCCGCCGCCATGGCGCCTAGGACTTACCGGAGCCCGTTGTGGGCTCGCTCGCGGCGGAGTCGGACTCTCCGGAGGCCGCGGATTTGTGCTGTGCGTTGACGGCGCCCGCTATGGCTTCGTCGGCCGCGGCGACATCACGGTCAATATCCCGTCCGGCTGACTCGACGTCGCGCTGCACTCGCTTGATGTCGTCACCAACCTGGCGCAGCGACTCAATTTCGTCGCGACGGATCTCAGCGTCGATGTCCGACTTTACCTCCGCCATGAAACGCCGCGCGCGGCCGGCCCAGAAGCCCGCCGTGCGCGCCACCTTGGGAAGCCGCTCGGGACCCAGGATCAGCAGTGCGATCACGCCAATGAGGCACAGCTCCCAGAAGCCGATGTCAAACATCGTGCCGATCTTTCAATGCCGGAGCTAAGTCAGTCAGGCCTTGTCTTTATGTGTCGTCTCGACTTCATCATCCGCCGTCTGCTCGGATTTCTGCTCCAGTTGTTTGTCGGGCTCCGCTTCGTCTTCCTTCATGGATTTCCGGAAGGTCTTGATTGCACCACCCACGTCGGACCCGATGTTCCGCAGCTTCTTGGTGCCGAACAGCAGGATGACTATCAGCAGGACGATCAACAGCTGCCAAATACTAATTCCACCAACGCCCATCTGCTTCTCCTAATCACACATGTAAATGTTCATCGACTGTTACGGCCCGCCTTTTCCGCATATCCAGACGTACCGAAGCGTCGCTCGAGTTCCGCCAGCACCTCGTCCGGGCCCAGATCCTGATGGGCCAGCATCACCAAGGTATGAAACCATAGATCAGCAGTCTCATAGACCAATCTGTCGGGGTCACCGTCCTTGGCCGCCAGCACCGTCTCGGTGGCTTCCTCGCCGACCTTCTTCAGGATCGCGTCCAGACCCTTCGCGTACAGACCGGCAACGTAGGATTGATCCGGGTCCTGGGTCTTGCGCTGTGCCAGCAGCTGCGCCAGTCTGGTCAGGATGTGTTCCTCCAAAACTCATCCGCCTCTGCTGTAGATCTGCGCAGGGTCCTTGAGCTGCGGCTCAACCACTCGCCACCCGCCGTCTTCCAGCCGCTGAAAAAAACAGTGATGCCTGCCAGTATGACAGGCGATGCCGCCTTTTTGCTCAACCTGAATGAGAATTACGTCGTTATCGCAGTCCATGCGCACTTCGCGCACCAGTTGCCGGTGGCCCGACTCTTCCCCTTTGTGCCACAACTTGCGCCGCGAACGTGACCAGTAAACAGCGGTACCGGTCTCCACCGTGAGTCGCAAGGCGTCGCGGTTCATCCACGCCATCATCAGCAGCTTGCCGCTGTGGGCCTCCTGGGCGATCGCGGGCACCAGTCCCTGCTCGTTCCATTTGACCCGGTCCAACCAGTCTTCGTTCGTCATGCCTCGCCCTCTATTCTGCCCGTCAAGCATCAACCCGGGTTCAAAGGCGGACTTCGACCCCGGCCGCCGCCATGCACTGCTTGGCCTCGGCGATGGTGAAATCACCGAAATGAAAAATACTCGCTGCCAGCACCGCGTCTGCGCCGCCCCGCAGGACGCCCTCGACAAGATGCTCGAGGTTACCCACGCCGCCGGAGGCAATGACCGGAACCGGCACGGCCTCCACTACGGCGCGGGTCAGCGCCAGATCAAATCCATTGCGGGTGCCGTCACGGTCCATGCTGGTCAGCAGGATCTCGCCCGCCCCGTACTCGGCCATGCGACGCCCCCACTCGACGGCGTCGATACCGGTGGGAGTCCGCCCGCCGTGAGTGAATATCTCCCAGCGCGGGTCCTCACCATCACCGACCTGCTTGGCGTCGATGGCAACCACAATGGCCTGCGCGCCGAAATGCTCGCTGGCCTCCCGGACGAACTCCGGCCGGTTAACCGCGGCGGTATTGATGGACACCTTGTCAGCACCGGCATTGAGCATCCTGCGGACGTCCTCGATCACTCGGATCCCTCCGCCCACAGTTAGCGGGATAAACACTTCACTCGCCACCTGCTCCACGACATGAACCATGGTGTCACGGTTATCCGAGCTGGCGGTAATGTCCAGAAAGGTGATCTCGTCGGCGCCCTGTTCATCATATCGACGCGCCACCTCCACCGGATCCCCCGCGTCGCGGATGTCGACGAACCGGACCCCCTTCACCACCCTTCCGGCGTCCACGTCCAGACAGGGAATTATGCGTTTCGCCAGTCCCATGGATTACTCTCGGCAACCGCTGGCGAGTTTCAGTCCCTCGGCAAAATCCAGCGTTCCTTCATAGATTGCGCGGCCCGTGATCACCCCCAGAATGCCGGAGTCGGCAATGTCGCAGAGCTTGCGCACATCATCGAGATCGGTGACCCCGCCAGCGGCGATCACCGGAACGCGGACAGCTTCCGCGAGCCGCTTGGTGGCCTCGACGTTGACGCCCGTCAGCATGCCGTCCCGGGAGATGTCCGTGTAGATGATGGCGGCGACGCCGTCGTTCTCGAAGTGCTGGGCCAGATCGATGACATCATGCTTCGACAGCTTTGACCAGCCATCCACAGCCAACCTGCCATTCTTCGCATCCAGCCCGACGATGACGTGTCCTGGATACTCCACGCACAGGTCGCTGACGAAATGCGGCTCATTCACGGCCTTGGTCCCCAGAATCACGAACTGTGCGCCTGCATCCAGATAGGCTTCCACGGTCTCCTCGTCACGGATGCCGCCGCCGATCTGTACCGGCACTCCGGGGCACGCCTCGCAGACCGCGTGCACGATCTCCGCATTGACCGGTTGCCCCGCCGACGCCCCGTCCAGGTCCACGATGTGCAGCCGGGTTGCGCCCGCGGCAACCCAGCGTGCAGCGGCATCCGCGGGATTGTCCGCGAACACCGTGCTGTCATCCATCTTGCCCTGGCGCAGGCGGACGCACTTGCCCCCCTGGATATCGATTGCTGGAATCAGAAGCATAATTAAGTCCTTAGTTACCTCCAATACTGATCTTACCGCGCGCTCAGGCGCCACCGTCCCAGCCAGCAAAATTGCGCAGCAAGGTGAGCCCCGCGTGCTGGCTTTTCTCGGGATGGAACTGCACCGCGAACATGTTCCGGCGCCCGCCCGCAGCGGTAAAACGCCGGCCGTATTCACAGGTCCCGTAAATCTCGCCGGGATTGCTGCCCAGGGCGCAGTAACTATGGACGAAATAAAACCTCTCGTCCTGTGCGATACCATTCCAGAGCGGATGGGGCCGGGTCTGCGTAACGGTGTTCCAGCCCATATGGGGGATCTTCAGGCGCAAGCCGCTAACCTGGTCGTGGAACTCGTTCCAGGCACCGTTCACGTGGTTCAAATGCTGAACCTCGCCCGCCAGTATGCCGAGACACTCGGTGCCGCCACCCTCCTCGCTGGACGTGTAAAGCGCCTGCAGACCCAGACAGATCCCCAAAAAGGGTTTGTTGGCGATCGCCTCCAACAGTGCATCGCGCAGGCCGGTTTGCACCAATGCCTCTATACAGGTGCCGATGGCCCCCTGGCCGGGAAACACCACGCGATCCGCCCTGCTTATGCGGGACGGCTCGCCGGTAACCACCACTTCCGCATCGTGCGCTACATGCTCGATGGCTTTGTGGACAGAGCGGAGGTTCCCGGTCCCGAAGTCGACAACGGCGATGCGGTTCATGGCTTTATCAGCGCGGCGGCAGGGCCTGCATCCTCCGGTGCTTAGAGGGCTCCCTTGGTAGAGGGTATTGTCCCGGCCATGCGCGAATCCCGCTCCAGGGCCATCCGCAGCGCGCGCCCGAATGCCTTGAACACGGTCTCTGCGATATGGTGCGCATTGCGGCCGCGCAGGCAGTCCACGTGCACGCTTACCAGGCCGTGATTGCAGAATCCCTGGAAGAATTCGTGAATCAGGTCCACGTCGAAATCGCCGATACGGGCACGGGGATAGCTGACATGGTACTCCAGGCCCGGACGCCCGGAAAAGTCCACCACCACCCGGCTCAGGGCCTCGTCGAGCGGCACGTAGGCATGCCCGTAGCGGCGAATACCCCGTTTGTCGCCCACCGCTTCTGCTATCGCCTGCCCCAGCGCGATGCCCACGTCCTCGACGGTATGGTGAGCGTCTATTTCCAGGTCCCCGCGAGCCTCGATATCCAGGTCGATCAGCCCGTGCCGCGCCACCTGGTCCAGCATGTGCTCGAAAAAAGGCAGGCCGAGGTTCAGTGCGCGCGTGCCGTTGCCGTCCAGGGCGACGACCACCCTGATCTGGGTTTCGCTGGTGTTGCGCTCGACTTCTGCGACGCGTTCGGACATGGAGGATACTTCTTGGCAGGTATCGATATAAGGGAGATGAGCCGCTGTCGATCAACTCAAGACTGGTGTTCCGATATTAGCAAACTGCCGGGCGGCACGCGAACCTTAAAACTGCCGCAGACCCGCCAGGAACGCGTCATTCTCCTCTGGCGTCCCCACCGTAACGCGCAGGCAGTCGGCAAGCGGTGTATCCGCCTGGTGCAGGTTCTTGATCAGTACCTTGTGGTCCAGGAGGTGCTCGTAGGTGCGGGCGGCGGACCCGGCGGCACGAAACAACAGGAAATTGGTGGCGCTGGGAAACACGGTAAACCCGCGTTCGGTCAGCGCCGAGGCCACCCGCTCACGTTCGGCGACGATCCGCGCGGCCTGCTCCTCGAAAAGCGCCGACCTTTCAAGTGCGAAGACGGCGCTGATCTGGGTCAATACATTGATGTTATAAGGCAGGCGGACCTTGTCAAACTGCTGCAGCCATGCTGCGGCACCGGCCAGATAACCCAGACGCAGACCCGCCAGGCCCATCTTGGAGAGGGTGCGCATCACCACGACATTTGCATAGTGCCCGATATCTGCAATGAAGGACTCACCGGCGAATACGTGGTACGCCTCATCGATCACCACCAGTCCATCAGCCGCTTCGATGATTTCCTGTAACAGAGGGCGCTCGAACAGGTTGCCGCTGGGATTGTTCGGGTAGGCGATGAAGATCACCGACGGATCGTGGCGGTGTATTGCCGCCAGCATGCGGTCCCGGTCGAGGGTGAAATCGTCCCGCAAGGGAACGCCGACGAACTCGGCGCCAACAAAACGCGCGATCATCTGGTACATGACGAAGGTGGGAACAGGCGCCATGACGACGCGTCCCGGACCTGCCAGGCTCAGCTGGATGATCTGGATGAGTTCGTCCGAGCCGTTGCCCAGCATGACGAGCTGGTCCGGCGCCAGGGACAGAGACGCACGCAGCCGCTCGCGCACGGCATTCGCCGTGGGATCGGGATAACGGTTCAAGGGCGCGCCGTGCAGGCACTGCAGCCACTCCTGCTCCATCTCCGCGGGCCACTGGTACGGGTTCTCCATGGCGTCCAGCTTAATGCGACCCTCGGCGGGCGGGACATGGTAAGCCGTCAATGCGCGCACCGACGGCCGCACCCACTTCTGCGCGCGGGCCTCGGCCTGATCCTGCGGGGATACCCGGGTAACCGGCATGCGTCAGCGGCTCACGAAGGGCGGATCCGGTATTCGGCGGATCGCGCGTGGGCAGTGAGGTCCTCGGACCGCGCCAGGATCGAGGCCGTCGCGCCCAGCGTCGAGGCGCCGGCCGCGGAACACTCAATCAGGCTGGTGCGTTTCTGAAAATCATAGACCCCGAGGGGGGAGCTGAAACGTGCCGTGCCGGAGGTCGGAAGAACATGGTTCGGACCGGCGCAATAGTCTCCCAGCGCCTCGGCGCTGTTGGGGCCCAGAAACACGGCGCCGGCATGGCGTACCTGCTGCAGGAGTGCCCGGGCATCGGACAGCATCAGTTCCAGGTGCTCCGGTGCGATGCGGTTGACGACCTGCGCCGCGGTGTCCAGGTCCGGGACATAAATCAGCGCCCCCTGCCTGGCCAGCGCTTCACGAATGATCGGCGCGCGCTCCATGGTCGGCAGCAGGCTGGTGATCGATGCCTCCACCCTCTGCAGAAAACCGCGGTCGGTGCTCAGCAGGATCGATTGCGCCAATTCATCGTGCTCTGCCTGGGCAAAGAGGTCCATCGCGGCCCAGTCCGGGTCTACCTGGGCGTCACACACCAACACCACCTCGGAGGGGCCCGCAATCATGTCGATACCGACCTTGCCGAATACCTGTTTTTTTGCCGTGGCGACATATATGTTACCGGGCCCGACTATCTTGTCCACGGCCGGCACGGTCTCGGTGCCATAGGCCATGGCCGCCACCGCCTGAGCACCGCCGATGGTGAACACCCGGTCGACGCCGGCGAGCGCCGCCGCGGCCAGGACCATCTCGTTGCTCTCACCACGCGGCGTGGGCACGGTCATGACGAGTTGGCCGACCCCCGCCACCTTGGCGGGAATGGCGTTCATCAGCACCGATGACGGATACGCCGCCTTGCCTCCCGGCACGTACAGGCCGGCCCGATCCAGAGCCGTAATGCGCTGGCCGAGTCGGGTACCATCCGGCTCCTCGTACTCCCACGACTGCTGGCGCTGGCGCTCGTGGTAGCTGCGGATACGGTCCGCGGCGGTTTCCAGCGCATCTCCCTGTTGCCGCGGCAGACACTCCAGCGCCTGCGCCAGGCGTGCGGCCGGCAGCGATAATGCCGCAGCGTCCGTACACTCCAGCTCATCGAACCGGCGGCTGTAATCCAGCAGCGCCGCGTCCCCCTCCCGCCTGACGCGGGCGATAATCCCGGACACGACGGCCTCGACGTTCGACGCGAGCTCGGTATCTCGGTCCAGTAAGTGGTTCAGCGCCGCGGAAAACCCCGCTGACGTGGCATCGAGATGACGCATTACCGGGTCAGGCATTACTTCTCCACTACCTGTTCAAGTTGCGCAATGATCGCATGCAGCCGGGACGATTTCATGTGCAGCGCCGCGCAATTCACCACCAGACGAGCACTGATGTCGGCAATGTGCTCGACCTCAACGAGGTCATTCGCCCGCAGGGTGCCGCCGGTGTCCACCAGATCGACGATGCGGTCCGCCAGGCCCACCAGTGGCGCGAGTTCCATCGACCCGTACAGCTTGATGATCTCGGTCTGCACGCCCTTGGCGGCGAAATGGCGCCGGGTGACGTTCGGGTACTTGGTGGCGATCCGCAGCCGGCGCCAGCTGGAGGGATCGTCCTGCTGCGCCAGTTGGCGCGGTTCGGCCACCATCATGCGACAGCGCGCCAGGCCCAGATCCAGCGGTTCCGCCAGGCCCTCGCCGCCATGCTCCATCAACACATCCTTGCCGACCACCCCGAGATCGGCGGCGCCGAACTGCACGTAGGTGGGCACATCCGCCGCCCGCACCACCACCAGCCGCATCGACTCATCGCCGGTATCCAGGACCAGTTTGCGGCTGGTGGCGGGGTCCTCGCGCGGCACGATGCCCGCGGTGGCCAGCAACGGCAGCATATCGCGCAGGATTCGGCCCTTGGCCAGGGCGATGTGAATACATCCCACGACGGTCAGCCCGCCGCCCGGGAGCGATGATCGCGGTTATACAGGTGGCCTGGAACGCGACGGATACGCGCTCCGAGTTGAGCGAGCTTTTCCTCTATACATTCGTAGCCGCGATCGATGTGATAGATGCGATCGATGATGGTGTCGTTCTGCGCCATCAGTCCCGCCAGTGCGAGGCAGGCGGATGCCCGCAGATCGGTGGCCATGACCGGCGCGCCCTTGAGTTCCGGCACGCCAGTGACGACCGCGGTGTTGCCCTCCATGGCGATGTTTGCGCCCATCCTTTGCAATTCGTGTACGTGCATGAAGCGGTTCTCGAACACCGTCTCGGTGACCGTACCGGTACCCTCGGCGACACTGTTGAGCAGTACGAACTGGGCCTGCATGTCGGTGGGGAAAGCTGGATAAGGGGCCGTTCGTACGCTCACCGCGCGCGCGCGCTGCCCGCGCATGTCGAGCTCGATCCAGTTGTCGCCGGTGCTGACCCGCGCCCCCGCGTCCCGAAGCTTCTCCAGCACGGAGTCGAGCAGCTGCGGATTGGCATCACGCAGCTTCACGCGTCCGCGCGTCACCGCGCCGGCAACAAGGTAGGTGCCGGTCTCGATTCGGTCCGGAATGATGCGGTGCTGCGCGCCGTGCAGCTTGGAAACCCCCTCGATGGTGATCTCGTCCGTACCGGCCCCCGATATGCGCGCGCCCATGGCGTTGAGGCACTGCGCAAGATCCAGGACCTCGGGTTCACGTGCGGCGTTCTCGATCACGGTAACGCCGTCCGCCAGCGTCGCCGCCATCATCAGATTCTCCGTACCCGTCACCGATATCAGGTCCATGAAGATGCGCGCACCCCGCAACCGGGTGGCGCGGGCCTTGATGTAACCCTGGTCGATGCTTACCTCCGCACCCATGGCCTGCAGGCCCTTGATGTGCAGGTTGACGGGGCGTGAGCCGATGGCGCAGCCGCCAGGTAGAGACACCTCGGCATGCCCGAATCGCGTCAGCAGCGGGCCCAGCACGAGTATAGACGCGCGCATGGTCTTGACCAGATCGTAGGGAGCCCGGATCTGGCTCACCTCGCTGGCATCGGCCTCCACCGTCATCCTCTCGTCCACTTCCAGAAACACACCGAGTTGTCCCAGCAACTCCATGGTGGTGGTGATGTCGTTGAGATGGGGTATGTTGCTGACGCGCAGTGGCTCCGGGGTCAGCAGGGAGGCGATCAAAACGGGTAACGCGGCGTTCTTGGCGCCGGATATCTTTATTTCACCGTTCAGCGGTACGCCACCGGTAACGATCAGTTTATCCATGAGTGTCCCGAGACCGCCGGTGGTGGGGCGTGACTGCCGTGCATGAGCGGTTTGCCGGGGACGCGCGGGAAGGCGGATGACCGGCTGCCTGGCACAGCCTGCAGCCGTCTTCGCAGCAGGCGCCTAACCCGGTACCTCGTCGAGTTTCTTCTGCAGCTCCCCGTTCTGGTACATCTCCAGCATGATGTCGCTGCCGCCGACGAACTCTCCCTTGACGTAGAGCTGGGGGATAGTTGGCCATTTCGAATACTGCTTTATGCCCTCGCGCACCTCCGGGTCCGCCAGAACATCCACCGAGGCAAATTTGGCACCGCAGGCCTGCAGTACCTGCACGGCGCGCCCGGAAAAACCGCACTGCGGGAACTCGGGGCTGCCTTTCATAAACAACACGACATCGTTGCTCTCGACCGTCTGCTTGATGCGTTCCTGGCCTTCGCTCATGTTCAAAACCTCACTGATATGTCTGGCCACCGCCGCGCTCCCGCTCCCACTCTTCCGGGGTGAGCGTGCGCATCGACAGTGCGTGGATTTCCGCCTTCATTTTATCTCCCAGGGCGCCATACACCAGCTGATGCTGCTGCACGCGGGATTTTCCAGCGAATGCGGGACTGACTATTACCGCGTTGAAATGGTGACCATCGCCCTCTATTTCAACCTGTGCGGCCTCCAGGCCGGCCTCGATCCATTGCTTGATCTGCTCGGGTGTTACCATGATCTCCGGGTACATTAGCGAATTATAATATTGCGGAGCATACCCGATGATCGGTCCCGCGCAAAGCCACGGCCATGCTACTGACGCAGCTTGTAACCATGCCCGAGCATCCAAAGTGCCAGCAGCGCCAGCATCAGCAGGGCCAGCAGCGTCACCGCGAAGCTGAGCACCACCGGCACGTCGGAGGCGCCGAAGAAGCCGTAGCGAAAACCATCGATGAGGTAGAAGAACGGGTTCAGGTGGGAAACGGTCTGCCACAGGGGCGGAAGCGACTGAATGGAGTAAAACACTCCGCTCAGGAACGACAAAGGCATGATGATGAAGTTCTGAAATGCCGCCAGCTGGTCGAACTTTTCCGCCCAGATGCCGGCAATGACGCCCAGGGTCGCGAGCACCGCACTGCCCAGCACGGCGAATCCGAGTATCACCGCGAGGCTGTATATCGGAACATTGACATACCAGACCGCCAGCAAAAACACCCCGCCGCCGACCACCACGCCGCGCACCATAGCGGCGGCGACATAGGCCGTAAAAAGCTCCAGATGGGACAGCGGCGCGATGAGAATGAAAACGATGTTGCCGGTCACTTTCGACTGGATCAGGCTTGAGGAACTGTTGGCAAAGGCGTTCTGTATGATAGTCATCATCATCAACCCGGGAATCAGGAACGCCGTATACGGAACGTCCTCGAACACACGCACCCTGCCCTCCAGCACGTGGGAGAACACCAGCAGATAAAGCAGTGCAGTAATGACCGGTGCCAGCACGGTCTGAAAAGCCACCTTGAAAAAGCGGATGACCTCCTTGTAGAAGAGCCACCAGGCACCGCCCATGGCGCTACTGCCGGCTCCTGCCCGTGAGTTGAACGAATACGTCCTCCAAGTCGTCGTCCTCGACCCGCAGATCGCATACCCGGGTCCCGGCATCACGCAGGGCGTCCAGCACCTCTACTATGGAATCCCGGTCGCGCTCCAGGCGCAGCTCCACACAATAATCATGTATCCGCTTCACCTTGTCGCGCAGTTTGTCCGGCACCTTGGGGGCTTTCTGCTCACTGTACACATGAAGAGTGCGCGAAATCCCCCGCGCCAGCAGGTCCCGCTTGGTATCCAGCGCCACCAGTTCACCGTGGTCGACGATGGCGATTCGATCGCAAAGCTCCTCCGCGTCCTCGAGATAGTGGGTGGTCAGCACGATGGTATGGCCTTCTGCGTGGAGGCGTCTGATGAACCCCCATAACTGCTGCCGCAACTCGACGTCCACGCCGGCGGTTGGTTCGTCCAGCACCACTACGGGCGGTTTGTGGACCAGCGCCTGCCCGATCAGGACCCGTCGCTTCATGCCGCCGGACAGCGCGCGCATATTGGCGGTAGCCCGGTCCGCGAGGTTGAGCGCATCCAGCAACTCGTCGATCCAGGTCTCGACCTCTCGCCCCAGGCCGAAATAGCCGGCCTGGAAGCGCAGCGTCTCGCGCACCCGGAAGAACGGGTCGTAAACCAGTTCCTGCGGCACCACGCCCAGCAGCCGCCGGGAGTCTCGGTATCCCGTCACCACGTCATGTCCGAGCACCGTCATCTGCCCGGCATCCAGCCGTACCAGGCCGGCCAGCGCATTGATAAGGGTCGACTTCCCCGCGCCGTTGGGTCCGAGCAGGCCGAAGAACTCGCCCTGATCGATGGTGAAATCCACTCCCTTCAGGGCATGGATGTCACCGTATCGCTTGTGAACCTCGCGGATAGCGACCGCCGGGCCGGAGTACATTGGAAGGCGGGTCCCGGCCTCAGTCTTCCAGGCGGACAAGATCCTCCAGTCCGCTGACCTCGATCAAGGACTGGAGCTGGGCAGGTATATGCAGGTATACGATGTCACACTCGGCGACCCGTGCGATGCGAAGCCACTCTAGCAACAGCGCCAAGCCTGCACTGTCAGCGTGCCGCACGTCCGCCAGGTCCACCCTGATCTGGGTCGCGGCAAAATCCAGATCGGCGTCCTCGTACAACGCGGGAACAGTGGCGAACGTGAGGTCCCCGGCAAGGCGATATCTGGACTCGCCCTCGGGGGTTAGGGTCACAGTCACTGTTTATGCATCAGTTCCTGATTTTTCAGGGACAGCGATGAGATCAGGGCATCGATGCCCTCGTTCTGAATCGCGCGTCCGTACGAGCTGCGGTAATTGGTCACCAGGCTGATGCCATCGATGCGTATATCAAAGACACGCCATCGGCCGTCGTCGTCCTTGGCGAGGGCGTAATGCATGGGTATGGCGGGGCCGTCCGCCGGCTTGATTTCGGTCTGCACCACGGCCCGATCGTCCCCATCCTTGACCCGTGAGGGCTTGTAGGTGATCTTCTGGCCCTGGTATTCGAACAGGGCGGTGGCGTAGGTGCGCACGAGAAGAGTTTTGAACTCGCCGGTGAACTGTTCCTTCTGCACATCGTTGGCCGAGCGCCAGTAACGCCCCAGTACGAGCTGCGACATGCGGCTGAAATCGAAATGCGGGAGCACGATCTCGTCCACCAGGCGGTAGAGGCGGTCGCGATCGGACATCAGAACCTCGCGGTTCGAATCCAGTTCGGTAAGCACCTTGTCGGTGGTCTGCTTCACCAGCTCGTCGGGCGGCACGTTGGCGCTCGCATACAGCGGCCAGGTGCTGCCCCATAACATCAGGACCAGGAATAGTTGTTTCATTTGTCTTCGCCTCCGGCTTTGCTGAACAGCAATTGGCCAATGAGTTGTTCCAGGACGAGCGCGGACTGGGTAATGTCCAGGCGATCGCCATCTTTCAGGTATCGATCTTCACCGCCTGGCTCCAGCCCCACATACTGCGCCCCCAGCAATCCCTGGGTCAGGATCGAAGCGCTGGTGTCGGTAGGCAGATTGTCGTATTTGGGGTCCAGGGTCATCTCTACGACCGCGGTGTAATCGTCACGGTCGATGAAGATGTTCGACACCCTCCCCACGCGCACGCCTGCCATGCTGACCGGGGCCTTGACTGTTAGACCGCCGATATTGTGAAAGTGCGCCGTTACCTTGAAGCCATCCTTGACGTCGGCCCCGCTGAGATTTCCCACTTTGAACGCCAGCACGCCCAGCGCCGCAACACCGGCCAGCACGAATGCCCCGACCCAGAGTTCAATTACACGTTTTTGCATAGCCACCTATTCGAACATGAGGGATGTCAAAATGAAGTCAAGCGCCAATACCACCAGTGAGGCATTGACCACCGTTCGGGTGGTGGCCCGGCTCACACCTTCCGACGTCGGCACGGCGTCGTAGCCTTCAAAGACCGCAATCCACGTCACCATGAAGCCAAAAACGAGGCTCTTGATCACGCCGTTCAGCACATCCTCGTAGACGTCCACGCCGTCCCGCATTGCCGACCAGTATACACCGCTGTCGACCCCCAATAGTCCCACCCCCACCAGATTTCCGCCCCACACACCGACCGCGGTGAACAGGGCCGCCAACAGCGGCATGGATACGAAACCGGCCAGAAAACGCGGGGCGATTACCCTCCGTACGGGGTCGACGGCCATCATTTCCATCGCCGCCAGCTGGTCTGTGGCTTTCATGAGACCGATCTCTGCGGTCAGCGCCGAGCCGGCGCGGCCGGCGAAAAGCAATGCCGTGAGTACCGGTCCCAGCTCCCGCGTGAGGGACAATGCCACCACCAGCCCGAGCGAGGACTCGGCGCCGAAATCCACCAGCGTATAGTAGCCCTGCAGGCCCAGCACCATTCCCACGAACAGGCCCGACACCAGGATGATGATCAAGGTCAAAACCCCGACGGCGAATACCTGCTGGACCACCAACTCGAACCGCCGCAACACCAATACGCTGGCGGCAAGCGTGGAGAGCAGGAACAGGCCGGACCGGCCCCATCGCTGCATGTTCTCCAGGGCCCACCGGCCCAGCTGCCGTACCCAGTCCATGACCTAAGCCCCGGTAAAAAGGTCGCTGACGAACTCGTCGGCCGGATAGTGGTAGCCGACCGGTCCGTCAGGCAGCCCGCCCATGAACTGTCGCACCTCCGGCGACTGCGAGGTGTTCAGTTCTTCAGGGGTGCCCTGACCGATAACCGTGCCGTGGGCCAGCAGATAGACGTAATCGGCAATACTGCAACCTTCCTTTACGTCGTGGGTCACCACCACCGAGGTCATCCCCAGGGCGTCATTGACTTCCCGGATCAGTTTCACGATCACGCCCATCGAGATAGGATCCAGTCCGGTAAAGGGTTCGTCATACATAACCAGCATGGGGTCGAGGGCGATGGCGCGGGCCAGTGCCACCCTCCGAGCCATCCCCCCGGAAAGTTCGGCCGGCATCAGATCGCGCGCGCCGCGCAGTCCGACCATCTCCAGTTTGAACAGGACCATGTGGCGTATTAGCGGCTCCGGCAGGTCAGTGTTCTGGCGGATCGGAAACGCGATGTTGTCGAACACGTTCATGTCCGTGAGCAGGGCGCTGCGCTGAAACATCATGCCCATTCGCTTGCGCAGTTGATACAAGCCCCGACGCCCCAACCCCGGCACCTCCACGCTGTCCACCATCACCGAGCCGGCGTCGGGCTTGAGGCGGCCGCCCACGAAATTCAACAGCGTGGACTTGCCGCAGCCGCTGGGACCCATGATGGCCGTCACCTTGCCGCGTTCCACGGACAGCGAAAGGTCATCGTAGACAGGCCGCGTGCCGAACGCGAATCGCACGCCGCTGACGCGCACCAGGTCTGCGCTGGAGTTCTGTTTGTCTTTGCTGTCGCTCACCAATATTTCCGTCCGGCCGGGCGGTGCCGCGCCGGAAAGGGCGCGATTCTAGCAGACCCATGTGGTTTAAAAGTGCAGCCACGATGCCGGTATCCCGACGCACCGACCAGCGGCGGCTAGACGATTCCCATCAACTCCGCCAGTATCCGAGCGTCCCGAGATGACGCATGGCCATTGCGCTCGTCATCGAAAAACAAGGCGGCCATCCCGGTGCGGCCGGCGACCTCGGCCAGGGTCTCCAGAACGCCACGCAGCCGCCGCGGCTGCAACGTCCCGGCCAGTGCCAGAAGCGGTACGTCGCAGCTGTCCGGGTCCGCCTCCCGCTGCGGCCGCCAGACCCTGCCCCAGATCGGTTGCGTCTCGGTACCGACTGCGGGTACCTCGCCGGGGCCGCACCACCAAAGCCGCGCGCCGGGGAATGCCTCCACCGCCGGTGCGCACAGGGAATGCCCCGCCGCGCCGGTCACCAGAAACCCTGCTGTAAGGTGTCGCACCGGTGCCAGTTGGCGCTGCCATTCCGTCCAGGACCGCCGCGCGGACGGTGCCAGCAGTGCGGGGGTCAGTTCGAACACAAATCGGAATTCATCGTCGCAGTCGTCGCGCCACCCGGCGGCACGGTCCGCGTCGGCGCCGGCGAGCTGGTGTTCCGGCACCAGAACACTTCGGTGCTGATTGCTGTAAAAGCAAAAGCGCCACTCCGCAGGCAGCTCTGGTGGATAGAAGGCCGGCACCCATCCGTCATGGTCCCAGCCGCGACAACCGATCAGCAATTCCTGCGTATGCATCGGTGCATTCTGCCACAGCCGCGATCGCGATCCGTGCCGACGGGAAACGTAACGGGCAGCTCCGGCAACCGGCTGTATGGGTCCGTGCCGTGGACCGGCGGATGACGCCGGGGAACCCGATCCGGGCACTGTTCCCTGTCCCGGGCCACCCACACGCCGGGACTGACTGCGCGGTACCCCGCCAAGCTGTTGGCTCCCCTGCATCCGGGAGCCTGATGTGAGCTATACTGCGCGGCCCGCACCGCAATCGATCTCGTGACACAGAAAGACCTCATCCACCTGGGACGCTCCGTCATCGAACTCGAATCGCGCGCCGTAGAACGGCTGGCGGCTCGAATCGGGAACAGCTTTCAACGCGCCTGCGAACTGATCCTGTCCTGTCGCGGCCGGGTGGTGGTGGTGGGAATGGGGAAATCCGGGCACGTTGCCGGCAAGATCGCCTCGACGTTGGCGAGTACCGGGACGCCGGCTTTCTTCGTCCATCCGGGCGAGGCCAGCCATGGCGACCTCGGTATGATCACACCGGCTGACTTGCTGATCGCGGTGTCGAACTCCGGCGAAACACCGGAAATATTGATGATCCTGCCTATCATCAAGCGGATGGGGGTCAAGCTACTGGCGCTGACCGGCAACCCGGAATCAACGCTGGCACAGCAGTCCGACGCCTGCATCGATGTAAGCGTGGACAAGGAGGCGTGCCCGATGAATCTCGCGCCGACGGCCAGTACCACAGCCACCCTCGCCATGGGCGACGCGTTGGCGGTTGCGGTCCTCGAATCGCGCGGATTTACCAGCCAGGACTTTGCCCGTTCGCATCCGGGCGGCGTCCTCGGTCGACGATTGCTGCTATTCGTCAGCGACATAATGCGTACCGGGGACATGGTCCCGATGGTCAAGCAAGACGACCTGCTACGCGTCGCTCTGGTCGAGATGAGCAGCAAGGGCCTGGGTATGACCGGGGTTCAGGACGGGCAGGGCAAATTCGTGGGCATTTTCACGGACGGCGATCTGCGTCGAACGCTGAACCAGAAGGTGGACGTCAACGGGTGTGCCATCCGCGAGGTCATGACGGCTGATCCGGTCACGGTGGGCCCGGATATCCTCGCCGCAGAACTGGTGCAGCTCATGCGTACCAATTCTATCAACGGACTTTTCGTGGTGGACGGCTCGGGCCGGGTGGTCGGCGCCCTCAACATGCACGATCTGCTGCGCGCGGGGGTGATGTGATGTCCACCGCGTGGGGACTGGCCTACGACGTTCCAGAACCGGTGCTGGCGCGTGCCCGGGCCATCCGCCTCGCCGTGTTCGACGTCGATGGCGTAATGACCGATGGCAGCCTGTACGTCGGCCCCAGCGGTGAGGATTTCAAGTGCTTCAACGTCTATGACGGACACGGAGTGCACCTGCTGAGCGCTGGCGACATCGCAACGGCGGTGATCACCGCCCGCAGTTCTCGCGCCCTCGAACACCGCGCCCGCGAGCTGGGCATCACTCATTGCCTGATGGCTCGCCGGAACAAGCTGGAGGCGCTCGGCGAACTGCTGCACACCACGGGATTTTCCACCGAACAGTGCAGTTATGTCGGTGACGACGTGGTGGATGTCCCCGCGTTGCTGCACTGCGGCCTCGCGGTGGCGGTGCCCAACGCGCATCGCGTGGCCCGGCAGATCGCGCACTGGGTAACACCGAGCGCGGGAGGGAACGGCGCGGTGCGCGAAGTCTGCGAAATGATACTGCATGCGCAAGGCAAGCTGGACCCGATCCTGAAGAGCTACCTCGTTCTGGACAAGGGACACGGGGCGTCTTGACACCATGCGACATCTCGAACGCGTGGTCTATATCGTCGTGTTCTGCGGTCTCGGCATGCTGAGCCTGTGGCTGCAGTATGGCCTGGTGGAAGACCAGCCGGTGACTTTCGACGGCCGGGAGCGTCACGACCCCGATTACTACATCGAGAACTTTACGGCGGTGGGTATGGGGGAAGACGGTAAACGTCACTATATCGTGGAGGCAGAACGCCTGGTGCATTACCCGGACGACGACACTGCATTGCTGGACAATCCACACATTGTACAATTCGAACCGGGTGCCGCCCCCCGCCATACCTATTCGGAGTCGGGCTGGGTTTCCTCGGACGGAAATGAAGTGCTGTTGACCGGTAACGTCAAGGTGATCCAGGGCAACAACCCTCAGAGCGGCGGTGGCATAATGACCACCGAAAAACTCCGTATCCTGCTGGATCGGAGCAAGCAGTAAGGAAAAATCAGGCTAGGCCGAGAACATGAGATTACTTCCGAAATTCACCGTCGTGCTGATCGCCATCGTCATGTCGGCAACCGCGCACGCGTTGAGCACGGACCGCGACGAACCCGCGGTCATCGAAGCGGACGAGGTGGAGTTCGATTTCAAGACTGGTGTAAGAACCTACAAGGGGAATGTGATCGTTGAGCAGGGAACCCTGCTCATACGCGGGGACAAGATAATCGTCAACTACGCGGGCGACCGCGTCGAAACCGCGACCGTGTGGGGAAATCCGGCAATGTTTCAGCAACGGCCGGACGGCAAGGACGAGGACGTTATAGGCAAGGGCAAGAAGATCGTGCTTCACCAGATCGAAAACACCCTGACGCTGATCAACGATGCGAGCCTGAAACAGGGTCCGGATATCGCGAAGGGCAACATCATCGTATATGACATGGGCGCAGACAAGATGACGGTCAAGGGCCTGCGCCAGACACAGAAAAAAGCCGCTGGCTCGGCGGATGCCGAGACTGCGCCGAGCAAACCCGGGCGTTCACGGATCATCATCCAGCCGCGCAAACAGTCAGCGCCCTAGTCAGCGCCCTAGAATGAGCACCCTTGCAACGGTAGATCTTTGCAAACAATACAAAGGTCTGCAGGTCGTGGACCATGTGAATCTCAAGGTTCGCAGCGGGGAAGTGGTCGGCCTGTTGGGTCCCAACGGCGCCGGTAAAACCACCTGCTTCTACATGGTGGTCGGCTTGATCCGACGCGATAGCGGCGAGATCACCCTGGATGACAACCGTATCTCCCATCTTCCCATGCATGAGCGGGCCCGCCTGGGAATAGGCTACCTGCCCCAGGAGCCTTCCGTATTCCGACGCCTGACGGTGGCTGACAACATCATGGCGGTCCTGGAGGCCCAGCATGGACTGTCAAAGCAGGGCCGCAACAACCGCGTCGACGAGTTGCTGGGCGAATTCGGTATAGCCCATAAACGCAACACCATGGGCATCAGCTTGTCCGGCGGCGAGCGCCGCCGCGTGGAAATCGCCCGGGCGCTGGCGCTGCGGCCATACTTCATCCTGCTGGATGAGCCTTTTGCAGGCATCGATCCGATTTCAGTGGGCGATATCCAACACGTGATTTCCTATCTCCGCGACAGCGGCATCGGCGTGCTGATCACCGATCACAACGTGCGCGAGACCCTTGGTATCTGCGATCGGGCCTATATTCTCAGCGAGGGCAAGGTCTTAACGGGGGGCACGCCGGAGCAGATCCTGGCCAATGATGAAGTCCGGGAAGTCTACCTGGGCTCGAATTTCCGACTTTAATTTTTGCTAGAATAGGAAATGGAGCCCGCGGCAATGGATCAGTTGCTGACCAGAATAAGAACAGTAAGGATCGGGCATGGACAGCACTAACAGTTCCCGGGACCCACAATGGGCGAACCGTGGCCACGCCAGCGCGGTATGAAACAGTCGCTAGAGCTAAAACTTGGTCAACGATTGACGATGACGCCGCAACTGCAGCAGGCGATTCGCCTGCTGCAGCTTTCGGCGCTGGACCTGCACACCGAGATTCAACAAGCGCTGGAAGAGAATCCCCTGCTCGAGGAAAACGAAGACTCGGCAGACGACGGAGACGGACCAAGAACAGAGGACCAGGAAAGCGATAACGATGGGCCAGAAGGCCAGGATTCACCGGTCACCGATACAGACCTGGCGCTCAGCGGTGAAAGTCCTGTCGAGAGCGACGACGACTCCGGAGACTGGGAGGAACAGTTCGAACTCCCCTATGCCAGCAGCGTGCGGAACGGCGCAAGCGAATCCACAAGTTTTGAGATTGACAATCGGAGTAGTGCGCCGGCGACACTCCGCGAGCATCTGTATTGGCAGATGTGCATGACGCCGTTTACAGAGCAGGACCGCGAAATCGCAATGGCGATAATAGACGCTATTAACGAGGACGGATATCTCAGCTGCGCGCTCGATGAAATCTGCCAGTTGCTCAATCGGGACCCCGGTTACGAGCTGGAACTGGACGAAGTGGAGACGGTTCTGCACCAGATTCAGAACTTCGATCCGCTCGGGGTCGCGGCGCGCGACGTCAGCGAATGTCTTTTGATCCAGCTCAAGCATTTCGACACGCTGACACCCGGTTTGGCTCCGGCGCGGGAGATCGCCCGTTATCATCTCAAGCTGCTTGGAAACCGGGATTTCGCGCAACTTCAGCGGCTATTGAAGATCGACACGGCGGAACTGGGAAGAGCCGTTAAACTGATTCAAGACCTGCACCCGCGTCCCGGCAATGCGGTGGCGCCGGCGCAGCCCAGCTACATCATCCCCGACATCATTGTGAAAAAGCTCAAGGACGGGTGGCATGCGGAACTGAATGCCGATGCCTTCCCGCAGGTCCGCATCAACCGTACTTATCAGTCCATGCTTCGCCGGGGGGATAACAGCGCGGACAAACGATATATACAGGATCAACTGCAGGAAGCACGCTGGTTTCTAAAGAGCCTGCACAACCGTAACGATACCCTGCTCAAGGTGGCAAGGGCGATAATAGACAGGCAACATGGCTTCTTCGATTTCGGGGAAGAAGCCATGAAACCCATGGTACTTCACGATATCGCGGAGACTTTGAGCATGCATGAATCGACGATATCGCGCGCGACGACACAGAAATACATGGTGACCCCGCGTGGTATTTTCGAACTCAAGTTCTTTTTCTCCAGCCACGTGTCCACACTGGATGGAGGAACCCGTTCGTCCACGGCGATCCGATCACTGATCAGGAAACTCGTGGAAACGGAATCACCCGTCAAACCCATCAGCGACAGCAAAATCGTCAAGTTGCTGGAAGAACAGGGGATTACCGTAGCGCGCCGAACCGTCGCGAAGTACCGGGAAAACATGAACATACCCCCTTCCAACCAGCGTAAGTCCCTACTGTGAGCTGGAGGGCTACGGGAATGTTTCGTGAACTTCAATGCGGGGAATCGCATCAGGTTGAATGCTACACGTGGTTCTTTTCGACCATACTTTGCCGGAGGTAAATCATGCAAATTACGATCAGTGGCCACCAGATGCAGGTTACGCCGCCACTCAAGCAGTATGTCACTGACAAGATGGAGAAGATCGGTCGACATTTTGATCACGCCACGAATACCAATGTCGTGCTTCATGTGGAGAAGACGCGCCACCTGGCGGAGGCCACAATCAATGCCAAAGGCGCAACCCTGCATGCCAACGCGGAGGCAGAGGACATGTACGCCGCTATCGATTCGCTTACCGACAAGCTCGACACCCAGGTCCGAAAACACAAGGAAAAGAGCGCCAGCCGACGCAGCGGCAACACATTGAAAGATCAGGCGATAAAGTGAGTAACGTGGCCGAGAATATTTCCGAGATGCCGGTTGAAATCAGCGATCTGGTGACACCGGATCGGGTGGAGGTTCACTGCGGCGTCGGTAGCCGCAAACGCCTGCTCGAACGACTAACCGAACTGCTGACCGAGGGACGGGATGACGTGACTGCAAGGATCGTGTTCCAGACTCTGGTGGACCGGGAGCGCCTGGGCAGCACCGGAATCGGCCACGGGGTGGCACTACCCCACGGGCGCGTGGCGGGCCTGGAGCAGCCGGTTGGTGCCGTTGCGGTCCTGGACGAGCCACTCGACTACGATGCGCTGGACGGCGAACCGATCAGACTGGCGTTCGGTCTGCTGGTGCCGGCGGAGGCGACCGAGCAACACCTGCGCATACTGGCACGGCTTGCGCGGCTGTTCAGTGACAGCTCACTGCGTCGGGAACTGCTGGCTACCGCGTCGAATGATCAATGCTATCAGCGACTGATTACGGCGAAATTACAGGATTGACTATCAGCTGTACCCGATAGCTGGTCCGACAGCTGCCTCGGAAGGTGGCGGGAGCGATGATCTCCCAGTAAGCTAGCCGCAGTAAAGATTTACTGGAAAGCGGCAAGAGTCACCCTTGAATTTCTTCATCGTTAGCGGATTGTCAGGATCCGGCAAAACCATCGCCCTGCAGGCCCTTGAGGACCTCGGTTATTACTGCATTGATAACCTGCCAGCTGTATTGCTGCCCCAGTTTGCCGGTGAGTTCAAAGAACAGTCCGGAGACGGCCTGGAGAACTGTGCGGTCGGGATTGACTCGCGCAATCGCGGTTTTCTGGCTTCACTGCCGGAAAAGCTGGCGGAACTTGACCGGTATGGCCTCGAATACAAGATCATTTTTCTGCAAGCGGACGAACGGATCCTGCTGAAACGATTCAGCGAAACGCGCCGCAAGCACCCTCTCACGGATCACGAAACGGCCCTGCTGGAGGGTATTCGGCGGGAACGGGAACTGCTACTTCCCTTGTCCAGCGCGGCGGCCAGACGCATCAATACCAGCCAAACAACGGCACAGGAGCTGCGGGGACTGATCAGGGATTTCGCGGGCGGTGAACTGAGTTCCTCGTTGACGCTGCTGTTCGAGTCTTTTGGTTATAAGTTCGGTCCCCCGCTCGATGCGGATTTCGTTTTTGACGTGCGATGTCTGCCCAACCCCTACTGGCAGGAGTCGCTGCGCCAGTTATCGGGGCTGGACGCCCCTGTCGTCGAGTACCTGGGGGGACATGACGAGGTCGGCAGAATGGTCGATCAGGTCACCGAGTTCATCGATACCTGGCTGCCGCATTTCAAGAAGGAAAGCAGGAGTTATATTACCGTTGCCATCGGCTGCACCGGCGGGCAGCACCGGTCGGTATACGTCGCCCAGCACCTTGCCGCCCGTTTCTCCGACCATAACCTGAATGTACAGATAAGGCACCGCGAACTTGCTTAGGACATCATCGCTAATGCAGCGCAGATCCTCGACCATAATCAATAAGCTTGGACTCCATGCCCGTGCGGCGGCGAAGCTGGTGCATGCAGCATCCGGTTTCGAGAGCCAGATACAGCTTCACTGCAACGGCCAATCTGCGGATGCCAAGAGCATCATGGGCCTGATGATGCTGGCGGCCTCGCATGGCTCCGACCTGGAGATCGTTGCGGAGGGACCGGACGAAGTGGAGGCCGTGAATGCGTTGACAGCGTTGTTTGAGAGCCGCTTTGGGGAGAACGAATAGGTGCTGGTACTGCACGGTTCGGGGGTTGGCAAGGGTATCGCCATAGGGACGGCATTCGTACTCCACGGACCCAGCCTGGACATCCCCGAGTACACCATTCCCGCGCAGGAAGTCGAGCCCGAAGTCAAACGGTTTCGCAATGCTGTCGTCGCATCACGCCAGCAGCTACGCGAGATCGCCGCCCAAATCCCGGCGAACGCCCCATCGGAAAGTGCGTCGTTTATTGAGACCTATCTGCTCATGCTGCAAGACCCGGAGATTGCGGAGAAGCCAATCCGCACCATACGCGAACAGCGCTTGAACGCG
Source organism: uncultured Gammaproteobacteria bacterium (assembly GCA_947259705.1). GTDB lineage: Bacteria > Pseudomonadota > Gammaproteobacteria > Arenicellales > JAANXG01 > CAMYNL01. The sequence continues at coordinate 17,501 of CAMYNL010000014.1, read as the reverse complement.
GAGCATGCCCTGAGAATGCATGGCGCTGCCCTGATGCGCGTGTTCGAGCAGATGGAAGATGCTTACCTGCGCAGTAAGAGGACCGATGTCGAGGATGTCATTAACCGGGTACAGCGCAACCTTCTCAATATCCATCGGGAGCGGTTGACCGACATCGGCAAGAGCCTGGATGGCAAGGTCGTCGTGACCCGGGACCTTTCGCCTGCGGACGCCGTTCTGCTCAAGCGTCACAAGATGTCCGCTTTTGCAACGGACCTCGGGGGACCCATCTCCCATACGGCCATACTGGCCCGCAGCCTCAACATTCCAGCCATAGTCGGCATGCACGGGGCCAGCCGCTATATCCGTAACGGCGAAACCGTCGTGGTCGACGGCAAGCGTGGTGTCGTCATGGTCGCCCCCGACTCGTTGGTGCTCGATTTCTACGAACAGCGGCGTGCATATGTAATAGGCAAGCAGCTTGAATTGGAAAAGATCAAGGAGAGCGCCGCGGTAACGCGGGACGGGGCCACAATTACGCTGATGGCCAACATCGAGCTCCCGGACGACATCAAGGCGGCCCAGGAATCGCACGCCGACAGCGTCGGTCTGTATCGGACCGAATATCTGTTCATGAACCGCGCGCAGCCGCCCAGCGAAGCGGAACAGTTTGCCGCCTACACCAGGGTAATCAAGACCCTGCGTCAGCAGGTCACCATACGCACCCTCGACCTGGGTGCCGACAAGCAGGTCGATGGCGGACGTGGCGAGGCCCCGACCAACCCGGCGCTCGGGTTGCGGGCGGTTCGAATGTGCCTACACGATCCGGCGCTGTTCAAGCCACAGCTGCGGGCAATCCTGCGTGCCTCCGCCGTCGGGCCGGTGCAGATGATGATCCCCATGGTCTCCAGCCTGGACGAGCTGGATCAGGTGAAGAGCCTGATCGAGGAAGTCAAGCACGAACTCGATCGCGAGGGTCATGCCTATGACGCAAACATCCCGGTGGGCGGTATGATCGAGGTGCCGGCAGCCGCCGTCGCGGCCGACCTTTTCGCACAACACCTGGATTTCCTGTCGATCGGTACCAATGACCTGATTCAATACACGCTGGCCATAGACCGTGTAGATGATGCTGTGAACTATCTCTACGATCCGCTGCACCCCGCGGTACTGCGCCTGATCAAGCTGGTCATCGACGCCGCCAACAAAGCCGGTATCCCTGTCACCATGTGTGGTGAAATGGCCGGCGATCCGCGCTACACGAGGCTGCTGATGGGTCTCGGCTTGCGACTGTTCAGCATGGACCCGACAACGCTGCTGGAAGTCAAAAGAAAGGTTATGGATACCAACCTGAACGCCGTGAGGCTCGCCACCGAAAATATACTCCGCTGCCACAAGAGCCAAGAACTGAAGGAACTGGTCGGCAAACTGGAATTTGCCTGAAGCCGACGCCGTCGAAGCCGGGTGACACCGGCACCGGATGCGGATGTGATGCGAAACAGAAGTATGTTACCGTCGCGCGCATTTGTTCCGGTGACCTCAGATGCAGGCTACGCCACCTACTGACAACCTGAACCAGCTGCTGATCGCCGTCGAATCTGGCGACGAGGCGGAGATCCGCAACCTGCTGTCGGGCCTTCACCCGGCGGATATCGCCCGTCTCCTGGAGAGCCTGACACCCGACCAGCGACCGCTGGTATGGGCGGAGATTTCTGAGCAGCACCTCGGCGAAGTGCTGCTGGAGGTGCCGGACGGGGTCCGGGAGGACATCCTTAAAGGGATGGACAAGAGCGCGCTGGTGTCGGCGGTGCGCGATATGGACATCGACGATATCGCAGACCTGATCCCCGATCTGCCCGACGACGTGCTCGCCGACCTGCTGTTCGCCGTAGACAAGGCAGCGCGCGCCAGCCTCGGTGAGGTGCTCAGTTATCCGGAGGACACCGCGGGCGGCCTGATGAACGTCGACCCGATTGCAGTACGCGAGAATATCACCCTGCAGGTGGTCCAGCGTTATTTGCGCCTGCTGGGTTCTTTGCCCGACCATACCGACAAGCTATTCGTGATCAAACGCGACAACGCGCTTAAGGGCGTGCTGCCCATTGCGACGCTGCTGACCGCACCCCCGGGGGATCGCGTCGGCGCCCACACCGACCGCGCCCCGGTCACCTTTCACCTGATGGATAGCGAGGACCAGGTCGCCGAATCCTTTGAAAAGTACAACCTGGTCTCCGCAGCGGTGCTGGATGACAAGCAGCACCTGGTCGGGCGTATCACCATCGACGACGTGGTCGATGTCATGCGCGAGCGCGCCGACCACTCAGTCATGGCCAGGGCGGGCCTGAAGGAAGAGGAGGACCTGTTTGCGCCGGTAGCGCGCAGTGCCCGCAGCCGCGCGGTGTGGCTCGGGGTGAACCTGGTCACGGCAATAATCGCCTCCTGGGTGATCGGGCTGTTCGAGGCAACCATCGAGCGGCTGGTCGCGCTGGCGGTGCTGATGCCCATTGTCGCCAGCATGGGAGGCAACGCGGGTACCCAGACCCTGACGGTGGTCATTCGCGGCCTTGGACAGGGCACCATTTCGAGCGCCAACGCCTGGCGCGTGTTGCGCAAGGAGTTCCTGCTGGGGGGTCTGAATGGACTGATCTGGGCGGTGGCGGTCGCCCTGGTGGCCACGTTGTGGTACCACGACTACGCGCTGGGCGCGATCATCGCCTTGTCGATGGTGATCAACCTCATGTTCGCCGCGGTGGCGGGGGTGACGATCCCCTTGCTGTTGCAGCGTCTCGGTGTGGACCCCGCGCTGGCCGGCGGCGTCGCCCTGACCACGGTCACCGACGTGGTGGGCTTCTTCTCGCTTTTGGGTCTGGCGGCGGTCTTTCTGGTCTGAGCGCCGGCCCCGAGGCATCACCGAAGCGGCGCTCCAGCAACGTTGCGGCCAGAACCATCAGCAGCGCCATGACCAGCATCGTAAGCTCTCCGAAGCTGACGTAGGGAGTGCTGCCGCTCATGGGTTGCACCTCACCGGACAGCACCACGCGCTCGAACTGCGGCGAACTGACGGTCACCTCCCCGCGGTGGTCAATCACGGCCGAAACGCCGGTGTTGGCCGCCCGCAACATGGGACGCCCCGATTCCAGCGCGCGCATCCGCGCCATCTGTAATCGCTGATGGGGCGCCAGGGAATCTCCGAACCAGGCATCCTCGCTCACGTTAAGAAGCAGCTGCGCGGCCGGGAGAAGCTGCCTGACCTGCGCCGGAAAGGCATCCTCGTAGCAGACCGATACACCGATTGTGGTGCCGGCCGCGCGCAGCGGCTGCTGGGGGTCCGCCCACGCGGTGAAATCGGACATCGGGATGTGCAGGTAATCGAGCAGCCAGGCGAGCAGTCCCTGCAGGGGCAGGAACTCGCCGAACGGCACCAGGTGCTCCTTGCGGTAAAGGCTGCGCCCGCCGGCTACCGCGACGACACTGTTGAAGGTCCGCCCGCTGCGATCCCGTTCCAGCACCCCGAACGCGAAATGCGCCGGGTGTTCTTCCAGCTCCGTCCATAACCACTCCGGCAGTTCATCGAGGTAATAAGGCAACGCGGATTCCGGCCACACGACGAGATCCGCGTCACGCGCGCCGCGGCTCCCGGCAAGGTAGTTCAGCAGGATGGGTCCCCGCTGCGTCGCCGACCACTTGTCCGCCAGCGGCACATTCCCCTGCACCAGTGCCACATCCAGTGTCGGGCCGCTCGGGGCCACCCAGTCGATGCGCATCAGCACGCCTCCGGCCAGCCACAACCCGCATATCGCCAGCAACGACAAGGCCCTGCCGCGACCACGACCGCTCAGCGCGGTCACCGTGAGGCCGGCCTGCAGTACCACCAACAGGCTCACCCCGTAGACACCGATCAGTGGTGCGTAGCCCTGCAGCCAGGTGCCGACCTGGCTGTAACCCAGGCTCAACCAGGGAAACCCGCTGAGCAGCCAGCTTCGCACCCACTCCGCGATGACCCAACACCCCGGTATGAGCAGCAGCGCTCGCGAGGTCCTGCCGCGGAACCAGCTTGCCTGCGCCGCTCCCACCAGCGCCGGATAAAGGGACAGCAACAGCACGAAGATGGCCACGGTGAGCACCGCCAGCGGGACCGGCATCCTGCCGTAGACATGGAGGCTGACGAACACCCAGGACACACCGGCACCGAACAGGCCGATCCCGAACCACAGTCCCAGCCAGAACGCTGAGCGAGGCGAGGCATCAAGCCACAGCCAGATCAATACCGCCGGGGCCAGAATCGCCAATGGATACAGTCCGACGGGGGCGAAGCCGAGTACGGTGATACCGCCCGCCGCAAGCGCGGTTATCAACCGCGGCACATCAATCCACCACGGACGGAAATTCGGCAATCGGTTCGTCGGATTCCAGCTTGCGCACTTTCAGCAAATGGACGCGGCGCGTGTCCGCATGCAGCACTTCGAATTGCAGGCCGTCGATGGCGATAGATTCCCCGCGCTTCGGCACATGGCTGAACGCCTTGACGACCAGCCCGCCAACCGTGTCGTTCCCTTCGGGATCGAACGCCTTACCGAAATGGTCATTGAAATCCTCCAGTGGCAGCAGCGCCTTGACGATGTACTCGCCATCATCGCGCTGCAGGATCATGTCGGCTTCGTCGTCGATGTCGTGCTCATCCTCAATGTCACCGACTATCTGCTCCAGCACGTCCTCGATGGTGATCAGCCCCGCCGCGCCGCCGTATTCATCCACCACTACGGCCATGTGATTGCGGCTGGCGCGAAATTCCGTCAGCAGCACGTTCAGGCGCTTGCTTTCCGGAATGAACACCGCCGGCCGCAGCATGTCCCGCATATTGAAAGATCCCCGCTGGCTCTCGTCGAAATAACGCAGGACGTCCTTGGCTAGCAGTATGCCCACGATCTTGTCTCGATCTCCGTCGATGACCGGAAACCGGGAGTGGGCGCTTTCCACCAGTATCGGCAGGAACTCCTCCGGTGAACTGTTGCGGTCCACCACCACCATCTTCGAGCGCGGGATCATGACGTCACGCACCCGGAGTTCCGCTACCTGCAATACGCGCTGAATGGTGTCCAGGGCATCATGGTCCAGCAATCCACGCTGCTGCGCCTCGGTGATAATCTCAAGTAGTTCATTGCGTGAGGCGGGTTCGCGCCCCAGTACCCTCCGCAGGACCTGGCAAAGGCGCCGCCACCAGCCCGCCCCGGCCTGAGTATCCTTATCCATGGTCAGCGAGGTAGGGACCCGGAAAGCCGAGCGTGTGCAAGATGTCGTCTTCCAGTGATTCCATGGCTTCAGCGTCGCCCTCATTCTCGTGTTCATACCCCAGCAGGTGCAGGACACCGTGCACCACCATGTGGGCCCAGTGGGCATGCAGTGGCTTGTGCTGGTCCGCCGCCTCCTGCGCCACCACCGGCGCACAGATCACAACGTCACCGAGGATGTCGGTCTCGATGCCCGGTGGGTCCTCGAACGGGAATGCCAGCACATTGGTGGCACGGTCCACGTTGCGAAACTTGAAATTAAGTTCCCGGGATTCTTGCGCACCGACTACGCGGACAGTCAGCTCGGCGGACCCCGTCACTCCCGGCGCCTCCCGGCAGGCGGATTCGGCCCAGTGGACGAGTTCGCGTTCCGTCGGTACGTTGGGATCGTCGACCACGGTCTGCACCTCGATTGCCGGCATGGCGCCTCAGTCCGCTTCGGGTTGCGAGGCATCGTAGGCCTCGATGATCCGTTGCACCAGCGGATGGCGGACCACGTCCGCCGGACCGAAGCGAGTCACTGAGATGCCGCCCACCTGTCCCAGCACTCCCGTTGCATGGGTCAGTCCTGACACGGTCCCCCGCGGCAGATCGGTCTGGGTCACGTCGCCGGTTATCACGGCACAGGAGCCGAAACCTATTCGGGTCAGAAACATCTTCATCTGCTGCACGGTGGTGTTCTGCGCCTCATCCAGGATCACGAAGGAGTCACTCAGGGTGCGGCCGCGCATGTACGCCAGGGGAGCCAGTTCGATGATATTGCGGTCCAACAGGCGGGCCACCTTCTCAAAACCGAGCAGTTCGTAAAGCGCGTCGTAGAGGGGACGCAGGTAAGGATCCACTTTCTGGCCGATGTCGCCGGGCAGGAAGCCCAGCCGTTCACCCGCCTCCACCGCCGGACGCACCAGCACGATACGATTGACCTCGTCGTCCACAAGGGCCTGGACGGCGCACGCCACAGCCAGAAAGGTCTTGCCCGTGCCCGCCGGGCCGACACCGAAATTGATGTCGTGATGGAGAATGTTCTCCAGATAACGATACTGCCGCGAACTGCGCGGCGTCACCTGCTTCTTCGGGGTTCGTACCTTGATAATGACGTCGGGGTGCAGGTCCGAATCTTCCCGCAGCGCCTGCTGTACTACCTCCACCGTCACGTCGTCGCTGTCGGCGGTCGACTGATATAACTGGTGCAGGGCGCGTTCCGCGGACTGTGCTGCATCGGGCTCACCGGTAATGCTGAATTCGGGCCCCCGGTTGTTTATCTCTACGCCAAAATGTGCGGCGATGGTCTTCAAGTGGCTGTTGAACTGCCCACACAACATCGCCAGGCGATCATTGTCCACTGGCGTGAGCGAAAACGTTACCGCAGCGGTCTTGCTGGTCAAGGTGATCGGGGGACCTAAGTTAAGCGCTGCGCGCCGTAAAAGGCGCCTGTCCCGGCTGCCCCGGCTCGATCGCCACCAATCTACCGCGCAGCGAATTGGGCAGCGCCTCGGTGATCTCTATATCGACAAAGCGTCTCAGCAGCGCCTCGGGACCGTCGAAGTTTACCACCCGGTTGTTCTCGGTGCGTCCCGACAGTTGCCGCGGGTTCTTACGCGACGGCCGGTCCACCAGGATGGTCTGCCGGGTACCGACCATCGCAGTGCTGATTCGGATCGCCGACTCGTTGATCCGCGCCTGAAGTTGCTGCAGCCGATCCTTCTTGACTTCCATCGGCACGTCGTCAGGCAGGTCTGACGCCGGGGTCCCGGGACGCGGGCTGTAGATGAAGCTGAAGCTCTGGTCAAAGCCGATGTCATCCGTCAATGCCAGCGTGGCGTCAAAATCGGCATCTGTTTCGCCGGGAAAGCCGACAATAAAATCCGTGGACAGGCTGAGCTGGGGCCGCTTATCTCGCAGCCGGGCGATGAGGTCGCGGTACTGCGCAACGCTGTACCGGCGCTTCATAGCCGCCAGGATGCGGTCGGAGCCGCTTTGCACCGGCAGGTGCAAATGACTGACGAGCTTGGGCAGATCGCGGTAGACCGCCACCAGATGATCGGAAAAATCCACCGGGTGGGAGGTGGTATAGCGTATGCGGTCGATGCCGCGGATCTCGTGCAGGTAGCGCAGCAGCAGGGCGAAATCCGCCGCCTTGCCGTCATGCATGCGGCCCTGGAAGGCGTTCACGTTCTGCCCAAGCAGGGTCACCTCCCGCACCCCCTGCTCTGCCAGTTCATATACCTCGGTGATCACGTCATCCAGCGGACGGCTGAATTCCTCGCCGCGCGTATACGGGACTACGCAGAAGGTGCAGTACTTGCTGCATCCTTCCATGATCGACACATAGGCACGCACGCTGTCCACCCGCGGTGGGGGCAGACAATCGAACTTCTCGATCTCCGGGAACGAAATGTCGACGCTCGCGACCCGAGATTTCATCACCCGGTTCAACAGCTCCGGCAGTCGATGCAGCGTCTGGGGCCCGAATACCAGGTCGACGTAAGGCGCCCGCTCCAGGATGCCCTCCCCCTCCTGGCTGGCGACACAACCGCCGACGCCGATGATCAGTTCCGGACGACGCTGCTTCAACTCGGCCCAGCGGCCCAGTTGCGAAAACACCTTCTCCGCGGCTCTTTCACGAATCGAACAGGTGTTCAACAGCAGTACATCAGCCTCCACCGGATCCTCGGTGAGTTGCAGCGCATGGGATTCGAGCAGCGCATCCGCCATCCGCGCGGAGTCGTACTCGTTCATCTGGCAACCGAAGGTCTTGATGAATAATCTGCCTGTCATGGGCGAACGCGGTGACCGCTAGGACGCGGTCCGGGGGAAGAACTCACCAGCTGGCCTGGAGGTGATTGTAATAGTCAATTCGAAGGGAACATTGCCACCTCTGCGAAGTCTAGCCGAGCGGCGGCCGCCGCCGCAAGCACACCGGGCGCCGACCGGGCCCGATCAGTGCCCGCCGGCAGCGCCCAGGTGCCGGGCCAGATAGGCCAGCGCGTGCTTGCGGGCCAATGCAGCGGATTCGGCGTGGTTACTGGCTCTCAGGTCGCAGTTGAAACCATGACCAGCACGGTAGAGATGCACCTTCGCGGCGGGCGCGCAATTCCGGGGACACGATACGTGTCCCAAATTGGCAGGGCTGCGCAGCATCAGGGTTACTCGAAGGCACTCCTGGATTGCACGGCAAGCTTCGCGAAATATGTATTGTGTCCCCCGAATTTCCTGAAAACGCGGCGACCGACCGTCAGGGACCGGGTGCGCCGAACTGCTCCACCTGATTCACCGAAAACCGGCCGCCGTGCGCTACGGCGAATCCAGGGCGCAGGCCGACAATACCGGTGGTCTCGAATTCCAGCTGGGCGCTCGCGGCGACGAGAAGATCGGTTCCAGCGGTGATTTCATCACAGGCGCGGAAGTACTGCGAGCCCTCGATGGTCTGGCTGCTCAGATGTAGAACCGCAATACAGTCCATGCCGTCCCGCGTCACGGTCTGCACTGCGTCAAAAGCGTCGACCAAACCGTTACCCGCCAGTGGATCAATACCGGGTAGCTCGATATTGCGGGCCGCCGCCGCCAGCACCTGGGTAACGCCGGCAGGATTGAGATCCGGACTGGACGAAAGCATCAACGCTGCGGCGCCCGCCGCGTGCGCGGCCGCCGCAGAAGTGCCGAAAAAATTGGGAAATGAGTCCAGGTCGGCGGGATCGTCGCTGCCGAAGAAGCTCGTGTTGGTCCCGTCCGGACCGGTCAGTTCGGGCTTGAAGCGGAACACGGGCGCACCGGGCAGCGGGCTACCTGCGCCATCGAAAAAAAACGGTATTTCGCCACCCAAGGAACTGTAAGGTTCGACGTTGATCACACCGAACGGCGCCTGGGCGTCACCGCTCAAATCGATTTCGCGATAGAACACCGCCCCGGTCGCCTGCACACCAGCAGCCGCGCTATGTCCATAGATAGTCGTCTTGTCGAACACATTTGCCTCGTAGACGATGTTATCGATGTCGTTCGTATCACACGCAGCGTTGAATGCGAACGGAAACGGTACCATGCGAAACTGCAGACCATTGGTCGGCGGCACACCATCGGCATCACAGAAGTGATCCACGGCAACATGATAGGTACGGGCGACCGTCCCATCGTTAAAGAAGAATCCGATTTCCAGTGGATCACTGCTGGGAGCGCCGGCGCAGGTGCCCTGGGTGGTGTCGCTGATCGCGGTGCAACTCACTGCGGTCGTGTCGTCGCACACATACAGATCCAGATCGGTAACAGCGCCGGTACCCAGCGTCCCCGAAAAGGGATCGTTCCACTGCAACACCAGATCCACACCACAGCCTGCCGGCAGCGTCACGCTGGCGAATTCATCACCGCCGTTGAATAGATGGAAGTCCACGCCAGTAACGGGAAAGGCCGCGTCGTTGAGGGGGCTGACATCGGCAAAGGTCTCATAGACGCCGGTGGCGCCCTCGTTACCCGCGGCGGAAAAAAATGCCACGCCGGCCGCCACCGCCTGCTGCGCTGCCTGCGCGATGATTCCGTCCTGAAACATGGGTTCCGCAAGATAGATGATGTCGTCCAACAGCACATCCGCGCCGCAGCCCGTCAACGCGGTTATCCCCGCCGCAAATGTGGCGATATCCGGATCGGCGCTGTGAAACGATATGGCGACACCAGGCGCGATATCGAAAACCAGCTCCGCCAGCCCTGCCCCTTCGTCAACCCCGCCGCTCGGGCCATTATCCAATACAGTCACCGCAGCCGGCAGATCGCCGGACAGCTGCGGCCCGGCGCCAGTTACGCTACGGGTGCAACCAGTACCGCTGGTAAAACCGCCGATAGTCTGGTTGAAACTGTCCGACAGCACGCCCACCGTCACTCCGCTGCCATTAACCAGGAACCCGCCCCGCGCCAGCGCGGCCCGGATCGAGTTGTCGCCTTGACTGGTCACGGACCCGGCCCGCCGCCGGCGGCCATAGTTCGGGTGGATTGCCGCCACCTCCGGCCGGGCTGCGATTTCATCCAAAGACTCCAGGGAGACAAATCCCGTTATGCGGGCGAAGGGATAGTAAGGCTTGGCGCTGTGCACGCCGAGATTCACGATACGCTCGAACAGTGCCGGCGTCAGGGTCTTGAGTCGAATTTCTACTTCTACCCCCTCTGCCGGCGCGGGGGTCAGCCGCATTGCGCCGCGGATATCGCGCATAGTCCTACCCTCGCGGGCGAGCCGCCGCGCCTGCAGCAACCGAGCCGCAACCTTGGCAAGACCGGGGTTGCCTTCCGCCACCCCTTTGGGGGCCAACTTTTGCGCGGGGACATTGGAAATCGCCGCAAGCAAGATCAATAGCGCCGTTGAGATTGCTGTTACTGGTTGTGGCAAATTCATAGCGGAACTCCCTATGCTGCAGCACTGGGCCAGTTCGATGCGGCCGATACTAACACCACTCGCGCGGCGGCGGCTCAGATGGTGTTAGTCACACTGTGCTTGACACTGCGCGCCAACAGGTGCGTTAGACCCTGCCGGGTCAAGCGCAGCTTTCGCCGGGGATCTCAGGCAGCGACTGCCGGTCTGCGGATGCGGAAAAAGACGGCGTAGAGCACCGGGAGTACGACCATCGTCAACACGGTCGCCACCATCAGACCGAAGATGATGGTCACCGCCATGGCGATGAAGAAGGCGTCCAGCAGCAGCGGGATCATGCCCAGGGCGGTGGTGAGCGCGGCCATGGCCACCGGCCGCAACCGGCTGACGCCGGACTCGATGATGGCGTTATAGGAATCGACACCGCCTTTCTTTTGGGCCTCGATCTCGTCGATCAGCACGATGGCGTTCTTCACCAGCATACCGGACAGGCTCATGAACCCCAGCAGCGCCATGAAACCGAAGGGTTGCTTGGTCAACAGCAGGCCCAGCGTGACGCCGATCAACGCCAGCGGGACGATGAGCCAGATCGCCAGGGGCTGCCGCAGGGCGTTGAAAAGGCCGATGACGATCAGCACCATGGTCAGTAGGAACATCGGCAGGCTCGCCGCGATCCCGGCCTGCGCCTTTGCCGAGTCACGGTATTCGCCCCACCACTCGAGTTCATAGTCCGGACCCATCTCAATAGCTTCGATCTTCGGACGGATGCGCCTGAACACCGTAGTGGCCTGCTCGCCGTCCGGCTCCGCAAAGACGGTAATGGTACGCTTGCGGTTGAGACGCTGGATGATATCGTCCTCGAACACGGTCTCGAAGCTGGACACCACCTGGCGCAGCGGAATGGCCTGTCGGGCCGCCAGGCTCCAGATCTGGATGTTCTCGATACTGGCAACGTCACCCCGCTCGTTCTGGGGTGCCCTGAGCAGGATGGGCAGCAGCTCATCGGTCTCCCGGTACAAACCCACGCGACTGCCTTCGAAACTGCTTTTTATCGCTGAGGCAACGTCCGGGCGGCCAATGCCGGCGCGGTTGGCTTCCTCCTCCGCCAGCACCGGCTGCACCAGCTTCACGCGCTGGCGCCAGTCGGTGCGGATCGCCTTGGCGCCGCCGTCCTCGTGCATGATGTTTTCGATCTGGTCGGCGATGCCGCGCAATACGTCCAGATCCGGCCCACTCACGCGCGCTTGTATCTTTGCCGATCCCGGGCCGAGCAGGAACCGCTTGGCGTAAACCAAGGCATCCGGAAACTTTACCGGCATGTCCCGCTCGATCTGGACGATCAGGCCGTCGATCAGTCGGTAGTCCTCGACGTCCACCAGGAACTGCACGTAGGCGCTGTTCTTCTTTTCCGGTTGATAGGTCAGCAGGAAACGTAGGCCGCCGGCCCCCGTCAAGGTGCTGACATGGGTCACGCCCTCGAGGCCGGTCAGGTACTCCTCAACCTCCCCCGCGGTATCCACGGTGTCTTGAATGTGCGTTCCCTGGGGCAGCCAGAAGTCGACGAGGAACTGCGGGCGCGTGGAATCAGGGAAGAAACTCTGGTCGACGTAGCGGAATCCCCACAGCGAGGCCGCGAAGATCCCCAGCACCACCATCACCGTCAACCAGCGCATGCGTATGGCGGCGTTGAGGAAGCCGCGATAAGCACGATAGAAACGGGTGTCATAGGGATCGGTGTCGGCATTCGCACCAGCGCCGGCCGGCTTGAGGAACATCACACCCAAAAGAGGCGTCACGGTCACCGCGGTCACCCAGCTCAGACTCAGGGAGATCAACACCACCTGGAACAGGGAGCGGCAGAACTCGCCGGTCGAGTCGTCGGACAGGCCGATGGCACCGAAGGCCAGGATGGCGACCGCGGTCGCGCCCAGCAGGGGCAGCGCGGTCTGTTCCACCACCTCGATGGCGGCATCCTCCGCCTTCATGCCCTTCTGCATGCGCACCAGCATGCCGTCCACCACCACGATGGCGTTGTCCACCAGCATGCCCAGGGCGATGATCAGCGCCCCCAGCGAAATGCGCTCCAGCGCCACCCCCCACGGCCCCATGAAGATGAATGTGCCGGAGATGGTCATCGCCAGGATGAAGCCGATCAGCAGCCCGCTGCGCAGTCCCATGAACACCAGCAGCACCACAACGACGATCACCACCGCCTGGATCAGGCTGTTGAGGAAACCGTCGATAGCCTCGGTGACCGCCTTCGACTGCAGGGAAATGATGCCGAATTCGATGCCCAGGGGGGTGCGCGGCAACAGTTCCCTGACCCGTGCTTCCGCCGCTTCCCCCATCCTCACCACGTTGCCGCCTTGCACCGTGGAGATGCCCAAGCCGATGGCGACACTGCCGTCATAACGCAGTACGTTGCCCGGCGGCTCGACGTAGCCGCGCCGCACCGTGGCCACGTCACGGAGATAGATCTGCTGGTCCGAGCTGTGCCCGGTAATCAGCAGTTCCTCGATCTCCGACACCGAGGCGAAGGTGCCGGTGGGATCGATGGCGATGTACTCCTGCCCGACCCGCACCCGGCCGGAGTCGGAGACGAGATTGCGGTCCTGCAGGGAGTTGATGATCTGTTGCGGCAGGATGCCGAGCTGGGACATGCGGTCACGGTCCGGCTCGACGTAGACCGCCTCGGTGCGGTCGCCCCAGAAATCGATCTTGGCGACGTCCTGCACCAGCAGCAGTTCCTTGCGCAGGAACTTGGCGTATTCCTTCAGCTCCGCGTAGCTGTACTCCGTACCGTAGATGGCAACGAAGATACCGTAGACGTCGCCGAAGTCGTCGTTGACTACCGACGGGCCGGCGCCAGGCGGCAGCTGCCCCTGGACGTCGCCCACCTTGCGGCGCAGCTCGTCCCATACCTGGGGCAGCGACGCCTTGTCGTACTGGTCCTTGATACGCACGGTGACCGTGGACACACCGCGATCCGACTTGGACTCGACCTCCTTCAGTTGACCGAGCTGCTGCACCGCCTTCTCGATCTTGTCGCTGACCTCCTCCTCCACCTCGGCCGCGCTGGCGCCGGGATACGGCGTGATCACCAGCGCCTCCTTGATGGTGAACTCGGGGTCCTCCAGCCAGGACAGCCGATCGAAGGAATAGATGCCGCCCGCGAACATCACCGCGGTGAGCACCAGCACGGAGGTGCGGTTGCGCAGGGCAAATGCGGCGAGGTTCAACTTAGGCTACCCGTCAACCCTGTCCGGCATCTGTTCTCGACTGGTAGCGCCTGACCTGCATGCCCTCGCGTAACTGGCTGACGCCGGAGATCGCGACCTGGTTACCCGCTTCCAGTCCCTGGACGATTTCCACCTCGCCGCCTACCAGCCCGCCAAGCTTGATCGGCTGGCGCTTCACCTTCATGGTCGCCGGATCAACCAGCCAGACGTGGGGCGCGCCTTCGGGGTCGGAAAAAGCGGCATGCGACGGCAGACGGATGGCGCCATCGGACGCCACGTTATAGGTCACCCGCGCAGTCATGCCCGGCAAGATGTTGGCGTTCTCGGGCGGCTCGAATATCAGGCGGACCTGGAAGGTTCGGGTCGTGGGATCGGCGGTGGTGGCGAACTCCTTGACCCGGGCCGGGAAGCTGCGGCCGGGCACGGACGAGATCTGGACCCGCGGCTCGACACGCCGGGTCAACTCGGACGAGTCGCGGCTCGCCGATTTCCGCGCCACGTCTCGCTCCGGTACGCCCACCTCGATCTCCAGGGACGATATGTCCTGCAGCACCAGCACCGCCTGTTTCGCCTGTATGTTCTCGTAGTCCTCGACCAGCCGGCGCGCCACCAGTCCGTCGAAGGGTGCCCGCAGTTCGGTATCATCAACCGCCTTCTGTTCCTTGGCCACCTGCGCCTGCGCCACCTCGACCGCCTTGCGGTCGGAGTCGATCTTGCTGGTGGAGATGGCGCCGGGGTCTTCCTGGTAAATGCGCTCGCTGCGCGAAAGGTCCGACTGCGCCTTGCGCAGGGACGCATTAACCTGGTCGAGGTTGGCCTGGTAGTCGCGGGCATCCAGACGGGCCAGCACATCGCCCTTCGCCACCTGCTGCCCCTCCTTGACCAGAAACTCGGTAATGCGGCCCGACACCTCGAACCCCATATCGGCATGCTGCGCCGCCCTGATGGTTCCGGGCAGCTCACGGGTGCGGGCCGCTCCGTCGCCTTCGATCACCCTGATCTTCACCGGGCGCACCACCGGCTCCTCTTTAACCGGCTGTTCGCCACAGGCGGCGATCGCCGATACGCATGCAACAAGAATCAAGCCACGCCTGATGCCGTGTGTCTTCATGAGACTCCCGGTCCGAGAAAATCGCGCCCTAGTCTAACATCCAAGAAAACTTCTGCGAAATGAACGCCACGCGTAAATCGAGAACCGGGGTAAACTAAGTGCCGAATTGCTGTTCGTCCCGGTTCCCGGGAACGGCGGCTTGTAGTAGAACCACATACGCGCCAGATCTGACGAGGCAGAGAACGATGACCAACAACACCATAAGGACTCGCCGCCCACGCACCCGGCCGATGCTGGCCGCATTGCTGATGACGATGGTCATGCCCGCCGTCCAGGCCGCGGACGCCCGGCAGCCGATACTCCTGAATGAAGAGGAGCAGGGTTTCGTGCTCAACGAGATGCGGCAGTACGTGGTCAGCCTGCAGCAGATCCTCACCGCGCTGGCGGACGATGACGTCATCACCGTCGGCCAGGCCGCCCGCACCATGGGCATGCAGGCGATGAGCAATGCGCCGCCGACCCTGATGGGCAAACTGCCGATGGCGTTTCGGCAACTCGGCATGCCCACCCACAAGGCCTTCGACGAGATCGCCGACGCCGCCGAAAGCGGCGAAACGACCCCGCAGATCCTTTCCCGCCTGGGCACGGTGTTGAACAACTGCGTGGCCTGCCACGCCAGCTACCGGCTGGTACCGGCGGCGCAAGGCCAGTAGGCGCGCAAGCCCGCCCAGCGTGCGCATCGGGCTCATGGCCGGAGGCAGCCGCTGCCAGACCGCACCACGATGACAAAACGTGGCACATTTGACCGCTTTTGGTCGAATTAAGCCTACATTAAAAACCAGCTTTTCGAGTGATTGAGTGGCCGAGTGCGGGATATAATCTTGTCCGATCGGGTGGAACGGCCGCTATGTCGGGGTGCCGAATGTATCCCGAGCGACCGCGGACCGGCAGGGAAGAGAGCCGCCTTGTAATAGCGAGGGTTATGGAATAAGAATTATCACAATCGCCCGGCTCCGGGAATACCGGGCGTCAGCTGCAGGCATGCGTTCCGAGGAAGGCGGGGCAGCATGAAAAAAACGATGGTCACCAGCAACAAGCCCCGCGAGGGCCAGCTCAAGCAGCCGCCGATTGCGCTGCTGCTAGCGATTGACGCCGAGTACCGCGATCGGTCAGCGCGCGGTCACCTGCCCGAGATGCAGTTCCATACCCGGGACGCCATCCACTTGCCGGTGCTGCAGACTCGCCGACGCGGCTGGCAGATCATGGCCCACCGCGGCCGCAGGCACGACGACCTGGTGGTGCACTATCGCCGTGGTCGGAACACCCGCCGCAAGAAGGCATTCCTGTACACCGGCGTCGCTGACGAACAGCCATGCGCCCGCCTGGTCGTGGGTCGGGAAGAGGAATGCGCCGCCCATTACCAAGGGGCCCGTTGCCAGCGACCTCCGCGCCTGGGCGACGGCGTGCGGCGCGGGACGGTGACCCTTCTTTGCGCATTGGTCCTGCTACCGGTCAGCCTGGTCATTTCCGAGAGCGCCGTCACCCAGGACTCGAGACCGGGTGTCGAGATTGCCGTGAAGAACGAGCCGGTTATTGAGGTGCAGACGCCTCGCACGGTCCCCGCCGCAATCGATAAAACCGACGCTGCGACGTTCGTCAATGACGCACCGAAGAAGCTCAGCAAAACCCCGCGTGCCACGCTACAGCCAACTAAGGCAAAGGCAACACCCGTCGCGAGAACGAAGGTGGAGACGATCGCCGATCGATCAACATTCTTACAGGGTGGGCCGTTGGTTTCCGGCGCACTGGCGGACGCCTATCAGCTTTGGTATCCGTCCTGGAGCAGCGCCGATCAGGACCAGTTAGTCCGCGCTGCAACTGGGCAGTCGTCCTTCGCCGGCGCACCAACCGGCGAAAAGCCGGGGTCGGTGTTGCTGAACGCCCACTACCGCGAGAATGGCCAATCCAACCCCGGCCTCAAGGCCGGCTCGAACAACCGCGACTCCTACGTCGCAGTGGACATGAAATCAAAGATGCTCAAGGGCACGCTGACCTCTTCGGCCCAGCTCGCCTACAGCTCATTCGACCCGAACACCGAGGTCGGCCTCGACGACGACGCCAACCGCTCCATGAAGCTTGGCATCGAGGGCAAGTACGGCCGCGTGAAATACGGCACCGCCTACCAGTCCACCGGCGGCGACTTCGAGGCCCGCAAGAAAGACAGGAAAAAGTTGAAGCAAGGCCGGGAGAACTGGGAATCGTGGACCAGCTTCGGCCTGGGGGATTTCAGCGTCAAGACCTCCTATGCCCAGCGTGAGAGTAACATCGACAACAACCCGAACCGCCCGCACTACACGGAAGACGAGGCTCGCGTGACCCTGTCGCACACGCTGTCGCAGTGGCCCTACTTCGGCTACTCGGTGAGTTATGGCCAGGGCGGCCGCGACACGACCAAGCAAAACGGCAGCCAGGCCAGCGGACCCATGAATCGTACCGGCGCGTCGCTGAACTACTCCAGCAACAATTGGTCGTCCTCGCTGGGCACCTATCGCCTAGACCTGCGCAACGATCTCGCCGGCGGTCTCAACACTGAT
>CAMYNL010000013.1 GCA_947259705.1 uncultured Gammaproteobacteria bacterium | reverse complement strand
ACGGCATCAGATATGCAACAACCGGGATTTTTTGACCTTGATGAGCGTTATGCGAAGCTGAGCAAACAAGGCGACCCACTGGAAGCACTCGATGCAACCATTCCGTGGTCGACTTTTCGCCCGGTTCTCAGAAAGCTGCAGAAGCGAGCACGCAAAAGTAATGCTGGGCGCAAGCCGTATGATGTCATCGTGATGTTCAAACTGCTGGTATTGCAAAGCCTTTACAATCTCAGCGATGAACAGGTTGAGTATCAGGTCCGTGACCGGCTCTCGTTTATGCGTTTCCTTGATCTGGGTCTGGAAGACCGTATTCCGGATGCCACGACACTATGGCTGTTCCGGGAGAGTCTGATCGAACATGACCTCATTGAGCCGTTATTCAAACAGTTCAATCACTATCTTGACGAGCAGGGTTACGTGGCCCGCAAGGGTCAAATCATCGATGCGACGATTGTGCCGGTACCCAGGCAACGTAACAGCCGTGAAGAGAACCAGGCCATCAAAGCGGGGGAGATCCCTGACAACTGGGAAGAACACCCCAACAAGCTTTGCCAGAAGGACACGCAGGCCCGCTGGACTAAGAAACATAACAAAAGCTACTACGGCTACAAGAACCACGTGGATATAGACAACCAGCACAAGCTCATCCGCCGCTACCATGCCACCGATGCCTCCGTGCATGACAGCCAGATCCTGGGTGAGTTGATCGATCCTGACAATACCAATGCTGATATCTGGGCCGACAGTGCCTATCGATCTCAAGAAACGGAGCGCGAACTGAAAAGCAAGGGTTATCGCAGCCGCATTCACCACAAGGGTAAACGCAACCAACCCTTATCTGAACACAAACAGGGGGTGAATCAAAAGCGTTCGACCATCCGGGCCCGAGTAGAACATGTATTTGGTTATCAGGAAAACAGTATGGGCGGCAAGCTCATTCGGACGATTGGTCTGGCCCGTGCCGGCGCTAAAATCGGGCTGATGAATTTGGGTTATAACATGAAGCGGCTGGTATACCTCGAAGGGCAACAAGGCAGGGTAAATGCGACCGTTGCGTAGAATCGCAAAGAATATTGCGAATAAGCGCACAAATTACACCAAACCAAACCAACAATAGACTCGTAATTTTCCGAATGAATCAGTTTCAGGTCATGCTTTACTAAAATGCTGAATTATTCGAGGTGCCCTGTACTCATAATCCTCGATATGACCCTCTGTCGAGAGCGTGGCGAGATTCGCAAATTCGTTTGCCGGTATGGCACGGTTGACTGACCGCGTGAGCGGCCCGGCGCCTTGCGTCCTGTGCGCTGATCCAGCGCCTGACGTGATGAACGCAGGCGACAGAGCCCCGCTCGGCACCTTGCCAGGAGAACTTCACTGGAGGCCTTGATCCGACGCGTGGCCGCAGCCAGCGGGAACCGGCTGGGCATACGCCGTGGAGTTCGCCGCTTAGCGCGTGATCGGCCCACCCACCGGCACGGACCTCAGGCAATGGTCGACGATCCGGCAGCCTGGTCGAATTCGGCGGCGGCGCCCGGGCCGATGGCGGGTGCACACATGTGGCTACGAAAGACCCCCGCCGCCTGCCTTCTCGCTCACCAGTCTGGGCTGCGCTGGCTGCCGATCTCCGCCTCTTCCTGCGGCTGGGTCGCCGCCGGCTCGAGCAGCTTTCCCCAGTCCGTACGTTCACGCATCTGTTCGACCACGCCCTGTGGCACGAAGTCACTGCCCTGGCGCAACTGCCAGCCCCCGCCCAGGGCCTTGTAAAGCGCCACCAGGTTGCGGGCGATATCGCCCCGGTTGACGATCAGCTGGTCCTGCTGGGAAACCAGGGCGTTTTGCGTGTTGAGCACGGTAGTGTAGTCGGTAGCACCTTCCTTGTACTGGGTCAGTGCCAACTCGACTGCTCGTTTGGCGGCGCGTTCGCTCTTTATCCGATACTCGACCTCATCCTGGGACCGCAGGAAGCCGGTCATGGCATCCTCCGCTTCACGGGCCGCATTCAATACCGTGTTCTGGTAATTCACCAGGGCCTGCTCAAGCCGGGCGTCCTGTACGCGGACATTGTTCTTGATGCGTCCGTAGTTGAAGATCGGCCAGTTGAACTGGGGGCCACCCACGAAAAACAGGCTGTCGGAATTGAACAGCTCGTCAAAGTCGCTCTCGCCGGTCCGCGTGTTGCCGTTACCGCTACTCGATGCCAGGCCAATCGAACCCAGCAGCACGAAACTGGGATAAAGATCGGCCTTCGCCACCCCGATCAGGGCACTTTGGGCTGCGGCCTGCAACTCCGCGCGACGCACATCCGGTCGCCGCCGCAACAGTTCCGCCGGTACGCCGACCGCGACGTCGCGGGCCGCGCCAGGGATGGTGCCGGCCTCGCCAAGGATCGCCCTCACCTTTCCCGGGGAGAGCGCCAATAAAATGCCGAGAGCATTCTCGGCCTGGCGCAGACCGGTCTCAAGCAGGGGAATGGACGCCAGGGTATTGAACAAGAGCGACCGCGCCTGCTGGACGTCAAGTTCGGTCGTGGCTCCGCCCCGGAACCTGACATCGGCAATCTCCACGCTGCGCTGTTGGATGGCTACGTTCTGGCGGGCGATCGCCAGCCGTTCCTCGAAGGTTCGGATGACCACATAGGTGTTGGCGACATCACCGATAAGCGTTTCCAGTGAATTGTCGTAGTCGGATATAGAGGCCAGGAAAGAGGCGTCAGCGGACTCAATACCGCGCCGGAATTTACCCCAGAAGTCGAGTTCCCAGGCAGCGTCGAAGCCCAGATCGTAGCTGGTGAAACTGAGGTCTCCGACTGCGGTGTTGGCGGAATTCTCGCTGGCGCTCTGGTAGATCGCCGAACCGGTGCCTATCTGCTGCTGTGGATACAGTGAACCCACCGCGATGCCAAGCTGCGCCCTGGCCTCCAGAATGCGTAAGCCGGCGATAAGCAGGCTCAGGTTCTGTCGATAGGCCACGTCGATGAGTTCATTCAGCTTCGGGTCACCGAATGCGTTCCACCAGTCCCTGAACTCCGCCGACTCCACCTTCAGCTGTGGATCCTCCGCATCCTGCCACTGCTCCGCCACTGTTGCCACGGGGCGTTCGAAATCAGGTCCGACGGTGGTACACGACGCCAGCACCGCGGCCGCCAAGGCGACCGATACCTGCTGTCCGCGCTGTATCCAGGTTGGTGCTTTCAACTTAATACCCATTCGTCCCGCGACACGAGTCTGTTCGATTTGGACTGCGGAAAACAACTGTTGCCGCGCGCAGTCTAAAGGACTCGATTCGCACCGGCAACATAACCGCACGGGGATCCCGGACCCCGGCGCTGCCACGCTCGACCCCTGAAGCCTGAAGCGCTGCCCCGGATCGATACGCGCCGGCTAGCTGCGAAAATGCTTGCTGAGCCTGAGGCCTTGTCGCTGATAGTTGGATTGCAGCCCAGCGCCGTAGATCTTGTGGGGCACGTCCACCAGCGGTTCATAGACCAGGCGGCCGACGATCTGGTCATGTTCGATGATGAACGGGACCTCGAACGACCTCACCTCCAGCACCGCCCGCGAACCCTGACCATCGGCCTCGGGCGCGCCGAAGCCGGGGTCGAAGAACCCGGCGTAGTGGACCCGAAACTCCCCCACCAGCGTGTCGTAGGCGACCATTTCGGCCGCGTAGTCCAGTGGCACGCGAACCGCCTCCTTGGACGCCAGGATGTAGAACTCGCCGGGGTCAAGGATCAGGCCCGAGCCGTTGTCGCTGTGCACCGGCTCCCAGAAATCCGCGATCTCGTAGTGTTGTTTACGGTCGATATCGATCAGGCCGGCATGGGCCTTGGCGCGGTAACCGATGAGACCGGTCTCGGGGTCACCACGCACGTCCACCGTGATCGGCACACCGTTCTTGATATCGCGCTCCGCCAGCGCCGCATCCACCAGTCGGTGCTGGCGCTGCAAATGCTTGTGATGGTCATCGGAGCGCAGTGGCTCTCCGTTGCGCAGCCGCAGCTGGTTGAGACTCGATCCCTTGCGCACCAGGACACTGAACGTGCGCGGCGCGATCTCCGCATACAGCGGCCCGTGGTAACCTGCCGGCACCTGGTCGAACTCGACTCCGAAGTCGGTGATCAGTCGCGTGAACACGTCGAGCCGTCCGGTGGAACTCTTCGGGTTACCTACCGCCGCGTACTCCTGGCCCAGCCTGAGGTCCTCGAGCAGGGGAACAATATACACGCAGCCCTTTTCCAGCACCGCACCGTCACCCATCTCGAACTCGTGCATGGTCAGACCTTCCACCCGCTGCATGACGGTGCGTTCCCGGCCCGGCAGAAAGCTTGCTCTCACCCGGAACGCCTTCGCTCCCAGGCGCAGGTCGATGCTGGCCGGTTGAATCTGATCTTCCCGGATGGGCTCGGCCGCGCGTATCGCGCCGGCGTGGATGAGTTCAACCAGACCCTGCGACGGGACGACCCCGGGGCGTCCCGCGGCTGCCGTAGCCCTGTGCTGTGGGTTCTCCACGGGCATCCGCTCAGATTTCGAGGTTCAGGCGCTGGGCGGTGGCGATGCCCATCGTGTCCTGGATCTGCCGCATGACCGAACGTGTTCCGTGCAGCTCGCAGTGCAGGTGTTTCATGTCGTCGCCGCGAACAATGATCCGCAACGGGTCCTCCCGGTCGGGAATGCGTATCGCCCGGAACCTTTGCCTGAGCCGGTGCGCGATATCGAGCAGCGCGGTCTTCTCGGGGCTGTCACCGATAAAGCACGGTTCCAGCCTGCGCCCGCCGATCAGGAACTGGATGTCAAGCATGACCCGGTTCCCGGGCCCCGGCTCGGCCTGGCGGCCCCGAAGACCGGCACCGCCGCAGTGCGCCGCGTTCCCCCTGCCGTCCCTGCTCCCTCCCCCCGATATGGCAAGAGGGAGGGAGAAAGACTTGCCGCGTCCTTGCGTTGAGGAGGAGGAAGCCGTTGTTCAAGCGCACTTCGAGTCGCCGCAGTTAAGGCAGGTCATGCAGCCGTCCATCTGCACCACCGCCTTGGTGCTGCACTTGCCGCACCAGTTCGCGGTGTCGGGAAACTGTTCATCGTCGCAGGCGGCGAAGCCTTTGGTGGTCTCGTACTTGGCACGCGCCTCGCGCACGTGCTGCTGCTGGCGCTGATCGAGCCCGTTCTCTTCCAGCATCCCAATGTATTTCAAATGTCGCTCGATGATGTCGCCCAGCTCAGCCACCAGTGACGGGATGTACTTTCCGCCCTTCTGGAAGTAACCGCCCTTGGGATCGAACACCGCGTGCAATTCCTCGACCAGGAACGTCACGTCGCCACCCTTGCGAAACACCGCGGACATGATCCGGGTCAACGCCACGATCCACTGAAAGTGATCCATGTTCTTGGAGTTGATGAAGACCTCGAACGGACGCCGCAGTTCATGCTCCGTGCCTTCGTTGAGCACGATGTCATTGATGGTCACGTACAGAGCATGATCGGTGGCGGGATTCTTGTTGATCTTGTAAGTGGAGCCGCGCAGCATGGCCGGGCGTTCCACCTGCTCATGCATATGTATGACATCGGCCTTGGGCTTTTCCTGCGCGCCCGCGACCGTCTGCTCCGCCTCCGGCAGTTCCGGGATCACCTGGTAATCGACAATCCGCTTTTCAATCTTGATCGACATCTGTTTGACCTCTATGCATGATGACCGGCCGAACTCCCGCCAGCGGGTCAGAATTTTCCGTAATAACCCTCTTTCAAGGCATCGAACAAATTGGCCGCGGTATGGGTTTCACCGTCATATTCAATGTTCTCGTTGCCGCGTACCGCCACCTTGGAGCCGTCCTCGAGCGTGAACTCGTACACGGTGTTTTCCAGATCCTGTGTCTTGACCAGTACGCCCTGAAATGCCTCGGGGTTGAAACGAAAAGTGGTGCATCCTTTGAGGCCTTTTTCATAGGCATACATATATATGTCCTTGAACTCCTCGAAGGGAAAGTCCGTCGGCACGTTGGCGGTCTTCGAAATAGACGAATCTACCCACTTCTGCGCCGCGGCCTGGATGTCAACGTGTTGCGTCGGCCTGATATCCTCCGCAGTCACGAAATAATCGGGCAGCATTTCCCCTACATTGTCCGTATACGGCTGCGCGTCCGGATTAACGAGTTCGCGGTATGCCAACAACTCGTAGGAATAAACGTCCACTTTCTCCTTAGTTTTACGCCCTTCGCGGATGACATTGCGCGAATACATATGTGCGAAACTCGGCTCTATGCCGTTGCTGGCGTTATTGCCCAGCGACAGAGATATGGTGCCCGTCGGCGCAATGGAGCTGTGGTGGGTGAAGCGGCCGCCGGCCGCAGCCAATTCATTGACCAGTTCGGGCTCCACCTCGGCAACCCGCTGCATGTAGCGGCTGTAGCGGGCGAGCAATACCTTGCCCGCCACTTTGTCGCCGGCCTTGAAGCCGTCGCGACGCATCTCCGGCCGGCGACGCAGCATATCCTGGGTGATGGTGAATTGCTGTTCCATGATCGGCGCCGCGCCCTTTTCCCGCGCCAGCGCCAGCGACTGGCGCCACCCCGTCAACGCCAGCTCCCGGCTAACCCGCTCCGTGAATTCAAGTGATTCCGGTGATCCGTACTTCATTCTCAGCATGGTGAGGGTCGAGCCCAATCCCAGAAAACCCATGCCATGGCGGCGTTTCTGCATGATCTCGTCGCGCTGCTTGCCGAGCGGCAGCCCGTTGATCTCCACCACGTTGTCAAGCATACGTGTGAACACCGCGACGACTTCGCGGTACTCGTCCCAGTCGAACCTGGCGTTCTCGGTAAACGGCTCGCGCACAAACTTGGTCAGGTTCACCGAGCCCAGCAGGCAGGCGCCGTATTCCGGCAGCGGCTGCTCGCCGCAGGGATTGGTAGCACGGATGTTTTCGCAGAACCAGTTGTTGTTCATCTCGTTGACTTTGTCGATCAGAATGAACCCGGGCTCCGCGAAATCATAGGTGGAGGCCATGATCATGTCCCACAGCCGTCGCGCCGGCACCGTGCTGTAGATCTTACAGGCCACCAGGCCCGCGTCATTGACGACGTAGCCTTCCGAGTACGGCCACTCCCGCCAGACATAGTTCGCCGCGTCCGCCAGATCCATGGCCTCGCTGTCTGCTTCCGCAGCGGTGACCGGAAAGGCAAGGTGCCAGATCGCATTCTGCTTCACCGCGTGGATGAAATCCTCGGAGATCAACAAGGACATGTTGAACTGACGCAGGCGCCCATTCTCGCGCTTGGCACGGATGAACTCCTTGACGTCCGGGTGGCCGACGTCAAAAGTGGCCATCTGTGCTCCGCGACGACCGCCGGCGGAGGATACTGTGAAACACATCTTGTCGTAGATGTCCATGAACGACAGCGGTCCCGAGGTATAGGCACCCGCTCCTGATACATAGGCCCCCTTGGGTCGCAGCGTGGAGAATTCGTAACCGATGCCACACCCCGCCTTGAGCGTGAGACCGGCCTCGTGCACCTTGCCGAGAATGTCTTTCATGGAGTCCCGAACCGTGCCGGAAACCGTGCAGTTGATAGTGGAGGTGGCAGGCTTGTGGTCCAGTGCACCCGCGTTTGAAGTGATGCGTCCCGCGGGAATGGCACCGTGACGCAGCGCCCACAGGAACCGCTCGGCCCAGTGTGCCTGCTGCTCCGCACCTTCCTCGACCTGCGCCAGCGTACCGGCGACGCGTTTGAATGTGTCGTCGATATCCGCATCCACGGCCACGCCTTCCTTGGTCTTCAGCCGGTATTTCTTGTCCCAGATGTCGTAGGACGCATCCTGAAGGGCTATGCCCGGCGTCGTATTATTGTCGTTGGTCGTTACGTTGACATGCACACTTTTCATCACTGCCGCGAGCCCCTCCCCGGTACTGCCATGCGCGGAGCCCGGGGCGGCGTCGGAATCTCGCAGCCGGTCGCGTGCGGCCTACCCCTGCCCGCGACCGTTGCCTTTGCCCTCGCTGCCTGCCCTGCCGGGTCGTTGCCCGGGCCCTCTTGATTCATTTTCTCTCTTCGAACCGGAAACCCAACATATAGTGTTTCCAGCAGCCACAGAACCAAAGATAGTGGGTTATGCTGGCAAACGCAAGGCATTTCTCGCGGCAACGCGACGAACGGCCCGCCGTCCCCATCATGGCTGCACGCGCCGCTGCGCGCGGGCTTGCTGTCGTCTGCCAATCAACACGCCAACACCCCTGCTCGAGCTGGGCCGCGGTGACCCGGTACGGCGGCTCAGTCCCGCCGCGGCCGACACAGCAGCCCCCGGCTCGACGCCCTGAATCCTGCCTCGCGCAGTGGGCCACCCAGCGCCGTCGTGTCCGGCGAGGTGTCGTTCACCTGTTCTATCAACAGGGCCTCCCCGTTTCGCGCCAACCGCGCGAGCACCCCGGCCAGTCGGGCCAGTTTGCGACCCCGCCGCGGATCCGTTTCATCGACAAATGTCAGCAGCGAATGGCCGGTCCGATCGAGGTAGGCGAGCAACTCGCCTCCCAGCAGTATCACCCGTGCGCCCGCCGCCCGTTGCGGTTTCAGCACAGCCGCGGTGTGCGGCCAGCGCAGGGCGGTGCCGTACGCATTGGCTGGATCGGTGGCCGCCAGGACGACGAGCTCTACGTCATCATCCAACTGCGATGGTTGCAGGCTTGCGCAGGCCGCCGGCAGGGCGTACTGCTCAGCGCCCGCGCCGGCGATGAACTCCCCGCGCCACAGCTCGCCGGCATCCACCAGCCGCTCCAGCGCCGGCCTCAGGCTGCCGATGCCGCCGGGAACATCCTCGGCGGTGATCAGCTCCCGCGTCAGCACCCCGTAACGGTCGAGCAGTGACCGCGCGAGCGCCGCCATGCGCGCCTCGGGTGCGGCAAAACCCCGATCAGGACCCGCGATCAGAGACCAGCGCCCGTCGGATCCCGCTGCGGCGACGCGACGGGACCGTGATCCGGCCCTGTGAGCCCTGCGCCGGCCACGGATGCCGCGCAATGAGCGCAGCGGCGCCAGCGTGTCGCAGCTCGCCTCTCCGTTCCACACCAGCCTCCACAACGCCCGCAGCAGGTCAGGGGGAAACCCGCCCAGCGTTGCAGTGATTTCGGCGAACAGCATCCCGCCTTGCCGCGCCAGCAGATCGCGAATGGCGGCGGCGGGCTTCCCCGCTTCCGGCACCCGGATCCGCCCCAGTGCCGGCATGTCGCCGCGCAGGTAAAGCGCCACACGGCCGTCGCGTTCCCCGATGCGTTCGCAACCCTGCCAGGTGATGATGCCGTCAGCGCAGAGCCGGTCCAGATACTCCGGCGCATACTCCAACACCCGGGCGCTCAGGATGTCACGCTCCAGCGCCGAGAACGGCAGCGCCGCGCCGCGCAGGCGCACCACCGCTTCCAGCACGGCCTGCGGCCCGGGCCGCGGTCGCGTGACGCCCTGCCATCGCGGCAGCATAGCGGCCAGCGCACTGCCGTCCACGACGCTGTAGCCGCCACGCTCCCGCAGTTCGGCCGCCTTGGGGCGTTCAGCCTGTTGCTTCATTCCTCACCACTCGATTTCCGTCTCCGACCGTGCACCATCGCCAAAACCATCCGCCCCCACGGCTTGGACTGCGGCCGTGGTCCATCCGTTCACCGGTGGCGGCGTCGCTTCCCCGCCCGGCATGACGCGACCGCCTGGTGCGCCCCCGCACCTCCAGCGGTGGCGCTTGCGAAGCCTGCCATGACCGCTTACAGTCGATCCAACTCACTATCCGCTAAGGCCCTGTCTCTATGCGCATCGACTGGACCAGTTACAAACCTGGTGAATGCTATGATGAGACCATCAGTACCCCCGGCTATGCGCGCGCGCCTTCGCGCGGGCTGGCGAAATATCTCCGCTCCCTGAGCGACCAGCAGTTGAACCGCCGTCAGCGCGCCGCGGACCTGGCGATCGCCGAGATGGGGATCACTTTCACCGTATACAGCGACGGTGAAAACATCGACCGCGCCTGGCCGTTCGACATCATCCCCCGCATTATCTCCCTGAAAGAGTGGAAGCAGGTATCCGAAGGTCTCGAACAGCGGGTGACCGCGCTCAATATGTTCATCGACGATCTCTACAATGATCAGCGCATCGTCAAGGACAAGGTATTTCCGACCGCGATCCTCAAGACCTCCAAACACTTCCTGAAGCAATGCCGCGGCGCCAAACCCCGTTACGGTGTTTGGGCCCACATCTGCGGTTCCGACCTGGTACGCGACAAGGATGGAACCTTTTACGTACTGGAGGACAATCTGCGCGTGCCCTCGGGTGTGTCGTACATGATCGAAAACCGAAGCGTGACCAAACGGGTATTCCCGGAACTGTTCCGTCAACAACGCATACTGCCGGTCGACGAATACCCGGCCCACCTGTTCGACATGCTGGCGTCGCTGTCGCCCCGGCCGCTGGACTATCCCGAGATAGTCGTACTCACCCCGGGTATCTACAACTCGGCCTATTTCGAACACTCCTACCTGGCGCAGCAGATGGGCGCCGAACTGGTGGAGGGTAGTGACTTGACCGTCGGCGACGACGACTGTGTTTACATGCGTACGGTTGACGGACCGCAGCAGGTGGACGTGATTTACCGTCGCATCAACGACGAGTTCCTGGATCCGGACGCGTTTGTTCCCGACTCCGCGCTGGGGGTGCCCGGGCTGCTGCGCGCCTGGAAGGCCGGCAAGGTGGCGCTGGCCAACGCACCAGGCGCCGGCGTCGCCGACGACAAAGTGGTGTATACGTTTGTCCCCGACATCATAAAGTATTACCTGGACCAGGACCCGATCATCCCCAACGTGCCGTCCTATCGCTGCCAGGACAAGCAGCAACGGGAGTACGTTATCAACAACCTGAAGGACTTGGTGGTCAAGCCGGCCAACGAGTCCGGCGGCTACGGCATGCTCGTGGGCTCCCACTCGACGCCGGCGGAGCGCAAGAAGTTTGCCGGTCTGATCAAGCGCTCACCGCGCAATTATATCGCGCAGCCGGTGCTCTCCCTGTCCACCGCGCCCACCTTGTGCCAGGGAAGGCTGGAACCCCGCCACGTCGACCTGCGGCCATTCATACTCCAGGGTGAACGCAGCTACGTGACGGCGGGCGGCCTTACCCGGGTCGCGCTCACGCGCGGCTCGCTGGTGGTCAATTCGTCTCAGGGTGGCGGCAGCAAAGACACCTGGATCGTGGACACGGAACCCGCCTGATGCTTTCGCGCGTAGCCGAGCGCCTGTACTGGATGGCGCGATATCTGGAACGGGCGGAGAATACTGCGCGTATCATCAACGTGTACGGCAACCTCATGCTGGACCTGCCCAGGGGTGTGGGCCTGCACTGGCGTCAGGTCATCGACATCACCGGCAGCCGCGAAGTGTTTGGCAAGGCGTATGACCGTGCGGGCGAGCAGCGCATCATCAAGTTCGTCCTGGTGGACGAGAGAAACCCCGGTTCGTTGTTGAACAGCCTCACCGCGGCGGCGGACTGCGCCAGAACCTGCACGAGGTCATGTCCAGCATCGTCATGCACTGCCAGCAGATCACCGGGCTGCTGACGGGCACCATGAGTCACGGCGCCGGATATCATTTCGTGCGCCTGGGCCGCAATCTGGAACGTGCCGACATGACCACCCGTATCCTGGACGTCGGTTCCGCCACCCTGGTGGCCCCCGGCGGCGAACTGGAGCGCCTGGAGAACCGTCTGTGG
This sequence comes from uncultured Gammaproteobacteria bacterium, assembly GCA_947259705.1. Classification (GTDB taxonomy): domain Bacteria; phylum Pseudomonadota; class Gammaproteobacteria; order Arenicellales; family JAANXG01; genus CAMYNL01. The sequence goes on along the minus strand of CAMYNL010000013.1, from coordinate 130,918 downwards.
ATGAATGTCCTGCGCGCGGTGAGCGGCCACCAGATGTATCGGCAGAACATACGGCGCCGCATCCGCCGTGACAGCGTTTTCGGCTTCCTGCTCCACGACACCGGGTTCCCCCGCGCCTTCGCCCACAGTCTGCTGCAGATCCAGGACTGTCTGGAAAAACTGCCACACAACGATGCCCCTCTGCGCGCGGTGGCGCGCCTGGAACGCATCGTGGCGGAAACCTACAGCGCGGCGGTGGTAGGCGGGGACAGTCATCGGTTCCTCGATGAACTGCAGGAAGAACTCGGACAGGTCCACCGGCTGATCACGGAGGCCTGGTTCCTGCCGGAGTTGCATGAAGCGGTTTAGCTGTCGCTGCGGCGAACAAATCTTCTTCGAGAACACTGAATGCCTCGCCTGCGGCACCACGATCGGTTTCGACCCCGCCACCCGCAATCTGCTCTCCCTGCTAACGATTGACGGCGGGGTACTGGCGGATAGTGCCGGGCGCCGGTTCCGCCACTGCAAGAACCGACTCGATTTCTCCAACTGCAACTGGCTGGTCACGGTCGAGGATCGCGACGCGTATTGCGTCTCGTGCCGCCTGAACCGCACCATCCCCAACCTGACTGCGCCGGCCAACCAAGAATACTGGAACAGCCTGGAGGTGGCGAAACGCAGGTTGTTGTTTTCGCTGCTGGAACTGGGGCTGCCCATTCAGAGCAAGGCCCGCGGCTGGCCCTTCGGCCTGGCGTTCGACTTCATCGAAGACCGTCGCGGCAACCCGGCGGTCGAGGAAGAACGGGTGGTGACTGGCCACGAGGGCGGAATCATCACCATCAACGTCACCGAGGCCGACGACGTACTGCGGGCAATGGCCCGCAAGCACATGAACGAGCAGTACCGTACTCTGCTAGGCCATCTGCGGCACGAGAGCGGGCACTACTACTTCGACTACCTGATCAACGACGATGACGCGCTGAACGCGTTTCGCTCGTTATTCGGCGACGAACGTAGCGATTACGACGCGGCCCTGGAAGGGTATTACGGCTCCGGGCCGGCTGCGGACTGGCGCGACCGCCACTTGAGCGCCTACGCCGCCGCCCACCCCCACGAGGACTGGGCCGAGACCTGGGCGCATTACCTGCACATTACGGATTGTCTGCAGACGGCGGCGGCACATGAGCTGATACGACTGGACGACGAGCCCTTCCTTGTCGAAACCTGGATGGACGATTGGCGGCGCTTCGCCGTGGTGTTAAACGAACTCAACCGCAGCATGGGGCTGCGTGACGCCTACCCCTTCGTTATCAACGACGTCGTGACGGAGAAACTGCGTTTCATTCACCTTCGGCTCGCCGGCGTTCGGCGCGCTGCCAGTTGAACCGTGTGAGTTCCGAGAAGGCCTCCTTGATTTTGCGATCCCAGGCCAGCTTGAGATCCAAAAGATAAGGATCGTCGGTACCGAAGGTGAAATGCTGGTCCAGCTGGAAGCTGTCTTTCTCGTATATCAGTACCTCCACCGGCGGGCCGACCGTGGCATTTGAGCGCATCGTGGAGTCCATCGAGACCATGGCGCAAAGCGCGGCCTCTTCCAGGCTGGTTTCCGGCGTGATGATGCGGTCGAGGACGGGCTTGCCGTATTTCACTTCGCCTATCTGCAGGTACTGGGTTTCCCGCGTGGCGACGATGAAGTTCCCTTCCGGATAGATCATCATCACCTTTGGATTGCGGTCGCGGATCTGGCCGCCAAGGATGAAACTGGCGCTGGAATCCAGCTGGCCCGCGGAGACACCGGTGGTCTTGTGCTGCCGGTTGAGGCTGATTTCGCCGACGTATTCCGCGGCCTCGGACATGCTTTCGACGGTGTGCAGGCTGGTCGGCGCGCCCTTCTTGATATCCGCCCTCACCCGGTTGATGACCGCCTGCGTGGTACCCAGGTTGCCGGCCGTCAGTACCACGAACGCGCGCTGCCCGGGAACGCAGATGGTGAACATCTTGCTATAGGTGCTGAGCTGGTCGACACCCGCATTGGTGCGCGAATCCGAGGCGAAGACCAGACCCCGGTTTACGGTGATAGCGACGCAGTACGTCATAAAGGCAGATTCCACTCCCCAAACTCTGATAAGTTTACAACACATTCGCGGCCGCCTATACAACTCCCGCCGCCGCGTATTTCGGGCTCAACCACGCCGCAGGTCCAGGGTATATGGATGGTCAGCGGGCGGCCGGTCCTCCGGCACCGCCATCCGCCCCGGGGTGTGCCCATGGTTCCAAAACCGGGCCACCCGGCGCGCCTCCGCCTCGTTGGCGTTGACCGGGAAGGTCTCGTAGTTGCGCCCGCCCGGATGCGCCACGTGATAGGTACAGCCACCCACGGACCGTTGGTTGCGGGCGTCCACGATATCGAACACCAGCGGCGCATGCACGTCGATGGTGGGATGCAGTCCCGAGGACGGGCGCCAGGCCTTGTAACGGACCCCCGCCACGTACTCGCCCTCGCGATCGGTCGGCCGCAACGGCACCCGGCGGCCGTTGCAGGCCACCACATAGCGATCCGGCACCATGCCGTTGACACGCACCTGCAGGCGCTCCAGCGAGGAGTCGACGAAGCGCGACGTGCCCTGCGCGCTCACCTCCTCGCCCAGCACGTGCCAGGGCTCCAGCGCATAGCGCAGCTCCAGTTCCATATCCATGGCGGTGATCCGACCGTAAACCGGGAAGCGGAATTCCAGAAACGGCGCGAACCAGCCGTGCGAAAAATCTAACCCCTTGCCCTGCAGATCCGCCACCACCTCGCGCAGGTCTGACGCAACGTAGTGAGGCAGCATGAAGCGATCGTGCAGTTCCGTGCCCCAGCGAATCAGGTCATGGTGATACGGTGAGCCCCAGAATAGCGCCACCAGTGCCCGCAGCAGCAGCATCTGCACTGCGCTCATCTGCCAATGCGGCGGCATCTCAAAGGCACGGAACTCCAGCAGCCCCAGGCGCCCCGACGGACCGTCGGGCGAATAGAGCTTGTCGATGCAGAACTCGGTACGATGGGTGTTTCCACTCAGGTCCACCAGCAGATTGCGCAGCACCCGGTCAACCAGCCAGGGGTGATCGCAGTCCCCGGCCGGCAGCTGCTGAAAGGCGATTTCCAGTTCATAGAGGTTGTCGTCGCGGGCCTCGTCGACCCGGGGTGCCTGGCTGGTGGGGCCGATGAAGGCCCCGGAGAACAGGTAGGACAGCGCCGGATGGTGCTGCCAGTAGGTAACCAGTGAACGCAGCAGGTGGGGCCGCCTGAGCAGGGGGCTGTCCGCGGCGGTCGGCCCGCCCAGCGTCACGTGGTTGCCGCCGCCGGTGCCGGTGTGGCGGCCGTCCAGCATGAACTTCTCGGTGCCCAGCCTGCTCTCGCGCGCCTCCCGATAGAGCACCCGCGTGTTCTCCACCAGTTCGCGCCAGCTTGCCGCCGGTTGCACGTTGACCTCGATTACCCCCGGATCAGGGGTGATGGAAAACCTTTTCAAGCGCGTATCGGCGGGCGGCGGGTAGCCTTCCAGCACCACCGCCAACTGCTGCTCCCTGGCCGCGGCTTCGACGGCACCCACCAGGGCTACGAATTCCTCCAGCTCCTGCAACGGCGGCAGGAACACGTACAGACAGCCGCCGCGGGGCTCCACGCAGACCGCGGTGTGCACCACCTCGGCCGGCGGCGGCGGTTCATGCGCAGGCTCTTGCGCCGGCCGATGTGGCGCCGCATCGGCGTGGGGTACCGGCAGCGGGTCGCGCACCGCGAAGGTGTCGGTCTCCGGCACCAGCTCGCGCGCCGCCGGCGCCAGCCACGGCAGACTGTCCAGCGGCAGGCGCAGGCCCAGCGGCGAATCGCCGGGGATGAGGTACAAATGCTCGCGGCGCAGCGGCCAGCGGCTGCTCATCCATCGATCGCGATACTTGAGCGGCAGTACCAGGCCTGCCGGCCGGTCCAACCCCTGTTCCAGCAGCCGTGCCAGCCGGCGCCGTTCCAGGGAATCCGTGAGACCTGCCCTGGTGGGATCGAGATTGACCGGCAAGTTGCCCTCGTTCCATAGCTGATGAGCCGGGTCTTCGTAGGCCGGGATCACAAAGCGTTCGCTGAGGTCAAGCTGCGCGGCAATGGCGCGCAGCATTCGCTCGGCTTCATCGATTCCACTGCCAACACCGGCTGCGGCCGGGCGGCCCAGCCAGCGCGGGTCGTTCCACAGTGGAACGCCGTCCTCCCGCCAGTAGCACGACATGGCCCAGCGCGGCAGCGGTTCCCCCGGATACCATTTGCCCTGCCCGAACTGTGGCAGTCCGCCCGGTGCGAAACACGCGCACAACCGGTCGAAGAGCTTCCCTGCCAGGTGTCGTTTGTCGTCACCGAGGGCGGCGGTGTTCCACTCGGCACCCTCCATGTCATCGATGGAAACGAAGGTCGGCTCACCACCCATGGTCAGGCGCACGTCTGCCTGCTGCAGATCTGCATCCACCGCGGCGCCCCGCTCGTCGATCGCCCGCCACTGCTCCTCCCGGTAAGGCTTGGTGACCCGCGGGTCTTCGTGTATCCGGGTGACGCGGTTGTGAAAGTAGAACTCCACCTCGCAGGGATCGCCGGCCCCGGTGATGGGCGCGGCACCGGATGGATCCGGCGTACAGGCAAGCGGGATGTGGCCCTCGCCGGCGAACAGACCGGAGGTCGGATCCAGTCCCAGCCAGCCGGCGCCCGGCACGTAGACCTCCGCCCAGGCGTGTAGGTCCGTGAAGTCCTGTTCCGGTCCCGAGGGCCCGTCAAGCGCCTTGACGTCAGCGGTCAACTGAACCAGATAACCGGAGACGAAGCGGGCAGCCAGACCCAGGTGGCGAAGTATCTGCACCAGCAGCCAGGCCGAATCACGACAAGATCCGGAACTGGACTCGAGCGTGTGCTCGCAGCTCTGTACGCCGGGTTCCATGCGGATCAGATAGCCGATGTCTCCCTGCAGTCTCTGATTGAGTGCGACCAGAAAATCCACTACGTGCTGCTCGCTGCGGTCCGTGGCGCCCAGCCACTGCTGCAGCAGCGGACCGCGCTCGCGGATCTCCAGGTACGGCGCCAGCTCGCGCGCGAGCTGCGCCTCGTACCGGAAAGGCATCGTCTCGGCGTATTCCTCGATGAAGAAATCAAAAGGATTGATGACCGTCATGTCGGCCACCAGGTCCACGTCTATGCGCAGGGCCCGGGTGCGTTCGGGGAACACGAAGCGGGCGACGAAGTTACCGAACGGGTCCTGCTGCCAGTTCACGAAGTGGTCCGCGGGTTCCACCTTCAGAGAGTAGGAAATAATCGGGGTGCGACTGTGGGGCGCCGGACGCAGGCGCATCACCTGCGGCGACAGTTTTATCAGCCGGTCATACCGGTACTCGGTCTGGTGATGGATAGCGACATGAATGGCCAACGGAACCTGCCAGTACGTATACGGTTTTGAACATGGTGGACGCGGCGTGTGGGCCGCTCGGAAGCGCTATTGTAGCGGCATTGCGCGGCCCACGTATGCCCGGGCGATACCCCACCGCCACGGCACACTCGCACCTCCCGCGCGTCGGGGCAGCGGGCACTGCCATGCGGCCGGACCAGCCAGCGTGCCGGGCGACCGGCAGCGGGGTCAGAAGCGCACCAGAGCGCTCCCGGTTATGACGTCGAGGTCCGGCGCATCGATGTCCTCCCCGGCGATGGTGAATGCCTCGTCGAAACTGAACCGCTCCCACTCGACACGGACGGAGACACGGCCGAAGTTAAGGGCACCTCCGAATCCGAACGACACCCCCGCCACCGTGCCACCGTCACTCTCGTCGAACCCGAACGCAGGCACCCGCGCGGTAAGGGTCGCGTCCCCGACGTAGAGTCCCAGCCGGCCATAGACGGCGCCGAGCTGTCCGACGGGGAACTGCGGCAACAGGGCCAGAAAACCGCCATTGGTCTCCAGCGACGCATCAGCCAGTACGGGCGCATCTACGCCGGTCTGCTGTTCACCGAGATTCACATAACCGCCTTCGAGGGCAAAGTAACCCCCGAACTGGTAGCCGGCGAAGATCCGATACGCGGTATCACTGTCGTCGGTCACGCATTGGACACCGGCGACAACACAGGCGGTTTCGAGTTCACCGAGATCCGACAGTTCGGCCTGACCAATCGAGCCGCCGAGGTAGAACCCCCCGGGCGTGGCGTGCGCGGCCGCGCCCGACAACAGCAACAATGGTAATGCGTACGCGCCCAGGAATCGGGCTCCGCGAAGATTCTCGTAGCTCATCAGGTTACTCCCGCCAGCGTGCACCACCGGCGCTCATCGCGAAAGTTCTTGTTTGTCGTCCCTGCAACAAGGTCCAGTCGACGATAACCGCGGCGGTCCCCGCCCGGCTGCGATATTTTAAGGCCTTCGACGCTGATTCAAAACTCCCTCGCCGATCGGTGGCACGCGTCACCGCCATTGACGGTATGGGTTCCGAACCAGGTTGGAATTCAGGTAACGTGCGTCACCCGACACCTCTTCCCCCAGCCAATCCGGCCGCGCGAACTGTTCATCCGCGGTCCGCAATTCGATCTCCGCGAGCACCAGTCCTGCATTGGCGCCGTCGAATTCGTCCACCTCCCAGGTATGCCCTGCATGCCTGATGATGTACCGCGTCTTGCTGAGCTCCATGCCACCACACAGTTGGTCTAGCATGGCCCGTGCGTCCCCGGGCGGTATTGCATATTCGAATTCCTGCCGACAGATATCCAGGCCCGCGCTCTTGACGTTCAAGGTCGCCGATTTCCCCGCCATGCGCACCCGCACCCCGCAGTGCTCGTTGACCGCAAGATATCCCTGGCGGTAGCGCTCACTGCGCGACGCCTGGTCTCTCCAGTGCTCGCCCACGACGAGGAATTTACGCTCTATTTCCGTCGCCACCGTCTTCTATCCGGGCCTTGATTTCCCGCCACAGCAGCCTGAAGGCATGCCCGCCCGCGCTGCGGCCGGCGAATTCGGGCAGTGGCGCACGCCGTATCCCCATCCGCTCAACGTCGCTGGAATACGGAATATAGCTCCGCAGGATGCCTTTGCGGCGCTGCGACAGATTCTCCATGATCTCGCGGTGCAGTTTTCTGCGCCCGTCCACCATGGAGAAAAAGCTCATTACCCGCACATCGCGGAGCTTGGGATGTTCCATAAAAGCGGACAACTGGTTCAATGTCCGCACCGACAGCGTTGTCGGTATCACCGGGCTGATGATCAGGTCGGCGGCACGAAAGACATTCTCCGACACCAGGGTCACGCTCGGCGCACAATCCATGAAGATGTAGTCGTAGTCGTCGGTAAGGGGTTCCAGTAAGCGGCCGAATGCGCGTTTTCTCTTTTTCGATTCATCGAGCAACAGGTCCATGTGGCGATAGGAAAGATCGGCGGGTAGCAAGTCGAGGTTGGGAAAGTCGGTGGCCTTGATACGACCAGGCAGTTCTCCGTTGCGTTGCAGCAGCCCCCGGGCGCCCCCCTTGACCTTCGCCTTCACCCGGTAGTAGAACGACGCGGCGCCCTGAGGGTCCAGGTCCCAGAGCAGGGTGCGGGCGCCGTCCTGGGCGCAAAGATAGGCCAGGTTGACCGCCGCCGCGGTCTTCCCGACGCCGCCCTTGATACTGTAGATGGCGATGGTTTTCACGGCTGGTCTGCCATCGATGGCCCCCTGGTGTGGAACAACTCCCTGAACAGACGATGATTGGCCGGCGTATAGAAGGCAGCAAAACGGCGCGCAAAGCCGGCGCGGGTTTGCTGATGTGCCCCGGCGATCCGGTCCATCAGGGCGCCAATCGCCAGCAGCGTCGGCACCGGAATTTCGCCCCCTCGCGCCGCCAGTTCCTCGCTGTGCCTGCGCAGGTTTGCCAGCTGTACCGTCTGGTCCTGATATTGACCCAGGTTCTCCTGCAGGTCCTTGAGGTGGGAGATGGCGCGTCGCATCTTGTTGCGCGGATACAGGCTCTGAAAAAACTCCATCAAGTAGCGCAGTTTCTTGCAGCTCTTGCGAAGTTCGTGCAGGTCCGCCGGCGGTGAGTCAGCGCTGATGGCGCGACCCTCGCGGCGTACCCGCCGGTACACGCGCCAGATGCGACTGTTCGCCACCCCCGCCGCCGGCTGCCTCGCATTCGCCCCATCGAACTCGGTTCCGCCCTGGTCAAGAAAGGTCTGCCAGTACCGCATCAGCCGGCGATAGCGCGCGCTCTTCAGGGCCGCGACCACCTCTGCCCCCGCAGCCGCCTGCTGTTGCTCGAGCAGCAGCCGCAGCGGAAGCAGGTCGGCAGACTGCCCTGGCGCCAGCAGCCGTTGCTGCTCGGGAAACTGCAGCAGGTGCACATCCAGGTCGCGTTTGGGCCCGGTGACCGCCCCCAGCCAGGCAAATCCGTCGCGGAACGGGGCCAGCGCCGGTTCGGCAAAGATACCCTTGATCTGAGACAGCGCTGAGCGGGTGCGACGCACCGCGACCCGAAAGTCGTGCAGGAATTCCGAATCCAGGTCATGCCGTATGCCTGCCTCATTGGCGCGCATGACATCGACCTGGCTGCGCAGCAAGCGCCTCACCGCCACCACCGCATCCTCTTCCGGTTGCAGCTTGACGTCCAACTTGGAAGAATAATCGTCCGCCACGCGGCCGACCAGCTCCAGGGCCGTCTGCAACAGGTCGATACCGGTCCGTTCCAGCTCCTCCCCGCGCAGCAGCTCAGCGACCGCCGCGGTATCCACCTCGTATCCGCGCAGCGGCTCCAGCCGCACCAGACCCACCGGGGCTGACCCGGCGTAGCGCCGACTGGCCGGCCGCCACTGCTCGAGATAACAACGTGCGACCATCTTGCCGTCCTCGTTGCGCACCGCGTACCGATAGCGCCACCCGCGCAACGTCACCAGCGGCAACAGGGCGCGGATCCCGCCTACCTGCTGCAGCCGCGTCCGCAGCCGTCCTGCCGGCAGGTCGTCAGCGAACCTGGGCACAGCAGCCACGTCTTGGCAGTCTTCCTCGCCGGTCCCCTGCCGGGCACAGCAGAGTTTGGCCGGACGCCGCGACGGCTGCTCCAGACGGAGGCTGAGACCGGCGCGGTGCAGCCGCCAGTCGAAGCTATCGTAGAAAGTCAAACGCAGCGCTCCCCCACCCTCGCTGACCATATCGAAATGTCCCGCCAGCCGGGATCGCAGGCGGCTGCTGTCAGTGTCGCCGGAACATTTGAAACACCTTGCCGACGGACTAAGCATCGCCGGCGCCGGGCCCACGCATCCGCCGGTGGGCCTCGGCTCCCGTTTTCGTCATCGTGCTACTGTAACCGATGCGCGGATCCCCTGAAACTTTGTGCACCGACAGGAGAACGCCCTCAGGCGCTGACTTTCGATACCACCGCCTCCATCCGGTCCGCGGGCAGCAGCAACGCCGCCGCCAACGCGCTCGCCGCAAACAGCGACAGCGCCACGAACAGCCAGTAGAACTCTCCGGTCCTGCCCTGTATCAGGGACACCAGCTGTACCGCCAGCGGCCCGGCGCCGAAGGCGAGGACGAACTTCAGCCCGAACACCAGCCCATGTCTGTGCGGCGGCGCGTAACGCGCGAGCAGCATGTTCTCGGCCGGCAGCGCGCCCACGTTGGCTACTACCATCAGCGTCGCCACCACCACCAGTGCAAAGCCCCCGGCGCCGGCGGCGAGGAACAGCAGCGGCACCTGCAGGCAGATCGCGGCAATGTAGACGTACTTGGCGGGGAAACGGTCGGCCATGTGACCCCCGATCACCTGCATGACGCCAGCCGCGCCATAGACCAGCGCCACCAGCAGACCCACCCCCAGCGCCCCGTCGCCGATGAAGCCGTCGATGCGCACCGCGAACACCTTCGGCAGCGCGGTCTGGGTGCTGTTGAAGATCATGCCGGCCATGAACATCGTGACCAGCAGGATGCCAAACACCCGTGCCATCTCCCGGCCGCTGGTCTTGCGGACCTCGGTGCTGGCCGGGGCGTCCGTCACCCGGCCACGCAGCACGAAGAGCCACAACGCAATGCCAGTCACGACACAGATCAACCCGGGCACCACGAAAGCCGCCCGCCAGTTGACCAGGTCGATAAACAGGCCGGCGGTGATGCCCGCCGATGCCGCCCCCAGCGAACCGAAGATGCCGTTGAAACCCAGGGCCTTGCCCTTGGCATCACCCGCGTTGCGCACCAGCCAGGGTATGCCCACCGGATGATAGATGGCCGCGAAAATGCCGATGCCGGTCAGCCACAGCAATAGATCGACCTTGCCCTCGGACAGGCCAGCCCCCACCGAGCACACCCCCATGCCGATGAAGAACATCACCATCATCACCGGCGCGCCGACGCGGTCGCTGAGCATGCCGGCGGGCAGGGCGGCGGCGCCCACCATCAGGGCGCCCAGGGTCCACAGACCGATCAGTTCGTGGTACGGGAGGCTCCAGTCCTTCTCCAGCGCCAGCACGATGACGAAGTAAAACGCGGTGCACAGGTGGATCAGCAGGTGTCCCAGGCAGGAGAACACAACCGTGGCGCGCGAAGAGGGCTGGTTCGTCACTTTTGTTCGACCGGGTCCAGATTCGGGATGCGCAACTGTATCACGCCTGTGGCGCCGGCCGGGCGCGAGCCGCGCCATCGCCTGAGCGAAAATTTACCTGACCCGGGAGCACCGTTCGTTGCGGGCACAGGACGGCCCATGCGGCGAAACCACCGCGAGCGTTCGGAGGGAAAGGCCGGCCGTCCCATGTCCCGGCGCTCCCCGCCGCGATCCCGCTCTATCTGCGTCGGCCGTGGTCAGTTGTCAGTGGGCTCAGGTGATACTTGTCGGTGAGGACCATCTTGCGCATCGCGATGCCGGTGAGGCACTCGCGGACTATGCGGTTGGCATTGATGGCGGAGACATACGTCGGATCGACCAGCGGGTTGAATTCCACCAGTGCGAAACTGACCACGTTCTCACTCTCCTCTCGACCTGCTATTCCGTGAGCTAGCGCACCGCCTGCTGCGAATGGATCGCGAAAACAAATTGAAGACCTTGTGAAACACGGACGCCAGGCCTTGTCGATGAACGAGGTCGGCACCCGCAACGACCCCTGTTTCCCGCGGCGCCGTATGCGAGAACGAAGTGGAGTACCGCCGCCAGCCGCCGTTCAATCCGCCGGCACCAGCCGCAGCAGCGCGCCGTCGCTCTCGTCGGTCAACAGGTAGACCAGTCCGTCCGGACCCACCCGGACGTCGCGTATACGCCCGAACTTCTCTTTCAGCATTCGTTCCTCGTGGAGTACCTTGCCGTCGCTGACTTCCAGCCGCACCAACATCTGGTACTTGAGTGCGCCAAGCAGGATGTTTCCGCGCCAGCGAGGAAAGCGATCGCCAATATAAAATGCCATGCCCGACGGGGCTATGGACGGCACCCAGTACCATGCCGGCTGCTCCATGCCTGCCTGGTGGGTGCCTGTTCCGATGTCGGTGCCCGTACCGTAGTTGGCGCCGTAGGTGATCTGGGCCCAGCCGTAATTGCGGCCCGGGAGCAGCAGGTTCAACTCGTCGCCGCCCTGGGGTCCGTGCTCGTGGGTCCAGATCTCGTTGGTGCCGGGCCGCAGCGCCATGCCCTGGACATTACGGTGCCCGTAACTGTAGATCTCGGGGCGCGCACCCGCAGCGCCGAAGAAGGGATTGTCGCCCGGGACGCTTCCGTCGTCGCGCAGCCGGATCATCGATCCCGGGTGGGTGCCCTGGTCCTGACCGTTGGGACGATGGCCGCGGTCACCCAGCGAGATGAACAGCGAACCGTCCGCTGCGAACAGCAGGCGCGAGCCAAAATGCCGGCCGCCGCGCCGCTTGGGCAGCGCCCGAAAAATGACCTCGACCTGATCCAGGCGGTCCCCCGCCAGCACCCCGCGCGCTACCTCGGTGCCCACACCCCCGTCTCGGGCGGCGGCATAGGACAGGTAGACCAACCCGTTGTTCGCAAACCCGGGATGCACGGCGACGTCAAGCAAACCGCCTTGTCCACCGGCCGTGACCGGCGGTATTCCGGCGACCGGTTCACGCAGTAATCGGCCGTCCCGGATCAGCCGCAGTCGGCCCGGACGCTCGGTGACCAGCATGTCTCCGCCCGGCAGGAAGGCCATTGACCAGGGATGATTCAGATTGTCCGCGACGGCTTCGACTCTGAACCGGTGTTGTTGCGAGCCGACCGGGTCGGCGGCCGGCGTGGTGTCACAGGCGGTAGCGAAAATCAGCGCCAATGTCGTTACGGTCTTGGTGTTCATGCCAGGATCTTTAGTGAATTCTGCTGCGTACGGACCGTGCCCCCGAGGCTCCAGGCCAGCGTTTTCTGAGTATACCGGCAGCAGATATGGAAGGCCCTACCCAGAGGCCGGCGACACGGCGGCTGGCGACGGGACTCTCCTTGGGCATGGCGATGGCGTCGTCGACGCGTGGCGTGCTTGGCGGCGGGTAAATGCGCGGAGGAACGGCGCGCGGTCGCTCAGGTCGGCGACTCCGGTGTTCGGGACGCGGTCTTATGCGGCACCGGGTCGTAGCCATGGCTACCCCAGGGATGGCAGCGCGCGATCCGCCTGACGGCCAGCCAGCTGCCTCGTAAAGCTCCATGCCGCTGCAGCGCCTCGTCCGCATAGTCGGCGCAGGTGGGCAGATAGCGGCAGCGCGGACCCAGCAGCGGCGACAAGGTCCACTTGTAACCCTTCACGAGGCCGCGCATGAGCGCGGTGGCCGGCCGCGAGCGCCGCTCACGCGACATCCGTGTCCTCTTGCGCCGATACCAATCGCACGAAGCGGCGGCCGCAGTAGTAGCAATCCACGCTGTCCTCGTCCCCGAAGGTCAGGTAGACCATGGGGTGGCCAAAGATCTCACCCCCGTCGCATTTCACGGACTCGGCGTGTTCTTCAATATCAACGATCTCGGGTGGCTCCACTTGGGTCTCTCCATCCATTCTCCCCGCGCATTATATCGCGCCTTCGTCGGCTGCGTAGTCTTGATAACCACCCCCCACCCTTGCACTTTGCCGGCACTTATGGAACCTTAATCCCATGCGCTGCAGCATGCCTAAATTGTTGAACAACGGGACACCCGAATATGCCCCATGAGCTGGGGGACCGGGTGTTCCGGCGGTCTATGACTCGCCGGGATTTCCTATGGCTGATGTCGGTCGCCGGCGGTGGGCTGCTGCACGGCTGCGCAACCGACCCGGTGACCGGCAAGACGGTGCTCGTAGGCATGAGCGAGGCACAGGAGATCCAGCTCGACCGAAGCAACTCCCCACATCAGTTTTCGGCCGACTACGGCGCCGTACAGGAAGCGCCGGTGAACGATTATCTGTCCGGCGTCGGCGAGAGCCTGGCGGCCAACTCCCACCGCCCGCAGATGCCCTACTCGTTCCGTGCCGTGAACGCCAATCATGTCAATGCCTATGCCTTCCCTGGCGGCAGCATAGGCGTCACCCGCGGGATTCTCGTTGATCTGGAAAACGAGGCAGAGCTGGCGGGGCTGCTTGGCCATGAAGTCGGTCATGTCTCGGCCAGGCATGCGGCGGAGCAGGCCGGCAAGACCATGATCGCCCAGGCGGCGGTCATGGGCGGGGGCATCTACGCCGGAAGCAAGGATGCCGGGCTGGGCAACCTGGTGACGACGCTGGGCTCTCTAGGGGCCGGCGCCCTGTTGGCCCATTACAGTCGGGACAACGAGCGGGAAAGCGACAGGCTGGGACTGGAATATATGACACGCGCCGGTTACAACCCCGAGGGCATGGTTGGCCTGATGGACGTGCTGCGCAGCCAACGGCAAAGCGACCCCAACGCACTGGAACTGATGTTCGCCACCCACCCGCCCAGCGACGAACGCTACCGCTATGCCCAGCAGGCGGTGGCCACGCGCTATATCGAGGACGCCCGCCTGCCCCTGCAGCGGGAACGTTTCCAGGACAATATGGCCGCGCTGCGCGAATTGAAGCCGGCGATCAAGAAACAACAGGAGGGCGAGCAGAAGATGGCCAGGAAACAATACCGGCAGGCTGAAGGCTACTTACGCGAGGCGGTAGCACTCGCGCCGGATGACTACACCGGCAACATGCTGCTCGGCAAGGCACTGCTGGCGCAGGAGCGAACGGTCGAGGCGGAACGGTTCTTCGAGAAGGCGAAGGGAATCTATCCCGCAGAGGCGCAGTCCCATCACTTTGACGGCATCAGCAAGCTCTCCCGGGGCCGCTATGCGGCGGCCTTCCGCGCCTTTGACGGCTATGAAAAGCGGCTGCCGGGAAATCCGAATACCGTCTTTCTCAAGGGCATCGCCCTGGAAAGCATGCAGGACCGGAGTGGCGCGGCGGCGCAGTATTATCGCTACCTGCGCAGCGTCAATCAGGGCCAGGCAGCCCAGCATGCCTATCAACGTCTGCAGGCCTGGGGTTATCTGCAGCAACGCTGATCGTGTATGCGCGTCGGGCGCGGCCTGGGGGAGAGCGCCGCTGTCGCAGTGCTAGAATGTCCGCCGACAGTTGCAACGAACCTGACAATCATGGGCAGCCGCGTCATCACTCCCTTCCGGGGTAAACACAATCACCGGCGTTGCCTGGACGACGCCCTGAAAGCGGCCGAGCAGGTCTGTGCTGCGGCCGGGCTGCGACTGACTCCGCTGCGCCGGCAAGTACTGGAGCTCGTCTGGCACCGCCACACACCGGCGCGCGCCTACGAAATCCTGGAACGACTCAAGGAGCTGGGACACCGACCGGCGCCACCCACCGCCTATCGGGCACTCGATTTTCTCGAGCGCGCCGGGCTGATACACCGCATCGAGTCGCTCAACGCCTTCGTCGGCTGCGCCGATCCCGGTGCCCGGCATGCCGGTCAGTTCTTTATCTGCGAACGCTGCGACGCCATCGCCGAAATCTCTGATCCCTCACTGATCGACGCGCTGCAGGGCCACGCCGAGCGCCTTGGCTTCTTGCCGCGCACCCGCACCATCGAGGTCCGCGGCGTCTGCGCGCGCTGCAGCGCCGAGGCGTAGAACTGAACTTACGGTACCGCCGGAGCCTGCCCCATTGCGTCACCCCGGCTAGGCCCGCGTGCCTGAAATCGGGACCGTAACTTGTTATAAATATATATAAATAATAGTGTGTTATCTAATAATAAAGATAAATTACATTAGACTCATGACAGACAGATTTTCGGTCTCTTTACCACCACCGGCCCGTCCGGAAGCGGATAGGCTGGCTCGTCCGATTTCCCTTGCCCGCCGCTACCACCGCCAGTAACTTAGCGCTCGCGCAGGGGTGATCAGCCCCGACCCGTCAACCGAAGACTTAAGGAGGAGACTATGGCATACCGGCACTACGGCAGGGTCACCTGGTTTGACCCCGACAAAGGCTACGGCTTCATACGACCGGAAAGCGGTGACGATATCTTGGTGCGTTCCCGGGACTTAGCGGACCCGGATGTGAGCCTGCATAGCGGCCAGCGCGTCACCTTCTCCATCAGTCACAATCGGGCAACCGCCGAGGCGCATCGGGTAAGAATCATCTAGACCTGTGCGGGCCGGCCGCGGCCGGGTCTCATACATTCTCCCGCTTGCGCGCGCAATCGATGCAGTGCGGCGTAGCGGGCTCTATCCGCAACCTGCCGACGCTGATCGCTTCGCCACACTCGAGGCAGTGCCCGTATTCACCGTTACGCATACGGTCGAGGGCCTGACCGATGCGGCCCAGTTCGAGGCGGACCCGTTCCTTCGCAGCCACCGAAATCGCCTGGGACTGCAGATCGTCCATGCGTGACAGGCGCCCCACCCGCGACTGGTCAAGCTCCACCGGCTGCGCCGCCTGCTCCCTCAACTCGGTAGTATGGAGGATCTCTTCACGGCGGCGGCGTAACAATCGTTCGAACTCTTCTAAGTCTATTGTCATTTACCGTTATCCGCTTGCCCGCTCAACCCGCTGTGCGCTGGCCACCACCAGTTGGCGGCTGCGATGACGACGGTAGTTGCCCTGATGCGCGTTGCCCTGCACGGACTCCCGCAGCGAACCGCAACCGCCGACCACCGGTAGTGTAGCAGTCCGCACAGTCGGCGCTGCCGTGCGTACTGCCAGGTTCGAACGACGCATCATGGCCGCCGGACCCACCGAAAAAGCCGCACGCGGTCATTGTAGGTGTCCGCAATCCATATCCGTTGACCGGCCACCTCCACCCCCTCCGGCAGGTTCAGGATACCCTCCCCGAACTCGACCACCCGCTCCAGCCCGGCATCGAACACCTTGATCACGTTGTTATGCTGATCGGCAACATAAAGCCATCCGTCCGCAGCGAGATCGAAATATTTGGGTTCATTGAACGCATGCCGCAGCTCGGTGATCGGCTGCAGGTCCGCGTTCCAGATCTGTATACGGTGGTTGCCGGGATCGGCGATGAACAGACGCCCATCCGCCGCCACGTCGATGTCATGAGGGCGAATCAACTGCCCCGGCGCGTTTCCTGAAGCGCCGTTCTTCCGTATCAGTCTACCGGCGCGGAACCTGGCCACATCGCTGCCACCCACATTGCTTGCGTACAGGTCCCCGCCCGGGGCCGCGGCCACGCCTTCGGTCCAGTTCAGGCCCGCGGTGATCTCCGCAACCAGCAGCCCCGTGGTACCGCTGAGTTCATACACGGCAATCCTGCTGTTGGCCGTGTCGGCCACCAGCAACCGGCCGTCCGGACCAAAGGCAACGTCGTGCGGTTTCGCCAGCTCCCCGACGCCGATTCGACCCGCCAGGGCCAGCGAGTCCGGGTCCAGCACGGCGACCGAATCGTTGTTCATGTCCGCCACGTAGAGCCAGCGCCCAGCCGGATCCAGCACCAGATCATGCGGCCGCGCAAGCTCGGCCGGGCCGGAGACGATCAATTGCGGCGCGAGCTGAGCGGTCGCGACAGATGGCGCCAACAACGCACAAACCAGTAGTCTTGACGCCCGCACCAAGTGGCGCGGTAAAGCAGTTGTCATCTAATCCACCTCCTCGATGCACCCCGTCGCCCAGGCCAGCACCGCGCCGACACGATCCACCAGCAAGGGCCTGGCTTGATGGTGGCGCAGCCACCGGAACTCGTGGTGTTCCGGTCGGCCCAGTTCCGGGTTGACCGGCAACTCCACCTTCCCGCTGCCGCATTCCGCGAGGTAGTAACGCGCTACCTTTCCGCCACTGTAGGGCGGCGTCTCGCAGCACACCCGACCCCAACGAAACAGCAGATCGGTCAAGGTCGTTTCTTCGCGGACTTCCCGCACCGCCGCCGCAAGTGGATCTTCGCCGAGAGAGATCTCGCCTTTGGGAAAATCCCAGTAACGGTAACTGCGCAGCAACAGGAACAACGGCGCCGACTCCAGGTTGCGAACGACCACTACGCCGGCTGACAGCATGTGCGCTATTATGCCTGCGAGGTCCTAACTTGTCCGCCGATGCGTAAAGTCATCCTTCTCCTAGCAATTCTGCTGGTCGGTGTCATGGTGGGGGTATGGCGCTACGCCCCCGAGCTTGTCGCCTATGCGATACGTTATGACGCGGCGACACGGGGCATCGACATTGCCCGCGTGGATGTCGGCAGGATCAACTGGAACCGTCTGGAGATCACGGCTTTGGATCTGTCCACACGGTCCGACCTCGGCGACGTGGTCCTTGCGGTCAAGGATCTGGAGGTGGACTACGATCCGTGGTCTCGCTCACTGCGACGCATTGCGGCGGGGCAGGTCAGGGTAACCGGTGATGTGCGTCCCCCGCCCGCCGCGCGGGACCGGGCCGAGCCACAGCTGCCGCTGCTGCCGCCCCTGAATGTGGCCGACCTGCGAATCGACCTGACCAGCCCGGTGGGACCGGTGCGCTTCAACGGTCTTGTCAGTGGTCAGGCCTCGGCGGGGTCGGCTGAGCTGCGGCTCAGCGATGAACTCGGCGTTGTGAGCCTGCGATATGACGCCGCAGGGCCCGTGCTCGAGGGCAAGATCGCACAGGCCGGCGATGCCGGGTCCTTCCTCAGAGGGACGCTGTCCCTGGATGGCAGTTCGCCGACCGGCTTCGTTGCCGATGCCGACCTGCCCGCCACCTTGGCATGGGCGCAGAACACGTCCCTATTACCGCCGGGATACCGCGACGCCATCGCGGCCTTGCAGCTGCAGGAGGGCTCGCTGCACGCGACCGGTGAAGTGAAACCGGACCAGCGCTGGTCGATCGACGGCCGGCTTGGCTGGCAAAACCTGCAGTGGCAGCAATACCGGTCCAGTGGCGAGCTGGCGGGCGGCGTCACCGGCAGCATCGGACAGTGGCGATGGCGGTCGCAGGCTCCAGGTACGCTGCGCGTGATCCTGACAGATGCTGACCAGGCACGCAGCTCCGAGGTGATCGCAGTCGAACTGGGGCTGGCCACCGGCTATGAGGTCACCGGAAGCTGGCCGCAGCAGGCCGGCCTGGACATCGCGGGGACCGGGGACGGCACCCTGTATGCAATCCGCAAGGACGGCATGGTGCTGCGGGGCGGCAATCCCGACTGGCAACTGCGGGACAATGCCAGCACCGGCCGTTTATCGCTAAACACCCTGCAGCTGCAGACCACCGATGTCGTCGCCGCCCGGCTCAGCACCACGCTGCGGCGCCTGGACGACTCGTTCCAGAACTGGTCGGGCGATGTTTCGATCTCAAACCTGCGCCTGTCGAACTGGCCGCCGGGTCTACGCGGTGCCGGCCTGCAGGGACAATGGCAGTCGACGCCCAAGTCCATCGCGGCCAGCGGCAGCATGGATATCCCGCAGCCAGGCATGACGGACTGGCATCTCAACGTCCACGAGCGCGACGGCAGCCTGCGCGTCAACCTGACGGCCCCGGCACCGTTATTGCTGGACTGGGGTCGGCCGCTGACGGGGATACCGAAGCGGACCCTTAACTTGAATGCCGGGACACTCAATGCCAGCATCGACATCGAATGGAATGACGATAAGTATCGCAGCGCGGCGAACATCAGCGCCAGGCAGGTCGATGGCAAGCTGGTGGAATCGGAGTTCTCCGGCATGACCGTGGAAGCAACCTCGGCAGAGCTGTTGCCTCCAGCCGCTGCATTTCGGCTTTCCGCGCAGCAGGGTCGCCTGGCCGGCGGTGCGTCCTGGCGGAACCTGTATATGGCTGGACGCTGGTCCCCTGGTGAATTGGGAGTCAGCCAGGCGGGGGTGGAGATGCTGGGTGGCTCGCTGTCGCTGGCGCCCTTCAGCCTGTCGCTGGATGGTTCGCAGACGCCGCGCACGGTGGTGGACCTGGCGGGCATCGATCTGTCGCAATTGCTTGAGTTCCTGGGACAGGAGGCCCTCAGCGGAGAGGGGACCCTGGACGGCTCGCTGCCAATCGTAATCTCGCCACAGGGGCCCAGGGTCGAACATGCCGTGCTGTTCAGCACCGTCCCTGGACACATCCGGTATCGACCAGCAAACGACAACGATGCGCCCGGTGTCGACAACCTGGCCCTCAGGGCCTTGCGGGATTTAAGGTATAAAGTCTTGAACGCGACACTGACCTACCGCTCTGACGGGAATTACGCCGTACGCCTGCGTCTGGAGGGAAACAACCCGCAAGTGTACGATGGCTACCCGATCGCGCTTAACCTCAACCTCTCGGGCGTTTTGCCCGACCTGTTGCAGGCAAGCCTGCTGACCGGTGACTTCAGCGCCGCGGTTTTGAAACAGCTCGAGCGCGAACAAGGCACGGCAGGTCAATGAAGAATGGCTCATGTAATATGAAGGAAACGGCTACAATCGAGACGATTATCGAAGAGGAGCAATACATGTCCACACCGCCGCTGGGAATCTGTCTGCTGGCAGTGGGTTGGCTGGTCCTGACGGCCGGTTGTTCACCCAAGGTCAAGGTCGAGGCACCGGATAAGCCGATCGAGATCAACATGAACGTCAAGATCGAACACGAGATCAGGGTCAAGGTCGAAAGAGACATTGATCAACTGCTACAGGAACAAAAAGGTCTGTTTTGATGCGGAGTCCCGAAATGAAACATCACCACTGCACGCACCGCTTCGCGGCGGCCGCAGCCGCCCTTCTGTTGTCCGTCGCCGCCTGGGCCATGGACCTCAACCAGGCCAAGTCGGCCGGTTGGGTCTGCGAGCAAGGCGACGGCTACGTGCGCGTCGCCAAACCGGGGGCACCCGGCGATGTGCCGCCGATGGTCAACAACATCAACAGCCAAAGACGGGCGGCCTACGCCGATATTGCCGAGAAGAACGGCGTCGCCGTCGAGCAGGTGGCGCGGCTGACGGCGCAAAAGGTAATCAAGCAGGCGCCCCAGCACGCCTGCCGGTGACCGCGGCGGCGTTTCTCGATCGTCGCTGTAACCCTGGTGGTGGGCCGCCTCACGCGATGAAGGCCGGCGAACCCGGCGCGGCCTAGGCGTGCAGCTCGAATTCTACGGCGCCGCCGGAGAAGTCACCGGCTCGTGCCATGTGCTTCGTGCCGCGGATCGGCAGATCCTGCTCGACTGCGGGATGATCCAGGGCGGCAGGCGTGACGAAGCGCGCAACCACGATCCGTTCCCGTTCCGCGTCAGCGACATCGATGCGGTGGTGCTGAGCCATTCCCATATTGATCACTCGGGACGCCTGCCGCTGCTGGTGCGTCACGGTTACCAGGGACCGATATACGCCCACTATGCCAGCCGGGACCTGTGCGAGATCCTGCTACAGGACTCGGCGCAGCTCAGTGAGCGCGATGCGCGCACCGAGAACCGGCGACGCGAACGCAAAGGCCTTCCCGCCGTCGCGCCCCTGTATACGCGTCAACACGCGCGCGCGGTCATCAGGCTGGCGAAGGGACTGCACTACCGTTCAGCCACCGAGATACTGCCGGGTATCACCCTCACCCTGCACGATGCGGGTCACATCATGGGTTCCGCCATCGTCGAGTTGTCCCTGATCGAAGACGGCGAACGCCACACCCTGGTGTTCAGCGGCGATCTTGGTCCCCGTGGCGCGCCCATTTTGCATGATCCGGCCGTGCCGGAGCATGCGGACACGGTGATCATGGAAAGCACCTACGGCGATCGTGCCCATCGGTCACGGGACGCGACCGTGCAGGAGCTGGGTGAGATCATCCGCAGCGCCGAGCGCGACCGCGGTAACATACTCATACCCGCCTTCGCCATCGGGCGCAGCCAGGAAGTACTTTATATGCTGGGCAAGCACTACGATGAATGGGATCTCGACAGGTGGCACATCTTCCTCGACAGCCCGATGGCGATAGACGCCAGTGAGGTCTACTGGAACTACTCGCATCTCTACGACGATGAGGCAACGATGCTGCGGCACCGGATCAATGAAATGCCGCGCCTTCGCAATCTGCATCTGACCGAAACCGTGGAGGAATCCAGGGTCATAAACCGTGTCAGGAACGGCGCCATCGTCATCGCGGGCAGCGGTATGTGCAATGGCGGCCGTATCGTCCACCATCTCAAGCACAACCTGTGGCGCAGGGAATGCCATGTCGTCATCGTCGGTTATCAGGCGGCGGGATCGCTGGGGCGGCAGCTCGTGGACGGCCGGCAGTTCGTGCGCATCCAGGGCGAAGCGATAAAGGTAAATGCGCAGATTCACACCATCGGGGGACTCTCCGCCCACGGCGATCAGAACGACCTGCTGCACTGGTACGGCGCATTTGCGAACCGGCCGCGAGTGTTCCTGGTGCACGGCGAGAGCGAAACCTCAGACACCCTGCGTGAGCTGATCGGACGCCGGTTCGGTGCCGTGGCGACGGTCGCGCAGACGGGACAGGTGATTGATCTGCTGGCATCGTCCCGGCGGGGCCGAGAACGGCGCCGGCCAGTGCCGCGTCCGGCGAAAAATTGATGCAATGCACAAAAACTGTTGTTATCATTGAGCGATCCGTAACAACGCCATCGCACCGAACGGGAGTGACATGTACACGAATATGATGACCGACTGGGAGGAATTTGCCCTAAGCTTCTCAAACTTGGGCCAGAACCCTTGGAGCTATGCGGGCAATGCCTGGCGCGACTGGACGCCGACCTACGCCACCAAGACAACCCAGGGCATCGATGCCATGGTACGGCAGACCGGGGTGCTGCCGTTGAGCTTTGCCACCATTGCGCTGGAGCGGGCACAGCTCATGACTATAGGTCAGTCCTGGTACCTGCAGTGGACAAAGCAGCTCACCGAGAGTTACCTGACCTGGCTCGACGTACAGGAACAGGCATGGGACTGGTGTTTTTCAGCCGGCGCGGCGAACACTCCCGGCGCAAGCTCAGCCAAGGCCCTGCGATTGAAAAGGCCGTCACGCAAGGAGTCCGGCACGGTGCCACAGGTCGAGATGGCGCTGGGGTCGCAAGACGACAGCGCACCCGGCGCCCAGGCGGGTGCTGAACACGATGACCTAAAGCGCATCTCGGGCATCGGTCCCGGTCTGGAAAAGAAGCTCAACGCCGAAGGCATCTACCGCTTCAGGCAGATCGCTTCCCTCACCAAGTCAGACATCGCTCGACTGGAGCAGAAAGTCATCAAGTTCCCCGGCCGCATAAAGCGCGACAAGTGGGTGCAGCAGGCCAAGAAGCTCGGCTGACGCGCGGCATTCGTCGCTGCTGCATCAGACCGCTCCGCATGCTTCCGACTTTCGCATCGGCCGCCGCCCAACGGCCGGGCTGATCGAGCTGTTCGCCAACAGACCATGAAACGTTTCGGTATCAGGATCACGCTGTCGCCTGAAAATCCACTGCGGCTTCCCCACCTGCTGGGGGAAGACTGGGAAGCATTCCGCTGGTATCACAGTGAACGCGAACGCGACCGCGCGTGCGAGGACCTTCAGCGCCGTCTGCCGTACTATCGCGACGGTGATACGCCGGCGCAGACGGTAACGAAAGTGGAGCGCGGGCTGTCCGGCCAGGCCTGACTCGATCGCGCGCGACGCCGCGACGCCGATGGCGCTGCATCAAGCCGGTCGCTTGAGGGTAGCCAGTTCACCGCAGAACATGTATTCGCTGGCACCCAGGCGGGCCAGCGGATCGACGCGGTCCGCGTTGACCTTCAATCTTCCTTTCGCGTCGTGACTGACCACCGCATCGTCGATGTATGCCCGGTCTACCCGGCCCAGGATCAGCGCCTGCGGCATCCCGCCGATTTCCTGGATATCATGAAGCCGACAGGCAAACGCTATTCGTGCTGATGCGAGGCGCGGCAGCCTCGCTCCGACGAATGCCGTGGTCTGCAGGGCGGCCGCATCGACTTCGGACTCACCGGCCGGCATGGTCGCCGAACTCTGGTTGAGTTGCGGTAGCAGCTCACGGTGCGCAATGTGGACCACGAAGTCGCGGCGCTGTTCGATATTGACACGCGTGTCCTTGGGGCTGCCGTCGGGTTTCTTACCGACGGAGATCAGCAGCAACGGCGGGTCGCTGCATACCGCGTTGAAATAGGAAAAAGGCGCCAGGTTGAGGGTCCCGTTCGCGTGCTCCGACAACACCCAGGCTATGGGGCGCGGAATGACGGTCTGAGTCATGGTGAAATAGACCTGAGTTGGTTCCTGTTCCGAGAAATCGATATACATGGGTTTCGTTTCTCCGGATTTATGCCGTGCCTACGTTGGAATCACGCGGGGAATGATAGTAATCGCTCTCCTCGGCCAGCTCCGAAACCTCTTCGACCAGGGTGCGCAACCGCTGTTCAGCGGTGCTGATTTCGGTACAGGAGTCACAGGAAGGGTCGCCACAAGGCTGACGTGTGAACAACCAGAACTGAATCGCGCCCGCGAGCAGCCCGGACGCAACTTCCCACTCGTCCGCCTGCTCGTTCTCGTCCAGCAACTGGTTGCCCAATTCCACGATCTTCTCGGCCGCTTGGTCAAAATCGTTGGCGGTTTTCTCGGCGCTGCGCATCTTGATTGACACTCCAGGCTGTGGTGGCAGAATGGCTGCATTGTACTGCTAGAGCTGACGATATGCAGTCCGGTTCTAAGATCATCAACGAGGCGGCCTTGGATCGTCTAGGCGAACTGTTGCGGACCTACTCCCCCGCACTGGTCCTCACGGGTGCGGGCTGCAGTACCGAATCCGGCATCCCTGATTACCGCGACCGGCACGGTGGCTGGAAACACGCCCAGCCCGTTCAATGGCGGGATTTCCTGCATGACCCCGCCGCACGGCGCCGCTTCTGGATACGAAGCCTGGCGGGCTGGCCGCGAGTGGACGGGGCGCTGCCGAACGCGGCCCACTTTGCCCTGGCACGGCTGGAAGCCGCCGGGGTCGTGCACTGCGTGGTGACCCAGAACGTGGACCGCCTGCACCACAAGGCCGGTCAACGCCATGTCATTGAACTGCACGGCCGGGTCGACGCCGTTGAGTGTCTCGTCTGTGGAAGCCGCCGCAGCCGCGCCCACATGCAGCGGGCGCTGCTGGCTCTGAACCCTTCCGCCACCGCCAACAGTGACGCGTCGACGGGACCGGACGGTGATGTACTGCACGCAGTCATGGACAGTGGGGATTTCAAGGTCCCGGATTGTCAGCATTGCGGGGGCCTGCTCAAACCGGCGGTGGTTTTCTTTGGGGATTCAGTGCCACGGCGGCGGGTGGAGGCGGCATTCAGCGCACTGCAACGGGCCCGCATGTTGCTGGTCGCGGGTTCATCGCTGATGGTGTTCTCGGGTTTTCGTTTCTGCCGCGCGGCGCTGCAGCAGCGCAAGCCCGTTGCAGCCGTGAATCTTGGACTGACCCGCGCCGACGACTCGCTCGCGCTGAAACTCAACGCGCCCTGCGGGGCGGCGTTGTCCGGTCTGGCGGCACGGCTCGAGGCTTGACCACGAATGCCGCAGGCCAGCTGGCGCGTGTAGCCGCTTCACGTCGACCCGCCCAGCGGGCCGGTCGGAATTGCCCGGCGCCGTTCTCGACAAGCCGGACCGACACGTCAAAGCAGTGCCAGTGCTGCGACGACCAGGCACAGCACGACGACGGCAGTCAGCGGTACCCGCAGCGCCGGGTACCAGGCCGGGGCATCGCCGCGGGCCGCGGCCGCGCTGTCATAGATGCAAAGCGCGACGAAACCGGCGATCAAAAAGGCGAAGCCCCACACCGGCGGTAGGGCCAGAGCGAGCCACCCCAGCAGTGCCGGCAGGACGCTGAAGGAGTACTGACCAGCGGCATGGGCGCCGGAGCCGGCCATGGCCAGGCCCCAGTGCACGGCGCCCATGAATGCGAGTATCACCACGGCGTAACCCGTCAACATGCGCAGCCACCACCCCTCCTGGTCCGGGCCCACCAGCCACAGCATGACAGCGCCCGCCAGGAACGGGAACAGGCCTGCATAGCCGAGCAGTAGTGCGGCCTTGGGAACCGCAGTTGTATCGTTATTCTGTGTTTTCATCCGTACAAACGTTAATGATCTGTCGTGAACTCACCGTGAAAGCCCCTCAAAGGAAACCGGCGGACTGGAACCAGAACAGCAGCACGCTCAGGGAAAACATGGAAAACGTGGTCGACAGGAACACCGTCGTGGTCGCCAGCGCCGCCGCCGCATGATAGCGCTGCGCGAAGATATAGACATTCACGCCGGTGGGCAGCGCGGCCAGCAGGGTTGCCGCCATCGACCACATCAGCGGCAGCGCGAATACCGCGTCCGACAGCAGCCATACCAGTGCGGGCATCAGCATGTTCTTGAGGGCGACGATCACGACCGCGTGCCGCAGTTCGCCGGCGATGCGGTAGTGAGTCAAGGAGGCGCCCAGCGAAAACAGGGAGCACGCGGCCACGGCCTGCTGCATGTGCCAAGCCGCGCGGTCCACCGGTCCGGGAAGCGGCACCTGCAGCCAGTTGAGGAGCAGGCCGGATGCGAGCCCGATCAGGATGGGATTGGTGACCAGCCCGCGCAGGATGTCCGCGGACAGCCGTCGTGACCGGCCCGACCCCCGGCGCCCGGTTTCGAGCAACACCGTGGTGACGGAAAAGTAGCTCAGGGCATGCACCGAAAGCAGCATGAAATAGGGGACCGTGCCGCTATCGCCGAACGCCAGCAGCACCAACGGCAACCCGACCAGGATGGAGTTGCCGAAAGCGGCACCGAACCCGCTGATTACCTGTTCCATGAACCCGACCCTGAACCAGCGCCGGGCCACGAAGACACCCAACAGGTATACGGTGGCCGCGGGACCGTAGAACGCAACCAGGAGGCGCCAGGGGAAGCCCGCCGGCAGTTCCGTGCTGGCGAAGACCCGCAGCAGCAGTACCGGCACCGCCCAGTCGAAAACGAAGCGCGCCAGCCCCTCCGCGGCACGGTCTGACACCCAGCCCAGCCGCGCCGCCAGATAACCCAGCGCGGCCAGCAGGAACACGGGTCCGGCGATGTCGATCACGGCGTTCATGCGCTTCCCTGCCGCCTGTACTCTGCCGGCACCCAACCAGTGTGCCCTGCGTCGCGCAGGGCCTGCGGGGGACTGCTATATTTGTCGCAGTCATGGAAAACCGACACCAAGACACCCTGCGGCTGCTGGTGGCTTGCCAGCAATGCCGGCGGCAATACGACGCATCGCACCGACCGCCAGGCAGTCACTTTCGCTGCGTCTGCGGCGAGAGAGTGGAAGTAGGCGAGGTCCATGCCCATGACGCTGCCGTGGTTCGCTGCTCTTCCTGCGGGGGTGCGCGCCTCGATGGCAGACCCAGCTGTTCTTATTGCGGTTCCGACTTCACCCTGCATGAACGCGATCTGCACACGGTTTGCCCCCAGTGCATGGCACGGATCAGCGATCGTGCCAGATTCTGCCACTACTGCGCGACACCGATCACCGTGCAGGGCAGTGCCGGCGACAACACCGATCAGAGCTGCCCGGCCTGCGGCGACACCCAGAAACTGCAAAGCCGCTCACTGGGCACCCCGCCTGTGTCGATCCTGGAGTGCGGCGCCTGCGGCGGCTTATGGCTGCACAACAGTGTGTTCCAACTGCTCGAGCAGCGGGCCAGTTCGGCGGCCAGTTCCGGCGAGATACGGCTGCATCAGCAGTTGCGCGGCCGCCCGACACCAGGGCGGGACCCGCACGGGCGCTATTACCGGGCGTGCCCTGTCTGCGGCACGCTGATGCACCGCCGCAACTACGGCATGCGCAGCGGCGTACTGATCGACCTTTGTGGTGAGCACGGCGTGTGGTTCGACATGGAGGAGCTTGACCGGATCATACACTGGGTGAAGGCCGGTGGCCTCGGCGACGCCAGGAAGTGGGAGCAGCAGCAGCAGTCCGCGCAGCAGCGACTCGACTCGATGATGGACAATATGCGCAAGACCCGGCAGCAGTGGGACACACCCGTGGGCGGCTCGGCCAGGGCCGGGAGTTTCCTGGACGGTATTCTGGACTACCTCCTGTAGCCACCAACCAGCTCCGGGCGGGTGCGTTCTTGCATGCGGCAGGGCAAAACGCGTATAAGCTGTCGAAAAAACTCACCACGGTTGAATCGATGAACATCCTCAAACTCGGTGTGCCCAAGGGCAGCCTTGAACAGGCCACAATCAGCCTGTTCGATCAAGCCGGCTGGAAGATCAGGTCCCGCTCCCGCAACTATTTTCCCAGCATCAACGACCCGGAAATAACTTGTGCCCTGGTGCGTTCGCAGGAGATGGCGGTCTACGTCGCCAATGGGACACTGGACCTTGGGCTCACCGGTCTCGACTGGATCCTGGAGACCGGCGCCGAGGTGGCCGAGGTCTGCGACCTGGTCTACTCGAAGAGCTCGGATCAGCCGTGCCGGTGGGTGCTGGTGGTACCGAAGGACTCCCCCATACAATCGATCGAGGACCTGCAGGGTAAGAAGATCGCCACCGAACTGGTGAACTTCACGCGCAGATACCTGGCGGAGCGAAATGTCGACGCCGAGGTTCAGTTCTCCTGGGGCGCCACCGAGGCCAAGGCCGTGGAAGGACTGGTGGATGCCGTGGTCGAGATCACTGAAACCGGCAGCACCATTCGTGCCCACGGACTGCGCATTGTCTGCGACCTGCTGCATACCCACACCCGCCTCATCGCCAACAAGGCGGCCTTGCAGGTGCCCTGGAAAAAGGACAAGATCGATCAGATCGCACTGCTGCTGCAGGCATCATTGAACGCGCATCACAAGGTGGCGCTGAGCATGAACGTGCCGGAACAGAAGCTGGACGCCGTGGTGCAGCTGTTGCCCAGCCTGCATGCGCCCACGGTGAACCACCTTTACGAAAAGGGCTGGCTGGCGGTGGAAACCGTGGTGGACAGCGACCGGGTGCGCGAGCTGATCCCTCGCCTGCGCGCCGCCGGCGCCGAGGGCATACTGGAATCGGAACTGCGCAAGATCGTCTAGCGGCGGCTAGCTCACCTCCGCCAGCGCGCCCCCCTGGTCATCCTGCAGTCGAAGATTGTCCATCAGCGCCCGCAACTCGTGGCGCGCCGCAAGATGCGACATGGTCATGGCCCTGCGGCGCGCGGGATGCGAATAATCCACCAGGGTCAATCCCTGGGGGAACAACTCCCGGTAGATCATCCGCTCGGACAGGCCCGGGACGTACCGAAACGCCACCTTTTCCTGCAACTGGCGCAGCGCGCGGTCGACCCTGCGCTTGTTGTAGGAATCGGTGCCGGACATCCGGTTGCGCAGGACCAACCAGTCCAATCCCCGCTTGCCTGCCAGCGCGCGCCGCTTACGGCCCTCCCAGACCGCTTCGCTGTAAAGGCTCAATTGCCTGACATCATAGGTTTCCGCATCCACCTGCCCCAGCAGATCGAGATCGACAAAACTGTCGTTTACGGGAGTGATCAGGGTGGATGCCAGTGAGTGGGCGAGGCGTGCCAGGTGCGTGTCGTTGCCGGGGCAGTCCATGACGATGAAGTCATTGCCCGCATCCAGATCATCCACCAGTTGATTGAGGCAGGCGGCCTCGTCCCGCTCCCGCTCCGCCGGCACCGACAGGGCGGACGGCTCGATCACATAGCTGTCCGGAAAACTCAACTCCGGGTCGTGCCGCTCGGCATAGGCACGCCGATTCTCGAGGTAGCGGGTCAGGGTCTTCTGGCGAGGATCGAGGTCGATTACGGCGACCTTGTGACCCCGCGCCATCAAGCTCACGGTGACGTGCATGGCGGTGGTGGATTTGCCGGTGCCGCCCTTCTCGTTGCCGAGGACGATCACCTGCGCATGCTGCTGTCGGAACAAGGCCACGTCTGCTCCCTTTCGATCAACGCGGTTCAGTCGAGCCATTCTAGCAGGTAATACATCAACTGGCCCTCCGCGGAGCGTGAGGGACCGAGTACCCGGGCAGCGAAACAGCCCGCATCGGGGTCACTGGCATCCCGGGCTGCCGCCGCGTCGTCGAGCACGTGCACACAGCCTGCGGAAACGCGACTGCGCCGGCGCTTCGATCCGTTTACCACCGCGAACCTGACCTCGGGTTCGCCGTCAGCCATCGACTGTTCCCCGGGCAGCGCATACGCGCCTCGCCGGCCGCCGGAGCCGATCCAACGTCGACCATGCGTTGACCCCGCCCACCGGCGTGCCGCCCCGCCAGCGCGACATCACAACGTCGCGCCTGGCTTCTGCAGCCCGTAGAGGGTGAGTTCCCCGGTCACGTGCCGAAACACCTCATCTGGGGAGTCCGTCATCAGAAACAGCTTGAGGTCCTCCGCCCGGATGCTGCCGTGTCGCACCAGGGCATCGAAATCCACCACGCTTTCCCAGTATTCCCTCCCGAACAACACCAGCGGCAGGTGCTTGCGCAGCTTGCCGGTCTGCCTGAGGGTCAGGATCTCGAACAGCTCGTCCAGCGTGCCGAACCCGCCGGGGAACAGGATCACCGCCTTGGCCAGGTAAACGAACCAGAACTTGCGCATGAAGAAGTAATGGAACTCGAACGCCAGGTCGCGGCTGGTATACGCATTGCTCTGCTCCATGTGCGGCAGTGATATGGACAGGCCCACGGAGGTACCGTTGGCCTCCACCGCGCCTCGGTTGGCCGCCTCCATAATGCCCGGCCCCCCGCCGGTACAGACCACGAAGCGTCGATGATCATCGGGCAGCTGCTTCGACCACACGGTGAACCGATGGGCCAGTTCACGCGCGGCTTCATAATACTTTGACATAAGCAGACGCTGTTCCGCATGCGCCAGGTCACGGCCACCGTCACGGGCCCGTTCCATGTCGGTCTGCGCCTGGTCGCGCGAGACGATGCGCGACGAACCCATGAATACGATGGTGTCGTCGACGCCGTGGTGCTCGAAGCGTGCAGCGGGCTCCAGGTACTCCGACAGTATCCGAAGCGCGCGGGCATCGCGGCTGCGAATGAACTCCATGTTCTCGTAGGCCTTCTTGCGTCCAGTCTTCACGTCTTCTTCATGCCTCTAAGGGAAAACACTTAAGTAATCTCACAACTCTAACACCGTTTATCGGTCGCATGATTCGGTTCGGCGTGTGTTGAAGAATTTAATCTCACCTTCATGCAAATGCATTCATCCCTTTGCTAAACAAAGACCAGTGACGACGAAGGATCAACTTAATCAGTTCTTAATAAAAGCTCGACGGAGTTCCAAGATCAACATCGGGAGTCAATCTTATGGCGTTTAACATCAATAGCAAAGTCTTCAGCTTCTATGCGGTAACCACCGCGGCCGTACTTACCATCGCCGCCTGCGGTGGCGGCGGCGGCACCTCCTCCAGCGCCGGCGGCGGCGCGGCCGGCACCGCGACCGTGGCGGGCGTCGTGGACAACGGTGGTCTGGCCAGCCTCGACATCTGGAACGGCGGCAGCGCCACCACCAGCGAGAAACTGGTAGCCAGCCTGGCCAAGTGGATGTCGAAACCGGCCCTCGCGGCCCCCGTTGTCGGGGCAACCGTCGACCTGAGTTGTGGCGGCGATGGTAGTTTCAACGCATCCACGACGACCGATGTAAACGGTGAGTTTATGTTCACCGGCGTCCCGCCCGCTACCTGCGCCATATCCGTCAATGACGTCCCGGCTACCCAGTTTGAGGCAGCGGCAGGCTCTGTCGTCAATATCAATGTTACCGTTGCGGCTGGAGAGGTGGTTGGCGAGACACTCACAGTTCGCGGAACGGTAGATGACGGCGTTGACGACAACGTCAACGGCAATGACAATGTCGCTGGCGACGACGACAGTTTCTCCGAGGACAGCGTCAGCACTGCCAGCAGCGATGATGATTCGGGCTCCGACGACAACACAAGTGCGGCCAACAACGACAATACCGACCCCGGCACGGGTGGCGACACCACGGCAAACGACAACGGCGCCAGCCAGTCTGTCTGAGGGGATTGACTCGAGTTGGGAAAATAACAGTAGTCATAACTCCTTGAAGATGGCGTCGGGCGCGACAGCGTCCGGCGCCTTTTCTTGTGCGGCCGACCATGGATGATCACCGCGTCACGCGCGTCAACGTCGATACACGCCGGCTCCTGGCCACCGTGTTCTTCGTCTGCATCGCCACCGAGATCCTGCTGTTCCTGCTGGACCTGACCATCAACTGGCAGCGTTTCAGCGAGACCGGGGCGATACGGCGCCTGTTCAACACCGCCCGCGAGGACAGCCTAGCCTCCTGGTTCGCCATCATGCAGACCTTCGCGGTGGCGCTGGTGGCCTGGGCCTTGGTTATCGCCAGTCGCGCCAGCCAGGCATCCGCTTTCCGGCGCGCCGGATGGATGTTCGTGGCCATCCTGTTCACCTATCTGTCGGTGGACGACGGCGCCAAGGTGCACGAGCGGCTGGGAACCTGGTCGGAATCCTTCGACGCCACCAGCGATGTACTCAACGCTTATCCCAGCTACGCCTGGCAACTGGTCGTCGGCCCGGTGCTCGGCGCCATGGGCCTGTTCATGCTGTTCTTCCTGTGGCGCGAACTCGACGACTGGAAACACCGGGCCGGCGTGCTGGCGGCCTTCGGCTTCCTGGCGCTGGCTGTGTTCCTCGATTTCGTGGAAGGACTCGACGACCGGTACTGGTGGATCCTGCAGAACTACGATGTCACCGAAGATCTGATCAGCCATTTCTCCAAGTCCATCGAAGAGACACTGGAGATGTTCGCCATGACCCTGTTCCTGGTGGTGTTCCTGAGCCATCTAATGCGTAGCTATCCCACCATCGCTCTGTTCTTCAGCGAGGCCCGTTAAGCGCGCTGACACGGAACCGGACCGGGCTCCGGACGCCCGGCATGCGCCGCAGGTTGCGGCGTAGCTCCCGCGGCGTCGATTGGTGGGTCAGGCAGGCCGCCACGCGGTTATCATAGTACGTAGTGGTCAACTGGTAGGCGCAGGCATAACTGGCGCTGACCCGCTTGTCGCGGAGGTAAGCGCTGGCCCGCAGCCCGTCACGGCCCAGAAAATTCATCACCAGCAACCCCCCTGTGCCGAGACGGTCGCGCAAACGACCGAACCACTCGCTATCCGCGGCGACGCTGCGTCGGGCGCCGCCACGGCCCGCCCCGCACAGGTCCTCGACGATCATGTCGAAGGGCGTTCCCCGGTACCCGGCAAGCCAGCTCACCGCGTCGTCATGCACCAGTTGCAGGTCCGGCCCGCGGATGCGGAAGAATTCCTCCGCCACCATCAGGTGGACCGGGTCGATGTCGACACCAATGATACGTTCAGGCGCTGCGTATTGACGCAGTGCGGCAATGACGCCCCCGCCGCCGACCCCGAGCAGCAGCACCCGGCGGATGGAACCTGGGGCGCGAAACAAGGTAGGCAGCGCCAGCAGATCCCACACCCCCCCGGAAAAACCGCGCCGGCTATTGGCCTGGCTATGCAGCACGCCGTTGGTGTAAAGACGCAGACTGTGTCCGGCGCTACGGACCTCGTAGATTACATCGCCCCGTTGATGGCGCCACAGCAGCGCCATCACTCAGCGCGAACGCCGCGCCGGGCGGCGTCGAGCAACCGGAGTTCCGGCGCGGCCGGCAACCAACCTGGCATCAGGGCAGCGGTTACTTTCCATCCCGTTCGGCACCCGCTGGCGACCCGAATCCCGCGTGGTGCGGATCGACACGGCTCATGCGCTCGATCGATCCCGTCACCGCACTCAGTAACCGCGCCGGCCGCTGCCGGCCCCGCGTGAGGACGGCCCGCTGTCCGCCGGCGCCAAGGCAAGTTGCAGGTCGAAATAGTCCCCCAGCTGCTCGCGCATCAGCTTGATGGTGACGCGGGACATGTCCTGGGGCAATCCCCATGCCGCACAGACCAGATCGCGCACATCGGGTTGCCGCTCCGACGCCAGCTCGTGCACCTTGGCCACCACCTGGTAGTCGGTACCACTGCGATCCAGCTGGGCAAGGCGGATTCCGTGCACCGCAAGCTGGTAGCGCATCTCGTCATAGACCCTGCGCACGGTAAAGGTGTCGGGCGCCACCCGCTGCGGGGTTTCCTTCCAAATGTCCAGCTTCAGGAAGCAGTACGGCAGATAGCGGTTGACTTCACGCAAGGGCACGATCGTGCCGTCCTGGAAGAATATCCGGTCCGATCTCGAGGACACCTCTAGGTCCCGCCTGAGGACCACCGTGGAGTCGATCGGAACGCTGAAGTAGGGCGAATTCTCGTTACCGTAAATGCGTTCCTGGTAATACGAATGGCATCCCGCGAGAAACGACACGGCCAAGGCAAGTAGAATTCTCATCACGCAGTGCCTCCTAGTCGGCAGCATATGTCAATTTGACGTTGCCGTGCCCGGAAGATTCCCGGCGCGCAGGACCGCTGAGAACTTCGCGACACGGGATGGCGCTTCACACCGGTCCGGCGCTTCGATTGTAGCGCGGATAAATGACACCGTGTCATCCAGGACCGGGGCAATCCCGCGCACGGGAGCCGCCAGCGCGCCGATGATCTTTATGTGATCGAGTTGCGGATACAGGATGGTGTCGGCCCTGCCGCCCTGTTCGAGCACCCGTTGCGCCAGGTTGCGGGTATTGCGGACGAGTACCGTCTCGTCCTTAAGACCATGCAGCAGCAGCAGGGGGGGTTCCGTGCCGTCCACGAAGGCTATGGGCTGCGATTCCGTATAACGATCCGGGGGCCCGAAGAGGTCCTTGAGAACATCGTCCGTCAGCGGCAGGAAATCATAGGGTCCGGCAAGACCGATCATGCCCCGCAGCCACTCGCCGCTGCCGCCCACCGCGTGAAGATATCGCTCGTCGAACACGAGCATCGCCGCGATGTGCGCGCCCGCGGAGTGCCCCATGACGAACATGGCACGCGGATCACCGCCGTACCGTGAGATGTTCGATCGCGTCCAGGCAAGCGCCCGGGCCCCATCCTCGACGAAGCCGGGGAATTTCACCTCCGGGTACTGGCGATAGTCCGCGATCACGGTGACCAGGCCGCGACTCGCCAGCGCCTGGCCAACAAACCGATACCGTTCCTTGTCGCCGCGCTGCCAGCGTCCGCCGTAGAAAAAGACCACCACCGGCGCCCTTTCCTGCAGCTCCTCAGGGACGTAGACATCCAGGCGCTGCCTTGCGCCGCCGCCGTAGTCCAGATCGGAGTACGTGGAGTACCCTGAAGTCGGTGTCAACGCATTGACCAGCGCCGTGAGGCTGCAGCCACCAAGCAGCGCCGCCATCAAGACGATGGCGGTCAGACTGACTGGCGCGCAACGCAACACCGACCGGCTGCCGCGAGCCGGTCGCGCCGGCAGCAGGATTCGATGGCTGGAGATCGGGATGGTCTGCTGACAGATCACCGCAAGTTTCCGGGCGCAGCCCGCGTCCCGTGATCAGTCGCGAACGGCGCGCTGTTCCTGTGGCAGCAGGCTGGCATATATGAACCCGTTGACCGGCACCTCGACACCGCCCTGGCGGCCGAGCCGAACCACGGCACCGGTCTGGGCCTCCAGCTCGGAGACCCGTTCCGCCATGATGTCGCGCTGCATGGAAGCGGTGGACCCCGGCGGCAGCTCATCGATGAAGCCCATGGCATTGGCGACTACGTCGTTGGTCATAGTAATTCCGCGGGCTCTGCCTACCGCCTCCACCTCCGCCATGGCCGACTGCAGCAGGGCCCGGGTCGCCGGCAACTCACGCAGCTCGCCGATCGTCGACCGGGTCACCGCGCCGACACCGCTGAAAGCGGTGATGAACAGGAACTTGTTCCACATCTCAACATTGATGTCTGCGGGTACCTCCACCGTCATGCCGCGCAGCCCCTGCAGACTCTCAGCCAGCCTGGTGACCCGGCTGCTGCGCACGCCGTTCGGCTCACCGAACTTGATGAACGGCCTGGCCCCGGTGTGGCGTATGTGACCCGGCGCCGACACCATGCTGATCAATCCGCACAGACCACCCAGCACCCGTTCCTCACCATAACGGCTCGCGATCTGCTCCGGCGCTTCCACGCCGTTGAGCAGCGGGACGATCACAGTGTCCGACCCGACCATCGGCGCCATGGCGCCGATGGCGTCCGCGAGTTGCCAGCTCTTTACCGCCACCAGCAGCACATCCACCACTCCGGCCGCGGCCGGATCATCGAACGCCGGGAGTTCCTCCACGGTAACGTCTCCGTCGATGCTGTCCACCCGCAGGCCGTCGCGGCGGATGGCAGCGAGATGGGGGCCGCGGGCGATACAGACGACGTTCATCTTGCCCTCCGCCAGGCGGCCAGCGAAGTACCCGCCGACGCCTCCCATGCCGAATACACCGATCCTCATGTTCATGGTCAGTCTTCTCACCGCTGGTCAGGGAATCAACCACCCGGCCTGAAGCATACCCGTTTCCGTCCACCTGAATAAGGCCCGCCGATGGCCCTGCGCTCGCAGCCACAGCCAGTCGATCTCGGTAACCCGGCCGAGGATGACGACGAAGTTTTCGAACCCCGCTTTGCTCTCGGCATCGTCGGGGTTGCGCTGCTTCAGATGCGCCGGCAACTCGCTAGCCAGCGCCGTCGATTCTGAACCGGGCGCCGCCACCGACAGGTAACAACGCCGGCCGGCCGCGGTCGTCCGCAGCCAGGCATCCCGCGCGATATCATCCGGCATCGTCACCACCTCACAGGGAGTCGATCATGCGGGCCATCCGCCGGCGTTGACGTGCATCGGGAAGTGGTCCGCGTCCGGCATTCATGTTGTCCAGCAGATGCCGGCGCTTGCCAGTTGCCGGGATGACGCAGCCCAGACGCGGGTCCGCGATCAGGTACTTGAGAAAGAAGTTGCCCCAGCTCGCGCACTCGAACTCCGCCGTCCAGTCGGGCAGGCGCCTGTCCTTCACCTTTTCAAACAGTCTGCCGCGCTCAAAGTTGCGGTGCGCGATGGTGGCCACACCATGTTCCGCGGCCACCTGAAGCAATCGGTCCTCCGCCGCCCGGTTGGCAATCGAATAAGGAAACTGGACGAAGTCCGGGCGTTCGTTGCGCATCCAGCGCTCCAGTTCGCCGAAGGCCGAGCTGGTGTAGTGCGTAATCCCCAGGTAACGGATGCGACCCCGCGCCTTCCATTCCCTCATGGTTTTCAAATGCGTCGCGGTGTCGACCAGGTTGTGCACCTGCATCAGGTCGATGACATCCGTCCCCAAGTTTCGCATGGAACTCTCCATCTGGCGGACGCCGGCGTCGCGGCCTTCGGTCCAAACCTTGGTGGCGAGAAAGATGCGGCCCGACACGCCGGTCTCCGCCACCACTCGCCCGACCACGGACTCGGCGCTGCCGTACATCGGTGAGGTGTCCACCACGGCGCCCCCTTGTTCCACGAAGGCCCGCACGACCTCCCGCAGCGGGATTCTCCTTTCCGCCGCCATGCCGACGTCAAAGCTGCGCGCGGTACCCAGCCCGATGACGGGGAGCTGTTCGCCGGAAACCGGTATCGCCCGGCGCAGTTGCCCGCCGATCGCCGACGACCTCACCACGCCCGCGCGGACCGCGGCACCGGCCCCGCCCCAACCAAGAGCCGCCGCCAGCAACCGTAGCAGGCGGCGGCGTGCTGGCAGCATGGCGGCCCCCGGTCGCTGCGCGGTCACCGGGCGCCCCCCGGGCGGATGACTGCCGCAGCGGGGTGCGTCCGCTCCATTTCATCTCGTCTCGATCCCAGCCGCCAGCCGGTGACCGCCCACAGTAGCGCCAGCGGCGCCGCCAGCCAGGCAATGGCCCCGGTGCCCATGCCCACGGCCGTGAGAGCGGCATAGAACCAACCGCTAACAGCATCACCGCCTCGGTAGATCACCGTGTCGATGAAGTTCTTGGACTTGTACTTGTCTTCCCTGCCCAGCACCGAGAACAGCATTTCCCGGCTCGGCCGCGCGATGGCATAGTTGCCCGCCCTGCGCAGTATCTGTACCGCCACCAGCACCCCAAGCACGGGCGCAAACCCCAGCGCGATGAACCCGATCAGCAGCAGCACCGGCACCAGTGCCAGTGTGAAGCCGACGCCGAAGCGGCTTGCCAGCCGCCCGGTGACAAACAATTGCAGGAAGATCGTAAGCACGTTGGTAGCAAGATCCATGAGCGCGAATACCTGGGTGCGTTGAGCGCCGTCGGTAAACGCTTCCCTGACGATATAGGCCTGGGTGAAATAGAGGAAGGTGGCCAGGGTCGTGTACAGCACGATGTAAAGGACCACGCCGAGCAGGTACCTGGACCGGACCACCCGCCTGACGCCATCCAGCAGGCCGCCGCCGATGACCGGCTCGGGATCGGCGGAAACCGCCGCCTGCTTTCCCAGCTGTACAACGCACCACAGGGCCGCCGCCAGGAAAATAGCCGATACAAGAAGCAGGTTCACCGGCCCCAGGCGCACGACCAGCAGGGACGTCAGTGCCGGACCGGCGACGGCCCCGGCGCTGCCACCTGCGGCGATGAGGCCGAACAGGCGCCTGCCCTGCTCGCTGGAAAACACGTCTACCATGAACGACCAGAAAACGGACACCACGAACAGATTGAACACACTCAACCAGACGAAAAAGACACGCGCTACCATGGCCTTTTCGATGCCTGAATCGAACAGGAGGTGGAACAGCAGGACGTTAGCCAGAAAGAAAACGTAAATGGCGGGGACAAAGCGACGGCGCGGGTAACGAGAGCTGATCCAGCCGAACAGGGGTACCAGGCACAGCATCGCCACGAAGGTCGCGGTGAAAAGCCACTGCAGGTTCTCGATGCCGCCCTGTATACCCATTTCGTCGCGCACCGGCCGCAGTACATAGTAGGCGCAAAGCAGACAGAAGAAGTAGGCGCAGCTCAGTGCCACCATGCGGCCCTCACCGGCTCTGAGCGAGACCATCCGCTCAAGGAGACCGCTTCCGGTCGGCGGCTCAGCAGCGGGATCGTTCATACGGCATACAGCGGCGGCAGCACATTGGCATACGAGCACACCCTTCAGAGCGCTTCATTGTAACCGGGTATTGCACCGGCGCGCCGCGGCGGTGCTGCCAGGGCTTATCGGTTGACAAGTGCTTCAATCGGTCTTGGTCGCACGCACCGCTCTGTCCCCGGCCCCACCAGACAGGGAGGTCACGGACCGCCATAGGGCCGGTTACACAGGCCGATGTACTGTCCGGGACCGCAAGACCACTGCGGTTTTCATCGATCCTCCTCCGGCTCTCCCTGCCACAGCATCTCGTAGCCGATTTCGTAGGTTTCCGAGCAGTACTGCGCGAGCGCTTCGAAACGATCCTTGAACACGTGATCGGCGTGTGAACGCTCGTGGTGTTCAAAGGACTTCCAGTATGTGACGATGGCGACATGCGCGTCCGTGCTCTGGTCGGCATCCACCGTTCCTTCGTCGGATATGAACCCGGAGAACTTGAACACCTGGCCACCGATGAACCCCCCGACATCGTCCCCATAGGCGTTCTTGACTACATTGCACATCTCGCCAATCGCCAGTTCGACCTCGTCCATGGTGACAGCGGGCTTTAGTTTGACCACGTTGTAGAGCATTACTGCCCCGAAAGGTATCGTCAATGGCATGAACATGAGACAGACTCCTAGATTGCTGTTTATCCGGCCTCGGATGCGGCTGGTGCACGGCGACGCCAACCCCGGCGGGCCGTTCGCGGGCACCGCCGGTCGGCGCCGCTCAAACTGCGCGCGGTCACCGGATTCAAAACACGGCAGTTCACCCGTCGCGCACCCCGTCAACCGCTGTCACAGTGGCCGGCTCGCTTGACCTGCTTCCACAAGGCATCGAGTTCTGGCAGCGACAGGTCCTGCATCTTCTTGTCCGTCCCCTGCAGCAGGCGCTCCATGGCGTGAAACCGTCGCTCGAACTTGCGGTTGGAGGCCTGCAGCGCCTGCTCCGCTGCAACGCCCGCGTGGCGGGCCAGATTGACGCAACTGAACAACAGGTCACCAAGCTCCTCGGCCACCGCCGACCCGTCGCCCGGGCACGCCAGCTCCGCTTCCAGTTCAGCCAGTTCCTCCCTGCACTTCCCGATCACGCCTGCCACCTGGTCCCAGTCAAAGCCCACCCGCGCGGCGCGGCGCTGCAGTTTCTCGGATCGCAGCAGCGCGGGCAGCGCCAGCGCCACGCCGTCCAGGGCGCTTTGCCGCGGCGACCTCTGGTCGCGCTCTCGCTCCTTGTGCTGTTCCCATGCCTGATGCAGTTCCTGCCTTCCGGACACGCTCGAGTCAGCGAAAACATGCGGATGTCGGCATATCATTTTTTCGCAGATGGCCTCGACCACGTCGCCGAAGTCGAACTTGCCCTGTTCCCGGGCCATCTGGGCATGGAACACCACTTGCAACAGCAGGTCTCCGAGTTCCCCGCGCAACTCGTCGAGGGCGCCGCGTTCGATGGCATCAGCCACCTCGTAGGCCTCCTCGACGGTGTACGGTGCAATGGAGGAGAAATCCTGCTCCAGGTCCCAGGGACAGCCATGCTCGGGATCCCGCAGCCGGGACATGATCGCGAGCAGGTCTTCAATCGAGCGCGACATGACGCCTCGATTGTAACTGCAGCGGACCCGCATACCCACCCCGCAACCGATCGCGACCCGCGCTTTGCCGGCAGCGCCGCGTTCCCGCGGTTGCGAACAGCCGGTCATCGACGTTAGTCTACGCGCCCCGGTTCCCGGCACGTGTGGCCATGAACAGCACCAGCACAGAAGAACGGTCAACCAATTCGGCACCCGTGCGGTTCTCGCGCCCCAGGACGGAGATCAACGTGCTGTTACTGGAGGGCATCCACCAGAGTGCCGCCGACACCCTGCTGGAAGCCGGTTATTCACAGGTGGTGCAACGAGACGGCGCGCTCCCCGAGGCAGAAATACTGCAGGCCGTGCGGGACACGCACTACCTTGGCATCAGATCGCGTACCCAGGTCACCGAACGGGTACTTGACGCGTCGCCCCAGTTGAGGGCCATCTGCTGTTACTGCATCGGCACCAACCAGGTTGACCTCGTCGCTGCCCGGGCGCGCGGCATACCGGTGTTCAATGCGCCTTTCTCCAACACGCGGAG
Source organism: uncultured Gammaproteobacteria bacterium (assembly GCA_947259705.1). Classification (GTDB taxonomy): domain Bacteria; phylum Pseudomonadota; class Gammaproteobacteria; order Arenicellales; family JAANXG01; genus CAMYNL01. The sequence continues at coordinate 90,518 of CAMYNL010000013.1, read as the reverse complement.
CGTCGCCGAGCTGGTCCTGGCGGAAGCCATCCTGTTGCTCCGGGACATCCCGCGCAAGAGTGCCCTGGCGCACCAGGGGCAGTGGATGAAGTCGGCAACCGGCGCCTTCGAGGTGCGCGGCAAGAGCCTGGGGATCGTCGGTTACGGGCATATCGGCACCCAGGTCGGTCTGCTGGCGGAAGCACTGGGAATGCGTGTTTTCTTTTACGATATCGAGACCAAGCTGGCCCTGGGCAATGCCACGCCTGTGCGCAGCCTGGCGGCGTTACTGCATACGGCTGATGTAGTGACCCTGCACGTGCCCGAGTCACCCGACACCCGCAACATGATGGGCCATGGCGCCTTCGCCAAGATGAAGCATGGCGCGGCCTTCATCAACGCCTCGCGCGGCACGGTCGTGGATATCGGGGCGCTGGTGGAAGCATTGCAGGAAGGACGCTTGCGTGGCGCGGCCGTGGACGTCTTTCCCGAGGAACCGAAATCCAACCAGGACGAGTTCATCTCCCCGCTGCGCGGGCTCGACAATGTGCTGTTGACGCCCCATGTAGGTGGCAGCACGCAGGAAGCGCAGCAAAGCATCGGGGTCGAGGTGGCGGAGAAGCTCATCAAGTATGATGGCAATGGGTCCTCCGTGTCCGCGGTAAATTTTCCCCAAGTATCGTTGCCACCTCATGCCGGCACATACCGTCTGCTGCACATACACCAAAACCAGCCTGGCGTGCTGGCCGCGCTTAATGCCGTCTTCTCTCAGAGCGGGGTCAACATATCCGGTCAGTACCTGCAGACGGACGACCAGATCGGCTACGTCGTGATCGATTTCGAGGCTGCCGATGGCTTCGATGCCGAACGGCTGGAACAACTGAAGCACGTCGACGGGACCTTGCGCGCGCGCATTCTCAATCCTTGAGTTGCAGCAGCAGCTGCCGGCGCTCCTCTCCCAGCTTCTCCAGTACTGAGGCCAACTCCTGTTCAGACTGCTGAATGGCAGCGGCGGCGCCCTGTTCCAGGCCGCGTCGCGCAGCCTTGCGCAGTGACGGTTTGGACAGGCGGTGCATCAGGTAGGGCAGCAACCAGGCGCAGGAGATGAGCACGAAACTGTGGACCGCGAAGTCCAGCCCCAGCAACTCGCCCCGCCCCGTGGTTCCCGCGTGAAAACGGGTTACCAGGTGATATACCGCCCATGCAGCAGCCGCCGCGGGCAATACCCTGCGCAGAGCCCCGGTCAGCCGGAACAGGGCCCGCTGCCAGGCAGGTCCCGGTTTCAGCAGCGCCTGCCGCAGGCGGGACAACGAAATCTCGGTGACCAACCCGGGCACCTGCCGGGCCATCACCCCCACTGCCCGTTCCACTGGCTCCACCGGGACGCCGTTTTCCGCGGCGGCCACCACCGCCTCGTTGACCACATCGGCAACATAGCTATCCGCCTGCGGCCCCCAGATCGCCGCGCGCAGCTCATCCGCGGCCGGGATATTGCGCTGCCGCATACCGCCCTTGTCGCGCCAGCCGCGGCGGGGCTCCGGGAACCGGCCGGAGATGAGCGCAAACGACCAGGCCAGCGACTGCCGCAGGCGAGACAGGATATTGCCCGAGCGTTCCCGGATTCGCCCGCAAACCGTCTGCCACGCCTCCTCGCTGCCCAGGCGCGAGCGGAAATCATCGCTCAGCTGTGCCAGGTCGCGCAGTTTCGCCAGGATACCGAGTCGCTTGAGTTCCTCCAGACCATGTTGTTCGATGGCGTTTCGTATGAGTTCTTCCAGCCGCGCAAACTCGTCCTCTTCACAGTCGATCGTGCAGCTGGTACGCAACACCCTGGGCCGGTCGATACCGGCGCCGGCCAGGTCGGAAACGAAGGCGTCATACTGCTCCGGCTCGGCGGTGTCCCAGTGGTTGATGACAAACAGCCATTCGTGCCTGTGTCCACGCTCGCGCAGCACCTTCCAACCGGCGTCGTCGCGATACCGTTCCGGGCTCACTACGTAGATCAGCCAGTCGATGTACGGCAGCCAGGCGAACACAAGTTCACGGTTCGCCCTGTGCGTGCTGTCGATGTCCGGCATGTCGATCCAGGCGATGTCACGGCGTTGCCGGTCGTGATGATACTGGATCCGGGTACGGGCCAGCGGAAACTCCGGGGGCAATGATTCGAGGGCATGGTCCTGGTGCAGATAGAGCGTGACTTCCCGCGACGTCGGCCGCTCCGCGCCCACCCGGGCGATGTTCTCCCCGGCCAGGCGGTTGAGCAGACTGCTCTTGCCCACCCCGGTGCCGCCGAACAGCCCCACCAGTAACGGCCGCGGCTTGCCGGCGGCAAACAACTCGTCCGCGTTCTGGCGTTCTATACGCCCCATCTCCTGCACGTCCGCCCTGCTCAGCCATCCGCCCTGCTGCGCCTGACGCGCCCATTCATGAAGCCTGGCGAAGGCCGGTTCCAGTTCCGCAGTCACGTCAGCGCCCTGCGCGCAGCGTCGGCGGCTGTGAGCGCTTCGGCGTCGATGTTGAACAAACCCCGCTCATCCATGTTTTCCGGAACCGCCAGCAGCTTCGCCCGCAGCAGACCGTCCAGGAGCTTCTCGACCTGCAAGTACTGGCGTTGCCTGAGATCATCGCGGACGCTGTCCACGTACCTGCCCACGGCGCTCTCGGTCAGCACCGACGTCAGCGAGAGCATGGCCGGCGTCAATACCGCCTCGGTGATCCCCACTGTGCCGGTCTTCAGGGCGACAACCACGCCCGCGGCATCAGCGCCGACCCGTCCCGCGCGCAGCGTATTCAGCGTCAGCGGGCTCTCCTGCAAGCGGTCATACAGTCGCTCGCCGGCCTGTTCCACCTCCGGCTGAAACGATTTCTGGTAGCCGCCGACCGCCGATAAGTAATCACGCCTTATCTCCGCGGTCGGCGGTAGCGCATCGCGCAGGGCCCGACACCAACGACCGGCATGATCATCGCCGATACGGTCATTCAACCGCCGCTCGAGGACCAGCCATAAATGGTCGAACAGCTCCGTCAGTACCTCGGTCTCCGCGTCTTCGCCGGACCAGGGCTGGCGGTCAACGCCGGCTACCCGCAGGCGCCGCAGCGGCCAGGTCAGGACCCGCCGCAGCTGCGTCATGGCACCGGCGATGCCCGGAATCTCCAGCAACTCCAGTAACCGCAACACGGCGCGGTTGAAGGTGTTCTCGTACCGCGCATGGTCGAGATACTGCTCGCGGTAAACGGCCAGCGCCCCGGCCAAGACCTCATCGATGTCCCGTTGCCATGCGTCCAGGCCCGCGAGTTCCTCCCGAACAGGGGCGATCCAGACATTCCAATACTTTTCCATGAGCCGCTTCGCGCCGGCGACGCGGGCGGTTCGATCACGCGGGACGACGTGCTCCATGACCGTGCGGCGCAGGTCGGCGGCGGCCGACAGTGCATTCAATTCTTCGAGCTGGGCGCTACCTACATAGGGCAAGCTATATATCGCCACCTGCCCGGGGTCGAACCCCGACTCCACGATGTGCTTTGTCAAGGGGGCCAACAGTTGCTCGGGCTGGTCGGTCTTGTTCAGGCACACTACCAGTGGCGTTTGCAGCATCCTGATAGGGTCGAGCATGGTCCACACCGACAGGTCGGCATACTTCTCCTTGCTCAACACCAACAGCAGCACGTCCGCCACGCCGGCCACCCGGGGCAGCAGGGTCCGGTATTCGCGCGACGCATGGGAGTCGAAATCGGGCGTGTCCCAGACCAGAACCGGTCCACCGCGCCCGCCGGTGAAGTCTGCCACTGACACCTCTCCGTCGACGTCGCCCCCCTTGGACATAAATGTTCGCAGGGCGTCCATGCTGGTGTCCGCCACATTGACAGCAAAACCCTGGAGGCTGCGCGTAAATCCCGCGAGCGGACTGGGCCGGGCGGCATCACGCTCCAGCAGCAGATTCACCAGCGTGCTTTTGCCGACCTGGGTGGGCCCCATGACGACGACCTGGGGAACGCGGTGCCGGGAACTAGACGCATAAAACACCAGGTCTTCGAGCGCTGCCACGCACAGCGATAGTGTATAGACGGCGGATGGGCCGTCGTCATCGTCAGAACCGGCAACTGAACGGTGACCCGCACGCAGCCGGACCAGGAAATCAGTAAGCTGCGACAAGGCATCACCGGTCATCGCGGCAACATACCAAATCGACCGGCGCTTCTCTAGCGGGACCTTTATTTTCCTTCATTGGGATCTCATTTGCTCTTAGAATAGCCAATATGTCCGTTTCTACTTGCGCAACTACGTATATTTCCAACTACAGCTTTGGCCGGGTGACGATCAACGGCCGCAGCTATTGTTCAGACCTGCTAATCACCTGCCGCGGGGTGCGTGATCAATGGAGGCGCCGGACCGGACACAGCCTCTGTGTGGAGGATCTGCACGAGATATTGCAGGAATCACCCGACATACTCGTGGTGGGCACCGGCTTGCACGGCCGCATGCAGATACCTCAGGCGACGGAGCTGGAACTGTCTTCACGGGGTATCGAGATTCGCTGCCTGCGCACCACGGAAGCCGTTGCTGAATTTAACCGGCTGCAGCAACGGGATGCCAGTGTCGCAGCGGCCTTGCACTTGACTTGTTGATTCATGAGCACGAAAAAAAACATCTACCGGGTGATTTTCCATAATCAGGGCAACATCTATGAACTGTATGCCCGCGAAGTAACTCAGGCCAGTATGTATGCATTCATCGAAGTGGCCGACATCATATTCGGTGAACGCTCGAAACTCGTGGTTGACCCGTCGGAGGAACAGCTCAAGGCGCAATTCGCGGGCGTCAAGCGTACCTACATACCCCTGCACAGCGTGGTGCGCATCGATGAGGTCGACAAGGAGGGCCAAAACAAGATCCTGGCCACCGGCGAGAATGCGGGTAAGGTTACGCCGTTCCCCATTCCCGTGCCCCCCCCCGGGCCCGCTCGCGACTGAACCGCGGGCGACGCTTCCTGCCCCGGCGGTCTGTGCAGTATGTCAGCCGGTCCGCGAGCCGATCCGGTCCTTGAGCCCGTCTAGATCCCTGGCCACAGTCTTCGACATGACGATCCGGCTCTCATTGATGTAGGCCTCGTGATTTTCCTCCAACCTGTCCGGCTCGTAGCGGTAGTTGACCATGCAACCGAAACTCTGGGCGCGGCCATGAACGGAAACATCCGCGAACGGGTTGATGCACTCCAAAGATGCCCCATTGGCAAGGTGGAAAGCCGCCACGGGATCACAGATGTCGCCGCCGCAGCGCATCAGCGTCAGGTAGGCCAGCGCGACATGGCGCATAGGGGGATACAGCCTGGGATCCGGACGATCCATCTTTTCCGCCAGCACCGCCAGTGATGCAAGGGGTCCGTCGCGGTCGGGAACCATTACATCGCGCATGTCATCCTGCAGTACCTGATCGAGCTGTGCGCGATTCACGCCCAGGTCCGATCTACCGGACAGCATCTCCTCGATGGTCTGCGTAAATCTGGGCATGGGAGACAGGGTGACGAAGGTCCTCAGGTGCGGAAGTTCGGTCCGCAGCTCGGTCAGCACCTGCTTGATCAGGAAATTGCCGAAAGAGATCCCCCGCAGCCCCTCCTGGGCATTGTTGATGGAATAGAAGACGGCGGTGTCAGTGTCATGCACGTCCTGCACTGGCGCATCCTGTGAGATGAGCGGGCCGATCTCTGCAGCCACTTCCCGGCTCAGGGCCACCTCGACGAAGATCAGTGGTTCGTCCGGCAGTGCGGGATGAAAAAACGCAAAGCAGCGCCGATCTGGCGCAAGCCGGCGGCGCAGGTCGTTCCAGCCCTTGATCTCGTGGACGGATTCGTACTGGATCAATTTCTCCAGAACCTGGGCCGGGGTTCGCCAATCGATTCGCTCCAGGCGCAGGAATCCCCGATTGAACCACGATGCCAGCAAGTGCCGAAGATCGGCATCCACCGCGAGCAAGACCGGATGGTCGCCCAACAGGCGCAGCAGATCCGCTCGCATGGCAACCAGGCTCGCAGTGCCACGAGGCGCCATGTTCAGGCGCCGGAACAGTTCCTGCCGCGGCGGCTCTACCACCTGGACAAGACGCATCAGCGCGTGACCGTCGTTCGGCGACGCCAGATAGCGGTCGGCGCATTCCCTGATCTGTTGCGGGTCGGGGCCGAAGTCCCGCAACAGGGTATGGAAGAATTCGGCGCGCGTCCCGTGGTCCATGCCCTGGTAGCGCCGCAGGATGTCCCGCGCCAGGGCGATCGCAGAGGCCTCGCCATGACCCGCCAATAGCCGCCGGCACAGCTCGTCGACGGACTGCCGGGAGCCTCGACTGCCGTGAGGGTGCAGCAGGTCGCGGCCACGGTCGGCGACCGCGTCGAGCAGCCGGTCCAGCCAAAGCTGCCGCACCTAGATCACTCCCCCATCAGATAATCGGGCAACCAGGTCGCGATGCCCGGAAAAAGGCACAATAGAAAAATACCCAGCACCATGCACAACGTGAACGGCGATGCGCCCCAGAACATGGTCGGGATCTTGACGTTCGGCGTGATGCCATTGATCACATAGAGACCAAGGCCCACGGGCGGGGTGATGAGGCCAATCTCCATATTGACCGTGAATAACACGCCGAACCAGCTCGGGTCAAATCCGACATGGGTAATAACAGGAAGCAGCGTCGGGGTGGTCATCAGGATTACCGCCGCCACGGGCAGAAGAAAGCCCGCGACCAGAAGTAAAGATGTTCACGAAAAATAACAGTAACCAGCGAGTCACCTCCATCACCGCGATCCACCCTGCAATTCCCTGGGTGATGTAAAGGGTCAACATCGTGTAACTGGATATTGCGGCCATGCCATTGATGAGCAACAGCATGACCGATTCGCGCATAGCCGTACTTATGATCTCCCACACAGCGCGTGGCCGCCATACCTGGTAGATCGCCATCTCCAGCACGATGCAGAGCAGCGCCCCCACACCACCTGCCGCGGAGGGCGTAGCCACGCTGCCATACAAAGTCCGCAGCACAGTCCCGATGATACTGAGAAACGGGATCACCTTGGGCAGGATGATCAACTTGTCCCACAGGCTGAAACTCTTGTTATCCTCGGTGAACCGAACCCCGCGACTGGAGACATAGATCCATGCCCACGCCATGAACAACCCCGTCAGCACGATGCCTGGCAGTAGCCCGGCGATGAACAGGCGTCCGATCGACGTCTCTGTCGCGATACCAACGAAATTCATGGTGATACCGGATGGGATCAGGATACCCAGGGTGCCGACGGCAGCGATGGCGCCGGTGGCCAGGCTCGCCGGATAGCCGCGCATGCGCATCTCCAATGTGCCCATCCTTCACTACCGCGGCACAGGTCGCGGGTGATGATCCCGTGAGCCCAGCGACTACGCCGCAGGCACCTACGTTGCAGATGAGCAAACCACCCGGCACACCCGGTAAAGCCAACGGTCCGGGGCCTCGTAGAGATCGCTGCCGGCACGCGAAGCGGCCACAGCCGCCTCATCAGTAGGAACATGGGCAGGAAAAGCAGGGCTAATTCATCCAGCCCGCCAAACAGCGTATCCGCCAGCCCCCGCTACAGCCGCGTCACTTCATCGCTGCGGGTTTGACCCTTGCCTAAAAACGCATTATCCCCCAATAACCTCAACCCATCCCCCGACGAGCCAGTTGACGCCCACTGATCCCCAGCTACTCAGGGACCACCTCGACTGTCATCCCATCTTCGCTGGCTTGCTTCAAACCCCACGATTGAATTCCGCTCGGTATCGCTTATAGCCCCTTCTTCTATTCATCGCACAGCTCCTGCCGTAGATGCCTACGACATTCTTAAGGTGTCCATCTAACCGGGGCAGGTTCTGAAACGGGAACTCTTGGCGCAGATTCCAATGCAAGCCTTGCTTTTTCGCGGCCATACAAATCAGGCCAGGACGTCGGTGCATATGCCACGGGAGATACTCGGCTTTGTCGTTGCGATTATTTCCTGATGGTCGCTCGCAGGTGACGTCATGGGCCTGGGAAGACTCACGTCATATCGCGGGGAGACACTTTAGTTGCGGCGGCGGGTATACCTGCGTAACCCAGGGCCCCGGCCTATCATTGCTATGGTGTCACGTTTTCCGCTCCGGCAAGAGAAGGAATTGATGATCCAGTCCCTGTCTGCATCAAGATCAGGCGCCGCCCGCCGTTCGCCAGGATCCTCGTAGGCGGAAAGCTTGATCGGATTACCGGCCATACGCACCCCACCCGCGTTCGAGCCCTTGGTATTGATTATCATATTGCGTGCGGCAATGTGCTCATCATTAACTACTTGCTCGATGTTGTTGATCGGTCCACATGGTACGCCTGCATCGGCAATAATGGTGAGCCACTCGGCGGCCTGTTTTTGGGCCAACGTCGCCTCCAGCTCCTGCTTTAAACGCGCATGGTTTTTGGTGCGCAGATCGTTACTGGAGAACTCGGGAGCTTGCAACAAGTCATCGCGCTTGAGCGCAACACAAAATTTTTCGAATAACGCGTTATTTCCGGCGGCGACGATGACATAATCGTCTTGTGTGCGGAACGCCTCGAACGGTGTAATCGATGGATGGCGCGCCCCGAGCGGCTTGGGAATCTCGCCATCTGCCAGATATCTCGACACGGCATTTTCGAGTATCGCTACCTGGCAATCGAACATACCGGCATCGATCATCATGCCCGCCCCTGTTTGCTGACGGTCGTGTAATGCAGCAAGAATACCGGTTGCACCGAACAAACCGGTAGTGATGTCACCCACCGAAGTGCCGACCCGCGTCGGGGCCGCGCTGTCTTCCTGACCGGTCACGCTGATTATGCCGCCCATAGCCTGCACGACCATGTCATAAGCAGGACGCTGTCGATACGGGCCGGTATGGCCAAAACCGGACACCGCAGCATAGATCAATCTTTCGTTGAGCGCCTGCAGGGCCTCCCAGCCGTATCCCAATTTGTCCATCGTTCCAGGCCGAAAGTTTTCGACTAGAACATCCCCCTTACACACCAGCTGTTCAAAAATACCGCGATCAGTCGTCTGCTTCAGGTTCAAAGCAATACTTCGCTTGCCGCGATTCAGCGAGGAAAACTACGCGGATTTCCCATCGAAGTACGGACCGAAATAACGCCCGTCATCACCGAACTCCGGCATTTCCACCTTGATCACCCGAGCCCCGAGGTCAGCCAACAGCATGGTTGCATACGGACCGGCCAGAACGCGGCTCAGATCAATTACAATAAGTCCGTCAAGCGGTCTCGTCTTATCCATTTCGTCACGCCGAAACCGCCCGTTATCTATTTATCGAAACCGAATTCCTGCTGCCATTTCTTCGCCATCTTGCGGATTTCGTTCGAAACAGCGATCCGGCGATTGTTGACGAAGGCCTCGTGGTTCTTTTCGATGTCGGTCAGTTTATATAGGTAATTGACCATCAAACCTCCGGCCTGGTTCAGTCCGACGTCCGACAAGTCACCCAGCCAGTTGATGCGTTCCAAACGCGCGCCGTTACCTAGATGGAAGCGCGCTACTGCATCGACAGGCATCCCGTCGCCCCGCTTTGCATTCAGGAAGTACACAGCCGCCGTGGGTAATAACATCTCTTGCAGTTCCGCGGCGATGGATTCGTTCTGGTGCCAGCCGGTATGCTCGAGCAGCTTCGATATCCGCTGATATCGCTCATTGTCCTGCAGGGGACCATCGCGGCCTAGCTGTCTGACCCAGTGCAAGAGGCCCACTACCGGGGACAACGTGACGTAGTTCTTGAGCCGCGGAAGGTCGCGGGCCAACTCTTGAACCACTTGTTTGATCAGAAAATTTCCAAACGAAACGCCGCGTAAGCCGCGCTGACAATTGGAAATCGAATAGAAAACCGCTGTCGTCATTTGATCGGATTGAGTGGGGACGCGGTCGTCAGCCAACAACGGCGCGATCGCGCCGGGGATTTCCCGCTCCAGCGCAACTTCTACGAAGATCAATGGCTCATCTCTCAAGGCGGGATGAAAGAATGCATAGCAGCGCCGATCCAGAGGCTCGATCCGACGACGCAGATCGTCCCAGCTCTGGATCGCATGTACAGCCTCATACTCGATGATTTTCTCCAACACAGACGCGGGGGTGTCCCATTCGATTCTTTTCAATACCAGAAATCCGCGATTGAACCAGGAACTGAGAAGATGATCGAAATCATGATCCACCGCGGCAAGTTCCGGATGGTCGGACATGAGATCAAGCAAGTCCGAGCGCATCGCTACCAGGGCCCCGGTGCCTCCATCAGGTAGATTGAGGCGGCGAATGAGTTCCTGGCGCCGGGGCTCAGCGGCGTCGTGCAGAACAATCGCAGACTGGTCACTGGGTGCCGCCAGGTAGTCAGTGGCCGCCGCCTGCAGCCGACCTTGCTCCGCACCGAAATGCTCGGTCAGCACTTTGAAGAATTCGAGTTTCTGGGTGGGGTCCATCGATCGGAAGCGCGCCAGGATCATTTCGGCCAGTGCGATGCCGGAAGCCTCGCCACGCTGTGAGAGAATTGTTTCTGCCAGGTCCGCGATCTCCACCCCGTCGGTGAGCGCCACGGGTCCGCCATGCACCAGCTCGCGGCTTTTCTGCCCGATCGAAGTCAGAAGGTCATGCAGAAACGCGCGGCTCATACTGCCCGACCCATCAAATAATCCGGCAACCACGTTGCAATCTGCGGAAACAGGCACAGGATGACGATGCCGATGACCATGCACACCACAAATGGCAGCGCGCCCTTTAAGATCGTTGCGAGCGACACATTGGGGACAATACCGTTGATAACATAGAGGTTTAGTCCCACCGGAGGGGTAATCAGTCCGATTTCCATATTGATAGTGAGTACGACCGCGAACCAGTAAGGGTCAAAACCCGCGTCAGTGATGATCGGCAATAAGATCGGGGCAGTCATTAAGATCACCGCCACCGGTGGCAGAAAAAATCCTGCCACCAGGAGAAATACGTTGACCGTGCCCATCAATACCCACCTGTTGAGACCGGCGTCGGCAATCGACTGAGCGATAGTCTGAGTGACATACAGAGACGAGAGCGCGTAAGAGAACAATGCCGCTGCACCGATGATCATAAGGATCATCACGCTCTCGCTCATCGAGCTGGAAATGATTTTCCAGAGTTGTTTCGGGCGCCACATGCGGTAGACCACCGCGACCATTAACAGGCACAAGAACGCCCCAACTCCGGCGGCCTCGGACGGGGTGGCAACGCCACCGTACAAGGCCCACAACACCCCGGCGATTATCAGTAGAAACGGCAGTACACGGGGCAATGCTGCGAAGCGATGTTGCCAGGTAATGTCGTTCCTTCCAGACAAACTGTGGCCGCTGCGCCAACTGGTATACAGAGACCAGGTCATGAACAGCACGGTCAGCATCAGACCTGGGAGCAGGCCGGCGATAAACAGGCGACCAATGGAGGTCTCGGTGGCAATACCGTAAACAATCATGGTGATCGACGGCGGAATCAGGATCCCCAGGGTACCGCCCGCGGCGATGGCGCCGGTGGCGAGACCATCCGGATAACCGCGTTTTTGCATTTCGGGAATGCCCATCTTACCGATCGCCGCACAAGTCGCCGGGGAAGAACCCGACAATGCGGCAAAGATCGAGCAGGCGCCGATATTCGAAATGATCAATCCACCGGGTACGCGGTTTAGCCAGCGGTCCAGCGCCTCGTACAAATCCCTGCCGGCGGGCGACGCCGCCACCGCCGTACCCATAACCACGAACATTGGGATCGATAACAGGGTGAATTCGGCAAGGCCCGAGAAAAACGTCTCGGCCAGCACGCCGAATACTCCCACACCCTCAAAAGTAATCAAGAAGATCAGCGCGACCAGAGCCAGGGTGAAGGCAACCGGAATACCTAATGCCAAAAACAGAAGCATGGTAACTCCGATCAGGATACCAATCGTTATCGGTGACATGAGTGGAGTTCTAGGCAGTCGTAAAGGGAATTAGTGGGAGGACGACCCTTCGGGTAACGCGTCATCGAAACCCATGAGTACGGCAATCACATCGGCAACTGCCTGTAGAGCGAGCAGGCCAAAACCGAATGGCATGGCAAAGTATGCGATCCATAGCGGAATTTCGGCGACGGTTTCTGACAGCCAGTTACCCTCGTAAGCCTCCCAAGTGAGCTCCGTACCGGTCCATGCTAACGAGGCGCCGACGAGGAAGATCGCAACTCCAGAAATCACTTTGAACCAGCGCTGGATCTTCGTCGAAAACATATTGGTAATGAGATCGACCCCGACGTGCGCCCCTCTGTGAAGTAGATAGGGACTGCCGATCATGGTCGCGCCCACCAGCCCAAAGATCACTACATCGGTTTGCCACGTGGTCGAGGCGGCAAACCCGTAGCGTAAAATGACCATCTGACACACGATCAGGATCGAGATCGCAATCAGCGCCGTCGCGATAACCCCGCATAACCGAGACAACTGGTTGATGAACATGACAATTCCGTGCACAAGGCCTCCCGTCAACGGGTTCGATTCGAGCGCCCGACGGCGGCCCCGGCAAGATGGGGGCCGCTGTCCCGGCTGCATGCAGCTTACTGGGCGGCGAGCGCCTTATCGATGAGGGATTTGCCGCTTGGCACTTTTTTGATGAACTCGGCGTAAGAAGTGGTTTTGGCAATTTCACGCCATTTCGCCGCTTGCTCGGCATTCATGGTTACGACCTCGACGCCGGCCTTTTTAAAGGTCTCTTCCAAAGTCTTGTCGAGCTTACGCGCTTCGGCGTCGAAGAACTCCTCGGCTTTCTGTCCGGCCGCCAGCAAGGCATCCTGTTGTTCTTTGGTCAGGCCGTCAAAAACCTTCTTGGACATCAAGATCGGTTCGTACATGAACCATAGGGCGTGCTCACCGGGAGCAGTCAGGCACTTGACCTGCTCGTAGATGCGATACGACACAAAGCTGCCAGAACTGGTGTTGGCGGCGTCCAGCACGCCGGTCTGCATCGCCGTATATATTTCCGATGACGGCATCGAGGCGATGGATGCGCCGGCGCCGGCCATCATCTGTTCGAAAGCTTTGCCCGCGGCTCGCGTTACCTGTCCCTTGACGTCATCGGGCTCGAGAATGCAGTTCTTCTTGGATGAAAACCCCCCGGCCAGCCAGGTATCGGAAAGTACCATCACCCCGGCGTCATTGATGATTTTCTTGATGTCTTGCATGAACTCCGAATCGTTGAGTTTGGCGGCGTGATCGTGGTTCTTGACCAGGCCGGGCATCAAAGTGGCGTCGAATTCGGGATGACGGCTGGCGGCATACGCCAGCGGAAACGCGGAGATCGCAAGCTGACCGCGGGTCAGAGGCGTCCACTGCTCTTTCGGTTTGTACAGGGACTTGGAAGGATAAACCTGCACCTCCAGTCCGACGCCGGCTTTAGCCACCTCGTCGGCGATGAGCTGTACCATCTGGTGGCGCACGTCCTTATTGTTCCACTGGTGGGAGGCCTTCAACTTAACGTCGGCGGCGAACGCCGATCCGCCCACGAGGAGCGAAGCAAGTACACATAACGAAGACGCAACGCGGCATGATTTCATGAATGATTCTCCTATGGTGTGCCTATGGGGGTAAGATACAAGTTATTATAAATTGTATACAAGAATACTCGTTCAGGATACAATGTGTCAATGGTGGTATTCACATGATCGAGTCACGGGATCGCGACCAGCAGCTGCAGACCAAACATCGTCATAGACCGTGAACAAGCCACAACACCGCATCCAACACCTGCGCGATGCGCTGGAGGACGACATCGTCAACGGGCGTATCGCGCAGGGCGAGCGCCTCGACGAGGTCCGCCTCAGTCAGCGGTTCGCGGTATCTCGGACCCCGATCCGCGAGGCGCTCCGGCAGCTCGCCGCCACCGGTCTGGTGGAGACGATTCCGCGGCGCGGCACTTTCGTGGCCAATCTCGGCCTGCCTGAGATCATCGAAATGTTTGAGGTCATGGCCGAACTCGAGGGCATGTGCGGCCGACTCGGAGCACGGCGCATAGCGGCGGAACAGCGCACCCGCTTACTCGAAAAACTGGACACCTGCCGCGCCGCCGCCGAGGCCGGCAACTCCGATGATTATTACTATGAGAACGAACAGTTTCACGGTGTTATCTACGAACTCTCCTATAACCGTTTCTTGGCCGACCAGGCCCAACAACTACGCAACCGACTAAAGCCGTACCGGCGCCTCCAGCTGCGTGTGCCACAACGGATGCGATCGTCCTTTGAAGAACACAAAGCAATCGTAGACGCGATCCTTGGTGGCAACGAACAGAACGCGGAATTACTCCTGAAGAACCATGTGCTGATCCAGGGAGAACGTTTCGCAGATCTAGTATCGATGATCAACGCCGCGCCCAAGCACGAGACCGTAGCGGAGTCAGCAACCGCGTAATGCTTGCCGAACGCGCCGGATGACCTCGATCGCCTGACTACATGGTCCAGTTCTCCCGTGCCGGCGGCGCGCACTTCCAGCGCCGCACCCGGACAAACGACCAGACACGGATGCCAGGTGAAGGAGGCAATCCGCGGCCTCTGCGGGTGCCTCAACCCAGGCAAAACGCGGTCGCTAGGGAAGCGGGCGGCGCTGCCGCCGGTGAGGGTGTATCACCTCAAGCACACCTCCGGCCGCCGATCGATGGCGGTGGGTGTGTCGTTCGAGGACCGCCGGGACCTGCTGGGATATAGATCGGGACGGACTACCACAAATTACTTCGCGGCCAAGATCGGCAACCTGATTGCCACGACCAGCCGGATGTAGGGCGAAAACTCCCGCACTGCTCGTACCGAAGCGGAAGGTCGCTGCCACCTTATTCGCTAAGCGGCTGAATTGCCTACCACCCGCAGAGAGGGTGATTTGAGACCCCCCCGGCGGCGCAGTCCGCCCAGGAAAGGGCCTAAAGGCCCTCAAACCGCAAACTCTCCTGGTGCCCACTCCTGTTCCTCAAGTTTCTGATCTACTGCCGAACAAACTGCTCGTCCAGCCCGATCGTGCTGACGCAGTGACCCCTGGCCCCGAAATGGAACCCCGTAGACTGATACTCTCGATGTGGATACTGCCGGTGGATCCGAGCGGCCGACTTCCCCTTCATGAACCCTACCGTGCGCGCCACGTTATACGGCGGTGGAATACTCAAGCGTCGGCGGATATGATCCGACATCTCTTGTCCTTCCACGAGCGCTACTCCGTGCTGACCGCATTAAGCCCTCGGCAAATTCCCAATATTCCGCCGTGGCGCACCGAAATCGAACGCTTCTGACACTTCGGTGCAAACACAACGTGATATTTGCAGTACCATCTCCGATGAGACTGGCTTTGCCACGCTTTCATGGTGAACTCCTTTCAGAATTTGGCGGTTCATCGGAGGGGTGGCATCTACTACATTCTATCGCCCGACGGAACGGCGGCGCCTTGGCCAATCACCCGGCCACAGGCAGTGGATTAGTCCGCCAGGCGATTGGCGCCTTCCTCCTATCGCGTCATAGAAACGATGCCCGGGAGGTCTCCCGCACGGCCGCGGTGGGCCCTCAGTGTTGTCTCGTGTGATTATGAATAATACATTACGTAATTCCCTACCGAAAAACAACGAAACCCATGACCGGCAACCTCTTCACCCACTTGCAGCGCCGCTTCGCCGCCCGTGCGGACGATACGGCGATAGAGGAGCGGGAAGGCACCGTGTTCAGCTTCGGCGACGTGGCGTGCCAGAGCGCCCGAGTGGCCAATGCCCTCATCGGTCTTGGACTGCATCCTGGCGACCGCGTGGCGGTACAGGTGGACAAATCCCCCCACGCCCTGTTCCTGTACCTCGGCTGCCTGCGCGCCGGCCTGGTCTTTCTGCCGTTGAATACCGCCTACCAACCACGGGAAATCGACTACTTCCTCGGCGACGCAACACCGGGTGTGATTGTGTGCTCGGGCGCCCGTACTGCTTGGATGCTGGAAACGGCGAGACAGCAGGGGGTGCCGCATGTGCTGACTCTGGAGGCGGACGGCACCGGCACCCTGGCCGAAATCTGCAATGCAACCAGCGACAAGCAGACAGTACATCCTTGCGGGGGCGACGACCTGGCCGCCATCCTCTATACCTCGGGGACTACCGGTCGCCCCAAGGGCGCTATGATCAGCCATAAGAACCTGACGGCCAATTGTCTTTCCCTGCATGATGCCTGGGGCTGGCGTGACGGTGACATACTGCTGCACGTGCTGCCGATCTTCCATGTGCATGGCCTTTTCGTCGCCTGTCACTGTGCCTTGTACAACGCGAGCAAGATGTATTTTTTCGATACCGCCGACAGTGACGTAATCATCGACTACCTGCCCCGATCCACCGTGTTCATGGGGGTCCCGACCCACTATACCCGCCTGCTGGACAACCCGCGGCTGACCCCGGAGACCTGCCGGGGCATGCGTCTTTTCATTTCCGGATCCGCCCCGCTTCTCGAGCAGACCTTTTACGACTTCCGCAAACGCACCGGTCACACCATCCTGGAACGCTATGGAATGACCGAGACTGGTATGAATACGTCGAATCCGCTTAATGGGGAACGCATCGCCGGAACCGTGGGCAAGGCGCTGCCGGGGGTGAAGTTGCGCATCGTCGACGAAGATGGCCTGCCGGTAACGCGCGGCGACGTGGGCGCCTTGCTGGTCAAGGGCGACAACGTATTCTCCGGTTACTGGCGCATGCCGGAGAAAACGGACGAGGAATTCACCGCGGATGGGTATTTCGCCACCGGCGACCTCGCACGCGAGACCGAAAACGGCTACATCACGATCGTCGGACGCGACAAAGACCTGATCATCAGCGGCGGTTACAATGTCTATCCGAAGGAAGTCGAATTGTGCATCGACGAGATTCCGGGAGTCAGGGAGTCAGCGGTGATTGGCGTACCGCATCCCGATTTCGGGGAAGCGGTGACGGCGATAGTGGTGCGCGATCCCGACGGCAGAGACGTCGATGAGCAGCGCATCGTCGACGACCTGAGGAATTCGCTGGCCAAGTTCAAGCTCCCCAAGACGATTCATTTCGTTGATGAACTGCCACGTAACGCCATGGGCAAGGTCCAGAAAAACCTCCTGCGCCAGCGCTATGAATCCGCCCGTTAGGACCTGGATCAAGCGCCGCGGCCCGCACCGGAAATGAGCCCCAGGATCGGATTCGTCAGCCTGGGTTGCCCCAAGGCGCTGGTGGATTCCGAGCGGATCCTGACCCAGCTTCGCATGGATGGTTACGAGGTGGCGGGCACCTATGAGGATGCCGAACTCGTCATTGTCAACACCTGCGGTTTCATCGACGCAGCGAAGGCCGAGTCCCTGGACGCCATTGGCGAAGCCCTTACCGCCAACGGCAGGGTCATCGTGACCGGGTGTCTCGGCAAGCGGGAGCGGGAGATCCGCGAGCGGCACCCCCACGTTCTAGACGTCACAGGTCCGCAGGCCTATGAATCGGTGGTCGCAGCCGTGCACAGGCACCTGCCGCCGCCCGCCATACCTGACCCGCGCATGGACCTGGTGCCCCGGCAGGGCATCAGGCTCACGCCACGTCATTACGCTTACCTGAAGATATCGGAGGGATGCAACCATCGCTGTTCCTTTTGCATCATCCCCTCGATGCGCGGCAAGCTGAACAGCCGCATGGCGGACGATGTGCTGAACGAAGCGCAAAGACTGACGGAGTCCGGTGTCCGCGAACTGCTCGTGATATCGCAGGACACCAGCGCCTATGGCGCGGACCTCAAGTACCGGACCGGCTTCTGGAACGGCCGGCCGGTGAAGAGCAGCCTGTACGACCTTTGCGTGGCGCTGTCGTCTCTCGACGTCTGGGTGCGTCTCCACTACGTCTATCCCTACCCGCATGTGGATGCCTTGATACCATTGATGCGGGACGCAAGGATACTGCCCTATCTGGACGTGCCTTTTCAGCACGGCAGCCCCCGGGTCCTGAAGATGATGCGTCGCCCGGCCGCCGCGGAAAACATACTGGAGCGAATACGGCGCTGGCGCGAAATCTGCCCGGAACTTGCCATACGCAGCACTTTTATTGTCGGATTTCCAGGGGAGACGGATAGCGATTTTCAGACCCTGCTGGACTTTCTCAATGCGGCGCAACTGGACCGAGTGGGCTGTTTCAGGTACTCACCGGTAGACGGTGCGGAGGCAAATCGCTTACCCGGTGCGGTTCCGAAGCAGGTCAAGCAGGATCGCTATGACGCGTTGATGCACCTGCAGGCAGGCATCAGCGCCGCCCGCCTCCAAGCAAAGCTGGGCCGAACCATCGAAGTGCTGGTGGACGAAAGCACCGCCGAGGGCGCGATCGCCCGCAGCAGCGCCGATGCACCCGAGATCGACGGGCTGGTGCACGTGGCCGGCCCCGGTCTGCAGCCGGGTCAGCGGGTACACGCGGTCGTTACCGAGGCCGGTGATCACGATCTGTGGGCGAAGGTCGTTTAAGCAATGCTGTCCCGCCATCGGCGGAGAACCAGCGGTCTCCGCGGGCGACCGCGAAGACTTTGTTGCGGCGGCATTGCGGCGATCCCTACGCGTCGTTGCGGGGTTCGGAGATGTCTATTCCCTCAAACTCGATCAGTCGTTCCAGGGCCGATTCCATTACCGCGCGGGCCTGAGCCGTGGTCTTGTAAAGATAGGCATGCAGGGCCGCATCCTTGTCGTCGCGGCTCTCGCATTCGGCGCTGTAGACCTCGAAGGCATGTAACTTGTAGATGACGTCAACCATGTGATGCGGGCATTCGCATTCCACCGCAGTGGACGCGCTGGCAATACGAGCCAGGACGCGATTGTCGAACTTAGGCGGTGACACCTTGCCGAGCTGTCCCGCTATGATCGGGTGCGAGGCGTCCGCTACCACCCCCGGTACTGACTCGAAGAGCACGCGCGCCACATCTGCGAGGTCCGCGGGGGCCCGTAAAGCTCGCACGGGCGGGGTGTCAAGCCGCCGCAACGCGTCTTTCGCACCAAAACCGTAGACCACCACGCAGCGTTTTACCTCGGTCCGCCGCATTAGGTTGCGAACCTCGGCGACGGTATCTTTCTGCACCGATGGAAACTCCAGCACCAGCGCATCCGGCGCCTCCTGTACCGCCTGCTGCTCGAGGTCAATCAGGTTGCTGTGAATACCTGTCAGGCGCAGCCCGAATGCCTCCCTGGGTTGGCTGTTCCACAGCAGCGGCAGGGCGTCGCCGAACACCAGCACCCGCAGCCCCTCCGCCGGCACCAGGGGAGCAGGGCCACCTCGCCGGTCACCCAAGACGCTGGCCACACTTTCTTGGAACTGCAGTTTTTCCTTCAGCTCATCCTCGCTGAGTCCCGCCACCGTGCTGATCGCGTTGCCCTGGTCGACCAGCTGCTTGATCAGGGTCAGTCGGGTAATGTCCGCACGGTCGTAGAGCCTGCGGTGGGCATGACCCCGCTCCGGCTCCACCACGCAGTAGCGGCGTTCCCAGATTCGTAATGTGTCGGGTGGAATGCCGGTGATGCGCGCCACTGCCCCGATGCCGAATTTCGGCTGGTGTCTTGAACTCTCCATCTCTTATCTCCGCGTCTGTTCATCGGTTTGACGTCCCCCCCTACGCGGCCCGTTGCAGGCAACCGCGCTCGGCGTTCCTCGAATTATGTACAGTATTTGTCCAGTTATAATTATATGTAAATGATTTATGTATTGGTTATGTCTGGACAAATATATGTCATTCTAGGCTCGTTTGCAATAGTTGAGTAATTCAGTGTGGATTCCCGCGGAGACCCCTGGTGCCCGTTCCTCGACACACCCCGGCGCGGCATGCGGACAGCCGCTTTTTCAGGTCCCCTCACAAGGTGGTCCACAGGTGCCGGGATCTTCGTTTCACCCGGCCATGGCCGGGCACTCGAGTCCCGTTCCGCCGAGGCCGCAATAGCCCGCCGGGTTCTTCGCCAGATACTGTTGGTGATAGGCTTCCGCGTAATAAAAAGCGGGTGCGGTGACAATCTCCGTCGTGATGTCGCCGAATCCGGCGGCGGAAAGTACCTGCTGGTACCGTTCTCGGGAGAGCAGAGCATCTCGGCGCTGCGACTCACTGAACACGTAGATCCCGGACCGGTACTGGGTGCCCACATCGTTTCCTTGGCGCATGCCCTGGGTGGGGTCATGAGACTCCCAGAAATACTGCAGCAGCCGCTCGTAGGGGACTTCTGCCGGATCGTACACTA
The DNA here is from genome assembly GCA_947259705.1 of uncultured Gammaproteobacteria bacterium. Classification (GTDB taxonomy): domain Bacteria; phylum Pseudomonadota; class Gammaproteobacteria; order Arenicellales; family JAANXG01; genus CAMYNL01. The sequence continues at coordinate 70,271 of CAMYNL010000013.1, read as the reverse complement.
CCAGCACCACCTCGTTGTGACCGGTCTTCCCGGTGCAGACCTCCTGGTAAGTCGGATTGGGGGTGAACCCGCCCGCGTAGCCGACTGCGGTGACGAAAACGCCCTCGAGTTGCCAGAACACCCTCTCGGCGCCCCAGAAACACCCGAGCCCGAACACGGCCTGCTGGTGACCATCGGGGAACGGGGCCGACAGCCGGTTCCCGAGCACGTAATGTCGATCGGGCACCTGCATCGGTTCGCTTCTTCCCGGCAGGGCCGTGTCAGGGGTTGGGAGCTGTGTCTTCTTATGCATCCAAAACATTTCGGTTCTCCTGTCGCTGTTCGCTCGAACGGCCCGGTGTCCTGGCGACCGCGCCGGATTTATAATCTCGCTCTCCCGACCGAACGTCTTACAAGCAGATGGGTTTCATCAAGCGGTTCGTCTTTACCATACTGATCGCGCTGGCGGTAGTTGCTGCCGTTGCCCTGCTGCTGCCGGACCGTGCACATGTGGAACGCTCCATAGCAATAGACGCTCCGCCGTCAAAAATATTCCCGTTCATTAACAATTTGAGAGAATTCAACCGCTGGTCGCCCTGGTTCTCCCGGGATCCGGCGGCCGAGTACCGTTATTCGCAGCCCGCTTCGGGCAAGGGTGCGCGCATGAGCTGGCACAGCACGCTCCGGGACGTCGGTAATGGCTCTCAGACGATTGTAGCGGTGAAGCGTGACGAGATGGTCAAGACCCTGCTCGATTTCGATTGGCCCGGTACTGCCTACGCCACCTTCCTGCTGGCGCCGGTTCCTGATGGGAGCATCGTCACCTGGCAGTTCGATGTTCAGTTCGGCTTCGACCTGGTTGGACGCTGTATCGGCCTGTTCATGGATCGATGGATAGGCCCGGACTACGAGCAGGGTCTAAACAATCTCAAGCGGCTGGCGGAGGCTGAACAGTGACGGAACTCGGGCATGTCGTGCTGTATGTCAGGGAGCTGGAGAAAAGCATCGAATTTTACCGCGGCATCGTCGGACTCGAGCTGCGCGGCAGGCTTTTCAATGGCCGCGCTGCGATGCTCTCCGGCGGGCGCACCCACCATGAGTTGCTGCCCATCGAGGTCGGCGATGCACCCGCGGCGCCACGTGGCCGCCGACTCGGCCTCTACCACATCGGTTGGAAAATTGGCGATGACCTGGAAACACTGCGGGCGGCACGCGATCGCATCCTGGACGTGGGGCTCACGCTGGACGGTCAGTCCGACCACACGATCAGCCAGAGCCTGTATCTCAGGGATCCGGACGGCAACGAGGTGGAACTGTACGTGGATGACCCGCGGGTGGACTGGCAAGATTCAGACCACTGGATGACCGAGCCGGTCAAACCTCTGGACCTGTAGATTGGCAGGCTCCCGCCGGCGGGAGCCATGTTGCGCCTCGCTGCGGCCAGGACTTCCCTCACGCCCTGCCAAAAGGCTCTTGGCAAAGACCACCGAGTAGGGTACGATTGCTAATCGTAATGCGAATCGTTCTCATTAGTAATCAAGCCAGGAGATCTCAATGCGTGGAACCCGAAACCTCTTGCGGCACCTGCTGCTCGTCTTACCGGTGCTCGTCGCCACCCCCGGCGCACCCGCGGCGGCGACCGATAGCGATCCCCAGGTCAATGTCTACTCGGCCCGCAAGGAGGCACTGATCAAGCCACTGTTGAACCGTTTTACCGAGCAGAGTGGGATCCGGGTGAACCTGGTCACCGGTAAGGCCGATGCCCTGCTGAAGCGTCTCGAGAGCGAGGGCACCAACACACCGGCTGACGTGCTGATCACAGTCGATGCAGGGCGCCTGCATCGAGCCAAGACCGCCGGTCTGTTAACACCGGTATCCTCGGCGGTGCTGGAACAGATGATTCCGCCGCCCTACCGCGACCCCGATGGCCTTTGGTTCGGGCTCTCACTACGCCTGCGGCCGCTCATGATCTCCCGGGACCGCGTAGACCCCGCCGCCCTCTCCAGGTACGAAGACCTGGCAGATCCGGCCTGGCGCAACAAAATCTGTGTTCGGTCATCCGACAATATCTACAATCAGTCCCTGGTGGCATCCATGATCGCGGCCCACGGTGAGGCAGGGACTGAGAAATGGGCGCGCGGCCTGGTCGCCAATTTTGCGCGCCCGCCCCGGGGCGGCGACCGCGACCAGATCAAGGCTGTGGCGGCGGGAGAATGCGACATCGCACTGGCGAACACCTACTACCTGGGTCGCATGGAAAACTCGAAAAAGCAGGAAGAACGGATGGCGGCTGCGAGCGTCTTCATCTTGTGGCCCAATCAACAGGGACGCGGTGCCCACGTCAATGTGAGCGGTGCAGGCGTGGTCCGGTATGCCCCCCATCCCGGGAACGCGGTCAAACTGCTCGAATTCCTGGTCAGTGACGAGGCGCAAAGGTTCTATGCCGACAGCAATTATGAATACCCCGTCAGGTCGGGTGTAAAAGCCAATGACACCCTTCGTGCATGGGGCGAATTCAAGGCCGAGTCGCTCAACGTGTCCGTCCTCGGCGAGAATAATGCCGCCGCGGTGATGCTGATGGATCGTGCGGGATGGAAATGACCGGAGCCGGCGCGGGCATGGAATCGAAGGCTTGAGCACCGCCGGCACCATCGCGCTGGCTCCGGCCTGCGCGAGCGGCTTCGGCTGGCGTCTGCTGCGGGCATGGCCGGCGACGGTGGTGTCGATCGCCCTGATACTGGCACTTCCCGTGTTTACCATATTCAGTTTCGTCTTCTACCCGGCTGGCGATGTTTGGCACCACCTCGTCGCCACCGTGTTGACGGATTATGTGCTGAATTCACTGCTGTTGATGACCGGGGTGGCGGCCGGCACCCTGTTGATCGGCGTGAGCACGGCCTGGCTAACCACCCACTGCGAGTTTCCCGGGCGCGGATTCTTCGTCTGGACCCTGCTGTTGCCGCTGTCCATACCCGCATACATCATCGCCTACACCTATACCGGAATTCTGGATTTTGCCGGCCCGGTGCAGACTGCCCTCAGATCATGGTTCCACTGGTCAGCAGGCGAGTACTGGTTTCCCGACGTACGCTCAATATGGGGCGCCGTGGCCATGCTTTCCCTGGTTCTTTACCCTTATGTTTACCTGCTCGCGCGCTCAGCGTTCCTCGAGCAATCGGTGGCCATTAGTGACGCCAGCCGCCTGCTCGGCGCCTCCCCATTGACCAGCTTCCGCCGCGTCGCCCTGCCAATGGCGCGGCCGGCGATCATCGCCGGATTGTCTCTGGCCCTAATGGAAACACTCGCCGACTATGGGACAGTGCAGTATTTTGGCGTCAGCACCTTCACCACCGGGATATTCCGAACCTGGTTCGGACTCGGCGACAGTTCCGCGGCCGCCCAGCTTTCCGCGTTACTTTTGTCCTTTGTGTTCATCCTGATGGTGCTCGAACGCTGGTCCCGTCATCGTGCTCAGTTCTATCATGTAGGGAGCCGCTCACAACCTCTTCGCCCCTACGCGCTGCGCGGCTGGCGCCGATGGCTGGCGGTCGCCGTCTGCCTGGTGCCGCTGCTGCTGGGTTTTCTGCTCCCGGCCGCGCAGCTCGCCTGGTGGACCCAGGAAACCGCCGCCGAGATGCTGGACCGGCAATTCATGCAACTGATGCTCAACAGCTTTTCGCTGGCCGCAGCTGCGGCATTTCTGGCGGTGCTGCTCGCTGTGGTGATCGCCTACGGCAAGCGTCTGCACCCGACCCGCATCGTCGCCGCTTCGGCGCGCGTCGCCGGGATGGGCTACGCCATTCCCGGCACAGTGATCGCGGTAGGCGTAATGCTCCCGTTGGCCTGGCTCGACAACAGCATTGACGCCTGGTTCCGCCAATATTTCTCCGTCTCCACCGGCCTGTGGCTCAGCGGCACCCTGTTCGCCCTGATGTTCGCTTACCTGGTGCGGTTTCTGGCGGTGTCCCTGCAGACGGTTGAATCCGGACTCACCAAAGTACGGCCCAGCATGGATGACGCGGCACGATCGCTGGGCTATTCCCCCGCTCAAGTGCTGCGCCTCATCCATCTGCCGATCGTGCGCGGCAGCCTGCTCACTGCAAGCCTGATCGTGTTCGTTGACGTGCTCAAGGAACTGCCCGCAACCCTGATCCTGCGCCCGTTCAACTTCAATACCCTGGCGGTGCGCACCTACGAGCTTGCGTCCGATGAACGCCTCGCGGATTCGTCATCAGCCGCACTGGCCATTGTTCTGGTTGGACTACTCCCGGTGATCCTGCTGAGCCGGTCGATCGCGCACACACGGGCCACCGACAGGCCGGTCGCGGTGACCCCGGGCCCGCGCTCGGCTGAGACGTGATACCACCCGCTGCCGGCGCTGAATACGGACAGTACTCGAGCGGGGTCACGACCCCGCTCGAGTGCGCTTGCCCCTTCCACCTGCACCGGCGGGTTGGCACCCCGTCCTTTTCCACAAAAGCTGTGGATAAGTTTGTTGGTAAGTGCTGCGTGACGTCCTCGACGGTTGACGGGGGCGTTATCACTACCTGATTGACTAAATATTAAGCAAATTTAAATTTTATATAAAACAGCAGCTTATATGGCGATCCTCAGATAGGATGTAGCTGTAATAGCCTATGTCCATTGACTCATAAAGAAATTTTCATGCTGTGAACAACTCGCATCATCGCGGTTCCGGTATGCCGGCACGCGACTTCCGCAATGGATCGTGACACGTCCGCTTTTATGCCGACCCCGGTGACCGTCCAGGCCGAACCCGCCAGCCTGTTGCGCCGCCTGGCAGCCATCGTCTATGACTTGCTGCTGCTGTCCGCCGTGGTATTCGTGGCGGCGCAGCCCCTGCCGCTGCTGCCGGATGTTGTGCACAAGGTTTGGTGGGGCAAACTCGGCAAGCAGCTCTACGTGCTGACGCTGGGTTTGCTGTACTTCGGCTGGTTCTGGGTGCACGGAGGGCAGACTCTGGGGATGCGGGCGTGGCGGCTGCGGCTGATCGGCGCTGATGGTGCTGCGGTCACCTGGCCGCGCGCCGCGGTCAGATACCTGACCGCGCTGCTCTCGTGGGCCGCAGCCGGTCTGGGCTTCATGTGGTCGCTGGTGGATGGCGAGAAGCGAACCTGGCACGATCTGATATCCGGCACGCGGCTGGTGCTGATACCTCGAGTCTCCTCACACCACGCGGCGCAGCAGCACCAAACCGGCGCCCAGGAACAGCAAGGTCGGCAATAGCGCGCCCAGCAGGGGCGAGATATTGTAGACGAGTACGATGTACCCGAACCCCTTGTCGATGACAAAGAACACCAGCCCGAGCATGATGCCGGCGAACAGACTGCGTCCGAACCCCCCACTGCGCACCTGGCGAAAAACGAAGGGGATAGCCAGGATCATCATCACCGCGGTGGCGATCGGGGTAACGACCTTGTTCCAGAACGCCAGCTCATAGGAGCTGGTATCCTGACTGTTCTCGCCCAGGTGGCTGATATAGCGGCTCAACTGCCACGCTGACAGCTGATCGGGACGGATGAGGAACACCGACAGGATCTGTGGGGTCACGTCGGTGCGCCAATAGGCCGCTTTCACCGCCTTCGATTCAGCATCGTCCTTGTTTATCAGCGTCTGCCTGATATCCTCCAAACGCCAGCGCTCGTTCGTGTAATCCCCGCTTCTGGCATATACCAGCGAGCGCAGTCTGCCTGCCTGGTCGAACTCGAAGACCCGGATCTTCAGCAGGGACAGGTCCGGCAGTACCTCCCCCACGTTCACATAGGTCATGTGGTCGCGCATCCACAGCCCGAAATCCGTCTGCTGATTGATATTCTGTTGCATGGCTTCGGCCCTGCCCCGCTGCGCGGCGGTTTCGGCCACGGGAGTAACGACCTCCCCGACAATGATCGCCGCCAAAGCGAGGACGGCACCGATCTTCAGCACCGACCCGATCAGCCGCGCAATGGATACGCCCGCCGCCCGGATCACAATCAGTTCCGAATCGACGGCCATCGAGGACAGACCGAGAATCGCTCCCAGCAGCGCCGCCATGGGAAAGATCTCGTACAGCGTCTTGGGTGTTGATAGCAACACGAATCGGGCGGCATCGAGCAGCCCGTACCGGCCTGTCCCGAGGTCACCCAGCTGGTCGATGAAAGTCATGAACGTAAACAGCCCCAGCAGCACCGCGATTACGATCATGGTGTGGTACAGCACTATCCTGGCGATATAGATGTCGAGGGTGCGCATCAGGCGGTGATACGCGGTCGCAGTCTGAGCCGAGGCAGCGATACCAGGGAGAGATTTCTGGAGCGACGATAGACAAGCATCATTGCAACAGCAAGAAAAATCACATGGATCCACCACAGACCTGCTTCGGGTGCGATCTTGCCCTTCTTGATCATCGCGACCGCGAAGCCCAGGGAGTTGGCGTATATGAAGTAGGTCAGGAACGCCATCACCATGCCGGGAAAACGGCTTTGCCGGGGATTCACAAAGCTGTATGCCAGTGCGAAGATCGCAAGCACCAGCACCATAATGACCTTGGCGACGCGCCATTGTAACTCGCTGACCAGCAGCGGATGTGGGTCGGCCGCAATCTCCAGCGTGGGCCTGCCCTTGACCGGAATAATCGGTGAAACCTCTGTTCTCGGCTCAATGCGCAGCGCGTAGGTCTCGAAGTCAATGATGCGATAGTCGGGTTGACCCGGGTTGCCTTCGTATCTCGTCCCGTTCTTCAAAATCAGGAACTGGTCTCCGGTCAATTCATCGAGCCGTTTGAAGCCGTACTTGGCGACCACCACGCCCTCCTTGCCGAAGGAAGATTTGTATACGAATATGTCTTCGTACCGATCCGCGTTCTTGTCGAACTCTTCCACGAAGTACACGCCCTGCCCGCGACGCGTCTCCATGAAGACGCCCGGCACGACCCCGGCAATTTCACTGCGGTTCCGGTACTCCTGCTCGATGTGGAATCCCTTCGTCACCGACAGCGGGGTGAGATAAAAGGAAAACAGTGCAGCAAAACTGCCGACTATGAGCACCAGCGCGGCCAGCGGTTTCAGGAAGTTGCTAATGCCCAGGCCGCACGCTGCCAGCACGGTCATTTCGTTATCGCGGCTCCAGCGGCCGAGCACCATCAATATGGCGATGTAAAGCACCAGCGACAGTATGACGTCCACGTAGCTCACCATCTTGAGCCCGACCAGCACCAACACGCTTTCAACGGGGATGTCTCCGCGCGCCGCCTGCTGCAGAAATCCCAATGCGCGCACCANACCAGGGTCACCGCCCCGCTGGTCTGCAGTACTTCTCTGACAAGAGCGCGGTTAATTATGAGCAATTCGGGTCCGACGGAATTTTGACAAGTTTCGACACGAAAGCGGACAATCAGCAGCTGAAGACCGTCCACCCGCCTGCCCGGCAGGCCGGTTCACTTTAAACCACGCGTCAATAAATGAAAACGGGGAAATAAGTGATTTTTTCCATCAAGACCTCTACTCCGGAAAAACAGCGCAGCGCTTGCGCGGTGGTGGGCGTGTACGAGTCACGTTCTCTTTCGGGCGTCGCCAAACACATCGATGAACTCACCGGGGGCGCCCTGCGGACACGGCTGAGGAAAAAGGACCTGACCGGGAAACAATCGCAGACCGCTATGCTTTACGACCCGCCTGGCCTCAATGCCCAGCGCCTGCTCCTGGTCGGGTGCGGCAAAAAGGAAGACCTGGACCTGGCGGGGTATCGCAAGGTGTGCGGCACGGCAGCCGCGGCGCTGATAGACAGCGGTTGCCGCGATGCCGCCATGTGGCTGCTGGACCTGGAGGTCAAGGCTGCTGACGTAGCGGCCAAGGCACGGCATCTGGTGGAGGCGATGGAAGACGCGTGCTACCGGTTCGACGAAATGAAGTCGTCGAACAACGAGGACCCTAAACTGCAGCGGATCACCGTCAACGCGGCCGGCCGAGACGAACTCGAAGCGAGTGGGCCGGCCCTGGCCGCGGGCGTTGCTGTAGGTGCCGGCAAGAAGCTGGCCAGGGACCTGGCAAACCTGCCCGGAAATGTCTGTACTCCCGAATATCTGGCGCAGCAGGCCAGGCAACTGCAGCAGAGTCACGGTTTCAAGACCCGGGTGCTGGAGAAGAAAGACATGGGGCGCCTGAAAATGGGCGCCCTGCTGTCGGTCGCCCGCGGCAGCCGCCAGCCGCCGAAGCTGATCGTGATGGAGTACCACGGTGGCAAGCGCGGCGCACCGCCGATCGCGCTGGTCGGCAAGGGCCTTACCTTTGACGCCGGAGGGATATCCATCAAACCGGCCGCCAACATGGACGAGATGAAATACGACATGTGCGGCGCCGCCAGCGTGTTCGGCGCAATGGTTGCGGCAGCCGAACTGAAGCTTCCCATCAACGTGGTCGGTGTGGTTCCCAGTTCGGAGAACCTTCCAGACGGCGATGCCAACAAGCCGGGCGACATTGTCACGACGATGTCGGGAAAGACCGTGGAAGTGCTCAACACCGATGCCGAGGGCCGATTGATCCTGTGCGATGCTCTGACGTATACGGAAAAGTACAATCCCGCGGTGGTAATAGATATCGCCACTCTCACCGGCGCCTGCGTAATCGCGCTGGGCAGCCTTGCCAGTGGCTTGATGGCCAACGATCAGTCTCTGGCCGACGAGCTGCTCGCCGCTGGCGAGGCCAGTCTTGACCGGGCCTGGCAGTTACCTCTGTGGCAGGAGTACCAACCGCAACTGGACAGCAACTTCGCCGACATGGCCAACATCGGCGGCCGGGAGGCCGGCGCCATCACCGCTGGCTGCTTTCTTTCCCGATTCACGGAGTCTTTCAAGTGGGCGCATCTCGACATTGCCGGGACGGCGTGGAAAGGAGGAAAGGAGAAGGGCGCCACCGGTCGCGTAGTGCCGATACTGACCCAGTACCTTATCGGCAGGAGTCGGCGGGACCCCGCATGAACGCAACGCGGGTGGATTTCTACCTGCTGACGAATGGTGAGGCAGACGCCAAGCTCCAGCTTGCCTGCAGGCTGGCGAACAAGATCTTCAGGATCGGCAAGACCGCCTACATCCAGACCCCTGACGCCGCACAGGCCGATCGCCTGGATGACCTGCTGTGGACCTTCGATCAGGGCAGTTTCGTCCCCCACTACCGGGCCGGCAGCGAGGCCCAGCCAGTGGTCGCCCCCATCATCATCGGCCATGAGCCGCCGCCCTGCGAAACCCGACAGAACGTGCTAATCTCCTTAGTGAATGAGGCGCCTCGACACTACTCAGAGTTCGAGCGGGTCGCAGACATCGTTGCCGCCGATGACGACGACAAAGCGAAGGCCCGCAGCCGGTTCCGTTTTTACCGTTCGATGGGATGCGAACTCGAGACGCACGACATCAGCGTGTAACGCCTGACAGCTGCAATGTGGTTCCGTCGCAAGAAAAAGCCCAACGAGGACAGAGTCCTCAATGAGACCTTGCGCTCGCTGCAGGGAATTCTGGAGGAGCGCGACACCACCGAGACTGATGAGACCGACACGCGGCGTGAGCCGTCGCTGCACGCCGGAGACCCGCCGCGGCAGCAGTCCACCGCCGCCGGGGCAACGCATCACTCCACTACTCCGACCGAGCAAGCCGAGCAGTCCGCGGAGACCACCTGGCACAACCTCAGCCTCAGCTTTGACGTCGAACCCCGCGCCCGACCAGAGCCCGAACCGTCAGCGGGAGAGGACGCAGTCCCGGCGGCCGGCGACGAATCCCGCGCGGTCTCCGATGAGGAAAACGAAGGGCTGGAGATTCAAGAGGCCCGTGCCGGGGCCGATTCCATCAGCGGGGCGGTCCCTTCGGATGACGACGACATAGAGATCAGCATCGACAGCCCCGCGCCGGGCTTCGCACTCGACGGCGAGCGCTCAGAGCCTGACAGCGCCATCAAGTTTGGTTCCAGCACGGTGGAGATCACCCTTGACATCGGCGCCTCGGACGGCGAGGGGGATGAAGCCGGTGCCAGGGACGCTGACGGCACGGATGATCAACCGGTCGAGGAAGACGTGCCAACCACCGGGTCTGCTGACCGTGCTGGCCAAGGTGAAATCGCCGCCGGTGCCGCCGAGTCGAGTCAACCCCGGACCAGAGACGCGGCCACGGAGGGGGACGATTCGGCATCGCCGATCGCCGCCGATCAAACCGGGGACCAAGCCGCTGCCGCCGCGCAGGACCTCACCCCGCCCGTCGAAGAACCGGGCGGTGAACCGATCGCGGCTACCGACGCGGTCGAACCCGCCGCGGCCGCCCCGGCAGACCAAACCGGGGACCAAACCGCTGCCGCCGTGCAGGTCCTCACCCCGCCCGTCGACGAGTCGGGCGGCGAACCGATCGCGGCTACCGACACGGTCGAATCCGCCACGGCTGCCCCGGCAGACCAAACCGGGGACCAAACCGCTGCCGCCGCGCAAGTCCTCACCCCGCCCGTCGACGAGTCGGGCGGCGAACCGATCGCGGCTACCGACACGGTCGAATCCGTCACGGCTGCCCCGGCAGACGACACCAGGCACCATACCGAGGCCGCCGCACGCGACTCCACCCGGGCCATTGCTGAGGCGGCCAATGGAGTTGGGGCCGTTGCCGCGCCCGAAGTGGACGAAGCAACAGTTGCGGTTCCAACCGCGGAGCACAACGAGCCGGAACGAGGGATTGATGGCGACCCGACGCAGGAGGTCGACGTCCATTACGCGAGCCTTTCGCCGCGAGTTGCCGACTCCGGTGTCAGCCAAGAACGCAAAGGTGAAACCGCTGACGCCATTGCAGCGGTGGCGGAGGCAATCCGCGACGCCGAGTTGCTGCGTCGGCAGGCCGGCGACGCTGGGACCGGCGCGGCCCCTGAGTCCGAAGTACCGGCTACGGCACCGCAGCCAGAGGAATCCGCGCAGCCGACCGCGTCAGCGGGTGGCCCGGTGTCAAAATATCACGAGGGCGGTGCGGCAGACGCTGCCGCCGACGATGAAGTCGGCGAGCCGTCTTCCGCGGGTAACGGACCGAAGGCGGACGATATCGATGCGGGCATTCCATTGCTCGACGACCTGGTCTACGTACCGCGAGCTGAAACCGACACCGGCGGCCAGGCCATTGCGGAACCGCCTCCCCCGGACAGGCGCGCCTCGAGCCCCCCGCAGCCGGCGGAGAGGCCGCCTTCGCAGTTGCAGGATCCGGCATTGCGCCCGCTGGTGCAGCGCATTACGCAGAACCTGCGGCTGCGGCTGGAACTGGGTGAGGGCACGCCGCTAGATGAGGAGCAGGAGTCGCAGCTTCGGGACGCCCTGTTCGACACGCTCGCGCAATGGAAGGAGCGGGGCGACCTCCATTAAGGCCGCTGGTCATCCGGGAAGACGGACAATTCCGACTGGTTGAGTCCCGCCGGTGGCGTATAATGTCGCGTTTTTTAGACTCGGCATATGCCCCTCTGACAGTTTCCGTCGCACCATGACGCAGCAGCACCTGAACAAGACCTACGACCCCCGCGACATCGAGCGCAGGCTGTACGATTACTGGGAACGGCGCGGTTGGTTCGCCGCGCAAGGCAACGGCACGCCATACTGCATCATGATACCGCCGCCAAACGTAACGGGCAGCCTGCACATGGGGCACGCGTTCCAGGACACTATCATGGACGCGCTGATCCGATACCACCGCATGCTCGGCCACGACACTCTTTGGCAGGGCGGGATGGACCACGCCGGAATCGCCACCCAGATGGTGGTCGAGCGACAACTGGAGGAACAGGGTCAGACCCGGCACGATCTCGGGCGCGAGGCCTTCGTAGAAATGGTGTGGGAGTGGAAGAAACACTCAGGCGGCACCATTACCCATCAGTTGCGGCGCATGGGGGCTTCCCTGGATTGGAGCCGCGAACGCTTCACCATGGACGAAGGACTATCTGCGGCAGTAGTCGAGGTATTTGTCAGCCTGCATGAGCAAGGGCTGATCTATCGCGGTAAACGCCTGGTCAACTGGGATCCGAAACTCCACACGGCAGTCTCGGATCTCGAGGTGCTGGCGGAGGAGGAAGCCGGCCACCTATGGCACCTGCGGTATCCGCTTTCCAATGATCCCGATCGTCACCTGGTCGTCGCCACCACGCGGCCGGAGACCATGCTGGGGGACACCGCGGTCGCCGTGCATCCGGACGACGATCGGTACCGCGATGTGGTCGGGCAGAGCGTGAGACTGCCACTGACGGATCGCGAAATTCCAATCATCGCCGACGACTACGTGGATCCGGAGTTTGGTTCCGGCTGCGTCAAGATCACCCCCGCCCACGATTTCAATGATTACGAAGTCGGCCGTCGCCACCAGCTGCCGCTCATCAATATATTCACCGTCGATGCAACCATCGATCTGCCCGGATCTCCGTACCACGGACTGGATCGTTACGATGCACGAAGCAGGATTGTTGACGATCTCCGGGCGGCGGGGCTTCTGGAACGCATAGATGACCACAAGCTCATGGTGCCGCGCGGCGACCGGACGCGCGAGGTTATAGAGCCGTATCTCACCGATCAATGGTACGTCAAGGCGGCGCCCCTTGCCGCGGAAGCGATCCGGGCTGTGGAAGACGGGCGTATTCGATTCGTGCCGGACAACTGGCGCCACACCTACTTCGAGTGGATGCATAACATCCAGGATTGGTGTATTTCTCGGCAGATCTGGTGGGGCCACCGCATCCCGGCATGGTACGACGATGAAGGTAATGTATTCGTCGCCCGCAGCGCGGCGGAGGCCGCGGAAAAGGCTTGTCGGCATCACGGCAAAGACGTGGCATTGCGGCAAGACCCTGATGTACTCGACACCTGGTTTTCTTCCGCCCTGTGGCCGTTCTCCACCCTGGGCTGGCCCGAGCGCACCAGGGAACTCGACACCTACTATCCGACTAACGTGCTGGTGACGGGATTCGACATCATCTTCTTCTGGGTCGCCCGGATGATCATGATGGGCCTCAAGTTCATGGATGAGGTGCCGTTCCACGAGGTCTACGTGCACGGCCTGGTACGGGATGCACATGGCCAGAAGATGTCGAAGACGAAAGGTAACACCCTGGACCCGCTTGACCTCATCGACGGCATCAACCTGGAGTCACTGGTCGGCAAAAGGACCAGCGGACTGATGCAACCGCAGATGGCATCCAAGATCGAGAAAGCGACACGCAAGGAATTCCCCGACGGCATACCTGCGTTCGGCACCGATGCACTGCGGTTCACTTTCGCATCACTTGCCACCACCGGCCGCAACATCAACTTCGAGTTGGGCCGCATCGCGGGCTATCGTAATTTCTGCAACAAACTGTGGAACGCGGCGCGCTACGTGCTGATGAATGCGGAAAACCAGGACTGTGGTCAGCAGGGGGGCGAACTCGAACCCAGCGTGCCCGACCGCTGGATCGTCTCACGCCTGCAACAGGTCGAGGCACAGGTGGCGGCATCGGTGGCGGATTACCGCTTCGACCAGATGGCCCGGGTCCTCTATGCCTTCGTCTGGGATGAGTACTGCAGCTGGTACCTGGAACTTAGCAAGGTGACGCTGAACGACCCCGACGCAAACGAGGCCCAGCGGCGCGCCACCCGACGTACGCTGGTCAGGGTGCTGGAAGCCTCGATGCGGCTGCTGCATCCCCTCATGCCTTTCATCACCGAGGAGATCTGGTCGAAGCTGGCACCGCTGGCCGGGCGGCAGGGCGAAACCATCATGCTTCAACCCTATCCGGCCTGCGACGAAGATCTGATCAACGACGATGCGCTCTCCGAGATGCGTTGGGTACAGGCGGTGATTGGCGGCGTACGTAACATCCGCGGCGAGATGAACATCGATCCGGGGCGGGGCCTTCCGGTCCTGCTCCAGGGCGCTGCCGGGCAGGATAAAGATTACCTGTCGCGCAACCGCGGATACCTGACGCGATTCGGGAACTTCTCCAGTGTGGATGTCGTTGGGACCGGGGTAAATCCGCCGGCGGCAACCGCGTTGGTGGGGCGGATGAAGATCCTGGTGCCGCTGGGGTCGGTGATTGACAAGGATGTGGAACTGAAGCGCTTGTCCAAGGAGCTGCAGCGCACACGCCAGGAAATGGAGAGGGCAAGGTCGAAACTGGAAAATCCGAGTTTCGTCGACAAGGCGCCCGCCCAGGTGGTGGAAAAAGAACGGACACGGCTGACCGAACTCAACACTGCGGTGGAGAAACTCGACACCCAGATCAGCACCGTCCAGGCCCTGCCCTGAATACTCGGCTCCCCCGTCCAGCCCATCAGCGCCCGGGGGCACCCGAGCGCACTGCGGCGGCGGCGATCGCGGCGAGCACGCCTCCGGCGCCCAAGGTCACAAAGGCCCAGCCCCACTGGCTGACCGGCGCCCCGCCGTCGGGATTGGTCCAGTCCAGCACCACGCCGAACACGACCGGTGCGACGGCGCCGGCCGCGAACCCCAGCAGCGCGCGTAATGCGAGAATGGACCCCAAATAGGCGGGTTCCACCGACTCAGAGAGCGCGGTGGACCAGACCGGTGAATCGCCGATGGCGGTGAAATAATAGATCAGACCCAGCCCGAACAAGACCTCGATCGGCCACTGGATCAGCCAGCCGAGCACCAGGGAGACCAGGGCACTGGTCGCGGCCAGGTAGCACAGCACGATACGCCTGCCGAGCCGGTCCGACAAACGCCCCATGGAGGCCGAGGAAACGGAGCCGACCAGGTGCATCGCTGCGGTGAAATAGGCACCGTACTGGGCCGCATTACCGTGACCGGCCAACGCCGCGCTGGCGGCGAAAAACGCTGGCGTCCAGGACCACATACCGAGCAGTTCCCAGCAATGAAAGGTATAGCCGGACACCAGGACCCGCGCCTGCCGATTGCGCCACAGAGCTGTCTTCCAGCGCACACTCGGTGACCGCGGATGGATCCGGTTCGGTGTCGTTCGCAGGGCGATCCAGCTCACCACGGCGCCCAGAACTGGCAGCGTTCCGGTGATGACGAACGCCGCCTCGTAGCCGCTCCAGGACAATGCCAGACCCGACAGCAGCAGGGAGAACGCATAACCCACCGATGTGCTGGCGATCAGGTAGCCGACCGCGGAGCCACGCCGCGCCGCCTCATAGCGGTCCGAGAACAGCATGATGGCCGGGGTGTAGAGCCCACCTTGAGTGGATGCCGCCAGCGCATAGAAGATCAAACCGCTGATGTAGGAACGCCCGAGCAGTCCGAACAGGAGGGCAGTCACGGCGCTCAACATTGCGGACCAGAGAAATACGCGGCGCGCGCCAATGTGGTCCGCGAGCCAGGAACTCACAAACAGCGACACAGCATAGGAGATCATGAAACCCGATGCGATGCTGCCGGCCTGGGTTGCGGACATCTGCCATTCGTCCAGCAGCAGTGGCAGGCAGGCTGCGTACACCATGAAGTTCGCGTACATCAGCACCCTTGCCGCGAAGATCATCATTATCCAGCGGTCCGGCGACCGCGCTTTGTGCGTCACCGGGTTCACCCTCGCGGCTCAGTCGGCTTCAGGAGCAATCGAACACGCCATTGTGCAGTCGCACCGCGCTGACCAGCGCTACCGCAACGGTTTCTGTGCGCAGTATGTTGCCGCCCAAGCTGAGGGGCGCGGCACCCCGCGAGACCATGACGTCAACTTCCCGCTCGGTGAATCCACCCTCGGGACCCACCAGAATGCCATAAGCGCCCGCGCTGCCCATGCGTGCCGTGGCGCCGCCCGCATCGGGGTGGGCCAGCAGCACCCGCATTCCGGTGCGGCGCCATGCGTCGACGACCGCTCCGGGAGTGTCCGGCTCGCCCAGTTCGGGCAGCCAGGGATTCCCACTTTGCTTGCATGCCTCGAGCAGGATGCGACGGCCCCGCGTCATCGCCGACGCGCCGGTCCTGACCACGCTGCGGCTGCATTCCAGGGGAATGAACTGTGCGACTGCGAGCTGGCCGAGCATGTCCAGCAGCGTGCGAAATCGCTCGCCCTTCGGCAGTGCACTGGCCACAGCGACTAACGGCCGTGGCGGTGGCGCTCGTTCCAGGCACGACACGGACACGCTCACGCCCAGGTTGGAGATCGCCTCGATACGGCCGCGGGCGCGGCCGCCACGGCCATCTATGAGAACCACCTGGTCACCCGCCCGGAGGCGCCGGGAAGCCGCCGCGTGACGCGACTCGTTCCTGCTCAAAATCGCCGCCGCCCCCGGTTCGGGAATATCGGCGCAATGAAAGCAGGGCGCGGCCATGGTCTCAGCGCGCGGGAGCCAGGTAAACGTCATACCGGACCAGTTTACCGGCATGGGACAGGTCGACGTCTTCGGCCAGCGGCGGAGCATGGTCTGGCCGCTTCACCACCACCCGGCTTCGCGCCGCGGTGCGCGCGGCTGCAAGCAGTGTCCCCGCATCCTCGTCGTCGCCCACCAACTCCCGCAACAGCCGCAGCGGACGCTTGGCCAGGGCCGCGCTGTTGCGTTTCGGCGGAAACATGGGGTCCATGTAGACACAATCCGGGCGCGTGGTGACGCGGTAAAGGTAGCCCACCGCATCAGCCTGTACCAGTTCAGGGATGACCAGCTTGCCCCCGGCTGCACCTGGCTCGCGCTGCACCCGCCGCACGGCGTCGGACAGCAGCACGGCAAGCAGCGGCGAGCGTTCCACCATGACGACGCGGTATCCCATGGCGGCCAACAGTCCGGAGTCAGCGCCCCATCCCGCGGTGGCATCCACGACTGTCCGGCTGCGCCGCCCGACTGCCAGGGCCAGCGGTCCACGCTTGGACAGCGGCAGGCGCTGCCGCCGAATACGGACGGGAAACAGCTCCGCGCTCAACGGCCTGGTGCGCGGTGACCTGGGGTCGCGCAACTGCAGCCGGCCCGAGGTGACCTCAAGCACCAGTCCGGCGGCATCGTAGGGCGGCTGTGTGAGAGCCAGTCCCAGTATCCGCGCCAGATCCCGTGCCGCGGCCACGTCGCCTTGCGCCGCCGCCGCGACCCGTACCGACGACTCAGGCGCCGGGGTCGGCGCGATAGAGGTGGCAGCGGGTCTCATGTCCGTTACCGAGGCGGGTTAACGCGGGATAGCGGTCCCGGCATATCGCCATCGCGGCGGGGCAGCGGGGATGGAAATAACAGCCGCTCGGCGGATTTGACGGCGATGGCATGTCGCCTACGAGCCGGATCACGTCGCGGCCGCTGTCGACATCCATGGTGGGCACCGCCGACAGCAGCGCCTGGGTGTAAGGATGCCGCGGCCGGTCCAGCACATCCTCCACCGATCCCTGCTCCACGATGCGCCCCAGATACATCACGGCAACCTCGTGGGCGAGATAGGCCACGACGGAAATGTCGTGGGTGATGAACAGGAAAGATATACCCAGGTCGTCCTGCAGTTGTTTCAGCAGGTTCAGGATCTGTGCCTGCACGGACACGTCCAGCGCGCTGGTCGGTTCATCGCAGACGATCAGGTGCGGATCCACCGCCAGCGCCCGGGCGATGGAGATACGCTGGCGCTGACCACCGGAGAACTCGTGTGGGTACCTGGCCACGCTGTCCGCGGCAAGCCCGACCTGGTCCAGCAGTTGCTCGATCCTCGCCTGCAGCTGCGCCGGCGCGGCCGCTCTACCCTGGGCCCGAAGACCTTCGGAGATGATGTCGCCGACCAGCATCCGCGGGTTCATGGATGAGTATGGGTCCTGGAAGATGATCTGCATGTCGTCGCGGTGGCTGCGCAGTTCTGCATGCGACAGCGTGGTCAACTCCTGTCCAGCGAAGATCACACTGCCCCCAGTCGGCGGGATCAATTGCAGGATGCCTTTACCGGCCGTGGTCTTGCCACAACCGGACTCCCCGACCAGCGCCAGCGTATGGCCCTGCGGGATTTCCAGGTTTATCCCGTCCACTGCCTTCACATAGCCGGCTACGCGACGGAAAACCCCGCTGTGGATGGGAAAATGGACCTTCATGTTACGGATCCGGAGCAACGCTGCCTTGCTCGCGAGGGGGATCCTGCCGCCGTGGGGCCGGCCCGGCGTCGACACCGGCCCGGCCTCCGCGGCGAGACTGTCACCGCCATAGAGGTGGCAGAATACCTGTCTTCCGTTCACGGTGGTGCGCGGCGGTTCCTCCCCTCGGCAGCGATCGAATGCCCGATGACAGCGGGGAGCGAAACGGCATCCCCTGAACTCGGTCTGCAGGGAGGGTACGAAACCCTCGATCACATAGAGCTGCCGATCCCGTTTGTCCTTGTCCGGCAGCGAGTCGAACAACTTCTGGCTGTAGGGGTGTTTGGGCTCGGTAAAAAATTCGTTGCGGCTCGCCTGCTCCACGAGTTGACCGGCATACATCACCGCGACTCGGTCGGCCATCTCAGCCACCACGCCGAGGTCGTGGGTAATGAACATGATCGACATGCCGCGATCACGTTGCAGGGAACGCATCAGTTCCAGTACCTGCGCCTGGATGGTCACATCCAGTGCGGTAGTGGGTTCATCTGCAATCAGCAGTTCGGGCTCGTTCGCCAGCGCGATGGCGATCATCACGCGCTGCTTCATTCCCCCCGACAACTGATGCGGATATTCGTAGATGCGCTGATAAGGGTCAGGTATCCCCACCGCTTGCAACAGCTCCATGGCCTCGCTCCGGGCCCGCCCCCCCCGCAGTCCCCGGTGGGCGGTGAGCGACTCCGTGATCTGTTGCCCGACAGTGAGCACGGGGTTCAGCGACGTCATGGGCTCCTGGAAGATCATCGAGATTCCACCACCACGCACGCGGCGCATGTCGGCCTCCGACAGTTTGAGTAGGTCCTGCCCCTCGAACAGCACCGCCCCGCCGACCACGCGACCCGAACTCGGCAGCAGGCGCATCAGGGTCAGCGCAGTCATGGATTTGCCACAGCCCGATTCGCCGAGCAGTGCGAAAGTTTCGCCGCGGCGAACTTCAAAGCTCACACAGTCCACCGCTTGCACCGGTTCCGACTCACTGCCCAGGTGGGTGCTGAGCCCTTCGACTTGCAGAATCAACCCGCTCATACGTTTACCGGTTACGCAGCCGCGGATCAAAAGCATCCCGCACCGCGTCCGAGAAAAGGTTGGCCGCCAACACCAAAGTGAACATGAACAGGAAGGCCGCGAAAAGCGACCACCATACGATGGGTTCCCGCGCCATCTCGAGACGCGCGCTGTTGATCATGTTGCCCCAGCTGTTCATCGTTGGATCAACGCCTATCTGCACATAGGACAGCACTGCCTCCGCGAGCACTAGCCCGCTGAAATCGAGAACCACGGTGATCAGCACGATGTGCATCACGTTGGGGAGCAGGTGACGGACGATGATGGTGAAATGACCGACCCCCAGCGCGGTGGCGGCCTGCACATAGTCGATTTCGCGCAGCTTCAGAGATTCACCGCGCAGATAACGACACAATCCGGTCCAACTGGTGACCCCCAGTATCAGACATAGGAAGAGCAACCGCAGATCGGCGCGCTCGGCGACACTGGCGAATTCCGCGGAACGGTTATCCAGGTATACCTGCAGCATCAGCACCGCGGCCGCGATCAGCAACACGCCGGGGATGGAATTCAAGGTGGTGTAGATGTATTGGATGACGTCGTCGACCCAGCCGCCGAAATAACCGGCCATGATCCCGAGCAGGATGGCAAAAGGCAGCATCACCAGGGTGGTCAGGGTGCCGATCACCAGCCCCGTCCTGATACTCTTGAGGGTCTGGTAGAACACGCTCTCGCCTACCTTATCGGTCCCCAGGATATGGTACCCGGAGCTCAGCTCCGCGGCCACGAACACGATCACCAGCAACACCAGAAACGTCAGCAACGCCGCGCGCCAGCGCGTCATGGTCAAATCGCCCCGGATCTCAGCGGCCAGAAGTCGAAATCCCGTCCCGCTTCGCCAGGCCGCCGCCTGTACCACAAACGTTGCAACCAGCAGCCACAGCGCTGACCCTTTGAGTGCGCCGATGGTTGCCCGTTGCGCTATGTCGGCGCCACGCTCGGCCGGGTCTCGCAGCTGTGCGCCGCCGAATACCAGACGCGGATACAACCGCTGCTGGCTCCCATCTGCCCGCTCCACGGTCTCCTTGGCATAGAGATGGGTGGCAAAGGGCGCCGAGTAGGTCTTCTCGCCCCGGGTCTTGAGCGGCATCACCATCCAGTCGAACAGGCTCAGCACCTCGTTGGAGTACTGGCTCTGCCCGCCGGCGGTCCTTGTCTCCAGTTCCTGCCGGTAATGGATCGAATCCAGCAGACCGACTGCGACATAAGCGGACAATATCACCAGTGCACCCATCGCCACCCTGCTGCGCCCGACTCTTCGCCATGGGGCGCGCAGGTGCTCCCGGCGGTAAGCGTAAACCGAAAAGGCAATGGCCGCTGCCAGCAGCACGAATATCAGCAGATCGGTCCAGAATAAAACGAGCATTGCGTAGAGGAACCGCGTTAACTGAAGCGGACCCGGGGATCCACCAGCGTATACGAGATGTCGGTGAGGATCAGGCCGAAGATATAGAGCACTGAGCCCAGAAAGACCATGGATCTTACGATTGCAAAGTCCTGCCGCTGAATACCCTCGATGGTGTAACTGCCCAGCCCGGGAATCCCGAAAAACGACTCAGTGATCAGGCTGCCCATGAACAACAGGGGCAGTACCACCACCACGCCAGTCAGGATGGGTATCATCGCGTTCTTCAGAACGTGACGGAAAAGCACAATTCCCTCGCCGAGGCCCTTGGCCCGCGCCGTGCGCACGTAATCCTTGCCTATCTCCTCGAGAAAAATCGTCCGATACCAGCGCGTACCACTTCCGATGCCGTGGATGACGCTGATCACAACCGGCAGGATGAGAAACTTGAGGGCGTTGAGCCCGGTGTCGTATCCAGAGATCGGAACCAGGTGGAACAGCTTGCTCAACAGATACTGTCCGGCGATGATGTAGAACAGCGAGGAAATGGAAAGCAATATTACGCACAGCACCACACCCCAGAAATCGATATAGGTGGCGCGGAAGAACGCTATCAACATCGCGAAGGTGATATTCACCAGGATGCCGACCAGCAGCGTCGGCACGGCGATGACGAGGCTCGGCCACATGCGCTGGGAAATGTCATAGGAGATATCCCGGCCGCTGTCCGAGCGCCCGAAGTCGAACGCGAACAACCGCACGGACTTATCGAAAAAAATGGTATTGGTCAGTTTTTCGACACCCGCCACCTTGGTATTGAAGACAATGGGACGATCGTAGCCGTTGACCGCTTTCCACGAGTCGATGGCCTCCTGGGTGACGCGGCGATCGCCGAGCTGAGAACGTGCGATATCGTCCGGTGTATTGACGACGAAAAACAGGACGAAGGTCAGCAGATTGACACCGATGAGTATGGGGATCGCATACAGCAACCGGCGGACGATATAGGCGATCACAGCGCGGTGCTCCTCTCCCGCCGGCGGAAGCTTACCACCGCCGGGATCACGCTCAGGACCAGCAATCCGCCAACCATCCCGATCGGCCACAGGACAGGCTCGTTCCATTCCTCCCGCAAACGATGTCGCAGTTCCGGATCGACACGCTTGTACTTCAGCGTGTTGTTCGCCATCAGGTTCGGCTTGACGTTTCGGTACCAGGAATGAAACAGGGAAAAGCTCTTGGGGTGGAAGCCCCACAACCACGGCGCATCGCGGCGCGCGATGTTCACCATCCGGTCGATGATACGTTTTCGTTCCGGGCCATTGTCCATGTTTTTCATTTTCTCGAACAAACCGTCGAATTCCGGGTTCGCATAGTTGCTTGCGTTTTCACCGTTGAATTTGGCCTTGGAGTTCGGGCCATACAGGAGAAACAGGAAATTCTCAGAGTCGGGATAATCCGCATTCCAGCCCCAGAAAAAGATTTCCCCCGTCCCCTTCAACATCTTTTCACGAAACCGGTTGTAGTCGGTGGACCGGACCACCAGCTGGATCCCGAGTTTGTCGAACTGTTTACGTATCCAGTTCAGGCGGGCCTTGTCGTCCGGGCCCCGGGCGACCGCTTCGAAATGCAGCACCAGTGGTCTTCCGGTCTGTTGATCAATGCCATCGTCATACCCCGCTTCCCGCATCAACTGACGCGCCGCTTCAATCGGTTTTCGCCGTGGCCTGGCATCGACCCAGTCGTATACGTATGGGTTTATGCCCTCCTCACCATCCCTGTGACCGAAGATCCCCGGCGGTAACGGTCCCTGAGCAGGCACGCCGCGGCCGTTGGTAAATATGGAAATGAATTCTTCGAAGTCCACCGCGATGGAGATCGCGTGGCGAAGCTTGCGGGCCCGTTCGCTGCCGCCGCCGATATTGTCATCGAGCATGTTGAAGCCCATGTAAAAGATACTCGCCTGCACCGACGTGGTGAGTTCTATACCCCGCTCCGCCATGGATTCCGTGAGACCGGCATCCCCCTGAGTCGTAAACTGGATAGCCTGGTCGAAGCTGTCGGAACTGATGCCGGAGTTGTCGTAATAACCCTGGAGAAACTTGTTCCAGCGGGGGATGGATTCCTTCTCCAGGCTGTAGATGGCCTTGTCGATGAACGGCATCATTGCGCCGGCATCCTCCAACAGACCCGCGATCTCATCCTCGCGCTCGCCGCTTACCGGGTAGGCCTCCCCGTGAAAATTCGGATTGCGCGCCAGCACCATCCGCAGATTCGGATTGTTTTCCGCGAGCATGAACGGGCCGGTGCCGATCGGGTACCAATCCAATGTAATGTTGCGCTCGGCAAGTCCGGGCTGGCCGTAGAATCTGTCGGCTTCCCAGGGCATGGCGGCAAAGAAAGGCATCGCCTGCCAGTACAGGAACTGAGGGTACTTGCGCTTTACCCTTACCCGGTAGGTATGCGCGTCGACGACCTCGACCCCGCTCAGTTCGAACTCACGCAAATCCAGATAACCTGTCCCGGATTGCTCACGGGCGCTCTTGATTTTTTCGGCGAGATCGCCGAATCCAACTATGTACTGCGCCATTACTCCCGCGATGGGCGAATGCGTCTGCGGATCCGCCAGTCGTTTTATCTGGTAAACATAGTCATCGGCGCGCAGCCCCCGGCTGCCGGTTTCAGCAAAGTCATCAAGCTTACGCAACGAGTCGACCTGCTTTGCCGTGAGATCATGGTACAGGTAGCGGCCCCGTCCGTCGTGTGCCAGCGCGGGATGGGGCTGATACATGACACCCGGCCTTAGTCTTACTTCGTATTCCGTGTAGGCGACGACCGCGGCTTCCGCGCTATCCGGCAGTTGCTTTCCCGACGCATCAAAAAACCTGACTTCGGGCATGCCGTCGGCAGTGAGTGGGACCAGGGTGTAAGGCCGCTCCAGAAAATGATATTGCAGCGGCGGCTCGTAGATCTGGGCGATGAAGCCGTACTCGTCCGAACTGTATGCGCGTGCCGGATCCAGATGCTTGGGCCGCTCGGAGAACGATGAATAGACGATGTTATCGACAGACTCTTCTGCCGGATAGGGATTGTTCAATCTTGCGTCGACGCCAAACACCGACATCGCCGCAGCGACGGCCATGATGTTACGCAAGTATATCGACTTTGACAGACCTGGCAGCTTGTTATACAAGGACGGATCACGGAAGCTTGCACCGGAATCGATTATAACGCCAACTGGGAGTATCTATGGGATTCCTGACCGGAAAACGCGCATTGATCGTCGGCGTCGCCAGTAACCGTTCAATTGCCTGGGGCATTGCGCAGGCCATGCACCGCGAGGGCGCCGAACTCGCTTTTACGTATCAGACCGAAAAACTGCAGGCCCGTGTAGAGAAGTTTGCGTCCCAGGTTGATTCCGACATCGTACTGCCCCTGGACGTGGCCAGCGATGAACAGATCGAGGCGGTGTTCTCCGAACTGGACAACTACTGGAATGGTCTTGATTCGATCGTACACTGTGTCGCCTACGCACCCCGAGAGGAACTGGAAGGTCTTTACCTGGACGCGGTGACGCGCGAAGGCTTCCGCGCCGCGCACGATATCAGTTCCTACAGCTTCGCCGCGCTGGCCAAGGCGGGTCGGGGGATGTTGTCCGGCCGCAATGGCTCCTTGCTGACTCTTTCCTATATCGGCTCGGTTCGGGCCATGCCCGGCTATAACGTGATGGGACTTGCCAAGGCCAGTCTGGAAGCGAACGTGCGCTACATGGCGCAAACCCTGGGGCCCGAGGGTATACGAGTGAACGCCATATCGGCCGGCCCAATCCGAACGCTTGCGGCATCCGGCATTCGTGGCTTCAGGAAGATGATGGAGTACTACGAAAAGATGGTGCCCTTGGGTCGGGGTGTCACCATCGAAGAGGTGGGCAACACTGCGGCGTTCCTGTGTTCAGACCTTGCGTCGGGCATCACCGGTGAGATCATGTACGTGGACGCTGGTTTCAACATGGTGGGCATGAGCGACCGCTTCTTGGACTAAGAGCAACCGGCCGGGAACCCCGGACCCGCAGGGCCGGCACCCGGCAGTAATCCGCTACAGCTGGTCTGCGTAGACCTTGATATCGGCCTTGTCCCTCAGCCCTGCCCGGTAGCTGAGGTAGTCGTCAAGTCCCCGCCGTTGTTTCAGCGCGTTGGCCACCCTTTGTTTCAGCTGGTCGTCGGCCTGCGAGGAATCACCCGGCTCCACGGCGGTGACGCGGAACAGCACATAACCCCCGTCATCCAGCGCCACACCACCGTAAGTCGGCTGTTGATCGTCCGGGGCCGGCACCCGGAATACCTCGTCCCGCACCGCACGCCGCGGTTGCGGCTCGAACCCTGAACGTCGACGGGTCGCATTCCGCATCTCGAGAGCGTGTTCAGTTAGCAGGCCGTCCCACGATGCGCCCTTGCGCAGTTCCTCCAGCTGTTCCTCGCCCCATGTCCTGGCCTTCTCCTGCGCCGCTGCCCGCTTCAGCTTGGCTTCGATATCATCCGCCACTTCCTCCAGCGGCCGAAGCTTCGAGGGCTCGGCCTCGAGCCGGCGCAGGGCAAGCAGTGAATTGAGGTCGAGTTCTATAGCCTCGCTGTTCAGTCCCTCTCGAAACACATCATCGGCAAACGCCGCCTCCCTCACCTTCGGGCTGGCCGCGATGCCGGCCCCGATTTCGCGGGAGAACCAGTCACTGGTCTTCAGCTCCAGGCCGAGTTCTTCCACTACCGGCTCCAGCGTCTCGGGTTGCTCATAGGCGAGGTTACGAAAGGTCTCCGCCTGGTCGATGAATATCGCTTCCGCCTGCCGTCTCCGCTCCTCCTGTTTGAGCTGGCCGCGAACCTCCTCGAACGGCTTCACCTGCTCACCCTTCAGTTCCGTCAACTTGATCAGGTGATAGCCGAAACGGGTCTTGACCGGTTCACTGACCTCGCCCTCGGCCATCCCCAATACCGTGTCCTCGAACGGCTTCACCATGGCGCCCTTGACGATGACCCCAAGATCGCCCCCTTGTGCCGCGGACCCCGGATCCTGGGAGAACTCCCCGGCCAACGCGGCAAAATCCTCGCCTGCTTTTACTCTCTGCAGCAGCGACTGCGCCTGTTCCAGGGCCTGCTGCTGCTGCTCGTCGGCGGCGTTTTCGTCGACCTGCAAGAGAATATGACTGGCGCGCCGCTGCTCCGGGGTAACGAAACGCTCCCGGGAATTCTCGTACAGGCGGCGCACCGCTTCCTCGTCCGGCTCGATTCCCTCCGCGAGGTCGGAGACCCGCAGCTGGACGTATTGCACCTTGATGCGGTCCGGTCGGCGATAGGCGTCGCTGTTGTTTTCGTATTCCTGCTTGATCTGCTCCTCGCTGATCTGGATCTCCTTCTCGAATCGCTGGGGCAGCACCGTGGCATAGTCGAAGGTCCTTTCCTGCAGGGCGAGTTCGAGCAGTCGTTTCTCGTCCTCGGCGGTAATAAATGCGGTCTGCTGATAACCGTCGCGGACCTGCTGCAGTACGCTTTGCTGGCGTAGTTGTGCCTCGAAGCCGGGTGGGCTCAAGCCCATGCCCGCGACCGCCCGTTCGTACAGCGTCTCGTCGAATTTCCCGTCCCGCTGGAACCGCTGCGCTTCGCGGATGAAATCGCTCAACTGGACGTCTCCCATCCGGTGGCCCGATTCGCGCGCCGAGGTAGTCAGCAGGGTCTGGGTGATCAGGTCATCCAGCACGCCACGCTTGAATTCTTCGCTGTTGACCTGGTCAGGATCGAAGTTGTCACCCAGGGCCCGGCGCAGTGCATTGCGCTGATCTTCAAGGGCGAACCTATAGTCCTGCTGGCTGATATCTTCACCGTTCACCGTGGCGACATTGATATCGCCGCCGCCGGCGAAGTATTCGTTGACGCCCCACAATGCGAACGGGATGCTGATCAGGATCACGATCATCCACGCTATCCACCCCGTTGCTCGCTCGCGGATCTGAGATAACATTACTGGTTCATCACCAATTCGCTTGTGAACTCGAGCAAATAAAAAGGGCGAGTTTCCTCGCCCTTCGTTTCGCCCGGTGGCGGAGCGGACGGGACTCGAACCCGCGACCCCCGGCGTGACAGGCCGGTATTCTAACCAACTGAACTACCGCTCCATAACTCTATTGCTGGTGGGTGCTGACGGGCTTGAACCGCCGACCTTCGCCTTGTAAGGGCGACGCTCTCCCAACTGAGCTAAGCACCCCGCAAAAGGCGCGTTAGTTTAGGGCATCCTTGAGAGCTTTGCCAGCTTTGAACTTGGGGCTCTTGGACGCCGGTATCGTGATCACGTCACCGGTGCGCGGATTACGTCCCGTACGTGCCGCACGCTCGCTTACAGAAAACGTACCGAACCCTACTAAGGTCACCGAGTCACCTCTCTTCAAGGTGGAGGTGATGCCGTTGATGAGGGCGTCGACCGCGCTTGACGCGTCGGTCTTGGAAAGTTCTGCCTTGGTGGCAACCATATCAATCAAATCCGCTTTATTCACGGTTTGTCCCCTTGGTTAGTCGTCGAAGCGGTGAAAATTAAAAGGATAAAGACGGTGTGAGGTAAGGCCAGCGTTCTGTCCTCGCCGTTCCTCTCGCGCGCACCTTATACCAAGTCAAAAAAACGCGTGTCAAGGAATCTCGACGGCTGGTGGTGCACCAGGATTACGCAAGCCGACCGGTGGTTTCCGCCAATAGCAACGAAAACAACCACCTACGCCAACATTCTAAAATCAACGTCGTCTATCAGTGAGTGGTGACGGAATCGGAGGCCGAGTCATCCGGGACCGACTTCCCCGATCCTCCCTTCTTCGGATTTGGCTCCTCCCCGGCGATCTCCGGCATCCGTTCCAGGGCCACCTCGAGCACTTCGTCAATCCATTTTACCGGACGGATGGAGAGGCTGTCCTTGATGTTCTTCGGTATCTCGACCAGGTCCTTTTCGTTCTCTTCAGGGATCACCACCGTCTTGATGCCACCCCTGTGGGCTGCCAGCAGCTTCTCTTTCAGGCCGCCGATGGGAAGCACCTCGCCACGTAATGTGATCTCCCCCGTCATGGCGACTTCCGAACGGACTGGAATACTGGTGATCGCTGACAGCAGTGCGGTGCACATACCGATACCGGCGCTGGGACCGTCCTTCGGAGTCGCGCCTTCCGGTACATGCACGTGAAAATCGTGTTTCTGAAAGTACTCCGGGTCGACGCTGAAACTCGGCGCCCGGCTGCGCACCACGCTCATTGCCGCCTGGATGGATTCCTGCATCACATCGCCCAGCTTACCGGTGAAGATCTGCTTTCCCTTACCGGTCAGAATGGCGGACTCGATGGTCAGCAGTTCACCTCCCACCTCGGTCCACGCCAACCCGGTCACCTGCCCGACTTGGTTCCTTCCCTGGGACTTGCCGTAGCGGAATCTGCGCACGCCCAGGTACTTTTCCAGGTTGCGGGGCGTAATGGACACCTTGCTGCGCCTATCGTCCAGCAGCAGTTCCTTGGCCACTTTGCGGCAGATCTTCGCAATTTCCCGCTCCAATCCGCGTACCCCCGCCTCGCGCGTGTAGTACCGGGTGATATCGATCAGCGCGCTCTTGCGGATCGAAACCTCGTCCTCGTTGAGGCCGTTATTCTGGCGCTGCTTGCGAACGAGGTAACGTATGGCGATGTTGATCTTTTCGTCCTCGGTATATCCCGACAGGCGGATCACTTCCATCCGGTCGAGCAATGGCGGCGGGATGTTCAGCGTATTCGCCGTGGCCACGAACATCACCTCGGAGAGGTCGTAATCCACCTCCAGGTAATGGTCCACGAACGAGTTGTTCTGCTCCGGGTCCAGTACTTCCAACAGGGCCGATGAAGGATCGCCTCGAAAATCCATGGACATCTTGTCCACCTCATCGAGCATGAACAGCGGGTTGCGCGTCTTCCCCTTGCTCATGTTCTGCACGATCTTGCCGGGCATGGAGCCGATGTAGGTGCGCCTGTGGCCGCGAATCTCCGCCTCGTCGCGGACACCACCCAGCGACATGCGTATGAACTTGCGGTTGGTCGCGCGCGCGATCGATTTGCCCAGCGAGGTCTTGCCCACGCCCGGCGGTCCGACCAGGCAAAGGATCGGGCCCTTGATCTTCTTGATCCGCTGCTGCACTGCCAGGTACTCGAGGATGCGTTCCTTCACCTTCTCCAGCCCATAGTGATCCTCTTCCAGGATCTTCTCGGCCGCCGTTAGATCCTTGCGCACCTTGGTCCGCTTCTTCCATGGCACCTGCAGCAGCCAGTCGATGTAGTTGCGGACCACCGTTGCCTCCGCGGACATTGGCGACATCATCTTAAGCTTCTTCAGCTCCGACTCGGTCTTTTCCCTGGCCTCCTTGGACATGCCCGCGTCCTCGATCTTCTTCATCAACTCTTCGACTTCATTAGGGACTTCATCCATGTCTCCCAGTTCCTTCTGGATGGCCTTCATCTGCTCGTTGAGGTAGTACTCGCGTTGGCTCTTCTCCATCTGTTTCTTGACCCGCCCGCGTATCCGCTTCTCCACCTGAAGCAGATCGATCTCGGATTCCATCACGCCAAGTATGTGCTCCAGCCGCTGGCGGATGTCAGACATCTCCAGGATGTTCTGCTTATCCTCTATCTTGAGGCTGAGGTGGGCGGCTATGGTGTCCGCCAACCGGCTCGGGTCGTCAATGCCGGCGAGCGAGGTGAGGATCTCGGGAGGAATCTTGTTGTTCAACTTCACGTACTGATCGAACTCGTTCAGCACGGTGCGCATGAGTACCTCGGCCTCCCGCTCGGGCATATCGATGCTGGTTACCGGCGCTATGGTCGCACTGAAGAAGTCATCGACCTCGGTGTACTGGTCAATGGCCACCCTCTGCTCGCCCTCCACCAGCACTTTCACCGTGCCGTCGGGCAGCTTGAGCAGTTGCAGAATGCTGGCGATGGTGCCCACTTTGTAAATTTGTTCAGCCCCCGGATCGTCGTCGGCGGCGTTCTGCTGGGCCACCAGCAGGATATGCTTTCCGACCTCCATCGAGCGCTCCAGCGCCTTGATCGATTTCTTCCTGCCCACGAACAGCGGGATCACCATGTGGGGGAACACCACCACATCGCGCAGGGGCAATACGGGAATCGGAGACTCGGTCTCGAAGATCGGCGGTTGCTCGGTCATAAGATTTCCTGCATGGGTCCTTAGAATAGAGATAGGCACGCCCTGGGGGGGGCCACGAGACACCCAGCCGTGCACCTTGATCTTAACTATGGGGTCAATATGGCGAGAAATCAACCAAACAAGCCGCCGCCGTGGGTCGCCGGTCGCCGCTGAATCGACGCAAAATCAGGCAGTTAGTGAGTAGTGGAGGCCTTTTTCTGCTCGGACTCTTCGTAGATGTACAGAGGCCGCGCGCCGTCCCGGATCACGCTGGAATCCACGATCACCTTGTTGACGCCCTCCATGGACGGTAGTTCATACATGGTGTCCAGCAGCGCGTTTTCGAGTATCGACCGGAGGCCGCGTGCACCGGTCTTGCGATCCATGGCCTTTTGCGCCACCGCCCGCAAGGCGTCTTCGCGTATCTCGAGATCGACCCCTTCGAGCTTGAGCAGCTTGTGGTACTGCTTCACCAGCGCGTTCTTTGGCTCCGTGAGGATGGAGACCAGGGCCTCCTCGTCCAACTCCTCCAGGGTCGCCACGATGGGCAGCCGCCCGACGAATTCCGGGATCAGGCCGTAGCGGATGAGGTCTTCCGGCTCCAGGTCACGCAGCACCTCGCCCACGTTCTTGCCATCCGACTTGCTCTTGATCTCAGCACCAAAGCCGATACTGCTCTTCTCGGATCGGTCCTGGATGATCTTTTCCAGGCCGGCGAAGGCCCCGCCGCAGATGAACAGGATGTTGCGGGTATCGACCTGCAGGAACTCCTGCTGCGGATGCTTGCGCCCGCCTTGGGGCGGCACCGATGCGATGGTGCCCTCGATCAGCTTCAACAGCGCCTGCTGCACTCCCTCGCCGGAGACGTCGCGGGTGATCGAGGGGTTGTCGGACTTGCGCGAGATCTTGTCGATTTCATCGATATAAACGATGCCGATCTGTGCCTTCTCGATATCGTAGTCGCATTTTTGCAACAGTTTCTGGATGATGTTTTCGACGTCCTCGCCCACGTAACCCGCCTCCGTGAGGGTAGTGGCGTCGGCGATGGTGAAGGGCACGTTGAGCTGGCGCGCCAGGGTCTCCGCGAGCAGCGTCTTGCCAGAGCCAGTGGGCCCGATCAGCAGGATATTGCTCTTGGAGATATCGACGTCGCCGACCTTGTCCTCGTGCTCGATGCGCTTGTAGTGGTTGTAAACCGCCACCGACAGCACTTTTTTGGCACCCGACTGGCCGATTACGTACTCATCCAGGATCCGCCGGATATCCTCCGGTTTCGGAAATTTACTTTTTGATTCAGAGGGTTCCGAGCCTTCCTGGACCTCTTCACGAATAATGTCGTTGCATAACTCGACGCATTCGTCACAAATGAATACCGACGGGCCGGCGATGAGCTTGCGCACCTCGTGTTGGCTCTTGCCGCAGAACGAGCAGTAGAGAAGCTTTTCGCTCTTTCCGTCGTGTTTGTCGTCCGCCATTACGTGACTGTCTCGCTGATTACCCTATCTGCAAAGATGCAACCTCAGAGCAAATTTTGCAAGTTTTCCGACTTCAGTCCCGCTTGCGCAGCACCGAATCGATGAGCCCGTAATCAGTGGCCTCCTCGCCGCCCATGAAAAAATCCCGATCCGTGTCGCGGGAGATGGTGTCCACGTCCTGGCCGGTATGGTTGACCAGGATCTGGTTCAATCGCTCGCGTAGCCGCAATATCTCCTTGGCATGGATGTCGATGTCCGTCGCCTGACCCTGGAAGCCTCCCCAGGGCTGATGGATCATGATCCGGGCATGTGGTAGCGCGTGCCTCTTGCCCTTCGCGCCGCCGGCCAGGATCAGGGCCCCCATGCTCGCGGCCTGTCCCACCACCACGGTGCTGACCGCGGGCTTGATGAACTGCATGGTATCGTAGATCGCCAGCCCCGCATTGACCGCGCCGCCCGGGCTGTTGATGTACAGATGGATATCCTTGTCCGGATTCTCCGACTCCAGGAACAGCATCTGGGCGACAATCAGGTTGGCCATGTGGTCGTCTACCGGTCCCACCAGAAACACGACCCTTTCCTTCAACATGCGCGAATAGATGTCGAAGGCGCGCTCGCCCCGGCCCGTGCTCTCCACCACCATGGGGATAAGGCCTATCCCCTGTGGAACAGGACCGGAACCCGGCTTGTTTTCATTCATGACAATCACCTGATAGTTGTCCAAGCTGTCGAGCCAGCGTGGGTTCAGCCGACGATGTTCGCCAGCTCTTCAAAACTTGTCGGACTGTGCTGCACATCCGCACTCTGCAGCAGGTGTTCGACCACCTGCTCCTCGAGAACCACCGCTTCCAGCTGCGTCAGCCGGTTCTGGTCCGAATAGTACCACTGCACGAAAGCCTGGGGGTCCTCGTAGCTGGCCGCCATGCGCTCAACCCGAGCCTTCACCTGGTCCGCATCCGCCTGTATGTTCCGTTGCCGCACGATCTCGTACATGATCAGACCGAGCGCAACCCGACGCTCGGCTTCATTCCGGAAATGACTGCGATCGGGATCCATGCCCTCTACCGGTATACCCTGCTCCTTGAGCATCTTCCTGTTACCTTCGATGATGCGGTCGATTTCCTGCTCCACGAGTTTTATCGGCAGTTCAATGGAGTTCGATTCCACCAGGGCGTCCATCACCCGCTGACGGGTGAGGCTGCTCAGGCGTTCTTGCATCTCGCGCTGCAGATTATCGCGCACGTCGCTGTGGAGCTTGTCCACGTCGCCGTCTTTGACACCAAATGACTCGGCAAATTCCTTGTCCACCTCCGGCAGCCGCGGGGCATTGACTTGCTTGATCTCGACCTGGAAGCTGGCCAGTTTCCCGGCTACGTCCTGGCCCCGGTAATCGTCGGGAAACGACACCTCGATGACTTTTTGCTCCCCCTGACGAACGCCGACCAGGCCGCGTTCGAAATCCTCCAGCAGCTGTCCGCTGCCCATCACATAAGCATAGTCTTCCGCCTTGCCGCCTGCGAAAGGCTCGCCGCCTATACTGCCGACGAAATCCATTACCACCTGGTCGCCGTCCTCCGCCCCACGCTCGACCGGTTCCCAGTTCACGCGCTGTTTTCGCATGGATTCCAGGGCCTTACCTACGTCTTCTTCAGTTACCTCGCAGCTTGGTATTTCGATCTTTACGCCCGCCAGATCAAGCCGCGTGACTTCCGGGTAGACGTCGAAACTGGCTACGTATTCCAGGTCCTTGCCACGTTCCAGTGTCTTGGGCTCCACCTCGGGGCCGCCTGCCGGCACCAGTTTTCGCTCCGCCAGGGCCGCCCGCAGGGTGCTTTCGATCAGCGAGCCGGCCACCTCGCCTAGCACCTGGCCGCCGTACTTCGCCTCCAGGACCCGCAACGGCGCCTTGCCGGGGCGGAATCCCGGCAAGCGCGCATTCTTGGCCAGCCGTCGCAGGCGCTGCTGGACTTCTTTTTCCACGTCCGCGGCGGGGATGGCGACCGTCAGACGCCGTCCCAGCGTGCCCGTGCTTTCTACTGATACCTGCATCACTCTCCCCAGGCCATGACGACCAACAAATCACTATGCTCCGAACTTTACTGATTGCACACCCACGGCGAAGCCTTCGCGCCGGGTTGGTGCGAAAGGGGAGACTCGAACTCCCACGGGTTGCCCCACTGGTACCTAAAACCAGCGCGTCTACCAGTTCCGCCACTTTCGCGCGCCCGGCCACGCCGCCACCCGGCCATTGCCGACGCGGATTCTCTCAAAATTGCCAAACCAGTGCGAGCCATCACCGTCCACGGAAGGTGACTGCGGACTGATCAGAGGCGGGGGTGTTGCGCCACCGATGCCATCGAGGCAGCGGCGCCACCCGCCCACACCAGTGCCGCGCCCGCCTGTGCCTGACGGGCCGGGAGGAGAAACGGTTGGGATCTGGTGGGCCGTGTAGGATTCGAACCTACGACCCGCTGATTAAGAGTCAGCTGCTCTGCCAACTGAGCTAACGGCCCGCTTTTCAAAGATGGGGTGAGCGATGGGAATCGAACCCACGACCGCAGGATCCACAATCCTGAGCTCTACCAACTGAGCTACGCCCACCATTGTCGCCTTGGACCAGCATAGGTGCCGGCCCGATTAATCTGGCACGCCCGACAGGACTCGAACCTGTAACCTACGGCTTAGCTTACCACTACAGCTTTCACTGCCCTGCTTTCCCGGCCCGCGCGGTCGCCGCGCCGCTCGTGACCAGCATATCAGGTTTGTGGTCTGGACTATATCTTCACCGTCACAGGTGGGGCACGTATAGTCTCTACGGATCCCGCCGCCGGCGGTTTCCTCGGTATTGCCATCGCCGCTACGCGTTAAGGTTCCACCGATACAGTGCCCTCCACTTCGCGGGTTCTGTTCCCCGCAAAGGCTCCCGGCCGTGGCTCGTGCCACGCTTGAAGGCCGTTGCTCTGTCCGGTTGAGCTACGGGCGCGTACCAGTACAGCCGCCGCGCAAAGGGTCCGGGGGCCGCGTCTGCACGGTCATCAGCGTCTGGTTTCCAGCTGGTCGGGGTAGAGGGATTTGAACCCCCGACTCCCTGCTCCCAAAGCAGGTGC
Organism: uncultured Gammaproteobacteria bacterium; assembly: GCA_947259705.1. Taxonomy (GTDB): domain Bacteria; phylum Pseudomonadota; class Gammaproteobacteria; order Arenicellales; family JAANXG01; genus CAMYNL01. Next base: position 36,080 of record CAMYNL010000013.1, on the reverse strand, counting down.
GCTACCAGACTGCGCCATACCCCGGGAAAAAGTTTGCGCTTACAATACGGCCTAGGGTCTGCAAGCACAAGGGGCGCGAATATACGCGCTGACCAGGACAGCGTCAACGCGCGCTGGGCCACTCCCCGGTACAGCTATAGAGCGGAAAAGAACCAGCCATGAGCGCCAATATCCTCGACGGCAAGCAGGTTGCCGCGGAGTTGATCGAAGACATCCGACAGGCCGTACAACACCGGCTGGCAACAGGCCGGCGGGCGCCGGGGCTCGCCATGATACTGGTGGGTGATAATCCCGCCTCGCGAGTCTATGTGAGCAACAAGGAACGTGCCTGCGCACGTTCAGGCATCCGCTCCTTCCTTCATATCCTGGCCCCGGACACCGGCCAGTCAGACCTGCTGGACCTTATCCAGACCCTCAACGCCGACCCCGAGGTGGACGGCATCCTGGTGCAGCTGCCGCTGCCGACCCAGATCGACAGCGGTGCGGTCATCGAGCACATCGATCCCGCCAAGGACGCCGATGGCTTCCATCCGTACAACATGGGTCGCCTGGCATTGTCCTTACCGGGGTTTCGGCCCTGCACGCCGCGCGGCATTATGACGCTGCTCGAGCGCACGGGCCTGCCCCTGGCCGGGTCGGACGCGGTAATCATAGGGCGCTCCAACATCGTCGGGCGCCCGATGGCGCTGGAGCTGCTGCGCGTGGATGCGACAGTCACGGTGTGCCACAGCCGCACCAGGGATCTCGACCGCAAGGTCGCAGGCGCCGATATCGTGGTCGCGGCCGTCGGTCGCGCGCAGTTCGTGGCCGGGGACTGGATCAAACGGGGCGCGACCGTGATAGACGTCGGCATGAACCACACCGCGGCAGGCACGCTGGTCGGTGATGTCGACTTTGCCGGCGCCAGCCGGCGCGCCGCTTGGATCACTCCGGTGCCGGGAGGCGTCGGTCCCATGACCGTGGCAACGCTGCTGCAGAACACCCTGGACAGCGCCGCTGCCCGCGACCCTCTTGAAAACCGCTGAAGCCGACCTATTTATACGCCTGCGGCAGTGGTTTACCGCCGCAATTACCCTCAAGCCACCAGATCGAACCAGATGACATGAGTAAGACCGAAACGTTCAGCTTCCAGACCGAGGTACAGCAGCTGCTGCACCTGATGATCCATTCCCTGTACAGCCACAAGGAGATCTTCCTGCGCGAGCTCATCTCCAATGCTTCAGATGCCTGCGACCAGCTGCGTTTTTCCGCGTTGACCAACGAAGGCATGATGGAGCAGGACGCGGAGCTGACGATTGATGTCGAATTCGACAAGAAAAAGCGCACCATCACCGTGCGCGACAATGGCATCGGCATGAGCCGCGACGAGGTGATCGAGAATATCGGCACCATCGCCAGCTCGGGGACCAGACAGTTCGTCGAGGCCCTGAGCGGCGACCAGGCCAAGGACAGCAACCTGATCGGCCAATTCGGCGTCGGCTTCTATTCCGTGTTCATGGTCGCCGAACGCGTCACCCTGCTGACCCGTAAGGCGGGCACCGCTCCGGACGCGGGGCTGCGGTGGGAATCCGCCGGCGCCGGCGAGTACGTGTTGGAAGCGACGGAAAAGACCGAGCGGGGCACGGAGGTAATTCTGACCCTGCGCAAGGAGGAAAGGGAGTTTCTCGACGACGCACGCCTGCGCAGCATCATCAGCAAATACTCGGACCATATTTCATTGCCCATTCGCATGCCCCGGACACCCGGCGACAAAAAGGGCGCCTCCGTGGAATGGGATACTGTCAACAAGGGCTCCGCCCTGTGGGCGCGCAGCAAGAAAGACATCACCGAGGAGGAATACAATACCTTTTACACCACGCTCAGTTACGACCCCCAGCCCCCGCTGGCAGTGCTCCACAACCGGGTCGAGGGGAAGCTGGAATACATCTCCCTGCTTTACATTCCCGCCCACGCCCCGTTCGATCTGTTCGACCGGGAACGGCGGCACGGCGTGAAGCTCTACGTACGCCGCGTCTTCATCATGGATGACGCGGAGCATCTGATGCCCGTGTACCTGCGCTTCGTGCGTGGTGTCATCGATTCCGCTGACCTGCCCCTCAATGTGTCCCGTGAGTTCCTGCAGCACAACAAGGAAATCGACAAGATCAAGGCGGGATCGGTGAAGAAAGTGCTGAGCGAACTGAAGCGCCTGGCGGCGAAACAGGCCGACAAGTACCAGTCGTTCTGGGATCAGTTCGGTCAGGTCTTCAAGGAGGGGGTGATCGAAGACCCCGATAACAACAAAACCATCGCCGAGCTGCTGCGTTTCGCCACCACCAGCTCCGAGGGTGACACCCAAAACACCTCCTTGTCCGAATATGTGCAGCGCATGCCTGCCAGCCAGAAGGCGATCTATTACCTCACCGCGGAAAGCCATCCGGCGGCAAAGAACTCGCCGCACCTCGAGATTTTCCGCAAGCATGAGATCGAAGTGCTGCTGCTCACCGATCCCATAGACGAATGGCTGGTGGGACATCTCACCGAGTACGACGACAAGCCACTGCAGTCGGTCGCGAAGGGTGCTCTCGACCTCGGCGAGTTGAACCAAGATCTGGATCAGGACACCGATGGCGCCGCTGAAAGCGGACTCGGCCGGTTGGTGGAACGGCTGCAGGAGATACTCAAAGATCAGGTCAAGTCGGTGCGCCTGACCCGGCGTCTCACCGATTCGCCTGCCTGCCTGGTCGCGGACGAGCACGAAATAGGCGCCAACCTGGAACGCATCCTGAAGTCGGTGGGCCAGACCGCCCCGCCCTACAAGCCGATACTGGAACTCAATCCCGAACACCCCATGATCCAGGCGCTGGAGGCGGACGCCGACGACCTGGAGGAATGGGGCCGGGTGTTGTTCGACCAGGCCGCATTGAGTGAGGGGGCCAAGCTGCAAGAGCCCGCGGCTTATGTCAGGCGCGTGAACAGGCTGCTGAGCGGCCGCCTGGGCGGCGGCAAATCCCGCATCATCACGCCATGAGCACGGGCCCGGGTCCCCGCTTCCGACTCAGCGTATGGCGGTGACGGCGCCCTGGCCCTGGCGCACCCGGGCGTCCCCGACCCAGTCCAGCTCGGCGTCCCTCTCGTGCGCCGCGTTGCCGTCCTTGTCCACGCAGTAGCGGCCGAACACCATGGAGTCCTCCACGCAGCCGGCGGAACCGATGCGGGTGTACTGGAACAGTATGCTGCGTGAAATAACCGCTCCCCGCTCAACGTGACATCCGTGTCCGATCCAGGTCGGGCCGATGATCTCGGCACCGGCCTCGATCCTGGAGCTGGCCCCGATATAGACCGGCCCCTCGATGTGCACGTCCGACCAGTCCACCGAGACGTTCAGGCCGGTCCAGATCCCGGGCTGCACCTCCCGCCCCGGCATCTTGATATCCCGCAGCTTGCCCTGCATCAATTGCTGGTTGGCCTCCCAGTAATCGCTCAGCCGGCCGATATCCACCCAGTTGAAGGGTTCATGGATGGCGTAGAAAGGCAGATCATTCGCCACGATCTGGGGAAACAGCTCGCTGCCGATATCGTACGCCTGGCCCGAGGGAATGAGATCCAACACCTCGGGTTCGAATATGTAGATTCCGGTGTTGACCAGGTTGGACCGGGCCTCGCTGACCGCGGGTTTCTCCTGAAAGGAGGTGATGCGGCCGTCATCGTCGCAGACCACTACGCCGTAGTTGGACACCCTGGTCTGTGGCACCTTGTGCACACAGATGCTGGCTGCCGCCCCCTGCTGCCAGTGTCGGCGTACGGCCGAGGTCAGGTCCAGGTCTATCAGCGCGTCACCACAGACGACAATGAAGGTGTCGTCAAAGAAGCCGCTGAAATCCTGGATGCGCTTCAGGCCGCCCGCCGATCCGACCGGCGTGGCCACGATCTTGCCGTCCTCGATATGGCCCTCGAAGGAATAACCGATCTGCAGGCCCCAGCGTCGACCATCCCCGAAATAACGCTCGATCTGCTCCGGCAGGTGGCTGATGTTGACCATGATCTCCCGCACACCGTGACGAGCCAGCTCCTCGACGAGGTACTCCATCACCGGTTTGCCCAGGATGGGCACCATGGGCTTGGGCACCTCGTAGGTCAATGGCTGCACGCGGGTGCCTTTGCCTGCTGCGAGGATCATTGCTTTCATTATCGACTCCAGAGTTGCGTCGCGCCATCCGGCCCCGTGTCGCCACCCCCTGACTGCAGGAGCAGCAGGCAGGCGCATGCCCGGATCACCGTGGCGTGCCTCCGACTTAGATGTATTTAACCGTCAAGCGTAGACGACGGCGAACCTGATCACACCCCAGCGGCGTCCCGCGCCGGGGTGGTGGCGCTGTCGAGATTTCATGGGCGTCGGCAAGTCCAACTGCAGCCAGCAACAGCCCCGGGGCGCAAGACTTAACCCGTCGATCAGGCACAGGCATGGCCGTCGCGTTGACGCATACCCGAATAGTAAGGCATTTGGCTGCGATTTTCCCCATACGCCGCGTCCCGCCTGCCCTCGGGCGGTCCGCCCTCAACGCCTCAGGCGGCGCATCTTCACGCTCAATCGGGAAATTTCCGGATTTCGCCCGGTTTCATCACCAGCACCTCGCCCGTATAGTCCCCGAGTGCGGCGATGAACTGTTCCGGCGTACCCGTCAGTGGCGGGATCGTCCCGTAATGGATGGGGACGACGGTCGGCGTCCGCAGCAGCTTCTTCACCGCGTAGGCCGCATGGGCCGAATCCATGACCAGTTGGCCCCCGATGGGCAGCAGCGCGAGGTCGGGCCGGGAGTAGTCCGCGATGAACTTCATATCCGCGAATACCCCGGTATCACCCGCGTGATAGATCTTGTAGCCGTTTTCCAGCTCAATGATGAAACCCACCGGCTCGCCGCCGGGGTGAATTCTTTCGGCCTTGGTTTCGGGGTCTTTCTCGACCACCTCGGAACTATGCTCGGCGCGCACCATGGTGATGGTGATGTTCGCTTCCAGCGGCCTGGTCGAGCCGCTCTTGTTGACGCGGATCAGACGCTGGTAGGGCACCCGACCGAGAGAGTTCAATGTCCGGCCCAGATCAGAATTCACCACGACCTTGGCACCGGTAGTTTTGGATATCCTCGCGGTAGCACCAATGTGGTCGCCGTGGCCGTGGTTCAACAGTATCAAGTCCACCTTGCCCAGCTTGGACAGGTCCTTGAGTTCCACCGGTGTCTTCGGGTTCTTGCTGATGAACGGGTCGATCAATATGACATTCCCGGTCGGCGATACGACGCGAAACGCAGCGTGGCCATACCACTGCAGCTCCCAGGCATTTGCAGCAGGAGCCGCCAACAATACACATAGCCTTACGGCCAATCTGATGCGCATGGCTTCCTTCTCCTCCTTTACGATCTGTACGATCTTCGGATGTATCTGATCCGGGATCGCGGTCCCGAAGCTAAATGTCACGCAGCTTGCGCGGGCCGTCAATATGCGTTGACCGCCGCGGCCGTCCGGCAACCCATATTCCGGCGAAGATCAACACGAGCCCCCCCGCGTGGTGCAACGCCAGAGTCTCCCCCAGTAGCCCCACCGCCATCAGGGCGACGAACAGCGGAATCAGGTTGACGAACATGCCGGCCAGATTGGCGCCCCCGCGCGCCACCCCGCGCTGCCAGAACACGTAGGCCAGCAGCGACGGGAAGATCGCCACGAACAGAAACGTACCCACTGTGGTGGCGTCTACGACCGGGTACAGTGCATGCAGCAGGTCCCACGCATAGAACGGCGCGATCCCGGTCAGGCCGAATGCGATCATCACTGTCAACAGCCCCAGTGGATCCACCCCGCCCGGCAACCGCTTGAGCAACACCGAGTAGAACGACCAGCTGATTACCGCGATCAGTATCAGCCCGTCCCCGCGATTGAGATCGAAGCCGGCCAGTGCCGCCAGATCGCCACGACTAATCACCCAGACCACGCCTGCGATCCCCAGCGCTGCGCCCAGGTACTGCCGCGGATAGGTCTTCTCATCCCCCGTCCAGGCATTCAACAGCAGGATGAAAACAGGCATTGACGCACTGATGACGCCGGTGTTTATTGCGCTGGTCCAGTTCAAGGACCAGTAAAGCAAGGTGTTAAACAGTGCGATGCTCAACAGCGAGATCAACCACAGGAACGGCCAGTGTCTGAGGTAGAAGCGTCGCTGCCTCAGCACCGCGCGCCAGGCGAAGGGAAGGATGATCAGCAACGCCAGTATCCAGCGCCAGAACGAGAGGCTGAAGGCGGGTATGTGGTCGCTCACCGCCTTGCCGACGATGGCGTTTGCAGCCCAGAACGCTGCGCACAGGGTGAGCAGCACCCCCGGCGGCAGGATGTCCGGCGTGCACTTGCGAGGCTGGCTGAGGGCCTGTTTCAAATGCGGTTCCATGGTGCAACAGTGACAGCGTCCTGGCGCTCAGGTCGAGGGGCACGATACCCCCACCGCCAAGCCGATGTCAGGGACGCGGACTGTAGTAGACTTGGCTGAGCAACGCCAACGTGGCCACCCGTAAAATCCGATGTCGCAAGCACTAGAAATCTCCGGCGCCTGCGCGCAGCTGCAGCAACTGCTCGGCGACCGCTTCACGCGCACCCGCCACGCCCGCGAACTGCATGGCCGGGACGAGGGCCATTTGGCCGCCAGTCTCCCCGACGCGGTAGCCTTCCCGCAATCGACCGCGGAAGTCGCCGCCATCGCCGGTGTTTGCGCACGTCACCGGGTAGCCATGGTCCCATTCGGGGCGGGGACCTCACTGGAGGGCCAGGTCATGGCGTCCCGCGGCGGCGTGTGCATAGACCTCGGGGTAATGAATGCGATCCTCGCGGTGCGCGGCGAGGACCTCGATGCCACCGTGCAGGCAGGGGTGAGGCGGCAACAACTCAACCGGCACCTGCGCGACCAGGGATTATTTTTCAGCGTCGATCCCGGCGCCGACGCCACCTTCGGCGGCATGGCCTCGACCCGTGCGTCCGGAACCAACGCGGTGCGCTACGGGACCATGCGCGAAAACGTGCTGGGCCTGACGGTGGTGTTGGCGGACGGGCGCGTCATCCATACCGGCGGACGGGCGCGGAAATCCGCTGCCGGTTACGACCTCACCCATCTGTTCGTCGGCGCCGAGGGCACGCTGGGCATCATCACCGAGCTCACGATGCGGTTGCATGGGCGCGCAGCGGCCATGTCATCGGCGGTGTGCGGTTTCGCCGACCTGTCCGGCGCCGTGAACACGGTCATCGAGACCATCCAACTCGGCATCCCGGTGGCCCGCATCGAACTGCTCGACGAGGCCATGATGAGCGCAGTCAACGCTTACGCCGGACTCACCCATGCGGAGTCACCAACGCTGTTCCTGGAGTTCCACGGCACCGATGCCGGCGTACGCGAGCAGGCGACAATGGTGAGCCGGATCGCCGCCAGTCACGGCGGTGGTGATTTCCGCTGGGCCGCCGTCGAAGAAGAGCAGCGCCGCCTGTGGCAGGCTCGCCACGATGTCGCCTATGCCTGCAAGGCACTGCGGCCCGGCTGCGAGATGTGGCCCACCGACGTCTGTGTTCCCATCTCCAGACTGACGGAGTGTATTCTCGCGACCCGGCAGGACATCAGCTCAAACGGACTGATTGCTCCCATAGTGGGTCACGTCGGCGACGGCAATTTCCACGTGGTGATGGTGGTGGACGTCAACGACGAGCAGGAAATGCGGCGCGCCGGACAGTTCAACGACCGGTTGGTCCGGCGCGCCCTGTCAATGGGCGGCACCTGCAGCGGGGAACACGGCGTCGGACTGGTAAAGCGCGAGCACCTGGAGGCGGAGCACGGTGAGGCAGTCGCGGTGATGCGGCAGCTGAAGCGTTGCCTGGACCCTGACGACCTGATGAACCCGGGAAAGATGTTCGTCTGAGTCCGGCCGGCTATCTTCGGCGTCAGCGCCGTCGCAGGCGCGCGGCGTAGGCCCCCATGGCCAGGCTGGGCAGCAGCATGCTCAGGCACAGCATCACTACCCCGTTCCAGCCCATGTTCTCCAGCGCGTAACCACTGAGGGAGATGCCGGCGAAGCCCCCCAGGTAGTAAAACAGCACATACAACGCGTTGGCCCGACCCTTACCGTGCTGCACTCTGGAATTGAGGGCACCGGTGGCGGCCGAGTGTACGGCAAAGAAGCCGAGGCACAACAGCAGCATCGCCGCCACGATAACCAGCATGGAATCGACCGTGGTCAGCAATACCCCGCAGGCGATAACCCCGGTGCCGATCATAACCGTGTTCGCATTGCCGAAGCGGTCGCTGAACCTGCCGGACAGCGGTCCAATGAAAATGCCCACCACGTAGGTCAGGTACAGCGCGGTAATGGTCTCGGTGGCCAGCTCGAGCGGCGGCGCCGCCAGGCGGAACGGCAGGTAGTTGAAGACCGAGGAGAAAACAAAGAACACGCTGGCGGCGACAATGAACGGACGAATGATCTCGCCGCGCCGCAGCAGGTCCAGGAAACGGACGCCTTCGCCCCGCTTGACTGGGACATGCTCCGGGTCCGGCAGCCTGTAGGCCGCGATCACCGCCGTCACCATCACCAGCACCGCAGCCGAAAACATCGCGTAGCGCCAATGGGTGGGCGGGTGCAGCCAGCCCCCCAGCAATCGTCCACCCAGCCCGCCCGCCACGGTTGCAGACACGTAGGCGCCCATGACCACGTTGAGCCGCGTCGCCGGCAGCACCCGCGCCAGGTAGGCGGCGACACAGGTCATCAGCGCGGGCAGCGCGAGTCCCTGAATGAGGCGCAGGGCCACCAGCCATTTCAGGTTTGGAGTCAGCGCGCCGATCATCCCCGCCAGCCCCACCACGAGCGCGCCGCCCAGCAGTATGGGTCGCAGGCGGTAGCGGTCGGCGATCACCCCGAACGGCAGATTGGCAATGGCGATGCCGATCACCACGGCCGAGACCGTGAGCGACACGGCCGATTCCGAGGCATCGAACTCCCGCGCCAGCACCGGAAGCACCGGCTGGGTGATGTAGATGTTTGTGAACGCCGAGGCCACCAGGGCGAACACATAAAGGGCGAGCTGCCTGGCGGTCACCGGTTGATCGGGCCGGTTCATCGGGGATCAGCGATGGGTCCGGCGCGCCGCGTGCGGGGGGATCGTTTGTGGGAGCGCATCGGCGCTAGTCTACCAACAACGGCACCGGTCATGACCACGTACCCACCTGCGGCCGCGGCCGGCCGACACACTGGTGGCAGTTGCGATAGCGGCGGCGAATCCGCAATCAGGTCCGTTGCGGCTGCTAGGCCACCATCACTTCCGCCAGCACTCCCTTCTCGAACACGAACTGCTCGTTTTCTACGCCGACCTTGACCAGGTCCCCGGCAGAGAAGCGGCCGCCCAGTATCTCCTGCGCCAGTGCGTTCTCCAGCATATTCTGGATAGCCCGCTTCAGTGGCCGCGCCCCATACACCGGGTCGAAACCCACCGCCGCCAGCTTGTCCAGCGCGGCGTCGCTCAGTTCCAGGTCCATATCACGCGCCCGCAGGCGTTCACGCAGGTACTGGATCTGGATCCTGGCAATGGCGTGCAGCTGCTCGCGTCCCAGCGGATGGAACACCACGAGGTCATCGACGCGGTTGATGAACTCCGGCCGGAAATGCTGTCCCACGATCTCCATCACCGCCTGTTTCATCGCGTCGTAGTGTTCCTCGCCGGCCAGTTCCTGGATCACCTGGGAACCCAGGTTGGAGGTCATGATGATCACTGTGTTGCGAAAATCCACGGTGCGTCCCTGGCCGTCGGTGAGCCGACCGTCGTCGAGCACCTGGAGCAGTACGTTGAACACATCCGGGTGGGCCTTCTCTACCTCGTCCATCAGGATTACCGAATAAGGTTTGCGCCGCACGGCCTCGGTCAGATAGCCGCCCTCCTCGTAGCCGACATAGCCTGGTGGTGCGCCGATCAGGCGCGCCACAGAGTGTTTCTCCATGAACTCGGACATGTCTATGCGCACCATAGCGTCCTCGGTGTCGAACAGGAATTCCGCCAGCGCCTTGCACAACTCGGTCTTGCCCACCCCGGTGGGGCCGAGAAACAGGAACGACCCGTAGGGCCGGTTGGGATCGGACAGGCCGGCCCGCGACCGCCGGATGGCATTGGCCACCGCCTCGATAGCCTCGTGCTGGCCGATGACGCGCTCGTGCAGTTCGTCCTCCATGCGCAATAGCTTGTCGCGTTCCCCTTCCAGCATCTTGGACACCGGGATGCCGGTCCACTTGGAGACCACTTCCGCGATCTCCTCCTCGGTCACGCTGTTGCGCAGCAGCCGGGTTTCATGCTGCTCCACGTCCTGCGCCGCCTGCAGTTGGTGCTCCAGCTCGGGTATGCGGCCATACTGCAGCTCCGACATGCGCTCGTAGTCCCCGGCCCGGCGCGCCGTCTCCATCTCCAGCCGCGCCTGGTCGAGTTCCTCCTTGATGTGCTGCGCACCCTGCACCGCCGCCTTCTCCGACTTCCAGACCTCTTCCAGCTCCGAGTACTCCCGCTCCAGGTCGGCGATCTGTTTCTCGAGATCGGCCAGCCGCTTCTTGGACGCCTCATCCGTTTCCTTCTTCAGCGCCTCGCGCTCGATCTTGAGCTGTATCAAACGCCGGTCGAGGCGGTCCATCTCCTCGGGCTTGGAGTCAATCTCCATGCGGATGCGGCTGGCCGACTCGTCGACCAGGTCGATGGCCTTGTCCGGCAGCTTGCGGTCGGTGATGTAACGGTGCGACAGCGTCGCGGCCGCCACGATCGCGGGATCGGAGATATCGACGCCGTGATGGACCTCGTACTTTTCTTTCAGGCCGCGCAGGATGGCGATGGTATCCTCCACGTTCGGTTCGTCCACCAGCACCTTCTGGAAACGCCGCTCCAGGGCGGCGTCCTTTTCCAGGTATTTCCGGTACTCGTCCAACGTGGTGGCGCCGATGCAGTGCAGCTCTCCGCGCGCCAGGGCCGGCTTGAGCATGTTGCCGGCATCCATCGCCCCCTCCGCCTTGCCGGCGCCGACCACGGTATGCAGCTCGTCGATGAACAGGATGATCTGGCCTTCCTGCTTGGCGAGGTCGTTCAGCACCGCCTTCAGGCGTTCTTCGAACTCGCCGCGGAACTTGGCCCCGGCAATCAGCGCGCCCATGTCCAGCGCCAACAGCCGCCTGCCCTGGATGCCCTCCGGGACTTCCGCGTTGACGATGCGCTGCGCAAGACCCTCGACGATGGCGGTCTTGCCGACACCGGGTTCGCCGATGAGCACCGGGTTGTTCTTGGTCCGGCGCTGCAGCACCTGAATGGTGCGCCGGATCTCGTCGTCACGCCCGATCACGGGGTCCAGCTTGCCCTGTTCCGCCCGTTCGGTCATGTCGATGGTGTATTTCTCCAGCGCCTGGCGTTGTTCCTCGGCGTTGGGGTCATCCACCTTCTGACCACCGCGCACATTCTCGATGGCCTGCTCCAGGCTGCCCTTCGCGGCGCCCGCCTGCTGCAGCAGGCGTCCCAGCGTACCCTTGTCGTCGAGGGCCGCCAGCACGAATAGCTCGCTGGAGATGTAGGCGTCCTGCCGCTGCTGCGCCAGCTTGTCGGTCTGGTTCAGCAGCCTGCCGAGATCATTGGAGATGTGTACGTCCCCGGCATCGCCCTGGACCTGGGGCAGCTGGTCGAGGGCCTCGCCCAGTGAGGAGCGCAGCTTATTGACATTGACGTCTGCCTGGGTAAGCAAATGGCGTACGCTGCCGCCCTCCTGATCGAGCATCGCGATCATCACGTGCAGGGGCTCAATGAACTGATGATCCCGCCCCACCGCGAGGCTTTGCGCGTCCGCCAGTGCCAGTTGAAACTTTGCTGTGAGTTTATCCATCCGCATGGGGTCAATCCTGTTCACATCTGCTCATGGTTCACTGAAAATGGGGTAAACGGTCCGCTATTTCAAGCAAGCGCGGCAGCTCCCGGCCGTCAGCGCGCGGTCTCGTCCGGTCCCGACAACGGCTCCGGCGGGGCGGTGATGAACTCCTCCAGCCGGCGCAACGCTTCGCTGTCGCGGCCATCGGCGACCAGGATCGGTGCTCCCACCTCGATGCGGGCATTGCTGCGCATGAATACCGACTTGACGATCTTGCCCACACCCTTGATGCCGGACAGGCGCAGCGGAACGATGGGCGCCTGGGCAAGGTCCGACAGCATGAGCACGCCGCGTTTCAGCGGCACCCGCGGCCCATCGGGTGGGGTCACCTTGCCCTGGGGGAAGACGCCGATGAGTTCTCCCGCCGCCAGCGCCTTGCGCGCCGCGTAGAATGCCTTCTCCGGCGCGCCCTGCCGGTCCACCGGTATGAAACCGATGCGGTCGTACAACCAGCGCAGCCACCAGCGGTTGTATTCCTCCTTGGCCACCATGAAGCGCAGCGGCCGCGGGCAGACCGCCAGCATCAGGATCGGATCCAGCCCGGAGATATGGTTGGCTGCCAGCAGCGCGCCTCCGCTGGCCGGTACCGGAAGGGGCGCCGCATCCAGGCGATGAAAGCGCCGGCAGAACAGGCGCGCCAGACCGTCCAGCCGGTTCAGCCAGTCGTTGCCCCAGTCGGCACCGTTGGCCTCCCTGCCCACAGCGCTGAGCCGGCGCCAGCCCAGCCACAACGCCAGCAACAGGGCCAGACCGAACAGCCATTCATTGGACGGCGCCAGGATCACGGACGTCGTCAGCGCTTGACCTCGTTGGCGTCGAATATCGCCGGCAGGTCCTTGAGCGCCACCTTGCCCAATGGGGTTCGGGGTAACTCATCGACAATGGCGTAACGCACGATGTGATTGTGGCTGGATACGCGGGAGTTGAACTCCTTGATGATCGCCCTGGCCTTATCCAACTGATCGGGCTCATCGATGGCAAGCACCGCCGCCGGTCGCACGTCCACCTCCACCACGCCTGCCTCCTTGAGGTCGGGATGGCGCTCCAGCATGATCTCCAGGTCCTCAGGGTAAACGTTCTTGCCCGCCTCGGTAACGATGAGGCGTTTGCTGCGACCGGTGAGTACGATCTTCCTGCCGTCCACCAGGCGGGCAATATCTCCTGTCTTGTACCAGCCGTCATGCATGACTTCCCGCGTCTGCCGGTCGTCCACGTACCCGAGCATGACATTCGGTCCGCGCACCCACAGCTCTCCGGCGCCGCTGTCATCCGGTTTTTCGATCCTGACCTCGACCCCCTGCAGGGGTTCGCCGACGCTCTCTATCACCGGGTCGAACTTGCTTTGCACGCTCACCACCGGCGAGCACTCCGTCAATCCATAACCCTGTATCAGGGGAAAACCAAGCTCCCGGAAGTAACGACCGATCTGGGGATCCAGCCGCGAACCGCCACTGAGCCAGCAGTTGATGCGCCCACCGAACTTGCGTCGCAGCGGTGCGTTGAGCATCCTTGTCAGCGGTGCCGGCAGGCCGCGCAGCAGGGCGACATAGGCACGCAGTAGCGCCCCGCCCTCTCGAAACCGCTTCTCCATGCCCAACATGATGTTGCGGAACAGGCGCGGCACTGCGATCATCAACGTGATCTGCTCTTCCTCCATTGCCTGCAGTATTTCGTTGGCGGCAATCACCCGGGGCAGCACGACCGTGGCGCCGCAGTAGAACGGTAGCAGCATGCCTCCCGTCATCTCCATGGCGTGGGACAGCGGCAGCAGCGACAGAAAGCGGTCACCGGGCGAGATGTTTATGTCCACCCTCGAGGCTGCCACAACGTTGGCTATCACATTGCCGTGCGACAGACGCACCATCTTCGGATTGCCGGTACTGCCCGAGGTATAAAGTCGCACCGCCTCCTCCCCGGCGCTTGCGGCCGCCGCCGGTGCATTGTCCGCGCGTTCACCGTCGAGGATTATCTCCACGGTGCCCGCCAGTCCACGGTTCGCTCCGTGGTACAGAATCAGCTTCGGCGTCAGCGCCTTCGCCTGGGTTTGCAGTTCCTCGTCGCTGTTCCCCGCATGCATGGGCGCCACCACTGCGCCGAGCTTCCAGACCCCGAATGCGGCAGCCCCCCAGTGCGGGCCGTTGCTAGACAGAATGCCGACATGGTCCCCCTGGGCGACACCCAGTTCCCGCAAGCTCGCGGCCAGACCTTCAGCGTAGCTGTGCAGCTGGGCGTAAGAGGTCTCGGTGCGACGCCCCTTGGGTCCACGCGCCACCCAGGCGGTCTTCTCGCGGTACCGGTCGAGAGACGCCTCCACCAGTTCCCAAAGGTTCTCAGGCATGATGTCTGGAAGATCCGCAAGGGGTTTCCCCGCACACGAACCAAGCGCCCCCGGTCTGTTGTTGGTCCGGGCGATGGGTGCGCCGGGTGTCGTGCCCAAAGCCCGCGTGTGCGCGGCGATCAGCGGGCAAGAATAAACGAATCAAATTCGCCGCGCCAGCGCGAGCGAAAAGTACTCGTTGTCGGGCTGGTAAAAGTTCTCCAGCGCCAGTCCAGCCGCCCTAAACGTCTGCCTGAGACTGTCGCCGGTGAACTTGCGGCTGATCTCGGTCATGATGGTCTCTCCACGGTCGAACTCGACCTCCATGTCCAGCGCCCTGATGGCGACATTGTGCGGCCGGTTGGCCCGAAGGTGCATCTCGATGCGGTCCAGCTCGTGGTTGAAGAAGGCGTCGTGATTAAAATGATTGAGGTCGAACTCCCCGTCCAACTCGCGGTTGATCACGCGCAGAACATTGAGGTTGAACCGTGCCGTAACGCCCTTAGCATCGTTATAGGCGGCGTTCAGTACGGTCTCGTCCTTGACCCGGTCCGCGCCGAGCAGGAAGTAATCCCCCGGGCCCATCGAGGCGGCTATGCGCGATAGAAACGCCACCGCCTCCGCTTCCTCGAAATTGCCGATGCTGCCGCCCAGGAACAGGAACAGGCGTGGTCCCGGGTACCGGTGCATGTGCTCGAGGCCGGCGTCGTAGTCACCGACCCAGGCATCGATGCTGAGATTACGGTAGTCGGCAAGGAGCCGCTCCGCGGCTGTGGCCAGCGTTTGCTCGCTGACATCGATGGGAACGAAATCAATTCTCGCGTCGCTCGCGGCCAGCTCCAGCAGGTGCTCCGTTTTCGCCGCCGTCCCGCTGCCGAATTCGATGATCGTGGCCGGCCTGCAAAGTCTCACGATCTCCTCGGCGTGAATTTCCAGCAACCGGCGTTCGGTGCGTGTCGGATAGTATTCCGGGGTGGCGCAGATGTCATCGAACAACTGCGAACCGTGCTCATCATAGAAGTACTTGGGCGGCAGCCTCTTGGGTCGTGCCGACAGGCCGGTGCGGACGTCGTTGGCAAGCGTTGCACGCAGGGAGTCCTGCGGCAGATTGAAGATGCGCAGGCGCTCATCGGCATGTTGCTGAATCTGTGGGCGGTTCATATTGACTGGGATCGCTTTACGGGGCCCGTGTTGCCGGCTGGCTTGACCGGGTCGGGGCGCGGTCATAAGGTTAGTTCCGTCTTTATGCATATCATTAAACCGCAACCGCAGGGGAATTGAAACCGCATGCTGGATTCTGAATACGTGCGCGCCCTGGTGGCACGAACGCTCGCGGAGGACATCGGAGACGGCGACCTCACCGCGCGTCTGACTCCCAACAACCCCGTCGCCGCGCGACTGCTGAGCAGGCAGGATGCCGTGATCTGCGGCAAAGTATTCTTCGTCGAGGTATTCCGCCAGCTAGATCGGGCGGTGCAGGTGGACTGGCTGGTCACGGAGGGGGCGGCGGTGGTCAGGGACCAGCAGATCTGCCGCCTGTCGGGACCCGCCCGCCCCATCCTGACCGGCGAGCGCAGCGCCATCAACCTGGTGCAGTCCCTGTCTGGCACAGCCACCACGGTGGCGCGTTACGTGCGCCAGCTTGCCGGCACCGGCACCCGCCTGCTGGACACCCGCAAGACCATCCCCGGTCTGCGCATGGCACAGAAATATGCGGTGCGCTGCGGGGGTGGCCACAATCACCGGCTCGGCCTGTTCGACGGCATCCTGATCAAGGAGAACCACCTGCGCAGCGGCGAGACCATTGCCGAGGCAATCAGCCGCGCTCGGCGCCTGGCACAGGACACGCAGACGGTGTATGAAGTGGAAGTGGAATCACTGGACCAGCTACAGGCGGCATTGGAGGCCGGCGCCACCCGCATACTGCTCGACAACTTCACACCGTCACAGCTCGCGCAGGCGGTCGAGCTCACCCACGGACGCGCCGAACTGGAGGCATCCGGCGGCATCGGCCTGGACAGCCTGCGCCGCATCGCCGAGACCGGCGTGGACTATGTCTCGGTGGGGGCGCTGACCAAGAACCTGGAGGCCGTGGACCTCAGCCTGCGGTTTGATTGAGCCAGGCTGTTCTCCGGGTACGGCCGCCATCGGGCAGCCGGCAGCGGTGCCGTCTCGGAATCGTCTGGGCCGGGGGGAAACGCGCGCTAGCGTTTCTCGGGCAGCGCCGGTTTGTTCAGGTCGTAAAACACCGGCGGCGACCTCCCGCCACCCGTTGCAGCGTCGCTCGCTGCGCCCCGGCGGGCCCCCTGGGCGCGGCCATCTCGCAAGCGGCGTTCGGCCCGCGACGCGCTTTCGTGGAGGGCGCGTGAGTAGGGCAGCTCGTAGGCCCGCGGCGGTGCCTGCGGGTCCGCCGCGGGGCGTGCCCAGAGGTATACCGCCCCCGACTCGGCACTCCCTTTGCTCGGCTCCTGGACCTCGATCGCCAGCACTTGTAGGTCACCGGGCAACGGCTGTTTGACCGGCCAGCCCAGCAGCTGCCACAGCATGTGGTAGGCCGCCGCCAGCGTCGCGAAGCTCACCACCACTGCCGTGGCCTTGATGCGCCAGGACCATGCCGTGTGCAGATTAAGGTTCAGTAACAGCGCTGCCAGCACCAGCAGCAATGCAGTGATCGTGACTATGGTCAGCGTCATAGGGCATATGGGGTCAGCGTCTTCGGTACGCGGTTGACCCTGGTTACATCGCGTCCGCTAGTGATGGTGAAGCGCACCACGGTGCGCTCATCATCCACACCCTGCAGCACCACCTGATCAACAAATGTCAGTTCGAACTGGGGATTCACCCGTTCCACTTTCACCGTCACCGGCACCGGCTCGCTGCTGACGGATTCGTAGTAGTACAGGTTGACCACGTATTCCCCGGTTATAGTGCCGCGCAGGGTGACTATCTCCTGGTTGATGGGATAGATCTTCGTCTCACCGTCGATCTCTACCGTGTCATTGAGTTCGCCGCGGTCGTCGCGGTCAAGATGCATCCAGCCGGCATCCCTGCGCAGATACGAGACCACCTCTCCATGGGGATCTTCCACCCACAGGTCCACATCGTCGGCGCGGTCCTCGGGCCAGGTGGCGCTGATGATGAATTCGGCCTTCGGATCCAGTACGCCCTGCCGGGCCACGGGATTGACCAGCAGCACCGCCACCAGGAACAACAAGGTGAATCCAAGCAGCGCATTGAAAAGCAGGTCGGTGAAGGGATCGGTGACATAACCGCGACCGAACATCACGATGCCTCGAGGTGGCGTGTCAGCCGCGGGATGACGTAGACCTCGGCAACTTCGGTGAGCGTCGCGACGAGTTCGTCGGCACCCGTCTCCGCGATGCGGTACTGGATCGCCGCCAGCATCCCGCCAATCAGGCCGGAAAGGGTGGTGAACAGGGCTATCCGCATGCCGCCACTCATCTCGGCAAGCACCCTTTGCACGGTGCCGATGTCCACATCCTCGATACCGGTGATGGAGCGCAGCATCAGTATGAAGCCAACCACGGTTCCCAGAAGACCCAGCTTGATCATGATGTCGGCGATCAGCCACCCGGTCTGCGCCGGTTGCCTCACCCTGACGGCGACCGCGTCGACCAGGCGTCCGTGATCGAAACCGGCAAGCTCCCCGGCGCTGGACTGCAGCCGTCGGCAAAGGTTGGCGAGATGGCGGCCCACCGCTCCGGACACCGGGCCCGATCCGGGCAGCACGGCGGCGCCGTCCTCCAACCTCGGCACCGCCGCCGGGTCAGCATCCAGCAGGCCGCGAATCCGGCTCGCGGCGTCGATCTCGGCAGACAAGCGGCTGATCACCCAACCCGCGTGCATCGACGAAACCACGAAGACACCGACGATAAGCGCCGACAGGCCACTGGCGTCATTCGCAAACAGCGCGGCGAACAGTCCCTGCTGGATGGCGATGGTGATGCCCACCGTCATCACCCCGACGGCTATCATCCAGCGCAGCAGCAGGTGACGACCGCCGGCGTCACCGTTGTCGGCCGGGTCTCGCCGTGTCGGCTCAGGGCGTGGGGTCGGCAACATGGAAGCGTTCTATGGTCGCCTCGATGGTGGTGGCGGTGATCGGCCCCAGATGACGCGCCACGTAGCGGCCCCGCGGATCGACGAAGAAGGTCGACGGCAGTCCCTGCAGGGGCTCGAACGGGAGCAGAGGTTCAAGGCCCGCCTGTACGATCGGATAGCTGATCTTCTGCTCCGCCACAAACTCCTCCAGCCGCGCAACGTCGATCTCCTCGAAGTTCACACCCACCACCACCGCGGTGCGCTGATGATGCTGGTCGTGGAAGGCGATGAATTCGGGTATCTCGTGCAGACACGGCACGCACCAGGTGGCCCAGAAGTTGACGATCACCCACTTGCCGTGAAACTGGGACAACCGCAGTTCATCCCCGGACAGCGCCGGCAGGCTGAACTCCGCCTGCTGCGGCGGTACCGGAGACGGGACGCGGGTCACTTCCATGGCCGCGGCCAGCCCGGCGCCGAACACCGGGAGCAGGGCTGCTACGGCCGCAACGATTCGAGTCATCGCTATCCTCCGGAAGGGGGTGATGATTTTTGCACAGGCGATCCGCCACCGCCATGGACCCGGCCGGGCGCAGCATAACCCAGTCATGCACCGCGAAATACCTCCTAGCGACGAGGAGCAACTCCACCGCTTATGTGATATAGAACCGTATCCCGGTGTCGGGTAACATCGACGGCAGCCACATTCCTGGAGCATTGAAATCATGATTAGACGCTTTCGAACAGCCCTGTTCAGTCTTCTTGGCCTCGCCCTCGCCATCACCGCGGCGCCGGCACGGGCGGCGGACAGCGGCAGTGCCGGCGCGGGCACGCTGCTGGTCCAGGCGGACAAGCCGGCTGACTCCGGGGTCGAGCCGCAGCAAGCCGGGAAGAAAAAGAAACCGGCGTCCCAAGGCGCCGAGGAAGAAGAACCGGATTGCGACTGACACCGACCGAGAGAATCGCTGCGGCCGCCCTGCGCGGCTGCCGGCGCATCACCCCATCGGGGGGGGAAATCAAGTAAAACTAGCGAAACTGGAGACGATAACCATGAAGAAGTCTTTGACCCTAGCACCCGTCATTGTCGCCGTGGCGTTGAGCCTTCCGGTGGCCACCAACGCCGAGGACAAGCCGGTAGGGATCACCCAGGAGGCATGGATGGCGGACAAGGTGCCCGCTGATTCCAAAGACGGCACGGTGATGAGCGTCACCGTCAAGCACGGCAAGCAGAACGTCAAGATCATGCGCGACCAGGACAACAAGGCGACCGTGAACGCGGCCTTTGCCAAGACCTCGCGTCCCTGTCCGCCGTTCTGCATCCAGCCGGCTCAACTGGCGCCGGGTGTCGAGACCATCGGTGAGGTGGAGATGATCAGCTACATCAAGCGCATGAGCGACGGTGACAGCAGCATCGTCGTCATCGACTCGCGCACCCCTGACTGGGTCGCCAAAGGCACGATCCCGGGCGCCATCAACCTGCCCTGGACCAAGCTGAATCCCGCCAAGGGCGCGACGCCCATCGACATCGCCGAGATCATGCAGTCGGTGTTCGGCGTCACCGAGAGCGAGGGCCTGTTCAACTTCAGCAATGCCAGGACCGCGGTCATGTTCTGCAACGGCATGTGGTGCGGCCAGTCGCCCAATAACATCAGCAACCTGCTCAAGTTCGGCTATCCGGCCCACAAGATCAAGTGGTACCGCGGCGGCATGCAGGATTGGTCGATCCTCGGCCTGACCACCGCCAAGCCGAGTTCCTGATCGCGCGGGCAGCATTTCAGACTGGAAAAGGCGGGCCCCTCGCGGTCCGCCTTTTTCATGCCGCCTGCATCCAGATCAGGGACGCCATGCGGCCGCACACCGACTGGCGGCGATAAGAGTAGAAAGACACCGGTTGCGAAAAGGTGCACAGTGACGGGTCATAGCTGCAGTCGTTCACGCCGGTGGCGCGCAGTCGCCGCAGGGTGAGCTGGTAGAGGTCTGCCAGGTAGCGTCCGCGGCGCAGCGAGGGCTCGAAACAGCCGTCCGTGCCGGGACCACTGAGTGCCTGCCTGACCTCTGCCCCCACCTCGAAGGCACCCGGCCCGATGGCCGGGCCCAACCAGGCGAGCAGGCTCTTGGCCGGCGTTTCGAAGCTGGCCACCGCCGCCTCCACCATGCCTGCGGCGAGGCCGCGCCAGCCGAGATGGAATACCCCGACCTGTCGGCCGTCCCGCCGGCACAGAAACAGCGGCAGACAGTCGGCGGTGAGCACCGCGCACACCGCACCGGGGCCGGTGGCGACACTGCCGTCGGCAATGGCCCCGGGCCGCATCGCCGCGGCATCCACGATGTCAGTTCCGTGCACCTGCCGCAGCCACAGGGGCTCCGCCGGCAAGGCAAGCGCTGCGCGCAGGCGGCGCCGGTTTTCCTCCACCGCCCGCGGGTCGTCGGCCACACGCATGGCAAGATTGAGCGCTTCGTACGGTCCCCGACTGACGCCGCCGCCGCGCAGGGTGGTGCACGCACGCACGTGGTCGGGCGCATCCCAGCCGGCGGCGACTATGTCCACCATTACCGTCGCTCCTGGTCAGTGTCGCGCGCCAAGGCCTCGATCAGCCGTTGCATGTCTCCCGGCATGGGCTGGAGCCAGCGGTGCAGCGCGCCGGACAGAGGATGTGCGAGCGACAGCTCACAGGCGTGCAGAGCCTGGCGGCGAAAGCCCACCAGCGCCTGCCTCACTTCGTCGCTGGTGCCGGCGGGAATGCGCAGCCGTCCGCCGTAAACCGGGTCACCGACGATGGGGAAACCCGCATCCTTGAGGTGCACGCGAATCTGGTGGGTGCGCCCGGTCTCCAGTCGGCAGCTGACCAGGGTATGGGCGCGAAAACGGCGTTCCACCCGGTAGTGGGTGCGCGCCGGTTTACCTTTGGCGGTGACGGTCATGCGGCGGCGATCGTGCGGGTCGCGGCCGATGGGCCGATCAATGACGCCGCCGGCGATGACCCGGCCCGTCACCAGCCCATCGTACACACGGCGCACCTCGTGCGCCGCCAGTTGTTCAATCAGCGCCATGCGCGCCGGTTCCGTTCGCGCCACCACCATCAAGCCGCTGGTGTCCTTGTCGAGGCGGTGCACGATGCCCGCCCGCGGCAGCGCTGACAGCGAGGCATCCAGGTGCAGCAGGCCGTTCAGCAGGGTGCCATCGGCGTTGCCGGCCCCGGGATGCACCACCAGTCCGGGTGGCTTGTTGACCACCAGGATTTCCGCGTCCTGGTACACCAGGTTCAGCGCGACGGGCTGGGCAAGCCATTCGCGGAGCGGCGCCGGCGGAACCGCGATCTCGACCCATTCACCGCCCTGCAGCCGGTCACGCTGGCTCGGCACCTCGTCGTCCACCAGCACCAGGCCCGACTTCAGCCAGCGTTGCAGGGCGCTGCGCGAGTGATCCGGAAACAGTTGTGCCAGTGCCTTGTCAACTCGTTCACCTGCCATGCGTTCCGGCACCGTTCCCTGAAGCAGCGCGCTCGGTTTCATGCCCACCATGGTACCCGCCTCCTTCACGCCGGACCATCAAACGGGTATCCTCTGTCGCCGGACGTGACCAACAGATCAACACATTCCATCATGCGGGCGAATTCCAATCCAGTTGCGGTATTCATCGCGATCCTGTTGCTGTCCGGCTGCTCGACCATCAAGAGCATCGGTTCCGGCACACCGTACGCGGATGACTGGCCGGTGGAGAAATTCTATGCCGAGGCCAAGGAGGCCATGGACAAGAAGCGCTTCGAATACGCCATCGAGACCTACCAGAAGCTGGAAGCCCGGTATCCCTATGGCCCCTATGCCGAGCAGGCGCAGCTCGACATCGGCTACGCGTACTACCGCGATGAAAAGCCGGAGGCGGCGATCGCCGCCGCGGATCGCTTCATCCGCCTGCACCCCACTCACCCAAACGTTGATTATGCCTACTACCTGAAGGGACTCGTCAATTTCACCCAGCAGCAGACCATCATCGACCGTATGATCGAGGGAGAAGATCTCAGCGACCGTGATCCGCGCTCGGCCCGGGAGTCATTCAATGCCTTTCGCGAGCTGATCAACCGGTTTCCTGAAAGCGATTACATCGAAGACGCCCGGCTGCGCTTGTCCTATCTGCTCAACAGCCTGGCGCGGCATGACGTCCACGTCGCGGACTACTACCTGCGTCGAGGTGCCTACGTGGCGGTGGTGAACCGGGCCAAATACATCATCGAGCAATACGAGCGCACACCCTCGGTGGAGGATGCCCTGGGGATGATGGCCATCGCCTACCGGCTGATGGGCATGGACGACCTGGCCGCGGACACGATGCGCATCCTGGAGCTGAACTTCCCCGACAGCGACTACTTCAAACGCTACGAGAACGCGAACAAGAAGGGATTCTTCGGCAAGCCGGGTTATCTGTAATATTGCCCCGGCCGGCCCGATGCCGGGCCGGACCCGCTAGGCGCGAAAACCCGAGGTGATCGGGTAGCGGCGGTCCCGGCCGAACGCGCGGCGGGTGATGCGCACGCCCGGGGCCGCCTGCCGGCGTTTGTACTCGTTGTTGTCCACCATGCGGGCGACCCGGTGCACGGTATCGGGGTCAAAGCCCCGCGAAATGATGTCCTCCGGCGAGTGGTCCTGCTCGATGTAGAGTTCCAGGATCGGGTCCAGGATCCCGTAGGGCGGCAGGCTGTCCTGGTCCGTCTGCCCGGGCGCCAGTTCCGCCGACGGCGGCCGCTGCAGAACGCGTTCGGGGATCACCGGCGCCATGGAATTGCGGAAGTGCGCCAGGCGGTACACGAGGGTCTTGGGTACGTCCTTGATGGCGGAGAACCCCCCCGCCATGTCTCCATACAAGGTGGTATAACCGACCGCCATCTCGCTCTTGTTGCCGGTGGTGAGAACCATGCGGCCGAATTTGTTCGACAGCGCCATCAGTATCACTCCGCGGCAACGGGCCTGGATGTTTTCCTCGGTGGAATCCGGGGCCAGCTCGCCGAACAGCGGTTTCAGTCGACCCAGGAAGGCGGTGTTGATGTCCTCTATCGATACCAGGTGGTGCTCGACCTCGAGGGCGGCGGCCTCGGCCAGGGCATCGTCGATGCTCATCTGCGCCGTGTACCGCGATGGCATCAGCACCGCCGTGACCCGGTCGGCGCCCAGTGCATCCACCGCGACGGCCAGAGTCAGCGCCGAATCTATTCCCCCCGAGAGCCCGATGATGGCACCGCCGAACCGGTTCTTCTCGATGTAGTCGCGCACGCCGGTAACGATGGCCCGGTAGGCGCTGCACTCCACGCTGTCCACCGGCGCCACGGGACCGTTGGCCGGAGTGACGACCTCGCCCACGGCAAGTTCGACCGCCACCAGGTCCTCCACGAAATCCTCCGCCCGTTGCACCACCCTGCCGGCGGCATCTACCACGAATGACGCGCCGTCAAACACCAGCTCGTCCTGGCCGCCCACCAGGTTGACATAGGCCACCGGCACTGCCACTTCACTGGCACGTGCCGCCACTACCTGCAGGCGCTCGTTCGCCCGGTCAAGATGAAATGGCGAGGCATTGATATTGATCACCAGCTTGGCGCCCGCGCGCGCCGACTGGGTGACCGGACCGGCCTCCCAGATATCCTCGCAGATGGTCAGCCCGAGGCGCGCGCCGAGGAAGTCCACCACACAGGGGTCGCTGCCGGGCACGAAGTAGCGTTTTTCGTCGAACACGCTGTAGTTGGGCAGGTGCTGCTTGCGGTAAACGCCCAGCACCCTGCCTTCACTGACGAAGGACGCCGCGTTGTAGAGTCGGCGGCCGCTGCGCAGCGGGTGCCCGATCACCATGGCGACGCCGCTGACCTCGCGGCACAAACTGTCCAGGGCATGCTCGGCGGCATCGATAAACGCCGGTCGCAACAGCAGGTCCTCGGGTGGATAACCGGTCAGCGTCAGTTCCGGAAACACCACGAGGTCGGACCCCAGTTCGTCCCGCGCGCGCCGCGCGGTGCGCGCAATGATGTCCGCATTGCCCTTTATGTCTCCAACCAGCAGGTTGACCTGGGCTAGCGCCATCGAGAGTGTCTTGGTCAATGCGGTATTCCCTTCTTCGTGTCGCGCCATTATTGCCACCCTGCGCCGCCAGTCAAATCGTGCCGCGACTTTCGATGCTAAACTCCCCCGCCATGTATGCAGCGGTAGTGGAACGCATCGATCACATCGCCGCGGGAGCCTGGAATTCGTTGTCGTCCGGCGGCAACCCCTTTCTGCGCCACGAGTTCCTGCACGGCCTGGAAACCACCGGCTGTGCAGCCGTGGCGACCGGCTGGGAACCCTGTCACCTGGCGCTGTACGCTGACAGCGCACAGACCCGCCTGCTGGCGGCGGCGCCGCTGTATTGCAAACACCATTCCTACGGCGAGTATGTCTTCGACTGGGCCTGGGCGGATGCCTACCGCCGTGCCGGACTGTCCTACTACCCCAAGCTGGTGTCGGCGGTCCCCTTCACGCCGGTCACCGGCAACCGTATGCTGCTGCACCCGCAGACCGAAGCTGACCGCCTGTACCCGGCGCTGCTGCAATTGGCGATGGACCAGGCAGCGAATGCGGGCGCTTCCTCCCTGCATTGGTTGTTCACCACCGCCGACGAGAACCGCGCCATCCAGGCGCAGGGGTTCATGACACGGATCGGCAACCAGTTTCACTGGCACAACGCCGGTTATGACAGCTTCGAGCATTATCTCAGCAGGCTCACCGCCAAACGACGCAAGCAGATCCGGCGCGAACGCCGTCGTGTCAGCGACGCCGGCATCGTGATGGACATCGTGGCGGGAACGGCTCTCGAACCCGGGCATTGGGACGCCATGTACCGCTTTTATCGCTCCACCGTCGCCAACCACGGCGCCATCGCCTATCTCAATCGTGAGTTCTTCGACTACCTGGCCGACAGATTCGCCGAGCACGTGGTCCTGATGCTCGCCCGTGACGGCGGCCGGACCGTCGCCGGGTCGCTGAACTTTGTCGGGGGCGGCGCGATGTATGGACGCTACTGGGGCGCCGACGACTACTACGACGGGCTGCATTTCGAGGCCTGCTACTATCGCCCGATCGAGTACTGCATAGATCAGGGAATGGCGGCATTCGAGGCCGGGGCCCAGGGCGAGCATAAACTGAGCCGCGGCCTGCTGCCCCAGGCCACCTATTCCCAACACTGGTTGCGCGACACGGATTTCGCCGCCGCCGTGGCTGACTTCCTGCAGCGCGAGAGCAGCCACATGGACCTGTATGCGCGTTCCCTCGCCGAGCATTCACCGTTTCGGCGGGAGTTGTGAGCTTCCACCGCTGAGGGTATTGCACCCGTCCGCGGGGGCGCCGACAATGGCTATCGGACTATCGAGATGTATCTGCTATCCGCCAATTCACACCGGGCCCTGTTCCCGCCGGTCGACCAGGCCTCGCCGGAGGGCCTGCTTGCCATCGGTGGGGACCTTGCCAGCGACCGGCTGCTGGAGGCCTACCGGCGCGGCATCTTTCCCTGGTACAGCGCCGGCCAGCCCATCCTGTGGTGGTCGCCCGATCCACGCGCCTTGTTGTGGCCGGAGCGTCTGAAGATTTCACGCAGCCTGAATAAGACGCTGCGCCACGGCGAATTCCAGACCAGCTTTGATCTGGATTTCACATCGGTTATCGAGCATTGCGCCGCGCCGCGACGCAATGACCCGGAAGGTCTCACCTGGATCACGCCGGAAATGATTGATGCCTACGTCCACCTCCACCACATGGGTTATGCCCACTCGGTGGAGAGCTGGCACGATGGCCGCCTGGTGGGGGGGCTGTACGGCATCGCGCTGGGGCGTGGTTTTTTCGGCGAAAGCATGTTCAGCCTGGTCAGCGACGCCTCCAAGGTGGCCCTGGTCGCCCTGGTCGAACACCTGCGACGCTGGAATTTCCACTTCATCGACTGCCAGCTGCCGTCGCCGCACATCATGAGCCTGGGCGCGGAAGCGGTGCCCAGATCACGTTTCCTGCGCGCCCTTTCCCATGCCCTGGAGCAACCCGAACCCGCCGGCGCGTGGAAGGACGAGGTCGCCGCCGGGTGATTCCCGAAACCGTCAAGGTTTATCTCTCCACCGCCCATGAATGCCCCTACCTCGCGGGCGAGATAGCCAGCAGCCTGGTGGTGGATCCGGATCTGGAGGTGGACCGGGAACGGCTCAGCTTCTTCACCACTCACGGTTTTCGCCGCAGCGGCGACATCATCTATCGGCCGCATTGCCCGGATTGCCGCGAATGTGTTTCGGTGCGTGTCGCGGCAGCCGCATTTCGCCCCAACCGCAGTCAGCGCCGCGTGCAACGGCGCAACGCGAACCTGCGCGTGGTGCAGGCACCTGCGGAATTCAGGGACGAGCACTTTGCGCTCTATCTGAGTTATCAGCGCTACCGGCATCCGGATAGTGACATGTGCGATGCGGATCCGGAGAAATACCATCAATTCCTGATCAGCGGTCGCTATCAGTCCGTGTTCTACGAAATGTACCAGGACACCGAGCTGCTGGCGGTGGCCGTTACCGATGAACTCACTGACGGAATCTCGGCGGTGTACACGTTTTTTTCCCCCGCCGTGGCTTCCCGCAGTCTGGGCACCTACGCGGTGCTGTGGGAAATCGAGCAGGCGCGGCAGCGGGGCCTGGCCTGGGTATACCTTGGTTACTGGATCCGTGGCTGCCGCAAAATGTCCTATAAGACCGGTTTTCAGCCGATCGAGGGCTTCCTCGAAGGCAGTTGGGTGTCGCTGGAGCGCTAGCACGCCCCTTTACGCCACTGCGGGTCTGCGGCATCATACGCCCCGCCTGTTCACACCCCTCATTTTTACGAAGCAAACCAAGGTTGCAATTTGGCTAAAGAAGATCATATCGAGATGGAGGGCATCGTCGTGGAGACGCTTCCGAATACCCAGTTCCGCGTGGAACTGGAGAACGGCCACATCGTGACCGCTCACATATCGGGCAAGATGCGCAAGAACTATATTCGCATTCTGCGCGGCGACAAGGTCATGGTGCAACTCACTCCCTATGATCTCTCCAAGGGGCGCATTGTCTACCGCAACCGGTGACCGCGGCGCTACGCTGCCGCTGCTGGTCGCCATGGCCCTGTTGACGATGCCGGCTCGATCCGGCGAGGTCGAGGTGCTGGACACGGACGTGGACTGCAGCGCCGGCGGGTGCAGGTTTGCCGTCACTCTGCGGCATGACGACACCGGGTGGGACCATTACGCGGACCACTGGCGTGTGTTGACCCCCGGCGGTGACGAAATTGCGCGTCGCGTGCTTTATCATCCCCACGTCGATGAACAGCCCTTTACCCGCAGCCTGGACGGCGTAGTGATTCCATCCGGGATGCGTCGAGTCATTATCGAAGGCCATGATACAGTGCACGGCTACGGGGGCGGGACACTGGCCATAGAGCTGCCATGACGACGCTACAATAAAAAGGAGACCCATGTCGGCGGCTCCCCGCCCTGTACCTCGATCGGCGAGACCGATGGTTCCGGGCCGCCCGTGCATGAACCGCCACAGGGGCAATAAAAAACGGCGCTGCACGGTCTACTGACAAACAAGGCCGCACGGGGAGTCGCCAGGCATGCTCAAACTGTCAAATCCACGACTCTGACGATGCTTTGCATCGCCGCCATCGCCGCCACCGCCGTGCCCGGACTGGTGCAGGACTTCGACGGTGGCTATCACCTGCTGGAGGAAAAGATCGTCACCGGCAGATGGACGCTGCTGGCGCTGTGGCGCTCGGATTGCCACGTATGCAATGAAGAGATCGACGAGATCATCCGCTTTCACCGTGACAACGCCGAACACCGGGCGGTAGTTCTCGGCCTGGCCCTGGACGGCCTCGCGGGACGGTTCGACGAGCAGGCGTTTATCGCCCGCCACGGTGTCAATTTCCCCAATCTGATCACCGACGAGAGCAACGCAGCCGCCCTCTACGAGCAGGCCACCGGCGAGGCCTGGATCGGCACCCCGACCTTTTTGATCTTTTCGCCGGACGGGAAACTTGCCGCCAAGCAGGTCGGCGGCGTAACGCAGAAACTGATCGAGGACTTCATCGCCGGCGCCAAACGCTAATCACCCCGCGCCCGGCTTGCCCTGCGGCGGGTGGCTGGATGAAAATACAGCCTGTATGAATCCACAGATTCGCAGCATGCCGTTGACCGCCCGCCAGCGCGAGGTCCTGGAACTGGTCCAACGCTGGATCGACCGGCGCGGCCTGCCGCCGACCCGCATGGACATCGCCCGGGAACTCGGTTTCCGCTCCGCCAATGCGGCCGAGGCCCACCTGCGGGCGCTGGCTCGAAAGGGTGCCGTCGAACTGACCCCGGGCGCGTCACGGGGCATCAAGGTGCTGGCGCGGCCCGGACCACCGGCCCAGCTGGCCGTCATCGGGCGCGTTGCCGCCGGGCAGCCGATCTTCGCGGAGCAGCATATAGAGGATTACCTGGCTGTCGATCCCGAGATATTTCACCCTCGCGCGGACTACCTGTTGCGCGTAGTGGGCATGAGCATGCGCGATGCCGGCATTCTGCACGGGGACCTGCTCGCCGTGAAACGCACCCGCGATGTCACCAGCGGACAGATCGTGGTCGCGCGGGTTAACGACGAGGTCACGGTGAAGCGTTTTCGACGCGCTGGCCGCGCGGTGCGCCTGATTCCGGAGAACAGTGACTACGCCACCATACTGATCGACCTGCACTCTCACAGTTTGGAGATCGAGGGCCTCGGGGTCGGGGTGCTACGCAGCGGCGTGCCACTGTAGACGGCCGCCATGCCGCTGGCCTGGATGGTCGTCGCGGGGGGGCGCTGCTACACTGAACCCTGTGTGCACCGCCAGCCGGGGACATACAATTTGGGCGCGTTGAAATACCTGTTCACGCAGTTCGAAGACGACCACCGCCGCAATGCACGCCTGATTGCGGGTGCCGCGCGCGCCAGCGGTGTCAGCGAGTACGAGCTGTTTCAGCTCGCCTATCAGGCCTGGCACCGCAGCGAACCCGAGCAGCAGCGGCTGGAGAAGATCTTCGTGGCTTATCTTTTCAGTGGCCGGGTCCCGGTGTGGGTGCAGGACTTCGTTCAGCGCGCGGGCGTCGACGCCGAGATCGAGCGTTTCCCCGGGGCCCTGTGCTGGTGTCTGGAATATCTCCTCGTGAGGATGGGAGGGGCCCCGTGGAGCCGGTCCGGCGGCCGGCACCGGATAGACCGACTGCAGGCCTGATCCTTTACCGCGCGCTTGTATCCCCGCCGCGATTGACTACAATCGCCGACCCCGGTGATGGATTGACGACGATGGGCCATCGATTGACAAAAATCTATACCCGCACGGGCGATGACGGAACGACCGGGTTGGGTGACGGATCGCGCATCGCCAAGGACGATGTGCGGGTGGAAGCCATGGGCGCGGTGGATGAACTCAACAATGCCCTAGGTTTGCTGCTGACCGAAGCCGTTCCCGCCGACATCGACGCCCTGCTGCGGGAAGTGCAGCATACCTTGTTCGACATCGGCGGCGAGCTTAGCCTGCCGGAACGCAGCCTGATCAGCGCCGAGCAGGTGACCGCACTGGAGCAGGCTCTGGACCGGTACAATGCGGACCTGGCGCCGCTCAAGGACTTCATATTGCCGGGTGGCTCGCGCTCCGCCGCCCTCGGCCACGTCGCCCGCAGCATCTGCCGTCGTGCCGAAAGACGCACAGTGACATTGGCGCGCGGCGCCACGGTGAACGACTCGACCCTGCGTTACCTGAACCGTCTGTCGGACCTGCTGTTCGTGCTCGCGCGCAGCCTCAACAGCGCCGCCGGCGTTGCCGACGTACTGTGGCAACGCAGCCGCGATCACTGAACCCCGGCCCGCACCTGCTGCAGAATCGCACACAACCGCTCCGCGCCCTGCACGAGGCGGGGGGTCTGGCGGTCGAGTAGGTCTGACTCCACTGCATACAGGTGGCCGCTGCGCGCGGCACGGAATGCCCCAAGCGCGCGCCAGCTTTCAATCACTTCAGCATGGTGCTTGAGCTCCGAGCTGACGATCACCACGTCGGGGTCGCGGACCACCACCTCCTCTAGGGTCACCGCCGGGGCCAGCGGAGTCAGGTCATGGAAGACGTTTGTTCCCCCGCACAGCTCGATCACCTCGGACACCAGGTGGCCGCCGTTCAGCGTCATGATCGGCTGGTCGGCGATCTGGTAGAACACCTTCAGCGACCGCCCTCCGGCATGGCGCTTCTCCAGGCCGGCGATATGGTGCTCGAATGCCAGCGCCTGTTCCGCGCCCGCCGCGACATGCCCCGTCAATTGCCCGACCAGCCGCAGCGAGCGGGAGACATCGCGCAGGCGGCGCGGTTCCAGCGTGAACACCTCCAGCCCCAGTTCTATCAGCCGCCGGCGCACGCGTTCGCCGTTGCCGCTGCCCCAAGTCAGGACCAGGTCCGGCTGCAGTGCCAAGATGGACTCGTAGTCTATCGCGAAGGCGTTGGATACGCGCCTGAGCGCCCTGGCCGCGGGGGGATGATCGCTGTACTCCGACACCCCGACCAGGACCTCCTGCGCGCCGACCGCATAAACGAGTTCGGTAATGAATGGGGCCAGGCTCACCACCCGCTGCGCCGGGGCGGCCAGCCGGACCGGCTTGCCGAGATCGTCTTCGAACTCCAGCCCGGCCCGGGACACGACCGCGAACAGGACGCATACCGCCACCAGCCATGGCCGCCAGCGGTTCACGCGTTGTCCACGATGCCGTGGCGGTAGCGCGCCCAGTCGAAGCCGGTGCCGGGATCGGTCTTGCGGCCGGGGGCGATATCGCTGTGTCCGACCAGTCTCTCCATCCGCAGCGCCGGGTAGCAGCGCAGCAGAGTGCGGGTCAGCCGTATTAGCGTGGCGTACTGTGGTGGCTCGAAGGCGCTGTCATCGGTCCCCTCCAGCTCCACACCCAGGGAAAAATCGTTCACGTCCGGGCGGCCGTCCAGCAGCGACTCGCCGGCATGCCAGGCCCGTCGGTGGGTGGGCACGAACTGCGCCAGCTCGCCGTCGCGGCGGATCAGGAAATGCGACGACACGCGCTGTCGCCAAATGCCCTGAAAATAGTCATGCGCTGTGGGATCAAGGCAGTTGCAGAAGAATGCCTCGACGTTGTTGCCGCCGTAGTCACCAGGCGGCAGGCTGATGCAGTGTACGACCAGGGTATCGACCACCGCTGCCTGCGGCCGTTGGTCGTGATTGGGCGAGAGTATCCGCTTGGCATAGCTCACCCACCCATTATTCAATTCTGTGTTGGTCCCGTCTTTCAACCCGGTTCGCGCAACCCGTATCTGTCAGCTTTTCGCGCGTCGTCACAGCAACGGCGACCGCAGTCTAACCGCAAGATCCCAGCTACGCCACCGCGGCGCATGGCATGTGCGGCAATCTAATCGTCATGTTTTTCTCGCCGCTCATCGTCTGACCGACCATGATCAGGGAACCCTAGTGCTTGTTTCCCGACATAAATATTGACAGCTTTGACCGCGCCCTCGTACAAGGGTAACGTGGACCACAAATGGACGACAGGTTCTTTCGAACCATCGGGAGTGCAGCGAAGATGAACGATAGCTCCGCCGGAATTTCCCGCCTGCTTGACCGCTACCGCGGCATCGAAGATTTCTATTTCCTCAACCGCGACGGCGAGCTCGGCTACATCAGACGCGAGGGCTTGCGCTCGATGAAGGAGACCTTTCCACAGGTAAACCGGCAGGAGTTCCTGCGCCGGCATCCCGGCTTCATCCTGGCGCTTGAATATTTCCTGCGCGACCTGATCGAACTGGCCATCCGCTGCGACAGTCCCTACGCAGACGAACTCGAACTCGGCTACGTACTGCCGGCGGGCGACGGACAGCGTTGGCGTTCGGCCACCTTGGCGCTGCACGACCGGATCATCGACCAGATTCGCGACGACGCCAAGGAAGCCATGCCCGGGCGATCCGACATCGAGGCCTCAACGGCTGCCTCTGGCGGAAGACTGCGGCGCTTCCGCAGCGTGCAGCGGGGCTTCGACGACCTGATCCACCACCGCGACGCGGTGGGGCGTGCGCGCTATTTCCCGGCTTTGTTTTACCGCAGCAGCGCTGTGCCGGTGTCGCAGCCGGTGCGGGAGGGCATGGACAGCAGACTGCGGGTGGTCAATCTGAAGTGGCGCCCCGCCGAAGACGCGGCGACAGTTGTCAGGGACAGCGGCGCCAGGGAGGACGACAAGAAGGACTATGACGTTTATGCCCTGCTGCGTAGCAACTTGATGTCGCGGGGTGCCATCGACAGAAGCTTGCGGCTGGAGCACCGACTGCGCGAACTTTCCATCGCTTGATCCGCGCGAGCGGGGTGTCAGGTGACGAGGTTCTGGTGCCAGCGCGCAGACTCGAACTGCGGACCTACTGATATCGAATGTGCTAACGGGCTACCTTTCACTTCGTTACTATCAGTAGAAAAATCAGCTTGCATGGGCCTTCTTAGCTTGAACTTCGTGACTTTCCCCGTCGCTCTGGGCCAGATAGCGGACACAATGAGGCGTCGGCTGACCGCGTAAGGAACGGCTTCTTGATAGGAACGGCGCAGCAATTTGAAATCTGCATCGTACCCCTAGGGGTCCGTATATAAACAGGGAGTGGGCCCCGGGGGCGACCTGCGGTGAGTCGGGTGAAAGTACCTGACCATCACGAAGAATCTGGAGCAAGCAGGTGTCGCCGGAAATTTCGGGCAGGTATCGATCGGGGTACTGAGGGCATGACCGTCTACGGAAACACGATTGACGGAAATTCCGGCTCCACGGCGCCACGGCAAGCGGGAGCGGTATACCCTTGCCGAGACTCTGAAGGAGGCGACGCCACGCCGAGGGGGGAAGACACGCGGCAACTTGCCGGGTATGACCAGTGCACGGGCCATGCTTAGATCACTCTGCGACAGGGAGGCGCCGCGGGCGCGGATGAAACTTCCGCAAGCGCGCAGGTTTCATGAGGAAGTGGTGGACGCTGCGATGAAATTCGTGCCCCGCAACGAAGATCCACTGGCCAATCTGGCGCGTTAACCTGGTATCACCATAATCCGATGTAGAGCTGGAAACTGCGTGCACTCGGGCTCGATCTTGTTGGACTCGCAACATATTCTTGCTTTAGGCTTAGTTGCCGGAGTTTGTTGGGTCGTCCTGTCCTTTCGCGTTTGCTCACTTGCGTGCCTAGTTGAATCGTCAGCGTTTCGTAACGTCACAAATCAGACGCCATCTGCACACTCAGTGTGCCCGGTTGGATCGAAAACCTCAGCCACTTTCCAAACCTCATCGACAGCTGCGAATAAGGTTTTCTGGAGCACCAGCACAAGGAGAAGTGGAAGGACGGTAATCCGGTGCACTGTTGTTTTTACACCGTAACCTGAATCCTTTCAGCGGGTCGATACCTTCAGCTCGGTGTCCGTGACATTGATGAGATATTTATGACGTGACCCCAGGTCCAGGTCGCTGATCTTCTTCACGTTGCCGCGGAACAGCAGCGCGGAATGGGTGTCGTCATCTTCGCTCTGGTTCTTGAGCAGTATAGTCACCGACGTCCCCAGAATCATGCCTCGTTTCGTCACCAGCCATAAGGTGCGCGGGGACGTCACCACGATGGTGGCTTTCTCGAACTTTTTCATGCCCGGCACGGTGAACCGGACGCTATTGATCTGATCGGCACGGACCCGGACGGTGTTACTACCACGAGACTTTTGTTTATTTCCGTCACCGAATGACAAGGCGAACAGGGCCTTACGCAGCTTTCTCTCCTTGCGGTCGTCCAGACCGTGCTCGCGGGCGACCAGCTTCGCGAATTTGACGATGTTTTTGAAAGGAGAGCCCTCGAACAACTGTTGCCGCTCGAGAACCGAACGGTACCTGCGCCAGCATCGCTCGTGCTCGGCCTCCGGCAGGAAGCGCCTGAGTACCTGGGACACCTTCGCCAGACGCGCATCGCAAATCGACAGCTGCACGGTGTCGGGGCCGGTGTCTCTAGGATTTTTGGCAGTTCCCCATCTCATGTTTTTCCCACCTCGAGTTAGTTTATTTGCCTTTCACTCACAGTGTAGACATGACGAACGGTTTTATTTAGTCGATGAGTGGTAATATTACCAAAATTTGTCAACTTTCCGCGCCCCCCTTGGCCCCATCAACACGCCCGACGCCGATTATCACCTGTCGCAGGCCCGCGCGCACCAGTTTCTCCAGGACGCCCAGCTTCTCGTCGCGCAGCGCGCAGTCGTCTTGCATCCAGGCGGTATGCAGTGCGCGGAGCCGCCCGTCCCGGCCAACCAACTTCGAGCGCAACATGAGGTCCGTCCATTCGTCCGACCAGCGCGGCGAGGCGTTCAATGTAAGGTCCACCCTGCCGAAGGTGCGCCGGTCGAAATCCTGGTACAGGCGCGACGCGGTATCGAAGCTCCGCTGGGGCGACAGTGTCCGGTAGCCGGGCTTCACGTGCGCCGAGTCCTCCGGTTGCCGTCCCATGTATTTCCAGAGGATGCAGAAGGAACAACTGTCGATGCAGCCGCGGGAGTGCTCAACGCTAACCAGTCCCGGGTAGTGCCTCGATTCGCGACCGTACTGGTTCATATCCAGCAGGTCGCAGGCAGGGAAAGGCAGCGAATCGAGATCGGAGATGAGTTCGCGCGGGGGCGTGGTGTCTATTTCGCCCTGCGTGCCGCACGTCACGGCAGCAGACGGCGGTCAGTTTCGCCTCATCGCTCCATGACGCTAGCGTGGGCGGGGAATGCCGGCGCCGCCCGGTACGCAAACTCCGTGCCGCTGCCCATTCGGCCGCGACGACGCCGCGCCGCGTGCGATCCAAATCCGCTCGCGAATACGGTGGTCGCTGGCCGCGCGAGCCGGCGTTTTGCAGGGATTTTCGCAGGTGCCCAAGGGTGGCAGTCGCATTGATTTCCCTGAACCAAATAACGTATGAAAGGCGTTTTATACCCGATATTCGGTTTTTTTTCTTTTACGAATGGATATTCCTGTACTACGTTGATGGTAAAGCAATGGGGGATTAAAGGTGTGCAGAACACGTCTTTGAGGAAGATTTGACAGTCCAGCCGGCTGTCCACTGCGGGGATTAGGGGGTGGCCCAGCAGCGCGGCTTATTTAAATCGGCTGGGCTGTCACCATCTACAGCGCGGCTTCACCTGGGTGGAACTGATGGCCACCATGGCGGTGAGTGCCGCCCTGCTCGGCGCCGCGGCGCCCAACTTAGGCACCTTCGTGCAGAACAACCGTATTCGTGCGGCCACAGATGATTTTATCACCACCATCGTGGCGGGGCGTACCGAGGCGATCAAGCGCGGTGACGCTGTCATCCTGTGCCGCACCGGGAATCCCTTCGCCGCCAGCGCCGACCTGGCCTGCGGCGACGCCGAACCCAACGGCACGCCCAACCAGAATGAAGACTGGTCCAAGGGTTACATCGTTTACAACACGCCGAATTACGGCGGCGGCGGCGGTGTCGGCGGCGACTACGATCGCGCCACCGACGGCGAAGCCATCGGCATCGGGCGGCCCGCGCCTGAAGGCGTCACCATCAAGTCCAACGTTACAAGTGGCCGCTGGCTGGCCTTTTTTGGTGACGGTACCCTGAACGAGGGCGGCAGCAGCGCGGTGTACGCGATCTGTGACAACCGGGGCGTGGAGCCAGGGCGGCTGATCACGGTACCGCCGGTGGGCAGGCCGTATG
>CAMYNL010000012.1 GCA_947259705.1 uncultured Gammaproteobacteria bacterium | reverse complement strand
ACTTTACGCCTACAATAGGTCATTATTTAAGCAGGGCCAATAATATCGAGCCCGGCTGATGATCCATGCTTTATCTGTAAAAACGTATTGGCTTTTCAACAACAACGCACTCGACACAGAGTCCGGATCGTAATCAAAGGAATGCACCGGTGATGCCCCCAACTACTATGCTGCAAGGCTAAACAATCCGCTACCACGCCCAACGTC
Source organism: uncultured Gammaproteobacteria bacterium (assembly GCA_947259705.1). Classification (GTDB taxonomy): domain Bacteria; phylum Pseudomonadota; class Gammaproteobacteria; order Arenicellales; family JAANXG01; genus CAMYNL01. The sequence continues at coordinate 82,211 of CAMYNL010000012.1, read as the reverse complement.
TACAAAGCTTCGTCCTAACAGCGTGTCCGTATTCAATATTTCTCTCAGCGAAGACTTGGCGCTTTTGACGCCTGCTTCTGTGAGTGTGGCAAGATATTTGCGCCAATTGCGGCCGAACGCAAAAAGTGACACCTCAGCCGTAACCGTGTCGTTTAGTGCTGGGATTTTCCCCTTCATTCAGCCTGCACCAACACGCTTTGCCAATTTTGCATCACGGGCTCAATGCCGTATCTGTCTACAATGCGCTTGGCTGCATCGCCGAGTTCTTTTCTAAGATTTGCGTCGCTCATCAGTGCGTCAATTGCATCCGTTATGGCATCCAAATCGTCGATGGGCACTACCAGCCCGCTCACGCCGTTTTCCACAATTTCATTTACTCCGTCGTGATATCGCGTTGATACCACCGCCATCCCACAGGCCATGGCCTCACAAAGCGCCATCGGAAAGCCCTCGAGGCTGGAGCTCAGCACAAATATATCGCTGCGCTGCATCCACTTTTGTGGCTCTTTAGTAACGCCGAGGAATTTCACCCGTTCTCCCAGACCGTGCTCGCGACAGCGTTCGGTGAGTCTGGTCTTGAGTGGTCCCTCTCCCACGATTAGCAAATCCCAATTCGGATGCTTGTTCCGCAGTGTAATAAATGCGGCTATTAACAGATCAAAGCGCTTTTCTTCATCTAGTCTTCCCATTCCCATAATTACCCGGCGCTTCGATTCGTCCTCGGCACAATGACGGTTCTGACTGTCTACGAAGATTGGATTCGGTATCACTTCCGCGGACAATCCCATGTGACTCGAAAAGTACTCACGTGCCCTCTCATTGAGAACTATTATCTTGCTCGCGTTCCTGTACGTTAAGAAACGCAAACAGCGCCATATTCGGCTCCTCGGAATTTGATATGGGTCTGAATGCTCTGTAACGATGACCGGTGTTCTAAGCATTACAGCGGCCAACACGGTTAACACATTCGATTCGATCATGAAGCTGATGATCACGTCTGGCCTGAACTCTTTGATGCTGCTTCGCAGCGCGAGGATTCGCTTGACATTTTCCGTGACGGCATTAAGAATGCTGCTCGAAGGTCGGTATAAATCAAGCGAAACACGCCGTATTCCAGAGTCCACTGCATATGCAGTATCCGCCTGAGGTGAATCGAAGGTAGTCAACAGCACCTGGTGATGCATACGGCACCACGCATTCGCCAATAAAGACGCTACGCGCTCGGCCCCGCCAAATCCTAAGGAACTGATTAGTAATTGGATCTTCAATCCTTCGCCACCATCCTCGTGGCTTTTCTTTGGCGGTCCCACCTCTTGGCGAGCCGACGCATGACCCTCTCGCCGCCCCATGTAGTAAGCCATTGAAAATAAAGCTTCGTTCTTCCCGGCCGTCGCCTCAAAAGCTGAACAATCGATTCCCTAGCTTTTTGCCCCAAACCACTCCGCATACAAAATGACAGTCTGATCTCATCGAAGTCCGTAGACGGCACATGTTTTAGAGACAATAGATCCTCTAAACGAACGCCCCGAAGAAGCGAATCAGTACCGGTTGTTCTACGCTCGCGCGTGAGCATTATAGTCCCTATACCAAGTCTATTTATGGTTAGCTACAATACCCCTTTCGCTCCGTGGATGACTAATTCATGGTAACTAGAACCTATCTCAGAATTGCCTGAGCAAGATTGAAATGGATGCGAGCTGTACAAATCCGAGAAAATTCTCTGCGTAATATTCCCAGCGAACAAGTAGACGACGTTGCCATTGAATCCACGCAAAGAACCTTTCCACCAACCAGCGCCGCTCGTAACGCCTCAGCCGACGTCGATCCTGGGTCGGTGGTTTCTTTCTATTTTTCCGATGCGGGGAGATCATTTCAACACCTTCCTGCCTCAGTTCCTCATCCAGTTTGTCATTGTCATAGGCGCGATCTCCAATCAGATTCTCAGGCTTCGCCTCGATCATATAAAAATCAAAACTCAACTGGACCAGCGTTACTTCGTGATGGTTCGCGGCATGGGTGCTGACCGCCAGCAGCAATCCGTGCCGGTTCACAATTCCCATTATTTTCACGCCCTTACCGCGCTTTGTCGGCCCAATGTCCTCACCGCCACCCTTGGCCGACGAGAACATCGCATCAATATAACATTCCGATTCATCAATACCGCCTTCATCTCGAAGCGTGTTGGCCAGGTCCGTCAATACGTCCCGAAGTACCTCGTCTCGACACCACTGTTGAAAGCGCCGATGCACCGTCTTGTAGTTGGGATAAGACTGCGGCAGCATGTGCCATTGGGCACCAGTATTGAGTATCCAAAGTACGGCTTCAAGGACTTTGCGGGTAGGTATCGGCTTGCGACCGGGTCGACCTGGGGGAATATTCTCTTCCGGAAAGTGCTTCCAGATACGCTCCCACTGCTCGTCGGTCAACCGAATCATTGACCATTATGATACCTCATCTCCTTCAATTTCTGTTTTTGAGATAGGTTCTAATAAATCAAATCGGTATAACGGTCGGTGAAAGATCTTCTTTATATGCTTTATCAACTTTGGGGCAAAGGTCCTCATATCACAGTTGCTGATGTAGATCGTTCGTACACCGTCGTCTATATCCATGGAGCTGGTCACTGCGGCTCCACTCTCCTAAATTTGTTGTTAAACGCACACTCCCAGGTAGTCGGAATTAGTGAGTTTTCGACTATACACAATATCCTTTCTGATAAGCCCGAGAAGAGTGAAGCGAAAGAAATCTTAGAAAGCGATTTCTGGAAGTCCGTGATCATACAGTTCCAGCACCGTTTCGGCGAGCCATTGCTGAGCGACAAGAATCTCACAAAACTGACAGACTGGTCAGAATATCTCAGCTGGGGCAAACAAGCAAATCACCATTTTCAAAGCGTGAGTCGTGCTCTCTTCGACAGTATTGCAGAAGTATCAGGAGCACGCCTAATCTGCGATGCTTCGAAATTTCTATTACCCTTGCATTTGCTGATTAGCAGTGGCTTGCCAGCAAAAGTTATCCACTTGCACCGCGATGGGCGTGCGGTTATCCAATCGTACCTACGCAAGGGTCGTTCGTTCGAAGCCAGCTTTGTTCGCTGGGGTTCCGCTGAGATTGGCTATCTGCTGCTGAGTCACTGGCTTCCGTCAAATGATGTTCTCTACTGTCGCTATGAGGAACTGGCAGTTTGCCCCGAGCGCGAGCTCAGGAGAATCTGCGCGTTTCTCGGCCTGGACTACGAGGCACGCATGTTGACTGAGTTCCCCACGATCGAACAGGTCGGAATCGGCGGAAACCGCATGCGCTTTTCGGCATCCGCAGACATAGCCCTTGACGAGGCATGGAAACGGGAGTTGTCCCTCAAGTCGAGGATCCTGTTCTGGTGGAAGGGCGGCTGGATCCAATGGCCACTCAGTCTGTGGGCCGCATTGAAGGGCCACTGATGTCGCGTCCCGCAACCGACTCGCCTTGCGTTGCGCGCCAAAGCGCCTCCGGCTGCCCCATTCATTTCTTTGCCCACAGAAAATAGCCCGACGCCTGCAGCACTAGATCGTTGTTCCTCGAAACGAAGCAGAAAATCTTGTCGACAAATTTATTGACACCCTGTCCAAACGTCTTCTCAATCCTACCTTTCCACATGCGGAACAGATTAAATATAGTCGAATAAGGACCTCGAACCGGATATATCGTGACCTCTGAAAAGTCCTTGAACAAGTAAGCCAAGCCGTCTCTGGTGAATCGAAAGTAATCCTGCTGCTGGAGATCTGGCGAAGCATGGTATCGCCACAGGAATGGAACGTGTACTAAGCAGTATCCATCCTTCCTCAACAGTCTGTATAAATTCTCAACGGCCCGGTGCGGCGCATAAACGTGCTCTAAGACAGATAAACACACGATGCCATCAATACTTTCCCACTCCAAGCATCGAACATCACAAATATCATCGATCACATCAGGATAATCCGCGTGCTCGTTAATATCCACGGTTACGACTTGATCTTCCTTGAATAAGTTAAATCTTACTCGAGATGATTTTCCAAAATCCAATACCTTCCCACAGTTCATCGCCAGGAGCTGCATTTTCTCATCCAATAGCCTATCCGAATCGTACAGATAGTCCGTGTCAACCGTTGTACTGTTGATTAGTTTGATCAATCTTTCATTCTGTTCTTTCGCTTGATTACTCATTATTGTCCTCGACGACCATGCTGTTTGGACCTCGCTTGCCTCTCGCTGATCTGATAACACCATTTTTGAACAACCTTTAAGTCACCCCGTCCGTTAAGACGCAGGCCTCAAAAATAGTCATACCGACTGAGCCCTGAACCAACAAGTTCTGTGTGGTCCTCGTTTTCTTTACGACAATAGCCCGGATTCTTTGTCGCCACCGATCGGACAGATGCAGGCGTTCGGGTTTCGCCATACGCCGCTTCAACGAGCGTCGCAGAGGTCCTGGGAGTGCGCGTTTGAGCTTTTCAATCGTAGCACCGGTCCCAATTGTGCTCTCGATTTTCTTCTGCAGGTATTCCGCCTGATTCACGCGAACGTTCTCCCTGTACGAGTCAAGCAGATTGAGAACCCGTTGGAAATCGAGACCAACAAAGTCACTCAGGTTGCGGGCAAACTTCTGGGGTTCGGATTGCAGGTCTTCAAACAGCAAGACGCAAGGCTTGCTTCCGAAGACAGAGTCGTAACCACGGATCAGACGGCTAAAATCGAGCAAACGCGTGATCCTCTGGGCGCGGCGGTCGGACCATCCATCTGCCAGCCAATCTTCGAGTGAGAGCAGTCTCTGGGACTTGGGATTCAGGCCTTTAACATATTCGCTGTAAAGAGAGACTAATAAATCTTCCGGCCGTCTCAAACAGACCAGGATCTGGATTTCACCAAACAGCGCGCGCAAACGTTCCGCCTTCGTCAGCCGGTCAACACTCAGTGTCGTCAACAACTCAGCAGAGATCAAAATAGGCTTGCCTGCCTGTGCGGCGTGCAGGAGGCCGTCCTGAACTCCGTCCCGATGCTCGGCGACATCGAAGTGAAATCTGTCCTGTTTACTGATATCGGCAATAGCCCGGCGGATGGCGTCATGCCTGTACTCGGGTCCTCCCAGGTAACAAAGCTGCTCCATACGAGGGAACACTCGTGTCTGGAGTGTCGACGTCGCCGTCTTCATCAAGCCCACGTGGATGAACAGTCTATGATGATTGCTCACGGTAATGTTGGATGCCGCTCTTTTATTACAGAAGAGCAGTCAGCTCTTCGCGGAAACGGTCGACGATCCCACCCTTCACAGATTTCCGGAAAGAGCCTCCTCAAGAGGGACCACTGGGCCCATCGTGCTCATACGAGTCTCCGGACTCATGCGGCGAAGAGACTCTCCCACATCGAACACACCTTTGTTGCCGAATATCGTTCTCTGACGTTTTTCGCTGCCAGCCTTAGCGCCTCCCTCTTGGATTCATCACTCAACAACTTGATCACAGCGCTGCTGAGTGCCCGCACATCCTCCGGCGGCACCAGTAGGCCATCGACGTTGTTGTTGATGATCAAGCCGGGTCCCGAAGGACAATCAAACGACACCGCAGGCACCCCGCAGGCCATCGCCTCGACCAGCGCCAGGCCCTGCCCTTCGTAACGCGAGGAAAAAATAAAAACGTCGCACTGGGCAATGACTGCATGAGGCTTACTCAAGCGTCCCGGCATTAATACCCCCTCTTCAAGGCCAAGCCGGGAGCGCTGCTCTTCTAATTCAGCCCGCAAATGGCCCTCGCCGAGAATAACCAGGCCCGCCTCGGGGAACTCCCGCCTCACGATCTTGAATGCGTCGAGAAGCAGATCGAATCCCTTCTGATGTGCCAGTCGACCCATGGCAACCAGCCGGATTGGGAAACGGCTCAATTTCTCGAGGACCTCGCCGGCCTTAGCATCGGGGGTCACGTCGATCTCCGGCACAGGATTCGGAATCCCGTCGCACTTCCAGCCCGCGAAATGCCGCTCCGCGTGTTCCGCCTGTGTCCTGTCGAGGAACACGATCCTATCGGCCAGGCGGTAGACGTATCTTCTCAGCGTCTCCCAACGCGGATTGTAGTGAGGATGTCTCGTCAGATCGTTCTGACACGATACGAGTTTCTTGTAACCTTCACCTATGCTGGATATCAGAAACAACTCGTTTGTTCCATCCTGGAAGCTGATCACGACATCCGGCTGTGTTTTCTGAACTGCGCGCCGTATTCCGAGCACTCGGGAAATGTTTCCAATCACATCGTGCCATCGAACAGACGCGTTCCTCTCACTTAAGCCTGCTCGAACACGCTCAACGCCCATGGGGACAGCATAAGAGTCGGGCTCTTCACCGCTCCACGTTACGATCGTCACCTCATGATCCCGTCGTGCGAATTCCTCCGCCAAAACCAGCAGCGCCCGTTCTGCACCACCGCCTCCCAGCGTTGCGGTAACCAACGATATCTTCATCTATTGCTTTAACAACTTCATGGCAAATGAGGTGATAGGTTCTTGCTGGATGAATCGTAGTTCCGGATGCCGGGCCTGCTGTTGGTCTTCTGACAAGATACTATCCGGTGCGGGAGAGTCCGGAGTATCTACGCATGGAAGTCGTGGTGACTGAGTAATATATTTATGGCCGTGTCAGAAACATTGGTGGCCAGGTACTCGGCGGGGGGCTGCCAGCTATTGTCTTGCTTCAGAACGTGATCGACGATACTCAGTATCCTCGCTGGATCCAACCCAGTCAAAACATTGCTTCCGCACTCAATAGTCTCCGGCCGTTCCGTAACGTCTCTGATCGTGGCGACGGGCCTTCTCAAGATACAGCATTCTTCTTGTACCGTCCCGCTGTCCGACAACACGCACAGTGAAGCCTTCTGCAACGCGACAAAATCGAAAAAGCCTAGTGGCGGCAAATACCGGATCTGTCCATATTCGAAATTCAATCCGAATGCCTCCATTTTTGACCGGGTCCTTGGATGCAGGCTGCAGACAATCGGCAGATTATAGGTATCTGACAGGAGCTCCAAAGCGGAGACCAACTTCGTCAGTCGCTCCGGCGTATCTACGGCTAGCTCTTCAGCCAGCTGCTGAGGCCCCAACCATCCTCGATATTCAATACGCACAGGGAATGGACATGTCTGGGAAATCCGCGAACCATACTGCCTTATCGCCACATCACGCCCCGCAATCTTCCACCCCGTGGAGGCCAACGCCGAGAGAAATGCACTCCATTCGTCCTTCGCATAGACAGACCCTGCCGAGGCAATAATCAGCTTCTTGGAATCGTTGCGCGCGCCACTATTTCGGAGTTCACTCTGGTCCGACATTCCATTCAGCATGACGACACAAGTCGCGCCATGTTCAACTTCATATTTGTGCCTCATTTCATACGATGGGACCGCAACACATTTTGAATGATGAAGACATTCCGCAAACGCCCTCATCAATCGAAGAGAGCTGTGTTCATCCAGCTGATACTGCCGACATATCTTGTACTCTGGGGGATCCCACACAGTACTTACCAGCGGCACACCCAACTCTCGCGCAACTCTGCTCGCGATACGGACTATTGTGGCTGAAGTGAGTGTTGCCCACAGGACGTCGACTTTGTGTGTCTTTCCAAACACCACCGCTTGCGCGACTATTCGTGGGATTAATACCGTCTCCTTGTATCGTTCGAAGAGCGGTCTCGAGATGCGGTCCGCTCTTGCACCAAAACGACGTAGTCCGTATTTTGTGATTTCATGTCCCACTTCCGACTTTATCCCATGAGTCGAATCTGCGTGGCCTAACTCCGTTCCGCGCTGTAACTGAAAATAAAACAATCGGTCTTTGGGGAAGAACGTGAGGACGTTACGCAAGATTGCACCGCCGGCGCCCAAATCATTTATAGGTTTCGTTGTGAGGAGCAAGACCTTAGGTGCTACTGATTTCACCATCGGTAATTTCTCCCAACTCGTACATCAACCGTCAGTTCTTGCCTCGAGCTACTCTTGCCGCCTTCCAATACACTCTTCTCACAAAACACAGGCACCAGTACAGCAGCAAAGAGGGCGGTGAATTCTCAAGGACGTAGTTCTCGCGCTTAAGCGCTGCAAATGCAACCATCTCGTATTTGCGTATCTCACTTTCGGTCAGCGACTCCTTCCATGCATCGATTCGACTTGACAGTGGACGTTTATCTATATTCTCATGCGAGCTGCCATATCTTTGTGGGACATCGTATTGCTTGGCCGCAACTTGCGACGCCTTACCCCGATGGTAGGGAATTTCCAAAAACTCACATGCTCTTTGCATCTCCCCTTCATGCATCGTCACCAAGTTTTCATATTTGATAATGAGAACGTCCTCAGGATACTCTTTTTGAATCTCTCGCATCGTTGAGACTCGCTCAGTCCATTGCTTCGCGGCTCTAATAGGATCCGTTTCTAGAGGAGCTCTCGAGGCGGAATGAATTGTTGTCTTTTTTGAATTGAATATCGCCCTGCCATCCCGTATCAATGCGGCGAACTTCGATTTCGGAAAGAGCGTCTTTATTTCCTTGTAGTGATACATATAGTTTCCTTTCTTAACTCCAAACAATGCTGCCCGTGGACATGCACTGGCTTGATATGCCTTACATAATTCAATAATAAGATCTCGCTGCTTCAAGGGTAGTTTGTTTGCCAATAGGGCATTTATGTTCTCTCTGCTTAACTGCCAATCAGAAAACTTTGGGTCCGAATAAATAATGTTCAATACAGTCTTCAGATCCTCGCTGTTTTCGATTACGGACTTCTCATATTGATTCAGCAACAATTGGAGAAAGTTGGATTCAGGTGGTATGAGAACGTCAGAACACCTTGCTAGTTGATTTGCCAGGAACGTCGAACCTGATCTGGAATCATAAAGAATGAAAAACGGATCTAAGAAGTTCGGACATTGGTCATTCATCAACATGTGCTCATGAAACGAAGCGTTAGCCTGCACTGCCTTGCGCATGAGGGATTGTGATTTCAAAGCTCTCCCGAAAACGGAAGTCACAAGAAACAGCCCGGACTCTATCAACCATCGGCATCGAGAGGTACCGCGTCGTCACCACATGTCACCATGCGCATTTGGTATGCGATTTCTGGTTGCCTGTTAGAGATTCACGCAACGTGCTCGAATACCCTAATCGTTTCGGAAATGGCTCGCGTCATGTCGAAGCGTGTCACTACCCGCTCCGCATGCTCGCTCGCCCACTGAAGCCGAACGTCCTCGTTGCTAGCGACGTGCGTGAGTGCCTCGGCGATATCGTCGATGTTGAACGGGTCGACAAGGAACCCGGTCTCGCCGTGGCGAATAACCTCTGGATTTCCGCCGCGATTTGACGCGATACAGGCCAGACCCGCTAATCCCGCTTCGAGCAGCGTGTTGCTCAGACCCTCATAGAGCGACGGAAGCACCAGGACATGGTAGTACGCCATGAAGTCCACCATCTTCCGCGAGTCTATACCGTCAACAAAAGTCACCCTGTTCGACAACCCGAGCCGGCGCGCGAGGTCAACGTTGGCCGGTCGCGCCGGCCCAGAGCCCGCTATCGTCAGTTCAACGCCCGCGGTTTGCCGCAGCGCCAACAGCATTGCGTCTACACCTTTCCAATTTGTCTGCCTGCCCACGAACAATACGCGCAGTTGCTCATCAGCGAGTCGTCGAGACGGCTCCCGGCGCGCTTCAACCGGTATACCGTTGCAGATGACATGCTCTTTGGCGGGCCGTTCACTGCACCATGCGCCGGCGAGGCCACGCAGATACTCGCTCACGTAAACCACGCAAGCCGCGCGCCTGAATTGTTCCCGCCGACGCGACTCCGGCACCGCCACGGGCATACGTTCTTTGGCGGTGGCCTCGATGTAGAACGCCTCGGGTTCCAGATCCGTCACGCCCATGTTGCGGGCCGCCTCCCAGACACTGTCGCCACCGATACGAAGAGCGAACGGTTTGCGAGCAACCCGGCAGGCCCACGACGTCTGATGCTCTAGTCCCATGCAATAGACGACGTCCGTCAAGTACGTTGCCTGCAGCAGCCGCATACGCAAGTCCAGCTCCCGCCAAAGCCTGTTTCCCCGCGTCCCCGCTCGAATGACTGGAAATGGATACGTATGCAATCCCTCTGCATCCTCCGTACCGCAAACAACATGCACTTTGTGCCCCTGCTCATCTAAAGCCATCGCCAACCGGGCACCGAACGTCGCCGGCCCCCCGATTGCCGGCGGAAATACATTGGTGACGAGCAGCACGCGCATTATGCGCTATTTCACCATGCGCTCTCGCACAACGTTGAGCACACGATCTGCGTAGCTATTCATATCGTGACGACCATCAACCAGGGCGCGCAAGCGCAGCGGGTCGTAGTCGCGGCGCCGTTCGTAGATGTGCCTTATCTGCTCTGCAATGGCCTCCGGCCGATCGTCTCGCGCGATGAACTCGGGATAGTCTTGCAGCGTATCAATAAAGGCAGGATTACTGGTGAGCACCGGACAGCCCGCTGAAAGCCCCTCCATGACGGTCTTGTCCATGCTGCCTGTCTCGCTGACGTTGAGGTGAAGGAAGGCGCTCTCATAAAGCTCCGGCAGTCTTGCATAAGGAACAAAACCCATCATCCGGAAATTGCCTTCCTGCTGCTCGCGCCATATTGTGTCCTGCAAGCTGTGGGCATAGTGGAGGTCTTCCAGCGAGAGCAGAGGCCCCACCACATGAAAGGGGATCTCCGGTAAGCCGTTGGCATCCGTGAGCGCCTTCGATGTCCCGTACAACAGATCGATCCGCTTTCGCGGCGAGATGCGTCCCACATAGACTACGTTCTGCAGGCTCCGGTCTTGCGGCACCCTGAAATGATCGGTGTCTATCGCCTGTCCAATCACTCGAATCTTCTCACTCCGTATCCGACATCCTCCCGGTGTCGACGTGATTACCCGGTCTACGCAACGAATCGCCAGGCGCAATCGCTGACTGACCGTGCCATGTGCATACCACATGACCACCGGGAGCCGTAGAAATCGAAACGTCGGGCTCAGTATGTAGGCCCACTCCATGGCCATGTGTATCACCACGGCGTCGATACGACGTTCCCGGCAGAGTTCGAAGACGTGCTTGTTGAACGCGAAGCGTCCGCCGAAGCGGTGCGGGATTCCCAACGGCCGGACAGGGGGAGTAATCACCTCGGTGTTGGCCGGCAGAGTACTCAGTCGGCCAACCGTGCTACTGAGCACCAACAGATGATCCACCTTTTTAGCAAGGGCGCGGGCAACACCGGTCTGCCACGCCAGGGCACCGTGCGCTTCATCCAATACGTATGTGATGAGCAATAGCCGCAACTAAATACGAGTCACGCCGAGTGAAGTCGTAGCGGATCTACGGCCATCGCTCCGTCTATTGAGAGCTTCTCGCGAGAGAGGATCAATACGGGCTTCTCGACACTTCGACCCTTCAACTCCCAACAGTAGCCAAATGACCTGGCCAACACCTCGTAGACAGAGGTTGGATCCATACGGTCCGTGTGCACCTCTATCACCAGCACCTTGGTACGCTGCAGTACGTCCTCGGCTTGCGGGATCACCGTTTCCTCGGCGCCCTCGATATCCATCTTCAGCAGATCGATGTCGCCGAGCCGGGCCTCGGCGACGATGTCGGCAAGCCGACGGGCGGGAACCGTTTCCCCGGCGCCTCTGTTGATTCGCACGCGATGACCGGTGCTGGCTTCACGTCGGTCAAGATTGATCGACCCGTTCTCTGACCAGACCGCTGCGTTCACTACCCGCCATTCGCGTGTCGTGTTCAATCTTCGATTATCGCTCAGTATCTCGAACGTGTCTGGAGCGGCCTCAACCGACAGCAAGCGCGCGTTCCGATAGTAGGAAAACACATAGAGGGCAAACGCCCCGATATTGGCACCAAGGTCAACGACTACGGGCGACGGGGTGTACGCAAGGCAAGATAGAGCCGGAAGATATTCGTCGTCTAGAAAGACCTCTTTGACCCCAAACCAATCCTGTTTTCGGCACACAAAGCGGCCGCCCGGGTAGCGAAATGTCGCCTTGTAATCAGGTTCATCGGTCAAGTCGGAAAATCGAAGTGTTCTCAGCGGCGACACAATGAGTCTTCTTGTGTACCACAGCCACTTGCACGCGTTGAGTATGGCAGCTGCCTTTCCCTTGACGACGCGCACAAAGGCCTTGTATGAACTTCCAGCCTCTAGTGAAGCGTATTTGCCCAATCGCTTATACGTTTTGCCCTTGCATCCCAGGTCCGGTATCGGACGTCCCGCTGTGCGTTATGCGAGAGCGTGTCCGCAAGGCTCTGGTCCTGCAGCAAGCGGACGACGGCCTGCGCAAATGAGTCATTATTTCCAGGAGGCACCATGAGGGCATTCTGTTCGTTACTCAGAACGTCTCGCAACGCCGGCAGATCGGAGACAATCATAGGTCGGCCGGATGTCATATATTCAAATACCTTCATGGGCGATGTCACGCGGGTGAATCTGGGGTGATCGGGTAACGGCATGACCAGAATATCTGCGGCCGCAAGCCATAGATGCATCTGTTTATACGGTTGCCGGTCGACAAACCGATAGTGTTGCCCCGATACCCCGAGGCCTTCCAACCTCGCGCTGTAAGGTTCCGCACAGGCCAGCGGGCCGCCCACGAAATAGAACGTTACGTCCTGGTACTCCTTTAAAACCGTCGGCACGGCTTCCACGATCATTCCAATGCCTTTCTCCAGCCCCAGCGTGTGGAAATTGCCGACATAGGCGACGATCTTGCCTTCCCCCGGCAGGCTCAAAGCTTCTCTCGCTTCATTCTTCGTCGCAGTGCCGGGAAAGGCCTTGGCGTCAACCCCGTTGGCTTCCACCAGGATCCTGTCGGCGTTGCATCCCCGATCAATAAGCATATCTTTCAGGTGGCTCGTAATAACCACCACCCCGTTGCACCCTCCCCATACCCTGGCTTCGCTGCCCAACCTCTGATCCGCAGGTTCGTCCAGATTGTGAAGCTCGACTACTTTGGTCAGCGAGGGAAAAGCATCGATGAGCTTAGAGAACACGTGCACGTCTCTGGAGTAGACAACACCATCTCCATGGTGTTGTCTGAGCACACGGCGCAGGGATCTGTTATACGTTCCGACCAGTAATTGAAACGCCACCTGGTACACAGGCTTTGTCAAGCCCGCCGGCAGGCGCGAGAGCAAATCTATGCAGGGAAGTTTCCGGGAGGGAATATCTATGTCAATTCCGTACCATTCCCTGATCGACTTGGACTGATACACTGCGAGGTCTTTTCGGGCGGGTTGCAACAACTCGAGGTCGTTACCGACGTTCAGGAATGAACGGCACATTTGCGCGATCTGCGCACAGTGCGCCTTTACTCCCGGCACCCGCGCCACGGTGCAATAGAACCACTTCATTTATCGGATATGCAGCACGATCAGAAAGACCTTGAAATCGTTCTCCGAAAAACAGATCTCATCTTCTTCAATGAGGAGTCATGCTCGAAAAAATCGTTGAATACGCGATTTCTCTCGATTTCCTTTATCTCTACCTCCATAAAACCATTGAGGAATTGCTTCACGAAGTCCGGGCAGTTCAGCGCCGATTTCTCCTTCAGTCCAAGCTCCGCCAACTTTTCGCCAAGCTCGCCTGGCTCGAAATCACGCATACTATTCGTTAGCTGCCGTCTCTCGACAACAGCATTCTCCATGGCTTTCAACATGACCAGATAGTCTGCATTTTTGGGGCACAGTCTGGTCCAGTGCTGACTCACGAGCCGGTTCATGCCCGGATTTCGTGTTGCATTGAGATATGCCTTTCTATACAGGTCCCTGTAGAACTGGAAGAAGTCGTGATAGGCGACGACTGTCCGCGAAAAATGTGCTCGTTTCTGCTCGTTCTCGAACTCTGCAATAACTGCCCCTTCAATTTTCGTTCGCCGTTGACATTTCACGTCCTGGAAAACGGTCCAGACCTGGTCGAGCATTGACGTACGATACACCGTAACTCCCCAGCGCCGCATTCCATACTGTTTGTCGAATACCGCAGGATGCACCACGAATACATCTTCCGAAACTGATCTGAGCTCGTCTCTAATAAGCGACACACCGCCTTGCACGATCAGCATATCCGCGTCGATTGCAGCGAGCCAATCGGCCTTGCTCGTAAGACCTCTACGAATCGTCTCCTGAACGGCAAGGGTATGCGTCTGCTCCCTCAATATCGATAGTTCCTCGTGAGGTTGACGCTCCCGGTTCACCAGCTCTATACAAACCTCCTCCGTCCTCTCGCCAATACTGCGGATGACAAAATCAAGGGAAATCATATCGACAAGTCGAGCGCCTTACGCTGTGCATCACCCATGTGACGCGATACGAGGCGAGACAAAGCTCAGCAGGAAATCCAACCACATCCTGCGCAATCTTTCCGGCATGAATCTATGTTCCACTTGCTTCCTAGCATGCACGCCCATACGGTGGCGCTTATCCGAGTCTCTCGAGAGATCTATCAGATGCTCGGCCAGCACCTCTGGAGTCGCCTCACCGAGGTATCCGTTGATGCCGGGTTGGATGATCTCTCGGGCGCCGGCCACGTTGGAACAGACAGGGACCACGTAGTGATACATCGCCTCCACAATGACGCGGCCGAACCCTTCCTGTCTTGAAGTCAATAACAGCACATCCGACGCCGCGTACCAGTCTGCCAACTGCTCGGGGGGCAAGGCACCGATGAAGTGTACTCGCTCGGCGATACCCAACTCGCTACACAGCGTCTCCAAGTGGCGACGTTCCTCTCCGTCTCCCACGAGCACAAACTCCATATCCTCGCCAGACTGCAGTGCCCGATGCGCCGTCTTCAACCAACAGTCCAAGTTCTTCACCAGCACGAATCGACCTACGAACAGTACACGCAGCGGGGCACCGCTGGCCGAGGCCGTCTTCGTCTTGCTGGAAGGCAACAGAGCCACCGGCACCGGACACACGCACACCGGCTTCTTGTATCCCCGCTCTCTCAAGAACGCACCCGTCTCTGAGTTCACAACCCGCAGTCCGTCGTAAAACCTGAGACATCCCAACACCATTCGTTTGTATAGACGCCCGAAGACGCTTTTCACGCACTGTCTTCCGCCGTACTCGGCGACCAGATCATAATGAACCTGCCCAACAACCGGCACTCGGTACGCCAAGCCAAAGGCGAGTGCCGCCCAGAATATTCCGGCAATGTCCTGGGTCGTGAGCAGACTGATCGGCGCCTGCTTATGAAGCTGGCGCAAATAGACGAACAGAGAAACGATGTGGCGCCGGCGATAATAATTGACTGGATCCAAAGTCAGGACGCCGACTTCCTGTTTCTTCAGACCCCGATCCGGCGTCAGGACAATATTGATTACTCGAGCACCCGTGCACCTCTCCTGAAGATATCGCGTATATCCGACCTGGCGTGAACGGGAGTCCTGGGCAGCATTTTCGTCGAAAACATCCGTGTCATAACCAAGTTGCACAATTTGGACGCTGTTAGGCACTTAAAAACGATCCAACAATCTATCGCTCACGGACCATGAACAAGTACCGCCGGTTTCATCAGCAATTCTGGTCGGGATGGTTTTGGATGACAGGCATTATCCGCCTTGTAGAGACCGTTTCCTCGTGCACTGAGCATTTGCTCTCCGCCACTAGACCGCCTCCTTGGTTTCAAGTGGCTTCCTCTCGCTCGTCTGAAGACTCCATAGATCGGCGTAGCTACCGCCCCTAGCTATGAGCTCTTCATGAGTACCCGCCTCCACGATTCTCCCCTCCTTAAGAACCAGAATCTGGTCAGCGTCAACGACCGTCGATAACCTGTGCGCAACCATTACGATCGTGCGATTTCCCCGCAACTCATTTATCGACCGCATGATCAATTTTTCCGAGATCGTATCCAGCGCGCTGGTTGCTTCATCGAGGATAAGAATATTTGCGTTTGTCAGTACAGCACGCGCCAAAGCCAGTCTTTGAATCTGCCCTCCAGACAGCTGGTACCCGCGATCTCCTGTCATCGTCTCGTATCCTTGTTCGAGCTCAGATATGAATTCATGAGCGTGCGCCGCCTTTGCCGCCTCCTGTACCTCGTTATCGCTGGCATCAAGTCTTGCGAAGGCAATGTTCTCGCGTATCGTTGCATGGAACATGAAATTATCCTGACTCACAACACCGAAGTTCTTGCGCCAAGAGACCAATTCCGCCTCAGCGAGGCTGACGCCATCCATCATGATGCGTCCCTCCGTCGGCTCGAAGAGCCCGAGCAACAGGTCGACGATCGTCGTCTTGCCACTGCCGGAGCGGCCGACCAGCGCGATCACGTTGCCCCTCGGTATGGCAAAATTGAGTCCACGTACTGCATCTTTGGCCCGTTTGGAATACCTGAATCGCACGCCCTCCAGCACTATCTTGTCCGCGAACGGCGCTACTGTCTTTCCGCCTACCCGGGTGAACTCTTTACCCTTCTCCTCCAGGATCTCGGCGACTATTTCGGCGGCGGGCAACGAATTGGCTATGGTTGCCCGCGCCTCGTTCAACGACGCCAGCCTTGCCATGAGTCTCTGCAAGACAACAACGAATGCGAGCAATGTCGGCAGAATCTCCCTCGACTGTGACCGTAACAGCCAAAATCCGCCCAACAGCACCGCTGCTCCAGCCACCACCGTGAGCGATTCGAGCACAGGCGTCAACGTGCCCTTCCAGAGCAATCCCGCGCGCCTCGCCTTCATGCGCTCTTGCAGTGATACTTCAATGCTGTCAATTGCGTACTGCTCTCTGGAATAGAGGCGTAGCAGGCGCGGCGCTTGAAAGAACTCCATCACCTTCTTGCTCAATTCCACACTGGCCTCGGCCACGCGCGTTCCGACTTGTCGCAGCTTTCGGATTATGTGTGACAGAGACAGCGAGAAGAGAAACCCCAAGACCATTCCAATAATCGTCATTTGCCATGAGATCAGTGCTAGAAGAACGAGATACGCCAGCAGCAGGCAAACCTGGCTCACGGAGATATTGATAGCGTCCACCAGAACGCTCGTCTTTTCTGCCTGCGCAATTAGAGACGCGAGCACACCGCCGGGTCGTTTATTGACCTCCGCGTAGCTCATTTTCATTATGTGCTTCGCTACTCTACTTTGCATCTCTCCCATGACGCTGGTCTGCAGAAATGCAGTGAAGACCTTTGCCATGTACTGGAGCGCTGCGCGGAATACCTGACCGGCTACGGCCAAACTAACGAGCAGCAGGAAGAAATGCTCGCGTCCCATTTCGACTCTTAGCTGGCTGGCCAAGTCATTCACTATCTGTGGGCCAATGTTGAAAGGTGCTTCGCCTGTGGTCGTTATGCTCGCCACTGCAATCGCCAGAAGTCCGATCGAACTCCCTTCGAATACCGCGGCCAGTATGTTTGTCGCGATAGCCAGCGAGATCAGGAGCTTGTGAGACAAGGCCGCTCTCAGAACCAGCCAGACTGCGCGTTCGGTGCGTGGGCTTGCTCGCTTGACAAGCTTCTGTAGGAACCAACGTACGAGTCGTCTCAGCATTCTTCGTGCCAATAAATGAACAGGACGATCAGTCGCCCAAGTACGATGAAAGAGATCTGCATAATGCGTGCGAGGCAGCTAGCGCGGCGTGGTCGTCCTGCCAGCTACCGGTTTCGTTTTATAACCGTCACTGCCTCAACTTCGCCGCGTGGACCTGCTGATAAGAACAGCCCCTTTCTCGAGGTCCAGGTAGTTCAACTCCATATCCGGATATTCCCTCTTCCAGCGCGCGACGATGTCTTGTTCATCGCTCCGGCTTGCATCATCCAATATCATGGCAAACCCGGTACGCAAAGTCTTGTAAAGTAACGGTAATGCAGGATATCTGGCTAACCTCTGCACTTGACGCGGCGGCCCGTCGATAAAGAGAAAATCTACCCCTCGCTCCAACTCTACGCTTTCAATATCATACCACTGCCACTTGTCATTATTGATTGTGTGCTCCGCCAATGGGGCATGTATAATTGTTGCAATAGACTCCAACCCATGGGCGGAGATCATATTCTTGCTTTTGTCAAAACAATCAAGATCATGTTCTAAAGCTATAATTCTCCCCCTACCGTTTTTCTTTAGACAATAAGCCATGATGAGGGTCGATAGACCACTCCCGGCTTCAACAATCTTGACTGGCTTTCTTGTTACTATTGTTTCAATTAGCAGCTTTAGAAGATCCGGCGCAGCAGTCCAGCGATTGGTACCAGGCAATGGCAAATTCGGTTCAACGAATGTCACGACTGACAGCCAATTCTCAATCCTTTTGTTGTAAGAGGCTGAATCGGACTTCATTTCTTTTATAAGCTTTTGTCTGGAGTTCATTATCCTTCGGTATAATTCAACCAAAATCGCAAGTTGAACTGTTATACCGAGTACGAGCATTGGAAGAACCGCGCTCTGTCCCAACAGCGACCACAACATGAGCGAGATCAATAGCAGACAGATCCCAACTACTCCAACCAGATTCCAGTCATGTCTGGTCATTTGCATACAAGCTATCTCAAGATAGCTTGAATATGACATTGAGGGAAGTGAGTTGCACGAACTCAAGCAACTTTTCGGCGTAATAGTCCCAACGTACGAGTAACCGGCGTTGCCATTGGCTCCATGCAAGAAACCGCCCCATCAGCCAGCATCGCTCATAGCGACGCAGCCGACGCCGGTCCTGGGTCGGCGGTTTCCACCGGTTCTGAGGGTGCGGCACGTCACCTCGATGGCGTCCTTCTTCATCTGTTCATCGAGATCATCACTGTCATACGCCCGATCACCAGTCAGGTTCTCGGGCCTCGCCTCGATCATGTGCGAATCAAAACTCAGCCGCACCAGCGTCACTTCATGGTCATTGGCCGCATGAGTGTTGACCGCCACTGGTTATCCGCGGCGGTCCACAGCTCCCCGAATTTGGCACCCCCACCGAGTTTCGTCGGACCGATTCCCTAATCGCCGACCTCCGCCGCCGAGAACATCGCATCGGTAAACCATTCCGACTTGTCCTGACCGCCGAGATCTCGAGGCGAATTGGCCAAATCCGCGAGTTACGTCTCGCAGCACCTAGTATCGAGACCAGTGCTGATAGCGAGGATGCACCGTCTTGTAGTTGGGATAGGGTTTCGGCAGCACGCGCCATTGGCCTCTAGTGTTCAGAATCGAGAGACTTGCTGCGAGGATCTTTCGTGTAGGAGTCGGTTTGCGATCCGGTCGGCCCACGGAAATTTTCTTTTCCGGAAAGTATTTCCGGCTACATTCCTGCTGCTCGTCGGTAACCCAATCATTAACCACTATGATACCTTATCTCTTCGCTACCTCATCTCCATCACTTTCTGATTTTGCGATAGGTCCTAGAGTCCTTCTTATCGCTCTAATGTCACCGCAAGTCTCCTTGTCAGGGGCCAAACTTAAACCTGGGTTCTTCGAACTCTCGCCTTGAAGTTTGCCCCGATGGTAGCCAATCAATCATTGCTTTGAGGTTTGATGAAGATCTTCTTGCATCATCTCCTCGACCATCTCTTCAAAGGAGGTTGTCGGCTTCCAACCCAGGCGGGCTTCGGCCTTACTGGCATCGCCAAGCAGCGTCTCGACCTCGGCAGGCCGAAAATAACGGGTGTCGACACGCACAATCACATCACCAGCCCTGAGATGGCCGGGACCTGATGGCTCGATCGAGGTAATCCTGCCACACTCTTCCGTGCCCTCCCCCTCCCAGTCGAGTGAGACCCCGATATGTCTGGCGGCAGTTTCGACGAACTCGCGGACGGTACGCTGACGACCGGTTGCTATAACATAATCTTCGGGACCCTCCTGCTGCAGCATGAGCCACTGCATCTTCGCATAGTCGCGGGCATGACCCCAGTCGCGCCTAGCATTGAGGTTTCCCAGATAAAGGCAATTTTCCTTACTCACGGCAATGCGCGTCAGTGCCTGGGTGATCTTGCGGCTGACGAAGGTCTCCCCGCGTCGCGGGGATTCGTGATTGAACAAGATGCCGTTACAGGCGTAGATCCCGTAGGACTCCCGATAATTGACCGTTATCCAGTATGCGTAGAGTTTTGCCACGCCATACGGGGAACGCGGATAGAAGGGGGTGGTTTCCTTTTGAGGCGATTCCTGGACCTTGCCGAACAGCTCGGACGTGGAAGCCTGGTAGAAGCGGGACTTGTCCGTGAGGCCGAGGATCCGGATCGCCTCCAGAACGCGCAGGGTGCCCAGGGCATCGGAGTCGGCCGTGTACTCGGGCTCCTCAAAGGACACCGCTACGTGGCTCTGCGCCGCCAGGTTGTATATCTCATCGGGTTGTACCAGTTGGATGATGCGTAACAGGCTGCTCGAGTCGGTCATGTCCCCGTGGTGCAGGATGAATCGCTTGTTCCGTTCCTGCGGGCCCTGGTAGATATGATCTATGCGCTGCGTGTTGAAGTACGAGGTACGACGCTTCACGCCGTGGACCTCGTAGCCCTTGTCCAGTAGAAATTCGGCCAGATACGAACCATCCTGGCCCGTCACCCCCGTAATCAATGCCTTCTTCATGCTTTACTCCACTCCATAGTAATGGCGGTACCAACGCACGAACGCGGCAACGCCGTCTTCGACCGAGGTGCTTGGTTTGAATTCGAATTCCTCCTTCAACCGGGTGACATCGGCGAAGGTTGCCGGCACGTCACCGTCCTGCATGGGCAACAGTTCCAGTTTCGCTTTCCTGCCGAGGCACTCCTCCAGGACGGCTATGTAACGCATCAATTCAACAGGGGCATTGTTTCCGATATTGTAGATCCGATAGGGCGCGCGACTGGTTGCCGGATCGGGCTCCGATCCATCCCACCCGGGATTCCCGGTGGCTGGCGTATCGATCACCCGTACCATTCCCTCCACGATGTCCTCGACGAAGGTAAAGTCCCTCACCATATCGCCCCGGTTGAACACGGGTATCGCCTCACCTGCAAGAATCCCCTTCGTGAACTTGAAAAGCGCCATGTCGGGGCGCCCCCAGGGACCATAAACAGTGAAGAACCTCAGTCCGGTGCAGGGCAGGCCGTAGAGATGCGCGTAGGTATGCGCCATCAGCTCGTTGGCCTTCTTGCTGGCGGCATAGAGAGACAGCGGATGGTCCACATTGTCGTCCTCACGAAATGGCAACCTTGTGTTCGCCCCATACACCGAGCTGGACGAGGCGTATACCAGGTGTTCGATGCCCCCGTATCGGCAGCCTTCCAGGATGTTGCCGAAACCTGACAGGTTGGCGTCGATATAAGCATAGGGATTCTCGATCGAATAACGTACACCGGCCTGGGCCGCCAAGTGCATTACCCGGTCGAAGCCGTGTTTCTCGAAAAGAGTCGAAATCGAATCCCGGTCTACAATATCTATCTTCTCGAACGCGAATCCTTCCCGCCCTTCAAGCCTTGCCAGTCTCGCTTTCTTGAGGTTGACATCGTAGTAATCGTTGAGATTATCGATGCCGATGACCTGGTCACCGCGATCCAGCAGGCGATGGGATAGCATGGAACCGATGAACCCCGCAGCGCCGGTGACCAGTATCCTCAACATTTATAACCTCCAGAATGAGACATCGTGCCTTATGAATTCCATGCGATCAAAGACTGCCTTCGCGTCGATGAACACCCCTTTCCCTTTCAACTTGTACAACAGCTTCTCTTTCGATGAATGCATATTGCCGGTGAGCCATGGCGACGATCAGGGTGTCCGCTACCGGAAGTTCGTCCCAGTCACGCAAGGGAAAATTTCTTGTCGCCCGGGCGCATCATTCGTCACGCTTACCCGATAGCGCCGATCAAGGCACACAGGTCGGGCCCGCTGGCACCGTCTACCGGGGTCGGTGCAGCAACAATGATGAACCCGACGCCGCTGTATGCTGCGATATCGGTGGTCAACCCAAAACATTTCGAAAGCGCGAGCGATTCAGCACTGACCTCACCTGTCGACTCGATTACATCGCTGCATTCCGCGATCCGGGCGGGACCCAGATCGAACCTCCAGATGTAATGTCTCATGCCGAAAGCCACCGCCCGCGGCAATTCCGTACCAGACCAACTGACTATCGCAATTTCTATTACAGTCATCTCTGTGCGTTCAGGCACGCTACCGCCCTGCTGTGCGCTGCACTGCATGAAAAATCGCACGACGCGAAATGTTAAGCCTGTTTCTTGGAGACCGCCTCGGCAGCGGCTCTTAGTCCCAAAACTTCCGGTGTTATGACCCGCTCAGGGTCAGTGGTTTTACTTAAGACAAACTCATACAGCCTCAAGGGGTCAGAAAGCCCCGTGATCACATAGGCATCCGTGTCGGGTATCCTCTCCCAGTGGTTCCAGATCTCGCGATTGAAGAAGCTTGCCCGGGTCTGGTCCGGATCCCACAGACCCAGGATCGAAACCGGTGTGTGGATCGCCCTCATGAAGGCGATCTCGGCGAGATCGGACTTGCCGCAAAGGACAATATTGTTCCAGCCCTGCTTCTCGCAATGCTCGTAGATCTTGGTGCAGGACTCCGCGGCCTGGCGGTAGAAGGAGAGAGAGGTGGACAGGAACTGCGCGGTGAGCCGCGCCTTTTCAGCAAATCCTTTCGGAGTCAGGTAGTAGACGTACCGGTTGGCGGGCGCCTCGCGGACCTTCACCAGGCCTTTCTTCGCGCAGCGCTTGAGGTAGGAGTTCGCCAGACCCAGCGCGACCCCCATTTGTCTCGCTAGATGTCTCTGGCTGACGTCGCTGCGGCGCTCGATGGCGTCCAGGAGCTCCAGAGTGAGGCGTTCTTCTTTTGACCCGGAGTTGTTCACGGGATGAACACTATACACAAAAGCTTCAAGCAAATCAAAAGAATATCAGGATATTTGAAAAACTTATCGGGTTTCGCGCTTCACTTCTCGACCGGTCCCAGAGACTCGATATCGACCCGGGCCTTGGCCTGCGTGCCCACCACGTCGAGCAGTACCAGCACTCTTTCCTCGCCGGTTTTTGCCAGAAATATGCCCTCGTATCCCATGAACGGCCCTTCCTCTATACGCACCTTCTGCCCGTGTTGGTAGGAATGCAGCGGCACATCCTGCACCCCCTCCCTGTTCTCTCTGGCCCGTAGTGCCTCGATGAGCATGTCCGGCACCGGCGCGGGTTCCCCCCCGAATCGAACCAGCTTGCTCACCCCCACCGTGGACCGTATCGGCGCCCAGTTGTCCGTAACCGTGTCGAGGTGTATGAAGAGATAACGCGGAAACATCGCTTCCACGCGAATGACGCGCCGACCCAACCGGCGGCGCGGCACTCTAAGGAGAGGCAAATACGTCCGGTATCCCTGTCGCACCAGGTTTTCCTGTGCGGTTTGCTCCTGACGCGGTTTCGCGTACACCAGGTACCAGCGTTTCTGCGCCATTACTCTCTAGTCGGTTGCCTGCAGGTAATCGATGTACATCTTTACCCCGGTTTCGACATCGGCGAACGCCTGTTCATAACCGGCCCTGCGCAGTTTTTCAATATTGGCCTCGGTAAAGCTTTGATATCTGCCCTCGAGGGCGGCCGGGAACTCCACGTACTTGATCTTTCCCGTATCTACCAGTTCCTTTAACCCGACGCCTTCCGTCCCGCAATTCTGGATCACCGCCATTGCAACGTCATTGAAACTCTGACTCCGTCCGGTGCCGGCGTTGAATATTCCGCTGGTGTGCGGGTTTTCCATAAAATGCAGGTTGATGTCCACCACGTCACCCACCCAGACAAAATCTCTTCTTTGCTCGCCGTCCCCGTACCCGTCGCTGCCCTCGAACAGTCTTACGTATCCCTCCTCCTCATACTGACGATGGAAATGCAGCGCCACCGATGCCATGCGGCCTTTGTGTTCCTCTCTCGGTCCGTACACATTGAAATACCTCAGTCCTACAATCTGTGAGCTGGCGCTTCCCATCCGGATGTTGACATGCCTGTCGAACAGTAGCTTCGAATATGCATATACATTGAGCGCATGCTCGTACTCCGGTTGCTCCTCGAATACTTTACCGGACCCGTACACTGAAGCCGAAGACGCGTAAATCAACGGAATTTTCCTGTCAAGGCAATAGTCGAGAATCTCTCTGGAGTAAGAGTAGTTGTTCGACATCATGTACTTTCCGTCCCATTCCATGGTGTCCGAGCAGGCGCCCTGATGGAACACCACGGATATCTGGGGAAAATTTCCTTTGCGGAGCCGTAACATAAACTCTTCCTTGTCCATGTAGTCGCGAACGCTCGCGTCCGCAATGTGCCGAAACTTCCCGCCCTTGGTCAGATCATCCACCACCAGGATGTCATCCGCGCCGCGTTGATTCAGTCCGTGCACGAGGTTCGCGCCAATAAAACCAGCACCGCCGGTCACCACAATCATTTTTCCCACTCCCCGTCCAGGGCGGATATGATTTCAGCCTGTGAGGCCGCCGCAGTACCGAGCTTCGCCACCACGATTCCCGCCGCTGCATTCGCGAAACGCAGAACCTGCTGGTCCGTGAATCCTGCCAATATCGCCATCGTAAAGGCGCTGATCACAGTGTCGCCTGCGCCACTCACGTCATAGACCGCCCGCGCCCGCGCCGGACTATGTGTAACTGCCCCATCGCGCCGGATCAGGCTCATCCCCTTGTCGCTACGCGTCACCAGAAGTTTTTCGACATTCAGTTCATCCAGGATCACAGCGGCTTTCTTCTCAAGATCTGTGTCGTTGGTTACAACACCAGCCACTTTTTCGAATTCCTGCAGATTAGGCGTGAGTGCCGTTACCCCCGCGTAACGGGAAAAGTCTGACCCCTTGGGATCCACGATTACCGGTTTTTCCTGCTGCCGCGCAATCCGGATCATTTCACTCAGATGATACAAACCGCCCTTTCCATAATCAGACACGATGACCGCATCCACGGAAGGAAGGAAGTTACTGAAATCCTCCAGGCAACCCGCCAGAATTTCGTGGCTGGGTGGCGTTTCGAAGTCGGCGCGCAACAGTTGCTGGTTCTGCGAGAGGATGCGGAGCTTAACCGTCGTCGATGCATCCCGGTCAACTGCGAGTTTCACATCGATAGTCGAATCTGCCAACAGTCTCTGCAATGCTGCTCCCGCGTCGTCGTCACCGACCACCGACAGCAGGGTACAGTCAGCGCCCAGGGCCGAGGCGTTGTTGGCCACGTTGGCTGCGCCTCCTGCCCTCTCTTCGAGTTGATTAACACGTACAACGGGGACGGGCGCTTCGGGTGATATCCTGTCAACGCTCCCGAACCAGTAGCGGTCGAGCATGACATCTCCCACCACCAAGACATGGAACCCGGAAAAGACATCGACCTGAAGCATTTATCTGCGGCCGATACCGTAGTACTCAAAACCCTGTTGACGCATCGTGTCCGGGTCCAGGATATTGCGCCCATCGAAGACCACCTTCGACTTCATACGCTTAGCCATCTCAGGCACGTCCGGACTTCGAAACAGCTTCCACTCGGTCACGAGCACCAGAGCATCAACCCCATCCAGGGCGGCGTAGGCATCCTTGACCAGTTCCAGATCATCCCGATCGCCGTAGATGCGGCGCGCCTCGTGGCCCGCCACCGGATCAAAGGCCTTCACCGTGGCGCCACGTTGCCACAAGCCCTCCATCAGCACCCTGCTGGGTGCCTCTCGCATATCGTCGGTGTCGGGCTTGAACGCCAGGCCCCAGAGGGCAAATACTTTCCCGGAAATGTCATCGCCGAACAGCCGGTCTATCTTCCGCAGTAGAATCTTTTTCTGTTCATTGTTTACGGCTTCGACCGCGTTCAGGATGCGTGCATCGTAACCGTTTTCATGGGCCGTCCGGGCCAGCGCCTGCACGTCCTTCGGAAAGCAGGACCCGCCATAGCCACAACCCGGATAGATGAAGTGGTACCCGATACGTGGGTCAGATCCCATGCCATGTCGCACTGCCTCGATATCGGCACCAAGCCGCTCCGCAAGGTTGGCCAATTCGTTCATGAACGATATCTTGGTTGCCAGAAGTGCATTGGCCGCATATTTTGTCAGTTCCGCCGATGGCACGTCCATGACGATAACGCGGTCGTGATTGCGATTAAAAGGTGCGTAGAGGCCGCGCATTGCGTTGATCGCCCGCTCATCTTCCGCTCCGATTACTATGCGGTCAGGCTTCATAAAGTCTTCCACCGCCGCGCCTTCCTTGAGAAATTCCGGGTTGGATACGATGCTGAATTGGAAATCCTTGGACCGTGCCCGTAACGCCTCCGAGAGCGCCTCTTGGACCTTTTTCGCAGTTCCAACCGGTACCGTCGACTTGGTAACAATGATGCGGTCGCCATCCATATGACGACCAATGGCCCTCGCCACTGCCAGCACATGCCTGAGGTCTGCCGAACCGTCTTCATCCGGTGGAGTACCCACGGCAATGAACAGTATCTCGCCGTGATCGACTCCTTCGGCGATGCTGGTCGTAAATTTCAGGCGGCCTGCGTCCACGTTTTCCTGCACCAGTGTCTCGAGGCCAGGTTCATGGATCGGTATGTGTCCGCTGTTCAACTTGTGTATCTTGGATTCATCGGCATCGACACAAACGACGTGATTGCCAACCTCAGCAAGACAAGTTCCGGTCACGAGACCTACATATCCCGTGCCAACAATGGTTACATTCATAGGATTTGACTAAAGCGCCTGGTTTCGATGGACGTTCAGGACGCCCGTGGTCGCGACAAACCGCGTATTATCCCTTTTTTCGGCACTCTGTCGAGTCGGAACGCCAATCCGGCCCGGCTGCGTCCTACTGCAGCCGGGCCGTCCGACCATACTACACTACGGCCTGGCGTTATCGTCTGGCGCGACCTTTCTGGTACTGCCCGTTCCCGTCAGGATATCGTTCTTGTTGACCTCAAGCGTCCTGGGGCCGATACCCTTCACCTCCAGCAGGTCCTCGGGCGTCTTGAAAGGGCCATTCCGCTTCCTGTAAGAAACGATTTCCGACGCGGTCTTGACCCCTACGCCTTTCAGTGCCGCCGCCAATGCATGCGCATCCGCGCTGTTGATGTCCACGGGGGCAGCCAATACCGACCCGTAGAGGGCTGGACCGGCCAAAAGAGGTAAAATAATGAGGCAGAGAGATTTTCGGATCGACATCTTAAGTCCTCCTTGTTCCATGATTAATGGCCTTGCGGCCGTTCCTTGGTGCCGAAACCCTTTCAGCACCGGAGTGAAGGTAACTTAGCGTGCCGGCTTTTGTCAATCAATTCGGCTGTTGTGCCGTGTACTGTGGCACGATCGGTTCATAGGTCTGCCAACCTTTGCAGCCTGGACACTGCCAATGCATGGCACGACCACTGAAACCGCACTGCCGGCACTGGTATTCGACCTCCCTTTCAGCCAGTCCCGCGACAAGAAGTCTCAGACTTTGTGCCTCTTCAGCATCATCGACACCCTGGGCCCGCTCGAGCTCCACCAGGCGTTTCAAGCCTTGCAACGAGGGGTTCTCCCGTAGCCAGTCGGTCAGAAAATCCACTGCCGCATCGGTGCCCTGGTCTTCAACGATCTGGTCTACCCTCGCCATGAGTATACGCGGCGTTCCGTGTTCCGTGATGGCATGGTCGAGAAAACCCTGAAGACCGGAGTTATCGTCGAGTCGTCTGTAGCATTCGACAAGCTTGTCGATAACCTCTCCCAGGTAACGTGCATCCTGCTCAGCGATTTCGCGCCATGTGTCTATGGCGCGGCGATAATTGCCTTCTCGATACTCGACTTCTCCAAGCTGGATCGCGGCCCTGATACACCCCGGGTCCTTGGTCAGTGCCTCGCGGATATGCTCCCGGGCGCCGTCGGACCGATCTGTTCGCAGGTCAACTGCCGCCAGCTCGCAATGATAGTGGGCTATTTCCGGCGATACGTTCCTGCTGGTGTATTTGGCCAGCCGCTTCTTCACCTCTATGGCGTTGTCCCATTCCTTCTCCTGTTCATAGATCTGGGTAAGGTGTGACAGGGCCTGGTGCGCGTGGGTCGGTACATCCGCGAGTTCCTGGAACAGATTTTCCGCCCGGTCCAGCAGACCGGCTTTGAAATAATCCTGCGCCAGCTCGCTCAGAGCCTGCAGTCGTTGTGCTTTGCTGAGATTCGGTCGCGCTATTAGATTTTGGTGGATCCTGGTCGCGCGTTCGATCTCGCCGCGCCTGCGAAACAGATTACCCAGAGTGAGATGCATCTCAACCGTCTCCGAGTCGACTTCCAGTACCTTTATGAAGACTTCAATCGCCTTGTCGGGCTGTTCGTTGAGGAGAAAGTTCAGACCCTTGAAGTAGGCCGAGGAGAGATTAAAATTCTCGCCGCTTCTGGCGCGGTGGATGGCGTCCCGACGACCGGCAAACCATCCGGAAGCCGCCGCCACCGGGAGCAGGGCCAGCAGCCAGAAAGGATCCAGCACTTAGACGTCGTCCCGGATCGGAATTGCCCTCAGGTTTGCGACTTCTTGTTCCATTTTTTGAATTTCCCTGCGGGTTTTCGAGGCCTGACGCTTGACCCGTAATACCCAACCCAGGGTAAAGAGAACTCCCAGCAGGGAGCCGACCGCCAGTGCAATGAGCAACAACATGGAGAGGGGGCCGGTCCAGTGAAAGTCAAGATAGTAGTTCACTTCGACGAGTTGAGGGTTCTTAGCGGCGAAACTGATACCCAACACCAACACCACTAAAAACAGCAACAGATAAAAGATCCGCTTCATTCTCCCTCCAAAGTTCTAATGCCGTCAGCGCTAACTGCAGCGAAGATATTGACGCCCGTCATTATCGGAGATTCCGCGGTCCTGAACCAGAGGTTAAATCACCGTCTGGAGCAGGTGAGGGATGATCCGGTCAACGGCGCTCGGATTTTTCACCGTGGAGATTGACATGGTGATTGGCGCCATCCACCCGCTCCCTCAGTTCCTTCCCGGGCTTGAAGTGCGGAACGTGTTTGTCCGGGACTATCACGGTGTCCCCTGTCTTCGGATTGCGGCCCACTCGGGTAGGCCGATAATGCAGGGAGAAGCTGCCGAACCCGCGCACTTCGATCCGTTCGCCATCGGCCAATGCATCCGCCATACGCTCCAGCAGGCCCTTGACGGCAAGTTCGACGTCTCGATAGGCCAGCTGCGGCTGTTCCGCAGCCAGCATGTCGATCATTTCCGATTTTGTGATGGAAGACTGCCCCATTCGCCGCCACTCCTCAGTGTCACGGTAAGATGCGGAGCCGCCGGGCACCCGGCTCGACTAACGCATCATCCCCCGCTCTTTTCTAGTTGCTCTTTTAATTT
Organism: uncultured Gammaproteobacteria bacterium; assembly: GCA_947259705.1. Lineage (GTDB taxonomy): Bacteria > Pseudomonadota > Gammaproteobacteria > Arenicellales > JAANXG01 > CAMYNL01. Next base: position 52,884 of record CAMYNL010000012.1, on the reverse strand, counting down.
CTCGCCAAGCGAGGTGGTTGCTGTGCCTGCCTTGCGCGTGTACTCCTGAATCACCTCGCTCTCCTGCTGAGCCTCCAGGGCCTTCACCGACAGGGAGATCCGTCGGTTCTTACGGTCGATGCTGGTGATCTTGGCCTCGATGTCATCCCCTTCTTTCAGTATAGACCTGGCGTCCTCGACATGGTCCCGCGACAGCTCCGATGCGCGCAGATAGCCATCGATGCCGTCAGCAAGCTCAATCTCGGCACCCTTGGCGTCCACCTTAACGATCTTGCCGGTGACGACGGTTCCCTTGCCGTGCGCTCCGACAAATGAAGTGAAAGGATCCTGCATCGCCTGCTTGATGCCCAGGGACACACGTTCGCGCTCCGGGTCGACGGCGAGGACTACTGCCTCGACATCATCGCCCTTCTTGTAGTCCCGCACCACGTCCTCTCCAGGACGATCCCACGACAGGTCGCTCAGGTGAATGAGGCCGTCTATACCGCCATCCAGACCGATAAAGACACCAAAATCGGTGATCGACTTGATCTTTCCTTCCACCCTGTCGCCCTTGTTATGAGTCGCCGCGAACTCTTCCCAGGGATTCGCCTGGCACTGTTTCATCCCCAGCGAGATTCGTCGCCGTTCCTCGTCGATGTCCAGCACCATGACTTCCACCTCGTCACCGACATGGCAGATCTTGTTTGGATGCACATTCTTGTTGGTCCAGTCCATCTCCGACACGTGCACCAGGCCCTCCACCCCTTCCTCCAGTTCTACGAACGCCCCGTAGTCGGTGATGTTCGTGACCTTGCCGAAAACGCGGGTGTTCTCGGGATACCGCCGCGGCAGGTCTACCCAGGGATCGTCACCGAGTTGCTTCATCCCCAGCGAGACCCTGTTCCGTTCCCGGTCATATTTGAGTACCCGGGCATCTATTTCATCGCCGACATTCAACACTTCTGAAGGATGTTTTACGCGCCGCCAGGCGAGATCAGTTATGTGCAGCAATCCGTCGATGCCGCCAAGATTCACGAATGCTCCGTAGTCGGTCAGGTTCTTTACGATGCCCTTGACGATCTGCCCTTCTTCCAGGTTTTCCAGCAATGCTTCCCGTTCGGCACTGAGTTCGGTCTCCACCACGGCTCGGCGCGAAACCACCACGTTATTTCGCCGCCGGTCGAGCTTGATGACCTTGAACTCCAGTTCCTTGCCCTCAAGATACGTGGAGTCCTTCACCGGCCGGACATCCACCAGGGATCCAGGCAGGAACGCACGGATACCCTGCATGGATACCGTGAACCCGCCTTTGACTTTGCCCGTTATCACACCGTGAACGATGCTTTGCTCCTCGCTGGCTTTTTCCAGCTCGTCCCAGGCCCGCGCACGACATGCCTTCTCACGTGACAACCGGGTCTGGCCGGAACCGTCTTCGAATGCCTCTATGGCTACTTCTACGGTGTCCCCCACCTTGACGGTCAATTCACCGACGTCGTTCTTGAACTGAACCGCAGGAATTTCAGCCTCGCTCTTCAGTCCCGCATTGACGAGTACAAAATCGCCGTCGACGTCGACCACCTCTCCCTCGATGACTGCACCGGGGGACATCACCGTATCGGCGATACTTTCTTCAAACAGTTCCGCAAAACTTTCTGTCATGATGATTTTTGATTTGTTCCAATGCCCGCAGCTTGAAACTTCACTCTGTAGTTACGCTCGTCGGTCCGCGTTCTGCGCCGAGCTTGGTTTGTAACAGATCCAGAACACGCGTTGTGACCTCCTCGATGGATAGGTCCGAGGTGTCCAAGGCAACAGCGCCTGCAGCGGGCAAAAGCGGTGACGCGTTACGTTCGGAGTCGCGGATATCGCGTTCCTGGATCGACTGGAAAAGGTGCGCAAGGGTAACATCGAACCCCTTTAACTTCAACTGCTTATAACGCCTTCGCGCCCTGACCTCGGCGCTGGCGGTGAGAAAGATCTTCAAAGTCGCGTTCGGGAAAACTACTGTCCCCATGTCACGGCCGTCTGCTACCAGCCCCGGTTCACGCCGGTACCGGCGCTGCAGCTCTAGCAGTGCGCCCCGAATCACCGGAATCGCGGCCAGCCACGAGGCCAGTTCCCCGGTCTCCTCAGTGCGCAGCTCGGCATCCAGCACCTGACCATCCAGGACCACCTCCACGCCGTCCGGCGGGCTTGGCCGGAAGTCGATCCGCAGCGCCCTGGCCACCTCCAGCGAGCGATCGGCATCCCGGGCGCTGATTCCCCGGCGCGCGACGCTTACCGCCAGCGCTCGATAGATGGCTCCACTGTCGAGATAATGCCAACCCAGCCGCTGCGCACACAACTGCCCCACCGTACCTTTGCCGGAACCGCTGGGTCCGTCCAGGGTCAAGACCGGAATGTCATTCACGGGCATCAATACCCATCCCTGCCGAGCGCGCGACTTCCAGAAAATTCGGGAACGAGGTCGATACGTTGTCGCAATCCCGGATGGTTACCGGACCATCCGCGGTCAAAGCGGCCATACAGAAAGCCATCGCCACCCTGTGATCCGCAAAGCTGTCTACCGTGCCGGCGCCGATATGTCCCCCTTGAATGGCCAAGCCATCCGCGTATTCCTCGACCGCTATCCCGAGCTTGCGCAAACCCGTGACCATTGCAACTATACGGTCACTTTCCTTGTGTCGCAGCTCTTCCGCGCCACGAATGACGGAGCGCCCGCTGGCATGCGCAGCGGCAACGCAGAGTATCGGGATTTCGTCTATAGCCAGCGGCACCAACGCCGTCGGCACCTCGATGCCATGAAGCGTGGAAGGCGTCACCATCAGATCTGCCACGGGTTCACCGCATATCGTGCGACGATTTTGCTCCTCGATACGCGCGCCCATGCGGCGCAGTATTTCAAGCAGACCGGTCCGGGTGGGGTTCGTCCCGACATGGCGCATGCACATTTGCTCGCTGCCGGCCAACAGCGCCGCGACGACGAAGAAGGCGGCGGACGAGACGTCGGCGGGTATGTCGACATCGCTGGCATGCAGCTTTCCCCCACCGCTCAGGCAGATCCGATTTCCGGTCCGTTCGCAGGCATAACCAAATCCTTCTAACATCCGTTCGGTATGATCCCGCGTGGGCGACGGTTCCTCGATGCAGGTGCGGCCCTTCGCGTAGAGCGCCGCCAGCAGTAAAGCCGACTTGACCTGGGCACTGGCTATGGGCAGCCGATACTCGATGGCCCGAAGTCCGGCCACCGGCTGTATGACGATCGGGGGTGTGCCGCCTGAGGCCGTCTTAACCAAAGCACCCATGCGCTGCAACGGCTGGGCAACCCTGAGCATCGGTCGTGTCGAGAGCGACTCATCGCCCACAAGTTCGGCGCCGAACGACTGGCCTGCCAGCAGACCGGCCAACAAGCGCATGGCAGTGCCGGAATTTCCTAGATCGAGGGCCTCGCGAGGCGCCTTCAGGCCGCGCAGTCCCACTCCTTCCACCGTCATCTTTCCGTCGCAAGGGCTTGTGGCTGTCACCCCCATGGCCTGAATCGCACGCAGGGTGGCCAGCACGTCGTCGCCTTCGAGCAGACCGCGAATACGCGTGCTCCCTACAGCGATGGCGGCAAGTATCAGTGCTCGGTGGGAGATGGACTTGTCGCCCGGGACCCGAATCGATCCCCGCACGCCGCGGCGGCTCGGCGACACCCGAAAATGCATGGCCTTCACGGCTCCTGGTTGTCGGCCTTTCGCTGGAGGCCCCGGTCCCGTGTGTCACGGGCGTGCTCGAACCAGTCCTGCAGCCGCTCGCCGTCGCCTGTTTCGACCGCCTCCCGCATGCGAGCCACCCACTCCTCGAATCCCTTCAGCGCCTTGGTTATCGCGTCCCGGTTGGTCAGGCAGATGTCTCGCCACATCACCGCGTCGCTGGAAGCTATGCGCGTAAAGTCATAAAAGCCGCCTGCCGCGAGGTCGAACAATGCATCCGCCTCATCGCGGCTGGCGAGATAGTTGACCAGCGCGTAAGCCACTACGTGGGGAAGATGGCTCGTCGAAGCCAGCAATTCATCATGGCGCTGCACCGGCAGTTCCATGACTTCTGCACCGGCATCGCGCCACATGGCTGCGATCCTGTCTACCGCGCCCCGCTCGGTCTCCGCGACCGGGGTGATGATCACGTGTCTGCGCCTGTACAGTTCGGCAAATGCAGCCTCGACACCGGAATTCTCGGTGCCGGCGATAGGGTGGGCCGGCACGAAGCGTTGCAGGTGGACGCCGAGATGCCTGCGGGCCGCGGCCACCACGAAACCCTTGACGCTGCCCACATCCGTAATGATGGTGGATGCGTCCAGGACCGGCGCCAGGCGCTCGAACATGGCAGCGATCGTCTGCACCGGGGTTGCCACTACCACCACGTCCGCACCGCGCACCGCCCGTGCGAGGTCCTCCTCGACAGCATCGACGACCCCCAGTTCAAGTGCTCTTCGCAGGGTCTGCTCGGTACGCGCCACCCCCACGATTTCGTTCACCGCGCCGGCCTTCTTCAGCTGCAGCGCCAGTGATCCCCCGATCAGCCCAAGTCCAATCACCACCAGCCGGTCGATAGTTCGGTCGGCGGGCATCGCTTGTCAGGCAGCGCTCAGTGCCGCAAGGGCATCGAACAACGCATCCATTTCCGCGGGGCGGCCCATGGTTACGCGCAGATACTCGGGCATCTGATAGTTGGCCACGGGACGCACAATGACCCCCTTGCGCAACAAACCGTCATAGATGTCGCTCGACTGCTCGCCGAACTTTACGGTAAGAAAATTAGCCACCGACGGAATATACTCGAGACCCAGCTTGACGCAGAATTCGCGGGTCCTCGTCAGCTGCCGGTCATTGTTGGAACGGCTACGGGATACGTGGTCCGGGTCTTCCAGGCCTGCCATGGCGGCCGCCTGCGCCACCGAGCTGACGTTGAATGGTTGGCGTACCCGATTGAGCAGGTCTGTGATCTCCTCACTCGCCACCGCATAGCCGATGCGCAATCCCGCCAGGCCATGAATCTTCGAAAAGGTGCGGGTGACGACCAGGTTCGGATGTTGCTGTATCAGCCGGACGCCGTCAGGATAGTCGCTGCGTTCCACATACTCGCAATAGGCCTCGTCCAGAACGACCAGCACGTCACCAGGGACTCGTTTCAGAAACGAGTCAAGGTCCGACTTGGGGAAATACGTCCCGGTGGGGTTGTTCGGATTGGCCAGATAGATGAGCTTGGGTCGGGCCGCCGCGGACTCCGCAATGGCCGGTAGATCATGTCCCCAGTCTACGGCCGGCACCACCAGCGGCACCCCGCCGACAGCCTTGGTCACCAGGGCATAAACCAGAAAGGCAAACTGCGAAAACACCACGATTTCACCGGGCGCCACAAACGCGCGGGCGAGAAGGTCGAGTACGTCGTTGGAGCCATTGCCAAGCGTGATTTGTCGTGCAGACACCCCGAGCCGGTCGGCCAGAACGGCTTTCAGCGCAAACCCGCTGGCGTCCGGATATCGGGCAAGCGATTCGCCATTTTCATGCAATGCAGCCAACGCCAGCGGTGACGGCCCCAGGGGGTTTTCGTTGGAGGCCAACTTGATCGCGCTCGCGATCCCATATTCACGCTCCAGCTCCTCCACCGGTTTTCCCGGCTGATAGGGCGTCAGGTCCAGGACGCCGGAAACAGCGCGGGAATAGGGGAAACCCATGCTCATAACACCGCTCTTGGGTAGGCTCCCAGCAGCTTCATGAAGGCCGCTTCACTCTCGAGTTCCCCCAGTGCCGCTCTGATGTTTTCATCCTCGACATGTCCTTCGATATCAATGAAGAACACGTACTCCCACAGTCCGCTCCTCGCCGGCCGCGACTCGATTCGCGTCAGACTGACGTCACGTGCAGCAAGCGGAGAAAGAAGGCGATGGAGGGCTCCCGGACGGTTGCGGCTGGAAACCAGCAGGCTGGTCTTATCCCGCCCGCTGGGGCCCGGTCGTTCTTGGCCGATGACCAGAAATCGCGTGGTGTTGCCGGGATGGTCCTCGATGTCCGCCGCCACCGTGGGCACATCATAAATCTCGCCGGCCGCGGCACTCGCGATCGCCGCCGCCGTCGGTTCCTGTGAGGCCAGCCGCGCCGCCTCAGCATTGCTCGCCACCACCGCGGTGGCGACATCAGGCAGCGTCTCCGCCAGCCAGCGCCGGCACTGCGCCAACGACTGAATGTGGCTGTAGACCTTGTTCACTTCAGCCAATGACCCGGCCTTGGTCAACAGCTGATGGCGAATACGCAGCACGACCTCGCCGCAGATCTGCAGAGGCGAATCCACAAATCCGTCCAGAGTGTGGGTCACCACCCCTTCGGTGGAGTTTTCAACGGGCACCACGCCGAAATTGGCTTGTTCCCGCTCGACCGCGCCGAAGACCTCCTCGATGGTAGCCAGCGGAATAGTCCCCACCGAATGACCGAAATGCTTGATTGCCGCGTCCTGGGTATAGGTCCCCTGAGGGCCCAGAAACGCCACCGTGGTCGGCGCCTCTGCGGCCAGCGTCGCGGACATGATTTCCCTGAACAACCGGGCCATGTCCTTGTCTCGCAGCGGACCGCGGTTGCGCTCGGTCACCGTGCGCAGTATCTGTGCTTCGCGCTCCGGGCGATAGAAGCTGCCGTCACCAGCCGTTTGCTTCAAGCGTGCAATCGATATTGCCAGCGCCACGCGTTCATTGATCAGATCCTGGATCTGTTTATCAATGCGGTCGATGCGCTGTCGCAGTTGCTCCAGTTCTTCGCTCTCAGCCATCGCGTCCCACCTGCCCCGCTTTACAGCACCCGCGCCATCATCACCCCCTCTATGGAAGCGATGTGTTCGGCAACCGTCTGCGGGATCGGGCTGTCCGTGTCGACCACCGTGTAAGCAAGTTCTGCTCGCGACTGGTTGATCATGTCGTGAATATTTAGTCCGGCGTCCGCCATAGCCGTGGAGATCTGACCCAGCATATTCGGCACGTTTGCGTTCGCCACCACCAGCCGATGAGGAGATCCGCGCGGCATAGTCACTTCGGGGAAGTTCACCGAGTTCCTGATATTACCGTTCTCGAGAAAATCCCGTAATTGCTCCGCCACCATCATGGCGCAGTTGTCCTCCGCTTCCTTCGTCGACGCGCCCAGATGCGGCAACGTGATCACCCCGCGTTGGCCATTGTTAACGTTGTTGGGAAAATCGGTTACGTAAGAATGCAGTACGCCATCGGCCACCGCCTTGCACACCGCCTCGTCTTCAACGATTCCGTCGCGCGCGAAATTCAAGATTGTCGCACCGCGTTTGACGCTGCGGATCGTGTCCTTGTTGACCATGGAGCGGGTATTGCTGGTGAGTGGCACATGAAAGGTGATGAAGTCGGATTCAGACAGGACTTCTGACACACTCTTTGCCCGCGCAACGTCAGAGGACAATTGCCACGCACCCTCGACGGTCAGCATGGGATCATAGCCGATGACTTTCATGCCCATTTGCAGGCAGATATTGGCGACCGATCGACCGATGGCCCCGAGTCCGACAACGCCCATGGTGCGTCCTGGCAGCTCGAAACCGGAGTATTTCTTTTTGCCGGCTTCCACCGCCTTCGAGACCTCTTCATCGCTGCCCTTCAGTCGACGCGTATAGTCCCACGCCTCGCACAAATTGCGACACGCGAGTAAAAGTCCGGCCAGGACCAGTTCCTTCACCGCATTGGCGTTGGCCCCCGGCGCGTTGAAAACCGGGATCCCGAAATTACTCAGCTTGGACACGGGGATGTTGTTTACCCCTGCCCCGGCGCGACCGACGGCCCGCAGCGAGGTGGGAATATCCATCTCACGCATATTGAAGGATCGCAGCATGATGGCGTCGGGATCCTGCTGCTCGCCGGAAACGTGATAGCGGTCGGTGGGCAGGCGCGCGAGCCCAGCCGGGGATATGGTGTTCAGTGTGAGTACCTTGAACATCATCAGCCCCTGCTACCGGCGAAATCGCGCATGAATTCGATCAGTGCATCCACCCCCTGCTCCGGCATGGCATTGTAGATGCTGGCACGCATACCGCCTACCGAACGATGCCCTTTCAAGGCATGCAGGCCCGCAGACTTGGACTCGGTCAGGAAGGTGGCATCCAGCTCGGGGTCCACCAGGGTAAACGGCACGTTCATCCAGGAACGGCATTCCGGAGTGACTGGGTTCCGGTAGAACCCGCCGGAGCCATCTATCGCCGCGTAGAGCTTCTCCGCCTTGCGGCTGTTCATTTCCGCCATCTCCGCGAGGCCGCCCTGCTGTTTCAACCATTGAAACACCAATCCCGCCATGTACCAGGCGAAGGTCGGCGCAGTATTCAGCATGGAACCGTTCTCTGCCTGTTTTTTATAGTCGAAAAGATTCGGTGCCAGGGGCGAGGTTCTGCCCAACAGGTCCTCTCGCACGATTACGATGGTAAGTCCCGCGGGACCGATGTTCTTCTGTGCCCCGGCATAGATGATTCCGAAGCGGGACACGTCGATGGGCCGCGACAGTATGGTGGAAGACACGTCTGCCACCAGGGGAACGTCACCGACATCGGGAACCCAGTGGAACTCTACCCCACCTATGGTTTCATTGGGGGTGTAGTGGACATAGGCTGCCCCGGGATCGAGGTTCCAGTCGCTTTGCGGCGGCACCGTAGTGAAATCGCTGTACTCACTGCTGGCGACGATATTCACCTCAGCAAATCGCCGCGCCTCGGCGATCGCCTTGTTTGACCATTGTCCGGTGTTGACATAGTCGGCGCCGCGCTTGTCAGCGAGAAGGTTCAGCGGCACCATGGCGAACTGCAGCTGCGCCCCCCCTTGCAGGAAAAGCACCTTGTAATCAGCGGGGATCGCCAACAGGTCGCGCAGATCGGCCTCGGCCTGCTCGGCGACGGCGATGAACTCCTTGCTGCGATGGCTGATCTCCATGACCGAAGCCCCAGCCCCATCCCACTCCAGCAATTCGTCGCGGGCCCTTTCGAGCACCGGCAACGGGAGCACGGCTGGCCCCGCGCTAAAGTTGAAAATTCGACTCACGTAGGTCTCCAGAATACTTTGTTAACAAAACCACTACGCCGGGCGCCCGGCAGCCTATTCTTCTTCTCCGTCGGATTGGCCGTTGGCCTCCATTACCGTTTCCATGCTCGCAAGCTCCTCCTCCCCCTGCACGCCGATGAGGCGCACCCCCTGTGTATTCCGACCCTGTATGGACACTTCCGCGACCCGGCTTCGAATCAACGTCCCGGCGTTGGTGATGAGCATCATTTCATCCTGTTGATTGACCATCCTCGCGGCAACTACCTTACCGTTTCGGTCACTTACCTGGATGGCGATCACACCCTGGCCACCACGCCCCTGACGCGGATAGTCCGAAATCAGGGTCCGCTTGCCGTAACCATTGGCAGTGGCGGTAAGCACCGTATCGGCAGCGTTCTCCTTCTCGTTGGCGATGATCATGGAAATGACCCGGTGCTCCCCCTTGAGCATGATCCCGCGAACGCCCCGGGCGGTTCGGCCCATGGCGCGCACGTCCGACTCCGCGAATCTGATCACCTTTCCAGCGTCGGTGAAAAGGAAGATATCCTGGTATCCATCGGTGAGGCCCACACCCACCAGGTGGGTCTCCAGCTTCAGGTCAATGGCGATGATGCCGGAAGCCCTCGGTCGCGAGAAATCCTTGAGCGGGGTCTTCTTAACGGTACCGTCACTGGTGGCCATGAACACGAATTCGCCCTGCTCGAAGTTTTGCACCGGTGACAATGCCGTAATCTTCTCGCCCTGGCCGAGGGGCAGCAGGTTGACCAGCGGCTTTCCACGGGCATTACTCCCTGCCTGCGGAAACTGATACACCTTCAACCAGTAGACCTTGCCGTGATTTGAAAAACACAGGACCATATCGTGGGTGTTGGCGACGAACATCCGATCGACAAAGTCTTCGTCCTTGGTGCGGGTAGCGCTCCTTCCGCGTCCGCCCCGGCGTTGGGCGCGGTAGTCCGATATGGGCTGCGACTTGGCGTAACCCTCATGGGACAGCGTCACCACGACATCTTCCTCCGCAATCAGGTCTTCCATCGACAGGTCGATCTGGTCCTGGACTATCTCGGTGCGGCGCTCGTGCCGGGGGTCATAGTGGTCACGGATTTCCAGCAGTTCCTCTCGTATTACCTGCATCAGGCGATCGCTGCTACGCAGGATATCCAGCAGGTCGTTGATGCGTTCCAGAATCTCCCCGTATTCAGACCGTATCTTCTCCTGCTCGAGACCGGTCAGCCGGTGCAGACGCAGGTCCAGGATGGCCTGAGCCTGCGCCGGGGACAGCCGGTAGCCCTCCTCGTGCAGGCCGAACTCCTCGGCCAGGCCCTCGGGCCTGGACATGTCCGCTCCCGAACGTTCCAGCATTTGTGTAACGACGCCGGGTGTCCAGATCTGCGCAATGAGTTTCTGCTTTGCTTCCGCCGGACTGGCCGCGGCCCGGATCAGCTTGATGACGGGGTCGATGTTGCTCAGCGCAACCGCCCACCCCTCCAGTATGTGGGCGCGGTCCCGGGCTTTTTTCAGATCGTAGATCGTGCGGCGGGTCACCACCTCGCGCCGATGGCGGATGAACTCCTCCAGCAGTTCCTTCAAATTGAACAGGCGCGGCTGGTTGTTTACCAGCGCCACCATATTGATCCCGAACACGCTCTGCATCTGGGTGTGTTGATAAAGATTGTTGAGCACTACGTCACCCACCTCTCCGCGACGCAGCTCAACCACCATCCGCATACCGGATTTGTCCGACTCGTCACGCAGCTCGGAGATGCCTTCGAGGCGTTTACTTTTCACGAGTTCGGCGATCTTTTCCAGCAGTCTCGCCTTGTTTACCTGGTAGGGCAGCTCGGTGACGATGATGCTCTGGCGTCCTGTCTTCGCATCGGTCTCAATCTCGGTGCGCGCCCGCATGTATATTTTTCCGCGCCCGGTTCGATAAGCCTGATGAATGCCCAAGCTCCCGTTGATGATACCGCGGGTGGGGAAATCAGGCCCCGGAAGATGTTTCATGAGCTGAGCCAACGACAGCGACTCATCGTCCACCAGCGCCACGCACGCGTTTATGACCTCGGTCAGGTTGTGCGGCGGAATATTGGTGGCCATGCCTACCGCGATACCCGAAGACCCATTGACCAGGAGGTTGGGGGCCCTGGTCGGTAACACCAGGGGCTGCGTCTCGGTTTCGTCATAGTTGGGACCGAAGTCCACAGTCTCCTTTTCGATGTCAGCCAGCAGCTCATGGGCGATCCTCGCCAGTCGGATCTCCGTGTAACGCATTGCTGCTGGGGCGTCACCATCGACCGATCCGAAGTTCCCCTGACCGTCTATGAGCGGATAGCGCATGGAGAAATCCTGGGCCATGCGCACGATGGTGTCGTAGACAGCGACGTCGCCGTGCGGATGATACTTGCCAATTACGTCGCCGACCACGCGGGCCGATTTCTTGTATGGTTTGTTCCAGTCGTTGTTGAGCTGGGACATCGCATACAACACCCTGCGATGCACCGGTTTCAATCCGTCACGAACATCTGGCAGTGCACGCCCGACGATCACGCTCATGGCGTAATCGAGGTATGACTGCCTCATCTCCTGCTCCAGATTTGCAGGGATGGTTTCTTTCGCGAAACTTTCCATCAAGACGATCGAACTTGCTTACGAGCCTGGAAAACGGTGTGCCCAGCCCGTACCGGCCGGGGCTGGATAAACGGCGAATTTTAACACGCGGAGTCAGTCGAGAGCACTACTGACCGCTCAGGCCAGGGCATGGGCGCGGATGTCCGCGCCCTCCGGAAGTCGCCCGGTCTGTTGCAGGTAGCCGAGTACCTGTTCGACGCACGCGGCCAATGTGTCGCTGCCGGTGTCCACCATCAGTTCCGGCTGCTCCGGCTCCTCGTAGGGCGAACTAATACCGGTGAAGTCCGGTATCTCCCCCGCCCGCGCGCGCTGGTACAGTCCCTTTACATCCCGCCGCTCACACACGGCGAGATCCGCGCGACAGTAAATCTCCACGAAGTCGCCCGGGGCCACCAGTGCCCGGACCCGGCGGCGGTCTTCGCGAAACGGGGAAATAAAAGCCGTAAGGGCGATCACACCCGCCTCAATGATCAACTTCGACATCTCGCCGATGCGACGGATGTTCTCCTGTCGATCATCTGCAGAGAACCCCAGGTCTCCGCACAAGCCGTGCCTCACATTGTCGCCGTCGAAAACGAAGGTCCGGCAGCCCAGACGGTGCAAGGACTCCTCCAGCGCATGGGCCAGAGTCGATTTTCCTGCTCCGGACAGCCCGGTGAACCACAGGATGTAAGACTTGTGGCCGTTCAGTACCTCCCGGCGGCCGCGTGTCACCGTGGCCTGGTGCCAGGTGGTATTGGAACTTCTGATTATTTCACTCATGACTGCTGTACTCTGGAGTTGAAAACCGACCGCGGAGTATACGCCAAGCCGGGGCGCTATCGCCCTCCCGGGCCAGTGAATAGCGCCTCGATTGATTCCCTGCGCGGACGTCTTATCACCCCCTGCTCCGTGACCAGCACGTCAATGAGTTCCGCTGGCGTGACGTCGAACACCGGGTTACAAGCCCGCGCCGCGGACGGGGCTATCTGCGTGCCGGCGCAGGTCGTGACCTCATCGCCGCCGCGCTCCTCGATAGGGACATCGTTACCGCACGCGGTTTCGAGGTCGATGGTGCTGGTCGGCGCCACCACCATGAACTTAACGCCATGATGCCGGGCGTTCACAGCCAGCGAGTAAGTGCCGATCTTGTTGGCGGCGTCGCCATTGGCGGCGACGCGATCGGCGCCGACAATCACCCAGTCGAAGCGCCGCTCCCGCATGAGGTGGGCCGCTGCCGAGTCGGGAATTAGCGTGACCGGAATACCCTCCTGAACCAGCTCCCAGGCGGTCAACCGCGCGCCCTGCAGCCAGGGTCGCGTTTCGCCCGCATAGACCTCCCTGATGCGCCCGTCGGCGTAGGCGCGGCGGATGACTCCCAGCGCCGTGCCGTAACCCCCCGTCGCCAGCGACCCGGCATTGCAGTGGGTCAACACACCGTTCGCCGCACCGATGCAGGCTGCCCCCAGTTCCCCCATGCGATGATTCGATGCTACGTCTTCGGCATGGATGGATTCGGCTGTCGCCGTCAGTGCGGCGAGCACGGTGCCGTCTTCGTTCTGGTCCGCGACTTGGCGCATGCGCGCCACGGCCCAGCGCAGGTTGACCGCCGTGGGACGGGCCGCCGACAGCAGCTCCAGATCCTGCTCGAAGGCCTCGCGCCAGGCGCTTCCGTGCTCGGCCAGTCGCCGGCGACCCGCGAGAACAATCGCATATGCCGCGGTGATCCCGATCGCCGGCGCTCCGCGCACCACCATGGCACGGATGGCGGCGGCGGCTGCCTGCGCGCTGTCAATGGCCAGATACTCGGTGCGCGATGGCAGGTGTCGCTGGTCCAGCAGCGATAGTTCACCGCGGGTCCATATTATCGCTTGCACCTTGTTTTCGTTGATCGTCGTCATTTGCCAACGGTTGTCTGGGATTAGGTCTCAAGTATAAGAGGTTTGCTCCCGTGTTGCTCCCGCGCAGGCGCTTGTACTGGTCCCACGTGAACTGTATCTTTCGACCATGCCGCAAAGCGTTGATCTCGTCATACACCCGCGCTGGGTCATCCCGATAGAACCCGACTCCCGCCCTCGAACTGATCACTCGGTCGTCGTAAATCGGGGTCGAATCGTATCGCTGCTGGCACGGAACCTTTGCCACGAGCGCTTTCTGGGCCGCGAGGAAGTGCAGCTGCCGCACCACGCGCTGCTGCCGGGCTTCGTCAATGCCCACACCCATGCCGCCATGACCCTGTTTCGCGGTATGGCGGATGACATGCCACTGATGGAATGGCTCAGCGACCATATCTGGCCGGCGGAGAAACGCTGGGTCAGCGAGCAGTTCGTTCGCGCCGGTACCCGGCTGGCCATTGCCGAGATGCTGTGCGGCGGCACCACGTGCTTCAACGACATGTATTTCTTTCCGAACATCGTCGCCGAAGTCGCCGAGCAGCAGGGTATCCGTGTCAAGGTGGGGTTGATCATGATTGACTTCCCGACGCCCTGGGCGCAGTCGCCTGATGACTACCTGGCCAAAGGGCTACGGCTGCACGACGATGTGAAGGCCTCGCAACTGGTTTCGACCGCGTTCGCCCCCCACGCCCCTTATTCTGTCTCCGACGAACCACTGCATAAGATCCAGGTCCTTGCCGATGAACTTGACATCCCCGTTCACATGCATGTCCACGAAACCGTTCGCGAGGTCGAAGAGTCCCTGGGCCGATATCAGGTGCGTCCGCTCGAGCGCCTGAGCAGGCTGAATCTGCTGACGGACCGCCTGTTGGCGGTACATATGACTCAATTGCTGGGGTCCGAAATCGACGCCATGGCGCAGCTGGGGGCGCATGTTGTCCATTGTCCGGAATCCAATCTGAAGCTGGCCAGCGGCAGTTGCCCGGTTGCAGACCTGTCGGCGGCGGGCGTGAATATCGCGCTCGGTACAGACGGCGCCGCCAGCAACAACGACCTGGATATGCTCGGCGAGATGCGCAGCGCCGCGCTGCATGCCAAGGGGCAAAGCAATGACCCCACTGCGTTGCCGGCGGACCAAGCGCTGGCGATGGCGACCATCAATGGCGCCAGAGCGCTGCGGCTGGATCACCAGGTGGGTTCGATCGTGCCCGGCAAGGCTGCCGATCTGATCGCTGTCAACCTCGACAGCCTGGCCACGCAACCGGTATACGATCCGGTGACTCAGATCGTCTACAGTGCCGGCCGGGACCAGATTAGCGACGTCTGGGTCAATGGCCGCCGCGCCGTCCACGACGGCGAACTCCGCGGGTACGACCGCAAGGAGTTGCTGGACGAAGTGAATCAATGGCAGCGGCAGATCCAGCAGTCAGATCAATCGCGCGTCCAGGTTATGTGAATGAATGACAACTGCCACAACGTCGATCACGCCGAGATCAGGAAATTCGAGGAACTCGCCAACCGCTGGTGGGATCCGCAGAGCGAGTTCAAACCACTTCATGACATCAATCCGCTACGCCTGGATTTCATTGATCAGCGCGTCGCTCTGGCGGGCAAGCGGGTACTCGATGTCGGGTGCGGGGGGGGGATACTTGCGGAGTCGATGGCACGTCGCGGGGCCATGGTTACCGGCATCGACATGGCCGAAGCGCCGCTGGCGGTCGCCCGCTTGCACCTGCTGGAAAGTGGCGCCACGGTGGAGTACCGGCGGGCCAGCGCGGAACTCCTGGCAAGTGAGGAATCGAACTGCTACGACGTAGTTACCTGTCTGGAGATGCTGGAACACGTGCCCGACCCGGCATCGGCCGTAACCGCTTGCGCCCGGCTGGTGAAAGTCGGCGGCGCGGTGTTCTTTTCCACCCTCAACCGTAATCCCAAATCCTGGCTGTTCGCCATCGTGGGCGCGGAGTACGTGCTCAACCTGTTGCCGCGCGGCACCCACGATTACAGCAAGTTCATCAGGCCCAGCGAACTCGAGCAATGGGCCCGGCATGCAGGCCTGCGGTTCAGCGAACTTATCGGCATGCACTACAACCCCATAACCAGGCGCTACTGGCTGGCACCCGGCGTTGACGTCAACTATCTGGCGTACGCACTTCGTCCACATGACTGACAGGCGGACGCTGCTGTTCGATCTCGATGGAACCTTACTGGACACGGCGCCGGATATGGCGTACGCGCTCAACCGATTGCTCTCCGAGCGGCAGTACGAGCCATTGCCGTTCGAGCACATCCGGGGCCACGTGTCCCATGGCGCCAATGCGCTGACGCGACTGGGTTTCCAGGTCGCGCCCGATGAACCAGCGTTCGCTTCCCTGAGGAAGCGATTCCTTGAGATCTACGCCGACAATCTCTGCCGCGAAACGCGTCTCTTCAGCGGCATGGAGTCGATACTCGAAAGATGCGAACGCATCGGCACGGCGTGGGGCGTAGTGACCAATAAACCGTCCTTCCTCACCGATCCGCTGTTGCGTCGGCTCGGGTTGTGGGATCGAGCCGCGTGCGTGGTGAGCGGGGACACCCTGGACCGGCGCAAACCCCACCCCGAACCCTTGCTTCATGCCTGTCGCATAGCAGGCGGCGCACCTGATCGGTGCATCTATGTCGGTGACGCCGAGCGTGACATCGAGGCGGGAAGGCGTGCCGGCATGACTACCCTGGTCGCCACCTTCGGATACCTGACCAACAGTGACCGTCCGGAGGACTGGGGCGCCGACGGTCTGCTTCGAGACCCTGTTGACCTGTTGCACTGGCTGGATGGGTGAATGCCTGCCGACCGGCTGAGCGACGACGCCCTGGTCCAGTTGTGGTGGCAACTGGATCAACAGGCCTGGCCGTTGTTGTGCGCGATTCTCTTGCTTGGTGCCGCCGTCGGCTGGATGATCGCCAGTCTGCGCAAACAGAAAGAGATCGACCGCCTCACCACCGCGCTGGAGACGGAACACCACCAGAACCTGGAACGCCACCGGGTGCTGCATCAGACCTTCACCGCCCTGTCCGCGGAGGCACTGCAGCGGAATAACCAGGCCTTCCTGGAACTCGCCCAGCAGGTGCTGGCGCGGTTTAATACCGAGGCCAAGGGCGACCTGGAACTGAAGCAGCAGGCCGTAAGGGAACTGGTGGAGCCTTTGCGCGAGTCCTTGCGCCGGACCGAACAGCAGTTGCAGGCGCTGGAACGGGACCGCCGTGAATCGCACGGCGCCCTGAGCAGGCAGCTCGAGGGTCTGGCCAAGACGCAGCAGGCATTGCGTGGTGAAACCCGCAACCTGGTGCAGGCATTGCGCCGGCCCGAGGTGCGAGGTCAATGGGGGGAATTGACCCTGCGGCGTCTCGCTGAACTGGCTGGGATGATCGAACACTGTGACTTCAGCGAACAGGTGCACTCGGCCGGCGACGTCAATCGTTCCCGCCCCGACATGATCGTGCACATGCCCGGCGGCCGACAGGTCGTGGTCGATGTCAAGACGCCGCTGGATGCGTATTTGAGCGCCGTAGAGGCTGCGGATGAGCGGGAGCGGGACCGGTTCCTGGCGCGGCACGCGCGCCATGTCGGCGAGCGGGTGCGGGAGCTTGCCGCCAAGCGCTACTGGGACCAGTTCGTGCACGCTCCGGAGTTCGTGATTCTGTTTATTCCGGGCGATCAGTTCCTCGGCGCCGCCCTCGATCAGGACCCCGCCCTGCTGGAACAGGCGCTGTCGCAGAAGGTGATTCTCGCGACGCCGACCAGCTTTGTCGCGCTGCTGCGCGCGGTCGCCTACGGATGGAGACAGGATTCGCTGGACCGCAACGCCGAGAAGATACGTGTGCTGGGTGAGGACCTGTATCGGCGTATTATCACGCTTGCCGAACACCTGGGAAAGCTGGGCCGCCACCTGGACGCCGGTGTCGGACAGTTCAATCGGTTGGTGGGCTCCTTCGAGTCGAAGCTGGTACCGGGGGCACGCAAATTCGTCGAACTGGGGATCGCCGAAGAACAGGGTGTCGAGTTTCCCGGCCAGGTCGAGAGCGGTGTGCGGGAAGTCAGCGCGCCGGACACCGAATGAATACGCACGGATCTCGGGCCGGCGTTGATGCATCCTCCGCACTCGATTACTGCAGCCAACGGATCGCCGCTCCCGGTTCCACTTTGCATTACGCCGCACGTTTCGCGAAGGCGGACGACCGGGCCGCCCTGCTGGGGCTGTTCGCCCTGGCGGACGAACTGCAGAACCTGGCGTGGAGCCGGGATACCGACTTGGCTGCGGCCAGGCTGCACTGGTGGAGCGACGAAATAGCGTGTCTGTGGCATGGCTCGCCCCGGCATCCCGCCACCGTTTGTCTCGCAGCCCTGAGACCACAATTCGATCCGGCACCCTTGATCCGCTCCCTGGAAGCGGTATCTGCAGTTCTCGAAGTGTCCGAAGATGCGGGTCCGCAGCGATCCGGGGCTCATTATCAACGTGTCATGTGGAGTGAAGTCATGATCTGCATCTGCCGCGTGTTGGGTGGTCACTCGTCGGCCAGCGACGGGTTCGCCCGCCATCTGGGAAACGGTCACGGACTTGCCGAACTGCTGCTGAATCTGGGGTTGGTGGCCCGCCGGCGGCCGGCTCTGCTGCCGCGGGAGCTATCGGCCGCGGCCAGCAACAAAGCGGCACTCGCGTACGCGGTGCACGAACATACCGCGGCAGCCGGGGAGGAGTTCGCGGCGGCCCGCAGGGAACTGCCGCCGGACCGGCTGCGTGGTCAGCTGCCGGCACTGGTGCTGGCGGCGATAGACGAGGCCACCCTGGCGGAGATGGACCCGCACAGCGTTACCGAGGTACGAACCCGGTTGACCCCGTTGCGCCGGGCCTGGATAGCGCTGCGTACGCACAGGCAAGTGACGCGACAGGAAAAGCGATCATGAATCCCTCCTTACCCAGTCCGTTGTGCTCCTATCTGCCAGCGGACGGGCTGCTGACGGGCCGCGTAGTGCTGGTGACAGGCGCCAGCGACGGCATCGGCCGTGAGGTCTCACTCGGCCTTGCCCGCTATGGCGCCACGGTCATCGCCCTGGACAAGAAACGGCGCAGGCTGGAGATGCTTTACGACGATATCGTTGCCTCCGGCCATCCGGAACCGGCGCTGGCGGTACAGGACCTGGAGAAACTGGAATGGGAACAGGCGCAAACCGTTGCGGCAGGCATTGCGCACGATTTTGGCCAACTGGACGGCCTGTTGCACAACGCCGGCGAACTTCGCGGCCTCGCTCCACTGCACGCCTGCGACCTGGCCCAGTGGGATCTGGTCATGCAGGTGAATCTGCGGGCTCCTTACTTGCTCACCCGTGCCACCCTGCCCCTGCTACGTGCGGCGGAGCATGCTTCACTGTTATTTACCTCAGCCGACGTCGGCCGTCGCGGCCGCGCATACTGGGGCGCCTACAGCGTCGCCTACGCGGGGATCGAGGGACTGGCGCGGATCTGGGCCGAAGAACTCGAAAACAACACTGGGATACGGGTGAACACGTTGGATCCGGGTCCGGTCCGCACCCGGATGCGCAATCTGGCCTACCCGGGAGAGAATCCGGAAAAGATACCCGCCGCGGGTGCGGTGGTTCCGGCCTATCTTTACCTGATGGGAGATGACAGCCTGGACGTCAGGGGGCAGGTCCTGAACGCGCAGGTCTGAAAACTCAACGCATCTGTGCCAGCAGCTGATCTTCCAGTTCGACCCGCAGCGCCAGCTGTTCTCCGAGCCCGGACAGGTCCGCCGCCAGCGCCTCGCGATCTTCTGCGGCTAAGCGATCCTGATATTTCTCGTTGAATTCAACCGCTGCGTCGGTGGTCGCCGCCAGGTCCGGATAGATGCGCTCGGCCACATCGAGTATGGCGCGACGCCTTTCACGTCCATTACTTATCCGCTCGTAAAGCGCGAAATGCCCCGCCGCCACGTAATCCACCAGCACCTGGCAGAACTCCTCGACGACATCGGCGGACGTCTGAAGGGTGCTGATGTTTGCCCCGGGCGTAATGGAATCAATCCCGGCAGCGCGGCAGAACAGTACCAGCATCTCGGTGCGCTCCGTCACCAGCTTGTCGATCACGTCGCGGGTCCGTTGCCGGCGGTCAGGATGTTCCGTGGCGCTTTCCGTCATATTGTTCAACCTCGTATGAGTCTCGATCGTACCGCCGCGACCGGCGCGGCGCAAATATTGCCGCGCCAGCCCGACTGACACTGCGATGCCACGGTCAGTCGGCGGCCGGCCGCCGCAGGAACTGGGGCAGCCGGGACGCGAACTTGCTGACAAAAAACCAGGGGGTCACCGCCAGCCCGTGGCGCCGACAGGCGCGGTAAGACTCCATGTTGCCCTTGATCATGTTGGCAATACTGTTGTTGGTCGCGCCTCCCATGCGCATCCGCACCAGAATCTCCGGAAGGTAGCGGGACGGCACCCGGTGAATCTCGAGCAGGCGCATGGTCAGCTCGAAATCCGACTGAATACGGTAGCTGAGATCAAAGCCGCCGTACTTTTCGTATACAGAATGACGAACGAAGAACGTGGGATGGGCCGGCAGCCAACCGCGCCGAAATAGCCCCGGCGAAAAGGGTTTGGACTGCCAGTAGCGCACGACCCGGTCAGGATGATCACGTTCGACATAGACCAGGTCGCCATAAGAGACGTCTATGTCGGGGTCCTCGAACGTGTTCGCAATGGATGTCAGCACATCTGCGTGAGCATACACGTCATCCGCATTGAGGATGCCGATGACCTCTCCCGTCGCCATGCGGATGCCCTTGTTCATGGCGTGGTACAGACCACTGTCGGATTCGGAAACCAGTTGTGCGATATGACTGAACCCACGGACGATCTGCAGCGTGTCGTCGGTCGAAGCACCGTCGATAACGATGTGTTCTACGTGTGGATGGCTTTGTTCCGCCACCGACCGCAGAGTGTCGGATATGGTCGCGGCGGCATTGCGGGCAACCGTTATTACGGACAGCTTCACGTTTGCTTACCTTGGCACATCACGGCCAGGCAGCATGCCTGACATCGCGGCCGGGATCGACACGCCTCCTTTCCATGGCGCACCACCAATGCATGGTATTCATTGTAACGCATGGTCTGCGGCGGTAAAGCGGCCTGGAAACGCTGGGCAAGTCCACAATAACTCTCGTCAGCGGTAATGACCCCGAGACGGCCGAACAGACGTCTCGTATACGCATCGATCACGAACACCGGTCGCTGGAAGGCGTAAAGCAAAATAGCATCGGCGGTCTCCGGGCCTATGCCCTTGATCCCCAGCAGCTGCCGCCGCAGCGAGGCGGTATCATCACGACCGGCGGCCTCCACACCACCGACGTCATGCAACCACAGGCACAGCGCACGCAACCTTTGTGCCTTGAGGTTGTAGTACCCGGCGGGCCGCAGCCATTGCGCCAGCAGCACCGGGTCTGCCTCATAGATTGCGGCCGGTGTCATCACCTTCGCTGCGTGCAATCTGCCAATCGCCTTCTCCACGTTTCGCCAAGCCGTATTCTGCGTCAGAACGGCCCCCACCATTACTTCGAAGGGTGAGTCGCCGGGCCACCATCTCTGCTCGCCGTAGGCGGTCAGCAGTCGACGATATACGAGACGAATTAGGGCGGGTTCGTTCACGCCCGCGCACGGTGGGCCGCAGGCGCCAGCCCCGCCGCCTGATACAGCCGGTCGCGCTCGGCAGGCCGCGCTTCTTGCCAGTTTCCGGGAACGAGGTTTTTCGGCAAGCGCAGCGGACCAAAGCGTATTCGCTGTAAACGGTTCACCCGAGCCCCGATCTGCTGCCACAGACGCCTGACTTCGCGATAACGTCCCTCTCGTACGATGACGCGATACCAGCGGTTGCTGCCACTCGACTTGGGCAGTTCTTCCAACGCATGAAACTGGAGCTTGACGCCGTCCAGGGTGACCCCGCCCAGCAGGCGCCGGATGTCTGATGAGGACACCCGGCCCTGCACCCGCACCAGGTACTCGCGCTCGATCCCTGAGGAAGGGTGCATCAGTCGGTCGGCGAGTTCGCCATCCGTGGTAAACAGCAGCAAACCGGAAGTATTGAGATCCAGGCGACCTACCCCTACCCAACGCCCTTCGCGCAGCGGCGGCAGGCGGCTGAAAACGGAGATGCGGTGCCGAGGATCGCTGCGGGTGCATATCTCCCCGACCGGTTTGTGATAGATCAATACTCGTCGCGGAGCGGGCGGAGGCAGGGCGACCGGGCGTCGGTCAAACTCAACCGCCTCCCGCCCGATAATCCGCGAACCGGTCTCCGCAACCTTGCCGTCAACGGTAACGCGCCCCTCGGCGATCCATTTTTCCACCTGCCGGCGCGAGCCGAGTCCGGTCCGGGCCAGGACCTTATGGAGTTTTTCTGTCAATATTCGGGTCGGTCGCGGTTTCCGTGCGCGGCTCCAGCGGTATGACCTCGGCCGTGACTGGAGTGGCGTCGCCCGGCTCCGCGGGGGCGGTAACGGTCCCGGTTCCATCGTCTGCACCATCTGTATCCTGGACCGGGTCCAGGGGGAGACTGAGGTTCAACTCGCTGGCGATCTCGCTTTGTTCCCGGCGCTCGATCAATGGTGGCAATTCACTCAATCCGCGCAGGTTGAAATACTCGAGAAACCCGCGGGTGGTACCGAACAGGGCCGGATGGCCCGGGACATCTCGGTGGCCGACTTCCTTGACCCATCCCCGGTTGAGCAGGACCCGCATGATATCGCTGCTGACTGTAACACCACGGATCTCCTCGATGTCGCCCCGGGTGACCGGCTGCCGATAAGCGACAATGGCCAGGGTCTCCATCAGCGCGCGAGAATAACGCGGCGGCCTGCCCTCGTTGAGCTTGCGCAACCAGGGTGAGTACTTTTCCCTGGACTGAAAACGATAGCCCTTGCCGATACGCTTCAACTCGATACCGCGCCCCACACAGGCCGTATCCAGCGCCTGCAATGCAGCCTCCACTTCCTCGCGCGACGGTGCGGCATCATCAGGAAAAAGCGACATGATAGTGGCCACGGTGAGCGGCTCTTCAGCAGCAAGAATCGAAGCCTCTATGATGTTCGCCAACTCACGCGTGTCTTCCGCCAAGCTCAGTCTCCTAGACTATCACGCTGCGCTCTTCACATGGATGGGTGCGAATGGCTCGCTCTGCACCACCACCACCATGTGGTCCTTGCAGAGTTCCAGGATCGCGATAAAGGTGACGATCAGGCCCATGCGGCCTTCGACGGAGTCGAACAGCTGCTGAAAATCCATGTATTCAGCACGTTTGAGCTTGTCCAGAATCTGTGTCATGCGCTCACGTACCGAGAGCAACTCCCGGCTGATGTTTAGATGCCGATAGCGATCGACCTCCCGCAGTACATTCTGGAACGCAGCGGCCAGTTGCTCTAGACTCACTTCCGGCTGCGTTTCCAGCTGCGCCTCGTCGACGAAGCGGGCACTGGCCACGAACAGATCACGCTCCAGGCGAGCCAGTTGATCGAGTTCGAAAGCGGCCTCGCGAAAGCGCTCGTACTCCTGAAGCCGGCGCACCAGAGCCGCACGCGGGTCCTCTTCGTACTCTTCCTCCTCGGGACGCGGTAACAACATGCGCGACTTGATCTCCGCAAGCATCGCGGCCATCAACAGATACTCCGCCGCCAGGTCCAGTCGCGCCACCCGCATCAATTCGATGTATTGCATGTATTGATGCGTGATTTCCGCCACCGGTATGTCCAGTATGTCGAGGTTCTGTTTGCGAATCAGGTAAAGCAGCAGGTCCAGTGGGCCCTCGAAACTCTCCAGTATTACTTCCAGCGCATCGGGCGGTATGTAGAGATCATGCGGCAACTGCTGTAATGCTTCGCCGCGGACCACGGCGCGAAAGGCTTCCGCATGCATTGTACCTTGGGTCGTTTCCTGCACGCTCATTAGTAGTAGCTTAATCCCACGCAGGCACGCACATCCTGCATTGTCTCCTCAGCAGCCACATGTGCTCGTTCACAGCCGTCGGCGATGATATTGCGAACCAGCGTCGGGTCCTCTAGATACTGCCTGGCGCGTTCGTGCATCATTTCCTGCTCCGCAAGTATGCTCTCGATCAGTGGCTGCTTACACTCCAGGCAGCCGATGTCGGCGCTCCGGCAGCCGGCCTGAACCCACTTCCTGGTCGCCTCGTCTGAATAAACCTTGTGCAATTCGTACACCGGGCATTTCGCCGGATCACCCGGATCATGCCGGCGCTTGCGCGCCGGATCGGTGGGCATCGCCCGCAATTCCTTCTCCACCCGCCTGGGGTCATCACGCAATGCGATGGTGTTCTGATAGGATTTGGACATCTTCTCCCCGTCAACTCCCGGTAGACGCGCTGCCTCCGTCAACAGCGCCTCCGGCTCCTCCAAGACGAGGCGCCCGCCCCCTTCCAGGTAACCGAAAAGCCGTTCCTTCTCCCCCAGGGTGATGTTCTGGTGTTCCTCCACGAAGGCCCGGGCCTTGGCCAGTGCTTCGTGGTCCCCGCGCTCCGTGTACGCGACCTGCAGCGACCGATACAGCTTGGCGCCCTTCTTCCCCAGCTTCTTGATCGCCTCCTGGGCCTTCCCCTCAAAACCCGAATCGCGACCGTATAGGTAGTTGAAGCGACGGGCGATTTCGCGTGTTAGCTCGACATGGGGCACCTGGTCCTCCCCCACCGGAACCTTGCTGGCGCCGTAGATGAGTATGTCGGCGCTCTGCAGCACCGGATAGCCGAGAAATCCATGCGTGGCAAGGTCCCGTTCCTTCAATTTCTCCTGCTGATCCTTGTAGCTGGGCACCCGCTCCAGCCAGCTCAGCGGCGTAATCATGGACAACAGCACATCGAGTTCGGCATGCTGGAGTACGCGCGACTGGATGAACAGCGTCGCTCGCCCGGGATCGATACCGGCGGCCAGCCAGTCGATAACCATCTCCCACACGAAGTCACCCATCAACGTCGGGTCTTCCTCGTAGTGTGTGGTCAGGGCGTGCCAGTCGGCGATGAAAAAGTAGCAGTCGTACTCGTTCTGAAGCTCTACCCAGTTCTTTAGCACGCCATGATAGTGACCCAGGTGCAGTCGCCCCGTGGGACGCATGCCTGACACCACGCGCTCGGGCTGACCAACACGATTAATCAATTTGATCTCCGGTGACGAAGCGGCTGCGGTGACCGGCCGAGAGGGTGGGGCCTGTTTTGCAAAGTGGTCGCAACACCATGGACTGCAGAGTATACCAAGCGCCCGGGTTTAACTCACTCATTCCAGAACCGCCGAGACATCACCCTTGCCGGCTCGGGCAATACGCGGTGCCTCCTCGATCCACTCGATGACGGTCGTGGGGTCGATACCGCAAGGGCCACCATCGATGACCAGGTCGAGTTCGTGTTCCAGCTGTTCTCGTATCTCCTGCGCATCGGACAGGGGCATGTCGGAGCCGGGTAGAATCAGCGTCGAACTCATGATCGGTTCCCCGAGGTCAGCCAGCAGGGCGCGCACTATATTGGAGTCCGGCACTCGCACACCAATGGTTTTGCGTTTCGGATTCTGCAGCCGGCGCGGTACCTGCCGCGAAGCCGGCAGTATGAAGGTGAACGGTCCTGGCGTAAGGGCCTTAAGCAGCCGGTATTGCTCATTCGCGATCTTCGCATAGACCGCGATCTCAGACAGGTCTCCCGCCACGAGGGTCAAATTGTGCTCTTCCCCCACCCGTCTGATCCGGCGAATCCGGTCCATGGCCTGCTTGTCACCGAGGTGGCAGCCGAGCGCGTAGCTGGAATCAGTGGGATAGGCAATTACACCGCCCTCGCGCATGATTGCTACCGCCTTGGTGATCAGCCGCGACTGCGGATTGACGGGGTGAATCTGAAAGTACTGCGCCACGAATGTTTCAGGCAGCGTGACGACGGCGACGACGACGACGGCCGCTGCGGGCGGGGACAGCCAACGCCTTGATCATCTTCTGTTGGTCGGAGGGGGAACAATCCTGAATCTTGGTCCACCAGTCGACAAGATCCCACGCAACCTCGCTGGTCTCGACGCGCAGCAGCAGGAAATCGTAAGCGGCGCGAAATCGCTTGTGTTTCAGGATGCCGGATATGGTGCGCGGCTGTCGTCGTTCGAGACGCGATTGCAGCGACCAGATCTCCTTGATCACCACGGCCAGGCGCCTCGGTATAGAGACGTACTGCGATTGGTCCCGCAACAGGTCATTGGTGGCGGTGGCGTGTGCTTCGCGTTGCTGCATCCCCGTCTCGACCAGTTTCTCGGTATCGGCTCTCAGCGGTTCCCACAGCATGCTGGCGAACAGGTACGCCGGGATAACCGGCTTGCCCTCACGAATACGTTGATCAGTGTTTGCCAGCGCCAGGGTTGCGATGTTGGGTCCGACTTCTATCAGGCATTGCTCAGTGAAGGGGAACAGGTGCCGGAAAAGGCCGGCATCCCGCAGCATGTCCATAGTCTCTACCGCATGCCCGCTGTGAAAGAGTTTCAGTACTTCGTCGAGCATTCGCGCCGGAGGTACATGGTGCAGCAGCGAGGCCAGCTCGCGCATTGCCCCTTCGGTTTCCTCGTGCATGCCGAAACCTAGCTTGGCGGCAAAGCGTACCGCCCTGAGCATGCGCACCGGGTCCTCACGGAAGCGCTCCAGCGGATCACCGATAGTGACCAGTTGCTTGCGTGTAAGGTCCGCCACGCCATTGACGTAGTCGATGACAGTCTCGTCCCGGGGATCGAAGTAGAGCGCGTTGATGGTAAAGTCCCGGCGCTCCGCATCCTGCTCTATGTTTCCATAGACGTTGTCCCGGGTCACCTGGCCCTCCGCCGAGATCCTCATTTTATCGTCGTCGAAATCGGATTCCTCATCGGGAACTGCGCGGAATGTGGCAACCTCCACCACGTCGCGGCCGAAACGCACATGGGCCAGACGGAAACGGCGCCCGATCAATCGGCAGTTGCGGAACAGCGAGCGCACCTGCTCCGGCAGTGCGTCCGTTGCGATATCGAAGTCCTTCGGCCTTTTCCCCAGCAGCAGATCGCGCACACAGCCACCGACCAGGTACGCCTCGTACCCGGCCTGGTTCAATTCTTCAACTATTCTTAGTGCCGATTCGCTGACCGCGGAAAGGGGAATGTCATGAGCGGTGGGCGGTATTCTATCGGGCGTCCTTCGACCGGTCACTCCTTTCTCTTCGTCCCACCGTGCGCGGCACAGTCTTGTATTGTGTCGTTCATACGGAACCGTATAATAGCACGACTCCCGGCCATAATTTCATCCAGCAATGCTCCCTTCGTCTAGCGGTTAGGACGCCGGCCTCTCACGTCGGTAACAGGGGTTCGAACCCCCTAGGGAGCGCCAAGCTCTTGGATTCTAGGCGCGCCGACCCCAGATTCGACCCCGCATGGCAATTCACTCTGGTGACCAACCTCATGTCAAATTACATATTCGACGTGGATTCCGCCTCCTTCGACCACCGAGTCGTGGCCCGTTCCAGCGAGGTGCCGGTCCTTGTGGATTTTTGGGCTGACTGGTGTGCCCCCTGCAAGATGCTCGTGCCCGTGCTCAAGAAAATCGTAGACGAATCCGGCGGTGGTATCGAGTTGGCCAAGGTGGACACCGATAGGCAACAAGACCTGGCGGCACGCTTCGGCATCCGCAGCCTGCCCACGGTCATGCTGTTCCGTAACGGCGAACTGGTCGATCAATTTACCGGCGCACAAAGCGAATCCATGGTGCGGAGATTCCTCGATCCATACCTGGTGAGAGAATCCGACGCTACGCTGGCCCTGGCTAGCGAGGCCTGGCAGTCGGGCCGTCAGCAGGAGGCAATCGAACTGGCGCGGGATGCGGTGGCGCAGGATCCCGGCTATGACCGAAGCAGGCTGCAGCTGGCCGAGTGGCTGCTTGCCATAGGGGCGCTGTCCGGCGCCGAAGATGCCCTCGCGGGGATTTCCCCACAGGGGCAGCTGCACCCGGACTACAAGTCCCTTTCCGCCCGCCTCGAGCTGGAACACGGCGCGGCGGAAACTGATGCCTCTGTTGACGATCTGCAAAGGGCCGTGGCCGCGGACGGGGCCGACCTCGATTCGCGCTACCGCTTGGCGCTTCGCCTGGTTTCCGCGGCACGCTACCCGGAGGCCCTGGAGCAGCTGCTGGAAATCGTCCACCGCGATAAACAGTTCAACGATGGGGCTGCGCGCGCCGCCATGCTGAAGGTGTTCGAATTGTTGGGCGGACAGGGTGAACTGGTGGGCCGCTACCGTGGGCTGCTGGCCAGGGCCCTGAACTGACCACCGTGCGGCTCGGGTCAGCCGCGCGGGTGGTGTTGCGCGTGCAGTCGCTTCAATCGTTCCCGCGCCACGTGGGTGTAGATCTGTGTGGTAGACAAGTCGGCGTGCCCAAGCAACATCTGCACCGATCTCAGGTCGGCACCGTGATTCAGCAGATGGGTAGCAAAAGCGTGGCGCAGGGTATGCGGTGACATTTTGGCGTTCAGACCGGCCTTCAGGGCATATCGTTTGACCAAATGCCAGAATGCCTGTCGCGACATCGGTCCGCCGCGCGCAGTAACAAAAACCGCTGCCGATGATTTCCCGCCAAGGAGTTCCCGGCGCGCGTTCCTGAGGTAGCTTTCCAGTGCGTCCAGGGCGCGCTCCCCAAGCGGAACCAGCCGCTCCTTGTTGCCCTTGCCGACCACCCGGACCACGCCGGACTGCATGTTGAGTTCTTCCATTTGCAGGTTAACCAGTTCTGACACGCGCAGCCCCGTCGCGTACAGGGTCTCCAGCATGGCGCGGTCCCGCAAACCCAGTGCCTTGTCGGACTGCGGCGCTGCAAGGAGCTGGTCGACGTCGTCCTCCGTCAGGGATCGAGGTAACGGTCGGGGCATCTTCGGCGACACGATATCGAGTGACGGATCCCGATCAATCATCCCCTCCCTCACCAGATAGCGATAAAACCGCCGGTAGCTTGAAAGCGACCGGGCCGCCGTACTGGCACTGTCACCGCGGTCGAAACGCAAGCCAATGAATTCCTGCAGCTGGAAACGTTGCGCGTCGACGAGCGACACCCCGCGACTGGCGAGGAAACCTGCCAGGGCCTCGAGGTCGGTGCGGTAGGCAACCAGGGTATTATGGCTGAGACCCGATTCCAGCCACAGTGTATCCAGAAACCGCGCAATGAACGCTTCGTTGCTTGCGGACGGATCCATCTGTCAGTGCGCCGAACCGGCTTCGGCAGCCCCCGCTCGTTCATCCTTGCGCAGCCATAGCTGCTGCAGGCGGCGCTCCAGGGCCAACCTCTGTTTGGGGTCGGCAGTCAGCCGAAGCAGTTGTTCATATATTCGCCGCGCGTCCTCCAACATGCCTGCTTCGGTCAGCGCCTCAGCGGCGTTGAGACGCGCGGTCTGACCCCAGATATCAAAGCCTTCGCCATTCAGCAGGGCGGATTCGAAATACAGTTCGGCGGCACGGGTATACTGACCCATGTTGCGCAACGAGTCAGCCATCCAGAACAGGGTTTCCCGCTTATGGTTCGATGTGCTTACCCTGTCGTGCATCATCTCGAACAACAGGTAAGCAGCTTTGTGGCGCCCTACCGACTGCAGATCGAATATCAGCTGCATGATACGGTCCGCGGCATCGGCATCGAAGGCGCTGACGGATCCGATCGCCTCCCGGAGTACCCCCTCGCCATGCCGGAACTCACCCGTGTAGATGGCCAGTCGCGCGCGGATCAATGCCCAGCTGAGCGGGTCCTGGTCGGGGCCCGCCGGGGGCAGCTGCCGGGACATCAAAGCGGCAAGCTCGATATCGCGGTGCTTGATGGCATAGGTGACGATACGGTGGCGGACAGCCGCCGGCACGACGTTAACGTCGGGGAAGCGCTGCGGATCCCGGTACAAGCGCACCGCCAAGACGTCCATGCCGTCCTCTCGCAGGGAATCGAAAAGCAGGGTGTGCAGTTCGTCGCGCTGCATCGGATCACGCTCGTCGAGTGCGAGCAGCGCGATTACGGCGCGGGATTCAACTGGGTAGTTCGACGCACCCAGCTCCCTCGCGACCTCCCGCCACGCCTCTGACTCGCCTTGCAACAGATGACGCGCATTGCCAACCTCCTCCGCCAGCGACCTGTAGGCCTGCCATACATCCCCGATTTCCCAGGCACGGAACTCAGGCCTCGCGACGGCGAAGGTGCCACTGAACAGCGCTTCAAGTGCCACGACCTTGTCCCGCGCGCGGTAGGCGAGGCTGGCGGCCTCGGCATAGAGGGACCACAGGGAGGCCAGGAACTCGTCGTCGGCGGTCGGTCGGTGCCGCGGGGGGCCGAGCTGTTCAATTACCAATTCAGGGTCGTCGATACCTGCCCGCAGTCGGCTCAGGGTGCGCAGCAAGCGCCCGTCCCGGGTCTGCACCGCGGCCAGGCTGGCCGCCGCGGTGTCGGCATCTCCGCTGCGAAGCAGCACCTGTCCATACAGGTAGACCCAGTCCTTGTCGGCAGGCAGGTACTCGCTCTGATAACGTTGTATCGCGATGCGCGCGTCTTCCACCTGGTCGGCCGCCAGGTAACTGCGAATCACCAGTCGCCGCCATTGTGACATCTGCACCGAGTCGCCGCCGCCGCGCCACAGCAGCTCGCGAAGAATGCCACGCATGGCGTCCCCGCGGCCGGATGGCAGTAACAGTTCCACCGCCTCCGTGAGCAGGCGCTGTTGGCTCAGCAGGGGAAGTCCGGCAGGGATCTTGGCGGTACGGGATAGCAACCCGTCCCAGTCCTCGCGCTTTCGGTACGACTGCAGACGGACGCGCTCCCAGGCCACCCATTCCTCGGGCTCCCTCAGCGGCTCGGGCTGCAGCCGGTCTATCAAGGCCAGGGCGAGATCGTACGCACCGTTGTCAAGCAGCGTGGAGACGCGGGCGGGGGTGTCCTCAGGCCCGGCGGCCAGGGATGCCCCGACCGGCGCCAGCAGTATCACGCCCAGACAGCCTGCCGCCACCAGACTAACGGGATGCAGGGGTTGCCGACGGCGGGGCCTGGCGGGCGCGGAAAGTGCCCCCGCGCCAGCCCTCATGTCAGACCTTTTCCTTGATGCGGGCTGATTTGCCGGTGCGGTCGCGCAAGTAATAGAGCTTCGCCCGGCGCACGTCCCCTCGACGCTTGACCGTTATCTTTGAGATCAGCGGGCTGTGGGTTTGGAAGACACGTTCTACCCCCTCCCCATAAGAGATCTTGCGCACGGTGAAAGAGGAATTCAAGCCGCGGTTCTTCCTCGCGATTACAACACCCTCGAAGGCCTGCAGTCGTTCCCGGTTTCCCTCCCTAACGCGAACCTGCACTTCGACGGTGTCACCGGCCCCGAAATCAGGTACGTCGTCCCGCACCTGCTCGGCTTCCAGCTGCTGTATGATGTTGCTCATCGGCCTTTCTCCAGCTCGTGTTCCCGTTGGTATTCTGCCAACAGTTCCAGTTGTTCGTCGTTCAGTTCAATTTTCTCCAATAGCTCCGGGTGCTTGCGCCAGGTTCGCCCCAGAGCCTGTTTCAACCTCCAGCGTCTGATCGCGCCGTGATCCCCACTGCGCAGCACTTCCGGAACCGGTATCCCGGCATAGACGTCCGGCCGGGTGTAATGACCGCAGTCGAGCAGCCCGCCGGCGAACGAGTCCTGGTCCGCCGATTCCGCATTTCCCAGCGTTCCCGGAAGCTGCCGCGTCACCGCGTCGATCCACACCATCACCGCCAGTTCGCCACCAGACAGCACATAGTCGCCGATAGAGCACTCCTCGTCGACGTGGCGGGCCAGCAGCCTTTCGTCCACGCCTTCGTACCGCCCCGCCAGCAGGATCACCGACTCCATGCCAGCGAAGCGCTGCACGGCAAGATGGTCGAGCCTATCACCCTGCGGGCTCATGTACACGACTCTGACGCGCCCGCTCTCTTCCTTCCTCGCCGCCTCGATTGCCGCCGCCAGCGGCGGGGCCATCATTACCATCCCGGGTCCGCCGCCGTAGGGTCGGTCGTCCACGCTACGGTGGCGATCGGTCGCGAAATCGCGGGGGTCCCAAAGCTTCAGACTCACCAGCCGCTGGCTGATGGCGCGGCCAGTTACGCCATAATCGGCTATCGCCCGGAACATCTCCGGAAAGATACTTACGACATGAATCCGCATCCGCCACCACGTCAGTAATCGGCGTCCCAGTCGATCTCCATGCGTCTTGCCTCGAGGTCCACCGACCGCACCACTTGGGCGGTGTAGGGAATGAGCAATTCGCGTTCCCCGCGCACCACCATGACATCATTAGCGCCGGTCTCCAGCATATGATCCACGTGTCCCAGCTCCGCGCCGTCCCGGGTCACCACTACCAGGCCCTGCAGCTGGTGCCAGTAATACTCGCCCGGCGGCAGGGCCGGCAATTGCGCCGCCGGGACATAGATCCTCTTGCCGATCAGGTCCGCGGCCTGGTCCCGGTCTTGGATGCCCGACAACTCGGCTACCAGCCCGGCGCCCTGCCGCCGACCGTTCACCAGTTCGTAGGCGCGCGGCTCGCTGCCATTGCCCAGTAGCCAGGTCCGGTAAGCGAAAATGTCCTCACAATCCCGGGTGAACGAGTGTACCTTTACCCAGCCTCGTACCCCCCACAAGCCCGCAATCTGTCCGAGCTCGATAACGTCCTGCGAAGTGGCGCGGCCCGGCAACCTGCCTCAGGCCGACGCCTGCTTCAGCAGCTGGCTGACGCGTTCTGAAGGTCGTGCGCCCTGGTCCAGCCAGTACTGAACCCTTTCCTGGTCCACACGCAGCCTTTCCTCGCTCTCCACTGCCCGGGGATTGAAGAACCCGAGCCGTTCGATGAATCGCCCCCGCGGTGCTCGCCGCCGGTCAGCCACGACTATGGCGTAGAAGGGTCGCTTTTTTGCACCACCCCGGGCCAAACGAATTGTTACCATATTTGCTTACCCATGACCTGTACCCGACCGCCCGGGCCGGACCAGGAATTGTCCAGAATTCAAAGGTGCGCGATTGTATCCTTCCACCGGCCTAAATAAAACCGTTGTCGGGAAGGAAACTGCATGATTTTCTGACGATTTTACCGCCCGCGCGGGCCGCTCCCGCGCAGTGGCTCGCGGACCGCGTCCGACCCGCTAGAACGGCATGCCCGGCATGCGGCCCTTCATGCCCCGCATCATCCGGGCCATGCCGCCGCGCTTGGTCATCTTCTTCATCATCTTCTGCATCTGCCCGAACTGTTTCAGCAGTCGGTTGACGTCCTGCACCTGGGTGCCGGAACCGGCGGCGATGCGGCGCTTGCGCGACCCCTTTATGATCGCGGGAAAGGCCCTTTCGCGCGGGGTCATGGAGTTTATCATCGCCACCAGCCGGTTGATCTGGCCGTCGTCGACCTGCGCTGCCACGTTTCCGGGCAGCTGAGCCATGCCGGGCAGCTTGTCCAGCAGCCCGGACAGCCCACCCATCTTTTCCATCTGCATGATCTGCTCGCGAAAATCGTCCAGATCGAAGCCCTTGCCCTTCGATATCTTGCGGGCCAGCTGCTGTGCCTTTTCCTTGTCGACCTTCTGCTCCACCTCCTCCACCAGGCTGAGCACATCTCCCATCCCGAGAATACGCGAGGCAATGCGGTCGGGATGGAACGCTTCGAGCGCGTCGACCTTCTCCCCTGTACCCATGAACTTGATCGGTTTCCCGGTCACCTGGCGAATGGACAGCGCCGCTCCGCCCCGCGCGTCCCCGTCGGTCTTAGTGAGGATGACCCCCGTAAGCGGCAAGGCGTCGTCGAACGCCCGGGCGCTGTTGACAGCATCCTGCCCGGTCATGCTGTCCACTACGAACAGGGTTTCCGCCGGCTGCACCGATTCGGCAACGGTGCGGATCTCCGCCATCATTTCGGCATCCACATGCAGGCGGCCGGCGGTGTCGATCAGCAGCACATCGCTGACCATGCGCCTGGCCTGTTCCACCGCTTCACGCGCGATATCCGCCGGTTGTTGGTGCGGGGTGCTGGGGATGAAAGCGGCGCCCACGTCGCCGGCTAGTTTCTGCAACTGGTCTATTGCCGCTGGTCGATAGATGTCTGTACTGACTACGGCGACCTTCTTGCGCTGCAGATCCTTCAACCAGCGCGCGAGCTTTGCCACAGTAGTGGTCTTTCCCGCCCCCTGCAGGCCCGCGACCATTACCACCACAGGAGGGCGGGCAGCAAGGTTCAGAGACTCACTGGTCTCGCCCATCAGGGCGACGAGTTCGTCGCGGACTACCTTTATGACCATCTGTCCCGGCGTAAGACTGGACATCACGTCCTGACCGACTGCGCGCTCGCGGACCCGGCTGACAAACTCCTTGACCACGGGCAGGGCCACGTCCGCCTCCAGCAGGGCGATGCGGACCTCGCGCATGGCAGTCTTGACATTGTCCTCTGTCAGACGCGCCTGGCCACGGACATGCTTCAGGGTCTCGCGCAGGCGGTCACTGAGTTGTTCAAACATCGCTTAAAACTCCCGAACCCACTTTTTTGCTACGATATGCCGGCAATGGGAAGCCACACCTGAGCAAACTATCGATGCTGACCCCCCTGATCAACGTCGCAACCGCTGCCCTGTACATGAGCGCGGGTGGTATGCTGTTGCGGCGACTGCTCAGCGGCGGGGACGAGGCGGGCGCTTCGCGCACCGCTGTTCTCGGGCTGTCCGCCGCCGCCGTGATTCTACACGCTGTGCTGCTGGTTTCCACGATGACTGCTGAAGGCGGGCTGAGCCTGGGTTTTACCAGCACCGCCTCCCTGGTCGCCTGGGCCATTGCCGTTATTTTCCTGCTGGTCACCCTGCTCCGTCCGGTCGAGGTCCTCGGCGTGATCGTGCTGCCCATCGCGACCCTGGCCGTGATCTTGGCCTGGGTCTGGCCTGCGGCGGAGCTGGCCAAGGCGCCGTCCATGCTGCTCAACGTGCACCTGGTGATCTCCGTGCTGGCCTACTCCTTCCTCACTCTCGCCATGGCGCAGGCGCTTTTGCTGGCGCTGCAGGAGCGTCGCTTGCGGGAGCATCATCCCGGTCGGCTGATCAGGGTTCTGCCGCCACTGCAGACCATGGAGCAACTGCTGTTTCAACTCATCACCGTCGGCTTCCTGCTGTTGACCCTGACCCTGGTCAGCGGCGTTTTCTTTGCTGATGAGGTCTTCGGCAAGCCGCTGGTATTCAACCATAAGACCGTGCTGTCCATTACCGCCTGGTTCATCTTTGCGGTGTTGTTGCTGGGACGCAGGCAGTTCGGCTGGCGGGGACGCAAGGCTATAAACTGGACTCTTGGCGGTTTCGCAGTGCTGCTGCTCGCCTATTTCGGCACCAAGTTCATCCTGGAATTCCTGGTCAGCTGACCCGGTCCATTGCGCCATGAAATTCCGCACCGATAGAATTAAAACATCTAAAATTACAACATCCCACACAGAGGCAATCTGATTGCACGACATATCGATAGGCACGCTCAGCGCGTTGCTTATCTTCCTGATCGCCCTCTCAGCGTTCTTTTCTGCATCCGAGACCGCGATGATGGCGCTCAACCGCTACCGATTGCGGCATCTGGCCGATGCCGGACACCGGGGCGCGCGCCTGGCCAAAAAGCTGCTGGATGAGCCCGACCGCCTGCTGGGCACCATCCTGCTGGGCAATAACGCGGCCAACCTGACGGCGTCAGCGGTGGCTACGGTGCTGGCGCTGCGGCTGTATGGTGAGCCGGCTATCGCCATCGCAACCTTTTTCCTCACGCTGGTGGTGCTGATTTTTGCCGAGGTGGCGCCGAAGACCATGGCGGTACTCCACCCGGAAAGGGTTGCCTTTCCCGCCGCCTATGTATTGACCGCACTGCTGCGACTGCTGTCCCCGGTGGTCTGGGTGGTGAACTGGACCGCCAACCGGATGCTTAAGCTCGCCGGTACCAGTATCACCGGCCGGTCCGACTCCCTGAGTGCGGATGAGTTGCGGGTTGCCGTGCTCGAGTCGGGAGCACGTATACCGCCACAGCATCAGTCCATGCTGCTGCGCATACTGGAACTGGAGAATATGACGGTCGACGATGTCATGCTTCCGCGGGCGGAGATCGAGGCGGTCAACCTGGAGGATGACTGGGAGCTTATCGTGCAGCAACTGGCCACCAGCCATCACAGCCGCCTGCCCGTCTATGCGGGCACGCTGGACAACATCGTAGGCATACTGCACTTGCGCAAGGTACTGCACCTCAGCCAGACCGGTGAGTTCAACAGGGACAATCTCAAGCGACTGATACGAGATCCTTATTTCATCCCCGAGGGTTCGCGTATAACGCAGCAGCTACTGAACCTGCAACGGGAACGCCGGCGCTTCGGGCTCGTGGTCGATGAATATGGCGACCTGAAGGGCTTGGTCACCGTCGAGGAGATCCTCGAGGAGATCGTAGGTGAATTCACCGCCAACGTGCCCGGCCTCGACGCAGGTACCCATCCGCAGGCGGACGGCAGCTACCTGGTGCGGGGTTCGGCCAATGTCCGGGAGTTGAACCGGAAACTGGACTGGAACCTGCCCATGGACGGACCGAAGACCATCAACGGCCTGGTACTCGAATACTTGGAATCGATTCCGGAGTCGGGAACCAGCCTGATCCTGGGCGAGTATCTGGTGGAGATCATGCAGACGCGCGGCGCCGCGGTATCGGTTGCCAAGATAAAGCCGCGCGACCTGGTTGCGTCCGCTGCGTCATGACCGGGCTTGCCGCTCATTACTTACTTGTCGGGAATTTCTTTTCATTTTATCGAAATACTCTATAATTAGCTCGATATAGGGTGTGAAAGCTCATATAAATAATTGAAATTAATCATAAATCCCCGAGGATTTCCCATGCGTCGACTACTTCTGCTCGCTCCGCTCCTGCTCCTGACCAGCTGCAGCAGTAATGTCAGCAGCGGATTCACCGTCTTCCTCTCCGGTCCGTGGATTGGAGTGTTGCTGGGAGCGGTTCCTCCCGCGCCGGGCTTCAGTGGCGACGTCACCATGAACCTCATCCAGGACGAGGCCGGCGTACTGAGCGGCACGGCGGCCATCAACGATCCGGAAACGACTTGCTGGGCGGGGGGCGAGATAGAGGACCCACAGGAGGACGAGGTGGGGGCGGTACCCCTGGCGGGCACCGCCGCCGTGACCGGCAGCCGCGTGTTCTTCCAGATCAATGATGTCGGCGGCGCCACCATCACCATCGACGGCACCGCCACCAACAACAGCATCACTGCACTGTATACCAGCAGCGGCGGCAACTGCGCAGCGCATTCCGGTACCTTTACGGCGAGGCGCGCGGGTTAGTTGGGACGGCGCATTGGAGTACTGGCCGCTGCCCTGCTGTGGGCGGCGACGCCGGCGTCAGCGGCTCCACAACACAAGGTCTACCTGACCGCTGAGGCCACCGACGGCGTGCCCAGCGACAAGGCGGCCACCGACTTCGGCTGTACCGACACCATCTATGCGGTCATCGAACTTACCGGCGCCAGCACGGCCAAGCATCACCTCGAGGCGGTGTGGCGCGATCCCGCGGGCAAGGACCGCGAGCGTACCCGTTATCCGTTCTGGGTCGGGCGCGACCAGGAGCGCATCTGGGTATGGCTCAAACTGCACCGCCCCACGGAGGCAGCGCTGGTCCAGTTTCTCAACCCTTCCGCCGGCATGGACGAATTCATCGGCGAGTGGCAGATCCATCTCTTACTCGACGACCAGCCGCTGGGGATACAGAAGTTCAAGGTCCTTTGCTGATCGGCGGACGCCTCGCCACCTGGTCGCGGACGTAGCGCGGCACAGCGCGCTGCGGATCCTCGGTTTCCCCCCTCGCCGCGGCTGCCGCGGCCAGTATTGCGACGTCCCCCGCGTGGGGATGGACACCCGGTAAAAACCCCAGCCTGGACCGGTCAGTCACGCCCAGCTGGTCAGTGTATCGATCGGCTCCGCTGCCGGCGGCGATCCAGTCGTCGGCGAAATCCGGCAACCGCACGGCTGACGGCGCATCGACCCGGGCCTCGCCGCAGGGCATCGGTACGCCATTATCACCGCGCCTGAAACAGCACCAGTAAACCTGAGCCATGCGCGCATCGATGGCGGCAAGGCTGTGCCGCGCCCGCAAACGCCGGGCAAGCGCCTGCAGCGATGACACACCCACGGTGGGCAAACCCGCTCCATAGGCCAGGCCCTGGGCGGCACCCACGCCGATGCGCAGACCGGTAAACGACCCGGGGCCCTCGCCATAAGCGACGGCATCGCAGCGGCTGAGCGGCAAGCCGCCTTCCGCCAGCACCGCCTCCACCATCGGCAGCAGCAACGCAGAATGGCGGTTGGGCGCCACGCTAAGCCGCTCGCACAGCTCCCCGTGATGCCACAGGGCCACCGAGCAGGCCTCAGTGGCGGTTTCCAGGGCCAGTATTATCATCCTCGCGCCGTTGCTCAAAGTCGGGCGGCAAATGCCAGCACGTCGTCCCGACTGCTGGTCGCCGGCAGGGGCGGCAGGCTCTTGAGGAACACGCGTCCGTAACCCCGGGTCACCAGCCGCGGATCGCATAGCATCAGGATACCGCGATCACTTGCATCACGTATCAGTCTGCCCACCCCCTGCTTGAGTGCTATCACCGCGTTCGGCAGCTGGTAGTCCACGAAGGGCCGTCCCCCGCCCTCCTCGATCGCCCGCAACCTGGCACGAAGCACCGGTTCGTCCGGCGCTTCGAACGGCAGTTTATCGATGACCACGCACGAAAGTGCCGCACCGCGCACGTCCACGCCTTCCCAGAAACTCGATGTCCCCAGCAGCACGGCATCGGTGGCGGTCCGAAAGCGTTCCAGCAATTCGGTACGCGGCAGGCTGCCCTGTACCAGCAATTCGAAGTCGCCGAGTTCCCGCAACATGGACGCAGCGGCCTGCAGCGCACGATGACTGGTGAACAACATGAACGTCCGGCCGTGCAGGGCATGCAGCAGGGGCAGTGCCGCGTCGACGACCCCGCGCGTGTACGCCGCATCGCGCGGATCAGTGAGTCCGCCCGGCAGGTACATGAGTGCCTGCCTGCCGTAGTCGAACGGACTCGGCAAGCTGAGGGTTTCGGCGTCCGCAACCCCGACCTGAGACATAAAATAATCGAAGCGGCCGTCCACGGACAGGGTCGCCGAAGTGAAGATCCAGCCCTTGCCTGGATCATTCAGGTACTCTCGCAGGGACTTGCCGATTTCGAGCGGGGTTTCATGAAAACGGAACGCTCGCGGCGCGACCTCTGCCCAACGGACCATTCTCTGGTCACCCTGTTCGGCGAACCCGGACAGCCGGTCGGCCAGGTCCAGAGCGCGCTGCCAACACCGACTGAGTCCTTCGCTCACCGCCGCCGCGTCCGCCAGCAGATCGGACAGCGCTTGTGCCTGCCGCGCAAGCTGCGACATGGTGGTCGTGAACTCGGCGCGGGCGTCGAGTTGTGACCAGTCGTGGCGACCCATGCCGGCTCCGATCACGGCCCTGAGCGCGTCGATGGCCAGATCCACGTTGCGAACCGAGTCCGTCAGGCCTCTCACCTGGGACTGACCCTGCTGCTCCTCACGCAGCACATCGCGGCACAGGTCGCTGAGCTGCCCCGAGCTGACCGAATTTCCCAGGAATGCCGAAGCCACGTCCGGCAGCTGGTGCGCCTCATCAAATATCACCGCGCCCACACCCGGCAGCAGGCGGCCGAAACCATCTTCGCGCAGCACCAGGTCAGCACAGAACAGATGATGGTTGATGATCAGGATGTCCGCCTCCAGCGCCTGGTTGCGCGCCCGGTTGACAAAACACGACTGGTAGTCCGGGCACTTGGCGCCGAGGCAGTTCTCGGCGGTGGAGGTGACCAGGGGCCAGACCCTGGACTCTTCGGGGATCCCGGTCAGCTCCCCGATATCTCCACTGCGGCTGCGTGCCGCGAGGCCCTGGACCTGTGCCAACAGGTCCGTGTCCCGCGCCGACAGCAGCGGTGCCTGTTCGGTCGCCGCGGCCAGCCGGTAGCGGCACAGGTAATTCGCGCGCCCCTTCAGCAGTGACCTCTTGCGCGTCACCCCCAGCGCACCTACCACCATGGGCAGGTCGCGTTTGAACAGCTGTTCCTGCAGCGTCTTGGTGCCGGTGGACAGGAGAATGCGTTTCTCGGAAAGCAGGGCGGGTACCAGATAGGCCAGCGTCTTGCCGGTACCGGTCCCGGACTCGGCGATTAATCTGCCCTGGTGCGCAATGGCATCGGCGACCCGATCCGCCAGCGTGCGTTGCACCGCCCGCGGTTCGAAACCTTCAAGCACGCCGACGAAGGGACCGTCAGGTCCCAATATGTCGGCGCTAGCCAGCGACTTCTTCACGCTGTTGCAGACAGTATCGCAGCGCTAGCTGCCACGGGGCCAGGGTAATACGAAACTGTTCCGCCAGTTTAATGTTGTCGAGCACGGAATAGCCGGGTCGCTTCGCCGGCGTCGGCCACTCCCGGGTCGAGATCCGCGAAACTGTCACCCGGTGGTTGCCGGTGAGCCGCATGATCTCGCTGGCGAAGCCATACCAGCTGGTCACACCACTGCAGGTCATGTGGTAGGTGCCCATCGCCGCGCGGCGTTGCCGCGGACGGTCCGTCAGCCAATCCA
This sequence comes from uncultured Gammaproteobacteria bacterium, assembly GCA_947259705.1. GTDB lineage: Bacteria > Pseudomonadota > Gammaproteobacteria > Arenicellales > JAANXG01 > CAMYNL01. The sequence continues at coordinate 12,629 of CAMYNL010000012.1, read as the reverse complement.
GTATCGCCACGGTCGCCGAGGACAGGGAACGGGCATAGGTCGGGGTGCCGAGCTGGTCGTCCACCACCCTGAGTTCACTGCGCTCTGCCCCCAGCCGCAGCATAGTATTGAGAAAATTGTTGCCATCGTTGGAGTAGACCCAGCTGGTACGCAGGATCAGGTGTTCCTCGTTGGCGGCGCGCACCGCCTGCTCTCCCGCCAGCTTACTGCGGCCGTACACGTTTTGCGGGTCTGTCGGGTCGTCTTCCCGGTAAGGGGTATCGGCTTCGCCGGCAAACACGTAGTCCGTTGAATACTGAACAAAGAGCGCGCCCACCTCGGCCGCCGCGCGGGCCATCGCGCCGGGGGCCTCGGCGTTGATCCGAAACGCCAGGTCGGGTTCAACCTCCGCCTTGTCGACCGCGGTGTAGGCGGCGGCGTTGATCACCGCGTCCGGGCGCAGGGAACGCACCAGGGCCTGCGCCGTCTGCGGTTCCGCAAGATCTGCTGCTTCGCGACCGACCACCATGGCGTCATGGCGCTGCGCGAGCGCCGCCGCCAACCCCAGGCCGACCTGGCCGGTCTTACCAAAGACGAGCACGCGCATTTACGCCAACACGTGTTCACGCAAGGGCGTGCCGCGAGCATCTTTTTCTGACACCAGTGTCTCCTGGAGCGGCCACTCTATGCCGATGTCCGGATCGTTCCAGGAAATGCAGCGGTCCTGGGACGGCTCGTACATTGTCGTACACTTGTATACTACGTCGGCGGCGTCGCTGGTGACACAAAAGCCGTGGGCAAAGCCCTCCGGTACATAAATTTGTCTCTTGTTGTCCGACGACAGGTAGATCCCCACCCATTGTCCTCGGGTCGCCGAGTGCGGACGGATATCGACGGCGACATCGTAGATCTCACCACTTACCACCCGGATGAGCTTACCCTGCCACTGCGGATATTGATAATGCAGGCCGCGCAGTACCGCGTGACTGGACCGGGAATGATTATCCTGCACGTATTCGACCGGAAGACCGGCCGCTCCGGCATCGCGTGCGTTGAAGGTTTCCATGAAAAAGCCTCGCGGGTCCTCGAACACGCGCGGTGTGATGATCACGACACCTGCTAGTTTGGTCTTCTCGATTTTCACGTCAATACCGGGGCGTCATCGCCAGGATGGGTGCGGCCCTCGTTGGGGCCTGAGAGCGGCGACATCGCTGGGGGCGACCGGGGGACCATGGTTCCGGGGAATCGCTTCCAATCGGTGGCGCCAACTTTTCTCCACCAAGGTCAGGGGAGCAATTCCGGGAATCAGCCGGTCGGTCAGGCGCGGCGTATTATAAAGCAGCGTTATGTCAACCGCACCTCGCGCGCCCCGACTCGCGGGCTTGCCTATCTTCGACTCGGCGCAATGCCGCCTCACCGCTACGGGGGGCTCGGTACAACCTGGGTTTCCCCCTGCCGCCGCTGCCGGCTGGAACCGCCACAGTACCGAAGTACCCGCGCAGGAGCGACCGCCGGGGACATTGCCAATCAACCGTCCGGCGCCGACCTTGCTGACCCGGGGAAGCCTACCTGGCCCTTGCCAATCCCAGCAGTTCAATAAGTTGTTTTGCGGGCAGGTAGCCTGCCTGCAGCCTGCCGTCAGGCAAGAGGATCGCCGGCGTGCCGGTGATGCCGACCTGCTGGCCGAGGAGATAGCCACGATCCACGGCGCCCGCCGCATCGCAGTCGCCGTCGCCGAGGCGTCCCTGCGCAGTGCCCTTGGCGATATCCATGGCGGCGGCGCGGTCTGCGGCGCACCACACCGCCTTGAGGTCGGCGTAGCCGGATCCCTTTGTGCCACCCCGGGGAAACGGCAGGTATCTCACGGTCACCCCGGCATTGCGCAGTTGCGGTACCTCCGCATGGAGCTTGCGGCAATAGGGGCACGACGTGTCGGTGAAAATATCGAGCCTCGCCTTTTCTTCTCCCTGTGCCATGAAAACCACCTTGTCGGCGTCGGGAAAACCCTTGAGCAGACCGAGCCTGTCACCGGCGCGACGGCGCTCGGTCAGGTTCTCTCCGGTGGTCAGATCGAGCATGTCGCCAATGAGGGCATAGCGTCCGTCACCGCTCAGGTACACATACGCGTTGCCGGCCTTGACCTGGTAGACACCGCCGATCGGGGTCTGCTCGGGTGGGCCCAGCCGCGCTCCCCTGGGCAGTCGCGCCGCCAGGCGCGCCGTCACCGCCGCGGTATCGCGACCACCGGCCGCCTCCTCGACCTTTTCTTCCGCTACCTTCACCGGCCCGCTGTTCTCAAGCCAGGTCGCATAGACCTCGTCCGACCAGAAAGATTGAAAGTAGGCGATGGCGGCATCCGTGTCCAACTCGCCGATCTTGTCGACGAAGCCCGGCATCTGACCCCCCAGCTCGACATTGCCTTTGTGTATGGTCCGCCGCAGCACTGGCAGCGCATGGTGCCAGGCGTGGGCACTGCCGTTGAGCGGCGGCGGTGGATACCGGCCGTTCTCATCTGCCGTCTGCCAGTCTTCGACGAGTCCCTGCGCCTCCCCGCCGTGGCAACTGGCGCAGTGCTCCTGGAACACCGCACGGCCTTGTTCGATCTGCTCTGTCGTATACCAGCGCTCCGCTGCGACGGCCGATGACAGCCCGGTAAGCCCCATGCTCAATAGGGCGGTGATCTGCAGCGTGCCGATCGCTCGTCCCGAACAATTCGAAATTAAAGTCCGCACCTTTCCAACCTCCGTCAATCGCAGCGACCTTGCCTCAAATAGTCGTCGCATGTTGGTTACCCGTATAAACCCTTCACGGCTGGACACGTACGCCCCGGACCGCGATCACTTGTGGCGATGATCATCTCCATCACGATGATGGCCCTCCGACTTGCTTTGCTCCTTCGCCGAGGACATTCCCTTTATGTAGTTTACGACGCTCCAAATATCCCGCTCCGACAGGCTCGTCTTCCAGCCCGGCATCGCCCCCCGCCCCTCCGCGATCTTCCAGGCCAGGTCCCCGTCCGGGTGCTGCGGTGCCATGACCTTCAGGTTTGCCGGCGGCGGATTCAGACCCGCCCCTGCCGGGCCGTCACCCTCGCCCTCCGCGCCGTGGCACACCACGCAGTTCTGCAGGTAGATCTGCTCGCCCCGGGCCAGGGAGTTCGTCGTGGCGGAGACCGGATTCGGCCGTTTCGCGGCGTCCGCGGGTGCCATCCAGTGCGCCTGTTCATCATGATGTTCATGCGCGTGGTCACCGGCGGCCCAGACAGGTGATGTTGCACCCACGACAAGGGTAACCGCGGTAAAGCACCGCACCGCCACACAGCCGTTCAGTGCACCGGCGAAGAGTTGACTCCATTGTTCACGGTTGACCGACATAGCTTTCCTCTCTCGTTGTTTATTTCTTTTTGATGACCGATAGTACTCCGCTAGTAAAGCTTTCGGTATTGCTGCAGCCAACGTACGAACTTGGTAATGTTGACTGCGTCGTTCATTGTTGCGCTCGGCACCGGTTCCATATCGCCGAATGTCCAGTGGTGCCTCTTCGCCCCCTGCAGTATCGCCCGGTAGAACGCCTCGTCGGAATGGTGCGATGGCACGTAATAGGCGTGGATGAGGGGCGGCCCCTGGTCGGTGCCGTCGGCCCATCTGCCGTGGCACTCCGCGCACATCTTCTGGTACTTGTCCAGGCCCGCTCCGTAAGTGAACGGCACTGGGGGCTCCTCGTCCGCGATCGCGGGCTGCTGCAGCAGCCACAACAGAGGCAGTACCTGCGTACCAAGGCTCCACAGAATCACTTTCCGCACATTCACGTTTTATCTCAGTTCTCTAGCTATAAATCATTATGACAGCGAACCCGAAATATGTATCCAGGCCCATGGACAAGGACCAGCGCGTGCCGCCCCGCAGCCCGGCATTTGCGGGCGAAGGGACGCGCCGCCGACCTCACCGGCGGACAACTCCAGCGAACGGCGCCTTGTATCGCGATGACGACGCACTGTGGACCGAATGCACTCACGATTGCTGCTTGATTGTCAGTCCAACTTTCTGGTCCCTTCGCAGTTGCAGTCCATCAAGATCCCGGGGCACCAGCACCACGGTGACGCTTCGGGTCCGCGGACGGGGCCAGCGACGTAGGTAGTGCGGGCTCGACACCACCAGTACTGCCCCGGCTTTGAGGCCCGGGTCTAACTACACGGCCAGACTGTCCACCAGACCACGACTGTATCAGCCGAGCAGGTGAGCCCGGTCTTCTTCCACACTTTTGGCGTTTGACTTCCTGGCATACCAAGAACTGGCTGAGGTCCACACGCCGCGATTCCATTCCCAGCATTTCACCCTTCCGCATCCCAGAATTGGATCCCCAGCGAGGAATATCTGCAAGCTCGGGCGTGGGTTGTTGGCCTTCTACTGCCCATAGCAATACCGTTGCCACGGGTCGTCTAATCTAACGATTCTGCGCGTGACCCTTGTTTGATCACCTGTTTATGCGAATTTTCGCGCTGCAGGTGGCGGCGGTTTCGCTAATTATGGTTGCTTCTGTAAATAACTGTTCACTGCAATAGTCGATCTCTTCGTTGGAATGGTCGGCCTGCCGTCCAAATGTCAGCTTCCACGACACAGGTCAATAGCTACCGGACGATAGCCTAAGGCTATTGCGACGGTACCGAAGTGTCACGCGGTTCGTAATGAACGAACACATTAGCGTATGAGTTGCCGTTCAAAGGAGTGGGACGGCCGTGTCGTAGTCGCGCACCTTCGTATAAGATCATCTCACCTGGAAAGAGTGTGACTTGATGGGAACGGTAGTAATGGTCATAGATCTCGAGCGGCCAATCCGCATCGACGTCTTGATCAATATTCAGAATTGCGCTTACGATATGCGTCTCCAGCCGGTCCCGGTGTGGTTTCAACGTGGCCCCTCTATTGTAACGTCTAATCCCGTATACGTAGGTCGGATGCAGGGGTAAACCACACCACTGTTCAATTGACGATTTCAGCTCCATGTGTATCTGTTGTTTCAACTCACCCGGCAATTCGATTAAGTCGCTCGCAGTCTTCCCGGGACCATTGATATAGCCTCCTTTGACCACCTCCCTCGCCGCCTCCGGAGCGTGGTCCCGATAGTACCTATGCAGCTTCTCGAAGAGTGTGCGCGGCATCAACATCTTTTTGAAACCAGTCGGGGTCAAAGGAGGAGCGTACTCGTTGATTTCCTTGTTATACATCGGTCCCTCGCCCCGTTCGCGGAACCACTTGGTGATGATCATCTTCTCGCCGATTTCTACCGCCGTGCCGTGGTGCAAGGTATTGGGATTTGGCATACCGTCTGAATATAAATTGCTCCAGATTACTGCCCTGCCACGCCGCGGTTCGAACGACAGGTTCAGACCATGAAAGTGAGTCGCGCCCCCCTTTTGGGTATCGTTCAAAAACACCATGAAGGTCCAGGTCCTCTGTCCCTGTACGGCGCCAAATCTTTTCAACTCGTTCGACTCGAAGTAGTCTGTATGCGGCTTGAATTCCTCACCGACACGGTAGTACTGTCCCTGTATCTTCTCCGCGTAGTTGGCGTTAATGCCGATGTAGCGGCACAAGCGTGCGTCGATCTCGGCCACGAACGGATCGTTCAAAGCCGACAGATCGCAGGTCCGGCTGGTGCGAAAGTATTTATCGGGCTCCTCCGCGTTGGTGATCGTGGACGGACGAAGATTCTTCTTTATCAACCCCGCCAAGCGTTGCGCTTCTTCTGTGTTCAGAAAATTATCGACAGTATATATTTCGGCGCTATCAGTTTTGACGCGATAAGCTTTAGGAAGAAAAATTTCCTGAGTTTCAGGTTCCTGCCCCCTTTCCTTGCCATCCGAACGTGGCCCGTAAGAGCCTGCTTTGCACTGAAATTCCAATACGCCACAGGAGGCGAGATGAATCAAAGCAGCATTGACATCCTGTTCGATTACCCCACTATTTGATTCAGGGAACTCTTCTTCTAGCAGCCGCACGATTTCGGTAGTCGTGTGCGCACCGTCGCACAATTGCCATATAAGCAATGCCGTCTGGTTGATGCGTACTACCGTCGGTTCACCGGGACGCAATAGAAGAACGCCACTCGCGTCCTGGTTCCGACGATAGTTCCGTTTCGCGACGGGAATCCTATTATCTGCGCCAACGCATCTATCCAATACCATGTCGCTCTTTTTGCCTTTGTCGTCATCCGCTACCACACCAAGCGGATTCTCGATACGGTCGACAACGGTCGACGGCTCATAGTTGAGTTCCTTTTTGATCGCCCCATAGTCGAAATCGTTGTCGATCAGAATTCTGAAGATACCATCCTTGGCACAGCCGCGCGCCACATTGGACCAGATCCAAATCTTCCAGTCATCGTCAAATTCAGTCTTCTTCATCGCGAACTATCGTATTGGATCAGAACCTCGCTGCCTGCAGCAGTAAGATCAGCAATTGAAAAAACCATAGCAAGTAAACAATTTCTAATCATTCTTGCCGATAGGATCCGGGAGAAACGCTGCAAGCATCTGTTGCGCAAAACCCGGTACCCCAGCCCTTTGATACCCGATCTATGTACACTGCTACATAATTATTGTCGATACATGGACGATTAATTGAATCTAGGTAAACCGCCGCCTATGGCGGCGAGACTTGAGAGGGCTCTGCCGTTCCGTCGTGCGTAGTAAGAAAATGGCCTCCTTTGAACCGGCAAGTTCTAGTAGGAGGCCAAGATGCGAGAATGGCAGAGCCAAGCTCACGTAAAGCATTATTGCAGATATCACGTGGTATTTGTCCCGAAATACAGGAGGAAGGCGATATACGGGGCGTTGCGGAAGGAGATCGGAGGGATATTTCGAGAATTATGTCGTCAGGGAGGACTGGAATTAGTCGAGGGGTATGCGATGCGGGATCACATCCACATGCTGTTAATGATTCCGCCGAAGTTCAGTGTTTCGCACACAGTAGGGTATTTGAAGGGGAAGTCGGCGATTCGGATCTTCAGGGAATATCTGCAGGTGAAGAGGAACTTTACGGGCCGACACTTCTGGGCACGAGGCTACTGCGTGAGTACGGTAGGGTTGGACGAGCAAGTGATCAGGGAATATATCAAGGATCAGGAACGGGAAGAAAAGCGCCAGGAGCAGATGAGATTAGCAGGACTTTAACGGTAGCCCCGGTGGTGTCAGATATTTTGTGTGTGAGTCGTTTCAGTTAGTCAATCGTCCAACGTAAACCGTTCGCCGAACTGGATGGCGAACTGAGCTTTTGCTGTGGCCCAGGCGATGGGCGGATTCTTCCACTTCGCAGTGATGTTACGCAAGGCCAGCCAGATGAGTTTGGTCGCGGCCTCGTCGCTCGGGAAATGGCCCTTGTTGCGAATGCTCTTGCGTACGCCACTGTGCAAGCTCTCTATGGCATTCGTCGTGTATATCATCTTGCGTACCGGCGCGGCGAAAGCGAAAAACGGGATGATCTGCGCCCAGTGGCGCCGCCAGCTCTGTGCCACCGTCGGGAAACGCTCGCCCCAGGAACTGGTCTCGAATTCGCCCAGCGCCTGCTCTGCGGCCTCGACGTTGTCGGCCTGGTAGATGGGCTTGAGAGCCTGGGCCAGCGCCTTGCGGTCTTTCCACGACGCCAGCTGGATCGAGTTGCGGATCAGGTGGACGACGCAGGTCTGGACCACGGTGTCGGGAAACACCGCGGTGATCGCCTCCGGAAAGCCCTTCAGGCCGTCGACCACCGCGATCAAAATGTCGCCGAGCCCGCGGGCCTTGAGTTCGTTCATCACCCGCAGCCAGAACTTGGCGCCTTCGGTCTGTTCGATCCACAGCCCGAGGACTTCCTTGTGGCCCGAGCAGCGCATGCCGATGGCGAGATAAATCGCCTTGTTGCGAACCAGACCCTCATCCCGAATCTTCACCCTTAAGGCATCGAAAAACACGATGGCGTAGGTCGATTCCAGGGGCCGGGACTGCCAGGCGCGGACCTCATCGATCACCGAATCGGTGACCACCGACACCAGATCAGGCGAAATGGTTACCCCGTACAACTCACCGACATGCGCCTGGATGTCCCGCGTACTCATGCCACGGGCATACAGGGCGATGATCTTCTGGTCGAATCCGGGAAACCGCCGTTGGTACTTCGCAATCAACGCCGGGTCGAAGCGGCCGTGACGATCGCGTGGAATAGACAATACCACCTCACCATCGTCGCTGAGGACCGTCTTCGGGCTCGAGCCGTTGCGGTGATTGCCCGCCTGTTGCTCAGCCTCACAACCAAGATGCGCGTCCATCTCCGCGTTGAGCATCCGCTCGGCCAGCGCTTTCTTCAGATCGCCAAGCAGACCGTCTGCACTCAACACCGTCGCCGGATCCTGACCATCCAGCAGTTCATCAAGCATTGCGGCGTTGAACGCCCATTGCGGCGTTGAACGCCGTAGTCTTCATCTTCGCCATACTCGCTCCTACCCTTACGGGAGTTAGTATGACTCACAACACAAAATTCCTGACAGGCCCATATCTCCGCCTACAGAACATCGGTGAGCGGCCAGCGCGCCGCGTCTCTGTGGCGTTCGATTGCGATATAGCCGCCCCGCATAGCGGCCGACTCATCAATGATCTTTGCCTGTTCAAGTCTCTGCTTTTCTTTGCACCGAAAAAGTCAAACGATGTATTCCTTGGAACGACTTCGATGTACTTCGGTACTGGGCAGCCTGAACAAATTCGCGCCACCGTGCAGTATCTTGACAGCGGTGGCAGACGCCGACCTGGACATATCGATCACGACCTCCGTATTTACACCGATCTGGGCTATGTGCGGCGACACTACGACCCGCCTGGTATAGTGTCCAAATCCGGCGCGGCAGACGCATCCAAGCTTTGATCATAGAGGAAAATCCATGGCTAGAAGGGATCCTTTACGCAACTTTCGTTTTCGATTGGAGATCGATGGCGTGCAGGCATCTGGTTTCAGCGAGGTCAGCGGTCTCGATATCACAACCGAGGTAATAGAGTATCGCGAGGGAAGTGAACCGACACATGTGCGTAAAATGCCGGGTCTGACGAAATACGGTAATGTGACTTTAAAATGGGGTATTACCGATTCGACGGAACTCCACGACTGGCATCGTCAGATAGTGGATGGCACCATTGAGCGTAAGTCTGTGGTGGTTGTGATTATTGACGAAGAGGGTCAGGACAAGGCGCGTTTTGAGATAGTTGAGGCGTGGCCATGCCGCTACCAGGTTAACGATCTGGATGGGAAAGGCACGGACATAGCTATCGAAATGATCGAGTTGTGCAACGAGGGAATCGTTAGAGTTGCCTAGCAGTTTTTAGTTGAATTTTCGGCTCCCGCCCCAGAAACCTCCTGGCGGCCGCCCTGTCGCGCGCTGCCCCAGACCCGCTTGTTAGATTGATGGACTGGGGGCAAGACCAGCGGCTGGAAAAGGCAAGGCAGGGAGCCGTTGCCGAGGGACGCTATGGGCTCAACGGTGCCCAATATCGGAAGATCCACCGAAGTGGGCGATTTCTCCTGGCCACGAAACCGCAGCACCGGCCGACAACAGACCCAAGCACCGGTTGACGTGCTTTCGATGACCCGCGGATACTTGGTCACCTAGCGAAAAAGGGCCTTTATTCGCCTTATTCTCACCTTCGACAGCGCTGGAGATATCCACTTCGGCGTTGACAGACCTAGCCAACTATGCGCGTTGGCCTAGATATTTCTCACCTATAAGACTGGGGGAATCAGAAAGAACAATGAGTCGAGTAAAAGCACTGATATTCGATGTGGACGGAACTTTGGCTGATACCGAGCGCGATGGGCATCGAGTCGCCTTCAACAACGCGTTTCTCAGAGCAGGTCTGGATTGGGAATGGAGTGTGGCGTTATACGGTGAACTGTTAGCGGTCTCGGGTGGTAAGGAGCGCATCCATTTTTACCTGGACAAGTACAACACCGGGTTTCACCGCCCTGGCAACTTTGATGAGTTCGTTGCTGGACTCCACGCCGCCAAGACGACCTTTTATACGCGGCTGTTATCGGGTGGCGAGATTCCCTTGCGGCCGGGCGTAGAGCGGCTGCTGCGTGAAGCCAGGAACCAGGGAATTCGTCTGGCCATCGCTACAACTACGACACCGGAAAACGTATCGGCCCTTTTAACCTATACGTTGAGTGAGTCAGCTGTGGACTGGTTTGAGGTGATAGGCGCGGGTGATGTGGTCCCGGCGAAAAAACCGGCACCCGATATCTATCATTACGTGTTGGAGGCCATGAACCTCGCCCCCGAGGCGTGCGTGGCGTTTGAGGACTCTCACAATGGGGTCCTCTCTTCGCGTGAAGCCCGGATGGCCACCATCGTGACGGTCAATGACTATACGCGGGACCATGATTTTGCCGATGCGGCCATCGTGCTTGACCAACTTGGTGAACCCGACAGGCCCTTCAAGGTCCTGCAAGGCGATGCCCGAGGCCATCATCTTGTAGACGTCGCCATGATCCGGACGCTGGTGGGATAATCAATGGAAATGATAACGACCTCAACGGGCGCATGGCGAATTCGCGGTTTAGGCTGCTAAGGGGAGCTGGACCAGTCTCCGACAGCGCGATTGCCGCCCGAATCCATTATTGTGTAAACAGACTGTGTAATTGCAATTCGTCATGTGCGCCACGTCCCACGCAAACGTGACGGGAAGCGACTGCAATGGACAGGTGGTGACTGAAGTAAGCCACAATTTGGGCATGATGTGGATCCGTTTCAGGAGTCGTATGACCCACAGGCGACAAACAGATTCTCCACTCCGCCCGCATCCGCCGCAAAAGGACACCTGACTTCACGCTGGCGTTCGAAATACTTGCCTGTGTACCGACCAACCGACTCATTTGTCGCCAGCCAGACCGGAGTCCGGGCACCTTGCTGGGGGGACTCATGTCCGCCGAAGCCGAGGTTGTTACTCAATGTCGAGTTAACGTCCCCGGGGTGGCATGCATTGACGGTAATATCGAAAGGCTGCAGGCGCATCGCGAAAGCGGCGGTGAGCATCCTGTCGGCTTGCTTGGACTGTCGATAAGCTGCGTTGTTGTTGTAAGGCCGATGCGTGAACTCGAGATCCTCGACATCCAGATCACCGGCCCAGTAGCTCGCTACGTTGACGATCCGGGCCGGGCCTCCCTGTCTGAGATGTTGTGTAAATGCCTCGATCATCCAGAAATATCCGAGAACATTGGTTGCGAACTGCAGTTCGATGCCCTCCGGCGTGCATTGGCGATGTTGCGGCGTGGTCGCGGCGTTATTAATGAGGATATGGACGGGGCCTTGCCAACGGTCCGCCATGGCGCGGATGGATGATCGCCGTGAGAGGTCCACGAGTTCATAATGGATGTGCGGATTCTCAGTCGCACGTATTATATCGTCTGTGCACCGGGCCGCTTTATCCGCATCCCGGCAGACAAGCACGACCTCGTGATCAGCACTGGCTGCGAGCTGATGGGCAATAGCGTGCCCGATGGCTCCGCTGGCTCCAGTGACTATGGCAACGCGCCTGTGGGTGTCCAATTCGTAATTTTCATCTCAAATCAATGATTAGCGCAATCCTGTCGTTGCCGGCAATTCTGGTAACCTGCCAAGGATATGAAGGAGTTCTCGCTGCTTCTCATCCATCTTCTGACGACCGTTGCCAGGCTGCTTGGTACGGGTCGTATCAAGGGCATCATCGCCAAGAATCTCTTGCTCAAGCAGCAACTGCTCGTCGTCTGTCGGCCCCGGCAGCGCGCGCCGAATCTACGAGCCAGGGACCGTTTTCCATTCGGCTTCTTTTCACTGTTTCTCCGGCCTGGCCGCATTCCGAAAACGGCCGTGGGTGTTCGGCCCTCCACCCTGTTGCGATTTCACGACTATTTGCTTCGCCGGAAATACCGAGCCCTTTACTCGTCACATCGCAAAGGCAAACCCGGACCCAAAGGTCCCTCGCAGGAGCTGATTCAAGTCATCGTCGAGCTTAAGAGCCGCAATCCGCGCTTCGGTTATCCCCGCATAGCGAGAATCCTATCCAAGGTCTTCGGTATCGAGATTGACAGGAATGTGGTTCGGCGTGTTCTCGCCAAGCATTACCAGCCGGAATCCGGTGGCAGAGGTCCTTCCTGGTTAACATTTCTCGGGCAAATGAAAGACAGTTTGTGGAGTGTAGATTTGTTCCGTTGCGAATCCATCACTCTTAGAAGTCATTGGGTGTTGGTGGTAATGGACCAGTGTACTCGCCGCATCATCGGATTTGCCGTCCACCCTGGCGATGTCAACGGTGTGATCCTCTGCCGGATGTTCAACCAGGTCATGGCCGGGATGACACCGCCTCGATACTTGAGTTCGGACAACAATCCGCTATTCGAATATCGCCGGTGGCAGGCAAATCTGCGTGTCCTTGAAATTGGCGAGATCAAGACCGTCCCCGAAGTTCCGGCGTCGCATCCCTTCATTGAGCGGCTAATAAACCCGGTACGGCGCGAGTTTCTCGATCATATTCTGTTCTGGAACGCGGCTGATCTGGAGCGGAAGCTCGGTGATTTTAGGGACTATTACAACCATCACCGCGTTCATGCATCGCTCAAGGGAGATACGCCGGCCGAAGTGGCCGGGGAAGCAAA
>CAMYNL010000011.1 GCA_947259705.1 uncultured Gammaproteobacteria bacterium | reverse complement strand
CGACATCGACGGGCCTACCGTCATCTTCCCTACAGCTTTGACACAAAACGGATGGACGCATCCTACTTCCATCCCTTGTGCGCCTCTGCGGCACACGATAGTAAAGCCAGACCGCATATTGAATGATTTCCGGTGAAATCGGTGACGTTTATACAGTTTGTTTGATAATTTCATCCAACTATTGTCGCCGAACCCCAGTTAACTTAATGGCAGTACTGCGCAGCGAGTTGCGAGGCGTACTGCTTTGCGGGTCTGCTGTCAAACAGTATAATTACTATCCACGTCCGCGATCTCGGTCTCAGGTGACTTTACCGCCCACTGCTAGGACGCCAATGCCCTCTGGGGCCATCAGCATTGTCATCTTTGGCCACGCACTCTTGGAAGAACCTACGTCTGCCGGGGCGAACAAAAACCGCGCTTGGAGCTTTCGACGACAATGTGCCTCGGGTTACCAAGCCCTATTTCCGGAATGCCGGCCCGGTGAAGTATTATCGCCAGTATCAGAGTCAATACAGCAACTACGTGACCTGGATCATAGATCAGCTGCAGGCCCAGGGCGTGGAAAAGGACTCTCCGACGATCACGGAACTGCGCGGCATTCAAAAGGACCTGTTCGAGGAGGGGAAAAGATCAACCGCCTGAAGCACGAGTACGAGTCATCGCCCGAGCGGGGCCCGGCAACGGCGGCCCGGATCGAGCAGATGCGAAACGATCTCGTCGACAAGCACCAGTCTCGGGTCATCGAGATCATGGGGGCGACAGGACTGACCACTGATCAATGAACCGGAGTACATTCGCATGTCGTCAACCACTGCACCCTGGGTTCACCATCCCTTTCTTCGCGCAAAAGTCTCCGCGATGAAAGTGCATTCACCCATCGGCGTCGAGGGGCGTACGCGGGCATTGCTGCGTCTCATCGCGGCGAGTGCCGCCGCCATGCTGGCCTCCGCCTGCGCCTCCCTGTCGGACGAATACCATCCCCCTCAACAGCCGGGGGCCGAGTACGACGAACTTTATCCCCAGTATATACAGCTCTGCGCGGTCAGCCAGATCCGCGCCAAGTTTGCGGCGACCGGCGGCAGCCCGGGGCATGCCGTCATGTACCTCAAGGGCGCCTGCAAGGACGACTCGGCGGGATACCCGCGGCTGAAGCTATGTGATGCCGGATCGCAGCATACCGGGGTCGGCGTAAGCGTTAACAAGACCTTCAAAAACGTAAATTGGATGGCGACGCCCGGCAAGGAGTTGTTTTTCAGCGGCAATCTCAAGCCCGCGGAATTCGTCACTGAGGAGACGGTCCGCGCCACCATCCAGTCCGCGGCGGACGACGACATATTCGAAGGCATTACGGTTCATGAACAATACAAACCCCCGAAAGACGACCTGGAGGCGGTCGAACTGTTCCTAGCGTCGGAGACGCTGGGCACCGACTTTGCGCTCAATTTCGGCCGCAACGCCTTCTGTGCCAATCTGCCCGTCTCCGAGCCGGTATTGCGGGGCGTCGTCGATTACCTCAACGGCCTCAACGACGAGTACGCCAGGGGCGAAGCTACCTACAACTGGAGCGGCTACAGCGACAACTGCGTGCATACCCTGCGCAACGCCCTGGCGGCCGGCGGCGTCTGGGCTCCTAAATCCATCAACCAGATCAAGCTGCTGCAGATATTCCACCTGGCCGTGCCCGCCAACGAGTTTTCAGACCTGGTGAACCGCTCCAACCGATTCAAGGTGGAGAGCTTCGAGTACGTGTACGACGACGAATACATGCGCAAGGCTTTGATGCGCTATGGCTGGCTGCCCACCCGGCACGGGGCGCTGCTGGAATACATACCGGTGCACCTGAACAACACGTTGTACGACGTGCGCCACCAGATCTTCGTGCTGGAGGCGCCGATGTTCCGGCCTAAAAGCGGGCGCATCCGCAAGATGTTCGACGACTTCCGTTATACCGACGTGGAGGATAACCTGCTGTACTATCGGGACCGTTACCAGGAGGCGCTGCGCAAGCGTCCCCCCACGTGGGACCAGGTCAACGAAACGGACGAACGTTCCAAGGTGCGGCGGGCCTATTACCAGTACATCGAGGCCCAGCTGGCGGATGTCAACGACAAGCTACGGCAGCTGGTGAAAAGCCGGAACTAATCATTCCCGGCGCCGGCCCCGGTCATCGGGCCGATCAGTAAGGTAGCCCGCCGACAAGGCGCACGGCGGTGATGTCGTCGCCGAAGCGGAACCCCAGGCCCACCCGATCTAGGTTGAATCCCAGCACCCGGATCGGCCGCTCCAGCGCCAGCGTCGCCGCGACCTCGAATTCCTGCTCGATTTCCAGCGGCATGCTCAATGGTTGTACGAAGTTGAACTCGTTGAAGTTGAAATAATGCATCAGATGCAGGCTGACATTGGTGCCCCTCCCCCACATGTCCCACCCTATGGGGTACTCGAAGTCCAGGCTGGTGAGGAAGGTCGAGATCGCGCGCCGCTCGTCTTCGCTGGAGTCGTAGCCGGCAAAGGTCAGCGCGTTGCCGAGACGGAACTCCCAGCCGGCCTGCGGCAGGGTGTAGCGGCTGCGGACCCCCGCGGCGGAGATCAAGGCACTGACGTCGCCGGAAGACTCGACGCCGCCCCCGATCTGGGCGAAGGGCTTAAGTGTCCACAGCGGCGTGACCGGCACCTGCATCTCTACGCCGGGCAGCATGCTCAGGGTACCGATGTTGTCGACGTCGATGAGGTCCGTGATCTCCCGCACGTCGAAATCGTAGTAACCCAGCATGACGGGAAACAGCAACTTGATGCCCCACTGCTCATCGTCCAGCGGACGCAGGGTCCGGGAGAAAGGCAGGCGAATCACCGTCACTGTCTGATCTGCGACGCTATATACGCCGGTGCCGAACGCCGCGGAGTAATACCAGTTGACGAGGTCCTGTCCATCACCGGTCCCAGCTTCATCGGCGGGACATGAGCGCCAAAGCACCAGGCCTGGCAGGCAGGTCATGAAGGCAAGCAGGAACCGAACGACCGGCCGGGTCATTGGTCGATACCGATTACATCGAACCGGTAACCGTCCGGCGATAAACACCACCCACCATTTCGCCATGCGCTGCTGCCACCGATGGGACCTGACCATGCGCGATTAGCGGCGGCAAACAGTGCCGGCACCGTAAGCTTTGCGTCTGGTAACCAGGCACGCAATCCATGGCCACGACCGCTTCGTCACCGCTATGGCGTCAGCGGCTCAATGGTTATGACGGGATGAACTTAACCTCTCACCCCGCTAATGCGCCATCAGGATCGGCAAATCCGCTGCGGCAAGTAGATGGCGCGTCGCCCCGCCCAACAACAGCTCCCGGGCCCGGGCATGACTGTAGCCGCCCACCACCATCAGGTCCGCGTCCACCGCCTTGGCCTCAGCCAGCAACGCTGCGCCCACGGCGCGCGATTCCGCCTCGAAGTTACGAACTGTTGCCCTGACCCCATGCCAGGCCAGGTTGCGGCACAGTTGCTCGGCACTTTGCAGGCGGCTGGGATTGGTCAACACCGTCACCGCCTCTGCCGCCTGCAGGCTCCACATCGCATCGCCCACGACCCGTGCCGATTCCGCACTGGCGTTCCAGCCGATCACGATCCGACTGCCGATGACCCGCGGAGGTTGCGCCGGCACCATCATGATCGGACGCCCGCTCTCGAGCAGCAGGGCCTCCAGGTTTCCGCCCAGCGGCGACTGGCGGATGTGCCCTTTCACCATTCGCGGAAAGGACACCACTGAAAGGTCGAACAGTTGCGCCCTGTGTACCAGCACGTCACTGATACGCCCGGATTCCTCCCGCCAGGCAGCGCTTACACCGCCGGTGCCCGGCTCGCTATCCATGGGCACCTGCCTCTGCGTGCAGAAACGCTCGAACGCCTCGCGTACCTGGTCCGCCTTCTCCCTGGCATCGTCCTCTGCCTCTTTAACCACCATGTTTTGCAGATTGCTGGGTATGTAGCGCATACCGAAGGACAACGCGTCGCTTGACCGCGCCCGGATATGGAGACCTTCTATGTGGCCATCGACATTCCGCGCCACGATCAATGCACTTTCGAGGATCGTGTCGCTCAGTTCACCACCATCCAGTGGCACCAGTATTGTTTTCACGCTCATTCAAATTCCCTCGGATGGAAATTCATGGATCCGTTCTTGCTCATCCCTCTGTTTTCCCGCCGCCGGAATATACGCCCACCCTCGACCCTGTCGCCCTGGTGCTCAATCGCCGGCGATCCGCTGGTGCAACTTCATATTCAACATGTGCAGAGTCGCATTGATGCCAGCAAATACCTGGTTTGCGTTGACACCTCGAGTCTTCAACGTCTTCTCGCCATCCTGCCAGGTTATGAAACACTCGGTCAACGCATTGGTGTGTCCTCCCCTCGGGATACGCACCTGGTAGTCAATCAGTTCCGGGAACTTGAAGTCCCTGGTCTTGAACAGCTTCTTGACGGCCACGATGAATGCGTCAAATCCGCCGTTGCCCGACCCGGAGGATTTGTAGATCTCGTCCTGAAGTCTGACCCGGATACTGACCGTCGATTCCAACTCGAGGCCGCTGGTTATCGAGCAATTCAGCAATTCGATATGCTTGTAGTCTTCGCTTTCCAGGATGTCGGCGATGATGAAGGGAAGGTCGGCCGGCGTAATTACCGCCTTGGAGTCCCCCAGTTGGATGATCTGATTCAGCACACGTTGGCTGTCCGCCTCCGAAAGGCTGATGCCGAGTTCATCCAGGTTCCTCTTCAACGAGGCCTTGCCGCTCATCTTGCCAAGGGCGTAGCTACGCTTTCGGTCGAAGCGATCGGGGCTGAGCCGGGTCTGGTAAAGGCCGCCCTTATGGTCACCATCGGCGTGGATGCCGCTGGTCTGCGTAAACACGTCGGCGCCTATGATAGGCGCATTGCCGGGTATGAACTTACCGGAGAAATTTTCCACCATCTGGCTAAGCGTATAGATCTTGGTTTCGTCGATTGAGGTTGCGACGCCCATCTTGTCACGGAGCACCACTGAAACCTCGGCCAGCGACACGTTGCCGGCCCGCTCCCCGAGGCAGTTGATGGTGCAGTGGATGTTCGAAACCCCCGCTTTCACCGCAGACATGACATTGGCGATTGCCAGACCGTAATCATTATGGGGATGAAAGTCGAACTCCGCATCGGGATAGCGCGTCCGCATGTCTCCCAGGCTCTCGAAAACTTCGTCGGGCGCCATCACTCCCAGCGTGTCCGGCAGCATGACATGGCCGATATCCATTTCCTGCAACCCATCCGTCAACTGGAAAACGTAATCGCGACTGTCGCGATAGCCGTTCGACCAGTCTTCCAGGTACACATTCACCACCAGGCCCTGGTCGACAGCGTAGCCGACGGTCTTCGATATGTCCTCCAGGTGCTCCCGCAGGCTCTTACGCAACTGTTCATGGCAGTGCTTTTCACTGCCCTTGGTGAGGAGGTTCAACACCCTGCCGCCTGCCGCCCGTATCCAGTCCACGCTGCGCGTCCGGTCCGTGAATCCCAGTACCTCGACCCGGTCGAGATAACCCTCCGCTTGCGCCCATTCATTGATGCTGGTCACCGCCCTTTGCTCGCCCCGCGAAACGCCGGCCGAGGCGACCTCGATGCGGTCAACCTGCAGCGAATTCAGCAACGCCTTGGCAAGGCTGACCTTCTCTGCCTCGGCAAAGGAAACGCCCTGGGTCTGCTCGCCGTCTCGCAAGGTGGTGTCCATCAGCGACACGTGCCGGATCTTCATGCTCAATTTGACACTCCGAATACGTCAGGATGGCCCGTCTGGCTGCGCTTGCACGCGGCCTCCCGCGGGCACGGCAAAAAAGGGCGCGGCCTGCCTCGGGACCCGGGTACTGCCATTATGCGTACTCGCGGCGCAAACCAAAAGGGGCCTGGGTGCCTCGCACCACCCGCAAAGGGTGTTTGCGGGGCCCGAATCCGTCAACAGCTGGCGGTTGTTCGTGATCCTGGTCAATGACCGGAGTCTCTGCTACCGCTGATCGCCTGCCAGGAACGACTCGGGCTGCAGTTCGCGCACATCGCGGTGTTGACCACCCTGTTCCTGGTGCTGCAGAAACTGCTGTCCCGGATACTCTACCAGCTGCGTATCCGGCGCCGGCCCTACTAGGCTGGATTCGCTTCAGGCACGACACAGCCGGTGCACGGTGATCTCCGGATTGCAGTTGAGTCGCGCCACCACGATGGACGCTCCCGATCCACGAGAGGTGTAACCAAGCAGGTCGTGGTAGCGCCAGGACCCGGAAGCCATGGAGCGGGGACAGCGCGCATCGTAGATCACCGGCACCCCGCCGGGCAGACAGATCTGCCCGCCATGGGTGTGCCCACACAACATGACCGAGAAATCCGCGTGAGCCGCCTGCTTGTACGTCTCCGGGCTGTGGGATAATAGGATCGACGTGGCGCCCGCGGGTATCTGCTCGGCCACTTTCTCCACGTTGTCGACGCGAAAATAGTGGGCATCATCGATGCCACCCAGGTATAACTCGGCATCCCCGCGGCGTATCGGCAGGGCCTCATTCAGCAGCATGCGCACGCCCATTTCCTCCATGTCATGAACCATCATGATGGTATCGTGGTTCCCAAGCACGCCGTAGACCGGGCCCTTCAGGTGGACGCGAAGATTTTGCATCTCGTGCATGGCGTCCTCATGGGGACCATATGTGCTGGCCCGATAGTCGCCCGTCAATACGCACAGATCGTAATCGACCTTGCGCACGCTTTCGATCAGGACATGGGTCAGATCCGGGCTCATGTCGAGATGCAAATCGGTGATATGGAGGATGCGATAGCCCTCGAAGGCCTCGGCGAGGCCCTCGATGCGCACATCGTGCTGGTTTGTCTCGAGCCGGGTGGTGTTACGGCGGCCGTGGCCGTAAAGCCCGCTCAGGCGCAGGCAACCACGGATCAGGCCGTGAATCGAATACCAGTTTTCCAGGTGGAAGAAGGCAATGCCCTGGCCCAGCACCCTGGCCTCGAAATCGCGTTCTATCCCCAAACGCTGACGCAGATGGACACGGCCAACCCGTTCCTCGAGCCACGCCAGCTTTGCGTTCGACTGCTCCTCCATGGGTTCATTTCCTTACCGACAGCCGGGCCCCGGTATCGGTCATTAGCGGACCAGGCCTTTCAGTTGCGGAAGCCATATTCCAGCACATAGTACTTGGGGTCCAGGGCGCTCAGGGGCTCGCGCAGGCGGGCGATTTCCTGCTCCGGTCCGTGGATTTCGAGGCGGACGATGCCTGCGATGTTCAGCGCCTCCTTCAGCGGCGCATCCACGTTCTCCAGGTGCCTGAGCAATCCGTCCGCATCGACGTAACCTTCCCGGCAGTGCACCTCGTCACCGCAGAAGCTGAACCCGTAGTAAAGGCATTTTTCCTCCGCAGAGGTGAGTTCGACGAATTTCTCACACAAGGCCCTGAATTCATTCAACTTGCCTTCGTTGACCTGGAAGTAAGGACAGATGGTAACGCAGGTGTCATTGGTGGCCATGAAATTTACCCTCCTGTTGTAAATGACATCGTTCTGATTACTGGCCGCGCGCCCCGGCCGGGCAACGTGACCTCTTGCGAGTCGCATTGTATGGCAGTGCATAAAAACGGCGCCAGGGGTTCGTCTGGCCACGGTGGCACCAAGCGCTCACGAACGGCAGCTCACCCATTCCGACTAGGGGCCGCGGCCGGCAACCTGGCTGACCACGGCCGCCTGGAGCCGCCGGAAACGCCGCGCGGCGGCGGGCGCTCTGCCCTGTGGTTGATCCCGGTCAATCACCTTCAACCAAGGGGGAGTTATAAGGGATGCGTAGGAATGGACCATGGCGACCGGAATACGCGGTAAGACAAGGCTGACGCAGGCGCCCGTCGCAGCTGAGCCGGGGTCGCCGATGCGATTTGCAGAGGGCTACAACAATGCAAGACATGTTCGAGTTTGCCGACGAATTCGGTCCCGCCAAGATCATCCACGTCCACGAACCCGCGATCGGGCTGAAAGGCGTGCTGGTGGTAGACAACGTGGCCGCTGGACCCTCCATCGGCGGGGTACGCATGGCACCGGACGTCAGCACCGGGGAATGCTTCCGCCTCGCCCGCGCCATGACCATGAAGAACGCCGCCGCGGGCCTGGCACACGGTGGCGGCAAGGCGGTGCTTTACGGTGACCCCAGGATGCCCAAGGACAGGAAACAACTCCTGCTGCGCGGCATGGCCGCATCGTTG
Organism: uncultured Gammaproteobacteria bacterium; assembly: GCA_947259705.1. GTDB lineage: Bacteria > Pseudomonadota > Gammaproteobacteria > Arenicellales > JAANXG01 > CAMYNL01. The sequence goes on along the minus strand of CAMYNL010000011.1, from coordinate 79,027 downwards.
CGCAACGAGGAGGACTATATCTTCGCCCCGGACATGGGCACCGACGAGGAAAGCATGGCCTGGGTGAGGGACGAGATCGGCCGGGTGGTGGCGCTGCCGCGCGAACTGGGAGGGATACCCCTGGACGAGATCGGTGCCACCGGCTGGGGCATCGCCAACGTCGCCGAGATAGCGGTGGAGTATTGCGATTTTGAGCTGGCCGGCGCTCGCATCGTGATCCAGGGGTTCGGCGCAGTCGGCCGGCACACGGCCCGGTTCCTGGCCCAGAAGGGAGCGATAATGGTGGCGGCGGCGGATTCCCGCGGGGTGATCCATGACCCTCGGGGCCTGGACGTCGAGGCGTTGGCGGCACTGAAGGATGAAGGCAGGAGCGTCGCCGACTCCCCGGTCGGGAACAGGATCGATGCCGAGGCGTTGGTAGGCGTTGAATGCGAGATCTGGATCCCGGCAGCACGCCCGGACGTGGTGCACGAAGGCAACGTCGGGAGCCTGCGAACGAAACTGGTGATCCAGGGCGCCAACATCCCTTTCACCCCGGGTGCGGAGCGTGTGCTGCACGACAAGGGCGTGTTGTGCGTGCCGGACTTCATCGCCAATGCGGGTGGCGTAATCTGTGCGGCGATGGAGTATCACGGCGCCACCGAGTCCGCGGCCATGGCGAGCATCGAGGAGAAACTGCGCCGCAACACCCGACAGGTGCTGGAGGCGGTAAGCAGGGATCAATGCCTGCCCCGTGACGCCGCGGTCGCGATGGCGCTGCAACGGGTGCGGCGCGCGATGCAATTCCGGCGCTTCTCACTGTTCTCCACCGCCCCCGGGTTCGTCTAGCGAGGGCATTCGACGCATGTACCGCATCCGGTTCCATGGCCGCGGAGGGCAGGGCATGAAGACCGCCAGCCGCATCCTCGGACGCGCCTTCTTTGCGGAGGGTTTCGAGGTCCAGGACGCACCCCGTTACGGCGCGGAACGGCGCGGCGCGCCCATCTTCGCCTACGTGCGGGCGGCGCGGGAAGCGATCAACGAACGCGGCATCATCACCACGCCCGACCTGGTGGTCGTCGCCGACGACACGCTGCCGGCGATTCCCGCCGCAGGCACTCTGGCGGGTGTCGATGACCGCACCGTGCTACTGATCATCAGCCGCGAACCCGCGGACACCTGGCGGTCCCGCCTGAACCTGTCCTGCTCGGTAGTCGTGATTCGCGAGGATGTCGAGTCCCCGGTGAGCGAGGAGATGCCCTTCAAGGGTGCGGTCTGCGCCGGCGGCGCGGCACACCTGGTGGGCGTGATACCGCGGCCAACGCTGGCGCAGGCCATAGAGCGTGAACTGGATAGCATGCCCGCCGCGATGATCGAGGCGAACCTGGAACATGGTCTTGCCGCATTTGACCAGCTGGCCGACCATGCCGGCGCCGTGCAGCAGGGTGTGGGCGTCAGTGCCGACAATCCCCGGCCACCTCAATGGGTGGACCTGCCGCTTCAGCCGGCGGGCGCGGCGGCGCCGGTGATCCAAGCCGCCGCCACCAGCGTCGAGGTACACACGGGGCTGTGGCGCAGCGTGCGTCCCGTCATCGACGACGAGCGCTGCGTCGGCTGCTGGTGGGTATGCAGCACCTTCTGTCCCGACGGCGCCATCGAGGTGCGCGACGGACGTCCGCACATCGATTACGAGCACTGCAAGGGCTGCATGGTCTGCGTGGCGAAGTGCCCGCCGCACGCCATCGACACCATACCCGAGCATGCCGCCCAGCAAGCCGACCGGGAGGACCACCACCGTGACGCGTGAACTGCTCACCGGCAATCTTGCCGCCGCCTGGGGTGCTCGCCTGGCGCGGGTGGACTACGTCCCTGCCTTCCCCATCACGCCGCAGACCGAGATTATCGAGACCCTGTCCGACTGGTACGACAGCGGCGTCATGGCGGGCCGGCTGGTGACGCTGGAGTCGGAGCACTCGATGATCACCGCAGCCGGTGCCGCCGCGGCTACCGGCGTGCGGGTATTCAGCGCCACCTCCAGCCAGGGGCTGCTGTACGGCATGGAAATGATCTACACCGTGGCGGGCTGGCGGGTCCCCTTTGTGTTGGTGAACGTGTCGCGGGCGCTGGCGGCGCCCGTCACCTTGGAGCCGGATCACAATGACATCTTGGCCGCCCGCGACAGCGGCATGCTGCAGATCCATTGCGCCAACTGCCAGGAGGTGCTGGACAGCCTGCTGATCGCCTATCGGCTGGCGGAGGACCCGCGCGTGCGGCTGCCGGTGATCGTCAACCTCGACGGCTTCTACCTTTCGTTCACCCGCGAGCCGGTCATCATCCCCGAACCCGGCGCCGTGGATGCCTTCCTGCCCGCCTTCGACGCCGAGAGCATACGCTTTCGCGCCAGCCAGCCCGAGAGCCAGGCCGTGGCCGTGCTCGGCGGGTCCCCCTACTCCTATTTCCGCTACGAGACCCATCTTGCGGCGCTGGAGGCCCTCAAGGTCTACGACGAAGTCGCGGCGGATTTTACGGCCCGCTTCGGGCGCAGCCATGCGGCAGTGGAGGATTATCGCTGCGGAGATGCCGAGATCGTCTTGGTCATGATGGGCTCCTTTGCCACCAAGGCGCGCGAGGCCGTGGAGCGGCTGCGCGACGCGGGTGTCGCGGCGGGCCTGCTGCGGCCGCGCCTGCTGAGGCCGTTCCCCGCCGACCGCTTGCGCGAGTACCTGGCAGGCAAGCGCGGTGTCGCCGTCATCGACCAGAACCTGTCCATGGGCAAGGGCGGGGTGCTGCACAGCGAGATCGCCTCCGCGCTCTACGGCCGCAAGGACGCACCGCCGGTGCTGACCAGCTTCATCGGCGGCCTGGGTGGCCGCGACATCAGCGCCGAGGAGTTCTACGAGATGGTATCCGTCACCCGTGAGGCGGCCGACAGCGGCACGGTTCCGCCGCCGAGACTGCTGTACACCCGGGACGAGCTGCGCGAAGTACGGAAGCTGCAGACAATCGCCCGGGTCGAGCGCAGTGAACTGGGGAAAGAGCCATGAAGGAATCGATGTACAAGCGCATGAAGGACCTGCCCTCGGCACACCTGCTTGGCACCGGTACGCCGATGTGCGCCGGCTGCGGCGGACTGGAGGCGCTGCACGAGATCTACGACGTGCTCGGCAGCCGGACGGTGTTCGTCAACGCCGCGGGCTGCATGACCCTGCTGGCCACCTACCCTTTTACCCCGTTCCGGGGCTCGTGGCTGTACACCGCCATGGCCTCGGCGCCGGCGGGCGCGCAGGGTATTCGCGACGCGCTGGATATCCTGCTGCAGCGCCGGTCCATCACGAAGGAAGAGGACCTGGACGTGGTGGTGCTGACCGGGGACGGCGCCGCCTACGGCATGGGGCTGTCCGCCACGTCCGGGGCCATCGAGCGCGGGCTGGACTTTCTCTACATCTGCTATGACAACGAGGGCTACGGCAACACCGGCCAGCAGTACTCCGGCGCCACGCCCCACGGTGCCCGCACCGCCACCAGCCGCGGCCCCTCGGGCTTCGCCGGCTTCAAGAAGGACCTGTTCTCGATCTGGGCCGCGCACAAGCCGACCTACGTGGCGACGGTCATCGGTGCCGAGCCGCTGGACCTCGCACGCAAGGTGGAAAAGGCGAAACAGCTCGACGGCCCGCGACTGATCATCGCCCTCGCCCCCTGCCCCACCGGCTGGGACTACGAACCCAGGCATACCGCGGACATCGGCAAACTGGCGGTTCAGACCGGCATCTGGCCGCTGAAGGAATACGTCGATGGCACCGTCACCCATACCCGCATGCCCCGGCCGCGACGCCCGGTGGCAGAGTATCTGAAGATGCAGGGCCGCTTCGCTCACCTTTTTCTGGACCAGCGCGGGAAACACATGCTGGCGGAGATCCAGGCGCGCATCGACCGCTACTGGGACACGGTCGAGGCCTGAGCAGAGCATCGTGGACAGGCCTCAGAGCAGCTACTGCCACCGGGGCGGTGCCGAGCCACTGCTGGGGGCCAGCATCCCGGAGCATTTCGCCGCCGTTGTCGCTCGACACGGTCAGCGCGACGCAGTAGTCTCGATCCCGCAACGGCGCCGCCTCAGCTATCAGGAGCTGAGCGAAGCCACGGACGAAGTGGCGCGCGGCCTGCTGGCGCTGGATTTTCAGCGCGGGGACCGCATCGGTGTATGGTCCACCAACAACACCGAGTGGCTGTTGCTGCAGCTGGCCACCGCCCGCATCGGCGCGGTTCTGGTGAACATCAACCCCGCGAACCGGGCGCAGGAGCTGGCCTATGTCCTGAAACGCGCCGAGGTGCAGGGCCTGTTCGCCATCCCGCGCTTCCGGCACAGCGACTATGTGGCCATGCTCACCGGGCTGCTGCCGGAACTCGAGTCGCCGAGGCTGGCCCGCCTCGCCAACCCCGAGCTGCCCGCGCTGCGCAAGGTGGTGCTGTATGACCCTGCCGATCCGGCTCTAACACCGCGGCCACAGCCGGGATTCACCGTCTGGCAGGACCTGCTGGCGGCGGGCGAAGCGCTCGACACGACCACACTGGACCAAGTGACGGCGGCGCTGGACCGCGACGACGCCATCAACATCCAGTTCACTTCAGGCACCACCGGCTTTCCCAAGGCCGTGGTGCTGACGCACCACAACATCCTCAACAATGCCTGGTTCGCCGCCCGCGCGATGGACTTCGGTGAAACCGACAGGCTGGCGGTGCCGGTGCCTTTCTATCATTGCTTCGGCATGGTGCTGGCGAACCTGCTGTGCCTGTCCGTGGGTGCCTGCGTCGTCATCCCCTGCGAGCACTTCGACGCTGAGCAGGTGCTGGCAGGTATCCAACAGGAGCAGTGCACCGCCGTGCACGGCGTGCCGACAATGTTCACTGCCCAGCTCGATCACCCGCGCTTCCGGGATTTCGACCTGACTACCCTGCGTACTGGCATCATGGCCGGCGCCCCCTGCCCGCCCGCGCTCATGCAACGTGTGATGCATGACATGCATTGCCGCGACATCCTCATCGGTTACGGGGAGACCGAGGCCTCGCCGCTGACCCATCTCACCGTAGCGGGAGACACCCCTCGGCGGCGGGTGGAGACGGTGGGCACCAACCTGCCCCACCAGGAGGTGAAGGTGGTGGACACCGAAAGCGGCCATACCGTACCCATCGGCGAGGTCGGCGAGGTGTGTTTCCGCGGCTACCACATCATGCGCGGCTACTACGCGGACAGTGCTGCCACCGCGGAAGCGGTTGACGAGAGCGGGTGGCTGCTTTCAGGGGACCTCGGCTGCATGGACCGTGACGGCTACCTGCGCATCACCGGCCGCCGCAAGGAGATGATCATCCGCGGCGGCGAGAATGTCTACCCGCGGGAGATCGAGGATTTCCTCTACGCGCACCCCAAGATCGCAGAGGCGGCGGTGTTCGGGATTCCGGACGAGTTTTACGGTGAGGAGATCATGGCCTGGATACAGTTGCACGAGGGAGCGGCCATGACCGAGGCCGAGGTCCGTGCATACTGCAACGGGGGCATAGCCCACTTCAAGATACCAGCGCATATCTGGTTCGTGGACGAGTTCCCGATGACGGTCACCGGCAAGCTGCAGAAATTCCGTATGCGCGACCTGGCGCTGGAGAAGATGGGCCAGGCGCCGGGAGGCTGAAATGCGGGCGCGCGGGCACATGGCTCGCTCGCTGTCACCAGTAAGCTTGTGACCCCGCCGGTAAGCTACTGTGGTACCGGGGAGGTGTCGATTGACCGGTGGCATCGCCAGACCCGCGCTTACCCGGGCAGAGAATACCGGTGGTTTACCCCGGCCGTGGACCGGGAGACGGCGGCTGTCCGTTTGCCCCCTGCGAGGGTCCATCGGTACCCTGCCTCCTCTTTTCCAGCGCGCGGCCGGCTGCCTGGGAAACGGACGCGGCAGCTGTCGCATTTGGTCGTTTCTTCGCCGATTCACGGAAAGTCCGCCACGTATCGACCAATAACTTCATTCCGTCAGCCCCGCGCCGCTCCCGCTGAACGGGCAGGTTCCCTTGCGGCCCGCGCGGCATAGCTTCCCCGTAAGAGTGTTTCGACCGCCAATGCCGATTGCGCTAGCATAGGCCGGTGGCTGAATGCGCAGCTACGTGAGAGCACAGGCAAAAGGAGAGGAGGACACCATGGCAAGAATCAAGCAGGCAGCAGTCATCGTGGGAGCGCTCGCGCTATCCACTACAGTCGCAACCGGAGTCAACGCACAGAATCTCAAGAAGCTGCAGGACTTCAAGACCACCGGCACCGCCCTGGAGCTGGAGACCGTGGCACAGCAGGGCGCGACCTCCGAGGCATTGCGCAAAATCGCCGCGCGGGTGAAGCTGCCGCCCGGCTTCAAGATTGATCTCTACGCCGTGGTGCCGGACGCCCGCCACATGGCCGTGGGCAATAACGTCGGCACGGTGTTCGTGGGCACCCGCAAGACCGCCGCCTGGGCCGTCACCGATCGTGACCGCAACCGGGTGGCCGACGAAGTCAAGCGATTTGCGCCCAGTCTCAGCCTTAACGTACCCAACGGCATGTGTTTTAGCAAAGACGGGTTCCTTTACATCGCCGAGCACAACCGGCTGCTGGTGTTCCCGGCCGCCGAGTTTTTCTACGAGGGGCCGGACGTCGCGGTGGGAGTGGTGAAGGAACCGCTGATCCCCCGAGACGAGGAGTCCTTCAACCATGGCGCACGGGTCTGCGCCATCGGGCCCGACAACAAGATCTACGTCTCCCAGGGTCAGCCCTACAACGTCTTCGCGCCAGAAAAGATGGACAAGTACAACGCCGCGGGCATCGGCGGCATCGTACGCATGGATCGGGACGGCAAGAACTGGGAGGTCTTTGCGCGCGGCATCAGGAACTCTGTCGGCATTGCCTTCAACCCGGCCAACGGCGACCTCTGGTTCACGGACAACCAGGTGGACGGTATGGGGGACGACATCCCGCCCGGCGAACTGAACCGGATCACCGGGCCGGGCCAGCACTTCGGATTCCCCTGGTACGGCGGCGGCAAGGTGCGGACGGTGGAATACAAGGACTCGGAACCACCGGCTGACGCCGTGTTTCCCGCTGTAGAGATGGATGCCCACGCGGCGGATCTGGGACTGATGTTCTATAACGGCAACATGTTCCCGGACAAGTATCGTGGCGGCATCTTCAGCGCGCAACACGGCTCCTGGAACCGCACCACCCCGGTGGGCGCGCGCATCATGTTCACGAGCCTGAACGAGGACGGCAGCGCCGCGGAAACCACGGTATTCGCTCACGGCTGGCTCGACGCGGAAACCGGGGAATACCTGGGGCGGCCGGTGGATGTGATCCAGTTCCTGGACGGTTCGATCCTGGTATCCGACGACCTCGCTGGCGCGATATACCGCATCTGGTACGACGGTTGACAGGCGGAGGCAGAGTCTCTGGCGGGCCACGGGCACGGTCGTTTCGGCTCGTGTCCCGCTGCCGCCATTCCGCAACTGTGCTGTGAAATCCTCGGCTGTCGGACGAGGCTATTTGCCCTCGCTGAGACTTGCGTTGCTGGCATCTCTACTCACTCCGACCGCGATCGCCGCGGCCGGTGACCTTGTGGCTGGGCGCCACCTAGCGGCGGCCTGCCGCGTCTGTCACGGTATCGATGGCATCAGTGTGCGCCCCGATGCCCCCAATATCGCCGGGCAGCTCGAACCTTACCTGCGCCAGCAGCTCCTGGATTACCGCTCGGGTAAGCGGCAGCACGCGGTTATGGGCGTGGTTGCAAAGGGGCTGAGCGATTCCGACATAGAGAACCTCGCCGCTTACTATTCCAGTATCAGGATCTCGGTAGAAACGACGCCCTAGTCCCAAACCAGGCGACCTTAGATCGATATGTTCCGCGGCATGGCAAGACGTATGTGGTCAAGCTCTGGACCTATCCATCTTTTACAAATCGGGCCTGGGTCTGTAGCCTCATAAGTCCATCCTATGTTTGCCCGGCAAGCACTCGAAAGTGCCGCGTTGTAGTCAATTAAAGACATTGTTGGAAAATTACGATGCTTCCGGGTTAAAGCCAAAGCAGCCGCTCAAAACAAGATGGCCATGTAAAACATTACAGCGTGGCAAGAAATAACCTACGGCCTCTCGCAGGGAGTTTGGTCGACCCCGTATACACTACCTTGTCTCTACAGGATTCCCGAGGCTATCCCGCTGACGAATCACAGCCCGTTGATTATGATCTATGTATGTTCCGAAATCTCGAAGCAGTTCGGGAAAGCACCAGCCGGTCGGTCCGTCAGTACAACGAGCATCGTCCACATGATGGTTTAGGCGGATTACCGCCTGTCGTTCATACAAACCTTAAGCCGGGAAACTCTTGTTGTGAACCGTCGCCATAATGGGGAAGCTTACGACAGTCGGCACGCGGACCGTCGCTACGCAGGGCGCATTTCCAGCCGGCGAAACAATCATTATGCGAGTATAGACAAATATAGATCACCAACATCGATCACATCGTCCTGACTGTTCAGAATATTGCCGTAACCGTAAGATTCTATGAAACTGTTCTTGGCATGATCCCAGAAACATATGGTGAAGGACGGCTTGCGCTAAAGTTCGAGAATCAAACAATCAACATTCACGAACATGGTAATGAATTTGAACCAAAAGCAAAGAAGCCCATGCCCGGCTCTCAAGATTTGAGTTTCATGACTAAGATGAAGTTGGAAGAGGCAATGAAACATGTAAAGAGCAAAGGGGTTGAAATAATTGAAGGTCCGGTAGAGAGAACCGGAGCAACTGGATCAATTGTTTCCTTCTTCTTTAGAGATCCGGACGGTAATTTAGTTAAAGTGGCAAATTGCAGAAAGAGCGCATAACAAGAGGAATATACTCAGAATGCAAACTTCACCAAGCGTTCCTCGTGACAAGAAGCCTTATTGGCTGCTCTTGATTCTGATCCAACTCATAAGACATAGGATTGGCGAAGGTTCCTGAGATTCGAACAATGGAGAGCAAACGCTTAAGCAGTTTCTGGTGGGGTTTTTCCATTATTATTTTAATTGTTTCAGGTGTCGTTTTACGTCTTATTGGTATTGAGTGGGGATTGCCTTTAATTCCTTGGGGCGTACCAATTCATCCCGATGAAGCGGTCGCATATATCGAAGGCACAAAGCTGTACTCAGAAGCCGGCCCCAGAGCCCACGCGTTCTTATGGGGCGGGTGCTTTTATTTGCGAATTAGCTTTTGGACTCATGAGGTTATCAACTTCTTTGCGTCATCTGAGTATGAAAGTTATCTGTATACTATTCTTGCATTGCGGGGACTTAACGTAATATTCGCAATGATTTCGGCTGGACTAGTGGCTTGGATAGCATTAAGGATTGGAGGAAGGATTCAAGCCCTCATCGCCATGAGCATATTCCTGGTATTGCCCGCTCACGTATTATCTTCGCACTATGCGAGACCCGACATATTACTCGTATTATTACTCACAGCCAGTTTGGCTTGCGCGATTCAAACCTCGATATCAGGCAGTCGTAGGTCTTTGTTTTCTGGAAGTGTATTTTGTGGTCTGGCAACAGCAACAATGTTGTCTGGTGTTATTGGTTTACTACCACTAGCGTTCGCTGCAACAGAATGGCATCTGAGACGAAGTGACGAGCCTTTGTCACCTATCAATTTGAAGAAGTATTTGCTTGTTCTCTCATTGATTGTGCCAGGTTGGATAGCTGGCTGGTTACTCGGGAATTATGAAGCGTTAGTATATACGAAACAGTTTCTTGGCGGACTTCAAATCGCCTCTGTCACACACAATACTGGTTCCTACTCTTCACCCTACAAGTTTCTTTCAACAACCGCTCTATACGGATTTGGAACTATTGTGACTGCAACTATGTATCTCGGATTCATTAAGTTGTTCAAAACAAGATTTCCCGGATACATGATTTTAGCGAGCTGGCTGATACTGGGTATATTATTACTTGGACGGGTGGGCGGTGACATGATGCGCCATATGCTGTTCTTGACACCTGTAGTGGCGATTATTTCCGCCAATTACTTGAGTAGTATTGCTACATCTGCGAAGACCGGTAGTCCTATGTATATGGCTGGAAGGCTGGTTGTTCTAGGTTCAATTATCTTTACAATGCAATTGTCTCTCGCATATGTATTATCTATGCAAATAGAAGAAGATCCTAGATATAGAGTTGGGACCTGGCTAAACGAACATGCGTTGCCAAATTCTCTAGTAGGAGTCACGGTAAATTACAAGGAGGATCGATCGTTTGGTCCAAGATTAACGCCGGGCCGTAGTCTAAAGGAGGTAAAGCTCCGCTTATATGGAGCACATGATCTATCGAATTATTTAGATATGGATTTGGATTTCATCGTGACATCGGATTTTTCCGTCCACCATGGTCAAGGTGAAGAAGCATGGCAGTTTTTTCAATCCTTATTCAACGACGAAGCGTATAAACTAGTTCATTTGGAGAAGCGGGGAATACTGCCTGTCAGCATACCATTACTGTTAGACCTGAGCCCCCCGAGCGATTACTATTACACCAATCCTGTTTTTTATGTCTTTGCAAGAACTCAACAACATTTGTCCGATTGAAGAATCGGTGGCATATGCGGAAATTTACGCGGGGCGTGCACGGAGCAGTGATGTACCGATCGATTTCTACTTTAGTTCTTTTGACGTTCGCGATGGACGCCCTTGCGGGAGACCCCGACGCCGCCAAGTCCATAGTGGTTCAGCATTGCGTAAAGTGTCATGCTGTGCCGAATTACAATCCCGAGGGCGGCCCCCCCTCCGTAAACGCCCCGTCTTTCACGGAACTGGCCAGCGACAGGGAACGCTACAGCGAGGACAGGCTGCGTGCCTTCCTCCGGTCACCTCACTGGCCGATGACGCAGTTCAACCTGTCGCCGACCGATATCGACAACCTGGTTGCCTACATTCAGAACCTGGGGAAGTAAAGGGACTGAAGCATTGCAAGCTTGGGGTTCTTACGTGAAGGAGTCTGACAAGTGCGTAGACACATCCGACCTTATTTTGCCACCTATCACAACCTGATTTCGCTACTTTTCCTGTTGCCCGTGTACCTCTTCGCAATGTGCGGAGTGAGCGCGGCCCCAACTCGTCGGCGCGTGGACAAGGTACTGCTAGTTGGGGTCATAATGTTCCAGACCCTGATCGTGTCACCGACATTAGCCGATTGGGACGGTAGGCATCTTATTCCGATCCTTTCAGTGATCTTCCTGCTCGCTGGATCCGGGTTCTGGTTGGCCTGGGACAGGCTACAGTTTCGCGGGTTCGCAGCACCTGACAACAACTGAGCACCTCTCCTTGTCGTGAGTACTACGATGCAAAGAGGTTGCGACAGAAACTCGAATTCTGGTCATTGGACGTCTGCACTCATGAAACGTAGCCATCACTTGTCAGCTGCCCTGCTGGGTACGCTCGTTATCAGCATCCCCGCCGCTATCGCGGATCATCAGAAGTATGGACTGACCACGGGCCATGACCTGCTGGTTGCCTGCCAGCCCCTGCTGACCCCCGGGTCATCGGCAGAAGCACCAGCAGTTTCACGCTGCCGTGACTATCTGTCCGGATTCTATCGGGCGGTGGTGCATCTGCGGGACAACGATTGCGTCAGCGACGTGCAGGAACTGTCATGGCGCACGGAGGTCGAATGCCTGCGCAACGTGCCGGAGCAACTCACCTTCGATCAGTTGCTGCAGCTTGTATCGGAATACGGCCAAGCCCACCCCGAGTCATTGGACGGCCCGCCTGCGGACCTGGTCAAGGCGGCGTTGAGCGCTGCATTTCCCTGACGGCCGTTAGAGCCTCACGGGCAGTCTGCGGACGGGGCGGCCGGTAGCCGCGAAAACCGCGTTCGCGACAGCGGGCGCGATGGGTGGCGTGCCCGGCTCGCCGACCCCCCCGGGGTCCTCCCTGCTCGGCAGTATATGTACTTCCACGCTCGGCATCTCGGCTATGGTCAACATCGGGTAGTCGTTGAAGTTGGACTGCCGCACCCGGCCGCGGTCTATAGTGATCTGGCCCTTCAGCGCGGCAGTCAATCCATAGACGATGCCGCTCTCCATCTGCGCCTCGATGATGCCCGGGTTCACCGTCACACCGCAATCCACCGCGCAGACGACTCGATGGACCCGGATGCCCTGCTGTGCATCCACCGAGACTTCGGCGACCTGAGCGACGAAACTGGCAAACGATTCGGCCACGGCGATGCCGCGATAACGGCCCGGGGGCAGTGGAGACCCCCAGCCGGATTTTCGGGCGGCCAGCTCCAGGACGTTCTCGTGGCGTGGATGACCGACCAGCAGGGCACGGCGGTATTCGACGGGGTCCTTGCCGGCAGCCGCGGCGAGTTCGTCGAGGAAACACTCGGTGATGAATGCGTTCTGTGAGCTGCCCACGGAGCGCCAGAAACCGACCGGCACCCCCGGATTGACCATCGCGTAGGACACCCGGACATTGGGGATGGCATAGGGGATGTTGGCCGCGCCTTCGATGTTGGTGAAATCCGCCGCGTCCCGGACCCGGTCGGGGAAACGCCTGGCTAGGATGGAGGGCCCGGCAATGCGATGGATCCAGGCCTGGGGTAACCCGTTCTTACCGAGCACCGCGGCAAGTTCGTTGTAGGTAGCGGGACGGTAGAAATCATGCTGTATGTCGTCCTCGCGGGTCCAGATGACCTTGACCGGCCTGCCTACTGCAATCGAAATCTCCACCGCATCGGCAATGAAGTCCACTTCGGAGCGGCGCCCGAATCCTCCGCCGAGGAAGGTGGTGTGTACCCTGACCTTCTCGGCCGGCAGCCCGGTAAGCTTCATGGCGGTCTGCTGGGTAGCGGTTTGTCCCTGCGTCGGCGCCCAGATGTCACAACCGTCCTTGCGCACGTCTGCCGTGGCGTTCATTGGCTCCATGCAGGCATGGGCCAGAAACGGCACCTCGTAGACGGCCTTCAACGCATCCGCGGCAGCCGCCAGCATCGCCTCCGCGTCACCATCGTTCCTGACGACGCGTCCCCCGGTTACCGCGCCCCGGAACTGGTTTCGGATGATGTCGTCATCGAGCTCCGCGCCGGGGCCTTCGTCCCACTCCACCGACAACGCGTCGCGGCCCAGGTTTGCCGGCCAGAACCCGTCAGCCACCACCGCGATGCCGCTGCTGATCTGCAATACTTCGCGCACACCCGCGATCCGCTTCGCCGCCTGCGCGTCAAAGCGCCTCAGTTTGCCGCCGAATACCGGGCAGCGCAGCACGGTGGCGGTCAACATACCGGGAAGTCGTACGTCCTGCCCGAATACCGCACTACCATCCGTCTTGGCTGGGGTATCCAGCCTCGGCAGCGACTGCCCGACGAGTGTGAACTCGGTCGGGTCCTTGAGGAACAGCAGCTCCGGCAGCGGCTGCACGGCGGCGGTGGCAACCAGCGCGCCATACTCCAGGCTGCGTCCGCTGGCGGTATGCACCACCTTGCCGGCGTCGGTCCGGCACTCGCCCACGTCCACCGCCCAGGTCTGCGCAGCCGCCGCCAGCAGCATCTCTCGCGCCGCCGCGCCGGCCTCGCGCACGCTGGTCCAGAAACCGCGCACCGCCGTGCTGCCCCCGGTGGCCTGGCTGCGCAGGCGCGGATTGGTGTAGGCGGGGTCTACCGGCGCGAATTCCGCGCGTACGTGTTTCCAGTTGGCGTCGAGTTCCTCGGCCACCAGCATTGGTATGGCAGTCATCACGCCCTGCCCCATCTCCGAGCTGGCGACGCGTACCGTTACCGTGCCGTCATCAGCGATGCTCAGCCAGGCATTGGGTTCGAAGCCGGTGTCGCTTGCCGCGGACGCGGCCTCCGCGTGCGCCGCTGGGCCGAGTTCAAAACCCAGCAGCAGGCCGCCCCCTGCAGCCAGCGAGGCCTGCAGAAAAGTACGCCTGGAGACCTCCATGCGGTTGCTCATGACCGCTCCGCTGCGGCCTTGTCTGCCGCGGCAACCCTGATGGCCCGGCGGATGCGCTGGTAGGTACCGCAGCGGCACAGCACGACTGACATCGCCGCATTGATATCTGCATCCGTGGGATCGGGATTACGCTCCAGCAGTGCCACCGCCGACAGGATCTGGCCGGACTGGCAAAAGCCGCACTGGGGGACGTCCTCCGCCACCCAGGCCCGCTGCACCGCGTGGCCGCCTGTTCTGGATAGTCCCTCAATGGTGGTGATACGCTTGCCGGCGACGGAACTCACCGGTGTCACGCAGGCCCGTGCGGGTTGTCCTTCAACCAACACCGTGCAGGCACCGCAGAGTGCGATGCCGCAACCGTACTTGGTCCCGGTCAGCGCCAGAGCGTCTCTCAGCGCCCAGAGCAATGGCGTTGACGGCTCGATGTCCAGTTTCCTGCTTTCACCGTTGACAATAAGACTGACCATGACACCTCCCGCAGTATCAGGAATCCGTGAAGAAAAATCATACTTTAGCGCCACGTTACACCAAGCCAAAACGGACCACTGGTGGCGGCCGCACGACGGGGGTACTATCCGATGCGGTGAGCTGCCAACCCGGGTCGACTATCCAGCCAGCGATGTAGCACCGGGAGTCGGAACGGTCTAAGCGCACAAGCGTGAATGTCGCCGGTTGTTGACCCAGATCAATGCCGCCCAAACCGTCGACATTACTGTTTGAATGACTGACTTAATGCGAAAGGAGCGATAACATGGCTGCGAAGAAAACCAAGGCGAAAGCCACGGCCAAGAAGGTCAAGAAATCGCCCGCCCCGGCCACGACCGAGGCGACCGAACCAGAGGTTCTGAATCCCATTGCAATCATGCGCAAGGAGATGGAAAGCCTTTTCGATCGCTATTTCGGCGACTGGCCCTCCCTCAGGATGCCCGACATCCACTGGCCGGAAATTGAGCCCTTCCGTTCCCTGGACCTGCGCGAGCGGCTCGGGAAATGGAGCAAGGGTGTGCGCGTAGACATCGCCGAAAGCGATGACGGCTATACCGTTACTGCAGAAATCCCAGGCATGGATGAGAAGGATGTCGAGGTCTCATTGGTGGAAAAGATGCTGACCATCAGCGGCCAGAAAGAGGAAGAGCGGAAGGAGTCGAAGAAGGATTATCATCTCCAGGAGCGGCATTTCGGTTCGTTCCGCCGCAGCTTCCGTGTGCCCGATGATGTTGATGCCGGCAAGATCTCCGCGAACTTTGCCAAGGGCATGCTGGTCATCGACATGCCGAAGACCAGGCGCGCCAAGAGCAAGAAGCGAGTGATCTCGGTCAAGGGGGAATAGGTCGAAGCCGACTTGGAACGGAGGTTGATTGGGCGTTGTCCGGGCTGCGGTGGGGTGCGGGGATTTTCTATCGTGCTCGTGAACACCGCGCACACCGGCTGGTAGGTGCACCCGGGAAAGTGTGCAACCGGGGCCGCCGACCGTGGACCGTACTGGCAAGCCTGATCGGTCGGCTGCGGTGTCAGATCAAACTCCCAACGGCGTCGACTGGGCGGTATCCTTACGTCCCTTCGTTCCATTAGGGCCGCTCCCTGAAGATGGACATATCCCGCCGCCGCAGGCTGATTACGGCACTGGCTCTGGTTGCCGCAGCCGCAATCCTCTCGACCGTGCATTGGAAGTTCGGGGACTCCAAAACGGTGCCTAACCAGGACGAGGCATGGCGACTATCCATCGACATAAGGCTGCATACGATGGAGCCACACGGGTCCTTGCTTCTCTTTCCGCCCCATGACACGCGCACGGTACTGCTCACCGGTCAGCAGTTGAGCCATGACGATTTCTACATCCAGCGCCAGCGGACGTCTCGTCGCGGGGGACGGCAAATCACGGCGAGCGCCAAGCGTGCCGGCAACCTGAGGTTTGTGGCCGCATACGACATGCATTACGCTCCCCTTGGGCATGTCACCAGCCGCGCGGACCCCCCTTCCATGACGCCTGACAAGAGAGAACTCTGGCTCAGTAACGGGGCAGCCTACCAGCTGACGTCCGCTGCGGTCGAAGAGGTTTTCGCCTCGATCAACGAGAAGACCCGTTCCCAGGCGGAGTTCATCGACGGCGCGTTCCGCCACCTGCAGAACCAGGTTCGCATAACCAAGATGGCTGGTCACGACGAGGCGGCTGTCGTTTTACGCAAACGGCAGGGGACCGCGCTGGGCAAAGCACAAGCCATGGTCGCGTTACTGAGGCTGGCAAAAGTCCCGGCGCGTACGGTGGCAGGGTTCCGCTTGCAGGAGCAGTTGCCGACAAAACCGCACTACTGGGTCGAGGCCTATATTGACGAAAACTGGGTGCCTTATGACCCCACCTTCGGCCACTCGCGACAGCTTCCCGGTTATTACGTGCCCATGAACCGCGGTGGTGCCGCTATCGTGAGCTTCAACGAAAGACCGGTAGCGTTGGTCCATTACGAACTTAGCCGGGGTTCTGCGTCTCTCAATATCGCCTCCCGTATGAATCCGTTCTTGCGCGTGCTCGACCTTGCCAGCCTGCCGCTGGTCAGCCGCGCTGCGCTGGGACTGCTCATGCTGCTCCCGCTCTGCGTCCTGCTGACGAGCGCCATCACCAGGATGGCCGACATCAGGGGCTATGGCGTGTTCACGCCCACCCTGCTCGCCCTCGCGGTTGTCTATTCGCATCCGCTCCTGGTGATAGCCTTGCTGGGAACGATCGTACTGTTCAGCCTGCTGGGGCGCGGGCTCCTGCTTGGCCGCAAGGCCCCCCGTGGATCAAGGCTGGGCCTGACCTTCACCCTGGTGGTCCTCGCCCTTGCCTTCAGCGTATCAGGGCTCAACGCTTTCTGGTTCGACATATCCGGCGAGGTGCTGCTGCCGGTCGTCGTGCTTACCTCCCTGTCGGACAACGTCTACAACGTGCTGGACGAATTGGGAGCAAGAGTCGCTGTACAGCGCCTGGTCATCACCGTCATACTGGCCTTGCTCGCGTATCTGGTAATGTCCTGGGAACCCCTGGGGCAGGTGCTGATTGTTCACCCCGAACTGCATCTCGTCACCCTCGCGGCATTTATCCTGCTCAGCTTGCACAAGGGACTGAAGCTGACTCGATGGGCGCCGTTCCGGTGGCTGAAGGAACCCGATAAACCGGTGTCGGACGACGGTACGTCGGTGACAGCGCACTGAGCCGGCGCGGATCTGCCCGCGCACTCGTGTTTCGATTATCGATCGACGAGGGGTTAGCGGTCAGACGCCCGCAGCCTGCTGGTCGGCGTGGTAGGAAGAGCGCACGAAAGGTCCGCTCGCGACATGCTTGAAACCCATACGCTCGCCGACTGACTTCAGCTCCTCGAACACATACGGCTCGACGTAGCGGTCCACGGGCAGATGATGGCGGCTGGGCTGCAGGTACTGGCCCAGCGTCAGCATCTCGCAGCCGTGGTCACGCAGGCGCTTCATGGTCGCGATGACCTCGTCGTTGCGCTCTCCCAGTCCCAGCATCAATCCGGACTTGGTCGGAATGCCGGGCTGCCGCTCGCGATAGCTCCGCAGAAGATCCAGTGACCACTCATAATCGGCGCCGGGCCGCGCCTGCTTGTAAAGGCGGGGCACGGTCTCCAGGTTGTGGTTGAACACGTCGGGCGGCTGCGCGGCCAGGCTGTTCAGGGCCTGTTCCATTCGACCCCGAAAATCCGGCACCAGGATTTCCACTCGGATGCCGGGGTTCGCGGTCCGGACGGCGGCTATGCAGGCGGAGAAATGGCCTGCGCCCCCGTCGCGCAGATCATCCCGATCCACCGAGGTAATCACCACGTAGCGCAGCCCCATGTCCCGCACGGTCTGTGCCAGCCGCACCGGTTCGTCCGTATCCAGCGGCAGCGGCCGGCCGTGTGCGACCTCGCAAAACGGGCAGCGCCGGGTGCACACATCACCCATGATCATGAAGGTCGCCGTACCGTGGCCGAAACATTCCGGCAGGTTGGGACACGCCGCTTCTTCGCATACCGTATGGAGCCGGCTGGCACGAAGCAGGCCGCGCACCCGCTCCCGCTGGGAAGCGGTGGGCAGCCTGATCTTAAGCCAGGGTGGTTTTGGCAGCGCTTCCTCGCGGGGAGACACCTTGACGGGGATGCGCGCCAGCTTCTCGGCGCCACGCAGTTTTTCACCCGGTCTTGTCCTCCGCTTGCGCGGCCGCGACGGGGGAGCGGCTGCTTCGTCGGCGGACATGATTACTTCTTCTTCCTGGGCATATATAGGTCCGTGATCGTGCCCTCGAAGGCTTCCGCGGACATGGCCACGGTTTCCGAGAGCGTCGGATGCGGGTGGACCGTCAGGCCGATGTCCGAGGCGTCGCAGCCCATCTCGATCGCCAGCGCCACTTCCGCGATGAGATCGCCCGCGTTGGAGCCTACGATACCGGCGCCGATCACCCGCTCCGTTGCTTCGTCAAATATCAGCTTGGTCATCCCTTCGTCTCGCGCCAGCGACAATGCCCGGCCGCTCGCGGCCCAGGGGAATACCCCCTTGCCGTAAGCAATGCCCTGCGCCTTGGCCTCCGCTTCCGTTACGCCCACCCATGCCACCTCGGGATCGGTATACGCCACCGAGGGGATCACGCGCGCGTCGAAATGTGCTTGCATGCCGGCACATACTTCAGCCGCCACCTTGCCTTCGTGTACTGCCTTGTGTGCGAGCATGGGTTGGCCTACGATGTCCCCGATGGCAAAGATGTGCCCGACGTTGGTACGCTGCTGCATGTCCACCGCGATGAATCCGCGTTCGTCGACCGCCACCCCGGCATTATCGGCGGCTATGTTCCTACCGTTGGGGACGCGTCCGACGGACACCAGTATGCGATCGTAGAGCTGAGGTTCAGGGGCCTTGTCGCCCTCGAAAGTCACCCGCAGTCCCTCGCTGAGGGCCTCGACCTGGGTTACCCTTGTATTCAGCAGGATTGATTCATAGCGTTTCTCGATACGCCTATGCAGAGGCTTGACGATGTCCTTGTCGCAGCCGGCAATCAAAGAGTCGAGCATCTCGACTACGGTTATCCCGGATCCCAGCGAGTGATAAACCGTTGCCATCTCGAGGCCGATAATGCCGCCCCCGATCACCAGCAGCCGACCCGGTATGTCCTCCATTTTCAAGGCACCTGTCGAATCGATTACTCGGGGATCATCCGGGATGAACGGAAGTTCGACCGGTTGCGACCCGGCGGCGATGATGCAATGCTGGAATCCGATGATGGTTTTCGAACCGTTCGCCCCCTCCACCTCCAGGTGATGGGGATCGAGAAAAACTCCCACGCCCTTGACTACGTCCACCTCACGCTGCTTGGCCAGGCCGGCCAGCCCACCCGTCAGCCGCTTGACGACGCCGTCTTTCCAGCCGCGCAGGGCATCGATATCGACCTCCGGGGCAGCGAACCTGATCCCATGAGCGGCAAAATCTTCGGCCTCGTCCAGCACCTTGGCTGCGTGCAGCAGCGCCTTTGAGGGTATGCAACCCACGTTGAGGCATACGCCGCCCAAGGTATCGTAACGCTCGACAATGACCGTTTTGAGGCCCAGATCGGCGGCGCGGAAAGCGGCGGTGTATCCACCCGGACCAGACCCCAGCACCACCACCTCCGCCTGCACATCGGCGTTGCCCCCGTAGGTCTCGGCAACCGGGGTAGCGGCCGCCGCCTCGACCTTGCCGCCGGCGGCCAGTTCCATGGTCAGGATCAGATCGCCTTTTGAGACCTTGTCACCGACGACAATCTTGACGTCCTTAACTATTCCCGCATGCGGGGAGGGCACGTCCATGGAGGCCTTGTCGCTCTCCAGCGTTATCAGGGCATCGTCCTCTTTCACCCGGTCGCCTGATACCACCAGTACTTCGATCACGTCCACGCCACTGAAGTCCCCGATGTCGGGCACCAGTACGTCCTGCACCCCGCCACCGCCGTAACCACCGCCGCTGTCGCCGGGCGCTGCGGTGGCAGCCCCGGTACCATGGATCGTTGGCTGCGGCTCCTTATCCGCCACCTGCGGGGATTCCGCGACCTCCAGGGTTAATATAACGCTACCCTCGGACACCTTATCGCCGACGTTCACCTTGACCTGCTGCACCGTCCCGGACATCGGAGCCGGTATGTCCATGGATGCCTTGTCGCTCTCCAGGGTTATCAGTGCGTCGTCGATGTTGACCGCATCACCCGCCGCCACCAGTACCTCGATGACATCGACATCCTGAAAATCTCCAATGTCAGGAACCTTGATTTCTTCGATGTTGCTCATTGTCGTTCACCCAATCTGTTTGTCGTTTGCTCGCGCACCGATGGCTCAGGTCAGCAGCAGCCGAATGTCATTCATTAAGGCACCGAGGTGCTTTACGAACCGTGCCGCTTGCGCGCCGTCAATGACCCGGTGATCGTAGGACAATGACATCGGCTGCATGAGGCGTGGCACGAACTCACTGCCGTTCCAGACCGGTTTCATCTGCGATCGGGTCAGGCCCAGGATGGCCACTTCGGGGGCGTTGACGATCGGCGTGAAGGCAGTGCCGCCGATGCCGCCCAGGCTGGAGATGGTAAAGCTGCCACCCTGCATATCACCGGGCTTGAGCTTCTTGTCCCGGGCCTTGACGCTGATTTCCGCCAGCTCGGCAGACAGGTCGTAGAGCCCCTTCTGATCGACGTCGCGCACCACCGGCACGACCAGGCCATTGGGGGTATCAACAGCGATGCCGATGTGGCAGTACTTTTTCAGGACCAGATTCTCACCGCCGGGGTCCAGCGACGCGTTGAAGGTCGGGAACGACTTCAGTGTGGCGGCGCATGCCTTCATGAAGAAACTCAGCAGCGTGACCCGTACCCCCATCTTCTCGGCTTCGGCCTTGAGGGACTTGCGGAATGACTCGACATCGGTAATGTCGGTCTCGTCGTGATGGGTAACGTGCGGCACGTTCAACCAGGCCCGGCTCAGGTTGACGCCCGTGAGGCGTTTGATCTTGCTCAAGGCCTGGGTTTCGACTTCACCGAACTTGGTGAAATCCACCGCCGGAACCGCCGGAATACCCGCCGGAATACCCGCCGGCGTCGTCGTCGGTGCAGCGGCAGCCGTAGCCTGGCCGCCCTGCGCGAACTGTTCAACGTCCTGCCTGGTTATTCGGCCCTTGCGGCCACTGCCTGAGAGCTGGTTCAGGTCAATGCCGCGTTCGCGGGCAACTCGCCGAACTGATGGGCTGGCGTGAACACGATCGAAGGATACGCCGGATGCCGCCGGTGGCGGCGCAGCCGGAGCCGTTTCCCCGACATCGAGGGCAGCGGGCGGCGCGGTACGTGTCGTATCCTCTAGTGCCGCGACCTCGGCGTCACCGGTCCCTTCCAGCAGCAGGATCAAATCACCTTCGGACACCTTGTCACCCACGCTGACCCGGACTTCCTTTACGGTCCCCGCACCCGACGAGGGAACGTCCATGGAAGCCTTGTCGCTCTCCAGGGTGATGAGCGCATCATCGACGGCGACCTGGTCACCCGGCGACACCAGAACTTCTATAATATCGACATCGCTGAAATCCCCGATGTCGGGCACAAAGATCTCTTTGGTGCTCATGAGCTGTTTCCCCAAATCGTCGTCGTTACACGGTTACCGGGTTCGGCGTCTCGGGATCGATGCCGTACTTGGCGATTGCCTGCGAAACCGTCTTTGCCTCCAGCTGCCCGTCGTCGGCCAGGGCTTTCAGCGCCGCCACCACGATGTGGTAGCGATCCACTTCAAAGAATCGGCGCAGGTTCTCCCGGCTGTCGGATCGACCGTAGCCGTCGGTTCCCAGTACGCTGTAGCGCCGTGGTACATAAGCTCGTATCTGCTCGGCGAAGGAGCGCATATAGTCAGTGGCAGCGATTATGGGGCCGGCGCTGTCCTGCAGGCAGGTTTGCACCCAGCTGACCCGGGGCGGCGCTTCCGGATGCAGCCGGTTCCAACGCTCGACGTCGCGGCCGTCTCTGGCCAGTTCATTGAAACTGGGTGCACTCCATACATCGGCAGCGACGCCAAAATCGTCCCGCAACAGCTCGGCGGCAGCAATGGCTTCGCGCAGGATGGTGCCGCAACCGAGGAGCTGCACCCGCGTCACTCCCTTCTTGCCTTCGCCTTCGTGCAGCCGGTAAAGCCCCTTTATGATCCCCTGTTCCGCACCGGCGGGCATGTCCGGATGTGAGTAGTTTTCGTTCATGGTGGTGATGTAATAGAAAATGTTCTCCTGTTCCTGGAACATGCGCCGCATGCCGTCGTGGATGATCACCGCCAGCTCGTAATGGAAAGTCGGGTCATACGACACGCAGCTGGGAATAAACTCGGCAAACAGCTGGCTGTGGCCGTCCTCATGCTGCAGGCCCTCGCCATTGAGCGTAGTGCGGCCGGCGGTTCCCCCGATCAGGAACCCGCGTGCCTGCATATCGCCGGCCGCCCAGGCGAAGTCGCCGACGCGCTGAAAGCCGAACATGGAGTAGAAGATATAGAAGGGCATCATGGTCAGACCGTAGTTGCTGTAAGCCGTAGCCGCCGCGATCCAGGATGAAATCGCACCGGCCTCGTTGATACCTTCCTGCAGCATCTGGCCCTTCCGGTCCTCCCTATAGGGCATGATGTCCTTTGCATCCATTGGGGTGTACAACTGGCCTTCCGGCGCATAGATACCGATCTGTCGAAACATGCCTTCCATGCCAAAGGTACGCGCCTCGTCCGGAACGATAGGCACCAGGCGCCCCCCGATCTCCTTGTTTCGTGCGATGGCCACCAGGATACGCACCAGTGCCATGGTTGTGGACATGGTGCGCTCACCCGTTCCCTTTAACAGCGCGTCGAACAGCGATAGCTCGGGTATGTTCAGGTCATCCCCCCGCGTCCGCCGGCTCGGCAGATAGCCGCCCAGGGCGCGGCGGCGCTCATGCAGATACTTGATCTCGGGAGAATCCTCCGCCGGTTGGTAAAGTTCGGCACCGGTAATCTGGTCCTCAGTCACCGGAACCGCAAAACGCGAGGCGAAGTGCTTGAGGTGATCTTCCCCAAGCTTCTTCTGCTGGTGGGTGATGTTTTGTCCCTCTCCACCGAGGCCCATGCCGTATCCCTTGACGGTCTTGGCCAGGATCAGCGTCGGCCTGTCCTCGGTCTTCATTGCCACATCGTAGGCGGCATGAACCTTCCTGGCATCGTGTCCGCCACGCACCAGGTCGTAGTAGATCTCGTCGTCGCTCATGTGCTCGACCATCTTCTTCAGCTCCGGGTACTTGCCGAAGAAGTGCTCACGTATATAGCCGCCGCCCTTTGCCTTGAAATTCTGGTACTCGCCGTCGACGCATTCCTCCATGCGCTTGCGGAGCAGACCATTGTGGTCCTGCGCCAGCAGCTTGTCCCAACCGGAGCCCCATATGACCTTGATGACGTTCCAGCCGGCGCCGCGGAAGTTGCCTTCCAGCTCCTGGATGATCTTGCTGTTGCCGCGTACCGGGCCATCGAGACGCTGCAGGTTGCAGTTGATGACGAACACCAGGTTGTCCAGCTTCTCCCGTACCGCCAGGGCGATCGCGCCCTGGGATTCGGGCTCGTCGGTTTCGCCGTCGCCAAGAAAGGCCCACACCTTGCGGTTGGTGGCCGGGATGAGTTCGCGGTGCTGCAGGTACTTCATGAACCGGGCCTGGTAAATCGCCATGATCGGGCCCAGTCCCATCGACACGGTGGGAAACTGCCAGAACTCAGGCATCAGCCAGGGGTGCGGGTAGGAGGCGATGCCATTGCCGTCTACCTCGCGTCGGAAATTCTCGATCTGCCGCTTGCTGATACGCCCTTCCAGGAAGGCGCGGGCGTAGATTCCGGGTGCCGAGTGACCCTGTATAAAGATCATGTCGGCGCCGCCTTCCGATTCGGGCCCACGCCAGAAATGGTTGAAGCCAGTCTCATACAGGGTCGCCGCCGACTGGAAGCTGGCAATATGTCCACCTACTTCTCCGGGTTTGCGGTTTGCCGCCACCACCATGGCCATGGCGTTCCAGCGTATAGCCGCATAAAGCCGCTTCTCCGTCTTCTCGTCTCCCGGGTAGGCGGGCTCCACCGTAACCGGGATGGTATTGAGGTAGGGTGTGCGTGAAGTCGCCGGCGGTTCCGCCCCCGCCGCATAGGCGGTGTCAATGGCCTTCTTGATCAGGTACTGTGCGCGCGCGGCGCCTTCACGATCGATGACGACGTCTATCGCTTCCTGCCATTCCTGGGTCTCTTGTGGATCGATGTCTTGATGTGGGTCTACCGCTTTCATGGTTGATTCTCTGGTCTCGTTGTTGGTGTTGTCGGCGAGGTCGCCGGACGCCGGCCGGCGACAGCGGCAAGCAAAACCGCTGGCGGCGGTATCTGTGCATGCGATAGTCGCGGCGGGACATCAGATGTTGACCTCCGTCCCTTGCATAGAACGGCGAAATGTCGCCGCGGTGGACAGAGTGCTTGGCGAATTGTCCCCCATCGTACGCTGGGACGCCTGCTCGCATTCTGCCCGAAGTTCCCGACATCCCTGCCGTTTTCTCCATGTTGCATTTTCCTGATGCCAAACGGCTCCGCAAGTACCATGCCAAGATTCATGACTGCTGATCACAAGGCGCCTGGCTGGCCGGGTCGCAGGGAAAACTGCGCTATCGTGACGGCCGTGACACGGGCACCCGGGAGGCCGTCAGAATCTGCAGACGCCGGGAGAGGACACGCCAACCGGGCCGGCGGTGGATTCGCGCGGCGCGCTGGGGCCTCCAAGCAAGAACCGCGGGACGATCCCGCTGTGTACGGTGGTCACTCCGCCGACTCGGTTCGCGACGTGTCGGCCGCACCTTGACGCCGGGTTCGAATCACTTTGCGGGTACCGGCCGGTCCATGAACATCCAGGTTTCCCTGCCCGTCCTCGATGACCTGATAGCGGCTACCCTGCGCGTCGTATATCCCACCGGGTACCGACGCGCCGCCGATATGGCGCGTGGCACCCGTGGAATTGTAGATAGTAAAGCCGCCCATGCCGTCCCCTATCACAGAACTTCCGCCTCGCAACGGCCGCAGACCCGTCGCGCCGCGGACAGCACTCATACCTGGCCTCGCAGAGAGTCCTCCCGAGGTCTGGGCATGCACCGACACAGGCAGCGCCGCAAGCGCAGCGATGATTTGCAGGCAGACAATGAAAACACGGGCAGTCGACATGCTCGGCTCGCTGAAAAAACCCTGACTCAAACAGGGTATCGCGTCTGCGAGCCGATTGAAAGGCAAATCAAGAAGCGGGGTCAGATCCCACTTTGGGGCGTTATCCCGCAGGCCCGGGCTATGCCAGAGCAAACAACAATAACGTGAGCGCCGCCACCACAATCACCAGCGCAAACCACCACAAATTGTATTCGGGCAATCGACGAGGTGGCGTTGACGGTTCCTGGTCGCCAGGGCCGACCCCATGCGCCGTATCATCGGCTGAATCCTGGAACACGAATTCCACAGCTCCGAACCGGACCCGGTCACCATGCCGAACCGGGGCCTCGATAATCTTCCTTCCATTAACAAAAGTGCCATTGGTGGACAGGATATTGAGTATTCTCCACTGGCCCTGCTCGCGAATGAGACGTGCATGCATGAAGGACACGGTGGATTCGGAGATCACTATATCGTTACCAGCATCCGCCTTACTGCCTACGGTAATGCGGTCGGTCTTCAGTTTGAAATGCTCGCCCCTGCATGGTTCGCTGATACCGACAAGTACCGCATAGGACGAAAATCCGGCTGAAAGTTTGGCCGGCTCCTCCCGGCCTTGAAGGTCGGTCATCCGGATGAACATGGTGCCCTGCGGACCTGCTGCCTCCGACTCTTTCTTTTCGGGGGTGTTGTCTGGGCGTGGCTTCTTGCTCATGATTCTTGTTCCCTAGCTTGTTCTACCGGCTAACACGCGGTTCTTGAGACTCGATCCCCACCGCTAGCAGTCATACTCATGTCGAATTATAGGTGAGAATCGCCCGGGAAGGGCCTGCGCGTCCCGCCCTGCCAGCGGGCGGACGTCCTGGCCGGGACCGCGTTAACAATTGCAACCTGTCGCGGCAGCCCGGAAATACTCCGGCAAAGAAGCAACGCCATAATCCTGCGCCCGTGTTCAGGCCCACGGAGCGCCAGCAAGGCTACCACGCACGCAAAAAGGTGCCATGAAATGACCGCAAGACTCAAGCTACCCGCCCCGGCAGGGCTTATCACGTCTACGCGCTGTTGTGTGCGCTTGCCGTAGCAGCGGTCGGAACCCTCTTGATTTCCAGCGTGGCGTTACGCCGCGGCATACTCGCCATAGCCAGCGCGCGCTGACGCCGCCGACGCCCGATTTGTACGTAACCGTCCCCTCCATGTTGGGACGCTGATCTCTTCGCGGTAGGCCGTAGACCCGGACCCGCCGCGATACCGCCTCTTTCCGAACGGCGTTCCTTGTCGCTGTTAGTTGCGCGGCCGCGTTACAATTCGCCGTATGATTGTTAGCGCAGCCAAGCAACATGCCGTGCGCGAGTATAGGCAAGGTACTGAGGTTTACGAGGCGTTCCATGCGCTGTCGCCTCCCGGGCTGATTGACCTGCATCGGCGTTCATACTTTCGGGGTCCCGCCGATAAGATCTGTGACGGGAAGGCTCCATAGTGAGTGATCGCCCCTGGTTCAATTTTCTGCCGGTCGCAGGCACAGCCCTGACCGTCGGGCTGGTGCTGGGCCGGAACGTCGGATCGCGCGCTCTCGAGCCGGCGCCACCGTCAATCCCCGACGCACTCACTGGTGAATCACAATTCGCCAGCCAGGTGACCATCGACTCGGGTCTAGTAAAGCGGACTTTCAAGCCCGATCGGCTCTATCTGCCCACTTATATTGAGAAAATCGGCGACCGGTACTTCATTGTCGACTGCTACAACAATCGGGTTTTGTACAGTTCCTATCTGTCCGCGCCCCTACATGACTGGCAGATACCCGACGACAGTCTTTCCCGTCCGCACTCCATTGCATCTGATGGCCGTTACTTCGTGGTAGACAACACAGATGCGCACGAGATCAAGGTCTATCAACGGCACAGAGGCGGTTTCCTGCTCACCCAGACCGTACGCAACATCGGGGCCAGGCCCCATCGGGTGCGCTACGACCCCTACACCAGCGCCTTCTATATTCGTGCCTCGGAGTCGCAGGCGATTACGAAACTCGTCGCTGAAGACAACGGTCTGGTTGAAAAACACACAAAGAAACTTCCCTTCCTGGGTCAGTCCTACACGCGTTCATTCGGCATCGTAGACGACAAGATGATCTTTGTCTCGGGACCTCGCATGCTCACTGTGGCCGACTATGTTGACAGCAGTTACGAAGTTTTATACTCGCTGCATGTCCCGGCGCCCTACCAAAGCATGAACGACATCCTGCGAGTTGGTGGCGCCTACTACATTACCGTCACCAATAACATCATAATCCGCTGCGATTCGCTACTAGACCTTCCAGAGGACAAATGTCAATCCGTCTATGACCAGATGTCGTTTCGAGGTAATCCGTATTATTTCAGCCGCTTTGACGGTCACGTCTTCGTAAGTGAATTGACGGGTCGCGACGACATCCTGATGTTCGATGTGAATGACACGCGACTGGTATTCAAAAGAACCCTTTTTACCGATCGCTGAGCGCCTTACGATGCCGCATACCGACAAACATCGCCATACGCTTGATGAGAAACAGCTACGTTGGGCATTGCTCCTGACCGCCATATTCATGCTGGTGGAGGTTGTCGGTGGGGTCCTGTCGGGATCCCTGGCGCTGCTCGCTGACGCCGGCCACATGCTGACTGACTCGGCAGCGCTGGGTCTCGCTTGGCTCGCTGCACGTATCTCCGACAAGCCTGCCGACCATCTCCGTTCATACGGCTACCACCGGCTGCAGATACTGGCCGCATTCATCAACGGCGTTGCCTTTATGGCAGTGGTCGCGTGGATCGGCTTCGAAGCCGTTTCCAGGCTGCTCGAACCACGTCCGGTGGATGGCATGCTGATGATAGTCGTCGCGGCAACGGGCCTACTCGTAAATGTCGCCGTCTTCGTCATCCTGCATAGTCCTCGTTCCATGAGCCTCAATGTTCGCGCCGCTAGCATTCATGTACTGGGCGACCTTCTGGGTTCTGTTGCCGCGATCGTCGCGGCCGGCGTCATCCTAGTGACGGGGTGGATGCAGGCGGACCCCATCCTGTCGATACTGGTAGCTTTGCTCATCCTGCGCAGCGCCTGGATCATCGTGCGGCAGTCCGCGCATATCCTTCTCGAGGGCACACCACCGGACATGGACGTGGACCTGTTGCGGACCACCCTGATCGACGAGGTCGAGGGCGTTCGCGATGTGCACCATGTTCACCTGTGGGCGCTGACACCGGAACGCCCGTTGATCACCATGCATATCGACGCGGTCCCATCTTCCAACCACGTCGGTATCTTGAAGGAAGTCAAATGCATCCTCTCGAACCGCTTCGGAATCGCTCATTCGACGGTACAGGTGGAGGACGAGCATTGCGTCGATTGAATCACCGCGGCGGCTTGCACTACCTATGTTACGCGCCCTGGCGACAATGACGAAGAAAGCAAGGCATATTCTGTATATCGCCATGCCCGTCCGCACCCACAGAGGCCGGTTTCTCGCGGTCCTAAGCTGTTCATCCGGGAGCGGCCCCGGTTCCCCTGCAGCAAGACCCCGAAAATTCAGCATTCCAGCCCCATTGCTCGCCTCCCGGCGGCGGGAACGATCCGGTGTCTCAGGGCGCCGGTGCCGTATGGACGAATCCCCCTTCATCACCGCGGAGCGGAAAAGACTGTTCCTGGGGCAGCCAGACCAAACCCTGCCCGGCAGTCAACACTGCCGGCAAAAGGATACTGGCAATTGATTGATCGTCGGGCGCGGCCACACCTGCATGCTTGCACGTGACCGTGCCAGCGCAACGGGTAATAGGATGGATCTGCGCCCGAGCGTACCTCTGAAGGATGTCGCCCCCGCTCTTCGACCGCTTCCCCGGTCGTTGAGTCCGTCCCAGACGACGCCAATCCCAACAGTGATATTTCGCGCTCGCCCATTTCTGCACATAATTGGCCGTGCGTCACCAATGAATTGCCTGTGGCGCCAACTTATGTTGCGCGGTGGCACGAAAATTAAGCAGACTGGGCGTGGCTTGAGCGGAACGGGTCACCGTATGCGCAAGCCATGAATGCCGTTAGACAGGAGAAAGAGATGACCCTAGACAGTGAATCGCACGGTGTCGAAAACACTCCCGGTCGGGGCACCACGGGGCTCGGAAAGATACTTGGTTTTGCGTTGCTCGGCCTCATGCTGGCTGCGCTGGTGCTGGCCGCACTGGCGCCCACGATACTCTCCACCTCCTTCGGTCGCGGACTGGCGGTTTCGGCAGTCAACGACTCCATTCACGGATCGATTCAACTCGAAAATATTGAGCTGAACTGGTTGAGCGGACAACGCATCGAGCGGCTCGTCCTGCTGGATCCCCAGGGCAGACAGGTGCTGCGCCTGGACGAATTGACCACCGAGCTGACGCTGCTGCAGGCGCTGCGCCGGGAACTCGCACTGGGCCAAACCGTGGTGCGCGGACTGACCGGCAACATCATTGTCGACGAAACCGGTGACAACAATCTCAACCAGGCCCTGGCACCAACAAGCGCCGAAGAAAAAGCGGCAGGGCCCCTGCCGCTGCCGCTGACTGCCAACCTGGATCTGAGCGCTGCGCGATTCAACGTGACAGCACCAGGGATGGAACCCGTTGCCGTGGATAACCTGACTGCTGCGCTGCGACTGGTGTCGCCGGGCGAACCGGCCACGTTCGAGCTACGGGGACAAAGCCGACAAGGCGAGATGACCGGGCAGTTTCGCATCGCGGGACAAGCCCGCGGATTTCTCGACGCCAAGGGTAATCTTGATCTGGATAAGGCCGAGGGCGGGCTTTCTGCGGACGTTACCGACCTGCCCGTGGACGGCATCGATCGCATGCTGGGCCTGAAAGGCCTGCTGAGTGCCGCATTGGGGGAACGTGTCAGCATCCGCGTCGATGCGTCCGGCACTGCCGAGTCCCAGGACATCGCTGCAAGCGCCAGCGCGCCGAATGCAGAGGCGGCGCTCAGCGGACGCGTCGCCGATGGCCGCTTCGAGCTCACCCGGTCTGCTTCGATGCAGCTAAGCATTACGCCACGATTGTTCTCGCAGCTCGTCGGCCCTTCGCGGGACGGAGCGGAACTACGCCTCGATGAGGCATTCCCCCTGGCCTTGACGGCGGAGTCGATACGGTTTCCAGTGACCGGCTTCGACCCGGGTGCCATATCCTTCGAGGTCGGGCTTGCCGCAGCAACACCCATACGCATGAGCGGATCGCCGGAACCGGGCGAATTGGTCATCCGCGACCTCAAGGCCGAGGTCGCCAGCACCCGCCTCGCCGACGGCCTCGGCTTCTCCCTGGGCGGTACGACACGGACGCGGGACAGGTCGGGAAAACTGTCGGCTCGCGTCGACGTCGCCGACCTGTTCGATACCGCCGGCGAGTGGCAGCCGGACAAGCTTCGTATGGATACCGACTTCGCGCTCAGTGGCATCCCCACCGTGTTCATCGATCAGCTGACCGGCCAGGGTGGACTGTTGACCGATCTGCTCGGGGAGAAAATCGACATGACGTTGCGGGCCCAGTCCAGCGGAGCCGATCAAATCGATGGTGCCTTGAGTATCGACGCGGGCCCTTTGCGGGCGGAAAAGGTGAGCTTCCAGGTCAGGGATCGCGTCATGCTGACGCAGCCCGCCGTATTCCACTATGCGCTGCAACCCAGGATGCTGCAGCGGCTCGCCGGTGCCGAGGCCGGTGTGACAATGAAGCGCCCCGCTCTGGTTGAGATCAGCATTAACCGCCTCGAAGCACCCCGCCCCAGGGCCGGCGCGGCTCTATTCCAGCCGGAGAAGACGGTGTTGCAGGCGTCGCTCAACAGCGAGCCGTTGGAGCTTTCCGGCGGACCCGACTGGGGAGAAGTCCGCGTCGAGAAACTGAACGTTAACGTGGCTGCCGACCCGCTGTCCGAGCTGCGCATAATGGGCAGCGCCGCGTTGATGCAATTAACACCCGGGCCACTGTCGGACATCAATGCCGGCTCGCTGCTTGTAAGGTTCGACGGCGTCTCAGCGCTCGACAGTAACGATCGAATGAAGTCGGTCGACGGCCGTGTGCAGTTGGCCAGCGAAGGACTCAACGGCGAAGCCACGTTCAGCCTGGATCCGGCAATAACCACCGCAGTGCTCAAGGAACCCGCCAAGCTGAACGTGCTGCTGAACCCGTCGCTGCTGAACCGACTCGGATTCGCTGCACCCGGCCAGCCCACACTGGCAGGACCGACGCCGCTGGTCATCGAACTGGCGCAGCTCAAGCTGCCCTTGGCACCCTTCTCGCCACAGGCGTTACAAATGAGCATGTCCCTGGCGGCCAAGGAGTTCGTCTTGGCTGGTGACAAGTCGCTGGAAGGCGCTGCGCTGCGTGACGCGATGCTGGGCATCGACTTCAACGGCGGCCAGGGTACCGCCGCACTCAAGCTTGATGCCGCGACCGTGCTGTCGGGGGAGCGACAGACCGGTAAGCTGGCCGTCGATGCGAAACTGACTCAAGTGCTGCGGGACGGCGAATTCGACCTGACCTCCGCGATAATCGACGGCAATGTGAGATTCGATCGCTTGCCTACGGCACTCATCGAACTGATCAGCAGGCAACGCGGGCTGGCGGCGCTGGTCGGTGAATCCATTAACCTCGATTCGAGGGTTAAGACAGGGGGCGGAACCAAAGTCACGGGATCAGTCGACCTGAAGGCAAGCTCCACGAACCTGACGGTCGATGCCGGCCTCAAGCTTGGTGATGAGATCACCCTCGGTCGCCCCGTTAAGGCGAGCCTGACCCTTACGCCCGCTGGGATCCAGGCGCTCGGCGGCGATGCCCCGGCGGGACAGAACAAGGCCACCACGGGTTACGAACTCGCCGGCGAAGCCGTGCTGTCGGCCATCATCACCACGCTGCGTTGGCCCATCGCCACACCGGCGGACGGCAGGGTGTTCGACCCCTCGCGGGCAGCCCTGGAGGGCGCCGTGAAGATACCCGCACTGTCCCTGCGCGATCGCGCCAGCGGCCAGATCCTGGTAGTGGAGAAGCTGCAGGCGATGCTGAAGGCGGCCCGTTTTGACCAACCCATGGACGTCGAGCTGTCGGGAATACTGCGCCGCGCCAGCGACCAGACGCAGGATGCCGGGGGCCGCCTCGGTGTCAAATCCCGGGTCAGTGAGTTGTTCGACGAAACGGGCGGCTTCAAAAGCGAGGGCGTGTCGGTCAGTATGGACGGGATGCTGCAGAAGGTCCCCGTGGCGCTGCTCGACCAATTGCTGTCATCCGATGGTCTGACCACAGCCACCCTCGGCACGTCTGCCGACGTCACGTTTACCGCAGATCTTGAGCGCATGACCGGCCCGGTCACGCTTATGCTGCGTGCCGACCGCGCCAACTTTGATGTAAAGACGCAGTTGCGTCAGGACGGCCTGGTACTGACCGCGCCCCTGGTCGCTGAGCTGGAGGTGACGCAGGAGCTGGGAAAACAGGTGCTCAGCAATATCCATCCCATATTCGAGACCACCCAGAGCGCCGACCGGCCGATCAGGCTGGAAATCCCCCCCGAGGGCGTGTTCATCCCCACAAGGGCTTTCGATACGAGCAAGGTGATCATACCGCAGGCGCGCATCGATTTCGGCAAGATCATACTCAAGAGCGGCTGGCTGCTTAAAGGCATAGTCGGCCTGGCCCAGCAATTCGGCGCCATCAAGGAGGCGGAACGCGAGCAATGGAGCGCCTGGTTCACACCGGCGGTACTGGAGTTCCGCGACGGCCGGATCAACTACACGCGCCGACTGGATGTGCTCCTCGACCAGCGCTTCCATCTCGCAACCTGGGGCACGGCCGACATTGTCGGAAACCGGGTCGGCCTGACGCTCGCCCTGATGCCCGAGACCCTGGAAAAAGTGTTTCGCCTGCCGGTCGCGGCGGGCGATGCATTGCACATTCCGATTACCGGTGCGCTGGACAGCCCGAGCGTGGATTACTCCAAGGCGGCGCTGGATCTCGGCCGCCTGCGCGCCCAGAAACGACTGGTTGAGAAGGACCCTCTGACCGGCGCCCTGGTCGGCGCGGTGACGGGCCGCGTGGCCGGCACCGGCGGTTCGATACCGCGAGCCTCGGTGGATCCACTCCCGTGGGGCGCCCTCCCGGAGCCCGAGGTAACAGAGCCCACCAGGCAACCGGCACCTAAAAGCGCCGAACCGGAACCGTCCGCCCCCAAGAGCACCAAGGAACAGGCGATCGAATCGCTGATAGACCTCCTGCGGAAACCGAAGTAGCGCGCGCCGACACCGGCCGCTGGGAACCAGCGCTCACGGAGAAATTACTGACCGGTATTTGACTGCAGCCAGTCGTCCACACGCTTCTCGACTAACTCGATCTGAACAGGGGGCATGAACTTGCGCATGGCCTGTTTTGCCTCGATGGCCGGCTGGTAGTTCTGGCGGGCCGCCAGTTCAATCCAGAAGTATGCCGCCGAATCGTCCCGCAGGACTCCCTGGCCCTTGGCATGCAGGATGCCCATCTCGAACTGGCTGGGCGCGTGGTGCTGTTTCGCCGCCAGCAAGAGCCACTCGGCCGCCTGCTCGTAATCCTGCTCGATGCCGAGTCCGCGTGCATACATGCCGCCGATGGTGGCCTGGGCGTCACGCTGTCCCTGCTCCGCCGCCCGCTTGAACCACTTCGCCGCGATTTCATAATCCTGGGGTACGCCCTCGCCACGAGCATGGAGCATCCCGAGGTTGTACTGAGCGGTGGCGTCCCCGGCCTCCGCCAGCGGCTGCCACTGGGCAAGCGCGGTGGCGAAGTCGCCCCGCGACACAGCTTCCCGGCCGGCCTGAAAATCCTGGGCCGGGACGGACTGTGTCCATGCGAATGCTGCAACGACCAGCAGGGCGCCCAGATGATTTCGAACATACATGTTCATATCACGGCCATCGAGGTGGGTTCAACGAACACGGGCGGGCACCAACTGCTACTCCGGCACCATCACGCCGTGGCTTGCGATTCATGAGCGCGCCGGGCAAGTGTAGCGCAGATCGGGGATACAGTTATATGCACCCCGAAAACATCGGTCTCGTGATGTCCCTGGGATGCGCGGCGTTGGCGAGTATAAGCAGGGCAGGACCGGTGGACTATACGCGGCAGGTGGAGAAACACGCGCCGCGGGCATAACCTCAAAGCAGACCCGTTGCGACGGATTCCGGTCCACGGTATGGAGCGTCCACACAGCGACATCATTTCAGACAGGAAGCGCCATTGCTCCCCTGGTCGTAGGCCTGAAGACCAACCTGGCATCGCGTGCGGAAATTCAGTGGAGGGAGGTCCACCTCGATCGACGCCATCGCAAGAAGCGGATGCAGGAAAGCTACGCGGACTTCCGCCCCGCCGGGCGCGGCACCTTTCGTCGCGGCGTACGCATCACGGAAATCTAACGACCTGGACCAGGCCATTTACCTGCCGGCGGTGCGACACCTCGACAACGCTGATCACGCGCTGGGCCCCGCTGTGGGCCGCCCGTTGTCGCGAATCGCCGCCGATGATGCGCCCACTGGTGACCGGAAACGTGTTCCCGGTGGCACGCGGCAGGCGGCGCGGCACGGGCAGTGTGGTCCCGGCGTGGGAGCTCGATCGATGACCCTGGCGCGGGATCTGTTGCTACTGCAGTTGTCTTACGACGGATATCAGTATACTGGCAATAATCGCCGAGGTTATGACGCCGCTAATGCTGGCACCCAACGCGTGCGGCAGCACCACCACACCGGGAGCTTCCGCCGCCACGCACTTCTGGGCAACCTTGGCGGTGGTCGGCACGCAACTGACACCGGCGATACCGATCACCGGATTGAATTGCCGACCGCTGGCGAAATAGAGCACGTAACCGCCGATGAGGCCACCGATTCCGGAAATCAGCAGGGCCAGGATCCCCAGCACGAGCAATGTCAATACGGCCGGATTCAGCAGCGTATTGGCCTCGCAAAGCACTCCCAGCAGCAAGCCGAGGAAGAACGTTGCGCCGTATAACACCGGTCCACTGAAAATCTCGGCATAATGGCCCAGCTTGCTCTCCCGGATGACCACTCCCAGGAACAGGGACAGAAACAAGGGCGCCGCCACCGGGAACAGCAGGCTCAGGATCGTGGAGGCCGCTACGCAAAAGATGATCTTCTCCTGGGGCTTGACCTCGCGGGTCTGGCGCGCGGGCATGGGCAAGGCACGAATATGCTGCGGGACCATGAACCTGACCAGGTAGGGATAGGCGCCGTAGGTAAGGCCCAGGTACAGGTAAGCCACCACGGTGATGGGCACGAATAACTCCGGTGACAGTATCAAGGCCGTAAACAGGATCATGGGACCGTCCGCGCCGCCGATAGTTGCCACTGCCGCGGCATCTCCTAACGACAGGTCCGCCGCCAGCGCCAGGGGGAAAACCAGAATCGTTCCCAGTTCTGCACACAGGGCGATAAACATGCTCTGGAACGGTCGCACCATCACGAATCCAACATCGAGCAACACACCAACACCGAGCAGTATCAGGCATGCGATCAGTCCGTTGCTGAAGCTGAGGGTGTAGATGGGCTGCAGCCACTCGAATTGAAGCGCCGCCATCAACTCGTCAGTGTGCTCGACCAGCGGATCGAGAAAAAGCGTTCCCTGACGCCCTGTCTCCTCGTCCCACACCAGCACACCGGCATTGATGGCGGACATACCGAAGCCCATGGGGATCATCAACAGTCCTTCCAGGACACCCTTGTAGCCAAGATAGATCAACAGGAATCCGAGCAGGATCAGAAACAACCGCATCAATATGATCTTGGGTTCCGACGCCAGCAGCGTCGCGACGCCCTGAAACAGATCAAGATTGAACAGCTCGATGGATTCCATCTATCGCGTCCGGGCTGCTATTCGATGGTCATGATCGCCTGTCCCGCGTCCACGGCGTCGCCCTCCTCAACGGCGATGTGCGAAACAATACCGTCGCGGTGAGCGACAACCGTGGTTTTCATCTTCATGGCCTCGATAACCGCGACCTGCCCGCCCTGCGCGATCCGGTCGCCTTGTTTCACCGTGAGAGACTCGACAACACCGGCAAGCGGGCTGACCAGGTCATTGGGGGCGGCATCCATGACGCCGCTCGTTGACGGGGTTTCGGGTATGGCGGTCCTGTAAGACTGCTGCTCGGGCACCCGCATGTCGCCCGGCTGGGGCAGGATACGGCTGGAGTCTTCGGTCAGTTCTTCCACCGTAACGTCGTACCGATTACCGTTTACGGTGATGCGGAATCGTCTCTCCACGATCAGTGACTCACTTTCTTGTTTGTCTCGGTTGATGCGGCACGGTATGCGACGCATGATGCGCATAACGGCCGTCCGCCGTCCAGGCGCTACCGCGTTGCTGCGGCTGAATGTGCACGATGCGATACGGTCCCATTACAGCGTAGACAGCCGCGGCGACCGCGGCGATCTCGTCCTCCGCGGCGGGTACCCGCTCCTGGCCGCGCCTCATGGGCTCTGGCGCCGCTTCCGGCAGCCGAGAGACAACCAGTACGATCCCCCTGATCAGCAGCGCCACAGCCATGGATATGACGAACGCCAGCACGTAGATCTTGAACGACAACAGGATTTCAGTGCCCATGGAGCTTCTCTCCCCGTTCCGGTTACGACCGGCAGCATTCATCGATTGGATTCAAAGCGGGATCGTACCGTGCTTCTTTTGTGGACGCAGCTCCCGCTTGGTGAGGAATTTACGGAGCGCCAGGGCCAGTTGAAACCGGGTCTCCCCGGGTTCAATCACATCGCTGACATAACCATGTGACGCCGAAAGGTACGGTGAACAGAAGTCTTCCTGGTACGCATCGGCAAGCTGTTCGGTGCGACGTGCGGGATCTTCTGCCTCCTTCACTTCGCGCCGGTGTAGAACATTTACCGCGCCTTTGGCTCCCATCACGGCGATCTCGGCAGTTGGCCATGCATAGACGACATCGGCACCCATTTCGGCGCTGCACATGGCCAAGTAGGAACCGCCATAGGCCTTGCGCAGGATGACGGTGAACTTCGGCACCGTCGATGCAGCGTAAGCATATAACATTTTAGCGCCATGGCGGATTATCCCGCCGCGTTCCTGTTCAACTCCCGGCAGAAAGCCCGGCACATCCACCAGCGTAACCAGAGGAATATTGAAAACGTTGCAAAAACGGATGAATCGCGCACCCTTGTCGGAGGCATTGATGTCGAGTGCGCCCGCCAAGGCCGTGGACTGGTTGGCGACCAGGCCGACCACTATGCCCTCGATGCGCGCCAGACCAACGATCAGATTACGCGCCCAA
Organism: uncultured Gammaproteobacteria bacterium; assembly: GCA_947259705.1. Lineage (GTDB taxonomy): Bacteria > Pseudomonadota > Gammaproteobacteria > Arenicellales > JAANXG01 > CAMYNL01. The sequence continues at coordinate 41,560 of CAMYNL010000011.1, read as the reverse complement.
TCCGCATGCACTTCCAGGAACTCGCCCGGATCAACCAGCCGCTCGATCACCAGGCGTACGTCCATCGGTTGGGATGACTCGTTCGGAACCAGCAAGTTCATGCCTTCGTCGAGGGAACACTCCATATCGGAACTCGGCCGATGCGGCGGGTCCTCTGTGTTGTTGCTGGGCAGGTAACCAAGCAGACGACGCACAAGTCGCACCGCGTCTGCGTCGTCTTCAGCTACGAAATGAACATTGCCGCTGACGGAGGCATGCATCGTCGCACTGCCGATATCGTCCATGCTGGTCGCGCGGCCGGTAACCGCCTTGATCACATCAGGACCGGTTATGAACATGTGAGCGTTGTGGCGGGTCATAATGACAAAGTCCATGAGTGCCGGGGAATAAGAGGCCCCGCCAGCGCAGGGCCCCAGTACCACGGCAATCTGCGGCACCACCCCGGACAAAAGCACGTTCTGGTAAAAAACATCGCCATAGCCGGACAATGCGTCTACGCCTTCCTGTATGCGTGCGCCGCCGGAGTCGTTGAATCCCACCAGCGGCATACCCATCTTGCGTGCGTACCGCATTGCCTGCACCATTTTTCGGGCGTGCATCTTACCCAACGTGCCCGCGGCTACAGTGAAATCCTGGCTGAATGCTGCTACCGGGACACCATTAACATACCCGGTGCCCACGACGACCCCGTCCCCGGGCAGGTCCTTTCCTTCCATCCCAAACTGATGCGCCTGATGGCGCGCATGGGCGCCGATCTCCTGGAAGGTGTCGGGCTCAAACAACGACATTATGCGTTCCCGGGCGGTGAGCAACCCCTTCTCATGACGTTGTTCTATCTTCTTCTCCCCACCGCTGGCATGGATCCTGTTTCGCCGCTCCCGCAGTTCCTCGAGCAGCTTGTCGGGGATGGTCATGGAATCAATGCCTCACGCTGATGTGCGCCCGCCGGGCATGGTAGCCGAACCTCAAGGGCGGGGAACGGTGATGTGGTTGCTGGCCGGCAACCGGTACAGCGGTATCGATTCATCACGGATACGCCCATTCCTTCATGGAAAGACAGTAGCGGGATTCTCTGTTTAGCGCTCAATCTTAATATATGGTCGGCTGCATGCATAGGATGCCCCGGGGTGAACCCGCCGCCTGCTCGATCAACGTTTGTTACTCACCATTCGCCGGCGCCGCTGTTACGGCCCTGCGCCAACGCCGGCGCGCTTCGTCGGCGAGAGTCGCGAGGTCCACCTGCATCATCAGCAAGCAAGGAAGAAAAATTAGCGTGAGCGGCGTGGCAAAAAGGATCCCGTATCCCATGGCCAGCGCCATGGGCGCCGAGAACGGGTCGGAGCCGCCCAGGCCATATGCCATTGGGAGCAGGCCGGCAACCGTGGTGATGGAGGTCAACAGGATAGGCCGCATTCTGCGTTTGCTGGCTTCCACGATCAGGTCGGATGGCGCGGCATCCGGCCTCTGACTGCGCAGCGAATTCGCCAGGTCGACAAGGATAAGCGAATCATTCACGACGATGCCCGTCAACCCGATGACGCCCAGCATGGCAAGGAAGCCCAGTGACTCCTGATGCAGCGCGAAAGCCAGGATCACGCCGGTCAGGCCAAATGGAATCGCGAACATTACCAGCAACGGCTGCAACATCGAATTGAACAACAACAGGAGTACCAGGTAGATTCCGACCGCAGCGGCAGCGAATGCCACGAACAGGCTGCCCATTGATCTCTCTGTTTCCTCGGTTTCCCCCCCTACCTTGATACGCAGTCCTCGCCAGTCGCGATCGAGATCAATGCCATCCAGTGCGGCTCTGGTGGCCACCAGTGGTGTCGTCTTCGATTTATCAACATCCGCCGTGATGGTGATCGTACGTTCGTTGTCAAAGTGGTAGACGTTGGAGGGTCCGGGCTCCACCATGAAGTCCGCGACCTCGCGCAGCTTGATGAATCGCCCGGTCGTATTCGGGACCACGAGTTGCCCCAGCAGCTCAGCCGACCCGCGCGCCGATTCTTCCAGAATGACGCGGAAATCGACGTCCTCATCGCCGTAGCGCACTGACGTAACGATCTCTCCATCGTAGGCGAGCCGAATGCTTTTCGCGACGTCGGCGACGCTGAGATCCTGCTCTGCCAGGCGCACGTAATCGAGATTTATTTTGATCTGTTCCTTGCCCACCTTGTCGTCACGGTCGATATCCTTGACTCCTTCCAGCGCGGCCAGCCTGGTAACCACCACGTCCGCAAGTGCCGTGCGTCTGTCGTCGTCACTGCCGACAACTCGCAGGGTCACCGGCCGACCCACCGGGGGGCCGCCGCTGTCAATGACATAGGTTACGTGTGTGAATCCCGCAAGATCGTCGCTTTGGGAACGCAGCGCTTCCACGATCTGATCGGCATCGCGGTCCCGTTTTGCGAACGCGGTCAGGTAAACGCCCAGCAGCGCCCAGTTCTCGTTCTCGCCCAGGTTGAACTGGCCATGGGTGCCTATCCTGGTGATGTAGGAGTCGAGTTCGCTGTCCGCCAGCGATGCGACGATTTCTTCAACGTCCCTGGTTTTCGCGGCAGTGTACTCCAGGGAGGAACCGCTGGGGAGTTCTACCAGGATGTAGAACTCATCGGCAGACTGCGTCGGAAACAACACGAAATCCATATAGCGCCCGGCGTACCAGAAGGCGCCGAGCAGCGCCGCCATGAAGACCGCGACGACCACGTAGCGGGCTCGCAGAGCTGCGCCCAGCATGCCTGCAAAGCGCTCCTGGAAGCCAAGGAACCACCGCGCCCTGCTGCGCGGCTGTGCCTCCGGCACGTCTTTTACGCCGGCAATAACATGGGCCGGCAACAGAAATAACGTATCAATCAATGACAGCGCCAGGGCGATCACCACCACCAGGGGGATGACGAATATGAAGTCACCCAGGGTTCCATACATGAAGAACATGGGCAGAAAAGCCAGGGCGGTAGTGATTACGGTGGTCAGCACCGGCTGAAACACTGAATGGGTCCCTTCCACGGCAGCGTCTATTGGCGTGCGGCCCAGCTCTCGATAACGCCATATGTTCTCCGCGACTACGATGCCGTCGTCAACGATGATACCTATCACCAGGATCATCGCTCCCAGCGCGATGGAGTCCAGGTATGCGCCGAAGATCGGCAGCATGAATATGGTCCCCAGCAGCACCACCGGTATGCTCAGACCAACCCAAAAAGCCGACCGCCAGTTCAAAAACACTGTCAACATGAATACCACCAGCAGCAACCCAAGCATGCCGTTTGACATGACGACCGCGAGGCGATTGCGCACCAGACGCGACTTGTCATTCGAGTACTGTATCCGCACTCCCTTTGGCAGCCGCTGCTCATTTGCTTCCACCAGTTCCTTTATCGCGTCCACGGTACGTATTATGTCGGCTGACTCCTTCTTGAAGACCAGCAATGAAATTGCCGGCGTACCATTCATTCGCGACAGTACCTTGGGTATTTCGAACCCATCGCTCAGGACCGCCAGGTCCTTGACGCGGATGGTGGAGCCTTTGTCAGTGACCCTAACTATCACCTCTGCCGCTTCCATCGGGTCGCGGAATTCGGCGAGGGTAACGATGTTTCTCTCGCTGGTGTAGGATTCGAAAGACCCGCCGGTAGCACGTATGTTTCGGTTTTGGATTGCGGCGACGATTTCGTGTTCCGGGATCTGGTACTTCTCAATGGCGTCCTGCGCCACTTCCACCTTTATTTCTCGATCCAGAAATCCATACCTGGTAACACTTGCGACCCCGTGAACCGCCAGCAGTTCTTTCTCCGCAAGCTTGGCAAGATTCCGTAGTTCCGAATAGGGGACATCACCCGTGAGCCCCACTTCGATGACGGGAATGGCCGTGGAAGTCGTGATCTCCTTGATCTTGGAGTCCTCATCAACCTCCGCGGGCAGTTCCGAAACCCGTGCCACGGCATCACGAACATCGGTCTTTATTTTCTTTGTATCGCGGGCATCTCGATCGATCCAGACGCGGATCACCGAGATGTTCTCCATGGAAAAAGAAGTAAATTTTTCTATGCCATCAACCGCCTTCAACTCTTCCTCGATCTTGTTGGTAACGTTGAGTTCCACGTCTTCCGGGGAGGCGCCGGGATAACGGGTAGTGATCGTCATCTCCAGCATGTCCACGCTGGGAAAATTGTCCCGCTGTATTGCACCCAGGGACATTAGCCCCAGAAACGCCATGAGAAAGGTCAGAACGTTAGCGAGAATATGTCGTTCGGCAAAAAAACGTATCAGTGTTCTCATCACTATCGACTTTTCTTGTCGCGTGTTCGGGATAAATCACCCGATGGAAACGGGGCGCCGCCGACCGGTATCACCGCTATCGGCTGAAATCCGCCTTGCCGAACATGCCGGGATACAGTTTGTCCTGCGTCGGAAGGACCAGCTCGACCTCGAATTCGTGCGTACTCAGGTCACCTGAAGGGATGAGTTTGCTCACCCGTCCGTCAAGCTCGAGGTCATTCAGGGCGTCGATAGTGACTATCGCCGTCTGACCCTTCTCGATGTGCGAAATGTCTTCCTCCTTGACACTGGTGCGGAATACCAGCGTGCTGTGGTCCTCGAGCACCAGCAGCGGCTGTCCCGGCGACGTGACCTGTCCCCGTTCGGCCGCCCTTTTGACAATTACGCCTGAAAAAGGCGCCGTGATCTTCGTCTCCGCCAGCATGGCCTTCACTTTATCGACCGCCGCCTGCGCCCGTCGCACCTGCTCCTTCGCCATCGCGTATCTAAATGCCGTTTCGTCGGCCTTCTCAGCGGACGCCGACTTCTGCCGATAGAGATTACGGTAACGTTTATCGAGTTTTTCCAGGTGCGATACGCTCAAGTTCTCCTGGTTCAGGTTGACTTGCGCTGAAGCCAGTTCGGCCTGCAACTCCGAATCGTCGATGTCGATCAGGATCGCGCCGCGCTCTACGTAATCCCCCTCATCCGCGTTGATCGCAGCAATGCGGCCCACTATCTTTGCCGAAAGCGTGACGCTTCGGTCCGGCAGCACAACGCCGGTGGAGGTACGGACAACCCGGGAATCCTCGTTGGGGACCGCCTGGGCGGCGGCAGACTGGGGAATACAAAGCACCACCAGTGCTGCAACGGCTACCTTAATCATCGGAATCTTCGCCATCTGTCGGATCTGCGTTGCTTCGTGTCTAGCACTCGATCGGCACTAAATTGGTGCGAGCATGTGCCGATCGAGTGAGGAATCATACACAAGCCGACCATCGTGGCAACAACCGCCGTTCATACCGTGTAATGGCCGCTCACCCCCGTGCACTGACAGAAACTCCGTTTGCGCATGCGTTGTTCGCTCAGCAACGCCCTGGAAGTGGTCAGCGCAAATCAGGATCAGTCATAAATCAGCGCCCGACCACGCCCGGCATCATAGGCCGCGGTGCCGCGACAGGCGACCCGCATCACGCTATCCAGATCCTCGCCGTTGTCGATCGCAACGCGCACGGCCCGGCTGCCCGTCAGCAGGTCTATGGCAGGAACATCGTCACGAAACTCATAAAGTTGCGTGCGCCAGGACAAGGCCTCCGGCCACAGGGACCTGGCGGCCACCAGCACCGCCAAGCCGGTGCGATAGGCCTGGAATACCTGTCGATCGGTGACGTGAAGCTGCAGCGCCCCGCACCGCCGGCCGGCGAATTTGTCAAAGGTGGGCTGGATCACACAGGGACGGAAGGCTATGCCCGGCAGGTCATAACCGCTGAGCGTCCGCGCCAGCCTGCTCCCGTCAATGAACGGTGCCCCGAACAGCTCGAATGGACGCGTGGTGCCGCGACCCTCCGAGAGATTAGTGCCCTCCAGCAGGCACATACCGGGATACACCAACGCGGTGTCCAGGGTCGGCATGTTGGGCGACGGCATCACCCACGGCAGGCCGCACTCATCGTAATACATGTGGCGGCGCCAACCCTGGCAGGGCACTACGTCCAGGTCGGCGCCAATGCCGAAGGCATCATTGTACAGCCGGGCCAGCTCCCCCAGCGTCATCGCATGGCGCTGCGGAACGGGATACAAGCCGCAGAAATTCTCCAGTCTCGGGTCCAGTCCGCCGCCCTCGATACGGGTGCCGCCAATGGGGTTCGGTCGGTCCAGCACCAGGACCTTCACGCCATGGGTTTTCGCCGCCCGCATGCACAGCGCCATGGTTGCGGCGTAAGTGTAGTAGCGCGCGCCGACATCCTGCATGTCAATGACCAGCACGTCGATTTGCGACAGATGCGCCGGCGTCGGTGACAGGGACTCAAAGCTGTCGCCGTACAAACTGACCTCCGCCAGGCCGGTGACGGGATCCCGCGAATCGCCCACGCCGACCATGTACTGGGCGGCACCGCGTATCCCGTGTTCGGGCCCGAACAGCAATTGCAGGTCTACGTCCGGATGGTCATGCAACAGATCAACCGCGTGGACCAGCCGCTGATCCACGGCAGTGGGATTGGCGACCAGCCCCACGCGGCCGCCATTCAGCCACTTCCTTGGATTCTCAAGCAGCTGTTCCAGTCCCGTACGCATGGCTACATCTTATACGTTAGCGGGCAGGGATCGAAAGGGCGGTCAAACAGCTCTGATTTCCTGCGGCGAATGTCTGCCCGACCCTGGTGGACAGCTTGTCTGCATCCCCTCCGTTTCCGCCTTCGATGCCTGATCTGCTATCTTCCGTTTCTTCATACACCCTGCCGCATCCAACAGGCACCGACATCGAATATGATCACACCGGCTGACAAGCTGCGCGAACTGTTGCAACAACCGGGCATGATTGTCATGCCCTGCTGCTTCGACGCTCTGTCCGCGAGATTGATCGAGCAGGCTGGCTTTGCACTCACGTTCATGAGCGGTTTTGGTGTGTCCGCGGCCAGGATCGGACTGCCGGATACCGGCCTGATCTCCTACGGCGAGATGGTGGACCAGGGTCGCAATATTTGCGCTGCCGTGTCGATTCCGGTGATCGGTGATGCCGACACCGGTTACGGCAATGCACTCAATGTCAGGCGCACCGTACAGGGCTTTGCCCGCGCAGGTTTTGCGGCGCTGATGATCGAGGACCAACTGTCGCCGAAGCGTTGCGGTCACACCCGTGGCAAGTCAGTCGTTGATCGCGACGAGGCATGCATGCGCGTACAGGCGGCGGTGGATACCCGCGACCAGGGGGAGGACATTCTCATCCTTGCCCGCACGGACGCGCGGGCCACCCACGGACTCGACGAGGCGCTGGCGCGCGCCCGGATGTTCGCCGAGCTGGGCGCTGACATCCTGTTCGTGGAGGCGCCACGGAGCGAGCGCGAGATGCAGACGATCTGCGGTGGATTGCCGGGACCGCTGATGGTCAATATGCTCGAAGGCGGTCAGACTCCGCTGTTGTCGCCCGACCAGCTGAAGAGAATGGGATTCAAGATCGCCGCCTTTCCCCTGACGCTGCTCAGCGCGTCGATGCAGGCAATGAAGAAATCCCTGATCTCACTGCGCGAGCACGGACGCCCCGCCGCGGACCTGATGCCGTTTGATGAACTCAAGAAACTCGTCGGCTTCGATGAATATTACGACGCGGAAAGCCGCTACACGAACAAGCCCCGATTCGACATCAAGAAATAATCAAGCTGCCGCTTTGCTGCTAGATCTACCGAATCCAGCCGTCGGGTCCGGGTCAAACTCCGTCTCGCCGCCAATACCGCCTGTAGGCGTGTCATCCTCTCCACCGGTTGCTGATCATTTGGACACCAAGGTCCCACGCCGCAGCTCCTGTTGTCATGTCAACGATTTCCTGTAAACCGGAGGCATCCCGATTGCGACGTCACCTGCTTGCCGCACGGCCGTCATGACCACGACTGCAGTTCAACGACGTTTCCTTCGGGGTCGGCCACGTAGCACCACGTAACTCGCTTACCGTCCGAGGTCTGCAGCGTGACTACGTCTCCGACCCGACCGCCACCGGCGGCCAGGACTGCCTCCTGCGCCGCGGCCACATTGTCGACCGCAAAGGCGATATGACCAAAACCCGGGCGATTCACAGCGGTCGGCATCGCCGGCAGGTTCTCGCCGTACTGAAAGATCTCAAGCGTGGGGCCGCCTGCGCCAAACCCCGGAAGACGCAGATGCACCCCTTTAAGGGTCGCGGATCTAACAGCAGTGGCCGCTTCCAGAGCGGGGCCGGAGTACTCCCGCTCCGGCGGTACCGAGCGACAGCCAAAAACGTGCTGGTAGAAGCCGGCAAGGCGCCGCCAGTCCCTTGCTATGAGGTTGGTGTGGACATACCGTGCCTTTATCATCAGCGTGTCGATACTCATCAACGGCGTCGGTCGGGTACAGTTTGGTCCGAGGCCGGAGAAAATACAACGGCAGCGCCAGGTAAGCCGCTCTGCCAGATGAGGTCAAGTGCAGGCATTGTCATCCCCCTCCATGATCGTCGTTCTGAGCGTTCTCGCGCTTTCGTCCTGCGCCTGCGGAAAAACGCATCGACACCTACTCCACGGCTGGGTCGTGGAGTATCACGGTGAATCCCGTGACCCGGTTCCGGACATATTCCTTCCCCCCGCTGCACCGTCGATACAGCAGCGTTTCCAACCGGTTTCCATGGCCGACGAGTCGGGTATTTTTCCCGGCATCCACGAAGGCATAGACGTAAGTGGCCGGGTGGCCGATCCCGTTGTGGCCGCCGCCGACGGGATCGTAACGGAATCGCACCGCAGTTGGGCATGGGAAAACCAGGTGCGCATCGATCACGGCAGTAATGAGAACGGGTATGACGTGCAAACTCTGTACGTTCACCTCGATGAGAGACTGGTGACTATCGGTGACCGGGTTCGGCGGGGGCAACAGATCGGCACGGTGGGCATCACGGGTATGGCCGCGGGAGACCCACTGCACCTGCATTTCGTCGTCTATGTGCGGCCGACGGGTGTAGCTTCCGGTCGTTGGTCAGAGGCCAACCCGCATCTCTACTGGTCTGACGGCATCGGCAAGGTCACATGTTACCAACCGGAACGCGACTACCCGTTCGCGCCCCTTCGATTGACCTATCCGCTGCCCTGTCGACGTCCACAAGGGGTACAGTAAGGCGGCGCAAGGTTTGTCCCAGCCGCCCTTCCCGGGCCGATAGTCCGGTAACGGAGTCTCCACCCACCGACACTATACCGCCCCACTCAGTCGCTGCGTCGGGCCGATGATTTTCTTGTACACGAAGCTGTTCAGCGCGCGAGGCTGCAGGCGGGTGGAGGCGACGGCGAACTTGTTGAAGAAACCTGGTATCGCCACGGTTGTCCGCCCGAGCTTGGAAAGTGCGAACGCGACCACTTTGTCGGCATCCATGGCCATCGCGTTGTTCACCGGTGCCAGCTTCGCGAACTCGGTGCGCGTAAAGCCCGGGCACAGCGCCATCACATCAACGCCATGCGGCCGCAGTTCCTTCGCCAAGCTCTCCGCGAGCACGAGGGCATAGGCCTTTGAGGCACTGTAGTTGGCCCACTGTGACACCGCGGCAAACGCTACCGTGGAAGCCAGGAAGATCATGCCACCCCGTCGGCGCTCGCGCATGCGGGCGCCCAGGACATGGGAGAGCATCAGTGGCGCTCGACAATTGACGTGAAGCAGGCGAATCTCCGCATCGAGATCGTTGTCAAGAAGGTCACCATCGTTGGTGAATCCCGCGTTGTTGATCAGCAGCCCGATCTCGAGCGGATCGATCACCCGCTCCAGCTCGCCGAGTATGTCATCTCGAGAAAGGTCGAGCGCCGCTACCCGGGTCTCGACGCCATGCTGCGAACTCAGTTCATCGCTTAGTCGTATCAGCAGTTCCTCTCTACGCGCCGTGAGCACCAGGTTCAAGCCTCGGGCGGCCAGCTGCCGCGCGAACTCGGCGCCCATGCCGGAGGACGCGCCGGTGACCATCGCCCAGGGTCCATATTTTGCCAACAGCTCCGCCATCATTTCTCCTCGCCAGAAGTGTGTTCCTCCGGAATTCTACTCCCTTTGCATACCACAACAGTCGAGCGCGGCCGACTGTAATCACCACATAACGCTGTGCAGGACCGATCCGGGCGATCCCGCTGACGACCCATGCTGCGCGACGTCATAACGCACTTCACCGAGCCGCGCCTCAACCGGGAACGGCGGAAGGTGCCCCTTGGTCGCGTAGGTTAGCACGACTGCTCGCACAACAGCCTTCGTTCCAGTGCGAACCGTGCGACACCCACCGCGTGCCGACGAGATGGAACCGGCCGCGGTACATCTTCTCAACCTGCGATGAATCGCCGCAGTACGTCGGAAACCCGTCATTCTTGCCTCGCTCCCAGGGAGGCTGTAGGGGCAGCGGATTGCCTGCCGAAGTCTGCATTGCCCTTGCTGCATCGGGACCTGCATGAAGGCGGCCGGTGCCCGAATACCCACCCCTATGGTGGGAATTCGCCGCATTCGGGACAGCCTGGTGCGATCGCCTTGCGCTGCCGGCACCCCGTGCTAACCTGAAATCAAAGAACATACAGTTTGAAAAACCAGATCTCGCGCGGCAAATACAGATCCGCGCAGACTCTCATGTGTGGTGGGGCACGTTATGAGACAGTCATCTGCAAACACTCGCGACTCTCGCGGTATCGACAGGGTCCGGCCCCTGGTGTCCGCACCGGTGGAGATCCAAATCATGGGCGCCGGGACACTGGAGGTGCTGACGGCCCATGACATCAGCGTAAGCGGTCTCGGTATAATGGTGCCGCACAGGTTCCTCGGTTGCGAACTGGACCATGAGGTCAAGCTCATTATCACCCTGCCCGGCATCAGGCCGTTCTGGGCCACGGGCATTGTGCGCCACAGTTCAGCCGACGGGGTTGACGACCTCTTCGGCGTCGAATTCACCAAGATCGAGCCACCCGACCTTGCCCGCATCATGCGCTATGTAGAGGCCCGCATGGCCACAGACAGTTGAGTCCGCCCGCTCCGACCGGCGAGGGCGCGACAGCGGTGGCACCTGCCGGCGCTGTTACATGGGCCGTCGGTTGATGGGATAATCACCCATCTCGCGCACGAAGGGAATCCGCAGCATCGCCGGCAGGCTGCTGGACCAGGCCGCGTCCCTGAACCGATCTATTCCGACGGTCATCCCGGTATGGCCGTCCCGCGGTTGGGGCAGGTAGGTACCCAACAGCCGGTCCCACCACGGCAGGTTGAAACCGAAATTGCTGTTGGTCTCGTTGCAACGGATTGAATGGTGCACGCGGTGCATGTCCGGGGTAACGATTACAAGTCTCAACCACCGGTCCAGCGCAGTGGGTATGTGCACGTTGGAATGGTTGAACATGGCGCTGGCGTTCAGAACTATCTCGAATACGATGACTGCCATCACAGCCGGACCCAGCGCCAGGACAATCCCGAACTTGATGACCATCGACAACACGATCTCGATGGGATGAAACCGGTTTCCCGTGGTCACGTCGAAGTCCAGGTCTGCATGATGCATTCGGTGTAATCGCCAGAACATGGGTATGGCGTGAAACATCACGTGTTGCAGGTAGATGACAAAATCCAGTACCAGCAGGGCTAGCAGAAATTCGACCCACGACGGCCAGGACACGAGATTGAGCACGCCCCAGCCCTGTGCCTGGGCGAAGGCCGCGGCACCCGCAGCGGCGGTGGGAAAGATTACCCGCAAAACGGCCGTGTTCAGGACAACGATACCCAGATTACCGACCCAACGGTCTGCCTTCGGTTGGGTGAGCGCCCGCCGCGGGGTGATCACCTCCCAGATTGCCATGATCGTCAACACGGCAACAAAGGAGCCAAGTCGCGCCCAAAGTTCGTGTTCAACCAGTAAATTCGACACAAGAATCCCAGTAAAGCGGAGTGGCGGCACCACCGCGGTGGAGGCGGGGTCGGCCGGTTACCCCGTGATTATATCCGATCACTCCTGGCGTTCTGTCCCTGCCCGCAAAGACGCCGCCAGGGGCACAGCACGGCGGCGGGGCCTGATCCTCCATACCGGATCACGGCTGCAGACCGAGTTCCTGGCGTAGTCGACCGGCCGTGAGCGCGCGGCCGAACACGGCCGTGCCCACATCGAAGTCGCGCGCACGAGACAGCGGTCCCACCAACACCGGATCAAAGCCGGCATCCCTCACCAGTCGCGCCGCCATGGCCAGCGCCTGCCTGTCGTCGCCCGCCAGCGGCACCGCCACCTTGTCGCCGGCGCGATGCGCCTGACTGGAAAGCTCGTGGTGGGGGATGGTGTTGAATGCCCGAACCAACCGCACGTCGGGCAGAAATTCCGCCGAGGCGGCGCCCGTACCCTTTTCCCGGGCCGGACCGGCCATATCGCCGTCGCGACGGGAGAACGGGTTGCCGGTCTCCAGCACGATCTTCCCCCGGAGTTCACCGGCGTGTTCGCGCCCCACCTGTGGCAGCGCTCCGTACGGCACGGATATCAATACGACCTCGCCAAATGCGGCCGCCTCCCGCGGATAGCCCGCACGAGCACGCCTGCCGAGGCGCTCTGCCAGGCCCCTTGAGCCGGTCGGGATGTCGCGACGACAGAAATACCTCGTGCCCGGCCTTGACCCACAACTCGCCCAGGGTACCGCCGATGCGGCCGGCCCCGATGATGCCGATCCTGAGCGGGGATCCGTCCGAGCCACCGGCATTGATCGAAACCAGAAATGCACCCAGCATCAGGCTGCTCGCGATGACACGCAGGAGTGCCCGCCGGCCGTGCGCAACGTTTTCGTTGACAGTCATAAGATTGCTCCAGATACCCCTACTCCAGCTGCCACCTGAGGTCGGGGCGGCTAGAAGTTGATAAAATGTTTTGCGGAAAACCCGCCATCATCGATCAGCGACGGCGATGTCTGGTTGAAGCGCCCGATGCCGTGGCCGCGAGCCTTCCAGGAAGGCCCATATCAAAAGGCGGATAAGGCCCACCCCGAAACAGCCTGCCACTATAATATTGGTCTTCGACTAATGAATGAGTGGTGTCGTGAACCGATACAGCCTAGCACATCTGTTCCCCGCCCGGCGCCACACCGTCGGTATGCTCGTCCTGCTCGCTTCTGCGATCCTGACACCGCTGATGGCCCAGGAACAAAGCGTCAATCCGGGCATCAACCGATACTATTATGATGCGCAGTTCGAGCGCTGGCGGAAAGTATTTGAACGCAAAGATCGTGAAGTCTACGATCGCCGCCATGACATCGTCGCCGCGCTGGCACTGAAAACGGGCATGTTCGTAGCCGATGTCGGAGCAGGCACCGGTTTCTTCTCGTTGATGTTTGCGGAAGCCGTCGGGCCAACCGGAAAGGTCTACGCCGTGGACATTTCCGAAAACTTCGTAAACAACATCCTGCGCCGTGCCCGCAAGCAAGGACTCGAAAACATAGTGGGTATCGTCAGTACCCAGAAAGATCCTCTACTCCCGCCCGGTTCGGTAAATGTCGTTTTCCTGTGCGATACCTATCATCATTTCGAGTATCCCCAGACCATGCTGGCATCCATCCACGAGGCGCTGAGGCCGCGTGGACAATTGATCGTCATAGATTTCCGCAAACAGCATGGGGCGAGCTCTGACTGGGTGATGTCCCATGTGCGGGCAAACGAGACGATCGTCCAGAAGGAAATCGAAGGGTCCGGATTCACGCTGATATCGCGCTCCGACCTTCTGCGTAGCAACTATTTCCTTCGTTTCACCAAGACAACGGGTCCGCGTTAGCTTTCATGGTGATGGAATGGACTGGCCGAATCGTACGTGCCGGATGAATCATGGCCGCCGCTGTGCGTGCTTCGGTCGAAACGCCACGACAATGTCTTCGTTCGTCTCCAGATACGGTCCCTCGATCAAGTCGATGCAATATGGAACGGCGGGGAAGACGGCATCAAGGCAATCTGAAATGGCCGATGGTTTGCCGGGTAGGTTGATGATCAGGGTACCTCCTCGAATCCCTGCCAGCTGCCGGGACAGAATTGCCGTGGGCACGTGATGCAGGGAAACAGAGCGCATCTGCTCGCCGAAGCCCTCGAGGACTTTATCGCACACCGCCTTCGTCGCCTCGGGAGTGACGTCACGACGTGCCGGACCCGTGCCACCGCTGGTGACGATCAGGCAACAGCGATCCACGTCGGCGAGTTCCATAAACACCGCTTCTATCTCGTGCTGCTCGTCGGCAACCAGGCGGGGCACCGGCTGCCAGTTGGTGATCAACGCTCTTTTCAACCAATCGATCATAGCCGGACCGCCAAGGTCTTCGTATTCGCCACGCGTGGCGCGATCCGAAACGGTCACTATACCGATACGTACCTCGGTTTCGCTCATGTGCAATCTCCCAACAGAGCCGGTTTTCGACCTCTTTTTGACAGGTAACGGGAACACCGGGTCAATACTATTTGGCCAGCGGCATGGGCCGGCCTTGACATGAGATATAGCCGTGAGCGGTTGGTGGGGAGAACGATCTGCAACCGCATCAGCTGCCGTACAGGTGCGTCACTGGCGCAGCAGGAATCGCTTTACCACAAGAGCCAGCTGTTTCGATCATCCGGATACCACGAATCTGGCCCGGCGTTGACGTTCTTGTCTTTACTTCGCTGCAATAGGAAAATGGGGTCATTCAGAGATGGCCGCGGTATATGAAAGCTAACACTAGAACCGAAGGGGGTACGTCTGCAGACGCCATAGAGCATCATTATGGCACAGGCAACGATTATTTTTCTCTCTGGCTGGGGGAAACTATGGCCTATTCATGTGCCATGTGGGATGGTGATGAAGAGAACCAGTCGCTCGATGACGCGCAGCTGCGAAAAATCGAATATCACGCGCTTCAGGCACACGCTCGGGACGCAGGCGCCTTGCTTGATATCGGCTGTGGCTGGGGCGGGTTGTTAAACCATGTCGTCTCTGAGTACGACGTAGCGCGGGCCGTCGGGTTGACGCTGAGCCAGAGTCAGGCCGACTGGATAACATCTCGCGCGCGTCCGGGCGTCGAGGTCAGACTTGAGAGTTGGGAGAACCATCAACCCGACACGCTATATGATTCCATCATCTCAATCGGGGCGTTTGAACATTTCGCGAAACTCGGCTTGCGGCCGAGCGAAAAGGTTCGGATATACCGCAACTTCTTCAGCCACTGTCATGGCTGGCTGAAGTCACGCGGATGGATGTCTCTGCAGACGGTCGCCTATGGCAACTCCCTGCCGCGGGATTTCGATGAATTCATTGCTCGGGAGATATTTCCCGAAACAGATACTCCCAGGCTCGCGGAACTTGTCGAGGGTGCCGAGAGACTATTCGAGATAGTCTCGTTGCGCAACGACCGCGATCACTACCGGCGTACGCTCAGGGCATGGTTTTCCAACTTGAAGTCCCACCGCATGCAAGCTGTCAGAATGAAGGGTGAGGAAGAGGTGCGCCGTTTCGAGCAATACCTGAGGTTGATGGCCTATATGTTTGAGGTCGGAGGCCTAGACCTTTACCGAGTCACCTTGCGAAAAATCGACCGACCACGGGGGTCTTAGCGGGTGAGGTCCTCGCCGTCTGCAGTGTCGCGGGCGGACATCGCCGTGACCAGCTTTTGCGGGTCGACCTCGATCAGCTGTTGATAATCCAGACCTCCCTCACGCAGCATCTTACGGCACATATAGTGGCGTTTCTTGCCGCTGGTGGTTCGCGGTATCGCTCTGGCGCGGCTGAACAACACGCGGTCGATCGGGTACGACTCGCGCGGCAGATTCTCGAGAAACGGATTGATTTGGCCCGTGCTTAGACCGCCGTGCTTTTCCACCAGGACCACGATTTCGCTCGCCGGATCGTAGATATCCGATTCAAACACGGCAACATGCTCATGGGATGAGTCCAGCAGGTCGGCGATTCTCTGCTCGAGCGCACTCACTAGAAAATTCTCGCCGTTTCGGATGATGACGTTCTTGATTCGCTCGATGATGTACAGTTCTTCCCCTATTACGACGCCCAGATCCCCGGTTCGCATTCCAGTGTCGGGGAAGGGCTCGATTTCAGCGGCTCCACCTGTCACATAACCTAGTGCCACGGAGTTCCCCGACAGGACGATTTCGCCGACATGCAGTTCCCCGGCCACCGGCACCCCGTCTTCATCCACCAACTTCAGGTCCATATCGGAGATCGGAGTTCCCGCGGTACACACCGCTACATGGTCAGGGACGATCATTCCATTCATGGGGGTGCCGCCGATGTCTGTAAATGAAAGTACGTTCACCCGCTGATTGACGGCAATGCTGTCACGTTCGAGGAGGGCGAATCTGGCGCTCGAGTCGGGCCTGGAAATGGTCGTAATTATGGTCGACTCCGCCAGGCCGTACGCCGGGCGAATCACCTCTTTGCTTATTCCGGCTGCTGAGAACTTCTCGATGAAGGAATTTACCGTCGACTCACGAATCGGTTCAGCCCCGATGAACAGGTGCTTTACAGCAGTCAGATCGAGGGCACTCACATCGTCAGGGGACACCAGGCGGGAACAATAGTCATAACCGAAGTTCGGGGCCGTGGCAATGCTGCAACGATGTTCACTCATACCCTTGAGCCACAGGCTGGGTCGCTTTACGAACTGTGTCGGCGTCATCAACCACAGCGGATAACCGTGGCAGAAGCTGAACAGTACCGCCCCAACCAGCCCCATATCGTGAAACAGAGGCAACCAGCTGATCATCCTTTCCGAGGAACCCATACCAACGGCCTCACGAATACCATGCACATTGGCGATGATGTTGCCATGGGAAATCGCGACCGCTTTGTGGTCCCCGGTGGAGGAACTGGTGGTCTGGAAAAACGCGACGTCGCTTGCCGCGGGTGCCCATTGTCTCGCCGGTTTTGACAGCCTGTCCCAGTGGGCGGCGGGCTCGGCCAGCAACCTGACCACGCCGACACCCGGTGGTATCGACTGGTGGAACTTCTCGTTCAGCCCCTGCTCGAGCATCAACGCGGAGCGGCCGGAAAACTTTTCGCCCCAGAAGTAGATTCTCTCAATCAGCGCCTCGTGACTACCAAGCGCCTTGGGCATGGGCAATATCATCGGAACTGCCCCGATGGAAACTGCGCCATAGAACGCGACCAGCGTGGCAAAGGGAGAATAGCAGGCGATCATGCAAACTGACCCAGGACCGTGACCGCACGCCATCAGCCGCGCACCAAAAGCGAACGCGATCTCACTTAAGTCCGCATAACCAACCGAGTCATAGGACCGTGAACGCGTATTATACAAATGCAATGTGGACACCGGGTTCGGGTCATGTACATGGCTATGCATCACCTCCAGCAGATCTTGCGCGCCTTGCTTCATAGGGTGTGTTTGCCGTAGAGAGAAAACAATAATTGTCGCTGATGGGTACTGACTATCTGGTTGAAAATATGAATGTCGGTCTCAGCCGGCAAAGGAAGGCCCATTCACGACAAGGAATTGCCACATCGCTTATTTCTGCTTCGACAGGATCATCCGTACCAGGTCGTCAACCGTGGCCAGTTCGGCCGCTTCGCTGTCCGACAATTCGAAACCGAAATGCTCTTCAATCGCCAACACCAGCTCGATGCGGGCAAACGAATCCAGACCGCTTTCCTCCAGGTTCAACTGGGGATCGAGCGTCTCGAATTTCAACTTCGTTTTATTTGCTATTATCGACGCAAGCTCATCGATAACAGCTTGATAGTTGGACATGCAGGTCTCCTGAATCAATGATGGTCACGCCCCAGCTTGTCTCGGAAACGCCGGATTTTAGCCCAACTGTGTACAAATTTCCGGGATGCATGGCGCCGCAAGGGGCAGAACAATGAAATATTGGCTCAATCGGGTTTCGTTGTATCTGGTGCCCGCGATCATCTGGGCTTACCTGAAATTCACTGCCTTCACGTCGAAAATCATCATCGACGGGTCCGAGTACCCAAATCGTTTGAAACAGGACGGTACGGGGTTCATTTTTGCCTTCTGGCACAGCCGGCAGATCATCCTGCCTCTTGTGAGACAGGACGACGAGATCCATTGCCTGATTTCCTCCAGCCGCGATGGGGAGTATGTGTCGCGGGTCGCAAACCTGTTTGGCAAGAAAACAGTTCGCGGATCGAGCACACGGGGCGGATACGAGGCGATGAAGGAGATGATGAACATCCTGCGGTCCGGGGGAATCGTTGCCATAACGCCCGATGGTCCGCTTGGGCCCGCGGAGGTCGTCAAACCGGGTGTCGTACAGATGTCGCGAGCAATCGGCTGTCCCATCATTCCGATCGCCTTCGACGCCAGCAGCAAGAAGGTGTTCAAGAGCTGGGACCGGTTTTACCTGCCTTATCCTTGCAGCAAGATCGCCATAACCTTCGGTGAACCCTGCCTTATCGACACGGCAGACTCCATTGAAGTCGCTCGCGACAAACTGAAGACCGCGCTCGACGCCACGACATCATGCGCCGCCGAACTGGTCTCCAACCAAACATAAAGGGGTCGGTGACAAATGAGAATTATTCTTATTATTGTTACCATTTGTCACCGACCCCTTTTTGGTTTTGGGCGCTTCTAGGGGCCGGCCTTCTTGCTACAGGGAACTGTGCAGACTGTGGTGCTGTGAGATACCACGGTAGACAATGGCGGAAACGTCGCGGATGACGTCAGCGCGTGAGCGTATCCAGGAGGTATAGTTACGCGCGCTCTCCTGTTTTTCGATGACACCAATGAGGGTATACGGATAACTGCGACCGTCCTCCCCTTCGACCACCAGGATCCCCATGTCGCCGCAAAGCCTCGACGTGCTCCCGGTCTTGTTGTAGACCGTGGTGCCGTCGGGTAACTCACTCGCGCCGGTGAACAGCCGGTCAGGACCGGGGAGCATCATCACGCGTTTAATTTCGCGCGACCCCGGCAGCTCCTCTTTCCACAGGGCACTCAGGAAGCGGCTGTAATCATTGACTGACGCCTTGTTTCGATAGGTACGACCATTCGCCGGAATGTATTCGACGATGCGCGTGTCCTCGAAGATCGCGGGATAATGCAGCGTCAGTATCTTCTGTACTGCCGCGGGCCCGCCTACATGCCGCATGATCCAGTTGCTGGATTTATTGTTGGAGCGCTGGATCATGCGCTCCATGTGACGCCGGCTCCTGGGCCCGTAGATCAATCTGCCTTCTTTGACCTTGTGGAAAAACGCCAGGGCGAAGAACGGTTTCACCAAGCTGGCGGCCTGCAGCTGGATGTCTTCATTGATAGCGACGAGCCGCTCCCCGGTCGTGAAATCCAGCACCGACCACGCAGTGCGTTCATCCGGGGCGAGCCTGCCATGCTGCCGCAGCCCTTTTATGTAACGATCCACGGCAGCCTCCAGACCCGGCATCCGCTGCCTCAGATTGGGCTCGACCGCCGACGATGGAATACGACTGGACAGGGAAACTGCACCGTTGACGGAACCGATGGTCCAGCCGCCAGAACGAACCGGCATCGGGAAGCGCCGATGGGAAACTGTCTCCCATGCGCGCGATCGAATGGGCGCCGCAGTCCCCAGCCCCCTCGACCTCAGTAGACGGGTGTGTTCCGTAGCGACCTTTATAGCGCCTCTTCTACCACCGCGTCGATCATAAATCAGGCCGTATACCCCTCCTTCCCGAACGATCTTTAGGCTCTTCGAGACCTCCGGGCCTAACACCCGAGCGACCTGGACCCGGTATCGTTCCACCTGTGCCAGGTCATCGTGCCAGAGGTAGGAGACCTCGACCTGTCCAGCACCGGCTCCGACGGCCGCCGACCACAAAATGGTCATGATTAGAATTATCGGGCGCATATGACGAAATTTTAGTCTTTGTTATCGGTTTGACCAGGTATGCTTCGTATTTTTGCGGACCCCGGTGCGTGAAGCAAGCTGCTGTCAGCGTCGCTCTTTTCACGGCGTCTGCTCGCCACTGGCAATGACAGATTCTATGCGGTGGGGCTTCCTAGAAAACCAGCTCCACACGCGGTCTTGCCTTCACTTCCCTATCGTACTTGTTCACGCAGATCACCAGCCGGCCGGGTTCGATCCCATGCTGGGAGATCAGGTTTTGCTTCACTGTCGAGGCACGCTCCTGGCCCAACAACACGAGCTCGTCGATAAGCTCCCGCCTGACATTCTCGTCAACCTGCGACCCACCCACGACAGCTGCGTCAGCAGGTGTCACGAAGGGGTATAAACGCACATCCAGGTACGCTGCGCATGGTATCGATTCCAACGGACTAAGGTCGTCCACAGGGATCAGGGTCACGGCTGGCGACATTCTACCGACGCACGTAAAGACGCAACAACCCGATTGCCGGTCCGACGCAGACTTCCTGCTGAGTGCAGGCCGGCATGACGCGGGCATTGGGCATGGCTTGCCCGGACCTTTCACGGTACCTCGACATGTTGTGTCGCACGCTCCGCACTCGGACTCAGTCATGTGCGCCGCGATGATCGACCCCAAATCCGAAGTCTCAGCCGTCCCTGCACGCAAGCTGACCCGCCTTGCACGGCTCGGTGGTCTGGCGGGCGGCCTCGTAAGCGGCATGGTTGCCGAGGGGGCACGTCAGTTCTCGCAGGGCAACCGACCCACGATGTCCGACTTGGTACTGACGCCGGGCAATGCGCGACGATTGGCCCAGCAGCTGGCGCATCTGCGTGGCGCCGCCATGAAGGTCGGCCAGCTGCTTTCCATGGATGCGGGCGAGATGTTGCCGCCTGAGTTCGCCGAGCTGTTGGCCAGACTCCGCGCTGACGCTCAATCCATGCCGATGAGCCAGCTGGTCGCCGTTCTCGAGAACAGTTGGGGCAAGGGCTGGGAGCGGAACTTTGAACGCTTTTCGTTCTCACCGCTGGCGGCGGCCTCGATCGGTCAGGTTCATCGAGGCGTGACCAAGGACGGGCGACGACTTGCGCTCAAGGTCCAGTATCCCGGAATACGCGACAGTATCGAAAGTGACGTGGACAACGTCGCCATGCTGCTGCGCATTGCCCGAGTAATTCCGGAAAACGTTAAGCTGGAAACCCTTTATGAAGAGGCAAAGCTGCAGCTCCACCGCGAGGCCGACTACCTCGAGGAAGCGGCTCACCTGAAACGCTTCCATGCCCTGCTCGAGGACGCAGCGGACTACAGACTGCCCGCAGTGGATGACGATCTGACGCGCGGCGATATCCTGGCAATGGAGTTCCTCGACGGCGAGCCCGTCGAGTCCCTGACGAGCGCCGACCCTGATGTTCGCGACCGCGTAGCGCGCCTGCTGCTTGAGTTGTTCTTCCGCGAGCTGCTCGAGTTCCGCATGATCCAGTCCGATCCGAACTTCGCGAATTTTCTATACGATCCAAATACTCAGCGGTTGAGTTTGCTCGACTTCGGCGCGACGCGGTGTTTTTCGACCAACCTGGTGGCGGCATACAAGGACCTGTTGCGCGCGTCCGTCCATGCCGACCGCCGGGCAATGACCGAGAGTGCGCGGCGGGTGGGCTATTTTGCGTATGAGATCAATGCGGATCAGTTGGAGACCGTACTCGACATTTTCCTTGCGGCCACCGAGCCGGCCCGTCACACGGGACACTACGACTTTGGTGCCGGGAATCTCGCCCTGCGAATCCGGGACAGGGCGGCAACGCTGGGATTCGCCCGCGGACACTGGCACACTCCACCGATCGATGCCCTGTTCCTACACAGAAAACTGGCGGGCCTGTATCTACTCGCCTCGAGGCTGCGGGCCCAGGTCGACGTACGGAGCATCCTGGAAGAATGCCTTGTTGATTAACCTCGCGCCGGGTATCAGCGGCGTTTAGCGGTCGAGGATCTTTACCCCGTCGCACGGTCCGCAACTCCTAATCAAGATGTGAAGTATTGTGCTATTCAATGACTCATTGCAAAGTTACGTCTGACCCAGGCCGCGCGCGGCACCGTTAGTCGACTTGTTACCTGGCGGCCGGTAACGTTCATTGTTGCACTCGGTGTCCGGCTTGATCTCAGCCCCTGAGAAGCAGATCATGACTGCCACACGCTAAAGGCGGCCGGTTCACTATGGTGCAGAGATACTTGTTTTCCCGGCCCTTGAGTTGCGCCTGTGCCTGAAACGACCGGGACAATCCATATGCTGCATACTTTCGATCGCCGCGCGTTTCTGCGCGCCGTAAGCGCTTTCGCCATCGCGCCGGTTTCCGTGACTACAGCCAAGGTGGCCGCTGCCCTGTTCACAACCGACCCCTTCACCCTCGGTGTCGCCTCCGGCTCGCCACTACCGGATAGTGTCGTGCTGTGGACACGGCTGGCGCCCGAACCGCTGGCCGGCGGCGGGCTCGACCCTATCGCGATTCCGGTGCGCTGGGAGGTGGCGGTGGACGCATCCTTCGGCAAGATCGTCCGACGCGGTAACGCCATTGCCGATCCGGGCTATGGTCATAGCGTGCACGTCGAGGTCGACGGTCTTCGGCCCGACCGCTGGTACTACTATCGCTTCACGGTCAATGATGCCGTCAGCCCGGTCGGGCGCACGCGCACAGCGCCGTCACCCGATGCGTCTGGCAAGTGGCGCTTCGCGTTCGCTTCCTGTCAACAATACGAACAGGGCTACTACGTCGCACACCGGCACATGGCGGCAGAGGACCTTGACCTCGTCGTGTTCCTCGGCGACTACATCTATGAATCATCGTGGGGCAGGAAGAACGTCCGCAGA
This sequence comes from uncultured Gammaproteobacteria bacterium, assembly GCA_947259705.1. Classification (GTDB taxonomy): domain Bacteria; phylum Pseudomonadota; class Gammaproteobacteria; order Arenicellales; family JAANXG01; genus CAMYNL01. The sequence goes on along the minus strand of CAMYNL010000011.1, from coordinate 18,893 downwards.
CACGAAGGCCCCGAGCCCTATACACTCGCGGACTATCGCAACCGATACGCCCGCTACAAGACCGACCCTGACCTTCAGCGATGTCATGCGCGCTTTCCCTGGATCGTCACCTGGGATGATCACGAAGTCGATAACGACTACGCCAACGACCGCGCTGAGGACCTTGATCCCGATTTTCTTATCCGCCGTGCCGCCGCCTACCAGGCGTTCTACGAGCATATGCCGCTGCGCGCCGCAAGCCGACCGCAGGGCCCGGACATGCGGATCTATGGTCATTATGACTTCGGACGAATGGCGCGTTTCTACGTGCTCGATAGTCGTCAATACCGCACCTACCAGGCCTGTCCCGAACAGGGTCACGGCGGCTCCAACCACTTGGACACCTGTAATGAGCGCCTGGCGGAGGAGCGCAGCATGCTTGGATTCGAGCAAGAAGCCTGGCTCAGCGAGAAACTTGGGCAATCGAACGCGCGCTGGAACGTGATTGCCCAGCAAACGCTGATGGCCCAACTCGATCGCGAACCCGGGCCGGGTCAAACGTTCTGGACCGATGGCTGGGATGGCTACCCCGCGGCACGCCGACGGCTTATCAACGACATCGCTGCTCGAAGGGTGGCCAACCCTCTCGTCATTGGCGGCGATGTGCACGCCTACTGGGTGTGCGACCTCATGAACGACTTTGACGAACCGCGCGCGCCGGTCGTGGCGACCGAGCTATGCGGCACCTCAATTACGTCGCTCGCTGCGTCGCAAAAACGCACCGACCGCTGGCGCTCGGAAGCCCCGCACGCCAAGTACGCCCGCAGCGACCGACGCGGATACACGACGATCGAACTCGGTGCAAGGATGGCACGCGTGCGACTCCGCGCTGTCGACAGTGTGACTGACCCAAACTCCGGAATTGACACCATAGCAAGCTTCCTGGTGGCGGATGGGAAGGCCGGAGCGGAGGAAGAGTGAGGTCGCCGCACCCCAGATCTCCAAAATTGAGCTGAGCGGTCACCGCGCCGATCTCGGCGCCCGCGAGGCGGGGCCGAAATCCGCTGCGAGCGCCGACCGGCGCACCGGCGCCATCGCCGCGCAGTACCTTCAGCACTGTATTTGCCGCGGGCGGTAACCCCTCGCCACGGCTGGCTTGGTGCCCAGGTCTATCGCGAAATCCGGACTGGAGGGAAGGGAAAACACCTACGCATCTAATTCTCGGCGATGCTAAAACGGTGCGGGATGCCGCAGCTTTGATCAGCGAAGGCAGAGCAGGTTAGGGCCGGGCCCGTCTGTTCAAATCACCACGTCATGGTCCAGGAAACGTGGTCGGCGGTGGGGGTGGTGGTGACGGGGGTGGAGCTGCTGGCGGTGGAGGAACAACCGACGCGGGGGGTGCGACAACACCCGAAGCCCCCACCTCAGCACCAGGCGCGGGAACGGCGCCACGGGCCACCCCGGCAGCCGGGGGAGTGGCGCCTTGGGCGGCGTTATTGGCCACATTGGCCGCTTCGGAAGCGCGATTCGCGGCGTCCGCAGCGTCGTCGGCAGCCTGCTTGATCTGCTCCGGCGGTGCATCAGCTTTCGAGAAATCGACAGCATCTTGTGTACGCGCAGCGGCTTCAGCCGTGTCCCTGGCGGCGGAGCTGGTACCGCGGGCAGCGCGATTGGTGTTGGCCGTGACTCCGGAACTCTCAGCAGATCTAGCCGCTTGAGCGGCTTCGCCAGCGGCGTCCCTCGCCACCCCGGCGGCGTCGAAAGCACCGTCGGCAGCGGCCTGGGCAGCCTCTTCCAGCACCTCATCGTAAGGATTGGCTGCGAGTCGTGCAGCGGCTTCGGCAGCAGCCTCAGCGGAATCGGCCGCCCCACCCGCCGCTGTCGAGGCCTCAATACTCGCCGTATCCGCACTGGTATCAGGTTCCAACATCAGAGCGTTCGGCGCAACCGGGGCGGGATCAACGGCCGTAAGTCTGCCGGCATCGTCCTGAGGCTCGAGCGCGCCGGTCTCCTGCTCGGATGACATCAAATTGGCGTCCGTGTCGACCACTTTCTCGGTGACATTCATGCATTCACCGGGTTCGGGGCGGGTGTTGTTGTACACGACGCCGCCGCCTGCCTGCTCACAGATGTAGATCGTCTCGTCGGCTGTCGCGGTGCCGACCGCGATCAGACAAAAAACGAAGAAACTAGCAGTGGTCTTATCCATATTCTCAACGATTTCGGATCATTGTACTCCCAATCATTTGGGCAATGAAGGATCGTCCACTCAGAAAATCTGGGACGGGCGGCGACGTTAAACCGACGTAAAGGCGGTTCAACCTCCCGCATTGTGGTGGATATGCCCAAATTGAGGTGTTCGAGATTCATGCAGAACCCGGTCCGTTCAATTGCGCCGAACGGTGACCCACAGTCTCGAGTCAAAACTCTGTCCGCAGTGACCGTTAGCAGGACGTGGGTGGGTTATTCGCATGTAAAATCTGGTTCAACGCTCCGTGCAAATCAACACGCTCAGACTTGATCCAAGGTCTGGGTAAGTGGATGATGACCGCTTCGGCCCCGAGGAGACCATTTTATTGCAGTGCAGCACAACGGGATTTCCCGTCTCTTTCTGGGTGGCTGCCAACGTTGCGTGTGGGGCCCGAAGTAATCACAAATTAAAGCATAAAACACGAATGGTGCGACCAAATCCAGTAAGACTGAAAGCGGTGATCGGCCGGTCACCTCAGGAGCTCTAAATGGCACATTTTCTCGATAAAAAGGTGCTCCCAATTTTGCGGCACCAGCTATGTGCGTGAGAAAAGTCGAAAGTTTCTCCTGCATGTCACTCACAGTCACAGAAATATCCCTATACAAATCGTTGGAAATCTAAATGTATCCCGAAATAAAAACCATACTCTACGCAACTGATTTGGGCGATCATATGCGCCCGGTTTTTCGTTTTGCTCTTGGCATAGCCAAGAAGCATGACGCAAGAATCACTATGCTGCATGTAGCAGAACCACTCGGTTCCGGAGTTCTAGCTGCCATCGACATTTACATGCCTGACGTCACTGTGAAAGAGGTTGTTCGAGACGGCATGCAGAAGGCCTTAGTAGACATGCAGCGGCGATTGGATGCGTTTTGCGAGGATGAGCTAAAACAAAACCCTGAGGACCGCCAACTCGTCAGCGAAGTGACGGTTGTAAGTGGACGCCCTGCGGAAATAATCACCAAACAAGCTGACGAACTGAAAGCTGATCTGATAGTTGTTGGCACACACACCGATCCACGTGTTAGTGCCTTTCTGCTTGGATCTACCGCACGAAAAGTGACGCAACTTTCTAAAATCCCCGTGCTGGTGGTTCCGGTATACGAATAAAATGTTTGTCTCGTATACCCGCTACATTGCCTGGCGATAACGGTGAAAAAGCGATAGTGGAATCCGGGAACCTATTACTTGTTACTTGATGCCCTTTCGACCTCTTAGCAGATTTGCTTTTGGTTTACGCCATGAGGATCGGTGATAATGCCATGTTATCCTCGGAATTGATGTGCTTCTTTGTATTCCGACTACTACGTCTCTGGCGTTCGATGAGGCTTTCGAAATAAGTACGGAGGTCTGGCTCAACCTACAACGCGATTGTGACTTGTGGCAGGAGACGACTTGCCGTCGAAAACCAGATGCGTAACCAGAACTCACTTGGCAGACCACAAATACTGCCTTTGCCACCCAATGCAAAGTAGTAATTCGCCAAAAACACATCAACACCTTCGCTGCGGAAGCGCCCCGAACGGTGGTGCCCACAACTTGCTTCATGCAGCGCCCCACTGCCGAGTCTGCTGAGCGTAAAACTCTCTATCGCGTACCGTCGCGCCACGCACGCCGCAAATAGTACTCGCGAATGTCTGCGCAAACTTCAGGGTGGTCGGCAGGGACCAGTCGTTGATCAGGCCGCACACCACCACAGCTGTAAACGCATCACCCGCGCCTACCGTGTCGAAGATATCGATCGACACCTCCGGTTGAACCGCGTGGACTTCACCGCTTGCCGCCCACGCCAATGCACCGCGAGCACCACAGGTCACAACAACCAGCTCCAGGCCAAAGCGGCCTCCAAGCCCTGCGGCCTGCTCTTCGACCCGCTCCGAGCGCATCTCAAGCGATTGTGATATCCGATCGAGTTCATCTTCGTTGAGTTTGAGCCAGCGGGCCCGTATGCACAGCTCAGGTAGATCCGCGGCGTCCCACCAGGGATCCCTGAGATTTAGATCGAGGAAGACCGGCGCGTCCTCGACTTTCAGCAGCGCCGTCAGCGCTGCGCGCGACACCGGGTCACGTAACGCCAACGTGCCGTGATATACGAGCCCGACGCGGCTGTCCAAACGGGCCTTGCAGGCGTCGCGCGCGTTGACATGATCGTAAGCCTGATCCGGCAAGATGCTGAATGTGTGCTGTCCGGAATCCAGGTTCACTGCAACGACACCGGTTGGTCGATTCACGTCGATCTGGATACCGCGCGTATCCATTCCCCACTCGGTCATCGCCTGTATAATCTCGCGCCCACGTGCATCGTTACCGACGCGACTGATTATCAGTGGATCAAAGCCGAATCCCCGCAGGTGCCACGCCACGTTAAAAGGTGCTCCCCCGAGCACCGATATGCCGTCGGGAAACTGGTCGAACAAAACCTCGCCGAAAATCAAGGGTCGCACGTATCCGCCTGCTTGCCTGTTATCTGATGCCCATCAAGACCATGAGTTGATATGGCTCCATGACCAGCTGCTGCGTGGCCACTACGGTCTTTCCTGCCAGGACGTCAGTCAACGTTTTGCGCAGTCCAAGTAGGCGCAGCCGCTTGGCGGCAACTATCTGTTGTCGTTCACTGAAGTTGGCCAATACTAATATGCTCTGGTCGTCATGCTGCCGGAAGTAGCCAAACACCTGATCGTTACCAGCATCCATGATCTCGGTCTCCGCGCGGGTGAAGGCCAGGTTCTGCTGTCGAATCTGGGCCAGACGGAGGAGGCCCTCGTAGATGCGTCCATAAACGCTCCCCGGGTCTTTACGCATCTCTGCCCGCGCCCAGTCGAATGCTGGACGATGTAACCAGCGGCTATCGCCATCCTTCTCCATTGACTCGGTGTAGCTATAGTCATTGAGCATCCCGAGTTCGTCACCGAGATACAATATCGGGATACCGCCGATGGTGTATATGATCCCATGGAGCAACAGAATGCGACGAATCGCCAGATCCTGCTCAACAGCATTCTGCTCCTCCATCGCCTTTTCCAGTCCGCACAACGACGCCGTGGTTCCTGAAATGCGGGCATCACCACTCGCCGGGTTTTCCTGAAACGGCAGGCCACGTGAGAAGCTGTCCGCGAAGCGCCCGATATAGAATTCAGTGAGGAAACGGCGGTGGTCCTGCGGTTGAATGTCGACCGCCAGCGCATCTTCGTTTGAAAACGCCCAGCCGATGTCATCGTGGCAGCGGATGTAGTTTACCCAGGCGCAGCCCGGTGGAAGCGAGAAGCGTTTCTGTAGAGAGTAGCGCATGAGTCTGACGTCGCGGGTCGCCAGAGTATTCCACAGCAGCGCCATGAGGTTTGGATTGTACGAGAGCGGACACTCGTCTTCGCTGATGTATTTTGCGACCTCGTCCGGATGCACGATGGCCTCAGACTTGAACTCTGATGCAGGCGCGGCAACTTTGAACACCGCGTTGAATGCCTGTATGACGACATGGGCCTCAGGTAGATTTTCGCAACTCGTTCCCAACCGCTTCCATAGAAAGGCGACTGCGTCCAGCCGCAGTACCTCCACACCTTGGTTGGCAAGAAACAACATATCTCCAACCATACCGCTGAATACCGCCGGATTTTCATAGTTGAGGTCCCATTGGTAGTTGTGAAACGTCGTCCACACCCACTTACGAATGCGACTGCGGTACGTGAAACACCCAGGGTGCTCGTCCGGAAATATTGTGTTAACAGTCTTCTCAATTGCATCAGGGAACTGGCGGTCCGGAAACATGCGGTAGTGCTCTTGGTACTCAATGTCTCCGGCCAGGGCACGTTTCGCCCAGTCATGCTCGTCCGACGTGTGGTTAAATACGAAGTCAAGCACCAAACTGATACCGTGATGGCGCAACTCGGTCGCCAGTTGCGCAAGCTCGTCCATCGTGCCGAGCAGCGGGTCAACTTCGCGATAACTGCTCACCGCATAACCACCATCGTTATCACCGTCTGGTGACTTGAACAGCGGCATGAGGTGCAGGTAAGTTATGCCGAGTCCCGTGAAGTAAGGAATTTGCTCACGAATGCCCGCAATGTCTTTCGCGAATAGGTCGATATAACACATTGCCCCCACCATGCGATGGGACTGATACCAGTGAGGGTCTGCCTCGCGCATAACATCGAGTGCCTTCAGCTCGGCCGGTCGTGACACCCACATATGGGTCGCGGTAGCCAGTATGTCCTCCAGGTAATAGAAAAAGTCGTACTCGCTACCGTAAAGTTGATGGAGCAGCTTGAACAGTCGAGGGAAGTGGGAATCAATGCGCTGTACGTAGGCTTGCCACTCTCCTTCATCGACCTGGGAAGCAAAGCGCGCTTCGAGACGAGGCATTAGTCGTCTCAACGACTCATCTGAGTACTTCTTAAGTAGGGCTGGATTGTTCATCGACTGCTTGACAATGAATTCATTTCAATATTGTGCCATCGGTCTCCTCGGCTGCAAACTGTGCAAAATAGTGTCGCGGTCGACGTGCTCTTGCCCCGGTGGTCTGTCTCGTGTCGTAATTCGGCCCAGCAACATTGGCGGGGTCGGCTAGATGACCATTGTCTTTCATCGATGAAAATGCTCCAGTCTACGTTCAGGAAAGGCGGACGCCCTTGATCCTTATTTTGCCTTATTTTTGAAGTCACGCCTCTGTTAGGCGATCGGCCACCACGCTGGTCGGCAAAACGATGGTGTCAGCGCGTACGAAGGTCTCCATCAGAGTATTGTAGATACGGTCGCTGTGCCTGATCACGGCGTCCAGAGCATACCGCGTCAGTCGGGTCAGTCCCTGGGAGACGCGACCGCTCCAGGAATCGCAATCGCGTATTTTCGACACGGCCTCGATTCGCAGCTTCGTTCACGTGACGTTTCTCGCGGTTACCGGAAAAACCTTTCTCATGTGCAACGCTACTATTGATGTCGTCATTTAGATCAACAGTCTAAAGAACACCACCCCTTTTACCTCTGATCCGCGGTTGATGAACATCTGGTAGGTTCGAGGGCTGGTGCACTAACCCGACAGGATTACCCTTGTCTTTGTCCGGGTTTTACGTCTCCCTGCCCGGTTTCGACAGCCCTTGATTCCACGACCAGATACCGACCCATTGCAGGCAACATGCTGACTTCCGACATTTCGTGCTCCCAGCATAGTTCCTGTGAGGATTATGGGGCCTATCAAGCCGGCGCGAATTTCGATTGCGGTCCTACGTGACAATCGTCAGCCGTCCCGAAGCCCCTCAGGCAACCGCAACTGCAATCAGACTCTGGATTATCGCCGATATCGGCACCAGCACTGAGGAAGGAATAGCCTTACTTCGCACTACCGTTTCTTGTGCGGTCATGTGTCCGGGGCTGGTTCAACGGATTTCCCCGTCCGATACGGAATTAGTACGGTCAGGCAAGGACTGAATAATGGGGTCAAGCAGGTTTCTTGCCGCGCAACGGCCGTTGCAGGGAATCCGCTGAAAGTAGCGCGACCTAGCGCGCATAAAGTTTGAGATAAGCACGGGCGCTGGGTCCCCAACTGACATCCCGCCGCATACCGTTTTTCATCATCCGCTGCCAGCTTTCACCCTGATGGTAGAGTTTCAGCGCATATTGTACGGCAGCAACCAGGGCGGTAGACGTGGCTTCAGAGAAAACGATGCCGGTGGCGTTTCCATCCGCCAGCGTCAGTGGGTCTGCGTGGATCACGGTATCGGTGAGTCCACCGGTGTTGCGCACGATGGGCACCGTCCCATAACGAAGACTGTACATCTGACTCAGCCCGCACGGTTCAAAACGGGATGGCATCAGGAAGATATCAGCGCTGGCCTCGATTCGATGTGCGAGCCCCTCATCGTAACCGATCGCCACACTGACATAATCATGATAGCCGATGGCCAGGTCCATTAACTGTCGCTCGAGTTCGGACTGTCCAGTACCCAGAATTACGAACCTGACTGGCTCGTCCATAAGGTGTGGAATAGCCTGAATAACAAGGTCGATACCTTTTTGCTCAACCAGGCGCGAGACCAGGCCCACCAAGACGACATCGTCGTTATATTGCAGACCTTTTTCCTCCGATAATTCACGCTTGTTTTCGTATTTCAGATGAAGTTGATCGGCATCATAGTGGTGGGTCAACCAGCGATCCGTACTCGGGTCCCATTCCCGTTCATCAATACCATTTACGATGCCGATCAGTCGATCGCTGCGTTGCTGTAACAGGTCGTCTAATCCGCATCCGAATTCTATTGTTTGTATCTCTTTCGCGTAGGTTGGGCTGACCGTGGTTAGCCAATCGTTGAAGATGATGCCTCCCTTTATGAATGACATGGCACCATGAAACTCAAGACCGTCGTGACCCCAGAGATCCTCCGCCAGACCGAGGTCTTCGAACACCTCGCGAGGGAACAGTCCCTGATATGCGAGGTTGTGTATGGTGAATACAGTCTTGACGTTTCGATCGGCCCCGAGCAGTGGGGCGACCAAACCGGTTTGCCAGTCGTGGCAATGAACAATGTCCGGTTGCCAATCGAGTCCGGCCCGATTTCTAGCAATTTCCACCGCCGCGCGGCACAGCGTGGCAAATCGTTCTGCGTTATCCGCCCACGGGTGGCCGTCGGCATCCTGGTACGGATTCCCCGGCCGCCAGAAGGCGGGCGGGTAATCGACCAGCCATACGGGGACATCACCCTTGGGTAGATGGGTTTCCAGTATCCGCACCGGGTCTGGAAGGCCTTCAATGGCACAGCTGGCGATTTCCGTCATCGGTTCAACAATGGCGACGGCGTCGGCGTAAGCTGGCATCACAATGCGCGTGTCGTGTCCCAACTCACGTTGCGCTGCCGGCAAACTCGCGCACACATCAGCCAGTCCGCCAGTCTTCATCAACGGGTAGACCTCACTGGCAACGTGGAGGATACGCATATCAGTCTCGTTTAAGGATCAATGCGCCGAGAGGAGGAAGGGTAATGCATATTGAATGGGGCCGACCCATCCACTCCATCGGATCACTGGGTACACCGCCAACATTGCCTGCGTTCGAGCCGCCGAAAAACTCGGAATCCGAGTTGAACAGTTCCCGGTAGAAACCTGCTTCGGGAATACCAACTCGGTAGCCTTCACGGGGTACTGGCGTGAAGTTGAGCACCACGACAAGAAATTGATTCTCGGACTTGCGGAGAAATGACAGAACCGATTGCTCTGAATCATGACAATCCAGCCACTCGAATCCTCGAGCATCAAAGTCGAAGTAATGCAGCGCTGGCTCTTCTCGGTACAATTGGTTCAGGAGTCTGATCATATCCTGCACCGAACGGTGCGACGCGTAATTCAAAACATGCCAGTCGAGCCCTCGTTTGTGAGACCACTCTTCACCCTGTGCGAATTCCGAGCCCATGAAGAGCAATTTCTTGCCCGGATGCGTGTACTGGTATGCGTAGAGTAGACGAAGATTTGCTAACCGTTGCCACGCGTCGCCCGGCATCTTGTAATGCAGGGATCGTTTTCCGTGCACGACTTCGTCATGGGAGAAAGGAAGTACGAAATTCTCAGTATACGCATACAGCTGGCTGAAGGTGAGTTTGTCATGACGGTAGCGTCTGTACACCGGATCTTGTTCGAAATAGGAGAGCGTGTCGTTCATCCACCCCATATTCCATTTCATGCTGAAACCCAATCCACCGACATACACCGGACGCGACACCATAGGCCACGCTGTGGATTCCTCGGCAAATACCAATACACCGGGAAATTTCTCGTGGATGACGGAATTCAGTTCGCGAAGGAATGATATGGCTTCGAGGTTTTCGCGACCGCCATACTTATTAGGGATCCACTCACCCTCACTTTTCGAATAGTCGAGGTACAGCATCGAAGCAACGGCGTCGACCCGCAAACCGTCTATATGAAACTCATTACACCAATACACGGCACTCGATAACAGAAAATTGCGCACCTCGTTGCGAGCGTAGTTGAAGATCAATGTCCCCCAGTCCGCCTGCTCCGACTGCCTCGGATCCTCGTGCTCGAACAACGCAGTGCCATCGTAGCGCGCCAGCCCATGGGCATCCCTCGGAAAGTGCGCCGGGACCCAGTCCAAAATGACACCAATCCCATTCGCATGGCAGTGATTGATGAAATACCGGAAGTCGTCCGGCGTCCCAAAGCGACTGGTAGGGGCGAAATAACCCACAGTCTGATAGCCCCAAGAGTCATCCAGGGGATGCTCCGTTATCGGCATCAGTTCAATATGGGTATAACCAAGATCTTTTACGTGCATCACCAATTGCTCCGCGATTTTCCGATAACCCAGGAACTCCGCGTTTTCGCTTTTCCGCCAGGACCCCAAGTGCACTTCATAAATCGCCATCGGCGCATGAAGCCAATCCGCCTGAGCGCGTTTCAGCAGCCAATCCTGATCAAACCAACGGTAAGTTCCGGGGTCTGAGACGATTGACGCTGTGCTCGGTCGCAACTCGAACCTCGTTCCGTAGGGGTCGGCTTTCAAGAAGACCTCACCGGTAGGACGGTTTCGTATTTCGAATTTGTATTTTTCGCCCGCCAGGAGCCCGGGTATGAAAAGCTCCCACACGCCGGTGTCTCCGCGTGAGCGCATTGGATGCGCCCGACCATCCCAACGATTGAAGTCGCCCACTACACTGACTCGCTCCGCGTTCGGTGACCAGGTCGCAAAAAGCACCCCCTCGACACCTTCAACTACTCGTACATTCGCGCCCAGAACCTGATATGAGTACCTAAGCTTTCCTTCGCGGAGCAAATGCAGGTCGTGATCGGTGATCTGCGGCGGAAAACAGTACGGATCGTACGTAACGTGCCGATGGTCGTTGCTACCATGGAAGCATAGGCGGTAATACCGCGGCAAGCTGGACGCACGGCCCCGCCATTCAAAAACATCCGTGTTCGGCCGCCGCTTCATTTGCGCCTGGTTGTCGACGATCACCACATTGGCGGCCTCGGGCGCGAATACCCGCACCAGTACGTCGTTGCCGATCACGTGCCGACCCAGGACCGCAAATGGATCATGGCAGCGGGCCTCTGCCACTGCCTGCAGCATCTGTTCTTCGCTATTGATCTTTGTCAAACTCGCCTTCACAACTATAGGTTAATATACGTGAACCCCTCACGGATGCGATTGAGGTCCTGAGTCCGGACAGGGATAACTTTACGATATAATTTCATGAAATGATTCATCTAATTACCAGAGACGGTTGTTGAACCGAATGCCCGAAGCTACCTCCACCCATTCCGAGCGCTTCGTCAGTCGACTGACCCGTAACTCGTTGGCCCTAGTACTGGCCGGCGGTCGCGGCTCCCGTCTCAGCGAACTGACAACTTGGCGGTCAAAACCCGCGGTCCCCTTCGGCGGCAAGTTTCGCATCATCGACTTTACCTTATCCAACTGCGTGAATTCCGGCATCCGCAGGATCGGTATTCTAACGCAATACAAGGCGCACTCATTGATTCACCACGTACAAAAGGGTTGGGGCTTCCTCAGCGGGCAATTGGGAGAATTTCTCGAACTGCTGCCAGCTTCGCAACAGGTTACGGAGGCCGCCTGGTATTCCGGGACCGCAGATGCTGTTTTTCAGAATCTCCACATCATCAAGAATCATGGTCCGGAATATGTTGTCGTCCTGGCGGGTGATCATATTTATAAAATGGATTATGGGCAAATGCTGGCACGGCATGTCGAAAACGAGGCAGATCTAACGATCGGCTGCATCGAAGTCCGCGTCCCCGAGGCGTCAGCCTTCGGCGTCATGTCGATTGACAACGATCATCGAATTCACAAGTTTTCCGAAAAGCCGTCCGATCCCGAGCCGGTTCCCGGGAAGGAAGAAGTTGCACTGGCGTCCATGGGTATCTATGTTTTTAGCGCGAATTTTCTCTACGAGCAACTGATCAAAGACGCAGATACGCCATCTTCTAAACACGACTTCGGCGCCGATATCATTCCCAGTCTGATTGGCAATCACCGGGTATTCGCTTTTCCGTTTACCGACGCCGAGACCGGAAAGCAGGCATATTGGCGCGATGTCGGGACGATAGACGCCTATTGGCTGGCCAATATGGAGTTGATCGAGCCGATGCCCGAGCTGGACATCTACGATGAGGAATGGCCGATATGGACCTACCAGGAACAGTTGCCACCCGCGAAGTTCGTCTACGACGATGAGGATCATCAGGGATTGGCCATAAACTCGATGGTGTCTGGCGGTTGTATTATTCAGGGGGCGATGGTCCGTCGCTCATTGCTGTTTTCCAATGTGCGGGTGCGGAACTCGTCCAATCTAAGAGAGTGTGTGGCGCTACCGAATGTGGCAATTGGAAGGAACTGCCAGATCAATCGAGCGGTGATCGATTCTAATTGCCGCATCACAGACGGCACCTTGATAGGCATGGAACCGGAAAAAGACCGGGAACGCTTTCACGTTTCGCCGGGGGGCATCGTATTGGTGACCCCCGACATGCTTGGCCAAGCAAGGCAAGATGTCCGCTGATAACCGGCTGAACGTGGTGTTGTGCTGGCATATGCATCAGCCGCAATACCAGGATCAAGGTACCGGGACGTATATTCGGCCCTGGACCTATCTTCATGCTATCAAGGACTATATCGACATGGCCGCGCACCTGGCCGCGGTACCGGACGCCAGGGCAGTGGTGAACTTTGCGCCGATACTGATCGAACAATTACAGGATTATGCGACCCAACTGGACGATTTTTTCGCGCGCAGTAAGAAGATCAGTGACCCGCTCCTGAACTGCCTGGCCCAAGGGGTTCCGGAAGAGCTGGCGGAACGCGTGCCAATCGCAAAGCAGTGTCTGCAAGCCAATCAGGAACGGCTGATCGATCGATTCGAGCCTTATCGACGGCTGGCCGACTTCTGTCGTCAACATCTGTTTGGCGACACGTTTACCGGTAACTATATCAACCGCCAATTCTTCTCCGACTTGGTGGTGTGGTATCACCTGGCCTGGGTGGGCGAGACGGTCCGCCGCTGTGATCCCCGAATGCAACGGCTGATCAACAAAGAGAAAGGGTACAGCCAGCTCGATCGAATCGAGTTACTGCGTGTGATCGCGGACATCATGAAACGCGTCCTGTCCGAATATCGGTCACTGGCGGAGCACGAAAGGGTCGAACTCGCCATGAGCCCTTACGGGCATCCGATGCTACCACTGCTGGCGGATTTTGGTGTTGCTCGGCATACCATGCCCCGGGCGCCGTTACCCGTGGAAACCTACCCAGGCGGTCTGGATCGTGTGGACTGGCATCTGCACTATGGTCGCGAGGTGTTCAAGCGGATTTTGGGTGTTGAACCAGTCGGCTGTTGGCCGTCCGAGGGCGGCGTCAGTGATGCGGTTCTGCTGCGGCTCAAGGAACATGGATTCCGTTGGTTCGCCAGCGGCCAGGGCGTGTTGGCCAACAGTCTGCGCAAGAGCGGGAAATCGCTGGACGAGAATATCTGGCCGCACCGCGCCTACCGATTTCGCGACACTGATTTATATGGCTTTTTCCGGCACGATGGTCTGTCTGACACCATTGGGTTCGAGTATGCGACGTGGCACGGGGACGATGCGGTGGGAGATCTGATTCATAAGCTTGATCAGATCGCCCGGCGCATACCCTCTCCCGAAAAACGCATCGTCTCCATAATCATGGACGGAGAAAATGCCTGGGAGCACTTTCCAGACAACGCCTACCACTTTCTACGTCCGTTATTTGAATTACTGGCGCAACATTCGCACCTGAAACTGACAACATATTCCGAGTACCTGAAGACTCATACGGACGCGGGCCAACTGGACACCGTGTCGGCTGGCAGTTGGGTATACGGGACATTCTCGACTTGGATCGGTCAGTCCGACAAGAACCGGGCGTGGGATATTCTGGTTGGTGCAAAAAAACAATGTGACAAGGTACTCCGGGATGTCGAAACAGAAGTAGACAAGAAAACGGCGATTGAAAAACAACTTGGGATCTGCGAGGGCTCCGACTGGTTTTGGTGGTTCGGCGACGATAACCCGCCGGAATCGGTTAACGAGTTTGCAATGATTTATCGAAATCACATAGCGTATTTGTATAAATTGATTGGTTTACAGGCGCCCGATGCCTTGTTCGAAAATTTCGGTTATGGTGGGCATGCGGAACACGGGGGCGTCATGCGCCGTGGGCGGCATTGAACAATAACAATTGCCTGGTACTGTCTCGAAGAGAGTACGGCATTCTGCTGCACCCGACGTCGTTACCGGGAGCGGGTACCGGCGATCTCGGTGACAATGCATGTGACTTTGTCGATTTCCTGTCCGCCGCGGGGGCGAGTGTATGGCAGGTCTTGCCGCTGGGTCCGACCCATGCCGACCGCTCTCCGTATCTGACCTTATCCGTTCACGCCGGCAATACAAGGTTGATCAGTCCGCAGCGCCTGGTAGTCGAGGGATTTCTCGACCGTCAGCAGTTGGAGCGGGCGCAACAAGACTGCCAAGGTGACATAGCGGGACTCAAGGAGCAGTGCATCGCCCAGGCGTACCTCAACACCGGCAACGATGCACAGATCAAGCGGACGGTGGGGGAATTCGTCAGGCAGTGCGGCCACTGGCTGCCGGACTACGCTCTTTATCAGGCTCTGAAGAGCCGCCACGGCGGTAGGCCCTGGTTCAAATGGCCGGTGCCTTTGCGGGACCGTGATCCCCAGGCCCTGGCCGCTGCCCGGACCGAGCTTCAGCCCGCCCTCGAACGTATCGTCTTCGGCCAATACCTGTTTCGTCGCCAATGGGTGCAGCTGAAAGGCTATGCGAATGAACGTGGTATCCGTTTGTTCGGGGATCTCCCGATATTTGTCGCCCATGACAGCGCCGACATCTGGTCGCACCGCAAGTATTTCCAACTGACCGGGTCCGGGCGGCCGAAAGTGGTTGCGGGTGTGCCCCCCGATTATTTCTCTAAAGACGGTCAACGGTGGGGTAATCCTCTATATGACTGGTCCAAACTCGCGGAGGACGACTTTGACTGGTGGGTTCAGCGATTGCGTACGCAGTTGGCGTACTTCGACCTCTTGCGTATCGATCATTTCCGCGGTTTCGAGTCTTATTGGGAAATCCCCGCCGAGAACACCACTGCGGTTCACGGGCGTTGGGTCAAAGGGCCAGGGGAGGTATTTTTTCGGCGGTTGAAGGAGAGGCTTGGTGCACTACCGCTGGTGGCCGAGGATCTGGGGCTGATCACCAACGCCGTCGTCAGGTTACGTAAAACACTCGGGCTTCCCGGTATGTGCGTTTTGCAGTTCGCGTTTGACGGAAAACCAGATAACCCGCATCTGCCCCATAATCACGATCCTTGTTCCGTTGTGTATTCGGGTACCCATGATAACGATACAACCATGGGCTGGTTTGAGGGCCTTACTGCGCAGCAAAAAGAAAGTATATATGGTTACCTCGGCATGCCCCGAGAAGCGATGCCGTGGGCGCTGATCAGGGCAGCCTTCCAGTCCGTGTCCCGCCTCGCGGTCCTGCCCATGCAGGACATCATGGGCCTGGGCAGCGAACACCGGATGAACACGCCCGGACAGAATTCAAGCAATTGGCAATGGGCTTTTCAGTGGCATGACGTCGATTCCGGCACAGCCGAGCGCCTGAGGCACTTAGCCTCGGTCTACGATCGTATCTGGGCGGTCGGATAGCCTACAACCATAGCATCTTCCCGCACTCGAACTGATTGGGATAGTTGGTATTCATTGGATATGCCCGAATCCGCAACTCGTAGCCGCCACATTCCTGCAAGGAGATTCCCGTCTCGTAGATCGAGTTGCCGGTGCTTTTGGCTTCCGCGGACTTTAACGGGTAAGTCTTGGTCACGTGTCCAGCCGCGGCGGCGCCATTATGAAGCAGACATTCGACGCGGAAGTCTGAATGTTGAAGGCCCTCATGAAAAACCTTGACCCGCACACGGAACTCCTCCGCCGAGTGGACCGTGTCTTGGGGAATTTCAATCATTTCCATCGAAAACTTGGGCCAGTGTTTGTTTACAGATCTCCGCCACTTCACCAGCTCTCGCGCTAGTCGATAGTCATTCGCCGCCAGCTTTTCACCGTTTAATGCGGCAGGCGCGTAAAACTTGCGCGTGTAATCCATCACCATGCGCTGCGAGCTGAACTCCGGCAACGCGGATATCATGGCGCGTTTGGCGACTCTTATCCACTTGGCGGAGAATTCCTGGTCTTCCCGGTCGTAATACAGGGGCAGGACCTCGTGCTCGAGGAGATGGAACAGTTCATCCGCCTCCTGGCGGTCTCGTTCCTCCCGGTCCACCGTGGGACGATGTGGACTGATGGCCCAACCGTTGTCGCCATGGTAGCCCTCATTCCACCATCCATCGAGGACACTCAGATTCGGCACGCCATTAATGGCGGCTTTCTGTCCAGAAGTCCCACTGGCCTCCATGGGGTACTCAGGGGTATTGAGCCAGACATCCACGCCGCTCACCAGGTATCTGGCAAGCGCGATGTCATAGCCCTCAAGTAGCAGTATTCGACCCTCGAACTCCGATCGACACGACACACTGTGGATGGTTCTTAGGAACTCCTGACCCGGGCCGTCCTGGGGGTGTGCCTTGCCGGCGAAAAGGAACAACACCGGCATATCGGCACTGTTGATCAACGACTCAAGTCGAGCCAGGTCCCGAAGCAGTAAAGTCGCGCGCTTGTAAGTCGCGAACCGGCGTGCGAACCCGATTATCAGTGTGTCGAGATTCAGATATCGCGTCACCCGGCGCATCTGCGCGGCGCTGAGATCTGTTCGCTCAGCGCGAACACGGACCCGTTGTTTGATCTCGTCGATCAGTAATGACTTGATGGTCTGGTGTGTGGTCCAGAAGTTACTGTCCGATATGTGGCTGATCCCTTTCCAGTAATCGGCATCCAATAGCTTATCGCGCCACTCACTGGGTAGATGCAGATCGAAGCACCGGGTCCATTCCGGATGTAGGAACGTGGGCACGTGCACACCATTGGTGACATAGTCCATACCGTTCTCGTTTGGCGGTATTTCCGGCCAAGCGAAGGTGCAAAGTTCCGAGGACACTTTTCCGTGCAACTGGCTGACGCCATTGCGGAACCGGGATCCACGGATTGCAAGTGCGGTCTGATTAAATCTTTCTTCGTTGCCCGGACTATCCCCCAGGTTCATGAGCCGGTCTTCGTCCGTGTTCAATTCCGCAAATAGATCACCAAGATACTTGGCCAGCTGCTCCCTTGAAAAGATATCGTGCCCGGCCGGCACCGCTGTATGGGTGGTAAATACAGTCGATCCGGCAACGGTCTCCAGTACGGTTTCGAAGTCCACCCCCTGTGCGACCAACTCGCGACACCGTTCCAGGATAATGAACGCAGCGTGGCCCTCATTGATGTGCCAGACCGTCGGGGCCAGGCCGAGCCGGCGTAAAGCGCGGACACCACCCAATCCCAATACGATTTCCTGTTGAATACGAGTATCACTGTCTCCCCCATACAGGCGATGTGTAATCCTGCGGTCAGCTTCGTCGTTATCGTCGATATCGGTGTCCAGAAGATAAATAGCTATTCGGCCCGCTCGTGCCTGCCATACCTTGATCTGTACCGTTCGACCTCCAATGTCGATCTCGACGTAAACCTCCTCATCCTGATCATTTCGCGCCGGGAAGATCGCCAACTGATCAAAATTGAGGTCCGCGTAATTCGCATGCTGCCCCCCGTCGGAATCGATGGTTTGGGAAAAATAGCCCTGTCGGTAGAGCAGCCCCACGGCGACAAAGGGCAGCCTCAGGTCACTGGCCGCTTTGCAGTGATCCCCGGCGAGTATCCCCAGTCCGCCGGAATAGATGGGGAAACTCTCGTGTAGCCCGAATTCAGCGCAAAAGTAGGCGATCAGTCCGTTGTCTACGTCGAAGGCCCGGGCCACGGATTCGGACGCCCCGTACCCCATATAGGTGTCATACGACGAAACGCAACTGTTGTATTTGCGCTGATAGAGGGCATCCTGTGCCGCTTTGTCGAGCATCGCCTGATCCACGCGGCGCAAAAACAACCGGGGGCTATGCCCAACCCGCTCCCACAGTTCCCGGTCCAGAGTGGAAAAAAGATTGCGAACATCTTCGTCCCAACTGTACATCAGGTTTGTCGATAACTCGGTCAGGCGGGACAGTTCATTGGGGACTCTCGGCCTAACTTCGAAACGAAACGCTTTGGCCACGAATATTGCTTCCGATTATTTTCATAGTGCTTAGTAATGATTATGCCACTTTGTCTGGGCTACAAACAAAATGTATAATACTTTTCGCCCCACTGCGACCAGGCGATCGATCGGCTTGGCCCATGCAGAGCGTACCACCCGACGGAGAATCACCGTCCATGCATGGCCCGAGGGACGATACTGCAACAGTGAATGATCTCACACTCAAGAATCCGGGGCGGTGTGTACTTTCTCTATTTATTAGAAAGAATTGCGCTCTGACCCATGCCCAAGTTCTCGAGGTCGCGCATCACCCCCACAGGGTACCCCGCCATGGATACATATTAGTGACGAATGTGACCCCGCTGGTGACTTGATTGGTGACCCAGGAATATTCTCCGCCAAGGGAGAATACATAACTTATTGATTTCTCTGGTGG
>CAMYNL010000010.1 GCA_947259705.1 uncultured Gammaproteobacteria bacterium | reverse complement strand
AACTCCAGGACACCGAGGTCAAGTTTCAGATCAGTTTCAAGTTCCCCCTGGCGCGCAGTCTCTTCAGCGACAGCACCGATCTGTACTTCGCCTACACCAACCAGTCCTGGTGGCAGCTCTATGCAAGCAACATCTCGGCGCCATTTCGGGAGACCAACCACGAGCCGGAGATCTTCTTCCGCATCAACAACGACTGGGAGCTATGGGGGTTGCGCAACAGCCTCATCGACATCGGTTTCGTGCACCAGTCCAATGGGCGCAATGTACCGCTGTCACGCAACTGGAACCGGCTGTTCGCGACCTTCGTATTCGAGAAAGGCAATTTCGCCTTCGGCATCAAACCCTGGGTCATCGTCGGCGATACCGACGACAACCCGGACATCAAGGACTTTCTCGGCCACGGCGAGTTCCGCGCCGCCTACCTGTGGCGGCGTCATAGCTTCACCACCCTGCTGCGCAACAACCTGAGCAGCAGCGACAACAAGGGTGCGATCGAGCTGACCTGGAGCCATCCCCTGTCCGGGGTGTTGCGATGGTATGCCCAGTATTATTACGGCTACGGTGAAAGCCTGCTGGACTACAACTGGAAGGTGGACCGCATCGGCATCGGTATCGCAGTGAGCGATTACCTGCAGCGGTAGTGTCGGCATGACGAAGATACAGCTATGCGAGTTACTCAATGCAGCTTAAACGGTTGGCAAGTGTCTGGTTTCGTGCCCGCACTTGCTCCGCCCCTCAGGTGATCAAGATCTGGCGAACGAAGCAAGCAGGGATATATCCATTGGGATGCTGACCTTGATTCTAGGCGCGACGGAGTTAGCCGTTGGATCAATTGTTGTAGAAAATTGCCATTCAGCGTGATATAATCTGCCATATGGCATCTTCAATATCTGCGCATCAACCCACGTTGCGACGTATCCGCGCGATCGAAAGAGGGTTTCCATATCGACGTGTCGAGAATCTCATCAAGGAATTGAATGAGACGGACGCACGAATTGCACACCTGTTGCAGATCGCACCCAGGACGCTCGCACGGCGCAAGCAAGAAGGAACGTTGAAGCCGGATGAATCCGAGCGCGTTGATCGCATCGACGGTATTTTCCGTCTTGCCACCGAGTTGTTTGAGGGAGATAAGACTGAGGCGGTGAAGTGGTTGAAGGAACCCAATCGAGGATTGGCCAATCGGCCACCGTTGGATTTCTCGCGCACCGAAATTGGTGCACGGGAAGTCGAGAATCTTATTGGCCGGCTTGAGCACGGTGTGTTCAGCTAGTGCCCGTCTCATGGCGCATCGTTAAGGAAAAGCACCGGCAGAACGCGTTGACAGGGGATGGCGCCCGCCGCTTCGGGGGGCGTTGGAACACGCCCGGTCAAGCGATTATCTATTCCGCGGGGACCTTATCAGGTGCTTTGCTTGAAATCCTGGCTCACAGCAATCGGCAGTTGTTATCACATTATTTGGTGTATCGTCTGGAATTTCCCCAAGAGATTATCTCGGAAGTAAACATCGCCGATCTGCCCAAGGATTGGCGCAGCTCCCCGCCACCGCCGGAACTCGGTAAAATCGGAGATCGATGGTGTAGGGAAAACCGCTCCGCTGTGCTGCGTGTCCCCAATGCGATTGCGCCTTTGGAGGTGAATTTTCTGGTTAATCCAGCCCACGCGGACTTCTCGCTCATAGAAATACAAGGACCGATTGACTTCGCTGCAGACGATCGATTGGTGTAGATGGCATGCTGCGGCGGAATATGATCCTCGCAGCAAAGACGCACACGTTGCGACCTTGAAGGAATTGTGTTCCAACCAGACCAACGGGTAGCTGTAGCCCTATATATTGTCCGATTTGCCGGCTGATTTCGGACTTGGCCACTGGTCGTTAAATCGCCCAAACACCATAGGAAACTACAGGGCGTTATTTGCCATCAGTGTCCCGAATGGTAGATATAGCTGATTGACCTTCAATTGAGAGCACTGCTGTCCCGTTAACTTTCACAGCAAAGCCAACTGGTTGATGTTGGGTTGATTATGGTGAAGCGGGTCGTTTCTCAACAAGGCCATCAAGTCCCGTTTCTCAAACAGATTGATCTGCAACAATCGTAATATTTGCTGCATGCTTTTGTTCAATTTCGACTGGAATTTGATATACGCCAGGAGTAGATAAACACATAGCGCAATCCAGATCTGTGTCAGCACTGCATTCTTGCTGGTTCCGATAAAGGATTTGATCTTCAGATTCTGTTTGATCCATCGAAAAAACAGCTTGATCTGCCACCTGGCCTTGTAGATATCGGCAATGGTCCTGGCAGAAAGCTTGAAATTGTTGGTCAAAAAGACATAGTGTTTGCCCGTTTCCGGATCCCGGTAACCGATACGGCGTAATTGGATCGGGCATTTCTTTGCCGTTTGAATACCGGTGAACTCGATCGTTTGATCGCTGGTCAGACCGCTGTCTGCCAACACCGGTCGACGACACACCACACGGGTTCTTGCATTGGATTTCAAACGAGTAACAAAGAATATTCCTTTTTTTGTCAATTGGTTATACCAGCCATAATCATTATAACCCCGATCGATGACGACCATGCTGCCTTTGGGAAATATCACTGTACGACCAATGGTAAGATCATGGACCTTGCCTTCCGTGACGGTGACAAATTCAGGCAGATAGCCAGCATGATTCAACCCCACGTGGAGTTTGATCGCCCCCTTGGTGGTTCGGAAATCAGCCCAGGGAAAGGCAGATAAGCAAAGGTCAATGGTAGAAGCATCCAACGAATAAAGCGGGTTCTTGAAGCGAAAATTATGACCTGGGGTCATTCCCTGGCAGCGGCTCAGCAGCTTTCCAAACAGGGCCTCGTACAGAGCGTAGGGTTTGTCTTCATTAATACGAGACAGATTTGAACGCGATATCTTTGCACTGCCAAGATGATACAGACGATGTGCCTGTGAACACATATTGTCCACAATATCCCGCAGACTATTCCGACCAGCCAATTGCGCCATCGCCATCGTCACGAACTGCGACCATCGTGAGGCAGTGCGGAAAGAACGACCACAATGGTGCCGTTTTGCCAGGCTCTCGAATTCATGTCTCGGTACAACTTTTAGTATTTGTGACAAGATCGTATTACAATGAGCCATGGCCTGATTCTCCTCTTTGATTCAATGAGTTGTGGCAAACCCTATTGTATCAAAGCATGTGTGAATCAGGCCTTTTTAATACCCGTTAACGGGACAGCAGTGAATTGAGAGTAGTATGTTTGAACGGCTAACGGCAGCGGTTTGTGTGTCCTTGCTGGTCATGCCCGCCTGGGCCGACTGGATCAACCTCACCGGTGCCGAGACCGCCCCCAACATCGCCGAGATCTACGTGCTCGACGATCACGTTCGTATCAACCTGGAGGTATACGTCGGGAATCTGGACACCTTTGCATCCCTGGTTCCCGGTGACTGGATTAAGCAGGGAATCGAACGGCCACCCCAGGCCGAGCGCATGCAACGCTTTGCCGAGTCCACCCTGCAGGTCGTCAATGGCCGCGGCAACCAGCTGCCGGCGGAGCTGAGGCTGGTCGAGGCGCGCATGCGTACCGACCGCCAGTCCCCTTTCGCTGGCATGATCAACCCTTTCACGCGGCGGCGGGTGCCGGAGGCGCCCGCGGACAAGCGGGTGCTGTACGCGGAGCTGGTGTATCCGTTTACACAAAGGCCCGAGGAACTCACCTTCATCCCGCCGCGGGACGAGGAGGGCCGGCCCGTCGTCAGCATCGGTTTCATCGCCTACCACAAGTCGGTACCGGTCATCGACTTTCGTTACCTCGGCGCGCCCGCGCGCCTGGCGCTGGACTGGGACGACCCCTGGTATTCCAAGTTCGACAACCCCAACCTGAAGCGGCACCACAAATCGGCGCTGATGTCGTTCCTCTACGTGGAACCCTACGAGGTGCGCCACGAGATCCTGACCCGGGTCAGGGACCTGGAGCAGTGGATGGACCTGGGGCTGCGCGATGATGAGTACATCGAAGTGGACGAACTGGAGCCACTCAAGCGGCGCATCGGGGAGTTCCTGCTGACCCGCAACAAGGTCCTGGTGGACGGGCGATCCCTGAAGCCGATCCTCGACCGCAGCAGCTACGTCAAGGTCGCCCTCACCGGCATTCAGTTGCTGGAACAGCCGGAAAGGCTGGAAGTCGCGACCGCCATTGTCGGGGTCATCATCACCTACCTCACCCAGGGCATGCCCCGGGAAGTCACGGTGGACTGGGACCTTTTCACTGAGCAGGTGCAGCGGGTACCGGCTACCGCCATCGATCCGGCAGGACCCCTGTTGACTTACGTGGATCCCCAGGACCCGGTGCACAAGTGGACCAATTATTTGAAAAACTACGTGCCGCCGACGGTGCAGCGGGTGGTGATGGACGAATCCCTGACCCATTACCGCGTGCCGCTGGTCAGCCTGCTGTGCCTGGCCGCCTTGGTACCGCTGGGCTGGCGCATCCAGCGCACCCGGCGGCGGCAGGGATCGGCGCGCGGGCTGGTGATTGCGGCCGCCGGTTTCGTCCTGGCGGGTTTTTTGTCGTATCCCTTTGCACGGGTGTCGGTGGCCCGGCCGGCCGCCTTGGCGTCGGGGCTTGCGGATGCCGACGCGCCCGGGGTCCTGGAGGCCCTGCTGCAGAATGTCTACCGCGCCTTCGATTTTCGAGACGAGCAGGACGTGTATGACAAGCTGGCGCTGAGCGTCAGCGGCGAGCTGCTGGCGGACATCTACCTGCAAAGCCGCAAGTCGCTGGAAATCCAGAAGGCCGGCGGCGCCCAGGCCAAGGTCAAGGAGGTGAGAGTCCTCGAAGCGGCGGTGGATGATCGCCCGGAATCCGGAATGGGACAGCGGATACGCGCCCAATGGACGGCGCTGGGCACGGTCGGCCACTGGGGGCACGTGCACACCCGGCGCAATGTCTACGATGCCCTGGTCAACATCACGGGGGTCGATGGGCATTGGAAGATCACCGGCCTGGAGCTGCTGGAGGAAACGCGGGTGGAACCCTTCGCGCCGGAGTACGCGCGGCAGAAGGACACCGCGGCCGGGCAGCAGGGCGGGGAGGACGCGGGTGGGGCGGCAAGGCGGCAGGGAGCCGTCTTAGTGCCGACGGACCGTTCGATGCCGCGCCGTTAATGCGCTGACGTAATCTCCGATGATCCGCATCCAATCACTCGCGTTCGCGTATCGAGACGGTGAGTTCCGGCTCTCGATACCCGAGTTCGAGACCTCAGCGAGGGAGAAGGTGGCGCTGATCGGCCCCAGCGGCGCCGGCAAGACTACCCTGCTGAATCTCATCGCCGGCATCGCGGTGCCGGACCAGGGCGAGGTGACGGTGGACGGCATTGCGGTCAGCAGACTGGATGACGCACGCCGGCGTGATTTTCGTATTACCCGCATCGGTTTCGTGTTCCAGGACTTCGAACTGCTGGACTACCTCAACGTACTCGACAACATCCTGCATCCCTATCGCATCACCCGCGCGCTGACGCTGACCGCAGAGGTGCGCGACCGGGCCGCGGAGCTCGCGGGGCAGCTGGGCATTGGCGACAAGCTGGCGCGCAAGGCCGGGGACCTGTCGCAGGGTGAAAAGCAGCGCGCGGCGATCTGCCGCGCGCTGCTGCCGGACCCGGACCTGGTGCTGGCCGACGAGGCCACCGGGAACCTCGACCCGGCCAATAAGTTCCGCATCCTGGACCTGCTGTTCGACAGCGCCGAGCGCCACCAGGCCACCCTGCTGGCGGTGACCCATGACCACGAATTGCTGCCTCGCTTCGACCGGGTGGTGGATTTCAGCCAGTTCCGCGCCGAGGACAGGTCATGAGGGACAGTCTTTACATTGCCTGGCGTTACGTGACCCACAACCGGGCGCGCACCGGCACTCTGGTTGCCTGCGTTACGCTGATTGGTTTTCTACCGCTGGCGCTGGAGGTGCTGCTCGACGAGAGCGAGCGGCAGTTGTTGTCGCGGGCCGAGTCGACGCCGCTGGTGGTGGGCGCCAAGGGCAGCGCCCTGGACCTGGTGATGAACACCCTGTATTTCGATGACGAAATCCCGGAGCCGATAAGTCTGCGCGCCGCCGACGAGGTCGCCGCCACCGGCCTGGCGCTGCCGATCCCTGTGTATGCGCGTTTCCGGGCCCGCAGCCATCCGATCGTCGGTACCAGCCTGGATTATTTCGCCTTCCGCGGTCTGCGCATCGCCCGCGGCCGCCAGCTGGCGCTGTTGGGCGAGGCGGTGATCGGCGCGGTGGCAGCCGAGCGGTTGGGGTTGGAACCGGGCGACCACCTGGTCTCTTCGCCCGAGACCGTGTTCGATCTTGCCGGCGTTTATCCTTTGAAGATGCACGTGGTGGGGGTGCTGGCGCGCGCCCACTCACCGGACGACCTGGCCGTATTCGTCGATACCAAGACCGCCTGGGTGATCCAGGGACTTGGTCATGGTCACCAGGATGTCACCACCACCCGGGACCCCAGCGTGATCCTCGCGCGCGGCGACGGCAAGGTGGTGGCCAACGCCAAGCTGGTGCAGTTCACCGAGATCACACCGGATAATATCGATTCCTTTCACTTCCATGGCGGAGCGGAGGACTACCCGTTGAGCGCAGTGATCGCGGTGCCCGATGAAGTCCGCGCCGGCACCCTGCTGCGCGGCCGCTATCTCGAGCAGGACACGCCGCTGCAGATCCTGCGGCCGCGTGACGTGATCGAGGGCCTGCTGGAGAACATCTTCCGCATCAAGCAGGTGCTGGACGCGGTGATCGGGGTGGTGGGGCTGGCCACGCTGCTTGCCATCGTGCTGGTGTTCGCGCTGTCCCTGCGCCTGCGCCAGCGCGAGATCGACACCATCTTCAAACTGGGATGCAGCCGCGGCACCATCGCGCAACTGCTCGCGGCCGAGATCGTCATTATCGTTGGCTTGAGCGCGGCGATCTGCCTAGTCCTGCTGCAGATCGTGGACGCCTATAGCGGCGGCCTGGTCAGGAGCTTGTTCCTATGATCGGGGGCCAAACTACGCGCAGACTGAACCTCAGCCTGCTGGCCGTGCTGTGGGGCGCGGCCGCGGTCAGCGCGGCCGCCGGACCGCTGCGGATCCATACCGTCAACTACCCCCTGCAGTATTTTGCGGAGCGTATCGCCGGCCCCCATGCGGAGGTGGTGTTGCCGGCGCCGCCGGAGGTGGATCCGGCTTTCTGGCTACCGGACGCGGCGGTGATCAATCAGTACCAGGGCGCGGACCTGGTCCTGCTGAACGGGGCTGGCTATGCGCGCTGGGTGGGCAAGGCGACGCTGGCGCGGTCGCGGCTGGTCGACACCTCGGCCGGTTTTCGGAAAGACTATCTGGCCGCGGAGACGGCGGTCACCCACACTCATGGTCCCAGCGGCGAACACGCCCACACGGCGACCGCTTTTGCCACCTGGCTGGACTTTTCGCTGGCGGCGCGGCAGGCGGCCGCCATCCGCGACGCAGTGGTACGACTGCAGCCCAGGCTGCGGGAGGAAGTCGAAGAGAACTTCGTCGCCCTGGAGAGGGATCTGCTGGCGTTGGCTCAGCAGGCCAAGGCGCTGGGACTGTATGCCAAGGGCATGCCGATGCTGGCTTCCCATTCAGTATACCAGTACCTGGCCGAGGCCTACGGCCTGAACCTGCGCAGCATGCACTGGGAATTTGACCAAACACCCGACGGCGAGCAGTGGGCGGAACTGGAGGCCCTGTTGCGGCGGCACCCGGCGCGGATCATGCTGTGGGAGGGCGCCCCGCAGGCAGGGGTGGTGGCCCGGCTGCAATCGCTGGGGATACGGAGCGTAGTGTTCGAGCCTGTCGCCAACCGGCCCGGCCGGGGCGACTGGCTCAGTGTCATGCGTGCGAACCTGGTGCGCCTTGAGGACGCCCTGTCGCGCTGAGCCCGCCCTGGCGGGCGATGGCCGATCCGTCAGCCCAGCAGGGTGATATTCGCTGCGTGGACCAGCCTGATCTCGTAGCTGATTAAAAAGGCGTAGGCCAGTAGCACGGTGAACAGGATCTGGTGGCCGGAGATGCCGCCGAAGACGCGGGCGTTCTTGTGCATCAGCAGGATGATCAGCGAGAAAGCCGTGACCACGTACTTGCTGTAGAAAAACACCCCCACATCGTGCTCGATGAGGGCCTTCATGACGGGGTTGAGTTCCTCGCCACCGTGGCTCAGCAGGGCCAGCGTCAGGTAGGTGTCGGCGATGCACAGCATCAGTATCAGCAGGATGATCAGCAGCACACCGGCCCCGTGGACGTCGACGTAGTGATGGGTGCCGTCGTGTTCGTCGCGGCGCTCGCCGACGCGTCGAGACTTGAAAAACTGGTAGAAGAAGGCCTGCAGACGCCGGTGGCGGCGGTCAGTGTCGGACCTTCTATCCGCCAGGCTGTGCAAAGGACTCAAATCGTCAACGGTACGTTCGTCGGCGTACGTCAACAGCCACCCCCAGGTATCGTTGTCGCAGTTCTCGTGCGCTTATTGTGTTTCCAACTGCGCTTGCTTGCAAGCACTTCTTTCCCGGCGAAGACCGGCTTACGCGCAATCAAACACTTAGCCGCCATTCTGAAACTCGAATCCATGTCGTCTGACATACCGCCGCGAACAACTGGGAATGTCGCGGACAAGTATGCACAGGATTTGGGCACGTGTTATTTTCCTGCGTATACAATGTCGCGCGCGCGGCGCAGGTCGAGCTGACGAGCCATTCCGGAGGCGACGTTGGGCAGGAACTAGAAAGGGAGGATGCGGTGAACACGGCTTCAAACAATGCCATGGGCGGTCCTGCAAACGCCTCAACGGCTGGCCCCGGGTACCGTTACCTGCTGTTTTTTGCCGCCCCGCTGGGGGTGCTGGGGATCGCCAATCTCCTCTTCGAACACAGCCTGGCGCCGCTGGAGCCGGCCTTGGAATTCATCGACAGCCTGTTCACGACGGGCAGCGCCAACAAGGTGGCGCTGAGCACGCCGCACGAGATCCGTGCCCGTTACCTTTGGCTGGCCACCTGCATCACCGCACTGGTGATCGGACTGCTGGCAATCGGTATAGCCTGGTGGACCTGCCGGCGATGTCTGTCGGCGCGGCAATTCAAAATGGCAGTCGGTCTGGTGGTCGCCATTGTCATCATGGAGGCAATCTACGTCTGGTTAACGCCCAACACGGTGCGGCAGGTCAACTATGAATTCACCCTGCGGCTGCTGGAGCAATCGAGGGTCTTGCCCGAGCAGTTCCTACACTGGGATGTCGCGGGTATCGCCATCCTGGTTGTCGTGGTCTCCGTCGCTGCGGCGGTATTTCTGTTCCTGGCGGCGGGCAGCACGGTGCAACTGCCCGCGGCAACGGCATCCGATGACATCTGCCAGGCCAGCATCAACATGGCCCGCCTGCGAAATGTCCTTTACGTCGGGTCCGTGGTGCTGGTGGTGGGCGTCATCAACATGGGGTCGTGGCTGCGCTGGCCGGCGGCACTGTTCAAGGAAAGCGGTCACGATGGCGCGATTCTGGGTTTCGCGCTCGGGGTCACCACGTTCTGGGGCGCGGCGTTCACGCTTGCCGCCGTCGCCGCCTACATACCGCCCGCCTTGTATCTGCGCACTAGGGCCCTGGATGTTTTTCGCAGGCGCCATCCCGGTACCACCAGTGCGGCACAGGAGCAATGGTTGAAGAAACAGGGTTTCACGATATCCCCGGGCAGTCAGCTGGCGCCGATCGTGGCCATGCTCAGCCCAATGATAGCCGGGCCGCTGGGCGCCCTGCTCAACGAAGTCATGAAGCAGCTCGGTGAATAACCGCTGCGCCGACCGCCGCCGGGTCATAGTCGCGTTTACGGAGCCATGCGATCGCTGTTGGCCCCGGTCGTCCTGAGAAACTCGTCGATCACCGCCTGCGTCTGCGTCGGCCGCTCCTCCTGTGGTACGTGACCCGTGTCCTCCAGGACCACCAGGCGCGAGTCGGGCAGTGACGCGTCAAGACGCTGTCCCACCCACAGCGGCACGATCCGGTCCTGGCGGCCCCAGATGATCAAGGTCGGCTGCCCGATACGAGGATAGCGTTTCGACAGGCGGTCGATGTCGGCGGGAACGACCTGGCGCGCAGTGGCCACCAATGCGCGCCTGCTGGCCGGTGATCCGAGGTTGCGGGCGTAGACGTCGACTGCGTCGTCAGGTACCGCGTCGTCATCAAAGTAGGCGAACTTGAGCACGTTGCGGATCAGCCGTCTGTCTGGCAGCAGCGTCAGGGACAAGGGTCCGATAATGGGCATCGCCGGCAAGCGCACGAACCAAGGCAGCGGCTGCGGATAGGCGACGCTACCGATCAGGACCAGGCGCCGCAGCCTGCCGGGATCATGCTGGTTCAGGTAAAGGGCCGCGATCAGGGCCACGCCGCCGCCCAGCGAGTTGCCGATCACGGTGAGCCTGCGCAAGTCGTGATGCGCGATGAACTGCAACACCAGCCTTGTCTGTTCGTACACATGGTAGGTATCGTCGTCGGGCTTGGGTGATGCGCCGAAGCCCTTGAGATCCACGGCGATGACATGGTGGCGCTGCGTCAGACCGGGGACCAGGTGGCGCCAGGTGTAGAGGCTCTCCCCGAAGCCGTGAATGAGCAGCAGCGGGTCACCTTTCCCCTGCTGCTGGTGATTCAGCACCAACGGCGAGGGGTTCGTAACCGACGCACAGAAATGTTCCCAGGTCGCGGTGCTGATGCCTGACATGATCACAACGCCTGCTGCCGGCGGCGGCACGAGCCGTTCGCGGTATCGCCGCTGCAACCGCCGTGTGGATGGTGCGGCGACAGCGCTGCGGGCTGTCGCCTTTAGCGGACAGTGTACAACGTTGGCAAGATCAGCATGAAGATCTCGGCCGGAGGCACATCGGGCGGCGGCTGTGCCAGGCCAGGGGCGCCGGGGATGGTGCCTGCCCGTGCGGAGCGCCTGGGTACTTCGCCCGGGATCACCATCAGGGGTACCGACGACGCCTGGAAGGTGGTTCCGATCAGGATGCCGTAGATCCAGGGATCGACCTTGCTGTCGTTGACCACGATGTTGCCCAGGGCGCCGCCGGTGACGAGGTCCCCTTTGACTTCCTCGTCTGAGGTGTAGAACCCGTTCACTCCGGCACCGAGGTAGGGACGAACGCGGCTCCCAGGCTGAAACCTATAGTTCAGGCTCACGGTTGGCGCACGATTTATAATCGTGCCGTTGCTTCGATGAGCTGACATGCTGGAGGCAGGATGGTTCTGCGAAAATGCCACGGGTGTGATGACACGGGAAGGATCCGCGCCGCGGCGGCCAGTGGTTTATCGCTGATGCTGCTGGGCGGCGTGCTGTCGGGTGCCGCGCTGCCAGCTCATGCAGACGAGCCGGACGCGGACCGCATAAGGCTGGCGGCGAGGCAGGCGGGCCTGGGTGCCTTGTCCGAGGTACCGGTCCCCGCGCCCGCCAACCTGGACCGGTACCTGAATCCCGGTGAGCCTGCGCGTGCCGCGGTGATCGTCCTCGGCAAGGCCCTGTTCTGGGACATGCAGGTCGGCAGTGATGGACAGGCCTGCGGTTCCTGCCATTTTCATGCCGGCGCCGACAACCGCACCCGCAATCAGTTGAGTCCGGGGTTGAAACACCGCGAGGTGGCGGCCCGGGGGCGTTTCGGATCGGTGGGTTCAGGTGGCGGTGGCGGTCCCGACTACCGTCTGCGCGCAGAGGATTTCCCCTTCCACCGCTTGAAGGACCCCGAGGACCGCCATTCCGCCCTGTTGTTCGACAGTGACGACGTGGTGTCCTCGCAGGGCGTGCGCTACGCTCGCTACACCGGCATCGGGCCGGATGCGGCTGCGGAGAACTCGGCGCCGGCAGCGGACGCCGTGTTCCAGCTCGACGGCGCCAACACCCGGCGGGTCGAACCGCGAAATACGCCGACCGTCATCAACGCGGTATTCAATTTCACCAACTTCTGGGACGGGCGGGCCAGCGCCTGGTTCAACGGCGTGACCGGAAGCGGTATGCTGGACAGTGACGCCCGCATCCTGGTGGTACGCGACGGCGAACTGGTCGAGCGCCCGGCGACGCTGTATCCGGCCAGCCTCGCCTCCCAGGCGATCGTGCCGCCGACCAGCGACCTCGAGATGTCCTTCGCCGGGCGCCGTTTCCCCGATATAGGCAGGAAACTGCAGCGCCTCAAGCCGCTGGGTCTGCAGCGCGTGCACCCGCGGGACGGCGTGCTCGGGCCGCTCGCCGAGGCGCGCGTCGTCGACGGGCGACTGCAGGGACCAGCGGGATTACGCACTACTTACCGCGAGCTTGTCGAGGCGGCATTCCGTCCCGAGCTGTGGTCGTCCCGACTCGCGGTAGGATTCGGCCCGGGGGGAGTGCGGCGGCTACACCGGGAAACCGTAGCCGGGGCCGATGCGGGCTATACGCAGATGGAGGCCAACTTCGCGCTGTTCTTCGGCATCGCCGTGCAGCTCTACCAGGCGACCCTGATTTCCGACCAGACCCCTTTCGACCGTTTCATGCTGGGCGACAATGACGCCCTTGACGCCGACGCGCTGCGCGGCCTGAAAAGCTTCATCACCGTGGAGCAGGGCGGAAACTGCATTGCCTGCCATAGCGGCCCCGAACTCACCGCCGCGGCAGTCGGCCAGATGCAGGACGCCGACGGCGCAACGCTGGTGGAGATCTCAAGCATGCCGGAACTCGAGCAAGGACTGCTGGTGGCGGGCGGGCAGACTGCCTGGGTGGACAAGGGCTTTTCCAACATCGGGGTGCGGCCATCCCGCGAGGACCCGGGCCGTGGTGACGAGGATGAGCAGGGCAGGCCGCTCGCCTTCGCGCGGCTCGCCCTGGCGTCTCATCCCGCCGCGCCGGCGCTTCCCGAATGCGGCCAGCCGCAGCAAGGCGCCTGTCCGCGCAACGGCCGCGCGGCGGTGAACGGCGCCTTCAAGACACCGGGGCTGCGTAACGTCGAACTCACCGGCCCCTACTTTCACAACGGTGGTATCGCGAGACTGGAACAGGCGGTGGAGTTCTATGACCGGCAGGGTGACTTCAGTGACCAGAACATTGCTGATCTGGACGGAGAAATGGCGCGCATCGATCTGGACGACGATGATGAAAGACCGCTGGTGAAGTTCCTGCTCGCGCTCACCGATGAGCGGGTACGACAGGAGATGGCGCCATTCGATCATCCGCAACTGTTGGTTCCCCATGGACACCGGGCACCGCGACCGGCGGTGCACTGCACTGGCCTGGACGCCGCCTGCGATCACCTGCTGGAGCTGCCCGCCGTCGGCGCCGGCGGCCGTCCGGCGGCCGGCCTGCCACCCCTCGCCAGCTTTCTCGGCGTGGCACATATTGGTAGTGATGACGACGACAGCTCGGACGACCCCGATCGGGAGGCGGACGACGATCGCGGCGCCGGAAACCGCAGGTGATCAAGGGCCAGTTCGGGGTTGCGCTTGAGCCGAGGACCCTGGGCCGGGGTTACCGCGAAGGATAGTTGCGATCATGCATGTCGATCCCTTGTTGCCTGTCGCTGTCGAGTTGTTCCTGGCGATCCTGCTGATTGCCATCGTCTTGCAGCGCTTGAAGCAACCTTACGTAATAGGCTACCTGGTTGCCGGTTTGCTGCTGGGCCCCCACGGGCTGGGTCTGATCACCGATCAGGCCACTCAGGAAAGACTGGGCGCCATCGGGGTGGTGCTGTTGCTTTTCTTCATCGGCATGGAGGTGTCGCCCCGCAGGCTGGTGGCCAGCGGGAAGGTGGCGGTTATCGGCACCATGGCGCAGATAGGGATCAGCGTGGCCATCGCGTGGCTGATCGGCCTGGTGCTGGACTGGCCCTTCGCCCGCAGCGTGCTGATCGGGTTCGTGATCAGCCTGAGCAGCACCGCCGTGGTGCTGAAGATGCTGCAGGACTGGGGTGAGATCGACACCGACACCGGGCAGGACCTGCTGGGCGTGTTGTTGTTCCAGGACATGGCGGTGGTGCCGATGCTGATCGTACTTGCCTTCATGAGCGGGGATCGGCCCGATCTCGGCACGCTTGCGCTGCAGGGCGTGGGTGGGGTGCTGATCCTGGCGCTGATGGTCCTGGTGCTGGTCAAGGATCCGATAAACCTTCCGTTGGCGCGCTGGCTGAAGGAGGACACGGAGATGCAGGTGTTCGCCGCCCTGATCATCTGTTTCGGACTGGCGACGCTGACCGGCATGTTCGGGCTGTCCACCGCGCTGGGCGCCTTTGTCGGCGGCATGGTGATCGGGTCCGCGCGCCAGACCCGTTGGGTGCATCACAATTTGGAATCCCTGCGGGTGCTGTTCGTGGCCTTGTTCTTCGTTTCCATTGGCATGCTGGTGGATCTCGACTTCCTCGCGCAGTACTGGTTCCAGGTATCGCTGCTGGTGGTCGCGGTGTTTCTGACCAACACTTTCGTCAACACCCTCATCCTGCGCATGCTCGGCGACGGCTGGTCCGAGAGCCTGTACGCGGGAGCTCTGCTGTCGCAGATCGGCGAGTTCAGTTTCGTGCTTTCCGCGGTCGGTTACCGGTCGGGGCTGATCACGTCGTTCGGTTATCAATTGACCATTGCCACCATCGCGATCACGCTGATTCTCAGCTCGCTATGGATCGCGTTCATGCGCCGCGCCATACGCGCAAGGGAGCGCGGGTAAATCCGGGCTCAACCCCTGTCGCCGCTGGCGCGCAAGAACTACTGGCAACGGCACGACGACGGGGGGCAGCGAGCTTACAGACCCGGCTGTAAACGGAATTTATGGCGCGACAAGCAGAATCTCCTGGTGCCGGGAGGCGAAACGCAATACATTAGAATATTCTTAAATACTTGATTTTCTGTCGACCTCCATGCTCGATGCATTCGTCTCTCCCTGGCCCTGGTACCTTGCCGGGCCCCTCATCGGGTCGATGGTTCCCCTCATGCTGTGGATCGGGAGCCGTTCCTTTGGCATCTCCCAGAACCTGGAACACATGGTGGCCATCACCCAGCCCAGTATGATCGGCGTGCACTTCTTCAAGTATGACTGGCGGGCGTCACGCTGGAGCCTGGGCTTTGCCGGCGGGACCGTCCTGGGCGGCTTCCTGGCCGGCGTGGTGGTCCCGAACCCCGAGTCGGTAGCCCTGACCGAGTCTGCCCGCACCATGATCGAGGGGTGGGGGTTCACCCAGGGTATCGGGCTGGTGCCGCCGGAGATGTTTGACCTGTCCCTGCGCAACCTGCTGCTCCTGTTCGCGGGCGGCGTGCTGGTCGGCTTCGGGACTCGCTACGCGTCTGGCTGTACCTCGGGCCACGCCATCACCGGCCTGTCCACGCTGCAACCGCAGTCACTGTTCGCGGTGCTGGGCATCTTCGGCGGCGGCATGCTGGCTTCGCATCTGTTAACGCCGTTCCTCGCCTGAGTCCACGCCATGAGACTTATTCCCTATGTCATCGCCGGCATCGTGTTCGGATTCACACTGATGAAATCCGAGGCCGCCTCCTGGTACCGCATCCAGGAGATGTTTCATTTTCAGGCCTTCCACATGTATGGAATCATGATCAGTGCGGTATTGACAGGATTCATCGGCGCCCAGGCATTCCGCCTGCTGGTCGGCAGACCCTCCCTCGAGGGCGCGCCCATCGCCATTCCCAGGAAGACGCCGGGGCGCTTTCGATATCCCCTGGGCGGACTGGTATTCGGGTTGGGCTGGGGCGCCATCGGGCTCTGCCCGGGCCCGATCTTCGCCCTGGTGGGCAGCGGTTCACTCGGCGCAGCGGTAGTGCTGGGCGGCGCGCTGCACGGTACCTGGCTATACGGTGCGGTGGAGCGGTATCTGCCCAGTTAGACCCGGTAGCCGCCGACAACGGCGGGTTTTCTCCCTGCCCGTAGCAACGCGCCGTAACCGCTGTGGACAGCAATCCCGCCGTGTTAAGGTTGCCGCCAACGCGGCCTGTGCGGGCGACCACGATCCCGGTGAGACAACGGCAACAATGACAAAGGTTCTGCTCGGCATGCGACGGCTTTGCTGGGTTCTGGCATGCGTGGTGTACTCGGGAGCGGGCGGCCCCGCGAGGGCGGACCATCTCGCGGATGTCTACGCCGGTGTCAGGGATGCAGTGGTGACGATATTTGCCGTGGAGAGCATGCTGGAGGAGAACGGCGTCAGCCCTCGGCGGGTACTGTCGACGGGATCCGGCGTCTTCGTCGGCGCCGACCGGCTGGTGTTGACCGCCGCCCATATCGTGCAGGCGGCGGATGAGGTTGCCGTAGAGTTCAGAAACGGAAACCGGTATTCGGCGCGCGTGATCGCGTCGGAGCCGCAGGCGGATGTGGCGGTAGTGGAACTGGATGAGGAGCTGCGCGGCGTTTCGGCCCCGAAGCTCGGCAACTCCGACGCATTGCGCGTGGGGGACGAGATCTTCGCCGTCGGCACGCCGCATGGACTGGGAGACTTCCTGTCTGCCGGCCGGGTCAGCGCCCGTCACGAGCGCATCAGGCTGACCCCGACGCTCACCCTGGCCGAGTTCTTTCTCACCGACGCCTTCATCGACGAAGGACAGTCCGGCGGTCCGGTGTTCGATGAACACGGTGCCATCGTCGGCATCGTCAGCCGCACCCTGGCCGCGGGCGAGTCGACCAAGACAGTGGGGCTGGTGATCAGCGCCGCGACCGTGAAACGCTATCTCTTTACGCGCAGGTCACCCTGGACCGGTTTTCAGGGGTCGTGGGTCGATGGGCGAGCGGCGCGAGCGCTGAACCTGCCGCAGGAACGCGGCTTGCTGGTGGAAGGCGTGGCGGCGGACTCCCTGGCGTCGGCCCTGGGCTTGGTGCCGGGTACGGTGCGTACCCGCGTCGAAGGACAGCTTTTCTTGACCGGTGGTGACGTCGTGCTGAGCATACAGTCGATCCCCCTCGCTGACGACAAGGCCTATGAGCGGGCGATGGAGCGTCTGTGCACGCTCCCCGGTGACGAGCCGGTCACGATGCGGGTGTTGCGCGAGGGCGCGGAGCTGGAACTGTCGATCCGTTACGCCGACCAATGCCAGAGCTACGCCTTGTCGTCCGTCCCGCATTGAGGGCCCATCCTTGTCGGTTGATCCAGCCCGGCAGGGCGGGGCGGGGTGGTCGAGCTTGCCGGATGCGATGGATGGCGACCGGTCTGCTGGTGTCGGTAGCGGCCGTGTCGTCGGCGGAACCGGCCTACGAACGGCAGTGCCATGAAACCCCGGTGCGGGTGAGCCACTCCAACGGAGCAGATGCCGACCTGGTATGCGCCGCCGCGACGCAGGCGATCGACTTCATGCGTCGGCAGGGGTTCAGGATTGCCGCGATGATGCCGGTGCGGGTCCTGGACGAACCCCTGATTACCTTCCGCGACGGCGAACTGGGGCGCTTCGACGGCGGCAGGCTCGAGACGTCGATTCTGTCTTTCGAGGCAGCCCGGGTTGCGTCGCGCGACGACCCTCCCTTCGGCATCGCCATGAACGAACACCTGTACCGGAGCTTCGTGGTGCACGAACTTGCCCATGCCATCGCCCATCCATCGTTCGAGGTCGGCAGGCCCTCGGTCGAGGCCCAGGAGTACATTGCCTACTCGGCGCAGCTGGCGACCATGCACCCACCGTTACGCCGGGCAATCCTTCACCATTACCGGCTCGAGGCCTTTGCCAGCGAGTCGGAGATCACAGAGCTGTACTACGCCTTCGATCCCGCCGCGTTCGGCGTCAAGGCGTACCTGCATTTCGACGCACTGTTGGATACGCAGGCCTTTTACCGGCGCCTGCTGACCGGCGAGTTCCAGCGCCGGCAACGGGGCCGGTGGCGGTGATCCCCCGTCGGCGCTTCCGTAGGCGGTCAAGGGTACCTATCTGTGCGGCTGGGGCCGGCCGGCGCGCGCTATCGCTTTTTCGAGCGCGGAGTGGTAGGCGGCCGGCAGGTTGTTGTACAACTTGTCCGCGGCGCCGATGCTGACGTTGTCTGCAATATTGTCGAGATAGCGCCGCATCTTGGCCTTCAGTTTTTCGATGCGTCTCGGGTCATCGCAGGCCACAACCGTTTCGGCGGCGCGCTGCAGGTCCCAGTCCTGCTCGCAGAGGGTCTGGAGGCAGATTCCCCGCAGATGGTTGGACAAGGTGCGCGACTTGTGGCTCAACTTGAGCTCGTCCTCCGCGGCCCTGATGACGAAGTCGTGTCTTCGCAGCGCGGCCAGTTCCGGGGTGACTGCCTGGTCTTCGGCCCCCCGGTGCGGGCCGGTGCCGCGGCCGGGCTGCGGTGACGCCGTGATGTCCTGCGAATCCCCCGTGGCCCGCAGCCGTTCCGAGAGATACCCCGCGCGCAGCACTGGGTCATTTTCCAGCATCGCCTTGCCTATGGCCTGTTGTAGTTCGGTCATCAGCTCGCGCGCGTTTCCGCTGCCGTAACGGTGCCGCTGGAGCAGGTTGAGCGCCTTCGGCGAGATCATACCGATCTCGTATCCCAGTTCGTTGCATATCTGGCGGGTGAAATGTTCAATCAGCGGAGGCAAGTCCTCGGGCCGTTCCCTAAGCGGGGGGATCTCCACGCGGGCGCCGAGCCGGGCCAGCACGTCGGCGCGGAACAGGCCTCTGGCGACCAGCGCGTCGAGCGCGCGGTTGGTGGCGAACAGGAACTTCACCGAGGCCCGACGTTGCGGGCCGCTGCCGATGCCCGGCTCGAAGGGCTTGCCTTCGAGCGGATACAACAGCAGGTCCTGGGCATTGAGTGGCAGCCGGTCCACGTCATCGAGAAAAAGCGTGCCGCCGTCACACTCCTCGAGCAGGCCCCTGCGGCCTTCGCGCGGAACATTGGGCAGGCCATGTCCGGGGCCGATGCCGAACAGTCGGCCCAGTGCAAAGGCGGGATCGGCATGTTCGAACTGGGCACAGCTCACCGCTTTGTAAACGTGGTCCCGCCTGTCACTGAGCCGATGGATGGCCAGGGCCACGTCGGTCTTGCCGGTGCCCGATTCTCCGCTGATCATCACCGGAGACTGGCTTTGGGCGGCCAGTGCCACTTGCTCGAATACCCTTTCCCAGCGAGGGCTGACGCTCACCAGGCTGTCCCGCCTGATTGCGGACAGTTCCGGATACCGCTGCTCCAGCCTCGCCAGTACGGGCGTCTCGCCGGCGCTGCCGGCTTGTGCACGCTCCGCCAGCGTGTAATCGCGGAGCTCGGCAGTGAGCTGCTCGATCTCCTGTGTCATTTTGCGGATACGCTGGTCGCGGCTGGTGACCAACTGCTGTTCGCGCTGCAGCCGTGTCTCCAAAAGCCTGATGCGGCCGCGGATGATGCCGCGGATACCGAAAAGCTCGTGGTTGGTAATGGACAGCGTCATGGCCAGGGGTATCAGCGCGACCGGCACCAGCAGCCAGTCGTAGTGGTCGATCACCGGCTGGCCGAGAAACAATATCGGCAGGTTCCACAGGGACAGGTGAGAGGCCGCGACGACCGCCATCGCGCCCACGATCCATCGTGCCCGCTCGCGGTTGGCGGGTGAGCGGCAGCGGCGATAGCCGGACAGCATGAGCCAGGTGGCGATAACGAGCAGCACGCTGTTGAGCCACATCCGGGTCGGGCGGCTGACCATGAGCTGGTCGGCAAGGTCCCCCGCCGGCACCAGCAGCGCCAGCAGCGGGATAGCTATCGGAAGCGCGTAGAGCGGGCCCAGCATCCGAGGATGCCGGCTCAATGCCGGTAACGGCTGGGGAAACACCAGCGTGATGTGGATCAGGGTGGCCAGTACGAGTTGTAGCGACAGCAGTTCCAGCAAGTCTACGGCGTAAACCAGCGGAAACGAGATGCTGCGTATCAGGGGGGAGAAGAAGGCTGGCCAGTAGGGCTCATCGCTGGTCAGCCACAGGATCATGAAGCAGAAGCAAATGCACACCAGGAAGGCGGCGCGCTCCCTGGTCTTGGACGCCAGGATGAAGACGGCCAGGCCGCTGAAAACCAGGATCAGGGCCGTCCTGATCCCGAAGTAGCGCCAGAACTCCGCTGTTGTCAGCTGTCGCGGCGTGAGTTCCGCGGTCTGGGCACGACCGTCGCGGACCAGGTCATAGCGGATGATCGCCCCCCGCAGCCGGTGCCTTCGTTCCACGTAGGATCGAGCGTTCGAGCGGTAGAGATGATGCCAGGCGGAGATCGGGGTGCCGTCCTGGGCCGTTATGCGGTCACCCGTTCTCAGGCCCGCCGCTTGCGCCGGGCTGCCGTCCCAGATTTCGCTCACCAGGAAGCCCTGCCCCGACTGCCGCCCGCCGAAGCCAATGATCTCGACGTCGCTGGCCATGGGCAGGAATACCACCAGGAAGTAGACGGCGCAGGCGGCCAGCAGGCCGAGGACGACAGCGACTTCCCTTCGCGATGCGGTCATTGCAGCTCGCCTTGCACCCTTGTCTCCTCACACTCCACATCCGCACACATCACACCTTACTCCTTAACGCACGATCACACAATTCTCTAACTAAAAGTTTAACCTATTGTAATTAAACGGAAAATCTATTTAGCTCCGCACACAAAATGGTGGCACGGAAATTGAAATAATCAATTCAGGCGGCGAACCTTGGTGTGAACGCCGTTGGGTGGCGACCGCCGGCGTGGGCCGGTGGCGCCGTGTTGGACATGCATCGATTAATGGGAGAGGGAATTATGGCGATCCTCAAGAAACCTGAAAACCTGTTGAGTGCCCCGATGCTTGTGGGATTGGGCGCCGGCGCGGCCTCGCGGCGCAGGCAGAGACAGCTGGTCACGGCATTGTTGTGCAGCATGCTGCTGGTGCCCCTATCCTTCGCCGACGGTGCCTTCGCGGTGCAGCTGGAATACGTATTCGGCGAAGGGCTGCGATTGCCCGAGCGGCGAACGATCAGTTTCGCCTATGACGGACAGGAAGGCCTGGCCTCGGACACCGAGTCGGCGGCGCAGCGAAAACATTTCGACACCAAATGGCTTTCGAACTTCGCGAACGGGATTCTGTTCGTGGCCGCTATCGGTGGCATGGTCTATCTGGCAAGAAGAAACTCCGACTGCAGCGATTCCGCGCTCGCGGCGTGTGCCGTTGTCGCGCTTGCCGCACCCTGCCGATGTTAGGCACGCCGGTGCATGAATTTCATATAGGTGATGCCCGGCGCGAGGGCCAGCCGCCACGCGAGTTCGACCTCGTCATTGAACTCGGGATCGAACTCGCTCACCGCCTCGACCAGGCTATCCACCCAGACGTCATACAGCTCGGGAGGAATATTACGGCGCGAGCGACCATGGACGCGCGCGATGTTCTGAAGCTGCGGGCTGGCCTTGCCCGACAAGGCATAATCGGAGAGAAAGGACAACGAATCGTGGAGCATGGCGTGCTGCGCGGCCATGTCCGTGTCCTTGAACATATCCGCGATCCGATGAGACCCGCCGATGAATAGCTCATAGAAACGCCCGATGAACTCGTGGTTGTAGGCGCCATTGCCCACCACTCGCCCCAGGCTTTGTCGGAATGTGTCAACGGGTGTCTTCATGGGTTCGAGACAGTGTAACAATATCTGCTCGCGGGCTCCTTAATCCGGGTCAGAGTCGGTCGCCTACAGGCTATTGGACCGCAGCTCGTGCGAGCAATTAATCGCCGGAATGCGCCCTGTTACGTACCCCCGGTGATGGACCATGCGCCGGGCCGGGTTCAAAATGAGTGGCCCGTGCAAGACGAAGAATTCCTGACCATCGATGGCTCGCTCGGCGAGGGGGGCGGGCAGGTGCTGCGCTCCGCATTGGCGCTGTCAATGTGGCTGTCGCGTCCGTTTCGCATCACCAACATCCGCGCCAACCGCCGGCAGCCTGGATTGCGGCCGCAGCATCTGGCGGCGGTCCGCGCCGCGGCCGATATAGCGGGGGGCGAGGTCCGGGGCGCGACGCCGGGTTCCCTGGAACTGGTGTTCCGGCCCGCCGCCAGCCGGCCCGGCGACTATTATTTCGACATCGGTACCGCCGGCAGCGCCACCCTGGTCCTGCAGACCGTCCTGCCGGCGCTGATCGTGGCGCCGGCGCCATCAATGCTGCGCATCGCCGGCGGAACCCACAATCCCATGGCGCCGAGCTTTGATTACCTGCAGCAGGTGTTCCTGAGCGTCCTGGACCGCATGGGTCCGGCGGTCACGGCACGCCTGTTGCGGCCGGGTTACTATCCGGCTGGTGGCGGCGAAATAGAGGTGCACGTTCAGCCGGTTCCCCGGCTGCGCCCCGTGTGGTTGCAGGAGCGTGGCGATATCATTGCCCGAAGCGCGATCGCTCGCGTGGCGCACCTGCCTGTGTCGATCGCGCAGCGCGAACTCAAGGTGGTCCGTGATCTTCTGGAGTGGGGCGAGGACGAGCAGGAGGTGGTGCGGGACGA
The DNA here is from genome assembly GCA_947259705.1 of uncultured Gammaproteobacteria bacterium. Taxonomy (GTDB): domain Bacteria; phylum Pseudomonadota; class Gammaproteobacteria; order Arenicellales; family JAANXG01; genus CAMYNL01. The sequence goes on along the minus strand of CAMYNL010000010.1, from coordinate 69,735 downwards.
TGCCGCGGCGGGAGCGGGGAATGTACTGTCGCTGATGGTTCGATGCCGGCACGTCACCGAGATGTTTACCGCGTTCGGTGAGCGCGGCGTGCGTGCCGAGGCCGTGGCAAGGCAGGCCGTGAACGAGTGCATTCAGTACCTGCGTGCCGGTGTGCCGGTGGGGCCGAATCTTGCCGATCAGTTGCTGCTTCCCATGGCCATGGCGGGGTCCGGAGTTTTCCGCACCGGCCGGCCGACCTCGCACGCAACGACGAACATGGCTGTGATCGAGGCGTTCACGGGTGTTCGTTTCGACTGCTCGGAGACCAGTCCGGGCTGCTGGCATTTGGCGGTCGCCTCGCGTTGAGCGAAATCGGCGCGGGCGAAACGGATGACGGTGGAATCGCTTTGCCGGGTGTATCGCGGGGCTTGACAGTGCGTGGGTCGGGGGTGCTATGTTTCGCCAAACCAGCGCCCGGACCGGACTTCGGCGGTCCTGCAAAAATTTGCGACGACGCTCGATATCGCTAACCGCCATCGCCGCCGCCGTTTTGTTTCACGCGGTATTGCTGGCAGTCCTGTTCATCGGTGATGACACCGAGATCGGCCCTCCCTCCGCCGCACAGACCGTTCGATCGCCGGCGCCACCGCCCGCAGCCGTCCCGTCTCCGCAACTGGCCCTGGTTTCCAGCGACGATGCCGTTCCCCCGCTGGAATCCGTCCTGCTCGAGTCGTTTGGAAGACCGTTCACCGGTGATCTCGCGGCCATCAGGAAACGCCGCGTCCTGCGCGCCCTGGTCAGCTACAGTCAGACCAACTTCTTCTTCGATGGCGGCACCACCCATGGCTATGAGTACGAGAAACTCCGCGAACTCGAGAAATTTCTCAATCGGGGAGTGCAGGACCGGACCCGGCGCCTTCACGTGGTGCTGGTGCCGACCCCGTTTTCGGAACTGCCGTCCGCCCTTGCTGACGGGAGGGGCGATATCGCGGCCGCCGGACTCACCATCACGCCCGAACGGCTGAAGAAGGTCGCTTTCACCGATCCCTACCTGGCCGATGTCAGCGAGGTCGTGGTCTCCCACAAGTCCATAGAAAGGCTGGGATCGCTGACCGATCTTGCCGGCCGCGAGATTTACGTAAGGCGGGGATCCAGTTACGTCGACCATCTAATGACACTGAACGAGAGGTTCCGCGAAAGGAAGCAGGGCGAGGCGAAGATCCGGCAGCTCGACAGTCCGCTGGCGACCGAGGACATCCTGCAGCTGGTGAACGCTGGAGTTCTAGACGTCACAGTGGCCGACCAGCACATCGCCGAGGCCTGGGCGCAGGTGCTGCCCGACATCGAGGTCCATTCCCGGCTTGTGATCAACAGCGGCGGACAGATTGCCTGGGCGGTGCGAAAGAACAACCCGCAGCTGTTCAAAACGTTGAACCGATTCATAGCCAAGAATAAGAAGGGGTCACGGTTCGGCAACATTGTGTTCGACCGCTATTACCGGGACGTCAAGTGGATCAAGAACCCGGTGGCTGAGGGTGAGCAGAAGAAGCTACGCAATATAGAGACCCTTTTCCGAAAATACGGCGAGCAGTATGGATTTGACTGGCTGGCGGTAGCGGCGCAGGCCTACCAGGAATCGGGGCTGGACCAGGGCAAGGTCAGCCGATCAGGCGCTGTCGGCATTATGCAGATCAAGCCCAGCACGGCGGCGGACCGGGCGGTGGGAATCGGCAATGTGCGCGACCTGGAGAACAATGTACATGCCGGGGTGAAATACCTGCACCACCTGCGTAATCGCTACTTCAACGACCCGGTCATTGATCCCTTCAACCAGATCGTGTTTTCGTGGGCGGCCTACAATGCCGGGCCTGGTCGCATCAAGGGGCTGCGCAAGCGGGCCCGTCAGGCGGGTCTCGATCCCAACGTCTGGTTTGGCAGCGTGGAGAGGATTGCCGCGCAGCAGGTGGGCCGGGAGCCGGTGGAGTACGTGGCGAACATCTACAAATATTACGTAGCGTATCGACTTGCCTACGATCTGCTGGACGAGAAATTCCGCATGCTGCAGCGGTTGACTGCGGGCTGAGGCCGGCCTTGCGCAGGTTCCGCTCGCTCTTACCGGAACTGCGGCGTCGCAGGTTGTACATACTCACGGGGCACGCCGCCATTCGCGGTGCGGGCGCAGTTTCCGCGACGGTCCCACGGGGCACGCAGGCATGGCGGCGTCCCTATCCTGCGGTTTGCCCGTCCGATCATGGCTGCGCTACTGCTTGGCAGCGTGACGCTGCATGCCGAGCCACCGCCGGGTCATCCCGGCGTGGAGGAGGCGGAGCGCATGCTGCAGCTGCCGAAGCGACGGGGCATACTGCCGCATGCAGGTGAAGTAATTGCCGCCCGTGACAGCAATGGTTACACCTATGTGCAGGTGACCCACGGAGATGGCAGCCGCTGGCTGGCGGTGCCGCGTACCGCCTTGGCGCCGGGCATGCAGATCCGCTACGGTGACGGCAGGGTGTTCCACAACAGGTACAGCAGGAAGCTCCAGCGCAGTTTTGACGCCGTACTTTTCGTCGGCGACATCCAGATCCTGCAGTAGACCAGGCCAGGCCGGCTGCGCAGCATCGCGGCTGTGGTTCGGCTTGCAAACGCGCCGTGCCCGTGGTCGCCCGAGGTGCCGTCCGCTGACGTCGGTCTGTTTGGAGAGTATGCTGCGCCGGGCCGGCCGCGGCTAAAGGTTACCGAACCGCTTCTGCCGGTACTGCCCCCGCAGCGGCGGGAAGGGCATCACCGACTCAATGCGCCCCGGGTCATCCGGTTCCGCCCGTGCCTGCGCCTGCCAGGCGGTATTGGGGATCCGGTGCAGGCGTTCGACCATCAGGTTGCCGGCTTCGCCATGGCGGGCAGGCACTATCAAGGCCTCGCCGAGCAGGCCCCAGAACTGGTCCAGCTCCGCGAGCGGGTGCTCCGGGCTGACATAGATCTTGCCCAGCCTGGTCCGCAGGCGTGTTGCTTGCCGTGCCTGCCCGGTGCCGCGACCCCCCCCCAAGGTGACGAGCGCCGCTGGCACGTGGCGAAAAGGGGTACGCGAACGCGGGCGACAAGCACATGCCGCCTGTATTGACGGCCGCGGTCAGCGGTGCGTCGTTAATGAAACCTTAATGCGCGCCGACCGGCAAAAACAGCTGCTTCGTCACCCCCGCGTTGCCCGGGCGCAGGACTGCTCTATGATAAAAGGACCGTATCTACGGATTTTTGCCAAACGGCAGGGTGTCATGAAACGATTCAGCAGTTCGCGCGAATACCGCCGCAGCAAGCGGCGATACGAGCAGATCAATTCGCTGTTCCACGACGGAGAAGCGAGTTCCCTATTGCACACCATGATCGCCCCGGGACCGGCCAAACCGATTTCGTCGCGCCGCCTGGGCTCCGCTGCCCTCGGAGTCACGACGATTCTTGCCGCCGGCGGCGCCCTGTACGCTGTTCTTCTCGTATTCCTCTGAGCCTGTTGTATCCGGCCCGTTTGTGCGCAATACACGCGCGCGTCCACGGGTGAAAGCTGCTTATAATCGTAACGGTCGGCGTTCGGTGCCGGGTCGATGCGACGTAACCGCCATCCAGCTCCCGGTCGCTGCCGTGGCGTCGTGACGCGTCGCGCGGCGGCACGGCGCGGCCGCGCAGCTGCAACCCGGTGGACCGGTCGATGATGACAGGCGCCGGTGTGATGGAGGACAAACATGCGATATCGACTATTCGGCCGGCGGGCGGCGACCGCTGCGGTGCTGACCGCCCTGAGCCTGGCACCGGCGGTGGTGCGCGCCGATCCCCCGGACGGTTACGTCTTCCATAGCTACGACCGGGGACTGGCGCGGGCGGCGACCAGCAACAAACCGGTATTCCTGTACTTCGGCCGCGAAGGCTGCGGCTACTGCGATTTCACGAACAAGAACGCCTTCGCCGACCCCGCGGTGCGCCGCGGGTACCAGGAACACTTTGAATTGGTGTACGTGGATTCGGAGAGTGGGCGCCGGCTCAGGCTTCCCACTGGCGAGCGGATTACGGAACGCGAACTTGGCGTGCGCTTCAAGGCGTTCGTGACGCCGGTGTTCGTGTTTCTTGCCGCCGACGGCGAGCCGATTCTCAAGCGCATAGGCGTGCAGAGCGCTGATCAGTTATTGAGCTACCATCGCTATGTCAGCGAAGGACATTATCGCAGTCGGACGTTTGAGCAGTTCAGCTCCGGTGATGGCTAAGGGCGCGTGGTGGTTCGCGGTGTTGCTGTTCCCGGCCGTGGTGTCGGGCCAGCCCTGGGAATTCGAGTCGCCCATTGCCGTCAGCCCCGAGGCGAGTGAGGGCATCTTTCACCATCTTGATGCCAGTGGTCGCCGCCATGTGGCGTCGCACCACGGCAGTATCGTGGTGGTGTGGGAGGACAACAGTGAAAGTAGCCCGGCCGTTTATGCCGCCATTATGCCCGTCGCGGGGCTCGATTTCACGCGGGTCAGAATCAGCGGCCGCGGCGAGGCCTTCGAGCCGGTGGTCACGTCGGTGGGGGAGGATGCATTCATTATCGGCTGGGAAGAGGATGGTGCCGTGTGGACGCGGCTGCTGCGCGGCACCACGCCGGGCGAGCCGCTAATGCTTGCCGAGGACGCAGGGCAGCTGTGCCTGGAGACGGGCCCTTCCGGCCGCGACGTCTATGCCGTCTGGTCGCAGCGGCGACAGCATTACCATCACATCAGGAGCGGCCGCATCGCGCTCGCGCGCGGCGTGCCGCTGCTGCAAGAGACGCGCTGGGTCGATGATCATCACGGTGGTGCCGATCAGTCCCATCCGGTGGCCGTCTACCATCAGGGGCTGGACGCGCTGCTGGTGGTATGGGAGGACCGCCGCTTCAGGAACACCGTGCTGATGTCCGCGGCGGGCACCCCGGCGGGGCGTTTCAGCATCCCGATGCAGGTCAACGAACTCGGTCCGCCGCGCGCTGCGGACTATGGACGCGGGACCGGGGTGGCGCGCGCCGCCGCCGCCGCCCATGACGATCACGTGGTTGCGGTCTGGGCCGACAAACGTCATTTCCGTTTCGGTTACGACATCTATGCCGCTGTTGCCCGGTACAGCGGGCGCTTCGGTGACAACGGCCTGGTCCAAGACGGCTTCGCCGAAGGCTTTGAGCAGTGGCACGCCGGTATCTCCAGCGGCGGCGGCCGGCTGGCGGTGGCCTGGGATGATGATCGGGACGGGACCTCGGACGTCTGGTTGTCGTGGCAGACCCCAAGCGGCTGGTCGGACGACCTCGCCGTGCCCGGTGCCGCGGGGCCCGGGAATGACTCCCATCCTGCCCTGGCGCTGGACCGCGCGGGCGAGTTGCATCTGGTTTGGACGACCCGCGCCGCGCCAGACGCGCCGACCCGGCTCTGGTACCTGCACGGTCGGCTGCGCGCCGGCGCTTCGACGCCGTGAACCGGTGGGTGTCGGCCGCGGCCCCGTCACCACCAGCGCCGCTTGCGGACATCGACGGATCGCCGCTCCCGCGGCGGCAATAAAAGCTTTCCACCGCCCCGAAAACAGGGTTCAATCGTCATGCCGATCGCAGTCTGCCGCGAAACGAGTCCAGGCATGGCACGACCTCACTCAAACACCAGCAGAGTATCGCCGTTATCGCAAGCAAGCAGTTACTGACAGTGGGTTTACTGGCCGGCCTGGTGATCGCCGGGTCGACCGCCTGCACGCCGGACTCAGAGCAGCCCGCGCAGAGGCCATCGCCGCCGCGAACGCACCTGGTGGAGCTCGCCGAGGTGGTCCGTGATACGCTGCGGATGAGCACCCTGTACACCGGCTCGCTACGCGGCCGGCGCAGCGTCCGCATCTTCACCCAGGAGGAGGGGCGGATCGTCCGGCTGCCCTATTACGAGGGAGATGCCGTTCGCGCCGGCGACATCGTGCTCGAGCTCGACGACAAGCTGCTGCGGGCGGAGATCGACAAGGTCGTCGCCAACCGGCGCCAGGCCGAGATCAATATCGAGCGGTTGCAGCAACTGCTTCAACGCAGCCTAGTCTCCGAGGACGAGTACATCCGCGCCCAGACCGCGCTGCAGGTGGCGCAGGCGGAGGAAACCGTGCTGCGCACCCGCCTCGGCTACACGCGGGTAGCGGCGCCCTTCGACGGCCTGGTGACCCAACGCCGGGCCGAGCCCGGCGACTTCGTAGAGCGTAACGTCCAAGTGTTGAGCATTGTCGATCCCACTTCACTGGTCGCGGAACTCACCGTGTCCGAACTGGTGATGCCCCACGTAACCCCGGGCGACAGCGTGAGCGTGCACATCGATGCTTTGGGCGACCAGCGGTTCGACGGCCATGTGCTGCGCGTCCACCCGGAACTCGACCCGGATACCCGCCAGGGTCGTGTCGAAGTGGAGCTGAAACCGGTGCCCGACGGGGCACGTGCCGGCCAGTTTGCCCGTGTCAAGTTCTACGTCGAGGCGTTCAACCGCATCGTCATACCGTTTGCCGCTTTGCGCCGCGACCGCGACGGCGAATATGTCTTCCGGGTCGATGATCAGCGCCAGGCCCGCCGGGTAACGGTCAGAAGCGGGCGGCGGCTGGCGGACCGGGTGGAGATCCTGGAAGGCCTGAAGGAAGCAGAACAGGTGGTGAAGCGGGGTTTTCTGGGCCTCGCCGACGGCAAGGCGGTGACACCTGTGGAGCGGTCGGACGGCGGCGATGAGGCGGCGGTGGCGGCGGGGGGCTGACGAGGATGGCAGAGAAACCCGCCGCTCACCGCACCGCAGAGGTCATGAACCGCATCAGGCGCGGTGGGCTGGCAGCGGCTTCGGTACGTCATCCAGTGGGCGTGGTGATGATCGCGCTGGCGGTTATCGTGCTGGGCCTGTTTTCACTGGGCAAGCTCAATGTGGATCTGTTGCCGCATCTCATCTACCCGGAAGTCAGGGCGAGGATCATCGATCCCGGCGTCCCGGGCGTCATCATGGAGGACCTGGTAACGCGGCAGCTGGAGGAACAGCTTGCCATCACGGAAGACGCGGTAGGGGTGCAGTCCCGCACCACCGAGGGCCGCAGTGAAGTCGACCTCACCTTCGCCTATGGCAAGGACATCGACATTGCATTGCGCGATGCCAGCACGCGGCTCGACCGCGCCAAGCGCTTCCTGCCCGACACCATCGATCCGCCGGTGATCTACAAGCGCGATCCATCGCAGATCCCGGTCATGGAGTATGCCGTCAGCAGCCGGCTGCGTGACGCGGTGGAACTGCGCATCTGGATCGACTACGTGTTCGCCAACTGGTTCCTGAACCTGCCCGGCGTCGCGGCCGTGGAGGTTGGCGGCGCGCCATTGCGGGAGGTCCTGGTGATGCCCGATCAGCAGCGGCTGGCCGGCCACAGGCTGCGTCTGGACGATCTTATCGAGACCCTGCGCAGCAGCAACCTGGACGTGCCCGGGGGCGCGCTGCGCATGGCGCGGCAGGAAATCGGCGGTCGCACTAGCGGACGCTTCGCCAGCGTGGAGGAGATCGCCGCGCTGCCGCTCAAAGCCGGCGTGGAGGACAGCAGTGACATGGTTCGGCTGCAGGATGTCGCGGACGTGGTCGACAGCCATGCCGACGAGCGCTTGCGCATCCGTCTCAACCAGGCACCGGGACTGAAGGTGTCGATTCAAAAGCAGCCCCAGGCCAACACCGTCGCAGTAGTGGATGCGGTCAGGACGCAACTCCACTGGCTGCAGGATCAGCAACTGATACCCGAGGACATCTACGTCGACACGGTCGCTGACCAGTCCATCTATGTCCGCCAGGCGATCCGCAACGCCGCCACCGCCGCCGGCACCGGCGCCCTGCTCGCCATGCTGGTGGTGTACCTTTTCCTCGGCGACCTGCGCCGCACGCTCATCATCGGCAGCGGCATCCCGATCGCCATCATGGTCGCGCTGATACTGATGGCGGCGGCGGGATTGACGCTGAACGTGATGACCCTGGGTGGACTGGCGCTGGGTGTGGGCATGCTGGTGGACAACACCATTGTGATGCTGGAAAACGTCTATCGCCATCAGCGCATGGGCAAGGGGTCGCTCGCCGCGGCGGCCGATGCGGCGGCCGAGGTGAACAGCGCAGTGGTGGCGGCGACCTCAACCAATCTCGCGGCGGTATTACCCTTCCTGTTCATCAGCGGACTGGTCGGGCTGTTGTTCCGGGAGCTGATCGCCACCATCTCGGCCGCCATCGTCGCCTCCCTGGTGGTGGCGCTGACGCTGGTCCCGGCGCTGGGCGCGCGCGTCCCGATTTCAGGGCCGGGCGCGTTCCGGCGCCTGGTGGACCGGCTGATGGGTGGCCTGCAGAACCTCTATGCGCACAGTGTGCGGGCTTCCCTGCGGGTGCGCTGGCTGGTCCCCATCCCTTTCCTGATCGCGTTGACCTGGATGCTGCCGGTGTACCAGTCCAAGCAGCAGGTCTTTCTGCCCGCCATCGACGACGGACGGGTTGACGCCAATATCACCGCCGATGCCGGCATCAGCCTCGACGAAATGGACCGCATCGTGGCACGCCTGGAACAAGTCATACTGGCGCAACCTGACGTGGTAACCGCGTTTTCGCAGATCGGCGGGTTCGTGTTCGGCCGCTCGGAGTATGAGCGCAGCAACCGCAGTCGCATCGCCGTGCAGCTGGTGCCGGTCGGCGAGCGCAGTGTCAGCAACCAGGAGTGGATCGGGCGCATGCAGAAGGAGTTCGCCCGGCTGCAACTGGCGGGGGTGAAGGTCAGGTTGCGCAATTCCGGGATTCGCGGCATCCGTGTCGGCCGCGGTGACGATGACATCAGCATTCGCGTGCAGGGTGCGGACCTGGACGTGCTGGCGGACATCGGCGACCGTATCGTGCAGCGGCTGGAAGACACGCCGGGTCTGCGCAACCTGCAGCATTCCTCGGAAGACATCGTGCAGGAGCTGTCCGTGGTGGTGGACCGTGAGCGCGCCACCAGCCTGGGGCTCAACGTCGACGCGGTGGGACAGGCGGTGAGGGTGGCGCTGCAGGGCGTCGTGGTCACCGACTTCATCGAGAACGACCGCCAGTTCGACGTCAGGGTCCGCCTGCCGCAGAGGGAGATGACCAGCCCCGAGGACATGCAGTCCATCCTGCTGTTCGGCTCCGATGCGGGGAGCGGTGCGGTGTACCTGGGTGACGTCGCCCGTGTCGAACTGGTCAATTCACCGGCCGACATTCGACGCGACCGCCAGCAGCGCATCATCGAGGTAAGCGGCACGGTCGGCGAAGACGCCACCCTGGGCGAGGTCTCGGCCGCGATCGGCGAGACACTCAACGGGTTCGCTCTGCCTCCGGGCTACACCCTATACGACGGCGGCGCCGGCGAGGCGCTGCGCGAAGGTACCCGCCTCGCCTATGTGCTGCTGGGCATCGCCATTTTCCTGGTGTTCGTAGTCATGGCGGTGCAATACGAGTCGATACGAAATCCGCTCGTGATCCTGCTGAGCGTGCCCTTCGCCGCCATCGGCGTCGGACTCGGCATCAAGGTGCTGGGCATGCCCATCTCCATGCCGCTTTGGCTCGGCATGATCATGCTGGCCGGCATCGTGGTCAACAACGCCATCGTGCTGGTGGAATACATCGAGATAGAGAGGGAGCGCGGCACCGGTCTCGATGCCGCCATCGTGGAAGCCGGCCGGCTGCGTCTGCGCCCCATCCTCATGACCACGCTCACCACGGTGATGGGGATGGCGCCGTTGGCCATCGGTATCGGCGAGGGCGCCGAACTGCTGCAGCCGCTGGCCATCACCATGGTCTGGGGGCTTTCGTTCTCTACCCTGGTGACCTTGTTTCTGCTTCCGTCGATCTACCGCGTGTTCAACATTGCGACCGCCGAGCCGCGGGACAGGTCCGTCCCGGCGGAGGACGGCGCCACCGGCTGACTGTGCAGTGAGCACCTTGACGCCCGTGCCCTGGCCGGCGGCGCACCGCTGCCCCCTGCAGCGGCCGCGTGACCTGACGGAGGCCACATGGACACGCCGGCGCCTGGGTCTATACTGAAGTTGTGGGGGTCCGGGCGTGTGGTGAACGTCCGGCACAGATGGTCGTCAACGCCAAGTGCATCACAACAAAGGCATCCGGCCGCCTGCCCGCCATATAACAACAGCAGTTTGGGGGTGTCTCATGAAAACGACGTTTCTTTACGCCGTCGCCTGTTTTGCCGCACTTACTGGCAACATGGCGCTGGCGCCGGCGAATGCCGCTGATGTGCCTGAATCAGAACCCAACAATATACTTGCCTCGGCCCAGAACGTGGATGCCTGGTTCAGTATTGGTCCTAACCCGGACATCTTGTTCGCCGAGGCCTGGCCCTGGGTTTCGATCAGTGGCGGCGGTGATGGTACGCATGACTTCTACTCTTTCGAGGTCCCCCCGGGCGGGGTCGCCGGCCACTTCGACATCGATTACGGCGCAGGCGGGGAAGGGAATATGGATTCCGAGCTCTGCCTTTTCAGCAGTGGCGGACGGTTGCTCATGATGAACAATGACGCCAGTGTTTCCGCAGGCGCAGCAGGCAGCGCCAGCACTTCGGATTCGTTCATCCAATACACGTTCGCCGAGCCTGGCCGCTACGTGATCGGCGTTGGCAAGTACAACACCGCATGCAACCCCGGCGTCATGTACGGCAACACGCCGGCGGCGGGTGACAGCTACGAGCTGCAGATCTCACTGAGCGAGCACGGGCAGGATGCGGACGGCGACGGGGTAGCGGATGCGGAGGACTGCAACCCGTATTCGGACCTGACGCCGACCGTACATATCGGCGCCTGCGACACGGGCGCAAGCAATACCTTGTTCGCCAACGGTTGCACGATCACCGACACACTCATGAGCTGCGCCGGTGGAGCGGACAATCACGGCGGTTTCGTAAGTTGCGTCGCCAGGCTCGCCCGAGGACTGGCCAGAGAGCGCGAGATCAGCGGCAAGGATAAGGGCATGATACAGCGCTGTGCCGCCCGCTCGGGCGTCGGCAAGTAGCCCCACGTTGAAATCGTGACACATTGATCAAGGCCGCCCCGTGCGGCCTTTCTCTGGCTGCCGCGCGGCCCCTGTGAGGGGCGGTCGCCCGGAGCGACCGGTCTTCCGTTCGGCGTCCCCGCTGCGCAGTCACCGCGCCCCGATCGTCATCAAGCCACGCCCGGCGCGGTTGGCCCTGCCCCTGCCGGTGGTTAACCGAACGACCGTTCAGCCGAGTGACGGGCCGGCCGCCGTCGTTTCATGAAAAAGTCGGCAAACCGTCGGCCGGGCTGCGCGCGGATCTGTGCCGTATTGCGGGCCCACCTCCACGACATGTGAAGGCGGGGATCCGGTTTCACCACGCGATATTGACATCTGCTCTGCTAAAACGCTGCCCCGACATAGTACCGCGGGGCCGCTTTTTGCCGTCGAGAAGACCCGACGCCGGGCATTCCGCCTCTGCAACCCCGCGGCGGAAACCGAAAACCATGACGAATCTGATCAATATACTGCTGTTCCAGGCCGGCTGGTTCGCTGCCGTATTGGGCGGGGCCAACGGCATGCCGGTGCTGGGCACGCTGCTGGTGGCTGCCCTCGTTGCCCTGCACCTTGCGCGGTCGCCGCAGCCGGGCGATGAGTTCGTGCTGGTCGCCACAGCCGGCCTGCTCGGCGCGTTGTTCGACAGCGCCCTCGCCTCCACCGGCTGGGTCGTGTACACATCGGGACAGCTGGCCGCCGGCACCGCGCCCTATTGGATCGTCGCCATGTGGGTCCTGTTCGCCACCACACTCAACGTCAGCCTGCGCTGGCTCAAGGGTCGTTGGCTGCTCGCGTCGCTACTGGGCGCCGCAGGGGGGCCGCTGGCCTATTTCGCCGGGGCCCGGCTAGGTGGCCTGGAATTCGGCAACATGGTCGCCGGGCTCTCCGCCATTGGCTTGGGCTGGGGGATATTGATGCCTGTTCTGATGAGCCTTTCCAACCGGTTTGACGGCTGGAATCCCCGGCGCGGTGCGCCTGCGCTGCAGCGGCAGCTGGTCGAGGAATGACTGGATGTTCGATCTGACCAGCTACCTGTGGGGCCTGGCGGCGATCCTGTCCGCCGGCGCGCTCACCTGGGGGGCAAGTCTGGTAAAGCGCGACGTCAGCATTGTCGACAGCCTGTGGGCAGCCATGTTTCTGGTCGCCGCCCTCGCTTACGCTGCCAGCTACCCGGATCCTGGGCCGCGCACCACGCTGGTGCTGGTGCTGGTATCGCTGTGGGCGCTGCGCTTGTCGGGGTATATCACCTGGCGTAATTGGGGGGAGGGCGAGGATTTCCGCTACCAACAGATCAGGGCGAACAACGAACCTGGCTTCGCGTTCAAGAGCCTCTATATCGTGTTCGGCTTGCAGGGACTGATCGCCTGGATCGTCTCGCTGCCGTTGCTGGCTGCCATCGTCAGCGACGAACCGATCAACGCCTTCGACTATCTGGGCGTGGCGCTGTGGACGGCGGGGATGATTTTCGAGGCGGTTGGGGACCTGCAGCTCGCTCGGTTCAAGGCCGACCCGGCGAACCGCGCCAAGGTGCTGGACAGCGGGTTATGGCGCTACACCCGGCACCCCAACTATTTCGGTAACGCCTGTATATGGTGGGGCCTGTTTCTCATCGGCCTGGCGGCCGGCGGGTGGTGGTCCATCGTTTCACCGCTGGTCATGACCTTCATGCTGTTGAAGATATCCGGCGTGGCCCTGCTGGAGAAGGACATCGGTGAGCGCCGGCCCGGGTATCGAGACTATGTGCGGCGCACCAACGCATTCATTCCGGGCCCTCCCAGGGCTCCACAAAGCCAACAACCGTACCAGGAGCTACAGCCATGAAAACGCAGCGCGGAACCAGGGCGTTGAACATTATCGCGGCGCTGCTCATCGTCGCGGCATCGACACCGTCGGCTTACGGCATGCAAAAGACGGAGCAATTCCGCTTCCGAGTGCTGCTCGACGATAAGGAGATCGGCTACCACGACTTCACCGTCACCAGCCAGGGAAAGCGAGAAGTGGTGGAGAGCAGGGCCGAGTTCGACGTGCGGCTGCTGTTTGTCCCCGTATACAGTTATCGGCACCAGAATACGGAGGTTTGGCACGATGGCTGCCTGACACGGATACGCGCACGCACTGACGACAACGGAAAGAACTACGACGTGCGTGGAGAACTGGGCCCGCATTCCTTCCAACTGGTAACGCAAGATGATACACAGTCGCTGTCGCGAGATTGCGTCATGACCTTCGCTTACTGGAGGCGCGACTTTCTCAAACAGCCGCGGCTGCTCAATTCCCAGACCGGCGAGTTGATTGAGGTCGAGGTGCAACCGCTCGAGGATGTCAGATATTCACTGCCCTCCGATGCGGTGCAGGCTGACGGCTACCGGATACGCGCCCGCCATGAAGAACTCGACATCCGTGTCTGGTATGCCCGCGACGGCGGGAAGTGGCTGGCGCTGGAGTCGACAGTCAAAGGCGGCCGGACGCTCACCTACCTGCCGAAGACCACTGCCGGTCAAGTACTGGCTAGAAACGAGCAACCGGGCGGTTAGACCTGGCAGTTGGCAGGTCCCCAATGAACCGGTCAATCCTGCTGGTGACCCTGGCGGCGATGCTGGGTTTGGCGGGTTGTCAATCCTTGCCCGTAAGCCCTATTCGGACCGAGACCAGCGTAGACCTTAACAGGTTCATGGGTGACTGGTACGTGATTGCCAACATCCCGACCTTCATCGAGAAAGGGGCCTACAACGCCGTCGAATCCTACCGGCTGACCCCGGACGGCAAGGTGGCGACCCATTTTCGTTTCCGTGATGGCGGTTTTGATGGTCCGCTTAAGGTTTACCAGCCGACCGGTTATGTCCGCCATGAGAACAACGCGGTCTGGGGCATGCAGTTCATCTGGCCGTTCAAGTCCGAATACCGCATCGTCTATCTCGACGACGACTATACACAGACGGTCATCGGCCGCAGCAAGCGCGACTACGTCTGGATCATGGCCCGCACGCCGCAGATTCCGGAGGCGGACTATCAGCGTCTCCTGGATCTGCTGGAGCGCGAGGGCTACGACACGGACAGGGTGCGGCGGGTACCCCAGCAGTGGCCGGAAGAAAGCGGACGCGAGTCAGGCCCCGCGTAGTTCACGTACCCGGCGCACGAGACGGCGCCCCGGGTGCGGGGCGGTGATGCGGCGGGGTGCCGCCTCACTCCCCGCACTGCAGATAGTTTTGGCAGTACGAGGCAACGGCCTCGGCGAGGTCGCGCGCCAGCTTCCGGCGAGTCACCGCATCGAGTCGATAGTCGCGACCGACCTCCAGCTGCATGGCGTCGATGCCGCCGTCATGGTGACTGCCATAGGTTTGTACAGTAAATCCGCCTGCGAAGTCCGGGTGCTCAGGCTGAGAGGCCGCGCCGAGGTCGGGCGGGAAGACCTGGTAGCCGCGGGACTTCAATATGCCCATGATGCTCCGGGGCCCGGTCAAGGCGTTGCTCCCGTGCCGGTGCAGCATCCTGTTTACCGTCAGCCCGTCCCGGGTGCCGCGAAAGATCGTCGCCGGTTCCTGTTTCTGTCCGTGGATGTCGAGCAACAATGCGCCTCGTGGAAACCGTCGCCGCATCTCGGTCACGAAGTTGGCCACTGCGCCGTGGTATGCATCGTAGACATCCATCACCAATTCGCTCTCAACCCCTTCGTCCCGGCTACGGTTGACGTCCAGGTACCGGCGCTTGAACCGGGCGATTACCAGGTAGGGGCTGGCCCCCAGCAGTTCCTCGATATGGACGGCGGTTGATTCCGCGAGCTCCGAGGTATAGCTGTCGGTCAGCTTCGAGCCCCTGGTACGGGCCGGCACTTCCGGGATCCCCGCCGTCCCCCCGTGGGGGGCCAGGATCACGATCGGCAGGTTACCAGGCCGGGCATCGACCAGCGCCGAAGACGAAGTCGGTTCACTTCCGGGCACCGGCGCCGCCTGGCAAAAGGGTATGAGGAGCAATGACGACAACAATGCCCCAAAAACATGGCGGGCTGCATGGGGCTCCGCATTCATGAACCGTTTCCAGGCTGTCCTATTGCGTAAACCTCGGGTCGTGCGATCGCTGACGCTGGTTCTGGCGCGGTCGGTTACCGGAGGAGCGCGCCGGTCCGCCGCCGACGGCGATGGAGGACGCTGGCGAGCGGCGCAGAGGGTGCGTCCGGTCAGGCAGTTCCGGTCATGTGCAATGGTTTCCTTCGCCACCGGGAGGCGACCGTATTGGGCTGTATGACCTGCCATGGGTATAACGTACTATAAACAAATTGCCGCCTGCCCGGCGGCTCCCGAGGTTGGCGACAGCCTATCGTCGGCCACACGACATGCGTATGGAGGGATTTCGGTCAGACACTATGGCGCAGCCGGTGCCTCGACGACAGGTCGATGATGTCGACGACTCCCTGGTGGGGTGGCGGCAACACGCCCTCCGGCGGGTGGGCGCTCATGCCTCGCGGTTCCGGCCGCGCGGCCGCGGGCCGAATTCGACCGGCTCGGCCCCGGCCATCACCCTGGTCATCATGCTCGCCGCCATTGCGGCCGCCGCGCCGTCGAGCCCGTCCGCCGCGGACCGCTCACCGGTCACGGCGTCGGCGATCTCGGAACTCGGCCCATTCAGGGACGCGGTGGTGAGTATTGTGCGTGCGGCGGCGAATCAATCGCTGACGGGGGGCGCCGAGCATCCCGCTGAGGTACGGCACTGGGACGGACACTGGCAGCTTTCCGTATCGGTCTTCTACGGGGGCCGGAAGATCGGCGTCGGCGCCGCCGCCGGTGGTTATCTGGACGAGGCGCTGAGCAAGGCGGTTGGGCGCGCGATACGCCGACGGGGTCGTGCGGTGCTCGAACCCAACTCTCTGCCGGGCGCGCGATTCCTGGTCAGCTTCGAGTATCCGCCCGGACGGCGCCTCTCGATCATCGAGCATGATGGAAAGGGGATGGAACTGGTCGGGGAGATCGTCGCCCTGCGGCGCTTGACCACTAAGCGGGTGAGGGCGCAGGTGGAGGCGGCGAAAAGCTACCTGCTGCGCGCCAAGCATCCGCGACTGCACGGGTTCCCCAAGAAATATGACGCGCTTGAGGACCGTTTCGAGCAACAACTGCGCACCATCTACACGGCCTCGAGCCTGTACTCGCTGCTGCGGACGAATGATCTGTCGCGGGACGAGGACGTGGAGGCCAGCGTGCGGCCAATCGCGGATTTCATCCTCTTTATGCAGCAGAGCGCGGGTGACAATGCGGGGGCTTTTCACTATGCCTACCACCCGGGCAGCCAGGAGAAGGAAAAGCGCTTCCCGGTAGGGACCACGGCGAAGACTATATTCACCCTGCTGGAACTCTATCTCAGAGTTGATGACGATAAATACCTGGACGCCGCCGTGCAGGCCGGGAACTGGCTGCTGGGGATGCAGCGCCCTGACGGTACCTTGCCCTCGGAGGCGGATACGGGGTCGGGGACCGCCACCCCGCCCGGGCGCTTTTCGCTGTTCTATAACAGCCAGGTGCTCTCCGCGTTGTCGCGTCTATACCAGGTAACACAGGCGCAACGCTACCTCACGGGCGCCACCAGCATTGCGCATCGGCTGATGCAGACCATTGAGGAGGAGGGTGCGCTCCTGGTCGACGAAGTGCGGGGTAAGGTCGGCACCATCACCACCAGTTGGGTGGCGATGGCGCTGCTTGATTATGCCCGTGCCGCTGAGGATGACAGCAATCTCGGGGTCGTGTTCCGCTCGGCGGATGCGATGCTGGCGCGACAGGCAAGAGACGAAACAGACATCTACAATCATGGCCGCTTCAGCGATACCAGTGCCACCAGCGGCAATGCGTGGATCAACGAGGTGATGGTGGAGATCTATCGCCGTTGCATCATCCTGAGCCGACCCGACTGCGACCGGTACCGGGATTCGGTGGTGCTGGCCAGCCGCTGGCTGATTCAGAACACCTATGCCGAGGCAAACAGCTTCCATATACCGCGGCCCGAG
Organism: uncultured Gammaproteobacteria bacterium; assembly: GCA_947259705.1. Classification (GTDB taxonomy): domain Bacteria; phylum Pseudomonadota; class Gammaproteobacteria; order Arenicellales; family JAANXG01; genus CAMYNL01. The sequence continues at coordinate 52,721 of CAMYNL010000010.1, read as the reverse complement.
AACGCCATGGGCGGCCTGATGCGCAACCCCAGGGAGGAGTCGGTGAGGACCGACGCCGTCTGTCATGCGGCCAACGGCCTGATCGGGCTGCTGGAGATCGCCGACCGGGAGCTGCTGCTCTCGGTGCCGGAACCATCGCTGGAGGCAACGCTGAACCAGTTGCGTCTGGGCAGGGGTAAGTATCACGGCATCCACTCACGGCAAGGAGCGGGTCCGGGGCGATGAGGAACGAATCCCATTTCGGGGTTGTCACATCGTCCTGTCTGGCTGCATGTTCCGACCCGGCGGCCGTCGCGTCGAAGTGGCGGTGCATGGCGCAGGTAGGCGACGATCGCGGCTGCGGTCCTGAATACCTGCGATCATGACTGCTGCACGCAACCGCCGTGAGGTCGGTATCGCCGCGGCCGGTGAACCCACACGGGAGAGAGCAGCTTGGGCACAGCGGGCCCCATACTGATCGTAGAGGACGACAAGAACATCGCGTCACTGGTGCAGACCTACCTGGAGCGCGAAGGCTTCCCGACCGTCACCGCGCATGACGGCGAACAGGCGCTGCGGCTGGAACGCCAGTGCCGGCCACGATTCGTCATCCTGGACCTGATGCTGCCAAGGCTCGACGGCTGGGCGGTATGCAAGGAGATCAGGAGCCATTCCAACGTGCCCATCCTGATGCTGACGGCGCGGGGTGAGGAGGTCGACCGTGTGCTCGGATTCGCCCTGGCCGCGGATGACTACGTGGTCAAGCCTTTCAGTCCGCGCGAACTGGTGGAACGTGTCAAGGCCATACTGCGGCGCACCGAGTCAGCGGGGCAGGCCGGCCAGCAGGTGCTGGCTCAGGACGGCCTGCTGCTGGATCCGGACAAGCAGCTGGTGACCCTGCACGACCGCCCATTGGCGCTGACACCCTCTGAGTACCGGCTGTTGCATATCTTCATGAGTTTCCCGGGCCGGGCTTTCTCCCGCGAACAGCTGCTGAACCACCTGCAGCTTCGCGGGCAGGTAGTGGTGGACCGCGTGATCGACGTGCACATCGGAAAGCTGCGCCGCAAGATCGAGGCGGATCCCACCAATCCCCGCCTCATTCTTACCGTGCGCGGCACCGGTTACCGCTTCGCCGACCGGCGCTAGACGGAGTACGGAGCGTGCATAACCGGCTGCTGCTCAAACTGCTGGCGATCAACATCCTGGTCATTGCGGGGGTGGTTGTCATCCTCTGGCTCGCCATCGACTACCTCGCGGCGGACTATTTCACGGTGCTGATGGACGAGTACCACATCTCTCCCGACGAGGCGCACGGGATGTTCCTGAACGCCATCCACCGTTACCTGCTGTGGGCGATCCTGTGCGCCCTGGCGATCGCCGCAGCGCTGAGCTTTCTGCTGACCCGCAGGGTCCTGCAGCCCCTGTCGGAGATGATGGAAGTAACGAAGAAACTCTCAGCCGGGGACTACCAGGCACGGGTGCGGGTGACCTCTGGCGACGAGGTCGGGCGCCTGGGGGCGGCCTTCAACCACATGGCCGACAGCCTGAACCGGATCGAGCAATTGCGCAAGACAATGGTTGCCGACGTCGCCCATGAGCTGCGCACTCCGCTCACCAATATCCGCGGCTACCTGGAGGCCCTTCATGACGGCGTCATCCCGCCTTCGGCCGAAACCTTCGATATTCTGCATTCGGAGATCCTGCGGTTGGTAAAGCTGTCGGAGGATCTGCTTTCCCTGGCGCGTGCGGATGCGGCCGCCATGGACCTGAATTTTAGGCAGGTATCGCTGCGGGACCTCGTGGATGAGGTGCTGGAGCTCGAGCGCCTGCGACTCGAGAACAAGGACCTGAAGGTGGCTGTGCGGTTCACGGCTGGTACGGAGATGGTGGAGGCGGACCACGACAAGCTGCTGCAGGCGGTACGCAACCTGATCGACAACGCCGTGCGATATGCGCCGCCAGGTAGCACCATCGACATAACGGCGGAGCATGTGGAGGAGGGGATACGCGTCAGCTTCAGCAACAGCGGCGAGGGCATTGCCGCAGCTGATGTGCCGTTCATTTTCGAGCGCTTCTACCGTGCCGACAAGTCGCGATCGCGGGACCAGGGCGGCGCCGGGATCGGACTCTCCATCGTCAAGGAGCTGGTCGTCGCCCATCACGGCACCGTCGGGGCGGCGAGCGCGGACGGCAGGACGACGATATGGTTCACCCTTCCTGTCCGACCGGGGACGCCGTCTTTACCGAATCTTTAAGCTTCCGTTATCTCTTCTTTACGCGGCGTTCGTAGTCTTCTCCGCGGTGCCCGGGATCACAGCCCGGGGTTCCACGACATCATCAAACATCCAACGGAGACAGCCAATGAACATGACAAAGTCCACGGGAATCGCCCTGGCCCTGGCCGCCGCCAGCGCCTTCGCCAGCGCGCCCATCACCGCCGCCGCCGCCCAGGACGCCAATGTCCAGTGCTACGGCGTGAACAAGTGCAAGGGCCACAACGAGTGCAAGACCGCCGGTAACGCCTGCAAGGGCCAGGCGGCCTGCAAGGGCCAGGGATTCGTCAGCATGAGCAAGAAGGCCTGCGACGCCATCGGCGGCGAGGTCGGCGAATAGACTACGGACAGACCGGGGGCGGCCAAGCCCGCCCCCTTTTCCGATCCCGACTCGCAATGAGGACAAGGAATTGAACGCACCCGCCGCGGCAGTGGATCTCGACCTGGACACGGGGGCGATGCCCTGGCTGGGCTACGGCCTGGGCCTGCGACCGGAGCATTACCAGGACATCCTGGACGCGGACCCGGAGGTGGACTGGTTCGAGATCCTGTCGGAAAACTACATGGTGCAGGGCGGCAAGCCGCTGCATTACCTGGAACGGTTCAGCGAGCGCTATCCGCTGGTGATGCACGGCGTCTCGCTCTCCGTGGGCGGCACCGACCCCCTGGACCTGGCATACCTCAAGGACCTGAAAGCACTGGCCGACCGGGTGCAGCCGGCATGGATATCGGACCATCTGTGCTGGACCGGGCAGGCCGGACGTAATCTGCATGACCTGATGCCGCTGCCCCACACCTCCGAGGCGGTGAAACACGTGGCGGAGCGGGTGCGCCGGGTGCAGGATTACCTTGGCCGCCGGATCCTGCTGGAGAATGTGTCCAGCTATGTCAGCTACCGCGGCTCGGAGATGAGCGAGTGGGAGTTCCTGGGCGCGGTGGCGCAGGAGGCGGACTGCCTGATTCTGCTGGATATCAACAATATTTACGTCAGCGCGGTCAATCATGGTTTCTCACCGCAGGAATACGTCTACGGCTTACCGGCGGAGCGTGTCCAGCAATTCCACCTGGCGGGCCATACGGACTATGGGGATTTCATCATCGACACCCACGACCATCCCGTGGTGGCGCCGGTGTGGGAGCTGTACGCCAAGGCATTGGCTCACTTCGGCCCGGTCTCCACGCTCATCGAGCGGGACGACAGGCTGCCGCCACTCACCGAACTCGTGAGCGAAGTGGAACAGGCGCGCCGCATCGGGTTCCGGGTGCTGGAGAATCGCCGATGCCGGGTCTGAGCGAACTGCAGGCGGCGTTCCGGCGCCATGTCATGTCGAACCATCCCGGCATCGAGCATTACATCGACGTATCCCGGGGCCCGGGGCGCGACCAGCGTCTGGCGATCTACGCTCATGCCTACCGCGCCCGGCTGGTGGAGGCGCTGGGCACGGATTATGCGGTGCTGCAAGCGGTGCTGGGCGAAGAGCCGTTCCGCGAGCTGTGCCACAGCTATCTACAGGCCAGTCCTTCCACGCATTATTCCCTGCGCTGGTTCGGCCGTCGGCTGCCGGCTTTTCTGCGCCGCAACGGTCGCGGCCATCTCGCGGAACTTGCCGCTTTCGAATGGAAGCTGGCCGCCGCCTTCGATGCCCGCGACGCGCCCGTGGTTGCACCGCAGGCTGCCGGCGCGATCCCGGCCCCTGACTGGCCGGCGGTGCGGCTTCGGCTGCATCCGTCAGTGCGTATTCAGATGCTTTCATGGAACACACTGAACATCTGGCGGTCTGTGAAAGCAGCGCATCCGGTTCCCGCCCACCGAACGCTGGCCCGGCCCGGCTCCTGTCTGATATGGCGAGACGGGCTGGTAACGCGCTACCGCTCCCTGCAAGCGGACGAGCGCGCGGCGCTGGGGGCGGTGGCTTCCGGCGCCACGTTCGCCGCCCTGTGCGAAGGTCTTGCGGCGTCGGGAATACCTGCCGGGAGCCTGGCGCTGCGGGCGGCCGGTTTCCTCAAAACCTGGCTGTCCCACGGACTGGTGAGCGAATTGACGACATGAAATGTGAGATATCCAACATGAAACGACTGGTAACTACTCTGGCCCTGGCGGCGTGCTGCGCGGGCCCCGCCCTGGCGGCCGACCAGCAGCCCGCCACCGCGACCTTTGCGGGCGGCTGCTTCTGGTGCATGGAGCCGCCCTTTGACGCACTGGATGGCGTGATCTCCACCACCTCCGGGTATACCGGTGGGCATGTACCCGCTCCGAACTACAAACAGGTGTCGGCAGGAGGCACTGGCCACACCGAGGCGGTGCAGGTCGTGTACGATCCGGCCAGGGTGGGCTACGAGACGCTGCTGGAGGTGTTCTGGCGCAATATCGACCCGCTGGATGCAAAGGGGCAGTTCTGCGATCGTGGCGACCAGTACCGCACCGGGATCTTCTATCACGACGAGGAACAGAAACGTTTGGCGGAGGCGTCCCGGGGCCGGCTCGATGCCAGCCGGGTCCTCGACCAGCCCATTGTCACCGAAATCACCGCGGTCACCGTCTTTTATCCCGCGGAGGACTACCACCAGGACTACTATCAGCGAAATCCATTCCGCTACAAGTTCTATCGTCACGGCTGCGGACGCGACAAGCGTCTGCAGGCGCTATGGGGCAAGCAGCGCGCGGGTACGCGGCACTGAGCGGCGAGTTATTCAACTGATCCTACGCAGTACGCCAACAGCATTTGTGGAGCAACCTAACCATGAACCGACGTCGATTCACACTGACCCTGACGGGGCTGGCCTTCGCTCCGCTGATTTATAATCGCGTAACAGCCGGTGCGCAGGAGCATTCCATGAACACAGACGGTATCGTTCGCAGCGATGAGGAGTGGCGGCGTCTGCTGACGCCCGCCCAGTACGAAGTGCTGCGCGACCAAGGCACCGAGCGGCCGTGGACCAGCCCGTTGAACGAAGAGAAGCGGCAGGGCACCTATTTGTGCGCGGGTTGTGACAACCCGCTGTTCAGTTCAGACACCAAGTACGACAGCGGCACCGGCTGGCCCAGCTTCTACGATGTGCTGGAGGGCGCGGTGAATACCAGGCGTGACTTCAAGCTGATTCTGCCGCGCACCGAGTACCACTGCGCCCGCTGCGGCGGCCATCACGGTCACGTGTTCAATGACGGCCCGCAGCCGACCGGACTGCGTTACTGCAACAACGGTGTGGTCCTTAAATTCCTCCCCGACGAGGCCTGAGCATTCACTTCGCTGGATGAACCGGAACGCGGGCCTTTACAAAGCGCGGTCGAAAAGTTCCCGCATGGCGTCCCAGGACCTGGCGTCGGTATCGGCGTCGTAACCCAGGGGCAGACCGTACTTTTCGGCCCGGCCGGTGGCCTCCGGGTTGGTGAATCCGTGCAGCGCGCCGGGGTAGGCGATGAACTCGTAATCGGCCCCGGCCTCATCCATCTCTGCCTTGAAGGCCTGCACGGATTGCTCCGGTACCAGCACGTCGGCGCCGCCGTGGCAGACGAGAATCTTGGCCTTGACCTCACCGCGAGCCGGTTTGTACTGGGAGTCCAGGGCGCCGTGAAAACTGACCACTGCCTTCAGATCCAGGCCCCAGCGAGCGCCGTGCAACGCCACGGCGCCGCCGAAACAGTAACCGATGGCGGCGATGCGCGAGCCGTCCGTCTGCGGCAGCGATTCCAGGGCCCGCTTGGCGGCCTCCAGGCGGGCGCGACCGGTGTCCATGTCGGAGAGCACGGCATTCATGGCATTGCCGGCGTCGTCGGGATTGTCTGCGGTCCTGCCCCCGCCATACATGTCCACCCCCAAGGCCACGTAACCGAGCTGCGCCAGTTGCCGGGCACGGCCACGGATGTAGTCGTCCAGGCCCCACCACTCCGGGCACACCAGTACGCCGGGGCACCTGCCTTCCAGCTCGTCATCCCAGGCAAGATAGCTCTTCATGGTGATGCCGCCGACATCGTATTCGATGAGCCGCTCCTTGATGCTGCCCATAAATGTTTTCCTCCAGAGTTTTCCAGGTAACTTTTCCGCCGCCAGCTTTGCGGTCGGTTGCATTCTACGCCCACAATCGGCATCTCGAAACATGCGCTTAACCCGTGGTGGCCGGATATATTTGCCGCAAGCAGGGGCGGTGCCCGGCGATCGCTGCGCGGCTTGACGGAGCACCAGCGCGAACAGTGCCAAGTGAATCCACCCGCCCGATGCCCGGTGCGGCACGGCCAGTGGCGGCGTGGGCCACGCCGTACTCGCCCGCTGGCCGCAACCTGCGCAATACTTCGCTTTCTCTTTGCTCATATAGTAAATTGTTCATCCCGGTGCCCTACATCGCAGGCGCCTGGGGCGTCGGCGGCAGGACCGGTGGAGCGCGACAGTGCCGACTCAATGCGTGACGGGACGGACATGATAAAGCGATTTGCATATTGCATGGGTTTCCTAAGTACCTTGTGTCAGCCGGTATCCGCCGCCGACGGCGAGCTTGGCATCGAACTGAATAAGCTCGAGCCGGCCGAAGCGGCGTGCCGCGCCTACCTGGTGTTCGAAAACAGGACACAGACGGAATACCGTTCACTGAAGCTCGACCTGGTCATGTTCGGCAACGACGGAGTGATCATCAAGCGGCTGGCGGTGGAGGGCGGACCACTGGCAAAGGACAAAACCAGTGTGAAGTTGTTCGAGATAACCGACGTGACCTGCGACCGCATCGGGCGGGTACTCATGAATGATGTGATCAGTTGCGAGGATGCGATGGGTGCGCGACAGAACTGCGCGGACGAAGTGGTGACCTCTTCGCGCAGCGCGGTCTCCTTTTTCAAATGAGCCGCCGGCCACCGCCAAGAATGTCACGGCACTGAATGCAACAGATCCTGCAAAGTACCGCCGACGTCCTGCAACTCGGAGGGCCGGTACTCGTTATCCTGATGGTGTTGTCGATCATCGCCCTTGCCATCATTCTGCTGAAGCTGTACCAGTTCGCGAACCTCGCCGTCGGCAAGCGCAAGTTCATCCCTAACGTGCTGGCGCAGTATCGCGCCGGCAGGTCCGAAGATGCGCTGCATATCCTGAGGCGCCAGGCCAGCCCCGTGGCGCGGGTGCTGCAGGTGGCCATCGAAGGCCAACAGCGCCGCGACCTCAACGAACACATACTGCGCGAGGAGGTGGACCGGGTCGCGGTCGATCACCTGGAACAGATGCGTTCCTACCTGCGCGGACTGGAGGTCATCGCCGCCCTGAGTCCGCTGCTGGGTCTGCTGGGCACGGTGCTCGGCATGATCGATGCGTTTCAGCAACTGGAGGAAGCGGGCGACCGGGTCAATGCCTCCATCCTCTCCGGGGGCATATGGGAGGCCTTGTTGACCACCGCCGCGGGTCTGGCAATCGCCATCCCGGTACTGGCAGTACTCAACTGGCTGGAGCGCATCATCCAGCGCACCGCCCATGCCATGGAGAGCGCGGCCACGCAGGTTTTCACTGTCGCAGTCAATCAGGAGCCCTGGACACATGGGATCGGCCACCTACAGTCTGCTCGCCAGGAACTCGCAGAGTGACGCCAGGCGGCGCCGCCGCTCCCTGATCAGCCTCACCCCCCTGATCGATGTCGTATTCATCCTGCTCATTTTTTTCATGCTGGCTTCCAGCTTCTCCACCGACCAGGCGATCCAGCTTGCCATGCCTGGCGCCGGCACCACAGAAGGGGCGCTGCCGGGCTCCCTGGTGCGCGTCAAACGTGACGGGTTGGACCTTAATGGCGAGCCGCTTACCCTGGATGAGCTTTACTTAAGGGTCCGCCGACTCGCCCGCGCGCCCGGCGGGCGCCAGTTCCTGGTGCAGCCCGATCGGGGGGTCCCCTTGCAGCGGTTGGTGGCGGTGCTGGACGTGCTCGAGCAGTCCGGTGCGCCCAGCGTATCCCTGGTCCGCAAGTAGGCGACGGACATGAAGATAGACCGGGACACTAAGCAGGAATTTCGCGAGCCGGTTATTGTTCCGCTGGTAAACATCGTTTTCCTGTTGCTGATCTTCTTCATGCTGGTGGGGCGAATCGCGCCGTTCGAGGCCCTGGATGTTGCGCCGCCGGTGTCCGGGGCAGGCGAACAGACGGCAGACCGCCCGGACCCCGTCGTGCTCATTGCGGCGGACCGCCGCCTGGCGCTGGATGAGGAAGAGATGGAGGAGGACCTGCTGCTCAGCACCATCGCCAGGTTGTTCGAGGAAGACCCGTCGCTGACGGTGCGCATCAAGGCCGACGCCGCGCTGGAGGCCGACCAGCTGATCCGTCTCATGGAATCCCTGCAGAAGCTGGGTATTACACGCCTTTTGCTGCTCACGGAGCGCCCTGAATCGTGATAACGCCGGTGCACTGGGCGGCGGCCCTGTTCGTTGCCACGGTCTTGCACGTGGCCGCACTCACGTGGCTGCACCAGCCGCGCGCTCGTATCGACCCCGCCGAAGTTGACAGCGGCATCGTCATCTCGCTGCAGCCTGCCGCTGCGAGACAGCGCCAAAACGTCGAAGCCCTTGCCGAACCGGCGGAGACCGGTAGTGACATCCGTGACCAGGCGGTGCGGCAGACCGCCACCGATGCCGCCGCGCCGGAACGGCGGGATGTGGCGCCGCCGGAGACCGCCAGGCCGACCGGCCCCGAGGCCGCAGTAGTGAGCGGGACCGAGCCCGTGCACACCGGTACCGACGTTCGAGATCAGCCGGTGCAGCAGCCCGCCACCGATGCCGCCGCGCCGGAACGGTGGGATGTGGCGCCGCCGGAGACCGCCGGGCCGACCGGCCCCGAGGCCGCAGCAGTGAGCGGGGCCGAGCCCGCTGCCGCGGCACTGCTGGAAGCGCAGCGGCCGGCACCGGCACGAGAGTTGCGGATCCCGGTGGCGCCCCCGAGTGTCGACGTGGCCGCTCCCGGGACCGAGCCGGTTTTGCCCGCTTCGGTGCAGTCGCCCGCGCCGCAACCGGTAATGATCGATGCCCCGGAGGAGGTGCCGCACCTGGATGTGGAGGAGGCCCAAGATACGCCGATCCCGGCACTTGCGCCGGTCAGCGCGGAGCCGGCGCCGCCGGGGACCACGACGTTACCAGCCGCCGCCGTGGCGCCCGCCATGCAGCCCCTCGGCGCGGACAGCCCGGCGGACGCGAGCGCCCGCGACACGGCGGAAATCGGCGAGGTAATGATCCCGGAGCTTCGAGAGCCGGTGTCCATCGGCGTCGCGCCGTCGCCACCGCTGGCTGCACCGCCGCGGGCGGAAGATGCGGCGCGGGATCTGCGGCCCGAGGACGACCTGCGAAGCAGGACCGTAGTGCTGGAACTCGAATCGGTGCAGCCGGTGCCGGAGGCGCAAAGCGCCGTCACCCCGGCCGAGGAAGTCGCCCCCACACAATCACTGACGCCGGCGGAGGTAGTGATGGCGAAGGCAGTACCGGCGACGCCGCTGCAGGCGCGGGCGAAGCAGGATCTTGCCGGGGTCACGGCGCAATACGCCGGGCTGCTCAAGGGCTGGTTGAAACGGCATATGCACTATCCGCGCCAGGCTTGGCTGGACGGCAACCAGGGTACGGCCATCATACGCTTCAGCATCGATCGCAGCGGTGCTGTGCTGGGTGCTCGCCTGGAGCACAGCTCGGGCCACCAGGTGCTGGATGAAGAGGTACTGCAGATGGTGCGCCGGGCGGATCCATTCCCGGCCATACCCGCGGACATCCTGGGCCAGGAGCTGGCCATCCGCGTTCCCGTTCGTTTCCATATCGCCGATTACGGACGCACCCGCTACGTTCCACCCATCGAGCTCAAGTAGAAAACGGAGCCACGCTGCATACGTTGACCGGTGTCCGGGATCACAGCGCTTCGATCGGAAATAGATCGATCAACTTCAATATCCTTCCGCCGGTTCCCAACCGTGACTGCAACAATGAGCTGTCCGGCCATGCAATGGTCACGTCACCGGTTAGGGTATTGCACGTACACGGAGGCGAGCAGGTCCGAACATGATGTCTAGAACACAATGGATAACTGGACGCCCACGTGATTCACGTGGGCGTAGGGATTATCGTCGTCGTCGCTGGCCAGATCGCCTTTGAAACTGCCGTGCAGGACCTCGACAGTCAGCGTTACGTAGCGGTGCAGCCGGGCATTGACGGCGACCCCATACTGGAGCCTGGGCGCGTCCTGCAGTTCTCTACTCCCTTCAAGGCGCAGTGCCCAATCGAAGCGACGATAAGGGAAGTAGACAAATTCAAGGTTCCAGGCGAATGGTCGGTTGCGATCTGCACCCAGTTCGGCGAATGAGCGCGTTGCGCCCAGGGCCTCAATGGATACCTCAAAATTTTCCGCTACCCACAACAGGTAACCGCTCAATCCCGCTACCTTGTCAATGAAAACGTCGTCTTCGTCTTCGAGCAGGCGGCTGTCGGCATCGCCCAGGTCGGTCACGTAACTGACGCCGAACGAGAGAAACTCGGCCGCCCAGATATTTACGCCCAGCGCCAGGTCGATGCCATTTTCGCCGCTTTCCCGGCTCCGGGTCCGGCCGCGGTACCCGGATAATGACAATTCGACTCGATCCTTGTAGTCGTAGGCCAGGGTTGCGGCCTCGGCCCGGGTCTCGCCGAGTTCGATCAACGGGCCGGTGGCGAAGTGGCTGAAATAGACCCCGAACGGGAGGTACTGTTTGCCCAGGGTCAGGTCCCACCGGTCGACTTCGAGCGACAGGGTGGCCTCCTCGGTCTTCACCTTTTCCGTCACGGTGTCGAACTCGGCGATCAGCTCGGCCTCCAGCTTGTCCATGGGGGTGGCGATCAAGCCGATCTGCACCGTGGCGTCGGCCTCATCGACGTAGTCTCGGCGCCCGGCGGAGGAAAAGCGGTCTGCCGCCCATTCCAGCTCCGCCAGGCCCGAGAGCGTGAGCCAGGGTGTCAGTTGTCTCTGCAGACCGGCTTCTCGTTGTTCCTTGCGAGTGCTGTAAAGCCGCCCGGGGTCACTGCCGTCCGGCTCCGCGGCGAAGGACGGCGACGTGGGGGCGGCGATCAACAGGACGCAGAGAACGGAACACCTAGACCCGGACCTAGGCAATGGGTGGTAACCCCCTGCACGTTGCCCGGCAGCAATCAGCAGTTTGGCGCGGCTGGATCATTGCCACCGGTGCTTGCTTGCCGCGGATGCTGCGAATCAGCCGCCGATACGACAGACCATGAAGATGACTTGGTATTCGTGGCCGTCTAGTCTAGCAGACCCATCGTTTGGACTGCGCTGGCAAACACATCCAGCACCTCATCGATCCGGGACAGGGTAGGTCCCGCCGCAGAGGTGACGCGGACGAACGCCTTGCCGCACGGAACCAGGGGAGACAGGACCGGACTGGCTTGCACGCCGGCAGCGTGCAGGCGATGCGCCAATGCCATTGCGCGCATGTCGTCACCGACGACCACCGATATCAATGGGATTTGTGCGGTTCCGACTTCGAACCCCAGTGTCCGCAGGCCCTCGCGGAGGTATTCGGAGTTACGTCTGAGCCGCACCAGTCGCTCCGGTTCCTCTTGCATGATCTGCAGGGCCGTAGTGGCTGCCGCCACCGCCGACGGTGGAAGGCTGGCGGAAAATATCAGCGGGCGAGCGTGGTGTTTGAGAAAATCGATAATATCGCCATCCGCGGCCAGGCAACCGCCGGTGGTTGCCAGGGAGTTGCCGAATCCCACCATCACTACGTTCGCCGCGTTGTCCACGCCGAAGTGGTCGCCGGTACCACGTCCCCGGCCGCCCAACACACCGAAGGCATGTGCTTCGTCGATCATGAGACCGGCTTGGTAGCGATGACACAGATCCTGGAGCCCGGGCAGATCAGCAATGTCCCCGCATATGCCATAGACGCCCTCTGCCACCACCATCACGCGGCGGCTTGTGCTGGCGCGGAGGATCCGTTCCAGGTCCCGCATGTCATTATGTCGATACAGCTGTACCTGAGCGAAAGACAGCCGGCAGGCATCGACAATCCCGGGATGACTCATAGTGTCAATGACGACGGTTTCGTTCTTTCCGGCCACGGCGGATATCGCGCCCAGAATGGCCTGGTATTCGGACGGAAAAACGATTGTCGCCTCCTTATGAAGAAAGGCGGCAAGCCGTTCCTCCAGTTCCTCGTGCAGCGCCAGGGTACCATTGAGAAACCGCGAGCCTGAACAGCCGGTGCCGTATCGGCGCACGGCATCGACCGCGGCTTCCGTGACCTTGGGATGATTCATCAGCCCGAGATAGTCGTTTGAGCCCATTGCCATTACCGGCTGCCGATTGCGCAGAGCCATGCCGGATGGCGCCACATCGAGCGTTTGCCGGTAGGGTGGGGAAGGGTTCTGCGCCGGTTCGCGGGCGGGAGCGGTGTGTCGGCATTTGTCGAGGATACTTGCCCGCGGTGCTCTGCGGCCGCCCGGATCAGCCAGGCTTGGTCGTCTTGGCAGCGGCTGGGAGTTCACGCACAGCCAGGCGGCGGCGTCAGCGAACGGACGCGCCCCATTGGTGCCCGGGTCACCGGTCTTGGTCCGACAGGTCGGCCAGCGCTTCCGCGGCAGCACTGCGGACGCTGGCGTTCTGGTCCGACAGGGCCTGCTGCAACAGTCGAACGGCGGTCGCACCACCGATCTCAGCCAGGGCGTCCACCGCGTCTTCCCGCAGGGAGGCATCCTCCTGCGACAGGGCGACGGCCAGGGATTGCGCCGCGGTCTGGCCGCCGACGTCGGCCAGTGTTTCGACGGCGGCCTCGCGCACGGCCTTCGATTCGTCTGTCAAGGAACGTTCGATAGCTCCGACCCTGGTCTCGTCGCCTGCCTTGCCCAGCATGCGCACGACTTCCGCCCGCAGCATGGGGTCGGCGTCGTCGAGGACCCTGTTCAGAGCGGCGATCGCGTCTACCGTGCCCAGGTCTTCAAGCGCAAAGACCGCCTGCCGGCGCACCCGCGCATTCTCGTCCGCCAAGGCCTCGCTCAAGTGAGCTACCGCCTCCTCTGCGGGAAGTCCCCTCAATTGCCTGATCGCATGCAGTCTAGCCGCCGAGTCGTCGCTGCGCAGCCCCCCCCACAGCGGCGAGACAACGGTTGGGGGATCTGGGGTGTGTTGCGTCGCCGCCATCTTGGCGTGTGGTTTATTTACAGGCCCATCGGAAAATACCCACAGCCTGGCGCGCCGCGCCTGGCCGATTCGGTGTTGGTCAACGGTATTGGGCGTCAATTGCAGCACGAAGTTGTGGTGTCGCAGCACACGTGCGATGGCCTCCGGCAGACTGAGCCGATGCAGCGTCACCGACACCGATTCGCCGGGCGGACCATCTTGCATCAGAATAATCCCGCTCTGGCGCGCCATCTCCCGGAGCAGGTCCGCCAGGGCCGCATTCCGGGCCCGCACCGATACGAGTTCACCGTCCATTTCGACACGAACAAGGCCGTCGGACTTGCTTGCCGCGGTGGGCCCGGCCGGGCCTATGCCATCTGCGGCCTGGCCGATGCCCACCGTCAGCATACAGCCCGCGAAAACCAGGGCCAGATAGCCCGGCCATGCCGCGCGGCGCTGTCGAACTTCGCGTCGACACGGGTTCCAAACCGGGCCCGCCATGCGCTTCGCGGCAGTGCGGGTCTCGTTACGAGATGGGCCTGGTCGGCATGTGCACATATCGCGGTGCCTCGAGGGACCCTTGCTACAGGACCCCGAAACAGGTCTCGACAGCGGTCTGATTACCACTGGCCTCGCGCACCAGCACTTCCAGCTTGAGCTGCTCGCCCGTATTGGTCAGTCCGGCGGGCAGCTGCACCGTCGTCACATCGGGCGGAAGGTCGATGGTGAACTTGAGGGGCGCGGGTTCCTCACGCTCCACGACGACTTCGTATCTGTCTACGGTGATCGGCTCGTTCGTTCTGCCGATCTCGGGATGGGATAAAGTGACGGCGTCCCAGCTGATGACGAACGGCTCGATGACCATCGGGACCGGTCCATCGTCACAGTCCTCCGGTGTAGCTGACCCGTTTACCATGACGTTGTCTGCCGGAGCGGGCATCAAATGGGTCACCATGGCGGTGCTTTCGAGTTCGTCGCCTTCGAGCGTTCTGCCGCTGACTTCATATTCGCCTTCCGGAAACCGCTCAAAGAATTCCTCGGGCGTAAGGGTGACCTCCTCCGGGTCGTCGCTCTCGAATGGCGGCTCGGCGCTCTCGAAGAACAGCTCCGTAAGCCCCTGCCGTCGCAGACGACCTTTCAGCCGTACGTTGAGCAGCTTGCGCTCATTGGGGTCTTCTATCTCCAGTCTCTTCCAGGGGTCTCCATCAATCAGGGCATGAATGCCCAGGTCTCCGTCTGTGTTATTGAGTTCGAAAAACACGTTCGCTACGCTGAAGGGTATTTCGTCCTCCTCATCGTCCGCAGCGCTGATACTCCACGGTGCCATGGCCATGGCCAGCGTTACCGCAGCGATTGTTGCGCGGGGACGATGCCCGATGGTGAGTAGCGTCGAGGTTTCGGTACGGTAGCTTGTATTCATGGTTACACTCCCTGCTTGGTTATGGGGTACTGAAATGTTATGAAGGCAACATGAGAATTGGCTGAAGAGCAGGTGGAAGCAGCCGGGAAATCGATGACCGGCAGATCTTCAGCAAACCTTCACATAGATGTCCCAAAATCCAACGAGAAAGCTGTGCCTGTAATCTGGTGAGGGGGCTGCCTTGAAGCTGCTGGTTGTCGAAGATGCGACACGTCTGCGACGTGCCCTGAAAGAGGGATTGGGACGTTCCGGCTTTGCCGTGGACGTCGCATCCAACGGTGAGGAGGGCCTGGCATTCGCCGAGACAAATCATTATGACGTCGTCGTGCTGGACCTCATGTTGCCTAAACTGGATGGCTTATCGGTGCTCAAGCGCCTGCGTAGCGAAGGAAATCCCGCGCAGGTATTGATACTGTCGGCAAAGGACCAGATCCAGGATCGCGTTCGTGGACTGGAGCTGGGAGCCGACGACTACCTGGTCAAGCCTTTCGCATTCGAGGAACTGCTGGCCCGGATCCAATCCCTGTGTCGGCGCAAGTTTGACACCCGGAGTCCGGAAATAGACTTGGGTGAGATTGATATCAACACCGCAAAGCGCCAGGTCTACGTTCATGGTGACCCGGTCGGGCTGACGCCAAGTGAATTCAACGTCCTGGAGTACCTGGCGCTGAGGCGGGGGCGCGTGGTTTCGAAGTTCCAGCTGCGGGAGCAACTCTACGACAGCGATGCGGATGTAATGAGTAATGTAATTGAAGTCATTGTCAGTAGTCTGCGTCGTAAGTTGCGCGGGGCGGGCGTGGAAGGGATCATCAGAACAAAGCGGGGCTTTGGGTACTACATCGACTGACTATATTATCTGATGGGCTCTATCAGAAACAGGCTCGCGGTCTACATCCTGCTCGGCATGGCGGTGTTGCTGATTACCGCCGGCGCGGTGATCGACTATCTGTTGCGAGAGCAGTTGCAACAGGAATTTGACCGTAATCTGCTTGCCAAGGCGATGACGCTGGTGACTTTGACTGACCAGGAAAGCGGCGAAGTCGAGTTCGATTTCGCGGATGAGTTCATGCCCGAATTCAGCGCAGCGGACAGGCCCGAGTATTTCCAGCTCTGGCTGTCGGACGGGACCGAGTTCGGGAGGTCGCGTTCGCTGCGCGACCTCGATATGCCGCGTTCCGAACCTACGACCGAGGAACCGCTGTTTACCGATCTCGCGCTTGGAGACGGCCGCCTGCTGAGGATGGTTTCTTTCGCGTTCATACCGCGATCCGACGAGGGTGACGAGGAGGAACCGGCGGATACGATTGAGGGCGACGAAGGTGGTGGCGGCGAACCCGGTCTTTCGTCATCGCGCGTTGAGGCGCGTATTGCGGTCGCCAGGGGCCGAGAAGACCTCCACCAGTTGCTGGCGACAATAAGGACGACGCTGCTGGCGACATTTGCCACCTTGATGGCATCTGTGGCATTGCTGGTTCACTTCTCCCTGCGGCAAGGCCTGCTGCCACTCAGGCGTATCGCCGAGCAGGTCAGCGGCCTGGACGCAACGAAGCTGCAAACACGGCTCGACAGCCCGGCGGACAGCGAGGAGCTGGTGCCCATTATCAGCCAGCTGAATCATCTGCTGGAACGGCTGGACGAGGCATTCCAGCGCGAGCAGAGGTTCTCGGGTAACATCGCGCACGAGTTGCGCACGCCGATCGCAGAACTGCGTGCGATGGCAGAGATCGGAGAGAGGTGGCCGGCTGATGAACAAATGGTCAAGATGTTTTTCAATGCTTTGGTGGGCCTGGCCGGCGACATGGAAAAGACGGTAACAAATCTATTGACAATTGCCCGCCTGGAAGCGGGCAAGCAAGTGGTGGAAACGGATACCTTCAGCCTGCGCGAGCTGGCCGATGAGACCTGGAAACATATTGCTGCGGAAGCTGAGGCAAAAGGCATCAGCTTTGAAAATCATGTCGACGCTGACTTCATTGTGACGACAGACAAGGACAAACTTACGCTGATCCTGAACAATCTGCTCAGCAACGCTGTCAATTACAGCCCCCCTGATTCCCGGACATCCATTGAAGCCAAGGCGGATGAGGAGGGTGTTGCGTTTTCGATATCCAATCCGGCACCTGACCTCAGCCAGCGTGACCTGCCCATGATGTTCGAGCGTTTCTGGCGTAAGGACCAGGCGCGCACGGGGGCACATCATGTCGGACTCGGGCTGTCGGTGATCAAGGCCCTGGCAGAGATCCTTGAACTGGTGGTCCACCCGCGTTTAGATACAGGGGGGAGCCTCACGATGACGGTGTCCGGGCTGCAGCCCGCGTGATATCAAATTTGCATACCCCGGCACCGTCGGCGGCAGCTTGGTGTTCACACGAACCTTGTTGTACGTAGGGTATCCCCCGTTGCGCGCGGGGTCGAGCGTAAACTTGGATCAGTATACCGTCCCCGGATTTCTTTCGTACCAGGCCCGAGTGGCGTTGACGATGCGCACCACCGACAACATCACCGGCACCTCGACCAGCACGCCCACCACCGTCGCCAGCGCGGCACCGGAGCTGAATCCGAAAAGGCTGATGGCCGTCGCCACCGCCAGTTCGAAGAAATTGCTGGCGCCGATGAGGGCCGAAGGCGCGGCAACGCAGTGCGCTACCCCGAACCTGCGGTTGAGCAGATAGGCAAGGCCCGAATTGAAGTAAACCTGGATGAGGATGGGGACCGCCAGCATGGCGATGATCAGGGGCTGTGCCAGGATCTGCTCGCCCTGGAACCCGAACAGCAGAACCAGGGTCGCCAGCAGGGCGATTAGCGACAGGGGATTGAGGCGGTCGAGGACCCGCGCCAGGGCCACATCCCCGCCGCGGCGCAGCAACCGCCTGCGCCACCACTGCGCCAGGGCCACGGGTATCACGATATAAAGCACGACCGAGAGAAACAACGTGTCCCAGGGCACGATGATGGCCGACAATCCCAGCAGCAACCCGACGATGGGGGCGAAGGCGAAGATCATGATGGTGTCGTTGAGGGCCACCTGGGACAGGGTGAAATGCGGTTCGCCGTCGCTGAGCCGGCTCCATACGAAGACCATGGCGGTGCAGGGTGCCGCGGCCAGGATGATCAGGCCGGCGATGTAGGAGTCAAGCTGGTCCGCCGGCAGCCAGCCGGCGAACACGTGGCGGATGAACAGCCAGCCCAGCAGCGCCATGGAGAACGGCTTCACCGCCCAGTTCACGAACAGCGTCACGCCGATACCCTTCCAGTGTTCCCTCACCTGGTGCAGTGCACCGAAGTCGATCTTCAGCAGCATGGGGATAATCATGATCCAGATCAGCAGTGCCACCGGGATGTTGACCCGCGCGATCTCCATGCGGCCGATGGCCTGGAAAAAGGCCGGGAACCAGTGGCCCAAGGCGATCCCGGCAATGATGCACAGCGCAACCCAGACGCTGAGATAGCGCTCAAACATATTCATGGTCGCGCCGCCCGCGCGCCGGGCGGTGATTTCACATGGCGTGCTCATAAGACTGTTCGCTGGCCTGACGGAGGTTTATCCAAAAGTTCGACGGACACGCCTCGGAGCGAGACGTTGTATGCTAAGTGACTATATATTACCATTATCATATATATCGTAAATTAAATATATCTGGTGCCAGACATCGTCGCTGAATCGCTGTTCGGAGCGCTTTCCAATCTCATTCGCCTGCGCTGTGTGGTGCTGCTGCAGCAGGAAGGGGAGTTGTGCGTATGCGAGCTGACCCATGCGCTGGAGGCCGCGCAACCCGCCGTTTCGCGACACTTGGCCCTGCTGCGTGAGGCGGGGGTGGTGTCCGACCGTCGGGAGGGCCTGTGGATTCACTACCGGGTCAACCCTGAACTGCCGAACTGGGCACGTGCGGTGATTCGTGATGCCGCCAAGGGACTGGCGGACCGGTCTACCTTCAACCGCGACCGTAAACGGCTGCACAGCATGCCCGATCGGCCCCGCGGTCGCCTGTGCGCATGACAATCGTGTGAGTACACCGAGGATACGAATACGATGAGCGAACAACTTTTCAATGTGTTGTTCCTTTGCACCGGTAATTCCGCCCGCAGCATTTTCGCCGAGGCGCTGCTCAACCGCCACGGCCGGGGCCGGTTTCGCGGCCACAGCGCAGGCAGTCATCCCAAGGGTCAGGTGCACGCGCTGACTCTCGAGATACTCAAGCGCAACAAATATCCCGTGGACGATAATCGCAGCAAGGACTGGCAGGAGTTCACGCAACCGGATGCGCCGGCGCTCGATCTGGTCGTCACGGTATGCGACAACGCCGCGGCTGAGCAATGCCCGGTCTGGCCCGGCCAACCGGTAATGGCGCACTGGGGTGTGCCCGACCCGGCCGCGGTGGAGGGCGACGAAACCACCCGCATCGAGGCGTTTCGAACCGCCTTTCACATGCTCGAAAACCGCATAGAGATCTTGGTCAACCTGCCCATTGCATCGCTGGACCGGCTCAAGCTGCAGCAGCAACTTGACGCCATCGGCGACAACTGACACCAACCATATGTGGGGTCAGATCCCACTTTTTCTTGAGCCTAGACAACGCCACGCGACATGCAGAGGGGCCTGGGCCCGGTTTTCGCGATAGAATCGACCCAATCCTCCGGTATTCAGTCGCAGCAGCGTGAAAAGAAAATGCCCTACCTGTAACGTGAACGGTATTAAGGTGGGACGGGTCTTGATGACGGGCCCGCCGACCTGCGAGGTATGCGGCACCGAGTACCAACCCGCCCGATTCGAAAACCTACCGTATGCGGCCGCCGGTCTGCTTTTCGTCTTGTTCCTGGCGGCATGGCTGACCAACACCATCAATATCGGCGTATTCATCGTGCTTTGTGGTCTGTGGCTGCTGCTGGACTTTCTGTGGGAACTCCTGGTGCCGCTGAAGCCGTCGAGCTGAAGAATAAGTGACGGTGGGGTCAGATTAGACTTTCTTGGTCGCTACTTTGTATTCGGGTGAGTAAAAGTCGGATCTGACCCCACTTTGGGGATGGTGGGTCGATGACTGGCTACTTGGCGTTTGCTGGCGTGCGTGAGCCGCGCTTCACCGCACCGTCAGAGGATTTGCCGATGCAGGATATTGAATACGCAGGGCCTGCAATTGTTTTGGTTGATTCCCCCGAAATGCGGGAGTTATCCTCCCACTGTAAGTGAATGAACTTATAATTGATGAAAACAGGAGGGCAAGTGATGCGAACATCGACCAGACTCAGCGTTTCGGTAGCCGCCGTGGCGATGGCGGGAATCCTGTGGGCGGGCCCGGTGAATGCGGGTCAGACCATGGACTCGGTGAAGTCCAAGGGGTTCGTGCAATGTGGAGTCAATACCGGTTTGCCGGGCTTCTCCAACGCCGATGAGAAAGGCCACTGGAGAGGCATCGACGTTGACGTATGCCGGGCTGTCGCGGCGGCCGTACTGGGTGACGCCACCAAGGTCAAGTTCACCCCCTTGACCGCCAAGGAACGCTTCACCGCCCTGCAGTCGGGCGAGATCGACATGCTGTCGCGAAACACCACTTGGACCGTGACCCGCGATGCAGCGCTCGGCGTGCATTTTGCGGGCGTGACCTATTACGACGGTCAGGGCTTCCTGGTGAACAAGAAGCTGGGCGTGAAAAGCGCCAAGGAGCTGGATGGCGCCTCAATCTGCGTGCAGACCGGCACCACCACCGAGCTCAATATGGGTGACTACTTCCGGGCCAACAAGATGCAGTACACGCCCGTGGTGTTCGAAAAGGGCGATGAGGCCGTCGCCGCTTATGACTCCGGCCGCTGCGACGTATTCACCTCGGACCAGTCGCAACTCTATGCCCAACGCATCAAGCTCAAGAGCCCGAAAAATCACTTGGTCCTGCCGGAGGTGATCTCCAAGGAGCCCCTGGGGCCGGTGGTGCGGCAGGGTGACGATGAGTGGTTCAACATCGTCAAGTGGTCGCTGTTCGCCATGGTCAACGCCGAGGAGATGGGCGTCAACTCGCAAAACGTGGCCAACATCCGCAAAACAACCCAGGACCCGGCCATGAAGCGCCTCCTCGGTCTCGAGGGTGACAAGGGCAAGGACCTCAAAGTCTCCAATGACTGGGTCTTCAACATCGTCAGCCAGGTCGGCAACTATGCTGAATCCTTCGAGCGCAACGTGGGCGGTGGATCACCGTTGAACATCGCGCGCGGGCTCAACGCGTTGTGGAAGGACGGCGGTCTGCAGTACGCGCCGCCGGTTCGCTGAGCCGTCGGTGAGTACGTGGCATGCGGCCGGGTGTCGCCGGTCGCATGCCAATGACCGGCTGCGGTCGGTTGCTGAGTCAGCTTCGCTTAAGACCCCGAGCGACGGCACCGGATCTTGAGTGAGCCAGCCAAGTTACCGGCGGCGCCACGGCGTCCCGCGCCCTGGAATGACCCGCGGGTCAGGGCAGTGGTGTTCCAGATCCTCGTGGTGGGCGCCGTGGTTGCCTTCGGCGTATATATTGTCAACAACACGCTGGACAACCTCGCCAGCCGTGGTATTGCTTCAGGCTTCGACTTCCTTTCCTCGGAAGCGGGTTTCGGCATCATCCAGTCACTCATCGAGTACAGCGAGGCGTCCTCCTACGGGCGCGCCTTCTGGGTGGGTCTGCTCAACACGCTGCTGGTTTCCGCCATCGGGATCATCCTCGCCACCATCCTCGGTTTCATAATCGGCGTGGCCCGGTTGTCCAGCAACTGGCTTGTCGCCAAGATGGCGGCGGCGTACATCGAGACGTTCCGCAATATCCCGCTGCTGTTGCAGCTATTCTTCTGGTACTTTGCGGTGTTGCGGGCGCTGCCGTCGCCGCGGCAAAGCCTGGTTATCGGCGACAGCGTGTTCCTCAACATTCGTGGATTCTATACACCGAGGCCGGTGCCGGAAGACGGTTTCTGGCTGATCCCGGCCGCCATCGTGGCGGGTGTTGTGGCGGTGCTGTTGCTGACCCGCTGGGCGCACCGCCGGCAGGATGAAACCGGTCAGCCGTTTCATGTCGTCTATGTTTCCGCGGGTATTCTCATCGGCCTGCCAGTGCTGGCTGCCGCGGCCTCGGGTTTCCCGCTGAGCTGGGACATTCCCGAACTGCGCGGCTTCAATTTCACCGGTGGCATGGTGCTCATCCCGGAATTGATGGCCTTGCTGCTCGCCCTGTCCATCTACACCGCGTCGTTTATTGCGGAGATCGTGCGCGCCGGAATCCTGGCCGTCAGCCATGGTCAGACCGAGGCCGCCTACTCACTGGGGCTGCGGCCGGGACCGACCCTGCGACTGGTGGTCATTCCCCAGGCCATGCGCGTGATCATTCCGCCGCTCACCAGCCAGTTCCTGAACCTGACCAAGAACTCCTCGCTGGCGGCGGCTATCGCCTACCCGGATCTGGTCTCGGTGTTTGCCGGCACCGTCCTCAACCAGACCGGCCAGGCGATCGAAGTCATAGCGATAACCATGGCGGTATACCTCACCGTGAGCCTGCTCATTTCCCTGTTCATGAACTGGTACAACAAGCGTATGGCGCTGGTGGAGCGCTGAGCGAATGGCCGAGGCGTTCGTAGAAAAACCAGACCTTTCACCCCCGATTGCGAGCGTGGGTGTCGTGGAGTGGCTGCGGGCGAACCTGTTCTCTACGCCCTTTAACGCGTTGCTCACCCTTGTGTGCCTCTACCTGATCTACCTATCGGCGCCCCCGGCCATCGAGTGGTTGTTCGTGCATGCGGACTGGCGCGGAGAGACCCGCGATGATTGTGCCGGAGACGGCGCCTGCTGGGTATTCGTTAAGGCCCGCTTCGGGCAGTTCATGTATGGCTTCTATCCCGAGGCGCAACGGTGGCGGGTCGATGCGGCCTTCCTCATATTCATCGCCGGTCTGGCGGCCCTGATGACCCCGCGGGTGCCCGGCAAGCGCTGGGTGGCGCTGTTCCTGCTGTTCGTTTTCCCGTTCGTTGCCTACACACTTTTCTACGGCGGCATCCTGGGATTCGAGGTCGTGGAAACAGCGCTGTGGGGCGGCCTCATGCTGACGCTGATCATCGCCACCATAGGCATAGTGGCCTCGCTACCCCTCGGGGTGGTCCTTGCTTTGGGACGCCGCTCACAGATGCCCATAGTCCGCGCGCTTTGCGTGGCGTTCATCGAGTTGTGGCGCGGGGTACCGTTGATAACGGTGCTGTTCATGGCCTCGGTGATGCTGCCGCTGTTCCTGCCCGAGGGCGTCAGTTTCGACAAGCTGCTGCGGGCCTTCATCGGTGTAACGCTGTTCCAGTCCGCCTACATGGCCGAAGTAATACGCGGTGGACTCCAGGCGATCCCCCAGGGCCAGTACGAAGCGGCCAAGGCGCTGGGGCTCAACTACTGGAAGTTGATGGCATTGGTGGTGCTGCCCCAGGCACTCAAGCTGGTTATCCCGGGCATCGTCAACACCTTCATTGCATTGTTCAAGGACACCACGCTGGTGCTGATAATCGGGTTGTTCGACCTGCTGGGTATCGTCCAGGCCGCGCTCACTGATCCGAACTGGCTGGGCTTTGCCGTGGAAGGTTACATTTTCGCGGGATTCGGATACTGGATATTCTGCTTCGGAATGTCCCGCTACAGTCAATACATCGAACGCAAGCTTGAAACCGGGCATGCGAGGCGCTAGAAACAACAACGATGGTTAGCGAAACACTACCGGCCCGGATGGGCATCGACAGCGAGCACGTGATAATCCAGATGGTGGACGTGAACAAATGGTTCGGTCAATTTCACGTGCTCAAAGACATCAACCTCACCGTGCACAAGGGAGAGCGGATCGTTGTTTGCGGTCCATCGGGGTCGGGGAAATCCACCATGATCCGCTGCATAAACCGACTGGAGGAACACCAGAAGGGCAAGATCGTGGTTGACGGGGTCGAGCTCACCGATGACCTCAAGCAGATCGATACCATTCGCCGCGAGGTAGGCATGGTTTTCCAGCACTTCAACCTGTTCCCTCACCTGACGGTGCTGGAGAACTGCACCCTGGCTCTCAGCTGGGTGCGAAAGCAGCCCCGTGCCGAGGCGCATAAAATCGCAATGAAGTACCTGGAGCGGGTCAAGATACCGGAACAGGCGGACAAGTATCCCGGCCAGCTCTCCGGAGGCCAGCAGCAGCGTGTCGCCATCGCTCGCAGCCTGTGCATGAGTCCCAAGGTGATGTTGTTCGACGAGCCGACCTCCGCCCTTGATCCCGAGATGATCAAGGAGGTGCTGGATGTAATGGTGGAACTCGCCCGGGAGGGTATGACCATGCTGTGCGTCACGCACGAGATGGGCTTCGCCAAGACCGTCGCCAATCGGGTCATTTTCATGGACGAAGGACAAATCGTGGAAGAGAATGAGCCCGAGGAGTTCTTCAATAACCCGCGCAACGAGCGCACCCAGCTCTTTCTAAGCCAGGTATTGCACCACTGAGTCCAGCCATGGCCCGCGAGCCTGGCTAGGTCGGAGGCGCAATGGCGAAGCCTAATCCAATCACCAACAGCACGGATCCCAAAACCGGCCGCAGCACACGGTCAGGCAGTTGTAGACCGATTCGGCTTCCGATATATATTCCAGGCAGTGAACCCAGCAGCAGACTTCCAAGCAGGCTGAAGTCCACGTTGCCGAGGTAAAAATGTCCAAGTCCGGCAACCAGCGCCAGAGGTACGGCGTGGGCGATGTCAGTGCCAACGATTCTTAGCGCCAACAATCGCGGGTAAAGCAGCAACAGGATGGCTGCTCCCAAGGCACCGGCACCCACCGACGAGATGGTCACCAGCACACCAATTAAGAATCCGCCAGCTATGGTTATTCTTAGCCGCCAGGGGCCGTGCAACCTACGCACCAGTGGTAGTGCATGCCTGCTACCGAAACTGTGTAAGCGACCACGCAGCAGCAGCACTATGGCGGTCAGGATGAGGCTGACACTCAACGTGCCGACTATCACGCGGTTCAAACCTGCCGTATCTGAAACCAAGTCGCGCAGCAACCAGACTGACAACGCCGCGGCGGGTATGCTGCCGAGGCTCAGCAACAGCACCAGCCGCCACTGTATCGTGCGGTTACGGTGATGAATCCAGACTGCAGCGGACTTCGTCAACGCGGCATAGAGCAGGTCGGTGCCCACCGCCAACGCAGGTGAAATCCCGAGCAACAGCAGTATCGGAGTCATCAGCGCGCCCCCGCCGACCCCGGTGAGGCCCACAGTGCCTCCAACAATGAATCCGATTGCGGTAAAGACCACGTCCAAAGCAAACACCCCACCGAACGCTGATTGTTCTAAAACAAATCTACTGATATTGCTTTATCTTGAGAAATAACAAATGCCTCTAATGGCACATATTACTGTTATATGAGCTAGTCTATGATCTATTTCCAGGTTTGGCCAGGCGACATCGGTGAAGCGTGGCGATCCAACGTGGGAGTTCGTGTCTATATTGCGGATGTCCGTGGATAGCCGCTACCTGGCCTTTCCTGCCTTCCTCTGTCGCAACGCGCGCTGCGGCGGCCAAGCTTCCTTCGACTGGATCGCAAATTTCGGACCTGTTGGCAGCGACCTGTCAATGAATCGGCGGGCGGAAGCCGGTCGAAATGACTTCGCCGAATCGTCTCGAATTGGCCGCCCGACGAGTAGGTGGGCGACCGGGACATGGTGGTCGGTGGCCGGGTAGCGGCTTGAGAGTATATCTATTGTGGCCAGCTCCATAGACCGCGACTGAATCAAAGGAGATAAGTCAGCGCATGGCGATATCCGTTGATGCATCCTGACGTGTCCAGACGTCGGGTATTCATGGCTATGTACCCCGACTCGGCTATATTCATCGCCAGAGGTGGGGTACTGATGTATTGGAGGTCATGCGTGATGGCAGAGTTGACCACCTCTATCCTGAACCAGGATGAACGGCGTGACTATGCTCGCCTTTCAGTCGATAAGGAGACCCAAACGTGGGTCAGGAATACCAACCCGTTCTTCACGTCAGGCGCGACTGACGGCCAGAGCATCGACGGTATCGCCAGCAGGGTTTCCGATATCTCGTTTTCCGGCGCTCGCATTGTGGTGCCCGATTCCTGTGGCCGCGAGGGGGACACCATTGAGGTCCGATTGCGGCGCGAAACCAATGAGCCCCTGATTCTCGAGGGGAGGATCGTGCGCATTGAGCCCGCTCCCGATGGACACGCCATGGGTGTACATTTCTACAACGTGGCGATTCGAGATCAGCAAAGGTTCGCCGAGGCACTCTACGGGTGGTCGAAGTCGGATGCCAACCAAAAAGGTGTCCGTCGCTCACGAATCGCCCCCATGAAGCGATCCATTGCTGTTTGATATCAGCAAGCAATCAGGGGACAGTATTCTTATCTTAAAAGGCATCGCAGATTTGTTCGGTCAGGATTTACAAAGGCAACCCTGATCACGGCGCTTGGAAAGAGCCGCATCTGAAACTGTGTGATCCGATGCCCCTTTGCGATGTTCGATTTGACCCGAGTTTGTTGCCGATAAGATGCGTTTGTGACTGTCAGCCTTGTTTTCAGCAGTCAACGATGTGCGGGCGACGGATTGCACCCTTGGTCGGCGTGAATCAATTTGAAATCTGTGGCCGTCGTTCCGTCCTGTTCTCTCCAAGTGACGAAATTACCCGCCTCCTGTTGGAGGCTCAGTAGGGGCTGACGTCGATATAGGACTGAGCGATCTTCTCGATCGCCACGCTGAACGCGGCAGTTCGCAAGTCTTTGATCTTCGGATTCTCTTCTCGGCGCGCCAGCATCTCCTGAAAGGCCAGCCGCATGGTATCGTCCAGTCCGGAGCGCACCAGGTCCAGTTCATCGGCGCCATGACCGATCCAGGAACGTAGTTTCTCGGGGACTGCTTTGCCGGTCAGTTCCTCGAGAGCGGTTGTGTAATAGTTTCCACGCCCCTCGTCGAGTCGTCGCTGGAGGCGCCCGAATCGGATGTGCGAAATGTTTTGCACCCATTCGAAGTAGGACACGACGACACCCCCGGCATTCAGGAACGCGTCCGGAATGATGACCACGCCACGGTCCCGCAGTAATTTGTCCGCAGCGTAGGTCACCGGTCCGTTGGCGGCTTCGGCGATGATCTTGGCCTGGATCCTCGGCGCATTGTCAGCGGTGATCTGCCCCTCCATCGCCGCCGGGATGAGTACGTCACATTCCATCTCGAGGGCCGCAGCACTGTCATTGTGAAAGGTCCCGTCGGGATAACCTTTAACGCCTTTGTTCGCCACTTTGTAGCGGTAAAGCTCTTCGATAAGCAGCCCTTTCGGGTTGGCGATCACCCCATCATGTTCGATGACGGCAATCACCTTGACCCCGTCTTCTTCGGTCAGGAACTTGGAGGCGTGGTAGCCGACGTTACCAAGCCCCTGAATGATGACGCGCTTGCCGTCGAGGTCGCCGGAGAGGCCCGCCGCCGTCACGGCACCCGTGTGGCGGAAGAATTCCCGCAGCCCGTATTGCACCCCGCGACCGGTTGCCTCGACACGGCCATGGATGCCGCCATGCTGAACCGGCTTGCCGGTGACGGATGCCAGGTAGTTGATGTCCTCGGGGCAGAGGTTCTTATAGGTGTCGGCCATCCACGCCATTTCGCGCTGGCCGGTGCCCATATCTGGCGCCGGCACATTGGTGGCCGGGCTCAGGAACTGTTTGCGGGCAAGCTCGAGGGTGAAGCGGCGGGTGATCGGTTGCATTTCATCGCGGGTGTACTTCCGGGGGTCGATCAGTAGTGCACCCTTGGAGCCGCCGAACGGTATGTCCATGATAGCGCACTTGTAGGTCATCAGCGCCGCTAGCGCTTCGACCTCATCCTGTGCCACGGTGGGGGCAAAGCGGATGCCGCCCTTTGCCGGGAGTCGATGGGTGCTGTGAACGGCCCGCCAGCCGGTAAACACCTCGATCTTGTCACGGATCAGAACCGGAAATCGGACCTGGAGGACCGAATTGCAGCCCTTGATAGCGCTGGCCAACCCAGGTTCTAGATCCATGGTTGTGATGGCTCGGTCCACCATCCGATTGACGCTCTCACGAAAGCTCAGCTCGCCCATCCGTAATCCATCCATTCCAGGGTGACATGATCAAAGCACAACCTTGCGGAATTGGCCAGCAGCCAGTGACGAAATGGTAGGGTAGTGGGCCGGATCTCTGGCATCGTTTTGTGAGGGTGGCGATGATTCGAGGCACTGTACACAAAGAATACTGTCGATCGAGGTGTTGGTGTTGAATTGGGGCGGCGCCGCCGAGCAATCGAGTAAAAATAAAACATCGGTCACCTCGGCCATCGTTATGCAACTGAGATTATGGGCTACGCTTTATGATTGTATCATTCCACTTCCTTGAGCTTCCGATAATTTGGAATTCAATTGGCCAAGCGGCGAATCACCGTGTCATGCGTGTTGATCCGATTGTAGCGCACCACGTTCCGCCCGATCTTCGCACGCCAGCTGTGCTGGATCCAACGTCGAATGCGTTTTCCGACCATGAGTCACCACTACGTCGGGTATAGCTACTGTAGGTCCCGGTTTCCGAGTCAAGTGGCCACCGGAAAATCAACGAGTCCGCGACAGTGTGTGGACCAACGACCTTCATGTAGTTAGCCTTGCTTTCTGGTAGATTCATCGCTGCCTTGAATGGCGGTGTCACAGCCAAGCAAAGCGTTAATGCGGTGCTCATTGCAATAATGCTGGATCTATGTCAGCTTTCTCTCGAAATCCATCGTATGCCAGAAAAGAATATGATCGAACTTCCACTGCCGTTCGCGCTGAATATTTTCCGCTATCAATGTCTTGAAAAGACCTGGATTTAGTACGCCGGCGGCGATGACAAGAAGATGCAACCGAAAGCCGGTATCCGAGCTAATTACTTTTTGGTTTTATTGCGCCGATACTCACCGGGCCGCCAGTCGATTGGCTATTAATATGGGTGAGTAAAAAGTCGGATCTGCGCCACTTTGGGAATGCTGGGTCGATGACTGGCTACTTGGCCTTTGCTGGCGTGCGTGAGCCGCGCTTCACCACGCCGTCAAAGGATTTGCCGGGGTAGGCGGGCATATTCGCCACCTTGTCGAACTCGGGGATCGTCTCCATGTGTTTCAGCATCCTCGTCCGCATTTCTTTGTCAGGCAACGGACCCTTGAGGGCGCCGATGTTGTCTGCCTGGTGCTTGGGCTTGGTGGTGGCGGGAATCGCGCAGGTCACCGCCGGATGCGAGATTATCCACTTGAGGAAGAACTGCGCCCATGTCTCGCAGCCTATCTCGCTGGCGAAGTCCGGCAGTGGCCGGCCTTTGACGACCTTGAACAGCCGTGCCTTCTCGAAGGGCATGTTGACCATCACCGCGGTACCCGTATCCATCGCCGCCGGCAGGATGCGTTCCTCGGCTGCGCGCGTCGCGAGTGAATAACGCACCTGGACGAAGTCGAGCGTGCCTTTCTCAACCCACGGCGCGACCAGGTGGTAGTACGACGGTAGGTGGTGCGAAGCGCCCAGGTAGCGTATCTGGCCATCCGCTTTCCATTGCTGCATCGCCTGTATGACCGTGCGGGCATTGACCAGGCTGTGGCATTGCATGAGATCGATCTGATCGCGCCACAACCGTTCCATCGAGCGTCGGAACTGTTGCTGCGCATGACTGTCGTCGCCGAGCCACTCGCCGGTGACCCAGGTCTTGTCGGCAATAAACAGCTCGCTGTTTATGTCCAGGGCGGTGGCATAGTCGCCAATGCTTACCTCGGCCAGGCCGTACAACGGCGAGGTGTCGATGACACGTCCTCCGCCTTCATAAAAGATCCTCATCACTTCGCGCAGGTGCTCGCGCGGTTTGCCCGGTTTCACGTCAAAGGTCATATGTGTGCCGAGGCCTATGGCCGGCAGCTTCTCACCGGTGCGTGGCACCGCCTTGGTGATGATATCGGTCGGTATGCCCCAGACCGGTGTGCTTCGCATCAGGCCGGGAAATGCCAGGGCAGTGGCGCCGAGTCCAAGCGCCTTGAGGGTCGTTCGTCGGGAAGCGTCGACAGGTGGTTTGATGCGGTCGAAATGGCTCATAGCAGACCTCCCAGACAGGTAAGTTCAGCGCTGTCCGGGGCAGTACGAAGCTTTGCCGACGCCGTGCAAGCCGTAAGGCGCTGAACGTGAGTCACTGCACGATTTACGGGGGCTCTGGACCACTGCCCCCTGCGGATATTATCACCAGCTTTGCGGCGCGAATAGTGTGGCCAGGATACCTGGCATCGCCCCGAGGAAGCATGATGTGCCTCAATCCAGCATCGAGAATTTTTGGCCAGCGAATTACCGGGAGAGCGTTACCAAACGAACGAATTCATCGATTTCCGGAGTGCGGTCTGTTGCGAGATTGGCCTAATCGGCATCGTAATCCTGGCCTCGGCTCTTTGAGCAGGATGGTCAGTAGTGATTCCATCTCCCGGCTTCCGACACTCGAATCGCCCGTCGCTGTGAGCGACTGCAGCGGGATTTGCAGGCAGGTTTCTGTGTCATTGTCACCTTTGCGGTCCGCTTTGTTGCATTAGACCAATATGCCTGGCCGCATAAGGGACTTTTTCCTAGCCAAATCGCCTCCGGTGTGTATACTCTCGACATGTTTTCAGGTGCCGGTTCGACCACGGGGTGCTGAATCTGGCTCCTTACCGATGGGTGGATGAAGCGCGCGCGCCTCTTGCAGTAGACCCAAACCGGGCCGCCATGCAGGGTCATCCTTATCGTTGGGAACACCCAGCCCCCGCTCGAATCTAAACAGCAGGAGATAGTCTTGATGCTTGAAGGTTGGCGCGGTGTCGTGCGCGATCAACTTGCGAGGGATATCAGCTTCCTTGCCGATGTGATCATAGAGGAAGTGTTGAGCCACGACCTGAACATGAAGGAACAAGAGGTTCGTCCGAACCATATCAACGAATTCCTCAAAGCGCTGTACTACCGCCTGCCCGATGACGTGGACCGGCGCGCCATAGTGTTCGGTATTCGCGATGTATTGATTTCAGAATTCAAGCTGGCCGTGCGCCACAATGGGAAACGCCATAATGGGAGTAAACTCGCATGACCATACGCGCTCGGTTATTGATCGGTTTCGCCGTTCTGTTGGTTTTGTTATTGGTGCAGTTAGGGGTCACTTACCACTTCTCGATGAAGACCGACAATCTGGTCCGCGAGCTATTGCGTGCCCATGACGCCAGCGCAACCGTGACGCAGATGAGCATCGAAGCACAGAAGCTGAGGCGATACGAGAAGGAATACTTCATTTACGTCAAGAACCTCGAGAAGCGACAAAAGTATCATGGTGAATGGCGTGGCGCGCGAAACGATCTCAAGAATCACCTCGTCCGCGTGACTTCGGGTATCGACCAGTCATGGGACCGGGATGACATCACAAAGGCGAAACGCTGGGACGACTACCTCAATGCTTACGCGGACGGTTTCGCCAAGGTGGATGCAAGTGTGGATCAGGGTTTCCTGAAGGATACTTTGTCCGCCAACGCTGCGATACAGGACGCGAAGAACGCGTTCCGACCGTTCTTTGCCGAAACCAACGCGCAGATTAATGAAAAATTATCAGCGGCGCGGGGCATGGCCGACGAGGTACGTTCCGACTTTGAACTCATCCAGTTGATTCTGTTGGGGCTGGCGGCGGCTTCTGCCCTGATCGCAACTGTCGTGATACTGGTCGTTCCGAATTCGGTCTCCCGACCCATTCGAGCGCTCGCAGCCGTCGCCAATGACATGAGTATGGGTAATGTGCACCAGCAGGTACGCGCCGAGGGGGCGCCTGAGATCCGCGATCTGGCGGCATCCATTGAACGCTTGCGCGTCGGCATGAAGGGTCTGCTAACACGCGTGCACCGCCCAGCATCACGCAACGCAGCGTGAGGAGTGTATCCCCGCCACTTTTCTGCTGGTGTCTGCCTCGACCAGCACGAATCTAAAGCAGCCTGCTGGCGCCGCGCCGGTCTGACATGTTCACGCACGGCGCGATCACGGATCCGCCCGGTAGGCGCTCATGGTCCGAATGTCTTGTCGCTGCTTTGTGTCCGAGCCTGCACGCGGAGGGGCCGCCCCTTGCAGGCCGCTACGTCCGCATCGGCGTCAATCCGCGCTTGACCCGTTATTGCCCGGCGTATAGCCGGACGGACGTCGCGCCCATACCGCCGATTACGCGGCAGAGGGGTGCCAGCCGGCGTCCGCCCACAGTTCGCCGCTGATGGCCGAGTTGGTCACCATGAAGCAGATCGCGTCGGCAATCTCCTCAGGCCGTATCAGGCGCCCAAGCTGCGTATCGGGCAGGACATGTTTATTGATGTAGTCCTCTCCCAGGGCGCGCACCATCGGCGTATCTGTAAATCCCGGATGGATAACCCCGCATCGCACACCATAGTAGATGGCTTCTTTCATCAGAGTCGCGGCCGCGCCTTCGAGGCCAGCCTTGGAAGAGGCATAGGCGATCTGGCCCTTGTTTCCCTGTGAAGATACCGAACCGATGAAGATTATGGAGCCCTGAACGCCCTCGGCCGGGCTCCAGCGCCGCAGGCCGCGTTTATGCCGATACTTCGCCATGCGTGCCAAGGTCTCAAGCGCCCAATATATCGGGGCGATCAAGTCCACCTCGGTGACCAGACGGAAGGTTTCCTCGGGATAAATGTGGGCCTCGCCGGTATCTTTATCGAGCTTGACAGCCAAAGCATCGCGGGTGAGTCCTGCGGCTGGTACACAGATTGCGACCGGACCATGTTCATCACACACCTCGTCGTAGACCCCTTTGCGGAATGTCTGGTCCGTGGCGTCTCCGTGAAACGGCATGGCGACCTTGCCTGCAACGTTCTTGTTGATTTGCTCCGCAATGTCGACAACTTCCTCATTCAGGTCGACGAGGCCGATGCACTTCGCGCCGCGTTGGGCCAGTTCGAACGCCAAGGCCCGACCGATCCCACTGGCGGCGCCGGTGATCATCGCTACTTGAT
This sequence comes from uncultured Gammaproteobacteria bacterium, assembly GCA_947259705.1. Lineage (GTDB taxonomy): Bacteria > Pseudomonadota > Gammaproteobacteria > Arenicellales > JAANXG01 > CAMYNL01. The sequence goes on along the minus strand of CAMYNL010000010.1, from coordinate 19,935 downwards.
TGTTAATCAGCATAAATTCTCTCCAGCTTTTTGACCTGATTGATCATCATTCAAGTATACACGTAATTTGTGCACTGCACCATAAAATGTGCGCAATAATTACATATATATTTCAGCTAGTTAACATTTTTCTGACGAAGTAGACTTGGCGTTACCAAAAGCGCTTTCCAGGGTCATTGGGGCCTAACTGACGTCGGGACAGGGACGCGAAGCTTGCCCACGCCCGCGGCACCACGGCCGTCCTAGGCAATCATCGTTCTTGGGTCGTCTGGAGCCAGTGCGAGGGCATATTCAGCGGGAGGTTCCCTGCCTAGAGAGGCTTACGCGTGTTCCTGATTATCGAAATACCGGAACAGTAACCGCCGTCACTTCAAGTCACCGGCGCTCCGGATGCGTACTGTGGTGTCAATTATCTTGTGGGACGGTATAGAGGATCAAACTGACTTTTCCACAGAGCAACATGGCGATAATCGCCACTCACGCTTTCGTCTCAGGTAAACTGAACTACCTCGCGCATTCTGAGCTTGGTCTTTGCGTCAGGAAATCGGCCATACGCGGTGCCGAGGTTTTCGATCAGGTGCTTGGGGTTGGTGGTTTCGGTGAGCACACAGGTGATGGCTGGATGCGCGAGAATGTACTTCAGTGAAAACTGTGCCCAACTATGACAATCGAACTCCGCGGTCCAGTTCGGAAGGGTAACATCCTTGACCCGTGAGAAATAACTGCCATTCGTAAATGGGCGGTTAATGAGTACCGCGATGCTCAGGTCAGCGGCAAGTGGCAGCACGCCCGACTCCGCGCGGGTCTCAATCACCGAGTAATTGACCTGGATGAAATCCGGCCGCTCACGGCGCATGAAATTCATCATGGCGTCATGTTGGCTATCGGAGGACACCGTGGCACCGATATACCGCGTCTTATCCGCGTCCTTCCACTCGCGCAGGTTAAGCCACTGGGTATCCAGGTCACGCAGACTGATCACCTGGATCAGATCAGGTTTCTTCCCCAGCAGTTGCTGCGTGCGCTCCAGCATCGCCCTTCCAGCCTTGGCTCCTACCGCATCCAATTTAGTGGCCAGGAACAGATCCTGCACCATGCCCTCGGCCCGCAGTGCTTCCCCGGTTAGCTGGTCCAGCAAGGCGCTTCGCGACCAGGTGTCCACCACCGTACCACCGCCGTCGAGCAGGGTGCGCAAAAGAAGCTTGAGCTCGGCAGTCCCTGCTTTCTCGAGTCGGGACACGGCCTTGGTGGAGCCCAGCCCAACTACGGGCAATTGCTCGCCGGTTGCGGGGATCGGGCGGGTGGGATAGACAGATTGCGCGGAAGTGTTTCTAGGCAGAAAAGGAACGGCAGTCCACGCCGCGGCCTGGATCAGGAAATCACGACGCGACAACAAACCCTGTCTACTTTTGCAAACCATTGTCCGCACTATTCTAACCTGTATGTCCCAAAATATTACACGACACTCTAAGTCAAGCTGAGTCTCCGCGTGGAACACTCATGCAGAATCGCTTGGCTCCGAGAGCCGCAACCAGCAATCACCCACGAGTGACGGAAAATGGAACATCCCAGTGGATTGTCGACGTGGGGGCGCTGAGCCAAGAATGATGGATCAGGACATGGTTGAGCGGGCATGATCTCCACGAACCCGCTCCGTGTGCAGACTTGAATTTCCAGTTCTGATATGCCCGAAGCGGTCTGTGCCATGAACGGGTGCCTTGACCCACTGTGGTCGAATCCCTGTCGCGCGTAGCCGCGTGCGAATCGGTACTAGACCCCGGGCGTGATGCGGCGCCAGTCAACGCCGGGCGACGAATACGAGGGCATCGAAATGTGCACTAGCGACGCCACCGCGGTAACATGTCTTACATTGATCTTGTGGGTGGCCGTGCGGGCAGATCCGGCACGAGCCGCGTCGGGCCAAAAGTGAGGTTAAGCATATGGAATCGGAACAGACTGTTAACGACTGGCAGGAACTGATGGAGCAAAGCCAGCGTGTCGCGGCGGATTTTGTGGCACGATATCAGCAAAGCGACGATTTTTCGATTTTCGACCCTGCGGGAATCGTCCAGGCGTTCGGTAACTGGACGACGCAAATGCTGGCCGATCCAGTCAAGCTGGGGACGGCGCAGGGAAAGTTGTGGCAGGAATACATGACGCTCTGGCAGGAAACGGCCGTCAGGATGCTGGGCGAGGAAGCGGACGAGGCGCATTCCCCCGATCGTCGTTTCAAGGACAAGGCGTGGCAGGAGGAAGCGATTTTTGATTACATGAAACGATCGTATTTGCTGACGGGCAAATGGCTTCAGTCTGTGATTTCGGATGTTGACGGTTTGAATGAGGAAGACCGGAACAAGGTCGATTTCTATTCGCGCCAGTTCATCAGTGCGATGGCCCCGAGCAATTTCGCTATAACGAATCCATCGGTCCTGAAACGAGTCAAGAGTACTCATGGCCAGTGCCTGCTTGACGGTCTCAAGAACATGCTTCGAGACCTGGAGAAGGGCGGGGGCGAGTTAAAGATCACCATGACCGACGAATCAGCTTTCGAGGTCGGCAAAAACCTTGCCGTGACCCCTGGCAAGGTTATATTTCAGAACGACCTGATGCAACTCATCCAGTACGCTCCGTCAACAAAAAAGGTTTACCAGGAACCATTGATCATCGTGCCACCGTGGATCAACAAGTTCTATATCCTCGATCTGCAGGAAAAGAACAGCTTCGTCAAATGGGTGGTGGATCAGGGTCACACCGTGTTTCTCGTGTCCTGGGTGAACCCTACCAAAGATCTCGCCGAAAAGACCTTTGACGATTACATGCGTGAGGGCCCGCTGACTGCGCTCGAGGTGGCGGCCGAAGCCACCGGCATGGAGCGCGTCAACCTGCTGGGTTTTTGTATCGGTGGGATCCTCTGTGAAGCAACGCTTGCTTACTTGCGGGCGAAGGGGGATAAACGGGTTGCCTCGCTCAGCTTGCTGACGACGATGCTGGACTTCAAGGAGGTGGGCGAGGTCGCGGTGTTCCTGGATGACGAACAGATACATTCTATCGAGGAACACGTTGGCCAGCAGGGCTACCTGGAAGGCAAGCATATGGCACAGATGTTCAGCATGATGCGGGAAAACGACCTCATCTGGTCGTTTGTGGTCAATAATTATCTGCTCGGACGCGATCCGATGGCGTTTGATCTGCTGTACTGGAACGCTGATTCGACCCGCCTGCCGGCCGAGATGCTGGTTTATTACCTGAAGAAGTTTTACCGCGAAAACGGTCTGATAAAAAAGAAGTTCTTGCGTCTGTGTGGCGAGAAGATCGACGTCACCAAGATCGATATACCGGTCTATTCCGTTGCCACCAAGGATGACCATATCGCACCGTGGGTGTCGTGTTACCCGGTCACCCAGAAGTTCTCGGGCAAGGTCCGCTTCGTGCTTGGTGGGTCGGGCCATATCGCGGGGATCGTCAATCCCCCTGCCGCGAACAAATACTGTTACTGGGTCAACCCGAAGTATCCGGCTAATCCCGACAAGTGGCTGGCCGGCGCACAGCCGTACGAGGGTTCGTGGTGGCCGGACTGGGCAAACTGGGTGGCGAAACGCAGCGCGGGCAAGGTCGCGCCCAGGGTGCCCGGCGACGGTAGTCTGAAGCCAATTGAGGACGCGCCCGGGTCTTACGTCACCGCCTGAGCGTGGGATCGACTCGCGCAAACCGACCTGCAGCAGCGCCGGGACCAGCGCGTGACACGGGATCCCGGGGCTGCCTGTTTTTACTGAACGGGTTAGCAATCCCGGGCCGAGGCGTTTACTCAGCCATCAGGCGGGTTCCATTTCCGGTGCGGTAACCGCATCCGCCTCATCGCCCTCACCCATGCTCACCCAGCCGCTTTCGAGGGTCAGATTCGGATCGAGGCACAGAATGTCTTCGAATTCGTTGACCCCGTCGATTTCGGTTCCCATGGCGATGTTGGTAACGCGTTCGAGTATGAACTCCATGACCACCGGAACCTGGTGTTCCTCCAGCAACGCTTCGGCCTTGGCAAACGCTGCATCGAATTCCTTCGGGGTTCGAACTCTGATCGCCTTGCAGCCCAGGGACTCCGCCAGCGCGACGTGATCGACGCCGTAACCGGGCTCGGCATCACCCTCCCCGGTGGTATTGATGTTTTCGAACGCCAGGCTGACCTGAAAATCCATCTCGAATCCACGCTGCGCCTGGCGGATCAGCCCGAGGTACGAATTATTCACCACGATATGCAGATATGGGAGCTTGTGCTGCGCGCCCACCGCGAGCTCTTCGACCAGGAACTGAAAATCGTAATCACCGGACAGGGCCACTATCTTCTTGTCAGGTAGCGCGGCCCGAACGCCAAGGGCAGCCGGCAAGGTCCACCCCAGTGGCCCCGCCTGCGCCGCGTTTATCCAGTTGCGCGGTTTGAAGACCTTGAGAAACTGTGCGCCCGCGATCTGCGATAATCCTATGGTGGTGACGTAGCAAGTGTCGCGCTCCATTGCCTCGTTCATCGCCTGGTATACCCGCTGGGGCTTCAAAGGCACATGGTCAAAGGCCGTTTTCCGCAACATGTGGTGTTTGCGATACTCGCACTCGGCGACCCAGTCGGACCAGTCGCTGAGCTTTTTGGACGCTTTTCGCTCCCTGGCCACCTCCAGAAACATCTCCAATGCGGCCTTTGCATCCGATACGATTCCAAGGTCCGGCGCGAAGATTCGCCCGATCTGCGTCGACTCGATGTCAACATGGATGAACTTGCGTCCCTCCCGGTATTTATCCACTGAACCCGTATGACGATTGGCCCAGCGATTGCCGATACCCAATACGAAATCCGACTTCAGGAAGGTGGCATTACCATATCGGTGGCTGGTCTGCAGTCCGACCATGCCCGCCATAAGGGGGTGATCATCGGGAATGGTACCCCAGCCCATCAGTGTGGGAATGACGGGCACCCCTGTGAGTTCGGCGAATTCGACGAGTAATTCCGAGGCATCGGCGTTGATGATGCCTCCCCCAGCCACGATCAATGGTCGTTCGGCGTCGTTCAGCATATCGATCGCTTGCTCAGCTTCCGCGCGGCTAGCGGTTGGACGGCATGGTGTCATCGACGTGTAGGCGTCGGCATTGAAGTCGATCTCCGCCATTTGCACGTCGATCGGCAGATCGATCAAGACCGGTCCCGGGCGACCGGAGCGCATGATATGGAAGGCCGATCGAAAGATGCTGGGCAACTGGTCGGGTTCCAACACGGTCACGGCCATCTTGGTAACCGGTTTGGCGATCGAGGCGATATCCACGGCCTGAAAATCTTCCTTATCGAGTTTCGCCCTCGGGGCCTGGCCGGTGATGCAGAGGATTGGAATGGAGTCCGCGGAGGCGGAGTAAAGGCCGGTGATCATGTCTGTGCCGCCGGGTCCAGAGGTGCCGATGCATAAGCCGATATTGCCATGCGCAGCGCGTGTGTAGCCTTCCGCCATGTGGGAGGCACCTTCCACGTGCCTGGCCAGGATGTGCCGGATGGACCCTCTAGCTCTCATGGCCGCATAAAACGGGTTGATGGCAGCGCCCGGCACACCGAACGCACAGTTTACGCCTTCTTTTTCGAGTATGAGAACTGCAGCATCGACTGTCTTCATTTTCGCCATTTGGACTATTCCTCGGAATCGCCGCGGGCCAAGCTGATCCGCGGTATTGACGTCAACTGATCCGTTGAGTGAGGATTTCGCGGGAGCCTGCTGCTCTCGAACTCATCAACGTAGATCTATGGATCGAGGGCACATTGTGGCGTGAATTCCGTCGTATGGAAAGCGAAACCGGCCGTCTGCCCGGATTCATCGCAAATTCGGGTAGCCGCCACGCCTCCGGGGCGCCGGTTCGCCCCGGATTCCCACGCTGTGGCTACCGAGATTTCATTTGCACCGGCTATCCTGGGCGCCAGGCAAGAGTGCTCCTGGTTACGTCGATCGACGCGCACGAAGTATCTGGCCCGGGAGTCAAGACTGCGCGGACCATCGTTAACGCGAATAGACCTGAAGATTTCAGGAGTCGGATCGACAGTACCTCGGGCATGAGCATCGCTTTCGACCCGTGCGACGTGATGTCATAACAAATCCAACGTTTCTTGTTGTGACACAACATTGACGTGTATTAGCCGACGGCAATAACGCTCGTGCACGTATTCTTTATTTATTTCAGTGGATTCGTGCCGCGCATATGGAGCATGTCCGAGCTTTAACCGAATGATGACAAACGCGAATTTGTAATAAATAAAGTGTCCCCCGACTACGATAGCATTGACCTGTACGAAAGAAAGTCGGTAAGGCGTCTATCTGCGCAACGTTCGCCAATCCGCGGGCGTCCGAGGAAACATAATAGACTGTAATGGAGTGCCCGCAATCAGCTTCGCCAGCCAGTATGATACTGCCAGTGTACCGATGTATGTGATCAGGACTGATATACTCTTTTCGAAGTATGTACCCGCTTCCAAATTGCGGCCGCCCATCAGCCAGAACAACTGCCATACGAGTGGCGACAGCAGAAAGATTTTCAGCGACTCCCGCCCAAGCGATACGAGAAACGTTTTTCGAAGCCACCAGCCCAAACGAAGTATTGTGAAAAACGAAACCAGTAAAAAGAGGTCATGAAACAGTAAGCGCCCGGGTTTCGCCAGGCCAGACACAAGCCCATCGGGATCGCCCGCTAGAGGCATAAATAGTCGATACCGCATCACAATCCATGCGCAAACCAACCAGGCCGAGAACAGCAACAAGTCTCTATGAATCGGAAAGTGTTCCCAACACAGTTCAGGCCAGTTATAAATCTTGCGCGCGATCAGGCCGGGCACAAAGATGAAACCCACGAGTGCTGCACCCCATGGAAAATATTGAAACAATGAGGCATTTAGTTCGCCGGCATACAAATGCCAGAGCACCAGCGAGAACACCAGAATCGAAGCCGCTCGGGCCCTGTTCCCGTCCAGTATCCACAGCAACGAGACCAACAACGTCATTGCCGGCAGGAACCAGAAATGCCGAAATCCGGTCACCATATCGAGTTGTGTCTCCGTCTGTAGAGTCAGCGCCAGGGGGAGGCGGGAGAACCACTTGCCGGTTTCTTCAGGCAGCCCGGACACGAACATTACATAATAGGTCGGGATAACCAAGATCAGAAACACAAATTGCGGCACGAGGGCCCGAAACACTCGCGTGACATACGAATCGACACCCAATTGTTCATAGTGAAACAGGAATGAAAATAAAAGAAAACACGCCACGTGAAAATTGTAGAGAAACGAAAACCATTCCACGAACAACCGCGAAAAGAAATAGTTATGTCCCAAGACTACCAATGAGATTAAAACTCCCTTGGTGGCGTCCAGGTACGCCTTGCGCGAAGAATTTTCGTTGTTAGAGTTCAATCGTCAGCAAGGGGAAGCGAGGCATTCGCAAATTCGATATTCTGATCTGCTCCGCAGTGTCCAAGCCATTCGTTGACTGAAGGTCGTTATCATAGCGCGTTGGTGGATCGTTGTTGAGCGGCGGTTTTCGTTAGTGGATTCCAGAGACGCACAATACCTATATCAAGCCTGCCGCGGTGTAAATTCCCAGTATCTCTGCATCTCATCAGACCTTTACGCAATTTGGGAGCGGAATGAGTACTGTGTCCCTAAAACCAGATTCCTGGTGAGCAGAATGTACCAACCGTCGGTTTTGTATCCCACGATAGAACGGGTATGGCGTAAAGTCACTATACTGTGTCTGTACTCTAAGGAACGTGGTGCGTGCGTCAATACATTCGACATCCTACGGATATACCTATTGAGTTCAGCGTGTCTGATCAGAAATTCGGACACAAGGAAAAACTAGATAACATCAGTGCGGGAGGTCTCTGTTTCCGCACTGAGGGCCCAATCGATCCGACAACGATGCTGCATATCGTGATTCCGGTTTGTAGGCCTGCATTCGAAGTAACTGCGGAAGTCGTATGGTGTCGTCAAATACGACATGATTATCATGTTGGAGTGAAGTTCGCCGATGCGGATACTGCATTCGCCGTCCGTATGGTGGAGCAGGTGTGTCATATCGAACAGTACAGGAAAGATATCGTTGCCAGAGGAGGTCGACGTATGACGTCGGAGGAAGCTGCGGCGGAGTGGATCAGTAAATACGCCAAAGACTTTCCGAGATGAGATGCAACTCTGCTGTCGGGGAACACTTCCTTGGTGCGGTATAGCGCGAATCAGTACCCGTTTCATCTCGTGCAGTTCACCGATAACTCCAGACCAGCCACGCAGTAAGTATCAACAGGACCGCTGATTGCCACCGGTAATCCGTATACCAGTTGGGACGACGTAATCCTTGCACCAGTTCCGCCGCTCGCTTCGGTGTCCAGGTGAGGACCGCCTTATCGACGTCACCTCGATCGCAAGTAATGAGACTAACTATGACGGTGGTCAACATGGTCACAGCGAGGAAAACACCTGCCAGGTTCAGAAAGTGCAGCGTCACCCAGTCCGTGGCTTGCGCCATGACAAAGGTAGAGAGTGCGACAACGTGGCCGACCAGCAGACCGGCAAGAGCACCGCTGCCGTTGGTTCGTGACCAGAACAGTCCCAAGACAAACACCGCGACAACCGGGGGAAACAAGTAGGCCAGAGAGCTTTGCAGATACTCGAAGAGCGTTGTCGCGCGTGCCACCACCGGCACCCAAAACGCGCTGAACAACATGACGATGATTGTTGTCACCCGACCGATAACCACCAAACGCTGGTCGGCCGTGCTTGGGCGCAGTCGTTTGACGAAGTCCATGGTGACGAGGGTTGACGCCGAGTTCAAGGTTGAATCAATGCTGGACATGATCGCCGCCAGCAATCCTGCCAGGACCAGACCCTTTATTCCCCAGGGCAGCAATTCCGTGATTAGTTTGGGAAATACCAGATCCGGTTGTGCCAGATCCGGATAGAGCAAGCGAGCCATCAAACCTGGAAAAACCATCACGAACAAGACCGGCAGCTTCAATAGGCCCGCAAAGAGCGCCCCCCAGCGTGCCTGCTGTATATCCCGCGCACCGAGTACTCGCTGAACTATGAATTGATTGGTGCACCAGAAGTAGAAACCCAAAATAGGGACGCCGATGACCAAGCCACTCCAAGGCATTGTAGGATCATCCAGCGGACGGATGATACTCAACATCTCGGGTGGCGTTGCCGCAACGACGGCCGACCAGGATCCGACGGCATCGAGTGCGAAGTAGGTGATCAGCGTCGCTCCAATCAGCAACACCAGCGCCTGCATGACATCGGTGTACACCACAGCCGCCAGGCCGCCAGCGGCCGTATATATACCTGCGAACAAAGCCAGCAGCAGGGCGGCGAACCATAATGGTGTGCCGGGAAAGAAGAACTGAACGACAATTGCACCGGCGAACAGCGTGCCGGCGGTGTCTATGAATATATTCCCGACGATGGTGAGTCCTGAGAAATAATAGCGGCAGGCAGCATTGAATCTCTTCTCAAAATACTCCGGTACGGTATATATGCGAGTACTCAGATAGAAAGGGATAACGAAAATAGCGAACACTACCAGCACCAGGCTCGCCATCCATTCATAAGCAGATATCGAAATGCCGGCGTGATAACCTGCACCGGCAAGCCCAATCAGTGTGGTGCTTGAGATGTTGGATGCAAACAGCGACAGCCCGATGACGAACCAGCCAAGTCGCCGACCGGCGAGAAAATAATCCGCGCTGCTGGTTCGTCGGCGCCCCACTGCAATCCCGACACCGATCACCAGTGCGAAATAGACGACAAGAACAGCGACGTCTATCGGCTGAACGTTGACCACCTGTTCCACTCCGTACATGTTCGCGTATGACCTTTAGTCCGTATCTTCGCCGCAATCCTTGAATCATATGGCAAAATCGATCGCGCCGGAAAGCTTGCATCAATCATCGTCGCTGATATGGCAATCGCTGTCTCACCAGGTCCACAGTGTGATGATACGTCCCCAGCATCAAGTAATGTGCTTTGACGACATCATAGGCCAGACAGGTCGTAATTACCGATTCGATGGTGTTCGCCCGCTCCCCGTGGTCGACCGGGCCAGTGATGCGACCCGCGGCCGCCGAACCATCCGTCAGAGATGATTTGACTGAATTGCTAATGACCTCGCACCTTATTGAGCATCTCGAGCCCTGTCCAGGTATCCAAGGAAGATAGATCCAGTTTCAAAAGAGTCTAGACAAACTTAGCGCGCCGCCAGATGTTCTCATGCTGCCGGTACTAGCGAGCCCTAAACAAGTGTCGTGTTCCCCGAAATGCGTAAAAGCCTCGATATTGTCAGTCCCTGCGATGCCGCACGTTACCGACATGGTTTGATGCTTGTCGTCGCCCTCCTCATTGGCGAAGGGCAGTCCTAGCAGTGCGATGCTGGTAGTTTGGGTTTCGTTTTCGCGTCTTTCCGAACCGCCGCCCGACCACCGGCCTCCATTACGCTTGATCGCAGTGCCGATTAGATGGATCACAAAACTGCCGCCCATTGGCGGCTGTTCCACTACATTGCGGCCCAATCGGATTTGCTGTCCCGAGGAGGAATAATGAAGTTTACAATCGCGATCGGCACCTTGGCCGTGTTCACGACTGCGACGCTGGGAGTCTCTGCCCCCGCTGGCGCCGTCAACGTAAAGACAGACCTGGATGCCTATAGCATCAATCGACCCAGCAACCTGCCGCTGGTCCGGGCCAGTAATGGAGATGCCCGGTTCAAGATCAAGCGCAACAAGGGCACCGTCGACTACAGCGTAAACTTTAGTGGTATCCAGAGCGGCGTCATTATGGCGCACATACACCTTGGTAATGCGTAGCAGAACGGACCGGTCATGGTCTGGCTATGCGAGATTGCCGCCCCGTTTGTTGCACCAGTCGGCGCCGCACCCCAGTGCCCTGACGGCACGGACGGAACCATTACCGACACCTTCACCGCAGCCGACGTCATCGGTCCCGGTGGCGAGCAGATTTCATCCGGCGATTTTAACATACTGCTCGACATCATCGACGCGGGGGCCGCCTACGTACTAGTGCACTCGAACGAGTTCATCCCTGGTGAGATCAGGGGACAGTTCGGTGGCAATGATTTAGCGCATGGGCCGCGCCGCGACATTCCCCTGATCGTGTCACGTTTCGCACCTGGGTCCGTTTCTCACCGGCTGCTACGCTGCGTGGCGGCGTGACGACTCATCGCGACTGCGACGGCCAGCAGTGCCCGCGGTCGCCGCAGCGCCGTGGTGCCCCCGCCAGATGTAAAATGTCGTTCCAGTTATGAATGTCAGGCGTTACCGTTTACGGAACGGCTCGGCTTCAGATCGCGCGGATAATGAACAGGAATGAACAGACGGTCCGCAACCGTGAGGCCTGCTGCTATTGGTTTTGCAGCAAACCATACGTTCCGACTCGGATTATACCGAGGGATCCATGGGATCTAATTCAAGCCGTAGACTTCGCGTACCGAGCGCAAGAACCATGGCGGTTTTTCAAGCAGAACATAAATCAGTGCCAAGGCAAGGATCGGAAAGAACGGAATCACGGCGTCCACTATTCCGAGGACAATCACCCAGAACAACAGCTGTATTTTCCTAGTCATCGTATTTTGTCGAGGCGCATAAGTGTTAACGCGTTTGTGGGGTCGCTTGTGTCGAATAATATCGGTAATGCGGCATGCAGCAGCTGGAAATCAGCGAAATCAAGGCAGAATACCCACCGTTTACAAACGATGAAATACGGTGAGGATACGACTTCAACGTTGTTCGCGGCCCCAGAAGTTGGACAAAATGGGTAGAGGGTAAGCGGTTAGGCAGATCAAATCCCGGAGCCGGATTCGGCTTGACATCGGTGGTCGTCCCCGCTTGGTTTCTTCGACTTCGCGCCATGTAATCCGCAAGACGGGCAGCATGCGAGCATGAATGAGACGGAGGGACGGAACTTTAACATCTAGCGTCCACTGCATCAGTATCACAGGCACCTGGTAAGCACGAATGTATTCCGCGGCTGAACCAGTAGATGTGCCGGCGCACCCAGGTCGTGAATACCGTCGCCGATCTTGCCAGCTGTCCACGACTGTTGTGGGCCTTGCGTGAAGATCCATGCAGCTGAACTCGAAGATCATCTGCATCGGCTCCTTGACTTGTCCCGAGGGCGTGGAATTGTGCGACTGGGAGGTCCAAGCAGTTGCGCATCGGTCTTGAAGTCAATGAATTCGCTCCGCGGGACGAAGAGGAAGTCGCCGGTTATGCCGCGGCGATGCAGACCGACTTTATGCACTGGTAAGACTTCGCGTTCACCGAAAACCACATCAAGCAACGGCACCGTGGCCTGCTGCAGTACTCCACAGCAGACGAACACCTCGGCCCGGCTCCTGTTTCACCAGGATCGTCGCGGGCCACCTCGGCAGCGCTTGAGCACAAGCGGGGCTCGATCCTAGTCTAGGCGTGACGGGCGCGGCTTCGCCGGATTTTGCTGGGAGACCGCGCCGCCCGCCCCCTCGAGATCCTGCTGTGCGCCCAGTCGCCGGGCGCGCTTCTCGGCCCATTCGAGCGCCCAAACCGTGACCGCGGGTAAAAACGTCAGGGTCACGATGGCAGCACCGGCGAGACCAAAGAGGACAATGGCGCCCACACCTCGATACAGCTCGGTACCTGCCCCGGGAATGAACACCAGTGGCGCGAGGCCGAAGATAGTGGTGATCGCGGACATGGCGATCGGACGCAGACGCGATTCCACCGCCTCGTTGACTGCCTCAGCGGCCCCCATTCCGCGCTCGCGCAGGTTGTCTGCGGCACGATGCACGATCAGTATCGGGTTGTTCACCACCGTACCCATCAGGATCAGAAAACCCAGCATGGAAATCATGTCGAACGGTTGGTGTACGGGGTCCAGCCCGATGCTGGGCAACCACGCACCGACGGCATTCATCAGCGCCAATCCGGCGATGCCTCCCGCCACACCCAGCGGGATTGTGGTCATGATCAGCAGTGGATATCCCCAGTGGGTGAAAATCGCCACCATGACAAGGTAAACCAGCACCAGCGCCACCAGGTAATTCCCGGTCAGAGCCTGCTGGGTGGCCTCCAGTTGATCGCTGGCGCCGGAGATGTCGATGTTCACGCTGGCCGCGATCGCGCCGGTTTCGCGCAGGTAGCCCAGGACCTCCTTGCGCACGATCTCGACGCCCGTCTCCAGGGCTACCGACTCGGGGGGGATCACGTTCAAGGTAACTGTGCGCCGGCCATCCACACGTCGCACGGTGCTGGTGTCCACGGTCTCCACGACCTTCGCCAAACTGGAGAGCGGCACCACGCCGCCGCGGGTATATACGGGCAGGTCGGTCAACCCATCCAGCGCAGCACTGGGGCCGGTGCTGCTGTAGATATACATGTCAATTTTGTCGTCGTCGAGAAAGAACTCATCAACAAAGGCGCCGTCCGTCAATGCAGCCACCGTAAACCCGATGTCGCCCGTATCGAGGCCAAGTTCCGCAGCCCGGTCCCACTCCGGGCGGATCTCGACCAAGGGCTGGGAGAGCGACAGGGTGGGTGGGTCGGCCTGAATGCGCGGGTTGCCAAACACTTCCTTGGCACGGTTGTAGGCCATCGTTGCCGTGGCATAGATGTCAGCCAGATCGGGACCGGAAATATCGAGGTTGATGCTGCGGGTCCCACCGTCGTTGCTCGTGATGATCGACCCTCTGGTGCTGAACGATCGCATCCCGGCAAACTGTTCGTACTTGGCGTCGATGGCATCCAACAGGTCGTCCACCTGATCGGGGTCCTTGGGTTCGGAGATGATACGCATGCCGCCCGCGTCGACGGAGATGATCAGGTAGGAGATGGCCGGAACCTCGGTTTCGCCGCGTTCGAACTGCGCGGGCTCGTGATCCAGGTAAGGCAGAAAATGTTCCTGCACCTCCAGGGCGACCTTTCGCATGGTCGGCAGGTTGTAGCCCGGAGGTGCGCTCATGCGCGCGAAGATTTTCGGCTCCTCGCCCGGTGGCAGGTATTCGGCGGGTGGCGTTAGACCAAAGATGATGCCCGCGCTCAGGCCTATAGTGATCGCGGCGCAGGCCGCACGCCTCAGGCCGCTGCCGATGAGCCAGGATACGGTCTGCAACAGTTTTTGGCGCAAGCCGGTACCGGGCGTTTTCCCCGAATCAATCGACTCCCTGGATTGAAAAGCAAAATTGGCGGCGGCGGTAGGAATGACCGTTATCGCCACCAACATCGATACAAGAATGGATGCGGACACGCCCACTGCGATGTCCGAGTACAACTGGCCGGCCTCCTCCTGTATAAAAACGATCGGTGTGAACACCAGCACCGTGGTCAATGTCGAGGCCAGCACCGCGGGCCACACTCGCTGTACCCCGGCGATGGCCGCCTGGAGACGTTCGAGTCCCCGACGGCGCTCCCACTCTATGCTCTCCAGCACGACGATGCTATTGTCCAGCGTCATCCCGATGGAAAACGCGACGCCAGCGAGCGATATCACGTTTATGGTGCGGCCGGTCAGCAGGAGCCCCAGGAACGCGGCGATCGTACATATCGGAATACCGATGACGCCGACCAGGGTGACGCGCGGTGACCGCAGGAACAAAAACATCACAATGGTCGCCAGCAACGCACCTAGTGCGAGGTTTCGCCATACGGTGGCGATGGACTGTTCCACGTACACCGTATCCGTGGCATTGAGGTGCAGTTCCATGCCGGCCCGATTCAGGACCTCTTCGTTTATACGCTCGACCTCTGCGAGCATACGGTCCTTTATGTCGATTACATTGGAACCGAGTTCTCGGTTTACTGACAAGAACAATATCGGCTTACCGTTGACAAAGGCTTCGCGCTGGATTTCAAAATGATCGAGACGCACGCTGGCCACATCACCGAGTCGTATGATCATGTCACCGCGGCGGGTGAGTATGAGGTCGGTAAGCGACTCTATACTGTCGAACCGCCCAATGGTGCGCAGCAGGTAACGGCGCTTGCCGGACTCGAGTTCTCCGCCCGATACGTCACGGTTGCGCGCACGCAGGGCCTGGCGCACGTCGGCTACCGTCAGGCCCCGTTCCGCCAGGGCCGCGGGTTCCACGAGTATCTGGACCTGCCGGTCGGCACCGCCGCGGACCTCGACGCTGGAGACGCCGGGGACAGTCTCCATGCGGGTGCGCACATGATCAGAGACAAAGTCGCGCATCATGTCCATGTCAAGCCCGCGCGGATTGCCTTCCAGGGGTGCGACGCGGAAGTACATGAACGAGTTGCTGGAAAAGGCCTCAGCAAAAATACGCGGTTGGTCCACGTTGTCGGGGTATGAAGGTACCTGCGATAATGCATTGTTAACGCGGATCAGGGTTTCGTTGATATCGACGCCGTGGGGGAACTCCAGCTCGATTCGCGCCGAACCGGAGGACGCGGTTGCCATGATACGCTGCAGGCTGGGGAGGCTGCGCAGGTACTCCTCCTGTTCTATGAGGATTTCCTTTTCGATGTCCTGGGGCGTGGCGCCGGGCCAGGAAGTCCGTACCTGGATGGTTCGGACATCAAGGTCCGGGATCATTTGTATGGGCACCCGTAGTGTCGCCACGACACCCAGCACCACGACAATCCCGACGATTACCGTCATCAAGGTGCCGCGCCTGATGATTTTTTCGAACATGTCCGGTTGATGACTCCGTTAATCCAGTTCGGCCACGCGGACCTGCTGACCCTGCTGCAGCGTTTCGTTGCCGCGCACCACGACGGCATCGCCCTCTGACACGCCCTTGACGATCTCCAGCTTGCCGTCGAATGAGAGCCCGGTCTCCACCTGGCGCTCCTCGACCATACGCTCCGTACCTTCCCCCGGCGCCACCCAGACTATGTCGCGGCCGTCCGGATAACGGATCAGGGCATCGCGGGGAACAACGACACCCGTGCGCCCGGTGTCCAGCCTCAAAACGACACGCACCGACATTCCGGGGGTCATGCGCACCGCCGAGTTGTCCAGGTAGGCCCGCACCAGGAACGTGCGGGCGCCGGGATCGCTCACCGGCACGACCTGAGAAACGACTGTCGAGATGGTTTGGTTCGGCATTGCGTCCACTTTTACCGCAACCGGAGTGTCCGGTGCGACCCTTTGAAAGTACACCTGTGGTACCTGCAGATCGAGTTGCAGTCTATCAACGGCTACCAGGCGGAGCACCGTCGTATCCGGGTCCACGCGCTCGCCGAGGTCGGCCTCGCGGACCGCGATCACTCCGTCAAAGGGCGCCTGCAACGTGTGCCGTTCAAGTACGGCGGTGGCATGGGCCCGCTCGGCACGGCGGCGCTCGAGCACCGCGCGGTTTCGCTCGACCTGTGCGGCCAGACTGCGGGCCTCGCTTTCGGGGAAGCTCTGGCGTTCCACGAGGTCTCGAACCTCGCTCAATCTGCGTTCAGCGTCGGTCAGATTAGTGACGGCTTCGTGCTCGGCTGCAACCGCCTGCTGCACTTCGAGGCGCGCCAGCTCGTCATCCAGTCGGAACAAAGTATCGCCGGTCTTGACGCGGTGACCCGCATCTACCTTGATTTCTACCAGGCGGCCCTCGACATCCGGCGCGATCTGGGCCGTGTTCGGCGAGGTCAGTGTCCCAGAGAGATTGAGGGCTTCGACGATTGCCTGGCGCTCAGCAACCGCGACCTGCACGGGCGCCAGTCGTGCCGCACCGACGCCGAGCGGCACAAGCAAGGCGGTCGCTACGCCGAATGAAAAAAGCCGGGCGAGACGATTTCGTGAGGTGGTCATCTTTCAAATATACCGTCTTTTCTTGCTCTTCACGGAGCATTAGGGTCGAATTGATTTCGATTTCCGTTAAGTCGTGAAGTTTCACGACCGTCGACGACCTGATTGGGCAGCCGGGTCCACCGCGCGACTGGAGTTCAGGTCTTTCCAGTCTGTAGCGTTGCCGGTACCGGTACCGACCGCGCCGCAAATTCGCTCGTCTAACGTTGTGACGCTCTGGGCCGGTAACCAAGGGGCCGTCATCCACGCCATTTGGCGGGCGGCTCGTCTCGGCGGACATCCCGAACCAATTGTTCGGCCACCTCTGGCTTGTTCTCTCGCTTCCGTATCATCATGTAGCCTGCAGGACCTACGATGAACAATGGCCGCTTTGCTCAGAAATCAACCCGCTCGGTCCGTCCTCTGCTGACAATAGACACCTGGAAAACCCGGTGACGTTGGTTGTCTACTACCGTCTGCCATAGGCGATCCTTGGGCGGGGGGCGAGGATTAGAAACAAAGACCATTGCCTTGCGGCGTGACCTTTACCACAATTTGGCCGCCTGAGATCCGGGTGTACCGATACCGATCTGACGGCGTGCCCGGCGTGTTCGGTAAATGTCCTTATTGCTCTCCGTAAACGCGCGTTATCGCGATACTGTCACAGGAATGTCACCAGGAATAGCGGCATCGCGGCAGACCTGGTTTGGGGAGGAAATAATTTTGGTTCAGGAAATGAGCGCCGTTCTATTGGCGCGCGACTGCAATTAATAGAGAAGTGAAGCGATGTCTTGTGCCAGCTACCAAGCGAGGCTGGATAGCTGCCATACGAGGGGCGTATCCCATTGATACCGGCCGACGACATAACAATTGCCGGCATTGTCACGAGTATTCGAGCCATACAGGAGCAGGTATGGGCGTTCAGGTACTTCCAGCTCCAATACTCGAGGGGTGTTGGATCGAAGGTCAAACTCCACGAGGTGGTAACCGCCACCGCGACGTCGACTTATGCCGATGAGCAGATTCTTACCGTCTAACGGAAACAATGATGCCGTATACGATGCTCCCTCCGGATGGAACCATCCAAGTTCTCTCAGCTCGGCTGCAGTCTCTTTCGAGGGGATAATTCTATAGAGGTAGCCGGCGCCCGTCGTAAACGCGATTGATTTATCGGCCAGATAGCTTAGCGCTACGATGCCATGATGCTTGCGCGGCTTTCCTTTGTCAGCGTAGTGAATCAGAGGTGTGGATGAAACTTCAATTAGGTGTTCGTCGAACTCAAACAATGTGGTGATCAGTAACTGCTCGGATTCAGCGACAGTGCGTCCCCGAAGCCTGAAATACTTCACTCGCGGCACATAAACATGTCCATTGTCATCAGCGATAAGATTCCTGGACACGTGCCCACCTTCCGAACCTACACGAATCGAACGGACCTCATCCGTCTCCGTGTCATACTGATAAAGGATATGGTCCCAATAGCCGAGCGCATAAATCCACCGACCCGTACCACTGACCGCTATCAGACCTTCCGGGACCCTGAGCAAATGCTCCCACTGCCTGCCGATCGGATCGTATCGCCACAAATGAGAGCCCCACGTGGGAAGTCGACTGCCGTCGGCAGATTCACCGCCATCATCCATGCTGGAGAAGTACAGGTACCCATCGTTCGCCTGAATGATTTTTGAGTGAATTTTTTGTTGATGTTCACCCTCGCGGTACAAACTTGCTTCTTTAAGCGCGGTGATTGGATCTCCATGATCGACAAAGACATCAGAATTTGGATTGTACTCCATGAGGCGGGCTGCGACCTCGCCTTGAACGGATATACCAATCCAGATGTGGCCCCGATCATCCCTCCCTGTGGCGCCCCAAATACTATTGGCCCCGGGAAAGTTCGGCAATGCGAGAGGCTTGAGTTTCGCAGCGAGTTTTTTGTCAAAGCGACCATGGCTGAAATGAGTGCCGGCGCGAAGCTCGTACGACCGTACGGAGTTGCCCTCAATGGTTCGAAGAGGTGGTAATCCGTCGATAAGAAACCAGCCTACAGCTGCGCTAACTAGCAAAAGAATGCCAATGACGATGATCAATTTTCGCACGAAGACGGTCTCCTATGGACAACTGGGTGCCTCGATATTAACAGCATTTCTATATAGACCGAGATGGTCGCACCACACTTGGACAACGATATTCCGCAACGACAAGAATCTCGTGTCGATATAGTTCGATGGTTGGGTTTAGCTCGCAGGGTAGTAGCGCATTTGTCCAGTCATCCTTCTCGAAAGAGATATCCGTTTACGTGGGTCCATCTTCTGGTTCGTCGGGTAATTGTCAAAATTACAAGGTCTGAAACTGCAGCTGCCTGAGTTAGAGGGCTGGGTCTATCTGGCCATTGTAATTGATCTGTATTCTCGCCGCGGGGGGCTGGTCGATGAACCGGCGGATGACCAAAGCCCTGGTGATCCGGGCCTTGATGATGGCGATTAACCTCAGAATGCCTCTACCCGGGCTGATTCATCGTTCGGGGTAGCCAGTGTCCCAGCCACGCCTACCAAAAAGCTGCTGAAACAGCACGGCATGGTAGCGAAGATGAGTCGCAAGGGTGTTTGTTGGGGTAATGCGCCGGTCGAGGGGTTCTTCAACAGCCTGAAACGGGAATGGACCGGTGACCAGTTATGCAAAACCCGGCAACACGCCATGGCTGATGTTCGGGAATATGTGGCGGCGCAGTACAAGGCAAAGCGTCAGTTTTCGACGTTGGGTTACAAGACACCGATGGATTACGAAAAAGCTCTTAACAAAGTTTCCGGAAATATTTTAGCACTACATGGTTTTATCGACGCCTTTGAGCCGCTCGCAGCATAAGGCCCGGGCTTGGCCGTGGGTCAAATCAACTTCCGGGACGTTCGTTGCTCAATATTGCAGCACAAGGTGCGACAGTGCGGGACTTGCTCCCACGGAATTGACGCTCATCTCATACAATGATGACTCGGTTCGGTGAAAGCGTCCGGCTGATTGGGGTTTCGAAAGCTCCTCAGTAACTGTTCCTCGACGGTAGCACCGAGAACCTCAGCGGTGGTGCCGTTGGATGGAGTCGGTCAATACCTCTGCAGTGCGTGGATGGCTATGGTATTGCGGTGGTT
>CAMYNL010000009.1 GCA_947259705.1 uncultured Gammaproteobacteria bacterium | reverse complement strand
CCTTGCGTATCATGTCCGGGGATCTGGCCATGATCGGCTTCTGGGGCCCGCTGGTGGACACGGTAGCCATCAACAACCAGGTGCGGGACTGTACCGGTATCGATGCCGGTAACCCGGTGGCCTGCGGCGGCTTCTTCGGCAACAGCATCTTGACCGCCAACCTGTCCGCCGACTGCGGACCGGGCACAACACACATATTTCAGGAAGAATTAGTGTGGTGCCAGAATTAGTGTGGTGCCGGCGGAGGGAGTCGAACCCCCGACCTGTCGATTACGAATCGACTGCTCTACCAGCTGAGCTACGCCGGCTGTATGACTTAATAGGGGTTTATTTGCCTACGCCTACGGTTCGTAACCGATGCTGTAGCAGAGATTTCGCTGCTGAACTCTATTGATTACGAATAACTGCTCTACCCACTGAGCTACGCTGGCGCCGCGCGCGAGTATACACGATGCCGGTAAAGGCGGTCAGCCGCTGGCGCTGTCGTAGTTGTTGCCGTCGCAGGAGGCCCCGGCTGTGAGTGGCGCCGCGCGCGGGCGGCCCGATGCCGCAATCGTCACCAGCCGGCCGGGCACGCGGCCGGTGGATTGGGCGGTGCTGTCGTCACTGGCGTCGCTCTTGAAGCAAATCACGTGTGAGGCCGTGCCCGCGCCTACGTCGTTAGGATCTAGGGTACCGTCCGGCATGAAGCTGAAGGCATTGTTGCCGAAGCCGTTGCCCTGGGCTCGTACCTTGGCCGGCATGGCGCTTCCGGACTTGATTAACACGTTGCCGAGGCCGGGATCGAAGTTGAGGGGCTGGGCATTGCCTTGCGACGTGAATATGAGGTAGCCGGGGTGGTAATTGGCGACTCCCGAGTCGCCCGGTATGGACACCCCGCACTGACAGGCAATGTCGCCGCGACAGAACATGTTCACCGGGCGCCGGCAGATGGTGACTCGCTGGCCCCGCTTGATCGCCTCCGAACGCGCCAGGTTGATGGCGCCCACCCAGTCATTGGTGGCCGAGGTCAGCGTGGTGCGGTCGATATAGCCGGTGAGGCTGGGTACCGCCCACACCATGAGGATGCCGGCAACCACCAGCGCCATGATCAATTCGATGAGGGTAAAACCGCTGTATTTCACTGGTTTCTCGGACATTGGAACTGGCCCCTGCACTTTGCAACAAAGTGTAGTCGAAACCCGGCGAGACGGTTAGGACGCTTTCCTATTTGCCGGTGCGAACTCTGACCACGACATCCACCGCTTCCAGGGTCGTGCCGACGGGCAGTTGCGGCAGGGCGGTAACATCGACCTCGTGAGCGGGGATATCGGTGAGACGGCCGGTGCTGACGTCATACAGATGGTGGTGCGGCCCGGTATTGGAGTCATAGAAAACCCGGCTCGAATCGACCAGCACCTCGCGCACCAGTCCCTTGGCCACGAACAGCCCAAGGGTGTTGTAGACAGTGGCCTTGGCGACGCTGCGGTCGCTGGCAGTCACCTGCCTGTATATATCCTCCGCCGACAGGTGGGCGGGACGAGCGAACAGCACCTGCGCGATCTGCAGCCGCGGCGCGGTGGGTTTCACCCCGCGCTGGCGCAGATAGCGTTTCAGGGAATCCGGGTCGGCGGCATTCATGTCGACGCATTATAGGGTTGGAATGATTCTAAGTCCATGTCGGGCCTGACGTCCGGGCGGGCTCAACACCGCCTCACCGTCCCCTCCCCCGCACGACCTGCGTGCCCACTCGGACCACGGCCGGGTCGATTCGGGACCCGATTGACGCAGTGCAACAACATCCGCTCAACGCGACCGCCCGCCAACGGGGCCCGATTTGCACGCCTAGTCAGTACCGCTAGACTTAATTCAGGAGCAGGAGAAAAACCGCGTAAATACTTGCTGTGAATACAGGGATTCGACCGTAAATGAACGTAAAATCGCTATTGAGGGGTGTTTTCGGGGATCAAAACGTGTACCGTACATCGAAAAAATATAACCTTTTATCGGTTTATCATCGCCGTTCATCTGTCTTTTCGTCGGAACTCGGAACTCACCCGTCTTCGCCGCCGAAAAACCAGGCCGGATTCTCCATGATCGAGGCCCTGGTGGCGATCCTGATCCTGGCCATCGGCCTGCTGGGGTTGGCATTTCTGCAGGCACAGGGATTGAAGTTCAATACCAGCGCCTACGCCCGCACCCAGGCCAGCATCCTGGCCTCCGACATCATCGACCGCATGCGCATCAACGCCGGCGAGGCCACCGTTTACGCCACCACCAGCGCCAGCGGGACCTGTGACCCGACCGCGACCACCGTACAGAACGACATCACCTGCTGGAGTTCACTGCTGGCGGCAGCCCTGCCGGGCGGCAGCGGGTCCATCGCCGACCTCGGCGGCAACGCCTTCACCATCACGGTGTCCTGGCAAGAGCGGCTGGGCGCGCGACTGAACAGCGATACCACCGCCACCAGCGGCCTGGTGCCCCGCAACGTGACCTGGAGGGTCGAACTATGACGCAGCGCATGCGAGCACCGGCCCGTCGCGAGGGTGGCTTCAGCCTGATCGAGATGATGGTGGCTGTCACCATCGGCCTGTTCATCCTCGGCGGCCTGGTCGCCCTGATGGTCAGCAGCCAGCGCAGTTACCAGGTGCAGGACTACAGCGCGCGGCTGCAGGAGAGCGCCCGCTTCGCCGTGCAGTTCCTGTCTTACGACCTGCGCATGGCGGGGTACTTCGGCTGTACACACAACTTTGCCAACACGTCCAGCGACACCGGTGCCCCCGACGTGTCGTCCATCGCCACCGAATCCAGCTCCGACTCCATCACCGTTGTCTACGCCAATCCGCTTGACGAGGGAATCTTCGTCGAGCAGGTCGACGACATCGTCGGGGCACCCAACATCTGGAAGTTGAACCAGCTGCCCACGGACTGGACGGTGGGCACGCCGTTGGTGGCCTCGGACTGCGGCAGCGCCGTGGTCTCGGTGATCACCGCGGTGAACACCAATACCAACACCGTCACCGTGGACCCGAACCTGAACCGGGTGCTGGACCCGCAGAGCACGGGGCCGGGTGGCATCGGGGTGCGGCGCCTGATCTCCAATACCTACACGGTCAACACCTCTGGTGCCAGCGGCGTGCCGGTGCTCGAGCGCAACGGCGCCGAGCTGGTCGAGGGCGTCGAGAACATTCAGCTGCTGTACCGCACCATTGCCAGCGATGTCTTTGCGCCGGCGCCGTACGCCGGGCAGCTGGCGGCGGTGAAACTGGGCGTGCTGGTGCGCAGCGTCAGCAATGCCGCCGACGACAAGGAGTATGGCGACGCCAGCGCCATGATGACCGATACCGGCAACCACACTTTACTGGGAACCGACGTCAGTGTCGGCAGCCTGCGCGGCCAGCGCCGGGTATTCAGCTCCACCATGCTGGTGAGGAACAGTAACCTATGAAAACCACGCCAATGACATTACCCGTATCACAGCGCGGCGCCGCCCTGGCCGTCGGGCTGGTGTTCCTGCTGGTGCTGACCATCATCGGCGTCAGCGCCCTCAGCACCACGTCGCTGGAGGAGCGCATGGCCGGCAACCTGCAGGAACAGACCAAGGCCTTCCAGACCGCCGAGGCGGCGGTGGTGCGCACGCTCAACGTCTCCGGCCTCAACACCGCCGATGTCTGCAACACCACGGAACAGACCTTCACCGACATCGACACGGCCAATCAGACCACCGCCATCACCTGCCGGGATTTCCTCGGCACCACGGCGCCCGGCCGCACCACCGACACGGCCTACGGGGGCGAGACGTCCTTCGTACATTTCGGCATCAACAGCCGCGGCGAGACGCCCACCAAGGCGCGCGTCATCGTCAACCAGGGTGTTTACCAGCTGGGCCCGGAGGCACCGGGCCTGCTCATCGAGTGAGGTTGAAGTCATGACTACCAACAAAACCGTTTCCCGTTCCTTCACGCGGCTGGGTGTCGCCGCCTGGACCGCGATCTATTTCGTGTTTGCGGGTCTCACCAGCACCAGCATGGCGGACGATTCCACCATCTACGTGAACCGCTTCCCGACCACGGGCATCCCCAACATCCTGTTCGTGCTCGACAGTTCCGGCAGCATGACCGAGACCGTGGCCTCCATCAACAAGACCCGCATGGACGCCGTCAAGGAGGCCATGGAGACCATCATCAACAGCGAAGGCAACATCAAGATGGGCCTGGCCCGCTTCCATTACTACCTGGGCGGCCCGATTATCTTCCCCGTCACCGGCCTCAACACCAACCCGGCCTTCCTGGACGACAACGTGGCGGTGGCCACCATCGCCGGCTCCAGCGACGACGCCGAGGAGATGACCACGGGGCCGAGCGTCGGGACGGTGAGCCTCGACGATCCCAGTCTCGAGATGACGGTGAGCGATACCTTCAGTTCGGCATTCGTGGACACGTATGACTCCAACCCGGCCCCCGGCGGCAGCGCCGACGACGACGAGATCGGCAGCTCCGGTGCCGGCATTGATAGTATCGACCTCGACATCGCCGGCAATATCGCCGGCATCAACTTCAAGAACATCCCGGTGGAGAGGGACGCGGTCATCCTCAGCGCCCAGGTGGTCTTCACCGCGCGCACCACCCAGACCAGCACCGCGCACACCGTGATCCGCGGTCACGACGCCGACAATCCGGGCGATTTTTCCGTGCAGCCGCTGTCCACGCGGCTGACCGAAGTGACCGCGGCCGGCGCGCCCTGGAGCAACATCGTGCCCGTCAACGCCGACGACGTGGTGGTGTCCCCGAACCTGCGCACTATCATCCAGGAGATCGTCAGCCGGCCCGGCTACCCGCTCAACGGCGGCGGCAACATCGCCCTGATCTTCGAAAACGGCACCGGTAACCGCGAGTTCTGGTCCTACGACGGCAATCCGCAGGACGGCCCGTCGCTGCTAATCACGTGGGCCAGGGCCGGCGTCACCAACCTGGTGCGCCGGGTGCAGGACAACACCGACGATGCCGAGGAATACATCGCCAGCGGCCAGACCCGCACCAACGGCAACCAGCTGGGCATGGCGACGGAGGGCGGACAGCAACAACTCATCGGCCTGCGCTTCATTGACGTACAGATCCCGCCCAACGCCACCATCCTGCGCGCCGACATCGACATGACGGTGCGCCTCGACGGCCTGGACGACCCGTCGTGGATAGCGCCGGCGGATCTCCGGATCTGGGGTGACAGCGCAGCGGATGCAGCACCCTTCGCCAACAACTCCACCAACGGCATCTCGGGGCGCGCCTCGACCACCGCCGCCGTGCTGTGGGACGACGTGCTGGCGCCGCGGGCCGCGGAGACACTGCAGACCGCGGACATCTCCAGCATCGTGCAGGAGATCGTCGGCCCGGCGAACGGCAGCGTGTTGACCGGCTGGGCCTCCGGCAACGCCCTGGTAGTGGCGATCGAGGAAGGACCGGGGCTGGAGACCGGCACCCGCTCCATCTGCTCGCGCCGCGGCACGGTGAACGGCAATGTCTGTCCAGAGGGTCTGGAATTCCGGCCCACCCTCAACGTCTGGTACGCGCTGCCCACGGCGACCGGCTCGGTCAACCAGACCGTCGGCCTGCGCTTCGACAACGTCACCGTGCCCCAGGGTGCGGCCATCAGCCAGGCCTTCATCGAGTTCCAGGCCGGCGCGGTGTCCACCGAGCCCGGCAGCGGCCTCACCATCGCGGTGGAAAACAGCGCCAACGCGGTCCCCTACAGCAATTCACCATTCGATATCACCGGTCGCACCTACGGCGGTACCGCCATCTGGAACGGTGTCTCCACACCGCCGCTGACCTCCTGGGAGGCGGTGGATGCGGTCAAGCAGAGCGTGGATGTATCCAGCCTGGTGAGCCAGGTTACCGGGCGCACCGACTGGTGCGGCGGCAACGCCATGGCCTTCTCGGTCACCAGCGCCGACGCCAAGCTGGTCGCGCATGCCTTCGACGCGGCGCCCTCCAAGGCGCCCATCCTGCGCGTCCTGTTCGACACCAGCGGCCTGACCACGGGCCAGGGCTGCGTCAAACAGCGCACGGTGTCGCTGATCACCGACGGCAACGGCGACGTCGAGGAACTGGCCACCAACGGCAGCATCCGGCTGTTCGACGACGCCCTCGACCTGGACCCCAACGGCAACTACGTCGGCTTCCGCTTCAAGGACATCCAGATCCCGCGCGGCGCCACCATCAACAATGCGTTCCTGACCTTCTCGTCCTATCAGAACGACACCGGCGCCGCCAACCTGCAGATCCAGGTGCAGCCGCATCCCAACCCGCCGGCCTTCACCGACGCGGCGAACGACGTCACCGACCGCGTCAGCGGCGCGACGGCGGCCAACTGGGCCATCGCCGCCACCGGCGAGGACTGGGTCGAGGGCGTGGAATACTCGACGCCGGCGGTGATGACGCCAAGCAGCCTCAAGGACCTGATGCAACCCATCATCGACGGCAGCGTCGTGGTGGACGGCCAGCAGTGGGCGCCCGGCAACGCCATGGTGTTCGTGGTGCGCAACACCGGCGCCTTCGACCGCGACATCGCCTCGGTCAATATCAATACACCGACCGTGCCCAAGCGGCCGGCGGAACTGGTGATCGAGTGGGAGGCCAACCTGGGCGACGTCAACTTCCCGGCCCTCAACACCCGGCAGAAGATGATCCAGGCGGTCAACGAGATCCAGCCGCGCGGCGCCACGCCTACCACCGACGTGATGTTCGAGGCCGCCTCCTACTTCGAGGGCAGGCCGGTGCACTGGGGCCGGACCCGTGGTGCCGGCAACACCTTCGAGCCGCTAGGCCCGACCAACAACACCGACCTGGATTCGCAGATCACCGGCTGGACCGACGACCAGCTGCTCAAGGACGGCGAGTTCGGACGCCTGAGCCACCCGGCCAGCTACGCGCCGGTGTCGCCCATCAACCGATTCGGCAGCTGTACCTTCCTCAATCCCAACGATCCGGCCTGCCGCAACGAGCACGTCGACAACGGCAGCGGCCCCAATTACGCCTCGCCGTTCGCCACCGCCACCGACTGCGAAAAGGGCTTCATCATCCTGCTCAGTGACGGCCGCGCCAACCGCAACAGCTCGCGCGACCTGATCCGCAGCCTGATCGGCGCCGCCTCCTGCGCCGCCAGGATTCCCACCATCGACACCGCGGGCGACGTGGTGCCGGGTCCCGGCGGAAATCCTTTCGTACTGCGCGACCCGACCTCGGATGAGCTGTGCGCCGTGGACCTCGCCGCCCACCTGTTCGCGCAGGACTACATCCCCGGCGGCGCCGACGTCGACTTCACCAAGAACAACGTCAAGACCTTTACCGTGGGCCTCGACCTGCCGCTGACCAGCACCAGCAACCGGCAGGCGGTGGAATACCTCAAGGCCATCGCCTTCGCCGGCCAGGGCGGCAATTTCAGCAACCCGACCGCCGCCGTGCCCTACGGCACCGGCTACTTCGACGCCGGCAACGCCGCTGATCTGAGCGTGGCCTTCGACAACATCCTCACCCAGATCGTCGACGAGACCACGTCCTTCGTGGCCCCTGGCCTGTCGATCAACGCCTTCAACCGCCTGTTCAACCGCGAAGACGTCTACTTCAGCCTGTTCAAGCCGGCCGAGACCGTGGCCTGGCAGGGCAATATGAAGAAGTTCCGGCTCTGCACCGTGCCCCCGGGCACCCCCAGTCCCAGCTGCGCCTTCGGTGAGATCATCGACGAGAACGGGGACCCGGCGGTGTTCGACGACCCGGGCAACCTGGACACCTTCGGCACCCTGAAGGACACCGCCGACGGCTTCTGGAGCCCCACCGGCGCCCGTGGCCCGGTCATCGACGAAGGCGGCGCCGGCGAACTGATCCCGACCTGGACCTCGCGAGCGGTGTACGTCAACACCTCCAACGCCACGGTGCCGGCACCGGACTATGTCAACGACCCGGTGCAGAGCCAGGGCACGGCGCTGCACAAGCTCACCGTCAGCGGCGGCAGCGCCGACGTCGGCGCCGACCCGGCCACCAATGCCCTCAAGCAGGCGCTGGTGAATGCCGGCAACTGCGGCCCCATTACCGCCCCCGATGACGCCTGCCTGGACGACCTGATCGAGTGGATGGCGGGCAAGAAGTTTGCCAATGACGTACCGCGCAACGGGCAGGAGAGCGACCAGGACCGCTGGGCGTTCGCCGACCCGATGCACAGCCGGCCGCTGGTGCTCACCTTCGGCCGCGTCGGCACCGACAACGACCAGCCGATCTCCAAGATATTCGTGGGCACCAACGACGGCGGCTTCCGGCTCATCAACGAGCACACCGGCGTCGAGGAGTGGGTGATCTATCCCAACGAGATGCTCAACATACAGGACGAGCTGAAGATCAACGGCAGCGGGCCGCACTTCTTCGGCATGGACGGCACCGCGGTCGGCCGCATCTTCGACGCCAACTCCGACGGCATCATCGACCCGGCGGACGGCGACTTTGTCCACGTCTATATCGGCATGCGCCGCGGCGGCCACCAGATCCTGGCCTACAACGTAACCCCGAACGCCAAGCTGGACTCCAACGCCGAGCGCAGTGCCGTGGACACCATCGTGCCCGAGCTGCTGTGGCGCATCGACAATACCCAGGCCGACTTCGCGCGCCTCGGACAGACCTGGTCGACGCCACGGCCGGTGCGCATCTTCGGCCCCAGCGGGCCGCAGACGGTGCTGATCTTCGCCGCCGGCCATTCGGCGGCCCAGGACGGCACCGACAACGACGGCACCGCGCCGGACGGCGGCGATGTCTACAAGGACGCCACCACCGGTGACTCGGAGGGCAACGCCATCTATATCGTCGATGCCAACACCGGCGAGCGGCTGTGGTGGGTGAGCAGCGACTCCACCGCCGACAAGGTGCTGACGGACATGAACGTGGCCATGCCGGCGCCCATCACCACCTTCGACTCCAACGGGGACGGCTTCGTCGATCGCGTCTACGCCGTCGACCTGCGCGGCCAGGTTTTCCGCGTCGACATCGAGTCCAATACCACCAACGGCGATTTCTCCAGCAGTACCGCCGGCGTGCTGGCGCGGCTGGGCGACGCCGCCACCAATGCCGACCGGCGCAAGTTCTTCTATTCGCCGGCGGTGGCCAGCGTGGACGACTCCTCGTTGGGCGGCGGCAAGTACGAGCTGATCGGACTGATCAGCGGCAACCGCTCCCAGCCCCAGGGCAAGACCGTGCAGGACCGCGCCTACGGCATCCGCGACTACCTGATCACGCCGCAGAAGATCGACTCCACGGCCAGCAATTACCCGGCCTGCAACCCGCTGCAGCCGTGCACCGCGGGCACGCCGATCAACCATAGCTCGCTGATCAACGTCACCGAGGCGGCGGACTTCGTGCTCACCGACGCCGACGATCCCGACGATCCCAACGAGCCCATCGACAACCTGCGGCTGAGCCGCGGCTGGTACTTCGATCTCGAGGGCACGCTGAACCTGAGCGGCGAGAAGGGCTTCTCCCCGGCCACGGTACTGGACGGCAAGATGTTCTTCACCACCTACCTGCCGCCCGACGACACCTCTACCAGCGATGACTGCTCCGCAGCCGCGGCGCTGGGCTTCGCGCGCTTCTACGCGGTGGATTTCTTCACCGGCGCGCCGGCCTTCGAGTTCTTCGACGGCGGCGAGGGATTCACCAAGGAGGATCGTTACAAGTCCCTCGGCGCGGGTCCGTCGGCTGACGTCGTCCCCGCCTATCTGGAGCCGGGCGTGACCCTGATCGTGCCCACGGGGGCGGGTGCCCTGCCACAGGACCCGCAGGTCTCCGAGACCATCTTCAAGAGTTTCTGGTTCCAGGAGCGCTAAATGTCCTTGATGCGACGAATCGCGGGCTTCACGCTCATCGAGCTGCTGATTACGGTGGTGGTGTTGGCCATTCTCACTGCGATAGCTGTGCCTTCGTATCGCGAGTTCGTGATACGCAGCCATCGCAGTGATGCCACCGTGGCGCTCACCGAGATCGCCAATCTGCAGGAGAAGTTCTACTCCAACAACCTGCGCTACGCCGGCACGCTGACCCAGTCACCCGGCGGCGCCGGGGTGTACTACCCGGCCCAGAGCGCCAACGGCATGTACAACCTCAGCGTGGTGGGCGTCAGCGCGGCCGACGGCTACACCCTGCAGGCCCAGGCCACCGGGTCGCAGCTGGAGGACGACCGCTGCCAGACCCTGACCCTCAACGGCCTGGGCCAGAAGGGCTCGTCACCGGGCAGCGTGGACACCTGCTGGCGCCGCTGAGCGGTGGAAAGCGTTACCAGGGCGCCGGCGCAGGCCGCTCCTGGCCCGCCCGGGCCGCGTGCGCTCCTGCGTGTAGGACACCGGCCCGCGGTTTCAGTCCCGCCGGGCGGGTGACACCGACAGCAGGCGCACCCTGAATTCGAAATCCCGTCCCACCAGAGGGTGGTTGAAGTCCACCGTTACCTGCTGCGCGTCCACCGCCATCACCACCCCGGGCACCTCCTCCCCGGTGGGCAACGTGAAACCGATTACCTCGTCGACCCGGGGGGGGTCGGTAAACTCGCTGCGCGGCAGGGACTGCACCCGGCTCTCGTCGTAATCGCCGATTACCCCCTCATCGGCATCGATGCGGAAGCTGCGCCGGTCGCCGGCGCGCAGGCCAAGCAGGCGCTGTTCCAGGCCAGCCGCCAGGCTGCCGTCACCGTAGACGAACTCCAGCGGCTGCGCCGCCTCTGCCTGCTCCACCAGCCGGCCATCCGCCAACCGCAGTGAGAACTCGATCGCCACGCGTCGCCCGGGACCCACCGCATCGGTCATCCGACCCCCTTGCGGCGGCCGAGTATGCGCCAGCCCAGGGAATCCACCACCAGCAGCACCGCCCCCACGGTGATTGCCGAATCGGCGATGTTGAAGGTGGGCCAGTGCCAGTTCTGGTAATACCAGTGGATGAAGTCCACCACATAGCCCTGCATCAGCCGGTCGATGACATTGCCGATAGCACCGCCGAGTATCAGCGCCAGCGCCACCGCACCTTGCACCTCGTTCGCTTGCAGTCGCCGCAGCATGTTCAAGATCAAGACGCCCACCACCAGCGCCACGGTGATGAAGAAGCCGTTCTGCCAGCCGCTGGCGTCGTCCAGCAATCCGAAGGCGGCGCCGGTGTTGTAGACCAGCCGCAGGTCGAACCCCGGCAGGACCTCCAGCGGCGGTCGCCCGAGCAGGAACTTGACCGCCAGCCACTTGGTTACCTGATCGACCGCCACCACGGCGGCACTCAGCCACAGGTACTTCAGCATCAGGCGAATCGTCGGACCTCGCCGTCGCCGTCCACGTTCACGGCGCAGCGACCGCACAGCGCGGGGTGCGAGGGATCGATGCCGATGTCGGCGCGCCGCTGCCAGCAGCGCACGCACTTGTCATGAGGCGCGCGCGACACCGCCGCGTCGACCTGGTCCAGCTCGCTGTCCGCCAGCTCCGCCGGCCGCTCCGCCAGCGGTCGCAGCTCGGCCCCGGAGGTGATCAGCACGAAGCGCAGTTCGTCCTCCAGGCGTGACAGCGGCACCAGGTACTGGTCCCCGGCATAGATGGTCACGGTGGCGTCGAGGCTGGAACCGATGGTCCCCGCGACGCGCAGCGCCTCCAGTTTGCGGCTCACCTCCTGCCGCACCCGGATGACGCGTTGCCAGTAGTCCGCGTCCATGCCGTCCGGGTCCGCATCCAGCACCGGCCAGTCCTGGTACCAGGTCTCCAGCAGCACCGAATCCCCGCGCGGCCCCGGCATGTGGCGCCAGATCTCCTCGGCGGTGAAGCTCAGTATCGGCGCCAGCCAGCGCACCAGCGCCTCGGTGACGTGATACATCGCCGTCTGCGCGGACCGCCTCGCCACACTGTCGGCGCGCGTCGTGTAGAGGCGGTCCTTGAGGATATCGAGAAAGAAGCCGCCCATCTCCACCACGCAGAACTGGTGCAGGCGCTGGTAGATGAGGTGGAAGTTGTAGTCCCGGTAGGCGTCCGTGATGACCTGCTGCAGGCGCTGCGCCTCGGCCAGCGCCCAGCGGTCCAGCGCCAGCATGTCCGCCGCCGCAAGCCCCTGGGCCGGGTCGAAGCCGGCGAGGTTGCCGAGCAGGTAGCGCGCGGTGTTGCGCATGCGCCGGTAGGAATCGGCCATGCGTTTCAGGATCTCTCCGGAGATGCTCATCTCGCCGCGGTAATCCGTCGCCGCCACCCACAACCGCAGGATATCCGCGCCCAGGGTCTTGATGACCTGCTGCGGCGCCACCACGTTGCCCCGCGACTTGGACATCTTCCTGCCCTCGGCGTCCACAGTGAAGCCGTGGGTCAGCACCGCTCGGTAGGGCGCCTCCCCGGTAATCGCCACCGCGGTCATGATGCTGGACTGGAACCAGCCGCGGTGCTGGTCGGAACCCTCCAGGTAGAGGTCGGCGGGCCGCTGCAGGTCGGCACGCTTGGCGAGCACGGCGTCATGGGTGACGCCCGAGTCGAACCACACGTCGAGGATGTCCGTCACCTTCTCGTAGTCCGCCGCGCCCTCGCCCAGCACGTCCAGGTCGTCGATGTCAAACCAGGCATCGATGCCCTTACGCTCGATGCGCAGCGCCACCTCCTCCAGTATCTGCTGGGTCTGCGGATGCGGCTCACCAGTGTGACGGTGCACGTACAGCGCGATCGGCACCCCCCAGCTGCGCTGCCGGGAGATGCACCAGTCGGGACGGTTCTCAACCATGCCCGCGATCCGCGCCTCGCCCCAGCCCGGGTGCCACTGCACGTTTTTGATCTGCTCCAGCACCTCCCGCCGCAACCCGCCCTTTTCCATGCTGATGAACCACTGCGAGGTGGCGCGGAACATCACCGGGGTCTTGTGCCGCCAGCAGTGTGGGTAACTGTGCTGGAACGGTTCGCTGTGGACCAGGGCGCCGTGCCCGCGCAGCACCTCGATGACCTGTTGGTTGGCCGCAAAGACCGGCGCGCCGGCAAAATGTTCGACGTGGGGCAGGAACCTGCCGTCGGGGCCGACCGGGTTGTCCACCGGCAGACGGTACGCCTGGCCAACCATGAAGTCCTCCTGGCCGTGCCCGGGCGCCGTGTGCACAGCCCCGGTGCCGGTCTCGGTGGTCACATGCGCACCCAGGATCACCGGCACCTCGCGGTCAAGGAACGGGTGACGCAGCCGCACGCCGTCCAGATCGCGGCCACGGCAGCGCGCCACCACGCGGTGCTCGCCGTCGCCGTAGCGTTGCAGCGCCTCCCCGGCGAGCGCCTCCGCCAGCAGCAGGCGCTCCGGCCTGCCGCCCGCATCGCGCTCCAGCAGCACGTAGTCGAGATCGGCATTCAAGGCCACCGCCTGGTTGGCCGGCAGCGTCCACGGCGTGGTGGTCCAGATCACCACCGCCAGCGGCCCCGAGCCCCCTCCGTGCTCCAGGCTCATGCGCGCCAGCAGTTCCTGCGGCTCGACCACCGGGAAGCGCACGTCGATCGCCGGCGAGGTGCGGTCCTGGTATTCGACCTCCGCCTCGGCGAGCGCGGATCGACAGTCAGCACACCAGTACACCGGCATGGCGCCGTGGTAGACATGGCCGCGGGCAATGATCTTCGCCAGCGCGCGCACGATGTTCGCCTCCACCACCGGATCCATGGTCAGGTAGGGCCGGCGCCAGTGCCCCGCCACGCCCAGCCGCACGAAGTCGGCCATCTGCGCGGCGACCTGCTTTTGCGCATAGGCGCGGCAGGCGCGGCGGAACTCCCGCTTGTCGATCTTTACCCCGGCCTTGCCGACCTTCTTCTCCACCTCATGCTCGATGGGCAGGCCGTGGCAGTCCCATCCTGGTACGTAGGGGGCATCGAAACCGCCCAGGGTGCGCGACTTGACGATGATGTCCTTGAGCACCTTGTTGACGGCGTGGCCGATATGGATGGCCCCATTGGCGTAGGGTGGGCCGTCGTGCAGTATGAACTTGGGGCGCCCCGCCCCGACCTCGCGCAGCCGCCGGTACAGGTCGATGGTCTCCCAGTGCTTGAGCACCTCCGGCTCCCGCTGCGCCAGGTTGGCCTTCATGGGAAAGCCGGTTGACGGCAGGTTGATGGTGTTCTTGTAGTCGGTCATAGCGTAGTCACGAGCACGTCAACCGCCGGCGGCGGCAAAGTAGGCCTGTGCCTGGCGCTTGTCATCGGCGATCTGCTTACGCAGCGCCTCGACCGAGGCAAATCTTTGCTCATCTCTGAATTTGTGCCTGAAGGTGACTGCAATCCGGCGACCGTAGATGTCGCGGTCGAAGTCTAACAGATGCACCTCCAGCAATACGCGGGTGCCGTCTACCGTGGGACGCCGCCCCAGGTTGGCGACCGCGGCGAGCGGTCGCTGCGCCAGCCCCGACACCTCGACGGCGAACACCCCGGACAGCGGTGAGCGCCTGCGCTTCAGCGGCAGGTTGGCGGTGGGGAATCCCCAGGTACGCCCCATCCCGTCTCCATGGGCGACGCGACCGGAGATGGAATAGGGCCTGCCCAGCATCGCCTCCACGTCCGCGAAACGTCCCGAGGCCAGCGCGTCCCGAATGCGGGTGCTGCTGACCCGCGTGCCGTCGACCAGAGAAGTCACGGTCTGTTCGACGTCGAAGCGACAACGGTCGCCGAGCGCCTGCAGCAGCGCCAGGTCCCCCTCTCGGCCATGCCCGAAGCGGAAGTCAGCGCCCACCACCAGGTGGCGCACGTCCAGGCCCTGCATCAGGATGGTGTGGACGAAGTCCAGCGCGCTCATTCGCGCCAGCGCCGCGTTGAAACGCAGGCACAGCACGCGGTCGATGCCGCAGCGCTGCAACAGTTCCAGTTTCTCGCGCAATGTCGAGAGCCGCGCCGGTGGCGCGCCGCGGGCGAAGTATTCCTGGGGCTGCGGCTCGAAGATGATCACCAGGCAGGGCACCCGGTGGTTTTTTGCGTAGCCCTGCAGCTGGCGGATGATGGACTGGTGCCCGACGTGGACGCCGTCATAGTTGCCGATCGAGGCAACACAGCCGCGATGCTCGGGTTTCAGATTTTGCAGACCGCGTATCAGTTCCATCACTTCGGGAAATCAGCAGTATCAGGCTGCTTGCCGACCACGGGCCCGGGCAGGGATCGCTGCGGCAACGCGCCGCAGTGCACCCGGCGCGTCGCCGAGATCTGTCGTCAGCTGTCAGCTACGCCGAAAAAACGAAGTCGCGGATTGTATACGCGCGGGCGGGGCGCTCCAACCACGGCAAAGTGCCGGCCGATGCGCTCAGGCCCAGTCAGGATCGAATTCGTCGATGACCTCGGCCAGCGGCCGCCGGTCAGCGTAACCGGAGCCGTGGTCATGATAGTGAGCCAGGCGCAGTTCCGGAAACTTCCAGCATAGGTAGCCGTCACCGGTGTCGAAATCGACCAGCCACAAGCCCTTCACCACCAGGCCGAGGCGTTCCATCTTGCTTACCCAGCGCTTGACGATGGCCTCATAGGATTTTTCCACCTGCACGATGTGCGGGTCGGTGGCAATCATGTTCTCCAGTCGCTGCTTGACTGGTGCCAGCTCTTCATGGGCCTCGTCGGTGATGCGGCGCACCAGCGGGAACAGGGCCTGTGCCTCCGCCAGGGTGAACAGGCGCGCCTCTCCCACGGAACCTATCTGGGCAATGTCCAGCGCGTGTGCCTTGCTCATGTTTCGAAGTCTGCCTGTTTGAGGATCAAGTGGCGGGGCCTGATGCCGCATACCAGTATAACGAAAAAATATGCGCCCGCGCCGAGGGTGATCCACAACGCCAGACGACCGGCACGCTGCAGCGCCCCGGCGACGCGCCAGTTGTCGGCGTCACCGGCGCCCCACCAGAGCAGTCCACCCATCACCAGCGCCGCGGTCATGACCTTGAGCATGAAGGCACCCCAGTGCCCGGCTGGTTGGTAGATCCCGCGCCCACGCAACAGGTGCCACAGCAGGCCGGCGTTGACCCATGCCGCGATCGACGTCGCCAGCGCCAGGCCCACGTGGGCCAGCGGCCAGACCAGCAGCAGGCTCATCACTATGTTGACCACTACTGCGATGACGGCAACGCGCACCGGAGTGCGGGTATCCTGGCGGGCAAAGAAACCGGGCGCCAGCACCTTCACCAGCACGAAACCCAGCAGACCGAAGGCGAAGGCCACCAGCGCCTGGGCCATCCGGCGCACGTCGTCGGGCGTGGTGGCGCCATGCTGGAACAGGGTGCTGACGACCGGCTCCGCCAGCACCATCAGGCCGACACAGGCGGGGGTGGCGATCAGGAAAACCCAGCGCAGGGCCCAGTCAAGCAGGTTGCTGAATGCGTTGCCGTCGCTGCGGGCGTGCAGCCTGGACAGGTTGGGCAGCATGACCGTGGCCAGGGCGATGCCGAACACGCCCAGCGGGAACTCCATCACGCGGTCGGCATAGTAAAGCCATGACACGCTTCCGGTGACCAGGAACGAGGCCAGCAGAGTGTTCACCAGGATGTTGATCTGGGCCACAGAGGCACCGAACACCGCCGGCAGCATGAGGCCGAAGACCCGTTTGACCCCCGCGTCGGCGCCGCGCACCCGGGGCCGCGGCAGGGCCCGCTCGCGGGCCAGGAATGGCACCTGGAACAACAACTGCGCCAACCCCGCCAGCAGCACTCCCACGGACAGGGCCAGTGCCGCGTTGCCGATTACCGGGGTCAACCACACGGCGGCGCCGATCAGGAACAGGTTGAGCAGCACCGGGGTGACCGCGGGTGCGGCGAATCGTCCGCAGCTGTTCAGTATGCCGGCGGCCATGGCGACCAGCGAAATGCACAGCAGGTAGGGAAAAGTGATGCGCAGCGCGTCCACCGTGAGCTGGAACTTGTCCGGCTGGTCCAGGAAACCGGGCGCGATCACCGTCACCATGGCCGGCGCCGCCCAGATGCCAAGCACCGTAAGCAGCACCAGCACGCCGCCCAGGCGGCCGGCCATGTGGTCCAGGAAACGCTGCGTATCCTCCACCGCGCGCCGCTCCCGGTACTCGGAATACACCGGCACGAACGCCTGGGCAAAGGCCCCCTCGGCGAAAATGCGGCGGAAGAAATTGGGGATGCGAAAGGCCACGAAAAAGGCGTCGGCCACCAGGCCGCTGCCCATGACGTAGGCGAAGACGATGTCCCGCACCAGGCCG
Organism: uncultured Gammaproteobacteria bacterium; assembly: GCA_947259705.1. Classification (GTDB taxonomy): domain Bacteria; phylum Pseudomonadota; class Gammaproteobacteria; order Arenicellales; family JAANXG01; genus CAMYNL01. The sequence continues at coordinate 161,478 of CAMYNL010000009.1, read as the reverse complement.
CTGATTCGCGACAACAGGGTCATCCCCCCCACCACGAGGGTCGATTTGAGGAGTTTTCGGGACATGATCGGTTGCGTCAGCGGCGACTATAAAGCATCGCTGCAACAACCGGCAAAGCAGCGCCACAGGCCGCGCGGGGGCAGAGCGGGTGGCGCCGCCCCGGCCTTGACACCGGTGCTCAAAATCTGGATAGTTGCGCGCCACTTTCCGGCAAGGACATACCAGCTTGGCTAATTCCCCCCAGGCGCGCAAACGCGCCCGCCAGAACACCGTGCATCGGCTGCGCAATGCCAGCCAGCGCGCCCGTATGCGCACCGCCATCAAGAATTTCCTCAAGGCGATGGAAGGTCAGGATACGGACAAAGCCCGCAGCGCCTATCGGAATGCCGCATCCCTGATCGACAAGGCGACCCACAAGAATCTGCATCACAAGAACCGGGCGGCGCGTCTGAAGGCCCGACTCAACAATCGCCTGCGGGGGATCTCTACGGCCCCCTGATGCTCGCGGGCCGTCGCTACAGCATCACCATGTTGTCGCGATGGATCAGTTCCGGTTCGTCCACGTAACCGAGGATGTTTTCGATACGGTCACTGGCGTGACCGATGATTCGCCGGGCATCATCGGCCGGGTAGTTGATCAGGCCGCGGGCGACCTCCCGCCCCGCACCGTCCAGGCAGGTCACCAGTTCACCGCGCGCGAAGTCACCTTCCACCCGCGTCACCCCGACCGGCAGCAGGCTGCGTCCCGCCTGCTGCAGCACCGTGACGGCGCCATCGTCCAGGGTCAGCCGGCCGCGGCTTTGTAACTGCCCCGCCAGCCACTGCTTGCGCGCCGCCAGGCGGCCGCGACCCGGTGCCAGGTAGGTGCCCAGTTTCTCGCCGCCCGCCAGCCGCGTCAGCACCGCGGGCTCGCGCCCGGCAGCGATAACCGTGCCGGCCCCGGATCGCGCCGCCTTCTCCGCCGCGCGCAGCTTGGTCAGCATGCCGCCGCGCCCCGCAGAACCCCCCGGCCCCGCCATCGCCAGCAGCGCCGGGTCGCCGGCTCGGGCGCTGGGGACCAGGCCCGCGTCGGGGTCGCTGCGGGGGTCGGCCCGGTACAGCCCGTCCTGGTCAGTGAGGATCACCAGCATGTCCGCCTCCACCAGGTTGGCAACCAACGCCGCCAGGGTGTCGTTGTCGCCGAACTGGATCTCGTCCGTCACCACGGTATCGTTTTCGTTCACCACCGGCACCACACCCAGGCGCAGCAGCCCCTGCAGCGCGCTGCGCGCGTTCAGATAGCGTTCACGGTTGGCCAGATCGGCGTGCGTCAGGAGTATCTGCGCCGTATGGACGCCATGGCGCTGGAACGCCGACTCGTAGCGCTGCACCAGGCCCATCTGGCCCACCGCGGCGGCCGCCTGCAGCAGGTGTACCTCCGGTGGCCGTCGCTCCCAACCCAGCCGCTGCATGCCCACTGCCACCGCCCCCGACGACACCAGCACCACCTCGATGGCGCGCCCGGCGAGGGCCACGATCTGGTCGCTCCAGTCCTCGATGAGCGCCCCGTTAATGCCTTGCTCGCGGTCGGTCAGCAGCGCGCTGCCGACCTTGACCACCCAGCGCCTGGCGTTGCCCGCCGCCGGCCTATGCATCGCCATGGCCCGCGGACTCCGGCTCCAGTCGTCGCATCACCTGCTCACAGAGGCTGTCGCAGCCTTCGCCGTTGATTGCACTGATCATGTATACGGGTCCCTGCCAATCGAGCGCGGCCACCAGCTCGTCCCGGCGGCGCTGGCGCTGATCCGGCGGCACGAGGTCGATCTTGTTGAGCACCAGCCAGCGTTCGCGCCGGGCCAGCTCCGCGCTGAAGGCGTCCAGTTCCCGCACGATGGTGGACACGTCCCCGGCGATGTCGTGCCCCGGGTCCACGGGACCGAGGTCCGCCAGGTGCAGCAGCAGCCGGGTACGGCTGAGGTGCCTGAGGAATTGTACGCCCAGGCCGGCGCCCTGTGCCGCCCCCTCGATGAGGCCGGGGATATCGGCGATGACGAAACTGCGTGCGGCCCCCACCCGCACCACGCCCAGCTGGGGATGCAGCGTGGTGAAAGGGTAATCGGCGACCTTGGGTCGCGCCTGGGACACGGCGCGCAGGAATGTCGACTTGCCGGAGTTGGGCAGGCCCAGCAAGCCGACGTCCGCCAGCACCTTGAGTTCCAGCCGCAGGCGGCGCGATTCGCCCTCCGTGCCCGGGGTGGTGCGCCGCGGCGCCCGGTTTACGCTCGACTTGAAGTGGGTGTTGCCGCGGCCCCCGTGTCCACCCAGGGCCACGGTCAGGTGCTGCCCCGGCGCCGTGATGTCGCCGATCAGCTCATCGCCTTCGTGGTCATGCACCACTGTGCCGGGGGGGACGTCCAGGTAGAGGTCTTCGCCGCCGCGCCCGGTCTTGTTGCGGCCCGCTCCGGGCGCCCCGTTACCGGCGCGGAATTGGCGCGCGTAGCGAAAATCGGCCAGGGTGTTGAGTCCCGGCTTGGCGACCATGTAGACATTCCCGCCCCGGCCGCCGTCGCCGCCGTCGGGTCCACCCTTGGGTATGAATTTCTCGCGGCGAAAACTCAGGCAGCCGTTACCGCCCTTGCCGGCCTGCACGTTGATCACCGCCTCGTCGACGAATCTCATGGTCTCAATATCGAGTGCCGCAGGGTTGGATCAAACATCCCTCCCGCACGCGTCCCGTTGACGCAATAAAAAACCCCGCCCTGTCGCCAGAGCGGGGTATCAGCTGTCCGGACCGGCTCGTAAGGTACCCGGTCAGGCGGCGACCACGCTCACCAGTTTGCGCTTGTGCGGCCCCTTCACCTCGAACTTGACCACCCCGTTGGCCTTGGCGAACAACGTATAGTCCTTGCCCATGCCCACATTGGGTCCGGGATGGAAGGTACTGCCGCGCTGGCGTACCAGGATGTTGCCTGCCAGCACCTGCTGTCCCGCGAAGCGCTTCACGCCCAGCCGCTTGGCTACGGAGTCGCGGCCGTTACGTGAACTGCCGCCGGCTTTTTTGTGTGCCATATTAAGTGTGTCTCGCTCGGTGTTTGTCATGGCGACCCCGCGGGGCCGGCCGTTGCTAGCCTTCTAGCAGTTCCCGGGCCTGCTCGACCCAGTTTTCACGCTCGATGCGGCCCTTGAAATTCAACTCTTCATTGACCCTCTCGACGTCCGCCGTGCTCATCGCCGCGAGCTGGGCAATGGTGGTGATGCCGAGCTTGCTGAGCTTCTCTGCGATCACCGGCCCGATGCCGTTGATGCGGGTCAGGTCGTCTGCCTCCTCGGCTGCCGGCTCGGTGGGTCTTTCCGGGACCGGCTTGCCGGCCGTGGCCTTCTTCGCCGGCTCAGCGCCCGCGCCGCCGATGCTGGTGATCTCCAGCTCGGTGTAGTTCTGGCGGTGCCCGGCATGGGTACGCGAATTCTTGCGTCGGCGGAACTTGAGGATGGTCACCTTGTCGCCGCGCCCGTGGCCCACCACGGTGGCCTGCACGCTAGTCTCCACATGCGGGGTGCCGACCGTCACCGACTCGCCGTCCACCACCAGCAGGACCTCGTCCAGGGACACCACGGCACCCGGCTCGACCGCCAGGGACTCCACCTTGACGCGGTCCCCGACTGCCACGCGGTACTGTTTGCCACCGCTTTCGATTACGGCATACATTCTTGATTTCTCCCGGAAAATCGGCCCGATACAGAAGGCGCGCGATTGTAGCGGGGCCACTAAAGCGGGTCAACCGAGACCCCCTTCTCAGCAGGCCTCGTTTGCACGGTGTTCCGCCCCTAGCGGCGATCCAGGTCACAAATCAGCGCCGAAATACCGAAAACCGCGCTGATTTGCGCTATCCTTCGCATCCTTTGGACTCAGCGGTTAAGAAGAATCTCACAGTGACCATCCGCTCCACACCACTAAAAAGAGCCGACCACGGCGGGCGGGCCGACCTGGCCAGGATCGTATCACTCGTGGACAACGACCTGCAGGCCGTCAACCGCACCATCAATACGCGCTTGCAGTCAGACATCGCGCTGATCAACCAGCTCGCGGCCTACATCATTCACAGCGGCGGCAAGCGCCTGCGGCCGTTGACGGTGCTGCTGTCCGCGGGCGCCTGCCAGCACAAGGGCGATGCCCACGTCAGCCTCGCCGCGATCGTCGAGTTTATCCACACCGCGACCCTGCTGCACGACGACGTGGTGGACGACTCCGACATGCGCCGCGGCAAGGCCACCGCCAACGAGGTCTGGGGCAACCAGGCCAGCGTGCTGGTCGGCGATTTTCTGTATTCGCGTTCTTTCGAGATGATGGTGGAGCTGGGCAGCATGCGGGTGATGGAGGTCATGGCCAAGACTACCAACCAGATCGCCGAGGGCGAGGTGCTGCAATTGATCAACTGTCATTCGCCCGAAACCACGGAACAACAGTACCTGGAGACCATCCGCCGCAAGACCGCCAAGCTGTTCGAATCCGCCGCCCAGCTCGGCGCCGTGGTGAGCAACCAGTCGTCGGCGGTGGAGCAGGCGATGGCGGACTACGGCCTGTATCTGGGGACCGCGTTCCAGCTCATCGACGACATGCTGGATTACAGCGCCGATGCCGAGGAACTGGGCAAGAACATCGGCGACGACCTGGCGGAGGGCAAGCCCACCCTGCCGATTATCAATGCGTTGCGCCGCGGCACGCCCGATCAGCGGGTGGTGCTGCGCAAGGCCATCGAATCCGGCGGGCTGGACGACATCGAGGAGGTGCTGGCGGCGATTGAATCCACCGGTTCTCTTGCGTACACTGCCCGCCTCGCCCGCCAGCAGGCGGAACTGGCGCAGAAGGCCCTGGTGATCATTCCCGAATCGCCCTGCAAACAGGCGTTGATGGACCTGGCGGTCTTCGCGGTCGAAAGGAACTTCTAGCCGCCTTGCGCGGCGCACGGGAATGGCTTAGACGCCCGTGCCCTTTTCTGATATCGGGGTGTAGCTCAGCCTGGTAGAGCACTGCCTTCGGGAGGCAGGGGCCGGTGGTTCGAATCCACTCACCCCGACCATCTAATCAAAGACGTACACCACCTTACTGACTCTTACGTTAACTCAAGTGTGACTTCAGTGTGACTTCAGATTCATCATTGACTCTATTTTCGTCACTGCATTTCGAACATTCTCGGGAGCAAGATGTGCGTAGCGCATCGAGATCCTTATGTCCGAGGATTCACCTGGGTAGTCAACTGCTGTGCGATTGCTACATCGTGGGTAACGGTATCTCGGCCTCCAGATAGTCCCTTGGTGGGGAGAAGTTTGCGGCTTCGACCGGCTCGGTGCCGACTGACTGCAGGGTGTAACTCGTTTTGGCATTGGTATCCTGCTGTTGCACCACGATGCCATGGGTATTACCACCCACGCTTCCACTGAATTCGGGGGCTTTGAATCCGTAGTTGAATCCCCCTTGCCTGGAAAGGTTTGCTATCGTCTGCAACATGGCCCGTAACGTCTGGTAGTCTTCCTGTGGAATCTGAACAGCCGCCGGCTCTGCGACGCAAAGTTGTGCGACTCGATTCACACCTTCCATGACGTCGACTCGTCGACAGCTGAAATCGCCATATTTCTGTGTTCCGAAGGACGGCATGTAGGTCCTGGACAACGACGTCGTGGCGCTACCACCCATCATAGGTTGCATCATGGGCATCATCATACGACCTTGTTGATACAGGCTACGTTGCTGAGGAGACATGTTTTCCAGTTGCTTCTGCATCTGCTCATTCATGCGCTTCATTGCAAGCTTGAATCGATCGGATGCCTGCTTCGCCCACTTTTCACTGATGACGGTGAATTGTCGGTCACTATGATTTATGAACGTTAAGGCAGACTGAGATCTATCGTAGACAAGCGTCGGGCGGTCAACATTTGGGTCGCCATAGATCGCAACCTTCCCATCGGAAACGAGTAAACGCTGCTGTAACGGCTCGTCGTCGGCCTGATGGAGGTGGTACACCAGCGTGGTGTCGGCGCTCACCGGACGGATGAACATGGCGACGCCAAGAAGTAAAAATCGTATCATTATCAGTCCTGAACTTTCAGTAATGGGCTGAATGTATCATGATTATGCGAAGCAACCCGGATTACCATGATTCAAATCACGTTTGAGAACTTACCTTGGGTGTTCGCGCCAAAACTTTTTTCGCGCGTCGACAAAGATCTGTTAAATCGTTTTCAACTTGTCCCGGTTGGCCGACTGTTCCGATAATTGGCCTGTGTTCAAGACACTAAGTGGACGAACCGCACCCGTGCGTCCGCACAGACCGCCGAGGAGCAGACGTGCTATTTGAAGAGGGTAAAGCCGCGCCGTTGTTTACGTTGAGAAAGGCCGTTGGAGACAAGATGGCGTTGAAGGATCTTAAGGGCAGGTACGTAACTGTGTATTTCTATCCCTGCGACGATGCTCCAGGTTGTAGAGTGTAAGACGAACAAAAGCCCTTTCCGCTAGTTGACGAAGCATCCCCGCGACATCTGAAGCACGTCAAACGGTGCTGGGACCTGTTGTCGGCGGCCGCTGGTCTTCCCAGCCAGGAGAAGTCGTTCACTCTGGCCGATTTTCTGATTTTGGGCACCGTTCAGCCGATAGCAGCCCCCGGGAACGGCTCCCTCCCTTGCCCTCTCCAGCCGGGGTATCTAGCCCATCAATCGAACAAGCTGGTCCAGGTCGGCGCACGACAGAGCGGGCACCGGGAGGCTTCTTCCGCGATAGCTTGCACATCAAGGTACGCAATGGGTGGTACACGGCCGACGCCGCGTGCGGGTGGGAGCGTAGCAACGCGCCGAGCATGGTTCAGTAAGGTGAATGCCCTTTCGGTCATCGCGCTTTTCGACACTGCCGACGGCTTTGGCGGCGCTGAATATTTGAAGTCCTACATAACGCCATCAAAGAATCGGAAAATTAGATACAGCATGGACGCACTTAAGACCGGTTGGGTGATATTGTCATCCATCGAGCCAATGGGTACGAGTTCGGAAATCGCCCCAGCGAAACCCGATATCAGACTGATCGTGACCAGGTACTCGGTCATAGTATTGTTCGACGAGTAAAAGATGAGCGCCACAGCCGTGCAAGTCACAAATCCGGCCAGGGTGCCCTGCAGGGTCTTTCGTCCCAAGATTCGGTCTCGACCATATCGGATGCCGATATAGCTGGAAACAGGATCTCCCAAGCCAAGAAACAACAAGGCCAGCGTAGCGACGGGAGCTGGAAAGACTGCGATAACCAAGAACGCCCCAATGAAAATATAGGTTGCTCCAGTTAAACCTTTGCACTCATGTTCACGCATGAGGGGGCCGAACACCTTTACTACAACGTAATTTAGTCTTTCGCAGCGCTGACGGGCAATATCGAGCACCAGACTGAAAATACTCAATGCCACTATCAGTCCCAAGGCCCATTGATAGGGCAGGAATTGATAACCGATGACGATGACCAATACGCCAATAACGTGCCAAAGCCTTCGTGCGAGGTGAATGTCACCGCGACTTTTGAGGCGAGAACTCACAACCATCTGCTGTACCTTCACTCACATCGAGGCCGTCGTTCGGGGCGTTCAATATACAGGATCACCAGTTCGCAAAGGTCCAAAAAGAAAGGGGTCGGTGACAAATGAGAATTGTTCGTATTACTATTTGTCACCGACCCCTTTTTATCCGGCCTGTCACCGGCGAATCAATACTTCTCAAGCGAAATAGCGTTTTAGATCAAGTCTTAGCAACAATGAATGCCGAAAATATCGCCTACCCCAAACACTCGGGATCAGCTGGTGGTGGGCTTAAGACGGCAGGTCTAATGCAGGGTAGCTATCGACCCTGGGTCTTTATCGTGCGGATGGTTGCAAATCTCGGCTACCGCCTCAACAAAATCAGCAGCCAACGACCAATGTTGAGAATATCCGCAAGAGCCCCCGCGAAGTAGGTCAGTGCGGCTGCCTTTAAAACGCTGCTTACAGGATCGACATGGTTTTTGTGAATATATTGTCCTTGCTCTAGAACGGGCAACGCTTTGTTAAAGCTCGCATCCCACTCTTCGGGTAGGAGAATCAGATAGGACAGCGCTCCCAATAACTGCAGCACGATGCTTAAGCCAACGAAGACGAATATGATCGCCGGGGATTTGAAGATGACGGCAATTACGGGAAGCACCATCATCAAGAGGATCCCCACTTGTTTTAACGACAGCGCTAGCGGAATGTACTTTCTTCGTAGTTCGAAGATCGGTTCTTTGCGATGGAATTGAAGCGCATGTCCGACTTCATGAGCAGCCACCGCAATCGCGGTTAGGGATTTCCCCGAATAGTTCTTCGGGCTCAAACGTACGGTTTTCGACGTGGGATCAAAGTGGTCTTTGAAAGGCGCGGTCTCTTCAACTGAGAAGTCGTTTAACTCAAATCTGTCCAATAGATGGCGGGCCAACTCGCCGCCGGTTCCTGGCATATCGGGTATTTCCTGACTGTGACGACGCATCACCAGGCGAATCCACAACTGGGGCAGGTACACCAGCAAGGCAATCACAATAGCCAAGACTAGAAATATCATCTGCGTTCCAACCGTGATGAGAGTATAAGGCGACCACAAGCCCTCTCTTGCTACGTGATCAAGTATCCCCGCATCATCTGAAGCACGTCAACGGGTACTTGGACCTGTTGCCGCGGCGTCGCTGTACCTTCCCAGCCAGGAGAGATCACTCTCCTCGGCGGATTTTCTTATATTGGGCATCATTCAGCCCATAGTAGCTCCGGCAACAGCTCCCTGCCTTGCCCTATCCAGCCGCTGGTCTTGCGCGGCGTGTCCAGCCCATCAATTGAATAAGCGGGTCTGGGGCGGCGCCCGGCTTGGCGGGCGACGGGGGGTTTCTGGTTCGCTAGCTTGGCGCGCCATTCGCCGAGCTGCCGGGGGCCTTCAAGCGCCTGCAGCGCAGGCTGCTCAAACGAGAGGGCGGGGACCGGGAGATGGTGGAGATCCTGTCACTCGTTCTGCACCACGACGAGGACGCTGTCGTGTGCGCGGTCGAACTGGCACTCGAATCCGGGACCATCTCCAAACCGCATATTCTGAATCTCTTGAGCCGGCTGCTGGAAGCCCAGACGCCACCGCGAAACGACACGCCCGCCCGACTGACCCTCCTCGAGGAACCCAAGGCCAACGTCACCCGCTACGATAACCTGCGAGGCCAGCGCCATGTCGGCTGAAGCCATGATCACGACGATGAAGGGCTTGAAGCTCTTCGGCATGGCCCAGGCAGTCGCGGAGCTGGCTCAGCAGCAGGGTCCCGCCTATAAACGGGCCGCGCCCCTGCTCAACGACCTGATCAAGGCCGAGGTCGCCGAGCGCGAGGTGCGCTCCATCAACTACCAGATGAAGGCCGCCCGCTTCCCCACCTACCGCGATCTGGCGGGCTTCAGGTTCACCGACAGTGCCGTCGATGAGAGGCTGGTCAAGGCCCTACATGGCTGCGACTTCGTCGAGGATGCCCACAACGTCGTCTTCATCGGCGGACCCGGCACCGGCAAGACCCATCTCGCCACCGCCATCGGCGTCCAGGCCATCATGCACCATCACCTGCGGGTGCGCTGCTTCTCCACCATCGAGCTCGTCAATCAGCTCGAAATCGAAAAAGCCAACGGCAAGCCCGGCTACACAGCCAATCGCCTGGTCCATGCCGATCTCGTGATCCTCGACGAACTCGGCTACCTGCCGTTCTCACAAGCCGGCGGCGCCTTGCTGTTTCATCTGTTGAGCAAGCTCTATGAACGCACCAGCGTCATGATTACGACTAATCTGGGCTTCTCGGAATGGGCCAGCGTCTTCGGCGATCCCAAGATGACCACCGCACTGCTCGACCGGCTTACCCATCACTGCCATATCGTCGAGACCGGCAATGACAGCTACCGCTTCAAGCACAGCTCAACCCAAAACCAAAAGGAGACCAAAACTAGAAAATCAGCCAAACCCTGAGCCATAATCCGGCTCTCTAGACCGGGTCAATATTCAGTGCAATTCCCGGGTCAGTTTTCGGTGCAAAACAACACCGAGACGAAAACGAGGATCCAGTCATAAGAACTCGACAGCTCGAGTCCCGGGGCGCCGCCGCCACCGAAAGACAGGAACTGCGGTATCACTGAGTGCATGGTCAAACCTCATTAACGATTGCGCCGATTACAATGCAAGCATGTCTGGCCGACCGGTAAGTTTGGCATCACCAAGGCGGGGCTTCAATAGTCAAAGTTCAAGTCACAGCAGGGGGCAGGGACGGGCCTTTCGATCATGTTACTGCCAAGCCATCAACACATGCTGATCATGTCGTCAGATCACCACGCTTTTGCGCCAACCTTGTGCCGATGGATTGCCCCTGATTGCCTGCCTTTTATACGCCGTTATTCGCTTCCCGTCACCTAAAGCTGGCTGCCCCCGCGACGTGTCTATGGCGAACTCCTACTTTGTCGCTTGAATCTGCATAAAATCAGAGGGTACCGACAAATTAACTGTCGCAGCACAGTAAATCTCCAGCCCAGCCTCAGTCAAACAGTCACTGCCTTTTCCCAAGACGTGAAGGCGCCCTGTCGTTGCAGTGAGAAGTTGTTCCGTAAACTCGAAGTACCTTCCACCAGACCATACCATGTCCACCTCATTTTCATTCATCTGAAATGGCGGCTCTACGACCTTTCCGATTCAATTTCCTCTCCCCCACTGATCGAAATCATTCGGAATTCAGTTTCCCGGATTTTTCTTTACGTATGACCCTCTATGCCACTCTGCGCGCCTTGACTTCGAGATGTACTCCCTCCTGTTCCTGAAGGTAGCTGATTACCGCAAATAGGTTGCTTGCCTGAGGATTCCCCTTCGGCCCAAACATGCGCATGAGACTCTTACTCGATTTTTCGAAAACTTTTGACAGTTCCTCAAATCCAATCGTCGCATTGATATAGTCGCGGAGCACGGCTTTCCCTGTATCGATCTCACCAGCGAGCAGGCATTCGATACCTTCTTGCAGCAGAGCTTTGCGAAAAGCCGCATCACGTCGTGCGCGCAGCTGAATGGTTTCTTTAAAGTCCTTCGATAAGGCCACAATTACACCTCTTGCCGTTTCCGACGCTTATAGTCTTGCCAGCGCGCTTTTGCGGCCTCGATGTCCGCATCTTGGCGCTTTTTCGTACCCCCAGCGAGTAATATCACCAACAGATCGCCGTCCTTGCCGAAGTAGATCCGGTAGCCTGGGCCGAAATCAATCCGGAATTCGTAGACGCCGGCACCAACACCTTTGACGTTAGAGAAGTTACCCTGCTCCATTCGATGTATCGCCGTCGCCACCTTGGCTGCGGCGGTTGCGTTCAGGCGTGTAAACCATCTACCGAAGGGACTGATTCCCTGGGCGTCAAGGTATTCACTAACTTCGATCATATAAAGCAATATAGTAACATATTCGTTACCATAATCAATTGGAAATTTAGATCGGCGGACGTGTTCCGAGTTGCGTCAACGTGACTCAAACGTGACTCACTCCGGTCATCTTGCGTCTATTCGAGGCACTTTGAGTCGCGTTGGCGCGGGACCGGGTCGCGTAACGCTTTGATTTAAATAACTCTATTAACGAATAGAGAGATTCGGGAGGCAGGGGGCGGTGGTTCGAATCCACTCACCCCGACCAGTAAATCAAAGACTTACACCACCTTTACAACCCTTTCTCTAGCTCCAGTGTGACTACAGTGTGACGATGGAACCGTCATTGACTCCAGTTTGGTCACCGCCCTTCGAACATTTTCCGGCGCCAGATGCGCGTAACGCATCGTTATCCGGATGTCCGAGTGCCGCAACAGTTCCGACACGTCCCTGATCGGCACGCCTTGCTGTACCAGCCAAGCCGCGCAGGTGTGCCGCAGATCGTGGGGATGAAAGTCATCGATTCCAGCCTTGCGACAAGTCGAGCCGAAACTCTTTCTCACATCCCGTATCGGTGACCCATCCTTGTGGCAGAACACCCACGGTGAGTCTGGCCGTGTTATATTGAACGTTGCATGCGCAGAACCCTCGACGGGTACCGCAGCAGCAACGTCGCTTCGACTGGATCCGAAGACTGAAGAGCGCCTCGAGCAGCTCGCCCACTCGATCGGCCGGACCAAGGCCTGGCTCATCCGCCGGGCCATCGACCGGGCCATCGAGGAGTACCTGGATCAGTGCGAGGACCTATCGCATCGCGCTCACGCGCCTCGAGAAGGAAGAAGACGAGGTCGACATCTCCTAGGTGAGACGTGGGCTTGGCCTGGAGGGCGAGCTTCCGGGGCTCGGCCGAGAAACAGCTCGAGACGCTTCCGCGCGACGTGCAGATCGGAATCCTCGATCACGTCGACGGCGTCTGCGGCGCTCCTCGGTCGAAGGGAGGAACGTTGAAGGAGATTTTCCATTTTTATATTCGCGCGCACGAACCGTACCGTTAATAATTCGAACAGTGGATTTTCCACATTGTTGCCAGTTTACGTCGCAGAGACGGCAATCAAGAAACGCGTCACTAGGAGGAAAACTTATGTATCGTAATCTCTCACCTCGAATTACCCGCTCCATTCTCACTGCTCTCGTGGCCTTGTGCTTCTGCGCCGCGCCGGCCTCGGCGGCAAAGAAAGCACCCAAATATACCGCGGGTGCGGTCACCAACGGGGGCAGCATCAAGGGCACTATCAAGGCCAGTCCCAAGCAGGACGAGACAGTTAAGGTTAGCAAGGACAACAGCCACTGCGGCGACTCACTGCCTGCGGAGAAGTACATCATCGGCGGCGATGGTGGGCTCAAGAACACCGTGGTGAAGATCGAGGGAATCACCGAGGGCAAAGACTTCGCGTCGAAGGACGACCCCGTGATCACCAATAAGGACTGCAAATTCGCGCCTCACGTCACGGTCGCACGTAAAGGCGCCTTGATGAAGGTCCGCAACGACGACCCGCTGCTCCACAACTCGCACTTCTACCTCACCGATGGCAAGAAGAAGAAGAACGTCATCAACCTGGCGCTTCCCAAAAAGGGACTGGAGATCAGCAAGAAGAAGATCCTCAGGAAAGGAGGACTGCTCTCGTTGCAGTGCGACGCTCACGATTTCATGCAGGCCTGGGTCTGGGTCGTCAACCATCCCTACGCAGTGGTGACCGGCAGCGACGGGGGCTTCGAGTTGAGCGATGTGCCCGCCGGCAGTTACAAGCTGACGATCTGGCACGAGGCACTGGGCGAGAAGACAGTGGACGTGACGGTGGAAGCAGGCAAGACCGCTACTGTTGATCACACCTTCTGAGTTCCAGACTGGATCGCCTGCTGCCTCAGGGGGCCTCCTGTCCATGCTGGTGTGACAAGTGAGGGACGCATGACTCACCTTCCGGAGTGCCCCTATGCTTGCGCGCAGGGGCGCTCCCGTGAACTTGAGAAGGTGGCCCAGATGGAATCGCTTAGAGGCCCTGGCCTCATAGGCCGAATATTCCAGGCGAATTCAACCGCTGTGCGATGGGATGGAATACCGTGAAGTATCCTGTCGGTCGAATCCTGCTACCGTTGGTGGCCCTCTCGCTGGCCAGTCTCGTCTTCGCCGACTACGGCGGCGTCCCGCCGCCAAAGAGGGAGACTGCATTCGGCGGGGGGATGGATCCACCTCCCATCACTCCGGCAACGTCTGGACTACAGGCAGAGCAGGTCAACGACTGGGAGGAACTCCGCGCGTTGCTTCCAAAGGATGGATCCGGCGGTGTAGACTGGATACGGGCGGTGAAAGAGGGCGTGATCTCCCCCCGCCCAAGTCTGCCGTCCGCACCGCCGCAGGCGCCTCTCGGGCTGGATTCCTTGGTGTTAAGGCTGAATGAGAGCGGGGATACCCCCCTCCTTCTCGACCTCAAGCTGTTGCTCGAACAGGACGTGAAGCTGGTTCCCAAGGACGCCCCCTTCTTCGAGGTTCGCTTCCCGCACTCCAGTCACTTGTCGTGGCTGAACTGTTCGAGCTGCCATCCATGGATCGTCGGGAAGCGGGGGGCGGGGATGGAGGCGATCCTCGACGGGGACTATTGCGGGAAGTGTCACGGAAAGGTCTCCTTCCTCCCCGAGAAGGGGTGCTCACGCTGCCACGTCAACCTCCGCTATCCCCAGGAGCAAGTGGCCCAGGCCGATTTGGCCGAGGCTCAGGAGGCCCCGGTCCCGGCAACGCCTGAACTCGTCGAGCGGGGACAGGAGCTCTACGAAACGCTCTGCATACTCTGCCACGGCGAGGAGGGGGACGGCGAAGGGGACTTTGCCCGGTTCATGGATCCCAAGCCCAGAGACTTCACAGAGGGCACCTACAAGTTCCGCACCACGGAGAGCGGCTCGCTTCCCGTCGACATCGATCTCTACCGGACCATTACAATCGGGGTCAAGAAATCGAGTATGCCGGCTTGGTTCGTGCTCCCCAGCCGAGACCGCTGGGCGCTCGTCCACTACGTGAAGACCTTCTCCGAGGTCTTCGAGGAGGAAGAGCCAGAGGATCCGATCGAGATCCCGGAGCCCCCTCCCGTGGATTCCAAGTTGCTCGCGCTGGGCGCCGAGATGTTTGCGGAAAACAAGTGCTGGGATTGCCATGGATCCCTCGGAAGGGGCGACGGGGCGGCGGCAGGTACACTTGAGGACGACTGGGGATTCCCGATCCGGCCCGCTGACTTCACCCAGGGGGTCTTCAAGGTTGGAAACACAGACGAGGACATCTATAGAACCGTCGCCACCGGTCTGGACGGAACACCGATGCCCTCGTTTGGCGACGTACTGGAAGAAGAGCAGCTGTGGGCCGTCACATACTTCGTGCGCTATCTGGCCAAAGAGCAGAAAGGCTTCGGCATTAAGGGCGACATTCAATTCCCGCGCAAGTGGGCCCGCGAGGGGGGAACGCCTGCCGCGGTGTTCCCGCACTGGTTCCACCGGCTCCGGTTCAAGTGTTCCGCGTGCCATCCAGCCATCTTCCGCATGAAGAGGGGGTCGAATCCAATTTCGATGACCGAGATTATGGCGCAGGAGTGGTGCGGAAGGTGTCACAACGGTTATATCGCCTGGGCCCCTGGCCTCAATAACTGCATCCGCTGTCATAGTGCCGCATACTAACTTGTGAAGACAACAACAGGTGCCGCAGCAGGCCTCGTCTCCTTTTGCGCCTTCATGCTGGTCGGCTACGCGACCTCCAGCTACGCTCTGACGACGACTGAAGGGGCTTCCCGCTTCAAAGAAGCAATCGGGACCCGCGCTGAGACAAGGACGACAGCTACACCGCGTGCTCCCGTTGTTCGCCTCGCTCAGCTCGTCATCGACCTAGACGTGCAGTTCATCCCGTCAACTGCGCCCTTCTTCAATACTCAGTTCTCTCATACCAAGCACACGCGGTGGATTAATTGCTCGGATTGCCATCCAGGCGCGTCCTCGCAGGGGACGGGGATGCTGGAGATCTTCGCAGGGGAGTCGTGCGGCCGCTGTCACGGCAAGACGACCTTTGCCGTCGAGACGGACTGTTGGCGTTGTCACGACAAGCTCGTGCGCCCGGGAAGAGCAGCGGCAGAGACTGACTTCGCCAAGGCGCGAGAAGCACCGGTGCCCGGATCACCGGAGCTTCGCAAGCACGGGGAGAGCCTGTTTCAGGGCCTCTGTGCGGGCTGCCACGGGAAGAACGGGAGAGGGAATGGTCGCTTCGCTCCTTTCTTGAATCCAAAGCCCAGAGACTTCACCGGCCGGACTTTCAAGCAACTCGTCGCGAGCGACATCGAGGCGATCGACATCGGTCTCTACCGTACCTTAAGCCTGGGAATCAAGGGGACCGCAATGCCGGCTTGGTCCGCACTTTCCCCTCGCGACCGCTGGGCGTTGGTTCATTATGTGAAGACCTTCGCCTCGGGAGGGTTCTAGCGCGCATTGCTCATATGGTCGCTGGGAGCCGCGCTAGACTGGGCGTCACTTGCGGAACCGCTGATGGCAGGCGATGCAGCCGTTGGTCCACAGCTGGCGGGAGGCTTCTACTACCTTGCTAGCGTCCTCGGATTGCGCGGCGTCGTCGATACGCGAAGAAATCACGACGATTTGATGGACGAACTGCCGGAAGAGCTTGCGATCCGCCGCGCTCTGTATCGCGAAGGCACTCTGGATCACCTGGTCCCACGAGAGCGTCTTTGCCATCGCCTCGAGTTCGCGGGCCCGGCGGCCAATGAGCGCGAAATCGCGGAGGGTTAGGCCCCGGTTCATGTCCCGCCAGGCGGCGAGGAAGCTGGACATGAAGAGCACCGAGCCGGAAAGCCGCTGCTGGGGCTCACGGAAGGCGGCGTGACAGGGGAGACAGGCATTCTGGAACATCTCCTGAACGGCCCCCATGACCGCATCACCGTCCTCCTCCTTCGCCGCCGTGAGCACGGCGAGCGCAGCGGTTTCCTGGGCCGTGAGGAAGGCATCCCATACCGGGGCGTTTTGTTTGTCAAACCCCGGCGGCGCCTGGCCGTGGAGCTTCATCGCGCTCGCCCGCGATTGGAGATCCTGAGCTGCAGCGCCAACCCGCCCGAACTCGTCCAAGGCCACGCCCACCCCGATATCGTCGATGTCTCCTAGGTTCTCGAGCATGTCTCGAACAAGGGGCCTGAGCTCCGGCAGAGCACCACGTGGAATGATCGTCCCAGCGCAGACCATCGCCAGAACGAGGAGCATTCGCGGACCGATGCGAGATCTGTGGAACAAGTGGCGAGTCGACATAGCTCGAATTCTAGCCAGCATTACGGGCCCTCCCCTGAGTGGCAGTCAGAACAGGTCTCGAGGGCAACGCCGAAGGCCCTCAGACCGTCGTGGCAGCGTGCGCAAGACTCACCAGCCAGCAGGGCGTCCATGGTGTTGTCATTGGCCCCGGCCCGCATCTCGAATACGCCTGGATGGCAGGCCGAACACCTAAAGTGCCTGCGGTGCTTCCAGTGGCGAAACACGACCGCAGGTTGGTAGTTCGCGCTCGAGTGTCGGTCCATCACAATGTCGCCCAGGACCTCGTCTGTCGCCTCCGTGGCAAGCAGGACGGCCTTGACCGCGAGTCGCTCGTGACAGCGCGAGCAGCCGGTGTCAGCTGCAAAGGCGACGGTCCCATGGCAGCGTCCGCAGTACTCACCCTGGTAGATCTTCTCCATCGTGATGGGATTGGCCCCCGCTTGCATTGCGAAGATGGAGGGATGACAGCCGTCGCAGCTCAGCCAATACGTGTGAGTCTCATGGGAGAAGACGACTTCCAGCCCTGGTATGTGGGGGTCGAGCGGCACGTCGAGGGGCAGCGAAAGCATGCCCGACGCGCCCGGGTCGATCGCGGGCAGCGGATCGAGCAGACCGTCGCGTACCGCCGCGTCCCAGTCGAGGTTCCCCATCGCGTCCTTTGGCAGTGCCTGTGCGAGCGCCTCGTAGCTCTTGTAGGGGGGGCCACCTACCCGGCCCTCATTCGGATCGGCCGAGCGCGACACATCCCTGTCCTCGCTTGGGGAAGCGCAGCCGACGAGGGCCACCGTTACGACCGCGCACAGGCGGGCGGTCATTAGCACACATCTTGATACCTGGACTGGCATTCGTATCGTGGGCGTCCTCCGTCGAACCCGTGGCCCGCGCCGCGGCGCTCTTCAGGAACGACACAAGCAATCCGAAATCGTGGCTTATAATACTACCATCGAACGGAGGGAGTTCGCATGCAGCGAACGCGAAGCGACTGCCAAGCGCCCTGGAACCGGGAGGTGACCGTCCGGCCTTCGTTGGGCCTCGATTCTCATGGGCCCCGTCTACGAATGAAGAACCAGCAGGAACGAGTCTTGCACGATGCAATGCGTTAATTCCGAGCCAGCGCTTCCTAGCCCTGACAAAAAGCCGTGCCCCGCGCTTGTCTCTGGGCGCGGATCACGCATGGAACACGATCTTCCAGCAGACCGGCGCAGTGACAACGCCGGCCAGGCACGGACGCCGACGACTCGACGATGCGTGATGCTTGCAGCCTTGCTCCTCCTTCTCACAGCCAGCGCCACAACACCCGGCGAGGAGAGTCCGACCACCGTACCCGGCGGGGAGGGTCCGACGACCGTGCGCCTCGAGCGCAGCATCCACTTTACCGATCCAGACGGAAAGCACGTGCTCGCGCAGCCGGGATTCTATGCAGTCACCGTCACCGCCGGGGGTACGCGTCTGCGCCTCTATCCCGCAAGCGGCGCAGATCCGCTGACGCTGGCAACCGAGACCACGCGTCACGACGAGGTGGAAACACCGCTTCCGCTCGCGCTCATCTTATCTAAGGAGGACGAGGTCCACGTCGCGCTTCTGCTGCCGTCGAAGAAGGCCCTCGATGCCCAAGGCTCGTACAGCGGAGCGCGGACCCGGCAACAAGGCTCGTCTCCGGAGCGGCTCTCGCAGCGCTACCACCAGGCCGCCTTGCAAAGACGCAATCGCGCGGGCGGTTGGCAAGCGATGCAGAATTCGCCGCCTAGACGGCCGAGGCCTTCGTGGGACGCTCTCGAGATCACGACGAACCTCGGCACGGAGATGTATTCGTCGCAGCTGGTCGACAAGACATGGTCTGCGTATCGGGTGGGTGCGGCGGCGAACATATCGGTCTCAGGACTTGCGATTCCCGGTGTGAAATCGATCGATTCAGTCAGGCTGGTGGTCTACACGGGATTCTACAGGGATCCTCAAATCAGCGGGCAGGACGAGTTCGGAAGGGTGCGTGTGCCGCTGAAACTCGATACCGGTTCGATTTCTCCGGACCGACGTTCCTTCAGTGCTGTCCTCGCCACGACCGTTTCGGGTCTGCCGCCGGGACCCGCCTACCTGGAGGTCGACTACCATCGGGCCGGTGCATCGCAGACGATCGCCCTGGGGTCGGTCGCGAGGCCCGGTTCCCCCTCCGCGACCTGGCTGCGTTATCGGTTACCACCTCTTTACTTCGTGCCTGAGTACACTGTCTATGCCGGCGACGTTCAGATACACATTGCGGAGAGCGGGCTTGGTGAAGAGGTGGATTCCGTCGTGGACCCTCTGGGCGCTGGACTCATCTATCCGCCGTACTGGCTGTTACAGCGCGTCAGCCTTCAACCATTGTCGGATTTTGTTGGCGCAAAGCCATTTCTCCGGACTCCTTGTGCTTCAGCGCGAGATTCGAAACAGGGCTATCACGTCAGTATGGATCCCCCCGCGTCGGGAACAGTGACGATGAACTACCGACTCGTGGGGCCAAGAGGCATGCAACCGCCGGGCGTGCAGACCTTCGACTCGTTCAGCGAGCTGGAGAGCTATAGTGGAGCCACTACAGGGGCACTTCCAGCGCTGCCCGCGAGACCCGAGTACGTGGATTGGCTACCCACCTTGGGTCTGGTCGGAATCTGTCAAGGACGACGACGTTGAGACACCGACGATTGCGATGCAGTGAGCAATCCCTCCTGTGTTTGATGTCGGGGCTGGGGTGATCCAGAACGCGTCGGGAAGTGGCCTGGATTTCAGGGTCCCTCGTACGAATCGCTCAGGGTGAGCAGCGCAGACAGCTTCCAGGGTGCGCTGTCCCATCCAACGTCATCGAATCTCCCTGCTCTCGCCATCGG
Organism: uncultured Gammaproteobacteria bacterium; assembly: GCA_947259705.1. Lineage (GTDB taxonomy): Bacteria > Pseudomonadota > Gammaproteobacteria > Arenicellales > JAANXG01 > CAMYNL01. The sequence goes on along the minus strand of CAMYNL010000009.1, from coordinate 141,859 downwards.
TTCCCACCTTCCATTGCCCTATATTCATTCCAAGGGGTGCTGGTGTCACATCTATGTTGTCAGAGAGGGTGGTACCTACCAAAGTTGGCTGTCCGAATAAGCACTAGGCAATTCACTGAGCGCAACGAAAACCGAAGGTCTCGCCTCGGTAGGCCGGATCGAACCGGTAGCGATTCGATGCACGCACGAGCCGCGGGGCGTTGGCCCATGAGCTGCCACGCGCCACGCGATACTTGAGGTTTGCGTCAGACCAGCTCGATGTTCACTCCCACACGTTTCCCGGCATATCCAAAGCTCCCTCCGGTGATGATGCCCCGGGGAAGCTCCCCACTGGCGCCATTGCGTAGAAGCCGTCATCGTAGCCTTTGGCCACCGGCCACTTTGGTCTCTCCCGACCCAGGGTCTCGTCCGCGATATTCGCCACGCGACCGGCCTCCCCATAGCCGGCGTTGCCCCATGGGTAATTCCATCCGCCCGCACCTCGTGCGGCCCGCTCCCACTCCTCCTCTGCCGGAAGACGCTTTCCCGCCCACTCGCAGTACGTCTTGGCCTGATTCCAGTCCACGCAGTTTATCGGGTGCTTGTCCCGGCCTTCCTTTCTCCAATTGCAGGCCCATGTCCATAACGGTCTCTCCTCGTCCTTCCAGAAAGGCATGCTCAAGCCCACGGTTGAGCATTCATTTGCCAACGCGCAACTGCGGTACGCCTCCACGGTCACTTCCGTCCGATCGATCCAGAAATCCGGAGAATCAACCCATTGCCCGGGCTGCTCATCAGGGTCGCAGTCCCCATCCACCTGCTCTTTGCATCCGTACCAGAACTTTCCCGCTGGAATCCGAACCATGCCACTTCTATCCGGAGGCCTCGTCGCCGCTGCCTCGGGCGATCCAGACGATGCTGAGCGCCCCAGGGCCAACCCACTCACGAGCAGCACCACGGCGAGACCGACGCCAGCCTTTCCAACAGCCGCTCGGCCGGACCCAAGTTTGCAGGATGCACGTCGAATCCCCTTCGCCTGCCGTGTCCTCGTCTGTCGCAGTACCAACTTCTCCCCGTCCTCAGTCTTGCAACTCACTCCTTGGTTGTGAGTTCGTCATGCCATCGCCCAAGGCCCTGACGATGGCCGCGAGCGTAGTTGCCGGCTGGATCCCGGCGGCCGGCAGCATAATTCACCAAGAAGCTGGGCCCGTGTACCCATCCTATAATACGGATAAAGCCCATCCTGCAACCCCAATTCTGGAAAATCGAATCGTATCGCCCGAACCCGACTTTGACAGCAGCTAATTACGGGATGGGCACTGCTCAGTGTCGCCATATCGCTCAAGAAAACCTTTCCCCTGTTTGCATGCGCAAGCCAGCGCATAACATCTCTCAAGAATCAAGAGAACTCACAGACCAATAGTCTGTCCGTGGCTCAGAAGGCCACGTGGACCGATGCAGTCTTACCCGCCTCGACCTTGACGTCCACGACCCTCTCCCCCAGCGACTCGTGCCACACCCGCAGCTTATAGCTCCCGGGCGGCACGCCGTCCAGGGTGAAGGTGCCGTCGACGGGCGTCACCACGGCGTAAGGATGACCGACGACCCACACCCAAGCCTGCATGTAGTAATGGGCGTCACATTTCAGGGAGAGGAGGCCTGACTTCCGGAGGATCTTCTTGTTTTCGACCTCGAGGTCCGCCCTCGGCGGCAGGGCGATATTGGACACGTTCCTGTCGAAGAAAGGCCGCGCCCGGTAGAAGTGGAAGTTGTGCAGCATTGGATCGTCGTTCCTCAGCTTCATCGTCCCGCCCTTGGGGGCGACCAGGACGTGAGGTACAAAGCGGCACTTGTAGTTCGTGATGACGAAATCTCCGCGCGTGTCCCAGGGCTTGCCTTTGCTAATTTTATCGATCATGACGACACTGTTTCGAAGGCGTCCGTTCGCCGAAACGAGGTACCTCTCGCTCGGGAGGAACTCCCCGCAGTATTTTTGATTCCTGTACACGTAGACAGTCTCGTCCCCCAATTCCTGGAGAGCTTCGTCCCTCAGTCTCGCGTCGCTCACACTGACGCTGCCTATAATCGTGCCGGCGTCGGACACGTCTACGGCTTCGTACGCGGAGGCGGTCCCGGCGATCAGGAGCAATCCGACGAGCGAGAGAAGCATTCCGGTACGACCCATCGGCAACCCCTCTATATTCGGAGTGTGTTTCTTTGGCACCATAGATATCTATCTGAATGATGGGAACCCGGCGCGGAATGAAACGCTCCGCGCTCCGCTTGGCCCGGTGTGTTCGACAGCCTCGCCCTCAGTATACAGGGTTCGATCGGAAACGACGCGATCGACCGGATCGCCCTGAAGGGCCCTCAGGAACAACACCAGATCCCTCTTTTCCGGCACCGAGAGATTGAGCTTGAGCTGGGTGATCGGTTTTTGATTCGGACCGACCAGCTTCACCTCGGGGCCTTCGTACTTTCTGCCCGCGGCGCGAGCCTGCTCGAATCGTGTTTCCGCGTCGTAGTCACGCAGCTTCTCGTCCAGGAAGGCATTGGCGTTGCCCCCGCGATCGTAGAAATCGACCACCTCTTCAAGGGACTCCAGGCTACCGTCGTGCATGTATGGGGCGGTGTCAAGAAGTCCTCGCAGCGTCGGGGTCTTGAACGCGCCCACCAACCGGGGGTTCTTGTGGCCGGTGGGCAGGCTTCCAAATCGTCCCAAGACTGTCTTCGGCAGCTCGCCGTCCGTCACTCCGATGCCCAGATTGTGGAACCGATTATCGGTGAAGTTCTCTCCCCCGTGGCAACCGTTGCAGCGCGCCTTGCCGAAGAACAACGCCCGCCCGCGGGCCAGCCTCTCAGCGGCCTGACCCAAGGCATCCTTGTCGATTTCCAGAAGGTCAAGCGGTTTGAGCGCAGCGCCGTCTCCTCTCGCCACTGCGGCACTCAACACCGATGCGTAGTCCCGGGCGGTAGGCTCCGCTCTCCCGCCCGCCGTCCGCGCCCTCATCGCCACCTCCGCCCGGTCCGCGATCGAGTTACCCGACAGGACGGTCCGCTCGAAAGTGGCGATGGCTTTGGCGACGGTATCACGCGTTGGTGGTGAGCCGAAGGCCAGCGGAAACTGCTTGGCATAGCCGTCGATCTGTCGAATGCGGCCGATGGCCTCGACCCACGCGCTGTTGGTAGCCTCTGTCGACATCTCGAGCGGATTCTCGACCGGCCCTTGGGCCTGCTCCTCCAGTGACATGGCACGGCCGTCCCAAAACTGTCGCGCATTGAATGCACTGTTGATGATAGAAGGGGCGTTGATCCCCCCAAGCTGGCCGCCGATTCCGTGGGAAACCTTGAGCTGGTCACTGAACCCTTTCTCGGGCGCATGGCAACTGGAGCAGGCGACCGTGCCATCGCTCGACAGGACTCCATCGAAGAAGAGCCGCTTGCCCAGGACCCACTTCGCAAGGGTTGGCGGATTCTCGATAGGAATTGGCGGTGCGCTCAGCCCCAGCGGCACTTTGATCTTGATCACCTTGCGTGTGACCGGGAGGCCGGTCCTGGGGTCGATGTCCGATTCGGTAGATTCGTTCCAAAAGGCGGCGAGCTGATCCCATTCGGCGGCATTCCGGCCCTGGTCGATGAATACCATCGGAGTGTCGGACGCGAACGAGAGCCTCGAGTTCTCGTTCGGCAGTTGCCACTCGGTCTGCTGGGCGGTGTCGGCAGCGTGCAGGCGGGGGATGGCCAACGTCACGAGCAAGACGGCGGGCACAAGCATCGGAGCAGGGTTCTCCAGTCGCATGTTTGACTCTCCTACAGTGAACGATCAGCTTGCCAGGTCTCCTCCATCGACAGGCAGGCGCCGGTTAGCCGCCAGACTTCGATCTCGTGCCGTGCCACAAGGGCTCCTAGGGATGGCGCGGACGACTAAAGCGCGCCGGCGGCAGGGGGCGGTCGCTCAACTCCATCTCGAACGACACCTCCGTCTCCCCGTTGGCATCGACGGTCACCGGCTGCGTCGCTCGACCTAGGACCTCGTGCCAGATCGCCAGCTCGTACTTCCCGGGCGGCACGTCCGTCAGCTCGAAACCTCCGTTGTCACCGGTGACCGCGTAGTACGGATGTTCTAGGACAACGATGTGGGCGTGCATCCAGGGATGGACGTCGCACCAGACATCAGCCACCGGCTCGGGTAGCGTTCTCCTGGCGACTCTCGGAACGAGCAGCTTCACAACGTACCGTGGCTGCATGACATTTAACCTGACATGCGGACCGCGGGCGCGGACATGGTGTCCAATCCGGTCGTTGTTTACCACATGCAGGTCGGCACCCTGAGGAATCAGCAGAACATGGGGCAGGAATTGGCAGTCCTGCTGCACGAGCTCCCCGTGGGGCTCCCACGCCTTACCCTTCGCGATCTCGCGTAGATAGACGAGCGCATTTCGAACACCGCCGTTCTCGGACACCACAAGGGTCTCGTCGAACTTCTCGGTCCTATTGCAAACCCGCTTGTCGGAGGTAATTTCTAGCCGTTTCGGAGGAGGTGCGCTCCCCTTCATCGTGACTCGACCCGCGATCCGACCCCCGTCGGCGACCGCGATGACCTGGTACCCCTCCGACTGTGCCATCGCCGGCACCGCGGCAGTGACAGACAGAGCGGCCACGAGAGCCGTAACTATCGATCGCATCATCGTTTTCTTGCCTGGCAGGCCGAGACTCTGGTGGTTCTACTAGCTCCACTACCCCAGCAGGGGTGATTCGGAATTCGTTTCTCGCTCTCCGCCATTAACAGCTTACATCCATTTGCACAAACCGAAAACTATTAGAATGTTAAGTAGGCTTTTGCAAGCGGTCACATTGCGTTCAGTTCGTGACCCCTTGCTCCAGCTTCAAACCGATGTGATTCGCATAAACCGCCGTCATCGGTAACGTTGATCTTAACTCGGCCGAAATGCGTTGCGCCGCCGTGTAGCCACTGGGCATCAGTTGTCCACGAGGATCAGGTCAAAGCTCGCCGCCATACTGGTCTTGTTGCCGCCGCTGACGCTTCCGGAGATCCAGATGTCGGTCTTCGCGGGGAACGAAACGTAGTACTGGTACTCGACTTGAAAGAGCCGGTTCAAGTTGTCTGTCGCGAATACCAGTCGCTTTCCCGAAAACGGCGCCGTGGTGTCGTCCGCATTCGCCCTCCGCCACATGCGGAAATTTCCGTTCGTACTACGCTCGGTTACCAGGTGGAGCCGTTTCAGGTACCCCGTCTTGCCAGCGGGGATCGTGTAGATGGCCATCTGGCTCTGGCCTACACCAGCGGCAATGCGGCACAGGGTCTTCAAACTGGTAGTGCTCTCGATGTCGATGTTCCCGATGTTGTTCCCACCATAGGTGCCGACATCGGTCACATACGCCCTGAACACGCGAATGAACCTCGTCTGCGTGGGTGCGCCGGCTCTCGAGCCGGTCAGTTTCACGGCCTCCGAGGCCTCGGTCCAGTTCTGATCGAGACCTTCGATCATGACCACGCGGGCTCCGTTTCCACGGGCGCTGTCGGCGGCATCGCCACCCGCCCTCACTCGAACCGCCTCGGCGGCGGTCGGAAACGGGTAAATCCCCCCGGCGCTCCAGATGTCCTCGTCGACGGTCGAGACGGCCTCGTTCCTGCCGAATTTGCGCACACCACTGTACCCGTCGATGACACCGCGGGACACGTTCAACGTAAAGTCGTCGGTATGACCGCTCTGTGAGAACGCCAAGGCTGCGACCGCAGCCAGGCACAGCAGCAGGGAATTGCGCTTCATGCTGCCTGTCAGGTGCTCCTCCATCTCTGATCTCTCCTCTTCGTGCCTCGGAGCGAGTAGCATACTCGGCCGATAGGAAATTCAAAAACGGGATTTCCCAGTTGGAGCCCGCACTTGGGCTTCGCGGGCCATTCTACGCCTGCTTCCGCGTCGTCGGAGACTTTCATCTGAGTTCAATGTGGGTCACGCCGGCCGAACCGATGCCACCATATGGTCGAGTATCCCTCTCCAGCGCATTCATTCGGTGTCTTGGGCCGCGTGAGCCCGCTCCTCGTCGAGCGGGGCAGATTGGTCAAACTCCTCGTCATGGTCATCCGAAGTCGCACAGCGGCGTGAGCCACACGATGCGCGCGAGGATCTGCTCGAACAGCGCTCTCGGCATCGCCACTTCCGCCGTCTGGAACGTGACGCGCCGGGCATGGCGCGCGATTCGCGCACCGGTCCTGATGATGATCTTTCGCCCGAGGCGCTCACCGAGTTCTCGGTAGGCGAGCAGTCCGCCGTCGCTGGAGAGTGGGGCACCGTGGAACTCAAGGCGGATACGGGAATGGAAACTGAGACGAAGAGGTCGTTTCTTGCCGTCACCCACGGGGCATCCTCGGTCCGAGCCACGTCGAGGCCCGGTTCGACCTACGATACCAGTGTGATCGACTCATTCAACTCGTAAGAGCCCCCTGGCCATCTGGGAAATGTGGGTTTGAATCGTATCTTTCAAACGGGTCACATCGCGTTCAGATCGTGACCCCTTCCTCCAGCTTCAAACCGATGTGACTTGAATAAACGGCTGTCATCGGCAACGCTGATCCTAATTCAGCCGCAATGCGTTGTGCCGCCGTGTAACCGCTCGTGATGCGGTCACGTACCGACACCCCACCACGATAACTTGCCACCAGATGCACCCCGGGCAAACGAGCCAGACGGGCATCGATAGCCTGCATGCGTGCCTGGTAGGCCCCGTGATAAAGGGGCATGGCCTCCCGGTGCCGGTCGATACGCACCATCTCCGGCTCGCTGCCTTTTAATCGAAGCACAGGGCGCAGCATTGCCAGCGCCGCGTCGATGATACGGCCATCATCCCAATCCACCGTCGCCGGCGCGCGCGCGCCACCCAGATAGGCAGTCAGCAATACCTTGCCCTTTGGGGCTCGCCCCGAAAATAACGTGCTCATCCATAGGTTGCCCGTCATAGGCTGGTTTTCCCGTCGAGGAACGAGGAAACCGGTTCCATCCAACGGATGTCCGACAACAGTTCGATCCATACCCAAGTGCACGACCGTCTTCGGGGCGTAACGGATCCCCATCAGTTGCTCAGCCAGTTCAGCATCCAGGGGGTTGACTAACCTAGCGGCACAACCGGCCGGCACCGTCAATACCAGTTTTCGTGCACGCAAGGACCGCTGTCCATCGTGTGTGGTCGCCGTTACGCGCCACCCGTGCTGTTGCGGTGCTATTTCGTTTACCGTGTGAGAGGTGGCCAAGCATACACCAGGAGTCCGGGACAAGGTATCGACCAGGGTGCTCATGCCGCCATGGAAAGAAAAGGTGTCGGTGATACAAGCTCGTTTGCGCCGTAACACCCGGCTAACCAGAACCCCTGCGGTAAGGCTGCCGTAACGGCGTTCCAGCGCGGTGAGGCGCGGCAGGGTCGCAGCGGCATTGGCCAGATCGGGATCTGCCGCCAGCGTTCCGGCCACAAACGGTTCCATGGCCTTCTCCAACACCTCCCGTCCCAACCGGCGGCAAATAAAATCGCTTACGGTTTCATCTTCCGATCCGCCGGGTAGGATGAATGGCTCCGTCAACAGCCTTAGCTTGGCTCTCCAGCTCCACAAGGGAGAGGAAACCATGCGCCCGAGGCGCATGGGCATAGCGGTTAGCTGACCGTCGTGCAGCAGATAACGATGGGCCTCGGCCTCAGCCGATCGTGCTGTCTTTGCCGCCTCCAAACCGGATTCCTGTACCAGTTGGGCGACCTCGGGACGAAAATTCATCACCAAGGCTGCAGCCTGTTCGGTGAGGTAGCCATCCTGGCGCCGGCTTTTGATCTTGCCCCCGGGGCACTTTCCAGATTCCCAGACGTTCACAGAGAGTCCGGCTCGGTTTAGCCACCAGGCCGTGGATAGCCCGGAAATACCGCCCCCTATGATGAGTACATCTGTATCGTACATATCGTCCGCGGTCAGTGCTCAGCTCCGCTATCGCGGCTGGAAAGTCGCTCTTTCCCTGTTCACGCTTTACGCTTCACATTATTCCTAAGTTCTTCCTTCATACGCTCAAGCAATTCCTGGCCCAACAGTTCACCCGGATTCTCCCGTGACTCCACGAAGCGGCGAATAGCGTCAAAACGTTTGTCTGCCTCGCGATTCTCCTTCAGACGGGGTACACGGGTACGAGCAATGTCGTAGGCGTCGAAGCTCAATTCCTGCATCCCGAACCCCTTCATGCGACACACTGCGCGCATCATGGCGCGGTTACGGAAACGGGTGAGGTCTTTCGAGGTAATGCGTTCCAGCCCCTCGCGGCGGGCATTGAATTCAGCCGCCTTCTTGATGCCGGCACGGACGAAGTCCGGAGCGGATGCCACCCGCGCCAAGGCCTCCGGGTCCCATTCGACACCCCCGCTCAGGGGACGTATCGCGGCCTCCACGTCTTCCTGTTCCACGGTGGTGGATTGCCGTTTCTTGGCCACTCGTTCGGCATTGCTCTCCAAAGCGGAAGTAACGAACATCCTCACTTCGGGTTTCTTGTTCGCGAGATATTCCTGCAACAGCTGTCCCGCTTCCTCGGTCCAGGATAATCGGCGGCCCGGTTCATCCTCCGCCTCCAGCCTGTCCAGCATCTTCACGTTTACCTCGAGCCGGCCTTCGGTACGGGCCACATCCTCCGCCACCTGCCGCACCCCTTCCTGGAGAAAACTCGGCAATTTCGCCAGGCGCTCCCAGGCCTCTTCCGTCCAGGGCAGCGTATCCGGCGCGTGCGGAGTGGTTTCTTGGGCTGGCGTTGTCCCTTTCGGCGGGCCGGCGTCCCCGAACTGGCGGGAAGCGAGTGTGGCCAGGTGTTCCCCCGTCACCTGTCGCGCCCCTTGTTCCTGGGCATAGGTCTCGGCCCGTTTCTTGACCATCTTGCGAAGGAAAGACGGGACCCGGGCCAGGCGCTGTTCCGCCTCGAGACTCCAGGTTAGCTGGGAAGGCTGAGTTTTCATCGGCTCAATGACGGCACTGCCGCTCGGTTGATAGCTGCACCAGGGGTCGGCATCCATCAACTGGCGACCCCTGGCCAGGGGACGGGCGCGACAGCCGCCGCAGAGCCGCTGGTATTCGCAACGCCCGCATTTCCCGTTCAGCTTTGGGTGACGTAGCGTCTGGAAGGTCGGGGAATGATCCCAGATTTCCCAGAATGGCCTCTCCCGTACGCTGGCTTCTTCGTCGGGAATATACGGACAGGCTGTGACGCCGCCCTCGGGCATTATCCGGCAGTAATGAATGCCGGCGAGACAACCACCCCCTTCGTAGCCAGCGGCACGCGTCAGGGGCGAGCTTGGATCGTGTTGAAACGCGATGCGTTTGAAATGGGGGGCGCATCGGGCTCGAATGAGCAAGTCCTTACTAGCCTGTTGCGCCTCGACCAGTTGCGTGAGCACCTGCTCGTAGCGTCGTGGTCTGATGTCAGACATGCGTTCGCCCCGGCCAGTACAGACCAGAAAGAACACGTTCAGCACCTTGGCACCGACGGAGCGGGCAAAATCGATCATCCCCGGCACTTCATGGGCGTTGGCTTCGGTGACCGAGAAATGTACCTGGAAGGGCAGATCATGGCGCCGGCAAGCCTCCATCCCAGCCAGTGTTTTTTCCCAGCTGCCTGGGCAGCCGCGAAAGGCGTCGTGAAGGTCCGGATCGAGCGAGTCGATGCTAATGCCCGCGCCCACCGCCCCGGCCTGTTTGAGTGCGTGCACGCGCTGTTCGGAGAGCAGCACCCCGTTGGTGCCCACCACCATGGAGAGCCCAGCGTCGGCGCCATGTTTGACCAAATCTTCGAGATCATGACGCAGCAGAGGTTCGCCCCCGGTGAGCACCACCATCGTATCTGCGGAACGGGCGGCGATGTCACTCAGTAACTGGCGGACCTCGTCACTACGCAGTTCGTCCGTGCCACCGTGTTCCAGGGTCTCGGCATCGAGGTAGCAGTGGGCGCAAGCGAGGTTGCAGCGCCGGGTGAGGTTGATCGCAAGCAGATATAGATCGGTCATTTTTTCTACTACAATAATACAGAAGCCGCAGGGGGAATCATAGGGGTTGCAAGCCCTTGTTCTTCCATGTTGCTATGGGAAATGTACATTGCTTGCATCGTTGCCAGGTTCACGCCCTCATGCGAGTAGCGGAGGGTTTGCAGGCGGTGGATCTGTGGCGTACGCGCCCACAACACCTTCCTGTGAGGTGTGAGACTGATAGGATTACCCGCGGGCGTTGGCGTCATGGTCATGAGCCATCTTCCTGCTCACCGCTGCGGGGATCGTCAGGATCGAGATGGAACATCCCCCGTTCCTGCCACAGCTCCTTTACGGCGTCCACTGCCTGTTCGGTGACCCGCTCCTTACCATTGCGCCGCGCCCATCCCTCGATCTCTTTCACCAGCATACCGCGCACCATGTCCGGCGCCTTTTCGATGCGTTCGCGGGCTGCCGGCTGCCAGGGCATGGATTCACTGGTCTGCGCGGAACCGGCCTTAAAAATATCCATGATCTGCTCTACGAAGGCGATGTCGATTTCGGCCAGCCCGTTTTGGGCAGCGATAGTCGTGGCGGCCTTCTCCGTCATGTCCCGGCAATATCCCGCGGGGACTGCGTACAGCCGCTCACGGGCCTCGCTGCTCCACGCAGGTACAACCGTTTCGTTCGCGCTGGGCTGAGTGCCTTCCCTGGTGAGGGCTTCCGCCGTCGAGTCTGCCGCACCGGCGAAGGGGCAACGGCTCGCCTCGCGGTCGCTGGAACCGTCTGCCGATCCTGATTTAGCTTCACCGCCCATCGCCACTTCCATGGCCTTACGGGCTTCGGTCAGACCCGACTCGGCCACCGATAAAGTGATTTCGCCATGGCCGTGGGTGCGTGCGTACTCCTCGATACGCTGGCGACTGGTATCGCGCATATAGCCTTCGGGCACGCGCGCCAGACGTGCCAAAGCTGCGGCTTGCCAGTGGAGTTCGGTCTGCGGCTGCGGATCGCCAGTTGTAGGTCGTCCGCCGTCGGTTGCCGGTGTATCGATGAACCTTGCGATATGTTCGTGCTCCACCGTAGGGGAGCCTTCTGTGCGGGCCTTTTTCTCCGCGCGCATGCTGAGATTGCCGCGCAGGGCGAGATCATCCACGGTGCGTAGCAGAGCGGTGGCCTCATCCGACCAGCGCATGGGAGTGAAGGATTGTGAGGACTTCGGTTTCAGTTCACCGGCATCGTGGGCGGCGACGATTTCGCTCATCGCCTGTTCTGCATAACCCGGCATCAGATTGCTCGTGGCTTCTTCCACGATTTTTTCGGTGATCACAGTATGCCCGCGCTCCTGGGCATAACGCAGGATAGCCATGCTGGCCATATTGCGCACGAAGGAAGGCACTCTCTCCATGCGTTGTTCGGCTTCGCGCGTCCAGGAAGTGGTGATCTCCGCCAGTCGCTCCACGTGCGGTTGGTGTTCACGTTGGCTGAGCAGCACCGAGCACGCCGCCTCTTGCAACAGCAACTCCGCATTGCCGCCGATATCCAGCTCCGGGTCCGCATGGATACCCAATTTCCCTAAGATCAAAAGGGAGGGACTGACTCTATTTAAGTATTTGGCGATTGCGTCATGGGGTTTGCCGTCCAATAATTCCGTCTCTATGGTCAAGCCATGTTCTTTCGCGATGGTTTCCGCCACCGCCAGATGACCTTGGTAGATCTTGGCCAGGCCGGAATCGATGATTTCTTCATGCAGTTTTTCTTGTTCCTTAAACCGGAACACGTTACCTGCCTCTTCCGACAGCATCCCGGCGATGCGATTGAAAGCCACGTAATGAAAGTAGGGATCAAAAGCCGCCACGACCTTGAGGGGCACGCCCCAATGCCGTGCCAGGGCAAGGGCCGTCACCAATCCCCCGTAGGCCTTGGCCGAACCGTCCACGGCCGCAACGATGGGGCCTTCAGCAAGATCACGATTCGGTTCCTTGATAACCAACGTATCGATGGATGCACGCCGTGCCACCCGCTGGCAAACGGTACCCAGACGACTGCCTTCCACGGCTCCGAGGCCCAATGCCCCCATGACTAGAAGGTCGTGGGCCCCACTGTTGGCCTCTTTTGCCAATTCACGGTAGTTTTTACCTTCGAGGGAGCAGCGATTGAAGTTGATACCAGCCTCGTGGCAGCCGCGTTCCGCCTGGTCCAAATAGGAATCGGTAATAATGGATAGACCACGGGTAATCAGATCGTCATGGACATCACGCTGGCGCTCCAGTTCCTGCTCCTCCCGGAACTGTTCCGGCAAGCCGCCTTCCATCTGACGGAAACGCATGTCGTGCAACTTGGCGGCATACACGTGGACACCTGTTATCCGCACGTCGTCGCTCATACCGGCCAGGCGCACCGCAGTATCCATTCCCCTATCGGCGTGATCGGAAGAATCCAGCGCAACCAGTATACGCTTATAAAGCGCCCTCTCTGCGATTGGTGCCGTTGCTAATGACGTCGGTGTCGTCATGGCATCACCATGGTAAAGCAGTCGGCGATCAGCACTCGGCTGTCAGACGATGAAGCACCTGCTTTTACAGTTTCTTGTGAGAACAAAGGACGTAGTCCGCCGCGTACAGCCGATCGCTGAGTGCTGTTCAAGAAACTCAAACTGTCATTCGTGAACTCGCTCGACATATCGTCTAAGATCTCAGTTGTAAGGCACTAAGGCTTGGGCCGATCTCCTGCCACTGAGACTGCCGCCGGCGCTCTCAAAGTGTTAAGGTAGGCGACGATGGCCAACGCCTCTTTATCCGTGAGCCCAAGAGTGGGCATCTTGGTGTGCGGGTCGATCGCTTGTGTATTCTTGACCCAGCGATAGAGCCAATCTGCATTTGACATCATGCCGGCCCGATCCAGGGCGGGACCGATCCTACCGTCCTTACCCCCTATACTGTGGCATGCCCTGCAGCCATACTTTTCATAAACTTTTCTTCCGGCTGTTATCTGTTCATCGCTGTTCATGGTGTCGGGGTCAAGGTTCACTTGTCTGATCCGGGCAACCCTGGGTCTCTTCCGGTTCATCTCCGGTGTAAGTTCAATCATTGGGGCATCATTATTATGTAGGGTCCTGACATAAGCCACAATGGACCAGCGCTCCGCGTCCGATAGAGTGTATTTAAAGGTGGGCATTACGGGCGGGACAAACGTTAATTTCTTCCCTTTCATGAGCGCTTTTATGACGTCACCCTTGTCTATCAGATCGCGGCTCAGGGTTTCGAAAATCTTTTCATTGGTCTGGCCAGCAAGGTACTTTTCCGCCGAATCGGTCAGATCCCTCGGCCTCGGGTCCATGAATTCAGCGTTGTAACCGTCGCCTTTCCCGGATTCCCCATGACAATCGGCGCAGTAGTAGTCAAAAAGCTTCCCCCCCGTGGCTACGAATTCATTTCCACCTAGACCGCACCCGGTGGCCATTCCGATGAGGCCGAGGATCAAGATCAAAGCCGCTACGCGAGAACACCGCGCTTTCATCCTCCCCTCTCCTTCTGCTTACGGATTCTCCGGATAAAACCCCATTCTGCAACGCCCGTCAGCAGGAGCGCGAGGAAGGGATAGAGAAAGACTGTTACCGGGGTGGTGGGTTCCAACAGCATATAGTACCAGGAGGAAAGTGAAGATCTCGTGGCCGTCTCGTTGTTCGCGCCGTCCCAGGCAAAAAAGGACAGCGGAATGAACTTACCGGGCGTGAACTGGATGTCGAGATCCTGGTCCGGGGTAGAAAGGGCTCTCTTAAAGACAAGCCGATACTGACCGTCATCGTACTTGAGTTTTGCTGTCACCTGTTGACCGCTCTCGCCCTGGGCCTCAATCTGATCTACTCCGTTTGCGTTGAGCTCAATCGCGCCATTCCGCTCCGAGCCCCAGCGCCAGAGATGGACAGGATTCTCGTCATCGCCCATCAAGAAATAGGGCCGTTTGGGCCCGGTCGGAATCGTTACCGGGAATTGAACAGCGATCGCGTCTTCGAAAATCTTGGAGGCCGGATCCGGTTTAGTCTCGGTGGAATCGTCCCAAACCAACCGAAAGGCCACGCCCTCATCATTGTAAACCGACTGCACACGAACGTTGTCCACCCGCGGGGTGAACATCCGCGGATCAATGACGACCTGCCCCACCATGGGAATATCCATGTAATCCACATTGTCCCAGACCGGATCCTCGGTATCGGCGGGAAGCTTCTCGACCCGCTTTGCCACGAGGGTGAAGCCCAGCTTTCTCGGCGTTTGAATGGAGCTCACATAATGGGCCAGCGCCCAGCGCTCCTGATCGGAGACCCCGTCCTCAAATGAGGCCATAGGGCTTCCGTCCAATCCCGTCGTGATGCTTCTATAGATGTCCTCCACGGTCGCTCCGCCCCGGTATTCCCAGGGATGGGTCAAATTCCGGGGAAAGATGCGGTGGTCCCAGTCATCTGTGAAATCCGGGTCGTCGGCCTTTTCCCCATTTCCTCGCCCCGCCTGCCCGTGACACTCCCAGCACTTGTTCTCCTGGAAGACCTCCTCGCCCTTTTCAAGCAGTTCCGGGCTGGCCTGGGGCGGGTTCCCGATCTTGATGGGTTGGGGCTCTTCTTCAAAATCTTCCGCGGCAAAGCCCTTGATGTAACGAACCAGGCCTTTTATCTCCTCATCCGTGAACAGGGGCCAGCCCGGCATGGCGGTGCCGGGCAGACCGTGACGGATCGAGTTGAACAGATCCTCATCCGTGGGCACCTCTCCAGTGGACGTCGTGCGGAACTTGTACGTCCCTGCAGTGAAGTCCCGCGGACGGGGCATCATAAATTCGGCCGCCGGACCATTGCCTTCCCCATTTGTCTCATGGCAGTGTGCGCAACGCTTCTCGTAGAGTCGCCGGCTGGCCTCGGCCTCATCCACCTTCTCCGGGCCTTTTTCTACCGTCTCGTGCTCTTCCTCTTCTTCGGACTGGAACGCGCCCACGGCCTCTTCTTCACCCCAAGTGCGGGGCGACCAGCCGGTGACATCGTACAGGTACAGGATGACCTTCCACCGCTGTTCTTCGGTGAGCATCGTCTCCCACGCCGGCATGAATGAATCCCAGGGCGTCGATTCATCGGGAAGACCCGGCCCACCGGTGCTGATCCGCCAGAAGACAAAAGATTCCGGCAATTGGGCAATCGTCCCGGAGTCCTGGAAATTGGCAGGGGGCGGGTTCATTCCGTGGGCAAAGGGTCCCGCACCAGCCAGGGCATCCCCATGGCAGAAGAAGCAGTTTTGAAAATAGACAACACGCCCTTCCTCGATATAACGCTCGAGGTTCGCCTCATCATCCCGATATTCATTGTAGAGCGCGGACACCTCGGGGGGTGGCGCCGGATGGATCACCCGCAAGGAGATAGGCGGTTCGAATCGAGGCACGACCCGCTGATAGACCGTATACCCGACGTAAACGGGGATCGTGACCAGCACCGCCCATCGGGCCGCCCGCCATGGCCACGCCCGACCAGCGTCCCCACGCAGGAACCAAACAATCGGGTCCGTAAACCCTCGCAAGGTTTGCTCAAAGATCGACACCGCCAACGCCAACCCGGCGGTGACCGTGACCATGTACATGAATATGAGGCTTGACGGCAGCGGCGGCCGGAAAAATACCAGGAACAGATAGACCCCGATCCAGACGATAGCCACCGTGACCGGTATCGGAATCCTGCGTTTCTTGGTCGGGGACATTTCCATCTTAGTTTCCACCGCCTTTAACCACCTTCTGATCAGTTCGATCAGTTCCAACAAGACGGTTGGCGAGCCGGACGAACAGCTTACTTCCCTTTCTGTAGAACCAATCCGTGTCCAGAAGGATGACCCTCCATTCCACTGGATGTAACCCAGCCAATATAAGGAGACAGAAAGCTAACCCTGCGAACGACAGCAACTGGAACGTATCCACAACATGGGTTGCCGTGTATGGCTGAAAATCTACAGGATTGGGAAGGATGTAATAAAGGGCGCCAGGATATATGCCTATAAATACGCATAAGAAGGCAGCAATTCCCATGGCAAGGAGCATATTGAGCGGAGGCTCCTTTGTCCTTATGCCGGAGTCGTGGGCAAAGAATGCATGATAGGGAATCTTGATGCCTGCATGGTGGAGAACACCTGCCGTGGCAAACACCAAAATAAGCCATAGGATACCCATCCCATCCTGGGTGGATGCACCCAATATCATTGATTTGCTAACAAAACCGCTAAACAGAGGGAAGCCAGAGATCGATGCGGCGCCTATGATGCAAAATATAGTCGTCAGCGGCATGGTCCTGTATAACCCTCCCAAATCCGTGGCCTTGCTCTTTCCTGTCTGATGCATCACAGCGCCCATAGACATAAAAAGGAGGGCCTTAAAGAATACATTGTTAAAGGCATGGCCAACGGCACCATTCAAGGCCAGGGATGTTCCTATGCCGATGCCAACGACCATGAATCCGACCTGATTAACAATGCTATAGCTGAGTACTCTCCTTAGGTCATTTTCAATAGCGGCATAAAAGATCGGGAATACCGTCATAGCCGCTCCAACCCATATCAGGACCTCCGTGCCTGGAAATGATCTTGCAAGGCAATAGACTGCGACCTTGGTGGTGAATACGCCCAAAAATACCGTGCCTGTAATCGTTGATTCAGGATACGCGTCAGGAAGCCATGCATGGAGGACAGGAAAGGCGCAATTGATGCCAAAACCAACCAATATGAGATAGGAACCCAATCCATCTAATCCTATGAATCCAAACTCGATAGAACCCGTCTGATGTACATGGATGACGATACCTATGAGAAGGCAAAGACCTCCAAAGAGATGCACCAATAGATATCTCAATCCTGCTGTATAAGATGCCTGTGTTCTTCGCGCCCAGATAAGGTACGTTGAAGCAAGCATCAGTATCTCAAGGAAAACGAAGAGAGACAGAAGATCTCCCGCAAAGACCGCACCTAAAGCGCTTCCAGCAGAAAGCAAGGCCGCCACATGTTGCCCATCCTCTTCTTTCAGATGAAGGGCAAAAAGGATCCCTATGAAGGTTGCAATCGTGAACATATACCCAAAGGCCCTACTGAGCCGGTCAACCCTGCCGAAGACAAGGTCGTAATTCATGAAATCGACCGTCCAGTGGGCGCCCTCAGGAATACCAGCAACGACAATGAAGGCAATGACAGGCAGCAGTAACATATAGGCGGCCTTGATCCTCCCCTTGAGAAAGGGGATGACGATGGCTCCGATGATTAATATGGCCGCTGGGTGAACGATGTTAATCAGCGTAGTAATCCTCTTTTCTTTTCAGAAATTTGCGTAGGATAAAATGTGAGCCGAAAACGATACTCACATAGGCGACAAATCCATATGCCGCATAGAAGAAGGGGTACGCCTCCCATGGAAAAAATGGGTGTTTCGGGATAATAAGATCCACGACAATGAGCAATACAAGAAATAGGTAAAAGCCCAGCAAAAATCTTTTTACATTTTTTCGTTTATCAAACAAATGTCCTTCTTTCATTTCAATCTCCTCTTATCCCAAGATGAAAATGATGCAAAGGTATAAGACAGCGATTAAAAAAGCGATGTAAAAAATTCTTTCATATCCAGGTTCAGGCTCATGTCTGAGTTCTGTTGTGTCTTCTCTTTCTTCGTTCATCCCACTTCTCCCATAACGATGTCTGCCAGATCAATGAATAGCGATGGCACGAAGAATAAGAGCATTGTTCCTACGGCGGTTAGTAACAACGGTACTAACATAATGGCTGGGGCTTCCCGTCTTTCACCGTTCTCGCCCGGCGGCAAGTCCTTGAAGAACGCGGCATACACGATTGGCAGCAAATAGAACGCGCTCAGGATCGAGCTTACGGCGAGGACTCCAACTGCGTAGTATTGCTCTGCCTCAGCCGCGCCCAAGAACAAATACCACTTGCTGGTGAAGCCTGTGAAGGGTGGAAAGCCGATTACGGAAAAGGCGCCTATGGCGAAGGCCGCCATTGTGAACGGCATCTTTCTTCCGATACCGTTTAATTCACTCACCTTCGTCTTGCCCGATGCCACAATGATCGCGCCTACACAAAAGAACAGCGTCGTCTTGCCAAAGGCATGAGTAACTATCTGCAGGAGCCCGCCTGTTAAACCAGCCGGCGCTAACAATGCCGCCCCGAATAGGGTGTAGGAAATCTGGCCTATTGTGGAATAGATCAGCCTGGCCTTCAGGTCATCCTTGGTCATCGCTATGACAGAAGCCACGACGATCGTAATGGATGCGGCGACCATTAGCGGCAGCCCCAGATTGAGCTCTTTTAGCGTATCCGCTCCGAACATGAAATAGGCTGTACGCAATACAACGAAAGCGCCTACTCCGACACCGCCAACGTGGTGAATGGTGATCGTTGGCACGGGACCGAACATGGCAGGTGGCAGCCAGGCATGAAAAGGTACTATCACCGCCTTGGTGATACCGACCAAAAAGAGAATAAAGGCGACGATGAGCAGGGTTGCGTCTACATCGGGAGGGAAAAACCCCTGTGGGCTGAAATCCAAGGTGCCCGAAAGCCCGTAGGCCAACAAGCATGCGAGCAAGTAGAATTTCCCCACTGCAAAGACATAAAAGACATACGTGTTCCCTTTCGCCCACGCGTCGTTGTTTCCGTAATGCACCACCATGGGATAAACGAATAAGCTGGCCGCCTCATAGAAGATGTACAGAGTCAGCAGGTTGTCGGCAAAAGACACCCCCATGGTGGCCGCCATGACAAGCGCAATACAAAGACTGTAGCGGGTCTGCGCTTGCTCATTGAGGGTGCGCATGTAACCGATGGAATAAGGGGCGATCACGATCCACATTAAAGCGGCATGGACAGCAAATAGGAGCCCCATAGCATCGACCCGAAACGCGATCGAGAGACTAGAAGGAATACTTAGAGACCAGAGCGTATAGCGAAGCGTATTTCCGTCAAGAACAGCGGGTATCATTGACAGAGTAATGACAAGCATCAGGGCCGCCGTCACCAAGGAACTCCCATCCCGGATGTTGGGCCACCTGGGGGTTAGCGCGACGACTATCGCCCCAAGAAAAGTCACGGCCACTGCCAAGAAGGGTTTGATGGATTCAATTTCCATCGCCGACCTTCTCCGGAACGGTTGCCGGTGCAAGCGCTTTGATTTCCTCGGGCTCTACCGTGACTTCGCCACCCAAGCTCTGAACAAACGCGACGACGGCCAACATCTCGGCTTCCGAGAGACCGACAGGGGGTTTATTGATGACCGGCATTTGAGCGGCATAGAATTTTGCCGGTCCTTCCACACCGTACTGCTTGTAGATAACTGCTTCCGGCCGGACCATGGACTCGTAGATATATTCCCGCGTGCGTTTGGCCCCAAGCCCTTGCATAACAGGCGCGCGTGGGTGCTCGGTCTGTTCAATGGTATGGCAGAGTGCGCATTGGGCCTTGCTAAAGAAAAGCTTCTGCCCCGCCTCGACTAGATCTGCCGTCGTGTTTACCTGCATTGGATCGAATGCCACCTTCTTGGGCGGAAGAGAGACCAACTGCGGAACCGCATAGGACATCCAGGTAAAAAAGATCAGGAGTCCGCACACCGTTCCTAAGGCCTTCCAAAGAGGATTAGTCTGCTTCGCCGCCGCTGCGCCGGCCGGTACCTGCTCGGCGGCCGGTTCAGTCGGCTTTTCGGGAAGGGACACAACCCAGTGGATGAAAGGCGCCAGAAAGAAGTACTGGGTAGAGAAGGCAAAGTGGCGTAAAACGCGGATAACAATCCAAAGGAGAAAGGCCACCAAGGCGAAAAAGAGAAGCGTGGACAGCGCAGCCATGGCGCCCGCGTGGCCCAGGGCCGGGGAAAACGCATGCGGGGAGGTGTCCTCCAATACCCCATAGATATGCCAGTGGACACGGGCAGCCGAGCGGGCATATCCCATCAAGGCCATCGTGAAGACAATCGTTACCGCACTGACGATCAGGGCAAGCTGCGCCCTCACCGGCATCCTGCCCCATGTCATCGTGGATGTTTCTTTCGCGCCCTTGAGCATGAATCCCACCGTCAGAGTGACCACAATCAGGACAAATAGCACCGCCAGAACCTGCCAGACGGAGAACTGATTGATCCTGACGATGGCCGGAACAAAGTAGCCCCAGACCCCAACTACGATCACGCCGACGATGACCACCGCGAAAAGCAAGACAATAAATATGTCGGCCACCTTCGCCCATGCCACCGTCGGCTTCTTCCCCGCACGCCAGTACATGAGAAAGCTTACAAAGGAAATCAGGATCATCACGTTCACGGCGGTCATCTTGGCCGACATCACCCCCAAGACACCCAGGACAGGATGATGCGCGCCGCCCATCGCACGCGCCTCTTCGATGCTCGCAACCAGGCTGTGGGGCGTCAGCCAAATCACGAAGCAGACCAAGAGCACCGTGAGCATCACCATCATGGGCGTCCTGTACCGCACGGCCCCTTCCGTTCGATATGCCAGCCCCAACCAGAAGTAGTAATTGCTTGCCAGGAAAAGGACGCCGATCAGAACAGCCTGAATGATGAACAACCAGGACAGAAATCCCCCCATCAAGGTGATTCCCATCTGCTGGTTGTAGATATAGATTTCCCGGGTCAACCAATACCCGGCGAACGGAAGCGTAAGGAGTCCGAAAATCCCGATAAAGTTTCCGACGTACCCCATCCAGTCGTAATGTTCCCGCTCCTGCTGTGTCTTGGCACCCAGGTAACGGACGGCGCCATAGGCGCCGACGAGAAATCCGCCGAGGACGATATTGGCGATAAAACGGTGGATATTCACCGGATGCCAGGTCGGGTTATTCATTGCGGCCCAGGTCTTCGTCCAAGCGTCCATATCCGCTGACAGAACCACCGGGCTGGTTTGGAATGTGGCCCAGGAATTGGGTACGAACATGACCAAGACCGCGATGAGGTTGAGCAGGAAACCGTAGAACAGGTGCAAACCCGGGCGATTTCGCAGCTTCTCAAACCCCGACCAGTACAGGTAGAGGATGATCATGGATACACCGAGCAGCACCACGTACACGTAGTAGGTGGGCCAAAAGATCCCCGTCAAGTAATCCATGACCTTGGGATAGAGGGCAACCAGGAAAACGAGAAGGGCGGCCCCCAGCAGCGCAGTCATTTCAAAAGCGGCCACGACCAGATTAATGAAGTCCCTGGCCAGCCGGACATACCGCTCTTCCTTTGCCCACACACCGATGACGTGGCAGATCCAGGCGAAGACCGGCACCCCTAGAACAAACCCGCCAAAAAGAAGATGGAGTTGGGCAGAGATCCAGACCAGATTCCGGCTACCGATATAAGGGACATCCCGGTAATCGACCGCGGAAGGGTTTGCCTCTCCTTGAGCAAAGGCCGGAGAAGCAGCTAGAAGGATCAGGGTTACACTCGGTAGGATAGCGATGATCGCTGACATTCTGCCCGTTTGCCGATGACTGGCGGGCAAGTCTTTCCCCTTCAGTATGCCTTTGCGGAAAATCACCCCTTGATCCCCCCCGGATTCATGTAGCGCGAATTTCGACTTGTGTGACTCTTTCTACAGCTCCCTCACGCGGCTCCATTCGCGTGAAAAAAAGTGGCTCTATTTCGGTGACAGCTGACCCCTGCCGCACGCCGCCTTATCTAAGGATGCTTATGTTCCTCGGCCTTTCCACCATGCGAGAACTGATGCTCAAAGGCTATCACCTTCCATATGTCCTCCTCGGACAATT
This sequence comes from uncultured Gammaproteobacteria bacterium, assembly GCA_947259705.1. GTDB lineage: Bacteria > Pseudomonadota > Gammaproteobacteria > Arenicellales > JAANXG01 > CAMYNL01. Next base: position 120,107 of record CAMYNL010000009.1, on the reverse strand, counting down.
TGTCCTTCCAGGCAAGCATGAGGGTGTCGGGCACTCCCTCCGCGATCCTCCAGAACCAGTAGCCGTCACTCAACCGGTTCATTCGATCCGCCTTGTCCAGTCCCGGAACGCCTTCCAATGCCGGTTTGCCATCCGGCCCGTGGCAGACGACGCAGAAGACCCGCTTGTCTTCGGGGACATTCTCCCCGTACTTCCGCCCCATGTAAATTTCCTCGCCTTCCTTGATGATCTTGGGATCGGTCCACCACCCCTCTGGCATCTGCTTGTCGGCATACTCGGCGGGAACCGCTTTGAGAGGCGCAGGTTCTTGAGCCCGGGTAACCCCATCGGGGATCATCGTGCCAACGGCCAGGAGGATTACCGCGATCAAGATCTGGAGCGCTACCACTGTCCCCGTCGCTTTATTGTTCATTAATCATCTCCTATTTGCTGTTTTGTCCGGAGAGCTGACCGTACCCTTGATGGGTACCACAGCAAGCCGCCGCAGGCACAGATGACACAGCAGAGCGCAACTGCTTTCAAATGGTCATGCTCGCCAGCCCCCTCTCCAATCCGCTTGCGCTACGCTACAGGCCCTCCGCGACGCCTTCAACCTAGCGTTACAGTAGGAAATTTAACAGAACCGCTTTCTGCCGGGTAATCTTAGCTGCCCACGACGCGCACGAAGCTGCGCCGACGACCGCCAATAGTCACGAAAACGCCGCTTCTGCCAAAGCGTCACCGTCCGTGGCTGCACGAAATACAGGGCGCCCTGCCAATCCGACCATAGCCGCGCCACGATGGACTAAAGTAGCCGATCGGCCCAGGTAATGTGCGGCCGGCGCTGCTCATGCTGGTACACAGACAGCTGATGCCGCAGCGCTGCAATCTCCAGCTGCAGCGACAGCTGAGTCCGCACGCTGGAAGCGAACAACGAGATCACAAATTGGACCAGTCGAAGCATGACCCGGAGGATGGCCGACCTCGCTAAAAATATCAACAAAAACAATCGACATGGCTTTTCGGGACCCGTCATGGGGGCAAACCCGCTCGGATTCCGGCAACTCGTGCACCACGTCTATACGGGGCAAGCTGTCCGGCAGCGGCTTGCGCCCGCGTTTCTTGCGGGTATGGCCGGCGACTTCGACTGTATCCAGCTCCGCGTCGGAGATCTCGACCAATGCGGCATCGGTCTCGGCCTCATCGAACAACTTGATCTGATCCACGGAAACCTTCTCGCTGCTGGCCGCATAGCGCCTGGCCAGGGCCAGGTTCAATTGCTCCTGCAGCGTGATAATACGGGCCGTCGCTTGCTGCAGTTGTTGGGCCTGGGTGCGGACCAGCGCCTTCAGGCTTTCGACGTCATCGGGCAGAGAATCCGGCGCGCTGGACATGACCCAGGATTATACCGTATCCACGCACAACCCACTGATAATATTGATGAAAACGCTATAAAACCCGACGATAAAACAGCCGCTCGTGCGGCGTCATCCGCATCACGTCCAAGCCATCCAGCAGCCAGTTCAACTGCTGACCGGTGAAGCTCACCACCGCACCCGATTCACGCCAGGGCCAGTGAAACCGATCCTTCTCCAATCGCTTCTGCCACAGACAAAATCCGTTCTTCTCCCAGTACAGAATCCGTACCCGGTCCCGGCGCCGGTTGCAAAAGACAAAAAGCCGCTCCGAAAACGGATCCTGATCCAAGTCTTCCTCCACCAGCACCGCAAGCCCATTGATGCCTTTGCGAAAATCCACCACCTCCCGGCGTAGATATACCACCGGTAACTCGTTCGACGGGCGCATCATAGCCGGCTGGCCGCGTGCAACACCGTCGACAGCAACCCACCATCAACCGCACCAGAGAACCCAATCTGCACACCGTTCGGCAACGTAATACAACACTCCCCACACAACGGCTCCGCACCAACAACCCGCACCCGCTCAAATCTGCTTGGCCCACAACTCTTCGTTCTATCCGACAACACGCCCTTGGCCGACAGCTTCTTGCGCCATGAATACATCATCGACACCGACAGCCCGTGCAACTCAGCATACGCCTTCGTCGACTGCCCCAACTGTTCGCACGATTCGATGTGATCCAGCCAGTACCTTTGTCGCTCCGTTAACTCCCTCCTCAATGTCATCGCTTCGCTCTTCTGTAAAAATGTGCCAAGCATCGGCGAATGCGGCTCCTCAGAAAAGAGTGTGGTCTAAATGGCGCTTACCCTCGGCCGCCTCCCTCAGCATGTGATCTACTCATGCTTGTCGTGTCTGAGTACGAAATTGACCAGCGGCGTCGGATCTGCGAGACCATGATCGTGTTTAGCATCCGGTTTGTGGATGACTACGAAAGTCCCACCCAACGCCTTGTATTTCTTTTCGGCGGGACCGGTGTTTTCCGCGACGGGAACGATGTCATCCAGGTCTCCAACCACATGGATTATGGGAATGTTGGCTTTTGCCAGAGGTTCCAAGTTGTCGAGTGGGTTGCCTTCGTATGCCAGGGCCTCTTCGTGGCTTTTGAATCCATATGACTGGAGTACGCGCTTGTCCCACCAGCCAGGCCAGCTCTTGAAGTCCATCACCGGGGCGTCTCCATAGAGCGCGGCGACCTTATCAGGGTTGGCAATCGCCCAGTTGTACATAATGAGGCCGCCCCGGCTCATTCCCGATACGATGGCTTTCTCGGCAAATCCGAATTCGTTACGAAGCGTGTCATAGAATTCATCCCACCGGGCGACCGCCTTCGGGCTGCCGAAGAGGTCGGTCACATCGCAGTACACGACGTGGTAGCCCTGGTTGAGCATGGCGATGTCAAACCCCGGTTTGAGGTCAAAGAAGCGAGCTCTCCACACCCACGGTTTGCCGTGGGCGACCGTTTCAGGGACGACGATTTTGGTGTGCTCATACTCGTACAGCTTGAATCCGTGCCACTCGGATTTTGTTCCGGGATAAGCGTCGGCAGCCTGAACACCGGGCAGGATTATGAGGGAACTGGAGATAAGGCATGCGATTGTGAGAGACCGATGATTGCGCATACGTTCGTACCTGTGTTTGTTTGTCGAGAGCAGATCGTTCCCGGTTCGCCTAATAAGGCGATCGAAATACCGTAACGCCCAATATGTCTGTGACGTGGGTAGCACCCTGTGTACAAGTCTTCGTGGACCGATGGGGCGATTTTATCATTGTGGGGCGCGACTCATGTCGGCAGTGCTTACGGGCGAGCCCATAGCAACCCTCGTCAACTGCTGCATGCCTTGCCCTACCCGGCCGCCGGTCTTGATCACGTAGTATCCAGTCCATCAATCGAACAAGCGGGTCTGGGACGGTGGCACGACCTGTCCATTCCTGTCACTTCTAGTCACGTTCTCGTGGGATTGTCGTGCGTAACTTCTTGAAAATTATACTGCTAATTCACGATAGTTGTATTCGGGAGGCAACGGCCGGTGCTTCGAATCCACTCACCCCGACTAATTAATCAATAAGTTAGGCGCAAACTCGTAAACGCAAAATAACGCTTAACCTGCGGGTGGAGGGTATCCCAAATCTAGTTGAAATTTGAAGTGGCTCACGATCTTTTATTGGATGGTTGCTGCGAAACAAATCATCCGCGAAAGAAAGGAGCCACTCATGCGTAGCATCTCGAAGCGACGACGTAAAAGCAAGCGATTAGGCGAGCCGGTCGATTGGTCGGCGATCGATTTTCACAGACAACCGATTGACACCAAAGTGGAGTTAATCCGGGCCTTGGTTCCCTTGGGATTGATGGCGCTGCAGGATACCCTGGAAGCGGAGGTCTGCGCGTTGGCTGGGGCGCGCTATGGTCGAGGAGATGAGGTGTATCGTCACGGTACGAATCCTGGGTCGGTGACGTTGCAGGGTCAGCGTCATCCAGTACGGGTGCCTCGGGTACGACGCCGTCAAAGTCAGGACGTGTCTCTGCGGGGCTGGACGGCGCTGAAGCAGAACGGCGAGCCTGATGAAACCTTATTGCGCCGGGTGTTGTATGGGCTATCGTGCCGCAACTATGCGTCGGCAGCGGAGGCCCTGCCTGGGGCCATTGGTTTGTCTTCGGCCAGCGTGTCGCGGGCATTTGTGACGGCGAGTCGCGAGCAGTTGCAGGCCTTTCGCGAGCGGGATCTATCGAAACTCGATCTCGTGGCGGTCTTTCTCGACGGCAAGACCTTCGCCGAGGATACGATGGTCATTGCCTTAGGGGTCACCATGGACGGCGAGAAGGTACCGCTGGATTTCGTCCAGACCGGAACCGAGAACGCCCGGGTATTGACGCCATTCTTACGCAGCCTCGTCGATCGTGGCCCGGATCTTAGCCAAGGATTTCTCGTGATCATGGACGGCGCCAAGGGTTTACGCGCGGCGGTGCGCCAGGCGTTCGGCAAGTATGCCGTGGTGCAACGCTTTCAGTGGCACAAGCGGGAGAACGTGGTGGCGTATCTGACCAAGGCGCAACAGCCGTTGTACGTCGTCCGATGTAGTTACGGTAGTAATCGTATTTATCTCAGACAAGCTGATGCGGCTCAATCTCCGCAACATGTCGCCCAAAATATTCATCACCTGGTACGGCTCCTGCGTTGTGCACGAGGTCATTAATGCAGATCTTCCTATCACGGTTATGCCATTCATCGTGCGTGGCGAGAATTTTCGCGGTTTCAATTCGGTTATGTGTCCGATGCCACGATGGAAAGCAGCGTGGCGGCGCTTGGCCACAATCTTGTCCGGCGATATTCTCGCCCGATTCAGTCGAGTGTCTTCCCTTAAAGAATTCCCGCAGCTAGCCGAAAATTTCCTCGCAGGCAATATTCGCGGCCGCACAGTGGTGGACGTGAACGCATGACACTGCGGGATGATTCACGTCATTTGTTATACCGATTAGCCATGGATGTAATGTATGAGCTGTTCAATAGTGAACTCTTGATCAGCAATAATACTTTTGACTAAATCGCCAATCGACACCAAACCAACCAACCGCTTTTGATCAACCACGGGTAGATGACGTATACGCTTTTCAGTCATGACGGCCATACATTCTCTAACCGTTTGTTCAGGTCGCGTGCAGACAACACGAGTTGTCATAATATCTCGCACTTGTGTCTCAGGCGATGACCTTCCTTTCAGAATAACGTTCCGCGCATAATGCCGCTCGGTAATGATGCCAACGATTCTGTCGTCCTCCAACACGACCAATGACCCAACCTCTTTATCCGCCATCTTCTTAATGGCATCAAATACGGAATCATCCGGGTGGACGGACCAAACTTCGTGTCCTTTCATATCCAGTAATTGTCGTACCGTTTCCAATTTTCACCTCCGAAATAATTACTCGGTGAGTCGAACTATAAGTCGATTATACGACTGTCACAACCAAACTTTAGCCGCATGAGATCGAGGAGCACTGGGAGATGTGTGGTGAGCAATTCGAACGGACACGCAAAAACAAGACATGCAAAGTTAGGCCTTCAGTTTCGCTGACGTCCTCCCCGTAATCCGATCCATACCGAAGTTATTTCGACAAATAACTGCTATTACGGATAGGGTTTCGGCTCGACACTTTGGATCGCTTGTCAGTGCAAATAACAAGCTCAAGTGGGGCAATATTGAACTCAAATGCGTGCCTTGTTGAAGCAGCGCCCACTACACGACCATCATCACTGCCCTTTTGGCCGATAAAGAAACATCTTCGGATTGTAACTGTAGAAGAGATGCTCGGCTCTAATCCAGGACTCGGGGCCGCCCTGTCGGTAAAAATCCCTGAGGTAGCCATTGGGTGACTTCCAGACACTAAAGATGTACGCAATCTCGTTCTCTGCCGGATAGATGGCTTCCGGTACCCACATATGGCCGTAGACACCGCCCGGTTTCACGGGTGACGCCCCTTTCAGCACGATGTCACTGTAAAGAGCAAAGTCGGGATCTTTCCATTCAACCCCGTCCTTGCTAGAAGCAGTGCACATGCCATACGACGGAACCAAGGTCAGAGCATCGTAAAAGCACGTCGCAGCCAAGTAATAGTTCCCGAACCTTTTAGTAAAGCCTGTAACAAGTGGCGGACCTATCAAGGGATAAACGAGCGTATTCAGAATTGACGCGGCCTCCTGGTAGCCTCCCCATTGGGAAGCACCGCTTGCATCTCTGCCTTTGTAATACTCGAACTGCGCATTGATCAGCGCGTACTCAGACGCGGGTAGCCGGGCCAGGTATACCTTGCCTGTGTGCTGGTTTTGACTGTTGGTCTCACTGGATCCGAAGAAATATGTATAGCCGGACGAATCCGGACTGCCTGCATGGTAAGGATCGATATAGCCATGCGCTACGATCGAGAAGTTGAATTTGCTACCGCCGCCCCAATAGACGTGTACATTGTCTGTGCGCTCGATAGGACCGATCTTGGTATTATGGGTATGCTTCGGTTGCAGCCACTGGGTGACGGAAGCGGGGCAACTGTTGTCCGCCACGGTCGGCGGATTAGCATAACTTGGACCGTAACGAAGGCGGCATCCCTCGGTTGAGTTCTTTGTGGCATCCAGTTTCCCGAACCGGTAGAAGCCCATGCCTTCCCGGCTGAGTTTCGTATACAACTTCTGCTCATTAGTCGGACTGCCCTTCGTCGGGTTCCAGAAGACTGTTTGGGTAACAAAGTACAGGTGCTTGTCGGCATCTTCGCACTTGGTTGCGCTACCCGGACAGGTATAGAAATAGTCAATGCCGTATACACCCGTGAACCAGGAGTTACCGAAAATATCAACACCTTCTTGTAGGCCATGGCGTACCAATTTGTTGTAAAGATGGTTATTGAACTTGATGTTTGTATGAAGAGAAGTATCTATCTCCGCCTCGAAGACGGTTACGTTATTCTGGTTATCAAAGACCTGTAGGCGCCGCCATGGCGCAAAGAAATAGGTGCAGGCATTCGCTTTCGGTTGAACCTCGAAAAACAAGCCGAGGCATTGACTGTACTTGTTCTGGTTTCCTGAAGAAAAATACGTGCAAAAGCTGTTCACCGGTATGTTCAGGCACTGAATAACCGCTTGCCTGTGGTTTTCCATGGTGAACGCGGGGTTGGCGCTAAAAGTATCCCCGAAAATCATGAGTTCCAGCTGCTTCCCGTCCGGGCTCATGACCGGTCGCCCGACATCGGTTTCCACGAGGTCACTATGTGCCCATGGCTTCTTCTTACGGTCTCCGTAATACATCTGAAGCTGTCTGTTTTCGGAAGACGCGGGCCCCGTCAGCCAATCAGTACAATATGTCACGGGTCGGCTGTTAGCAGTGGAACAGGCTGCATAGATGGGAAACAAATCCGATCCGAGTACGATAGCCGGCTCCGAAGTTGGCGAAGCCCAGCCGCCCGCCCATGCCGGCACGTTTAGCAATGCCGCCCATAATGTCACCGTGCTTCGCAATAGCGTCAGCAAGAATCCGTCACTACCCATGGATTATCGGCTTGAGGATGAACGTGGAAGTATATACTCTGCCGCCGATTGGCATCGTGGGGCCGCCGAACAACCTAAGACTTCGCTTTGGCTGTGGGCGTGACCAAGTTGGTCGATCCTCCCGTCAAATCCTATCCATTGCTGTCATCTCTAGTTACGTTTGCGTGGGATTGGCGTGCGTAACTATGTGAAAATTATACTGTTAATTTACGGTTATTGGATTCGCAAGGCAGCGGCCGGTGCTTCGAATCCACTCACCCCGGCCAGAAGGAATCGACAAGTGCACGGCGAATCTCCATCGCTCCGCGCTCGTGCCGAGCTTTGATCAGGCGGATTTCATAAACCACACCTTCCTGATCTTTCTGATCATTACGCTTGTTTTCGGGATCGCAGTGAGCGCTTGTCATCGTCGCTCTTTACCGGGGTGATAGTCCTCTCACGCAGCATTGACTCCAACTCGCTTGCGGGCAACGGATGACTGTATAGATAGCCCTGCAGTTCATCACAAGAGTGACGTCGAAAAAACTCATCCTGGCCCGTCGTTTCGACACCCTCGGCGATCACTTGTAGACCAACCCGCTTTGCCATGGAAATGATGGCCAGCGCTATCTCCGCGGCATTATCGTTGTTGCCGATCTCATTAATAAAGGAGTGATCGATCTTAATCCGGTCCAGGGGGAAATGTTGTAATCTGGCGAGCGATGAATGCCCCGTGCCAAAGTCGTCTATTGCCAACGCCACTCCCTGTGCCTTGAGCGCTCGCATCGCTCGAACTGCGCCATCCATGTCCCGCATGATGGTGCTCTCGGTGATTTCCAGATCCAGATCACGGGGCGCGATGCCGACACGATCTATCACGGCACGAATCCGGTCGACCAATCCGGGAGCCGAAAATTGAAGCGGGGACAGATTCACCGCAAGGCGCAGCGGCCCCAGTCCGGCATCGTTCCAAGCCTTTACCTGGCGGGAGGCGGTCTCCAGCACCCAGTCACCAATGGCGTCGATTAATCCCACATCCTCGGCCACGGGAATGAATGCCGCCGGCCCCACATCCCCCAGCTGCGGACTGTGCCAGCGCAATAACGCCTCAACGCCGACGATACGTCCATCGTCCGCGTTTACCTGCGGCTGATAATGCATTTCGAATTCGCCGCGTTCAAGAGCATGCACCAGTGCTTGTTCCAGCCGCGAGCGCGCCTCGATTTCCCGCCCGATCTCCTCGGAGTACATACGTACCTCGTGAGAATCGTCGAGCCGCGATTTCAAAAGCGCAGTATAGGCATTTCGAACCAGTGTTCCCGGCTCTGTGCTATCGGTTGGCCAGACACTTGCCCCGCTGTGTGGCGCCAGGCAAAGACCATCGTCGTCACGCGCAGAGAGCTTGCGCAGGGATTCCAACAATTCGTTGCCAGCCCTCTGGATCGCTTCGCTGTCCGGTTGCCCACTGATCAACACGGCGAAATCATCACCATTCAGATGAGCCACCAACCCGTCGGTCCCGACCGCCATACGCAGCCGGTCGGTAAGGCCCTGCAACGCGCTCTCGCTAACCGTTTTTCCCAGCATGCTGCCCGCCGAGGTGGGCCAGTCAATATGAATGATCATCAAGCCTATACATACCGGGACTTTTTCGCCTGACGAGTTCAGTTCACGCAGTCGTGCCTCGAGCGCTGCCTGGTTCGGTAACCCTGTCGCCGGATGGTGGTGTGCCATGTAATCTATACGTCCCGAAAGCTTCTGGCGGAGCCGATACTCCACGCCGAGCGACCAAACGCTCCAAAGCGGCAGCGCCAGCACCAGCATGGTCAGTGCCGCCGCCGGCGGAAACCACACGCGCCAGCCGGCCAGCAGGACCGCGGACAGCATTAGCACCGAGATCATACCTGCGACAATCAGCCCGATACCGATCCGTACCGGCACTAGTACTAACATGACGATGGTTGCGATCACGAAGCTGACGCTCAGCAAGATATTCCATGATCGGGAGAGTTCACGGATCACGGTATTCTGAAGCAAGCCATTGAGGATCTGTGCATTGAGTTCCACGCCACGCGTCAATTTATGGGGTCGGGAGCCGGGGGTGGAGATCGCATCGCCCAGTCCTGTCGCGGTGGCGCCCACCAGGACGTACTTGTCACGGATTACTTCAGCGAGCACTTGGCCGTTCAGAACGTCGTAGACGGACACCCGCTGGTGCGCGGCGCCGCGGTCGCCGAAAGGAATCAATAACCGCTGAATGCGCAACCAGCCTCCGCGCCCACCGATTGTGTTCCGCGGTCCTGCTGCTTTTCGTGGCAAGCCTAGCTCACCACCCGCTTTGAGCATTGCCAGTGCCAGAACGGGCCAGCGGGCGTCATCGAGCCCGGCATACAAGTAGAAGCTTCGGCATAGACCATCCTGGTCCAATTCTATATCGACATGTCCGAGCGCCGCCGCTGTTGCGGCCAGACCCGGCACCGGCAGCAGCTCGGAGATCGGTCGAGAGGGCATCTCCTGGATGGGAGCAACCGCCAGCACTGCGCGTCCGTAGCGCGCCATGGCCTCCGCGAATGCCGGGTCTGCCTGCGGGTCATCTCGCTGAGGCTCGGAGAACAAGACGTCGAAGGCAACGACCCGTGCGCCGAGTTCTGCGAGCCGGTCCATTAATCGGGCATGCAGGCGTCTCGACCAGGGCCATCGACCCAAACGCGATAGGCTGACATCGTCGATCGCCACCACCACGATGTCATCGCTGAATTCAGTCGCCTGCAATGGCAACAGAGCATCGTAAAGCACCAAGTCAACCCGCTCCAATATACGCGTTACGGACAGCGCCGCAGTACCGGTCACCACTAACACGGCGAACATCGCATAGAATGCAAAGGAGCGTCTTTGCCGTGACAGCATTGATGAATCAGAGAAGAAGGATGACGAGTATGCTAAGGGATAGCGGTATGATCCATGCTTTAGAAGGCGCTGGATCAACCCGTTGCGTCGTTCCCCACGGTCCCTTATAACCGTCAGGCTCGATTGCACGCACCCGCAAGTAGCGTGCCCGACTTTTGATCAGATCGAATTCGATCTCGGGCTCAGTCGTCGTCACGTCCATTTGCATTTCGCGAAACTTCGGGTCAAACGCGAGTTGTACCTGATAGCTTTGGCCCGCCGCACCTGCGCGCCAGGACGCGACGATCTTACCTTCTTGCATTGAGTCGACTTCAGCATCGACGCTGTCAGGGACGGCCTTGATTTCCCAAGAACGGGTAACACCCGTCGGGCCGCGTTCGCCGTCAGCCGCTATACTGGCGAGGCGCCAGTAGTACTTGGCAGGCTTCGACAGCTCCGAGCTTGCAAAACGGGTCCCCTTGATGTTGTCGCGGTCGACCAGCACCTGTCCAAAGCGCTCATCGAGCGCGATTTCGAGGTGATATCTGGCCGCGTCGGCGGAATCCGTCCACTGCAACTCCGGTGTTTTGCCCCGCAGCACCTGGCCGTCCACTGGTTTGAGGGGCACCGGTGGCTGCGGATGCGCATCGAGCAGAATTTCACGCGTCGCACTCTTGCCCTCCAGGCCGAGTTCGTCCACGCCGCGCACGCGAAGAAAGTAACTGCCGTCGGGAAGGTCCGGCAGTGCGGCACGGGTCCGAGGGCCGAGTTGCTGCCAGCGCAGGGTATTGAAATCAGCCGCGGCGGCAAGCTCAGTACGATAGCGAAGTGCACCCGGCAACGGCTGCCATGTCACCGGCCAGTTGATTTGTTGGATTGGCCCGGGTAACTCGTCCAGAGTCGGAGGCTCCAGCAGCTTGCGCGGCGAAATGGGCGGCTTGCCCGCGGTGACCCGTGTACCGTACCCGGTACCCACCAATGTCTCCTTGTCGGCACCACTCACGGCCACGCCGCCTTCCAGCACCTCGATATTCGATGTCTGCCCATCGTCTTTAATCGCCACACGATAATTCGTGCCACGAACGGCGCTCACGGCTGACGGAGTTCCGATCTCAAAGCGCGACCCTGGACCAACCGCCGGTTTCACCCGGCTGTCGGCTCGGCCCTTGAGCAAACGCAGACGCGAATCCACCATGCCTGTTTGACCGTAGGCGCCCAGGTAATCGAAGCGTATGGAACTGTCCGCATAAAGGCTGAGGACCGAGTTGTCGGCGAATCGGATTGCGACACTGCTGTCCGGACCAGTTGTGACCTCATCGCCAAGCAGAATTCGTGCACCGGGCGCCACTGCGATGATTACCTCACCGTTGGCGTGCTCCAATTCCACCGTACCATGCACGTCGACAATCTCAGCTGGCTCCGGATTACTCGCGATCCACTCCATGGGCACCCGGAGACGGGTACCGGGGCGCATGCGCGTGGGATGTTCGATACCATTTATCTTCTGCAGTTGCTCGAATCGACTGACCCGATCGAGGTACTTCTCACTGATATCCCAAAGATTGTCGCCCTCTGCGGCGGTATAGATCCAGAACTCGGCGGATGCCGTCGCAGGCAGCATGCAGCAGGCCGCGAGAATGATCCGGATACTCCACGCGGCGCGGGAAGGCGTTGTATGCGGGTCAACGCATGCGGCATCGCCCGGTCCGGCCATCAGCATGCGCGCCGCGGATACAACACCTCCGCCCTCCCTGGAAAGTGTTCTGCAGGCGAGCCCGGAAAGACCCGTGGACTTGCCCCGGGGCAGCCATAGCGGCAAGCGGTGCGACTGTGACTGAAGGACAACAAGTGGCATGGGCGAATTCGGCGACGTTCGTAATATAAGGTATCAGTCAGAGTATAGCCCGTGTGTGCGTGCGGGTAAGCAAATCGCAGCGGCCGCAAAACTCCCCGTGGGTGTTCGCGATTTCGGGGCGATTTCGGGGGACAGGGCGAATTCGAGGGACAGAATACTTGTCTCGAGCTGGTCGCTGCCTGGATCACTGACACCACCATGTCCTGTCTGTACGGCGTCGGATTTTGAAACCGAACTAATTCGAGTCTCTCCAGGCCTTCTATAACAAACCGCGTATGCCGATTCGAAACGCAGCCAAACTACGCTAACGGCACCGGTACATACGTCATTGACGCACTCGCGTGAGCCGCACCTTGAACACTCACTGTGGACCCAGGTACCCAGACCCGACCAGCAGCGTTGAACAGACGTCAGTGGAACCAGGTTGTCAAACAGGACGTGACAGGTCAATCACGGAAGTCACGCGGCCCGGTTCATGACGCACAACCACACCCGCAGCCCCGTCTGGCAACGACCTCAGCTCGTTATCCATTCACGGCTTATGTGCAATTACTGTCCCGGCCGTGATGCGCGGCGGATACGGCAAAAGCGGTGCCACGTTTTCCCTGACCCAGTCTGCCGCCCGCCGATTTGATTCCTTGATGCCTTCCTGGTCGGAAAAGACACTGACGGAGATCAATACGCCGGCGCCCCCGTCGACCAGGTAATAAGCCTCCAAACCCGGGACCTGACTGATTATCGGGACAAAACCCTCGTTGACCAGCCGAGCGGCCTTCTCAACATCCGTCACACCCTCGTACCGACGCACACTCGCATACATAATAAGTTCCCCCTGTAAGTTGCAGGTAACTCGCCAGCGTCCGGTACTCCACCGTGACAATCCGGTTCGACGAATGCCCATGAAGTTGCTCCATGTTCGCCACGAACACTGCATGTATTCCCTGCGCTCTATTGTTTACCGAGGGCCCGCAGTGGTATCGACCCAGGACCCCTCGATCAATCGGCTTCCAGCCGGACCAAGTCCCCGGTAAGTTTCACATCGACAACATTCGCTATGATAACCAATATCACCCGATACAGACGACGGTCGCGGGAGTATCATAACAATCAAGGCGTTATCCCTTTGCGACCTTTGCTTTTCGCTCCTCAACTCAAACCGGGAGTCAGGGCCTTGCCCTAGCTACCCGCGGTCCGTGCCACAGCCTCGTTAGTGTTGTCCATATTGTCCGGCGGGCAGCGAGGCCGGTCATCCTAAAATGCCAGTGACCGCCTTTTACGGCTTCAATATCAATTGGAAACATCGGAAGCGGCCTGCACTCGGTGGCAATCCCTGTCCGTCCGGCAATTGGGAGAGACAAGACCCTGCCGACGCAGCCAATGCGGTGTCATCGGGCGCGGTCAGTTCATGGTGGCGAAACGGCCGCCGGGACAGCCGTTGGCACCAGACCGGCCTGGATGGAAGGACCCTGTATTTATACGACGTGGGTACCGCCCGAAGCCCGTGTCGGAGTCAATCGTAAGTCGATGGGACATCGGGGGGGGACGACGAATAACAGACGTCGGGTGAATGGTGTTGGTGACAGGCAGACAGCACGTGCCACCAACTTCTATAAAACTCTCAGCGTCGACGCCGGCGCTTGCTCTTTACCGGGTCGTCGAATCGCACCCGCAGCGACTTGCTCCCGAAAGTCTTGCCGTCGAGCGCAGCCATGGCGGCGCGTGCCTCGTGACCTTCCATCTCGACAAAGCCGAAGCCTCTGCACTTACCCGTGAACACGTCGCGCGTCAACTGGATGGAACGCACGGTGCCAAATTCGGAAAACATATTGCTTACAGAATCCTCGGAGGCGTCCGGGGGCAGATTACCGACAAACATTTTCTTCATATATGTCCCTCACCAATTTGGGATACGTCTACACGTATCGGGTAAAGGCGGATGCTTTCACGCACCGCCGGATCCCTGGAACCGGCAGCCCCTTCCAGGTGCACTGGCCTACCATTAGGCGTATTGCCTCGGTACTCCCGGGGCCCCGCCAGACGCCAGACCGCTTGCACTGACCCGCATCAAAGCCCCTGGCTCCCGCACCGTGGCTGGCCGACAATCACGCGCACAGCTCCCCGGTTCCGTCGGATGGGTATACGAAAACATCGCCCCTGCATTCGCTACACCATTATATCGTGCCCGTGACCATGCTGCTCAAAAGGCAAGTACACAATCGAACTGGGGTGGATAACGGATGAGGAACTACTGGAACCGCTCGACGGCGGAGCTACGCAACTGGTTTGCCACACCGCCAACATATCGTTCCGGGAGTGCCGGCGCACGGAGCGCCCAACAACCGATCAACATGGCTGCCATCATACTCCATTAATCTCCGCATGTTCATGATTATTGGGGGCGACACCGACAAAATCAACGGGCTCGGGCGGGAGAACGGCATATGAACCTGCGTGCGGCCACCCACCGGACGGCCTTAGGCGCACAGCGTCTGAACACTCCTGCACTGTAGTCCAGGGTGCCGGTTCTTCGATAATCCGAAGCCGGGCGCGGGCAGAGCCGCCCAGGCGCTGGCTTTTCCAGCGCCAAACCCGCATAATCGCGCCGTCCCCAATGGGACCCTGCGTTTCTGACCCGTCTGAAAGGACCATCTACCCTCCCTGGTTGGCGACGTATGGTGGCTGCCGCGGCTTCAGCAGCGGCGCCGCCGACACTGAACCAGACGATGTATTTACCTTTCCAGTAACTCCATCCTCGTTGGTTTTATCTTTATTTTACGGTTCGTCCGGAACGCCCGGGGGGACGGAGTATCTATTTTGAAATTTGAAACACTGGGACTCGATCCCACCTTACTCAAGGCCGTGGATGCAAGCGGCTTTAAGGCACCCACTGAAATCCAACGACAGGCCATACCGGTGGTACTGGCAGGCCGGGACCTGATGGCGTCTGCGCAGACAGGTACCGGAAAGACCGCGGCCTTCGTGCTGCCGGCACTGCAGCGACTGCTGCGGCCGTCGACCCGCACCGGGAAAGGTCCCCGTGTGCTGGTGCTGACCCCGACCCGGGAACTGGCGCTGCAGGTGAGCCAGAACATCAGCCAGTTCGGCCGCCACAGTGATCTGATCAGCGGGAACCTGGTGGGCGGCATGCCCTACCCGCCCCAGGAGCGCATGCTGCGCAAACCGCTCGATCTTCTGGTAGCAACACCGGGGCGACTGCTCGACCACATGAACCAGGGTCGCATCGATTTCTCGCGCCTCGAGATCCTGGTGCTGGACGAGGCCGACCGCATGCTGGACATGGGCTTCGTTGATGCGGTGAGGACGGTCGCCGCAGCGCTGCCTGCCGCGCGCCAGACGCTCTTGTTCTCCGCCACGCTTGAAGGCAAGGTCCTGAGGATCGCCAACGATCTGTTGACCGACCCCGCGCGCCTGCGTCTGGCCAGCAACCGCGATCATCATGCCATGATCACTCAGCGCGCCTATCGCGCCAATGACGCCGGCCACAAACGACGGCTGCTATCCCACTACCTGGCCAAGGATGAGCTGACGCAGGCCCTTGTGTTCACGGCCACCAAGCGCGGCGCGCAGCGAATGGCCAGGACCCTGGACGAGCAGGGCCACTCGACGGCGGCGCTGCATGGCGACATGAGCCAGGCGGCGCGCAAGCGTACGGTGGACAGCATGCGCCGCGGCAAGATCAGGATTCTGGTGGCGACGGATGTCGCCGCCCGCGGCCTGGACATACGCGGCATCAGCCATGTGATCAACTTCGATATGCCCATGGTGGCCGAGGACTATATCCACCGCATCGGACGGACAGGACGGGCTGAATCGACCGGCACCGCGATCTCCCTGGTGGCGCCGGCGGATCGATCGAAACTGGTTCAGATCGAGCGCCTCACCGGCGAAAAGCTGCAACAAAGCGTAATCGCCGGGCTCGAACCCGGGGCTCCCGGCGCCGCACCGGCATCTCCCGACAAACCCACACGACCCGCCCGCAGGCGTGGCCCCGAACGCTGGCGATCTTCCCGACCTGCGGCCGCTGTCGGCGCTGGCCCCGCACCGCGCTCGAAAAAAGGCAACGGCGATGCGCGCAAGCAGCGAGGGCCCGGCGGCAAGGCGTCGACCAGCAGGCGCCGGGGGGGCGCGGACGCGCGGCCTACAATCGGTTGAGCGCGGGACCTTCAATGAGGAGAAGAGCAACCCGTCAATTGCTGAACAGATTGACCTGGTAATGATGCATGATCGCGAGTAGCTCGCGCGCCCGGCGCTTGTCCGGGTACGCGAGCAGTTCATAAGTGCCGGGCGCCACATCGGGATAGCGGTTTCGGATGTCGGCGATGACGTCGTTGAGCCGCGTGGCCTCGACGGCCTGTCTTTTGGCGATCTTCTGGCTGTTGTGAAAGGTCAAGCCAATCGCCATCGCCGCGGCGATATTCACGGTCCGCCTCAAACCGGCACGGGTGGAGTTCACACTGTTTGCCGTCGCCCCGGCGGCGGCAGCTGCGGGCGCAAACAGACCGACCCAGTAAAGCTGGGAAACAATCAGGTAACGCGGCGAGCGTCCCTGGTCCAGGCTGAACTCGGCGCGGCCCAGGGCCGACAGCACGGCACAACCCACCGCGAAAGACATCAACCCATAAAAGGGACAGAGCCTGGCCACGGTACCGGGATCCAGGTTCCTGGCCCTCAAGGTCAGCAGGATCGCTGCGACGAACCCGATGAATCCGAATACCGGCGCCAGGCGGCTGGAAAAATACCCCGGCGGGGCGCCGAGATAGCTCAGCACGAAACTGCCCAGGAACAGCGGGTCGAGGTCCGACCAGACGATACGCGTAGCGCTGTCTCTGCCGACGAACAGCCAGGCGACAACGGAGCCCGTGAGGTCCAGACAGCATAAAGATCGGCTGCGCGCGCTTTTTATGGGTGGTTCGGTCGCGGTGCAGATGATGTGCACACCTGAGGCCAGGAACAATTACCTCGGCAACGCCCTGGAGGAGGCCCTGCGAGACCGCGGACTGGAGCTGAACATTTTTTATTTCCGGGCCGCGCTGCCGGGATTCAAGCAGCCCCAGCAGCTCAGTGCTTACAGTTTCCTGTTGAGCCAGGGCGCCGAGTTCGACCTCGTCATCAACCTGGACGGATTCAACGAGATGACGCTGGCGATACTCGAAGGTCCGCCCAGGGGCCTCAATCCCAGCTATCCCCGCGGCTGGAACGTGATGCTGGGTCGGCAATTCACCAGCAGCAAGCTGAAACAGATCGGAGAACTGTTACGCATCCGGCAGACCCAGGACTCTCTGATCCGATTCGGCCGGGAAAGCCCCTTCGCACGCCCCGCCCTGGTCGGGATCTACCTGACACAAAGCATAATGAGCCGTGACAAGCGGGCACACCAGCTGATAGACATTGTGGAGCGGGAAAGCAAACATGGCCAGTTCAGCGTCGAGGAGACAGGGCCGCCGATGAACATGAAATCAGACGATGAGCTTTACCGTTACCTGGCGGCCCTGTGGCGCCACTCATCCATGCTCATGGACCAGCTCAGCCGGGCCAACGGCGCGGAGTACCTGCACGTCTTTCAGCCCAATCAGTATCGCCCGGGATCAAAACCACTGAGCGAGGAGGTACGCAGCAAGCACTACGTTCCCGATGACAGCTTCGGACCCCATACCGCGCGACATACCCCTATTTCGCCCAGGAGATGGGCGTGCTTCGAGACGCCGGGTCGTGGTTCGCGGACGCCTCACTGTTGTTCAAGGATGAACCGCGCACCGTCTACATGGATACATGCTGCCACTTCAATGAACTGGGCCTGACTTCCCTGGCGCGTTACATCGCTAGCGAGATCGTCTCACGTTCCCGGATCATCAGGGCCAAGGCCGCGGCCTCGCGCAGACCGTGAATCAGCCGCCGTTGTTACCGGCCGCGGCGCGCCCGACGGGCGCGCCCAGGAGGTCAGCCGAACCCGCGTATCCCGCCGGCACGTCGATCTGCGGTGCGGCAATGTCGTGCGCCACCGGATCGGTCGAGGCCTGCGGGTAATTGATGCGCTGCGCGATCTCCGCCCGATCAAGGCAAAGCCGCGCCCGAGCGGCGGCGCAGCCTGCGGCCGGCAGTCAGGATCCGCGGTTCCCCGGACCCGCCTCAATGCAGCTCACGTAAACGCGCAGTGTGACGATCCGGCGACGGATACCTGCCACGATGAGCGCCTGCTGGCCGGCGTCCAGTTGTCGCCGGCGCCGGCGCGTATCGGAGCCGGCACGGAAATGCACCGCGCACGTCGCCGCCACCTGGCCTTCGTTGTTCAACCTGGCGTAAGCGTCCGCGCCGGTGTAACCGGCCTCGACGGCGATCTTCAGTCCATCCAGCCTGCCCATCACCGCGATGGGAAACGGGCTCGGCATGATCGTGGCGTCTTTCAGCGCAGGCATACTGAGCTCGTCTGGCTGACCGCCACCTTCGCCCGGCTGCGCGTGGGACATGGTTACTCCGCACAGGGGCGTCAGCAGCAGAAGGCAAAGACGCCGAAGAGCCGTTCTGACCCGGAATCGAGCGGTGTTTTCGGGATCGAGCGACATGTTGAGGACTCTACCCAATTGTGGTGTCCTAGAAAACCTGCCACCGCGACCGCGCGCACGGGCCTGCAACGTGCGCGACCCGCGGCAGCACAATCAGCGATAATGGAAAGCATATCGATGCGCCTGCACAACTGTCCGCAATCGTGAAAATCTCCGCCGGACAACCGGCCAGAAAGCTGTCTCTGTTCGATTCGACCTGCCTGATCGCCGGTATCATCATCGGTGTGGGCATCTACCAGACAGTGCCCGACATCGCACGTGGTGGCCATGTCTGGTGGGGAGTGCTGCTGCTGTGGGCAGCGGGCGGCCTGATCACACTGTGCGGAGCGCTGGGCTATGCCGAACTCGCCTCCGCCTACCCGCAGCAGGGCGGTGACTATGTTTATCTCAGCCGGGCGTATGGAAACGGCGCCGGTTTCCTGTTCGGTTGGGTGCAGCTGGTCATCGTCCGGCCCGGGGACATCGCTGTCATGGCTTTCGCCTTCGCCATCTATGCCCGTGCCATGCTGGGCGGCTGGACGGGCCTGCCCGAAACCTGGGACGACCGGCTCTACGCCGCCACCGCGGTGATCGTCCTCACCGTGGTCAACATGGTGGGCGTCACCCAGAGCAAGTGGACACAGAACCTGCTCACCGTCGCCAAAGCGGCCGGCCTGCTGCTGATTGTCGCCCTCGCCTTCCTTGCCCCGCCCGCGCAGCCGGTCACCGCTGCAGTGGATCCGCTGCCGGTCAGCCTGGCGCTGATCCTGGTGTTGTTCACCTTCGGTGGTTGGAACGAAATGGCCTATGTCGCGGCGGAGGTGCGCAGCCCTTCCCGCAACATCGCACGCGCCCTGATAGCGGGGACCCTGGCCGTTACCGTGCTGTACCTGCTCGTCAACTCGGCATTCCTGTATGCGCTCGGCCATGCCGGTGTGGCCAATTCCGAAGCTGTTGCCGCGGACGCGGTGGCGAGGGTGTTTCCCGATTACGGTGGTCAGTACATCAGCGGCTTGATCTGTATCTCCGCGCTTGGCGCGGTGAACGGACTCATTTTCTCCGGCGCACGCATCTCCTACGCGGTGGGTCGCGACTACAGGGTGATACGCAGCCTGGGCGTCTGGCATCAACGCTATGGTACGCCGGTGCCCGCCCTGCTGCTGCAGGGCGCGATCGCGCTGGTCCTGATCGTGGTGCTGGGATCGTTCGTCGACACCTTGCTGTATACCGCGCCCGCGGTCTATTCCTTCTACCTTGCCACCAGCATCGCCGTCATTGTGCTGCGCCGCAAACACCCGGACCTGCACCGACCCTACCGGGTCACCGCCTACCCGGCGCCGACACTGCTGTTTTGCACGGTGTGCGCCTTTCTCATCTTCAGCGCGGCCAGCTATCGACCGCTGATCGCCGGCGCCGCGCTGTGCATCTTCCTGTTGGGGATACCGCTTTACCGGTGGTCGTTGCGGTCGCAAGCCACGGAATGATAGAGGCTCGGCCGCCCCTCGCTATCCGGCTCCGGACAGCTGACCATGCCTGGCTGATGTTGGCCGTAACCGAGTTCATCACACAGCGCCTGGCAGAGCCGGTTCACCTGGTCCGCGGTCGGCGCGGCGGTCTCGTCGTCAGCCTCGATCCCCAACACGGTGATCACTGGCGGCAGCGTCCCGAGCGCGCGGCCCAGTTCCAGGGTGGTGGCCAGACCGAGGCCATGGCTCGACAG
Organism: uncultured Gammaproteobacteria bacterium; assembly: GCA_947259705.1. Taxonomy (GTDB): domain Bacteria; phylum Pseudomonadota; class Gammaproteobacteria; order Arenicellales; family JAANXG01; genus CAMYNL01. The sequence continues at coordinate 99,674 of CAMYNL010000009.1, read as the reverse complement.
TCCGCAGGGTACTCCTCCGGGTTCCGTGAGGGCGATGCGCAGCAGCGCACCGGGGCGGGCGCCAGTCTTCAGCGCATCCACGATTACCGCCCGCTTGCTGGTCCTGAGCTGCGCCAGCAGCGGCGCCCCGAACCGCTCGCAGCGCTCGATACTGACCTCTCCGGGCCGCCATCCAGCGGCAGTGGTGCGGTTGCGCAGAGTGTCTGCGACCTCCCAGCCCAGGCGGTCGAACCCATGCGGCGAACCGACACCGATCACCTTCACGCCGTTCACTCCCGTCTCACCTTCAGGCGCAGGAAGTGAGTGGCGCAGGATATGCAGGGATCGTAATTGCGGATTACGGTCTCCGCGAACTGGCGCAACTCGTCAGCCTGGCGGTCCAGGCCGAACTCCGCGAGTGAGGTTCGCAGGTCCTGTTCGATCAGCGCCTGATTCTGGCTGGTCGGGGGCACGATAACGGCCTGACGCACGTGCCCCGCGGCGTCGAATTCATAGTGATGCCAGAGCAGGCCCCGGGGTGCTTCGGTGGCGCCATAACCCTCCCCGGCGCGGGGCACCACGGGCACCGCGGGGTGAACCGGGACGCGGTAATCATCCAGCAGCCGGGCTGCTTCGTGGATTGCATAGAGGATCTCCACCGCCCTGCCGACGATGCTATGAAACATGTTGTTGGTCGGAAACTGTATCCCGCAGCGCTCCGTCACCGCACGCACGGCGGCTGGCATACGGTCCAGGTTGAGGTTCAACCTGGCCAGGGGACCCACGAGGTAAGCTTGGCCGTCGCCGTCCCGGGCAGCGGCGCCGTCCGGATAATGCCGGGAGTACAACGCCGTTGAATGGCCAAGGTGTTCTTCCCGGAAGTATTCCGGGTAGTTTTCAATGCTGATGTCGAGACCGATTGAAGACACCAGGCGGCCCTGGTTCATGGGGTACTCGTCGGAATGGCGCAGGGCGACACTGTTGAACGACTGGCTGGTGACGGGCAGCTCCAGCGAACAGGTCCATTCCACCAATGCCTCGGCATCAGCCAGCGCGTCGTGCAGGCGCTTGCGCAGGGTGTCGACCTCGCCGATCGTCGGCGCACGGTAGAACCCGCCGGGACAGACCCCCACCGGGTGCACCGCGCGACCGCCGAGCAGACGGATCAGATCGTTGCCGAGTTCCTGCAGGCGCAGTCCGCGGCGCACCTCGTCGGGCTGCTTGGCTGCCAGCTCGATGACGCTGCCGCAAGCGAAGAAATCCGGTGCCGCAAGCAGATGAATGTGCAGGGCGTGGCTCTCTATCCATTCCCCGCAGTAGAGCACACGGCGCATGGCGCGAACCCACGGTCCCGGGTCAATCCCGAACGCCTGTTCGATGGCGTGCACCGCGCTCATCTGGTAGGCGACCGGACAGATACCGCAGATACGCGCCACGACGTCGGGGACCTCGTTGAACTCCCGCCCCACCAGCAGGCGTTCGAACAGCCGCGGCGGTTCGTAGATGCGCAACAGGCATTCCGTGAGTTCACCCGACACGATGCGCAGATCCAGCGCGCCTTCGCCCTCCACCCGCGCCAGCACCGGCACGTTGATGACCATCTCCCGGTGTTCGCCCCGTTGATTATCCGTCATGTCGGCAGCCGCCCACGATCATTTACCGCTGTCGGCGGCCTTGTCCGCCGCGGCACGAAACTCAGCCGCTTCGGCGTTTATGAAACGGAAACGCCGAGCCACCCCTTCCGGCGCCAGCCCCAGTCCGCGCATCCAGCCGCCCAGGGCATCGCTGTTGATGTTCTCCGACGGTCCGAAACAGGCATAGCAGCCGCGTCCGAACCGTGGACAGACAGCGCCGCAGCCAGTGCGCGTGACCGGCCCCATGCAGGGAACACCGCGCGCCACCATCACGCAGACGGCGCCGCTGCGCTTGCATTCCGCGCACACCTTCTCCTGATCCACCGGCGGCGTCACACCGAACAGCAGCGCCCGCACGGCCGCCAGCAGTTGCCGGCTGTTTACCGGGCATCCCCAGAGTTCCAGGTCGACCTTGACATGCCGGGAGATCGCATCCGAAGTCGCGAGGCTGCGGATGTATTCCGGCGAGGCGTACAAAGATGCCACCCAGTCGTCGCCGTCACCAAGATTGCGCAGCGCCTGGATGCCACCGGCGGTGGCGCACACGCCGATGGTGACCAGGCAGCGGCTGTTCGCGCGGACGCGCTGGATGCGGTCTATGTCCTGGGGCGTCGACACGCTGCCTTCGATAAAGGCGATGTCGACCTCCGCATCGGGTGACACCGGGCCGGCCTCGGCGAAATGCACGATGTCGACCAGCCCGGCCAGGTCCAGCAGCGCCTCGCCGGCGGTCAGGAATGCCAGCTGGCAGCCGTCGCAGGAAGCAAACTTGTGCACCGCAATCCTTGGTTTCACGTCAGAATCCCCGCTCTCCGAACAGCCAGCTCACCTGTGAATAGCGGAACACCGGCCCGTCCTTGCACACGAAGCTCGAACCGAATTGGCAGTGTCCACAATGTCCCACGGCGCACTGCATGTTCCGCTCCATGCTCACCCAGATGTCCTCCTCCGCAACCGCTTGCTCCCGCAACAACTTCACGCCGGCGCGCATCATCCCCTCTGGCCCGCACATCATCACCATCACCCGATCGCGATCGTAGTCGAGGCGATCAAACAACTCGGTCACCAGGCCGACATGGAAAGGCCAGATCGGACCGCCCTCGTCGGCCGCCAGAAATACGGCGGTGTTCGGCACCTCACGCCAGCTGTCATAGCGCTCGCGCCAGATAAGATCACTGGAATGCTTGACACCCTGCACTATGTTCAGCTTGCCGAAACGCTCGCGCCGGCGCAGCACGTAATTGATCACTGAAACTACCGGTGCGCAGCCCAGGCCGCCGGTGATGATCAGCACGTCCCGTTGTTCCGCGTCCCGCATCGGCCAGCCGCGGCCGTAGGGTCCGCGCACGCCCACCCGATCTCCCGCCTTCAGTTCCGCGAACCCGCGGGTGACGCGACCGACGACCCGGATCGTATGATCGAGTATGGTGTCGTCCCGGGGGTCGGAGACGATGGATATCGGTATCTCTCCCACGCCGTAGAGGTAAAGCATGTTGAACTGCCCGGGCTCGAAGTGGTAGCGGGACTGGAACTCAGCATCGACGAGCCGCAGGCGCAGGGTAAACATGTTCTTCGATTCCTGAATGCGCTCCAGGACCTCGGCCTGGTACGGTAGATAACAGTCATTCATCTACCGCACCCCCACAGATCGCGTCCAGTTCCTCGGTAACGTCGATGCCTACCGGGCACCAGGCAATGCAGCGCCCGCAGCCGACGCATCCTGACCGCCCAAACTGGTCGTGCCAGCCGGCGAATTTATGGATCAGCCACTGCCGGTAGCGATCGCGTGTCTGATCGCGCAGGTTCAGCCCATGAATATATCCATGCCGCCCCGCAAAGCACGAATCCCACTCCCGAAAATGCGCGCTGCGACCGCCGTCCAGTTCCGCCACATCAACCTCTCCGTGACAGAAACAGGTGGGGCACACCGCGGTGCAGTTGCCGCAGGACAAGCAACGCTCCGCCACCTGGGACCAACGCGGATGATCTAATTTTCCGTACAGCTCGTCGCGCAGCTTGCGCCCGGGCAAACGCCGGGTCTGCTGAGCCTCGGCATCGTCTAGGGCCTCTGTCGCGGCGTGCAGTTGCGCCTTGCTCGCAGGCTGCAGGGGGAGCCAGTCCGCGAGCGACCGTCCCCGCGTACTCAGCACCTCCAGCACGAACCCGCCATCGATTTCAGTCAGTGCGACGTCGTAGCCATAGTCCACGCGCGGGCCATCGCCGCTGGCGGCGCAGAAACAGGTCGACGCGGGATGCGTACACTGCACGGCCACCACAAACAGGCCCTCCCGCGCCGCTCGGTAATGGACGTCCACGAACGTGCTCTGGAGGAAATGCTTGTCCTGCAGATAAAGCGCCGCCAGGTCGCAGGCACGGACCCCTATCAAGGCGACACTTTCGACGCGCGCCTCGGTGCCGCTGAACTCGAGTTCGCCTTCGACGCTGCGGGTCGCGGACCACAATTGCTGACGCGGCTTGAATAACTGCGGTTTCAGAGCCTGGGGGCCGTTGGCCCAGGCAAAATAACGATCGTGCTGTCCCTGATGAAGTCGGTAGCTGCCCGGTTCCTGAACGACGGACGCGCCTCGCGGCAACTGGTCCGTGCGGGTCACGGTATCGTAGACGACTGCACCGTCGCGAGGCACCGGGGCGACGCACCGATATCCCATAGACTGCAACCCATCCAACAACGCCTGGAAATTTTCGCTGTCCAGAAAGGAAATCGTGCTAGACATCAGATGGACACACCGGTGGTTTCAAATACAGCAACAAGCTTTTTGTCGATTGTCGCCACTGTAATGCAATGTGTCTCCCGGGTTCCCTGATGTAGATCAACCCGGGCCGCATCACCACCGGCGGGGCGGGTGGCTATCGCCGGGCCGCGGACGCTGCCGTCTTCTGTTCCTCCGCGGCGGGTATCAGCACCCGGTGCTGGTGGTGGCACCTTCTTCGAGATATCGTGAGAACAGCGCGTCGTCGCGCTTGATATGACCGGTTACCCACTCCTGCAGGGAGCGCGCCATCTGCTGAAGCTGTTCCTCGTCGCCATCCGCCAGGGTCCCCTGCAGATCCTTGATCCGGTCCAGCAATTCATTATGGTGGTCTTCGTGTTCGGCATAGGCCGGGTAGGCGTACATCCTCATCAACAACTGCTCGGAGAGAAAATGCACATTGGTGTATTCGACGAGTTGATCAACCAGATCCGACAACTCATGGCCGGGCCGCTGTGCGGCTGCACCCTTCTCTATGGCCTCCAGCAGCCTAATCTGCACATCGTGCTCGTTGCGCATGGCCGAGTTGTCGGTACTCATGATTGACGCGACGACTTTTTCCATAGCGGTGCCTGCTGTTCATCAATGCCCGCCGGCAGTATAAACAAATATTCCGCTACTGTAATGTCCGCCCGGTCAGCAGGCATGCTGCACGACCGCGCCGCTGCCCGTCGAGACGCCATCCGCAGCGGACACCAGGGCGATGTCGAAGCCAAGCACTCGCCGTTAAAGCAGCCGGGAACCGCCGGCCGCTGCCGCATTCATCAGCGCCACGGGCCGGCACGGCGGTTGACGTTGATCAACACCCGCTGACGCCCGCCCTGCACCGCGTCGACGGTCCGCTGCTGCAGTACCCGGACAATCATCTCGCAGCGGCAGGCAGCGTTTGGGCCCGGGTACTGTTCGAGCGGTTACACCCGAACGGCCGTTGGCAAGAAGACCGCTGCCTGCACCGGAATAACGGACACCGAGGGCAGATACCGGACAGTCCAGGCGTCAGTCCCGCGGGAGATTATTGCCGATCTTCGGTCCCAGCGTCAGGCGGGTCGTCGATAAGCGCGCCAGTCGCGAACCCCACCAGTTCAGAAAGCGTCACCAGCCGATATCCGTCGTCGATCAACTCCGGAAGTATGGCTTGCAATGTGGCGAGGGTGCGTTCGCCGCGTCCACCGCCGTCGTGCAGGATGATCACCGATCCTGGATTGGCAAGGGTAAGGATGTAGCGCTGGGCGAACCAGGACCAGCCGACATGGGCGTCCAGGGGATAGATGGTTCCCAGCGCCGCTTGGTATCCGTGCCGCTCGAGGATCTCCAGCATGATCTCGTCGTACCATCCTGAGCCGGGCCGAAACCACCGCGGCCGGGCGAACGGAGACAGAATGCGGTCGGCGCGCAACAGTTCCTGCTCGAACACGTCCGGCGCCAGTTCGATGCTTGGCACGTCACGGGTCATGTGATTGCCGATCTCGTGCCCCGCCTTCACCATCGCGCGCACCAGCGATTCGTTGCCCTGAACACGGTCGGCGATTAGAAAGAACGTGGCCTTGGCCTCGTAGGCGTCGAGTAGTTGCAGCAGACGGGGCGTCGTTGCCGCGTCCGGACCGTCGTCGATGGTGATGGCGATGACAGGCTCGTCGGTCTGCACCGAGTACAAGACCTCGGGGCTGCGGTCACCGAACACCCCCAGGGTGCGCGACCGCTCCGCCTGGGCGGCGAGGGATAGTGCGCCTGCGAACAGCAAAATCGGTAACCGCCGGCGCGGCCACGTCAACGCACGACCTCGCTGCGCGCGGGCCCGCGCGTTTTCGGTTTCCAACTGTTGCGACGGTTGTTCAGCGAGTGCTCCCGTTGCCCGCACGCCCGACAGGTAGCCGGGTTCGGGTTCGTGTTATGCTTTCACCAGTAAGTGTGCGCGTCAAGCTACGTCACAGGCGGACCCGGCGGTGTGGCAGCCGCATTGGACACCGGAACAGGCACATAGGGTTTGGACAAGTGTTGAGCATCTCCTTGAGTCAATGGTTAACATGGCTGATCGTCGGGGCCCTCGCCGGCTCTCTGGCGGGCCTGGTCGTCAAACGAAGCCGGCAGGGTTTCGGTCACTTTACCAACCTGGGCATCGGTCTGGTGGGGGCGCTACTCGGCGGCGTGTTGTTTCGCCTGCTGGGGCTGGATTTAGGGCTCGGCTCGGTGTCAGTGAGCCTGGAAGACCTGGTCGCGGCATTTGTGGGCTCGCTACTGTTTCTGTTGATCCTGCGGTTCATGCGAAAGTGACGCACCGGCTGAATTGAAAAGATGATTTTGGCTGCCAAGGGCTCGATGGGGCGATACCGCGGACTGATGGCCGGCCTGGCCGCGATGCTGATGGTCCTGGCTCCACCGCCGTCTTTCGGGCAGGCGGGCTGGCGCGAGATGCTGCCGCCGCTGACCGACAAGGATATCGATCTGGCCGCCCGCACGGCGCGCGAGGACATGACCGCACGTGTGGTGGGTACCCGGCTGAAGTGGCACAACGCAGACAGCGGTAACCGGGGCAGCGTGGAACTCTTGGACAGGTTCGAGCGTGACCAGCATGAATGCCGCACCGTCCGGCACGACATCGAGGTCAAGGATTCCGGACCCTGGGCCCAGACCCTAACCATTTGCCGGCAAGCCGACGGCGAGTGGGAAGCCGCACCTCCCCGCCGGCAGGCGCCGTGAGCAAAGCTGGCGGGCGCAGCCGCAAAGGCTCGCGCCCGCTCTGCGCGCTTCGGCTGGTACGGTTACTCCAAGGCCCTGGCTACCGCCGGCGGAGAATGGACCGAGGAGGATCTCCACGAGTACCTCACGGATCCCGACAAGTTCCTGCCCGGCACCAAGAACACCCTGATCGGCATCACGGACGAAAAGCAGCGCAGCGAACTGATCGACTTTCTGAAGACCCTGCGCAACTGAACTCGGCTAAAAAGCCGCCGGCCGCCGCTGTATCGACCAGCACGATCGGCGCCAGCCAGAACTTCTTCCGGTATTTCAGAAAATCCCAGAAATCACGTAAAAATTCAGTCATCGCTAAAAAGGCCTCTTCATGTGGTCCGGCGTTCTGACCGTTGAGGGTGTTCTATAGGAGTCGCAGTCGGGATTCCATTTCCGTTGCAGTATATCGCGGCCTATCAGGCGCTGGAAAATCCCGACGGGCATGATCAACAGATAGAACACCGCGCCCAGGACCACGTGGTTCACTATCGTGCCCATCACCATGCCGAATCGCATCCAGCCACGGTAGATCCAGCCGGTCGCCTTGGGTGAAACCCAGGACAACACGAGCAGCGACAGCGCTATGACCAACGGGGTGATCCATACCGTCTGCTCCCGCCACCAGGGTATCAGCAGCCCGAAGATTCCTGCGATCAGCACCGCTAGAATGAGCGCAAAGCGGCGCAACTCGCGAGGACCCACGATATCGCCGGCAAGATCGTGCAGGGGCTTGTTGCTTTGCTCGGTCAGCATCTTGAAATCCGCTCGGGACCCTGGCTCCTAGTCAGGAGCAAACTCCCGGCGCGGTTGCAGCAGTTCGCGGGGCTGGTCGGTCTTGGACATGAAGATGTTCTCAATAACCAGGTAGTCCATCTCCGTCCCCATGAAGCAGTTGTAGGCATCCTCCGGAGTACACACGATGGGTTCGCCGCGCACGTTGAAAGAAGTATTGACCAGCACCGGGCAGCCGGTTGCCGCATGGAACTCCATCAACAGCCGGTGAAATCTCGGGTTGGTATCCTCATGAACCGTCTGGATCCTCGCCGAGTAGTCCACATGGGTGATGGCCGGGAGGTCCGATCGCGGGATCTTCAGTTTCTCGATTCCGAAAAGCCCTTGCTGGTCCGCCGTCATCTCAGTGCGATGGGATTCCTTGACGTCGGCGACGATCAGCATATAGGGACTGGCCCGGTCGAGATCGAAATATTGTGACACCTGGTCGGCAAGCACCGCCGGAGCGAAAGGCCGAAACGACTCACGGTACTTGATCTTGAGGTTGAGTACCGACTGCATTTCAGGACTGCGGGGGTCACCCAGAATGGACCGTCCGCCCAGGGCGCGGGGTCCGAACTCCATGCGCCCCTGGAACCATCCCAACACGTTTCCCGCGCCGAGAATGCGCGCCAGTTCCGGAAACAGTTCAGCGTCATCCAGTTCGCGATACCTCGCGCCGATGCGGTCCATGCTGGCGCGCACTTTATGATTGCTGAAGCGCGGGCCAAGGTATGCGCCGGCCATCGCGTCAGCGCCGCTGGCGGTCCGGGGTTGCTGGGCCAGCTGGTACCAAGCCGCCAGTGCGGCGCCGATGGCGCCCCCGGCGTCACCCGCCGCGGGCTGTACCCAGATGTCGCGGAACGGACCCTCCCGCAGCAGCCGCCCGTTGGCGACGCAGTTCAGTGCCACCCCCCCCGCGAGGCACAACGCATCGACCTTCAGTTCCTGCTGCACGGCTCGGCCCAGGCGCAGCACTACTTCCTCGGTTACCCGCTGGATTGACGACGCGATGTCCATTTCCTTCTGCGTGACCTGCTGGTCGGGCTGCCGCGGCGGACCACCGAGAAGTTCCGAAAACCGGTCGTTGGTCATTCGCAACCCGGTTGCGTAGTCGAAATACCGCATGTCCAGCCGGAAGGTCCCGTCGGGCTTGATATCTATGAGGTGTTCCCGTATCAGCGATTCATATTTCGGTTCACCATAGGGCGCCAACCCCATCAGCTTGTACTCTCCGGAATTCACCCTGAATCCCGTGTAGTAGGTGAATGCCGAGTACAGCAGGCCCAGCGAATGCGGGAACTCGATTTCCCATTGTGGCACGACGCGGTTGTCCTCACCCAGCCAGACGGAGGTGGTGGCCCACTCGCCGACGCCGTCCATGCACAAGATGCCGGCGCGTTGAAATGGACTCGGATAAAACGCCGATGCGGCATGCGATTCGTGATGTTCCCCGAACAGCAAAGGCGGTAGTTGACGCTCCTTCATTCCGCCGAGAGCTGCCAGTTCCTTCTTCAACAGCGCCTTGAGGTAAAGCTTCTCCTTCAACCACACGGGCATCGCCGCGAGAAACGAGCGTATCCCGCTCGGCGCACAGGCCAGGTAGGTTTCCAGCAGACGCTCGAACTTGGTCAACGGTTTGTCGTAGAACACGATCTGATGCAGGTCCTGCATCTGCAGTCCGTCGGCGTCCAGACAGAAGCGGATGGAACGCGAGGGAAAGCCCGGGTCGTGCTTCTTGCGGGTGAATCGCTCTTCCTGCGCCGCGTTAACGATCCGTCCGTCGCGTATCAATGCAGCGGCACTATCGTGATAATAAGCGGATATCCCAAGTATGTTCATACTTAAACACTGCACAAGGAACTGATCATAGGCGAAGCGGCTTGGTTGATCTTCCTACATCCCGACGCGGGGCCGCCAAAAGATGGTCTCGTCACGGTCTGCTGTATTGATGTTAAAAGGCAGGTCCCTCAACAATGCCGATGCTGTGACATCGTGACGAATACGCCACCACCCGCGTCATATTATAGACCACTTCTGGGTGAAGAATTAAGCCTTCTAGATACACGACACGATCCGTTCAAGCTCGGTGGCAACATGCGCCAGCAAGCACAAAACGCGTAATTGGCGTTCTATCTGACCGCAACGCTCGCCGGCTGTGAATCCATTGGGACCATCTTTCGACTCTCCCCGAGTCGTAACAGGCTGGGGAGCAGGACCAGAGTGAAAAGGGTGCTGACGGTCAAACCACCGACGATCACCGTCGCCAACCCCCGGTAGAGTTCGGTGCCCGCGCCCGATAACAGCATCAGCGGCAGCATGCCGAACATGCTGGTCAGCGTGCTCATCAGGATGGGACGCAGGCGTAACCTGACCGCCTGTCGCACCGCCTCACGCCGTTGCGCGCCCTCCCGCTCTGCCTGCCGCGTCTGGTGTACCAGAAGTATTGCGTTGTTGACCACCAGGCCCAGCAATATCACGAAACCGATCATGGTCAGCAGATCCATGGGTTGCGGACTGAGCTGGTCTACCGCCTGCAGAGCGAGGATGCCGCCGATGCTTGCCATGGGTATCACCAGCAAGACCAGAAGGCTGTCCAGGAACGAGCGGAACAGTGCACTCATCAGCAGATAAAGTATGGCGACCGCGAGCAGGAAGCTGCCGCTCATTTTTTCCAGGGTTTCGGCGAGCTTGTCGGCAGAGCCCCGGTACTCCACCACCCCGTCCTCCGGCAACCGCGATTCCAGCATCGGCGCTACCCGCTCGCGCAGGATGCTGATGGCGCGCTCCAGCGGCATGCCGTCCGGTGGGTTGATCTGCAAGGTTACCGTCCGGCGCCGGTTGACGCGCCGTATCTCGTTCGGACCCGCCGTGCGCGCCACGTCCACCAGTTCTCCCAGCGGCACCACCCCGGCGCGCGGGGTAGCAAATGGTATGCCGCCGATGTCCTCGGGTAGTTCCCAGGGTTCGGCGCGCAATATGATGTCGCGCTTCTGCTCACCGTCGAAATAATCGCCGACATACAGACCGTCACCCACAGCGCGGATGATGCCCGCCAGGGTGCCGCGGTCCCAGCCCACCTCCGCGATTCTGCGCTCGTCGGGCAGCAGGCGGATCTCCGGCTCCGCCAGGTCGAGGCCCGGAAACGGCCGGATCCGAGCACCGGGCAGGTGCTGGCTGGCCAGCACGAAGCCTGCCCTGGCGGCATCCAGCGCTGCAATAATGTCGCGGCTCTGAATGTCCAGATCGATCGCGTTGCTGCCGGAAAGCCCCCCAAACAGCGAGGCACGCCTGGCGAACCCGATGGTGTCCGGAAACTGCTTCAGAAAGCCATTGATCAACCGCTCTACTTCCCCGACCTCGGTCGGATCTGCGCTGCGGGCACCCATGAACACACCGCGTGGAAACGCCACAAAAAAGTAATTGCTGATACGCGGTTCCTTCTCACCAAGGTAATACGGACGGATACTCTCCGCCATGACCTGGCCCATCTCCCGCTCCAGGTACTCAATGCCCGAGCCGGGCGGCGGCAGTATGAAGGCAAACACGAGGTTTCGCTTGCCGTCCGGCAGGTAATCCGCATCGGGCTTCGCCCAGTAGCCAAGCGCCAGTGGAACCGAAACCAGCGCCAGGATCCAGACCCAACGCCGGAGCGGCGTGTTCGTCATCGCCATCACACCGTCGGTGATCGACTCCCACCACTTCGTGTGCGGGTCATGCAGCGTCTTCTGTTTGATCAGGAAAGCGGCAGACACCGGGATCACCGTGACAGCGACGAGCAGGGAAGCGACCACCGCGACCGCAATGGTCATCGCCAGGTCGCCGAACAGCTGGCCCGCCTCCTCCTCGAGAAACACCACCGGCAGAAAGATCGCCACCGTGGTTGCAGTGGACGCCAACAACGCGCCCCAGACCTGGGTGGCGCCATGCTCGGACGACTTCAGTGGCTGCTCTCCCTGTTCGCGCAGACGGATTATGTTTTCCAGCACCACGATTCCCGCATCGAGCACCATCCCAAGGGCCAGTGCCAGTCCCGCCAGCGAGATCACGTTCAGGGTGCGTCCCGCCGAGTCCAGCGCCATTAATGCAATCAAAATACACAACGGAATCGCGGTGGCCACCATCAAGGTAGCGCGAAAGCGGCGCAGGAACCACCACAGCACCCCGACGGCCAATACCATGCCGATACCCAGGTTCGTCCGCAGCATCTCCACCGATCGGTCGATATACAAGGTCTCGTCGTAGACCTGGGTGAGCTTAAGCCCCGCCCGCTTCAGCGGCCCCTCGTCGAGTTCCGTCGCGGCCTGCTTGAGGCCGGCCATGACTTCCAGCACATTGACGCCCTGTTCCCGGTGGGCGTTGGCGTACATGGAAGGCGCATCGTTGCCGATTCCAAATGCGCTTCGGTCCGCGAGCGTGAGTTCGATGCCCGCCAGATCGCGCAGATGGATCGGGCGGCCATCACGCCACTCGAGGACCATGTCGCCCAGTTCGTCAACGGAAAACCGGCCGGCAAATCGAAGCGTGTACTGGCGCTTGCCTACTTCCGCGAAACCGCCGGAGATATCCTGGTTGACCCCTGCCAGCCGGGCGACCTGGGGAAACTGGACCCCGAGCGCCGCGGCCTTGTAGGGGTCAAATGTGATGCGCACTTCCGATTCGCGTCCACCAAAGATCTCGGAAAGTGCGACTCCGGGCACGCGCTCGAACCGGGTCTGAACGACTTCTTCCAGGTAGTCTTTGTAGCCGGCAATGGGACGTTCGTTGGCCGGCCTGGTCTGTATGTTGAACCACGCGATCGCCCGGCTGTCGCCGCCGACAGAACTGATAATCGGCTCGTCCGCGTCATCCGGGTACCGTGGCACCTGGTTCAGTCTGTTGAGAACCTCGAGCAATGCACGCTGCAGGTTGGTGCCCACCGCGAAGGTGAGGGTGATCTCCGCCTGGCCCTGTCTGGCCCGGGCAAGGATGCGGGTCGCTCCCGGCACCCCGCGCAGGACCTTTTCCTGCGGTTCCACGATCTCCGCCTCGACCTCCTCTGGCGCCGCGGCACGCCAGTCGGTGGTGATCTTTATCTCCGGCTTCTCCAGTTCAGGTGTAAGCTGCACCGGCAGTCGCCCGAGGCTGATCACTCCGAACAATGTGACCAGCAACACGGCCACGACCACGGAGATCGGATTCTGTATGGAAAGGCGGGTAAGGTTCACTTAACGGGGATTGTTCCGTCAGGTATGGCTGGTTGACAACGGCCCGATTGTATCAGGAACTCGGCGGTGGATACCCGCGGGGACAAACGCTTCCCGCCCGCCCCCCGAGTCCCACATTTGTTCCGCAAGACACCGTAAAATACGCGTACACTTATACCAGTGCTCGCCTGCGCCGTAACCGTCGCGTGATCGCGGCCGGCGGCCTACCGGGTGTGGTGCGGGGAATGAGCAAAACGGCACCTGGACTTCGTCGTGAGAGCACGATCGGTACCCCTTGACGGATTGATAACTCTTTGTAAATTAACGGCTTAATACCTTCAGGCAGCAGTTACCCAGCTTCATGAATCACGCCGACGCGCTGAAACCCGGAACCGAGTTCGGTTCTTACGAGATAAAGGAAAAGCTGTGGGCGAGCAGTGCCGGTTTCACCTACCGGGCACGGGACCTGGATCGCCAGCGTGAGGTGATGATCCAGGAATATCTCCCGGCGGAGGTGGCCGTGCGTCACTGGAGCGGTATCCATGCGATGGCGCTCGAGGAGCGGAAGGACGTTTTCGAACGCGGACTGGCGAGCTTCCTTCAAGAGGCCAGAGTACTGGCCCAGCTGAGCGACCAGCACCTGTGCCGCGTGCGCGAATACACCGAGGCCAACGCCACCGCCTACCTGGTCATGGACTACGAGCCCGGCGAGACCCTGCATGATCTGCTGCGTCACCGCAATACCCGGCTGCCGGAGCAGGAAGTCAGTCACATACTCGAGTCGGTCCTCAACGGGCTGCAGGTCGTCCATGCTGCCGGCCTCCTGCATCGCGATATCTGTCCGCAACACATATACCTTCGCGACAACGGTGTGCCGTTGATCCTGGGCTTCGGCAACACGCACCGTGCAGAGTCCGTGTCCGAAGTCAGGCTGGACAGCCGCGTTACTCCCGGTTACAGCCCGGTTGAGCTCTATCATGACGGCGACCAGTTGGGTCCGTGGACCGATCTGTATTCGCTGGGCGCCGCAATGTATCGCTGCCTGACGGGGATAACCCCCGCAGAGGCGACCAAGCGCGTCGCTGCTCTGGCCCAGCAGGAACCCGATCCGCTGGTTGCGGCCCTGGAGATCAGCGGTGACGGGTACGGCAAGGATCTTTCGGATACCATCGACTGGATGCTGAACCCCGTGGCCAAGGATCGGCCTGACTCGGTGCGCGCAGTGCTTGACTGTCTGAAAGGGCAGACCCAGCCGGAGCGGTCTCCGCGGAAAAACAAGCAGGGGCCCGGATTGGGGGCCAAGGCCGGCGCGGCCGGGCAGAGGCAACAGGCCCTAAAGCTACCGCCATCCAACGACGCGACACGCCCCCCCAGGGGCACCGGGTTGCGGTCCGGAGGCAGCGCCGACAGCGGAGAACACAGTTGGGTCAAGGCCGGTATTGCCGCGTCGCTGCTGGCGATTCTGGCTGCGCTCGTGTTGTGGCCGGAACCGGCTCCTGAACAGCAGGCAACGTCGCAGACCGGCCCGCAGGAAGCAACACAGCCCGCGCCCGCCGGCGAGCGCGACACCGCGGCCTCGATCGACCGGGAACCGTCGATAGTATTCCGCCAAGTGGACCGGGAGACATTTCTGGCCGTGCCGCCGAGGCTGCCCGACGAGGTCAATTTTTCCCGTGCCGGTGATAACGAGCGCGCCGCCCTCTATCGGGAGCTCGAGAAACAGGAGAAGAAGATCGGTCAACTGTTGTCCGCGGCCCGCGTAAAACTGCAGTCGGGTCAACTGATCGACCCGGTGACCGACAATGCCCTGGCAGACTATCGTGCGGTGCTGGCGATCGATTCCGATAACGTTGACGCCAGGCAGGGCATTGACAGCATCGCTGACCAGTTGGTGCGGCAGGCCCGAGCCGCGCTTGGTAACGGTGACCTCGACGCTGCGCAGCGGCTTGCCGACGTCGTTGCCGATATCGATCCCGGGGACCCGTCCTCCGGGGAACTGAAGGACCAGATCGCGGCCAGGCGCAGCGCGGCCGAGGCCGAGGAACAACAGGCAATACTGCGACTCCAGAGGCAGGAAGAGAACAGGCGGCAGCAGGATCTCGCGAATCGACTGCAGCAGGAGGCCGTGCAGGAGCAGATCAGGGACCTGCTGGCGCTGGCCGATGCCGCTCTGGCCGCTCAGCGGCTGGCAGAGCCTGTCGGGGACAATGCCCTGGGTTATTACCGTCGGGTCCTGGAAGCGGATCCGGGTAACGAGCGGGCCAACGAGGGCATGGCACAGGTGGCGCGCGTCTATCTGGAACGGGCCACCCGCGCCATCGCGGCAGACCAGTTCGAAGAGGCGGAAGGCATGCTCACGGCGGCAGCGGCGATCGTTCCCGACAATGAGGCGGTGCCACTGCTGAGGGACCAGCTTCAGCTCAGGAGAGAAACGGTCCGAAAGCAGGCGGTCGCCGAGAGGGCAGCCGCGGAGCGCGCAGCGGCTGAACAGGCGGCGCGAGCACAGCGCAATGGCGCGGGGGACATGACGGACGCCCAGCATCGGCGCCGGCGTGCCGACCTAAATCGGGGTATCGAGGCCTATTACCGTGGTGATTACGCCACCGCTTTTCAACTGTTGAACCCGCTGGCCGAACTGGGCTACGCGAGGGCGCAGTTCCGCATCGGCATCATGCATCATCTGGGACGCGGCGTGTCGGTCAATCAGCCGGTCGCGGAGGACTGGATACGCAAATCGCTACCCCGTGTTCAGACCGCCGCAGCTGCCGGTAAAGCCTGGGCCCAGGCGGATCTAGGTTCCTTGTATGCCGACGGCCTGGTGTTGACCAAAAACGATCAGGAGGCGATCCGCTGGTTTCAGCTCGCCGCGGAACAGGGTTATGCCGGGGCTCAGACCAATCTCGGGGTCATGTACGCGAACGGTGAGGGCGTCAACCAGAACCTTGATGAAGGCATCAAGTGGCTGCGTCGCGCGGCCGCCCAAGGCGACCGGGTCGCCAAGGACAACCTCGTAACGCTGGGCGTGCGCTAGTCAGTGGGTCGGGCACACCCCCGGCCGGAATGACGATCCATGCCGCTGATCCGCAGGCGGGTATCCGCCAGCGCCTGCCGATAGAACGTGTCGTTCTCGTCCACATCCAGGATCGCGGCGTCCACCTGCCCCAGGGCTTCGTCAATACAGTTCTGTGCGGACAGGCTCCAGGCCAGGTTGTTGCGCGCGGGGACGTGTTGCGGTTGTCGCATCAGAAGCTCGCGGTAGAGTTTCTCCGCCTCACCCGCCTTCCCAAGTGCCAGACGGGCGTTGGCGAGGCCGAGGGTGCCCTTGTCGTCGTTGGGAAACCGAGCCAGGTAGGCGGAATAGGCAAGTTCCAGGTCCCGGGGCGGCGCAGTTTGTTCCAGCGCGGCGATAGCCTCCAACCACCGTCGGCGGTCGAGCGCGGCGGGAACGTCGTTCGCCCGCAGCACCACGAACGCCCACCGTCCGGACCGCTCCCAGGTGGCAAGAAACCGCCGGGCCGGCATCCGTAAACGCCTGGCGTTCCCGGAACGCAGGACCACCGAGTCATCGTCCGTGTCGTAACCCACCAGCACGGCATAGTGCCAGGCCGGGATCTTCTTAAGTCCGAGATTCTGCAACACCACCACCGGCCGTCCGACGGACAGTTCCTCCAGCAGGGAATCCACATCCGGCGGTAATTCGTAGGCGATGCGGTGGTGGCGCCGGGCGGCCGCCAGCATTTCCGCCTGCAACGCTCCCTTGCGGCCGGGTATGTACACCAGGTCGACAAGCTCATCCGGCGACACCTGCAGCTGTGCATGCCGAAGTACGGTGGCCAACGCAGCCGGCCCGCAATGGTATTCCTGCTGCGGGAAAAACTCGGTGTCGGTGAGTTCCGTGCGCGGCGGTAATGCTGTTCCGGCCGTGCTGAGAAGCGGCCCCCGGCTGACGCAGCCGGGCAGGACTACCGCGGTAAGCAAAATGCCCAGACCGGCCACGCAAGCGCGGCGGTCGATCATCTCTTTTTGAAGATATCGATCACACCGACCAGCTCGAGGAGAAGCAGCACGAGGAACACCACACCGATTACCTCAAGGGCCCCGGCGCCGGCGGGAAGTTCGTCCAGGCCGCGCGAAAGCCGGGCCAGCTCGTCCGGGGTCATGGCATGTACACGTTGCCTGGCATGCTCCGCATCAACGCCCAGTGCGATGAGCTGCCGCCTGACCGTTTCATCGGCCAGCAACCGATCGAGGTCATCATAAACCTGCGCACGCTGTTCGAACTGCAGGACTTCCTGAACACCGATCACGGCACCCTGTACGCTGGTCACCACGCCTGCCGAGGACAGATGCAATGCCAGAATGATTGTTGTCAACTTCTTTCGTGTGGACATGGTTTTCCCGGTTGCTCAGTCGTGGTCAGTTGAGCGATATCTGCGTTATAGTGTTGAGTCAGTGTACTTCAACGACAGGTTGACTGGAATATATCATGCGGCTGAACGACTCAAATCTGTTGAGGAACGGTTGCTATGTGGGTGGTGAGTGGAGAAAGGCCGCAAGCGGCGAAAGTTTCGCGGTCAAAAACCCCGCCACCGGGGAGGTGCTGACGTCGGTGCCTTCCTTCGACGCCGCCGACACCCGTCTGACCATTGAACTTGCCGAACGCGCCTGGCACGGATGGCGCAACCACACCGGCAAGGAACGTGCCACGCTGTTGCGTAACTGGTTTACGTTGATTGTTGACCATGCCGATGACCTGGCCTTGTTGATGACTATGGAGCAGGGCAAACCGTTGCCCGAAGCCCGGGGTGAGGTCATCTACGCCGCCTCGTTCGTAGAATGGTTTGCCGAGGAAGCCAAGCGTATTTACGGTGACGTCATGCAGCACCCCCAGCCGGACAAGCGCATCGTGGTCTTGAAACAGGGTGTCGGAGTGTGCGCAGCAATCACACCCTGGAACTTCCCGGCGGCGATGATCACCCGCAAGTGCGCCCCGGCGCTGGCTGCCGGCTGCCCGGTAGTGGTAAAACCCGCTGAACAAACTCCGCTGACTGCGCTGGCACTCGCTGAGCTGGCCCACCGGGCGGAATTGCCCGCCGGTGTCTTCAATGTTATCACCGGCGTGCCGGAGGTTGTCGGCGGTGAATTGACCGGCAATCCCAAGGTGCGCAAAGTCAGCTTCACCGGATCCACGGAGGTCGGTAAGAAACTGATGGCGCAGTGCGCCGAAACGGTAAAGAAGATCTCGCTGGAACTGGGGGGCAATGCCCCCTTCATCGTCTTCGATGATGCTGACCTGGACGCCGCGGTTCAGGGGGTGATGGCGTCGAAATACCGGAACATGGGACAGACCTGCGTATGCGCCAACCGTATATTCGTGCAGGAACCGGTTTACGACGAGTTCGCCTCCCGATTAACCGCCGCCGTAGCCGAGCTGACAGTCGGAAATGGCCTGGATCGGGGGGTGCAGCAGGGGCCGTTGATCGACGAATTCGCTGTGCGGAAGGTTGAAGCGCATATCGCGGACGCAGTCGCGCACGGCGCGGCGGTCATGGTGGGGGGAAACCGTCACGATCTTGGCGGCACGTTCTTCCAACCCACTGTGCTCACCAACGTGAGCAGCACCATGCAGCTGAATCGGGAGGAGACGTTCGGACCGGTCGCACCGCTCCTGCAGTTCCGCGATGAGGACGAGGCGGTGCGAATCGCGAACAGCACCCGCTACGGACTGGCCGCATATTTCTACAGCCGCGACATCAGCCGCGTCTGGCGAGTGGCGGAAGAACTGGAATTCGGCATCGTGGGCATCAATGAAGGCATAATATCTAACGAGGTGGCGCCTTTTGGCGGGGTTAAGGAATCCGGCCTGGGCCGCGAGGGCTCCCGTTACGGGATCGAGGAGTACCTGGAAATAAAGTATCTGTGCCTTGGCGGCATCGGGTGAAGGCTGACCTCTGTGCCCGCGGGTATGGCGGCCTGATGCTGGCCCGCACCGGCCTGCGCGGTACTGTCTGTTACCGCGGGTAACCACGGGCCCGCGACAGACGCTAGGAGATCGACTGCGGCGTATAGCGCGTCAGGTCGAACTCCGGCTTTGGGTAGCGGGGATCCATATCCGTCAGCGCCTTGACCAGTATTTCACTGACCAGCATGTCCCGGAACCAGCGTTTCTCAGCCGGCACCACATACCAGGGCGCATGGTCTGTGGAACAGCGGTTGAGTGCTATTTCAAAGCTTTCCATGTATTCGTCCCAGCGTTTCCGCTCCTCCAGGTCACCGGGGTTGAATTTCCAGTGTTTGTCGGGCCGCTCCAGCCTCCTCCGCAGGCGTTTGAGCTGATACTCCTTTGAGATGTGCAGCATGATCTTGACGACGCGTACACCATGGTCGACGAGGAGCCGTTCGAAGTCATTGATGTGCCCGTAGTGCCGCTCGATCAGGTCAGGCGTAACCAGCTTGTGTACCCGCACAACCAGGACGTCTTCGTAGTGAGAGCGGTTGAATATGCCGATCTGCCCCCGGCGCGGCACATGATCGTGAACCCGCCACAGAAAGTCATGCGCAAGTTCCTCATCGGTGGGCGCCTTGAAACCGGTCACATGACAGCCCTGGGGGTTAAGGACGCCGGCGACCTTTCTGATGGTGCTGTCCTTACCGCCGGTATCCATCGCCTGTAACACCAGTAGCAGCGACTGCCTGCCCTCCGCGTAAAGCCGTTGCTGGTACTCCTGCATCTGTTCGTGGTTCAGCGACAGTCTTTTTCTCGCCTCGTCCCGGTCCAGGTCCTGATCGTCGTCGGTGTCAATGGTGGACAAGCGGAATGACCCGCCGACGGGTACCCGGTATCGCTCGCAATCCGGTTTCTTTTGCGCCATGGTTCCGATCCAGGATTGAATGCCTGGCACATTATAATAGGGTCACCGCAATGTCACGCGAGTACTGATGTGCCGCTGGACGTGCCCGAACCGCCCACTATCCTGGTCGTCCTGTCCGACCAGAATACTGAGCCCCACCATTGACCGGAATACTGGGCGTCGAGGAACATCACCTTAACGGAGCGGCTGATGGAAACGGGCATCGGCTTCGAGCACGCATTCAGCAACACCTGCCAGTGCTCAGCGAGCCGGGTCTGTCCGCGTACCGGCGCCTTGCCTTCGGAACATGTCGTTACCAATACGTTCAGGTCCGGCAGGTCGCCGCAGACCCTGACAAAGAAAAGTGGCGCCTCAGCTGAACAGGGGCCCGGCCGGACCTGAAACCGGGCAGTGGGACGCAGCTGGATATCGACTATCTTCGCGAACGCTTCGGTTATGCGGAACAGAACCGTGCGGACGCGGATAAATCGCTGACCGACATTTCCATCCTGGGACGGGCTGCGCGCGACATGACAGGCGCCATCTCGACGGCCGTGGCACCGCCTTGCCGGCCCCAATCCGGGCTTGAGCGCATTGCAGTTCCTGCGCGAAGATGACGTCCACGAGCCCTTCTGCGTGTTCGTGTCGCTGATCGACCTCCCTGATGTGTTGGTTTACGCGCCAGTACTGGACAGCGGGATTTCGGCTCAAGAATCTCCAGGACCTTACAACTGGCTTACCTGACAGTCATGCCCAAGTGCGGTCCTCCCAACCCATGGTTTATCAGCTGCTGCGGGAACTCATCGATCGATACGACCCGCTGCGCGGAGAGCTCCAGGTGCTCGACTGAGTACGGTTCCACCCGTGGCTGAATACCTGCCGAACCCGCAGATCAATCAGCGGCTGAACGCAATGGTGGATACGGATGAAGCGATTGGATCTTGATTGCTGGCACCGGCAACCATGACGAGATGGGCATGGCGCTCGGTGGTCTAGGGTGAATGCACTACTATTGTTTCGAGGAGACACTGCGGGTGCCTCTTGTTCCCTCCAATCCGCTGCCTGCGCACCGGCCGCTGGGGTATGCCGTCTGCTGCGATTCACTGACCACGGCCAGTGAATTCAAAATGTACGACCTGGACGCCGACCCACTGGAATCGAATAAGGCGGCACCGGGCCTGTCACCACGGCGGCAACGCTGACGCCTGCAGCGGGAACTCACATCGACTCTGCCAGGCGCCGTCACCATGCCGGCCTCCATCGAGTGGCCGCGGATCCCCGGCGGCGCGCGCCCAAGGCTCACCGACTGTGGTTCAGTCCAGTATACGGCGAAGACTTATCGATACGCGGCGCAACACCGCTCGCTCGATGCTCATCCCCGTTCACCCATCCAGAACCGCTTCATATCGCCGTTTGATTGGCGTGCCGCCAACAATACGTAACAGCAGGTCACTAGGTTCCCCAGCGACAAGATGGCGACGACCCAGATCGCAGCGGTCAGCAACCTGTGCTCGCGGTACACGACCCAGCACGAAAACAGGAGGATGCCGACATAGATGTCGATGAGGGTCACCAGGCCCCACGGAAGCCGGGCTATCAGGGCGCCGTCTTCCATCAGCCCGCCAGCCCAGATCCCGTAAGCCAGGGCCGCCGTCATGGTGACCACACCGACCAGGGCCACTGCCTGGATGGTCCTCGCCGTATCGCGCAAACTCACCCTAATCTCCGGCGGGACGCTCGAACAGGTAGTGGCTGACCCACCATTCCTCACCATCGCGGTAGCCGAACAGCTCGGCGCATGCCATGAAGAATACACGCCAGCGCATCCACCACCGGTCCGCCTGTTCTCGTCCATATGTCTCCGCGAGGATCGGCATGATGGCGTTGCGATTGAGGTCCATGTTGACCAGCCACGCGTTCGCTGTTTTCTCGTAGTGCGTACCGCTCCAACGGTGCCGCTCGACCAGGTGCAGATCATCCTGGAAGTGCAGCGGCAAGTCGTGGCTGGGCATGATTCCTCCGCTGAAAAAATAGCGGCTCATCCAGTCGCTTGCGCCTCGGTCGACAAACTCATAGGGTTGCGTGCGGTGGCAGAAAATGTGCATAAAGAATTGTCCGCCCGGGCGTAGCCAGGAATATACGCGTCGGAATATTTCACGATAGTTCCGCATGTGCTCGAACATTTCGACCGACACGACCCGGTCAAACCGTTTGTCGATCGAGAAACCGTTCATGTCCGCAGTAATGACCTGCAGGTTGATCACGCCGGTTTCGGCGCAGTGCTGCTCGATGAACCTTCTCTGTGAGGCCGAATTGGAAACGGCAGTTATCCGGCTTTGTGGATAGTTGCGAGCCATCCAAAGCGACAACGAACCCCAGCCGTGTCCCAGTTCCAGCACATGCTGGCCATCCTGCAGCCGCGCGCGTTCACAGGTGACACGCAGTGCGTCGGCTTCCGCCTGGTCCAGGTCATCCACCCCGTCGCGCCAGTAGCAACTGCTGTACTTTCGGTGTGCACCGAGAACACGGGAGAAGAATTCCGCAGGTACTTCATAATGCTGCTCGTTGGCCATGTGCGGTATCGGCGCGATCTCGGCTCCGTCCATGCCGCTGATGAACTCCTGCAGGGCATCGGAGGCCCGTTCGCGCTCTTGGAGTTGCAGTTCGGCCAATCGCTGCCTGACCAGCTTGCGTATGCCCATGCGTACGACAGGGTCCGGCAGCAGCCCGCGCTCGGTGCAGGTCAAGGCCACGTTTGCCAGTGTATGCATCATGACTAGGCTCCTCTACAAAAAGCACGGGTGAGGATCGGATACTCCGATCGCAAGGAATCTACGAACGATCCGCAGCGGTCGCCATTCACAGCTGTACCGCGGGTAGCGCCTGCACCATTGGATTGTTTCGGCAACCGGGCTTGTTCAATACCAGCTGAATGTCTCCGAGGTACCGTTCGGTAAAGCCTGCCTCACAGTAACTCAGGTAGTAATCCCACAGCCTGATGAACCGGGCCGGATACCCCAGATCCAGGACCTGCTGTTGGGCAGCGAGGAAGCGTTGCCGCCACAAACGCAATGTGCGGGCATAATGCGCGGCAATATCCTCGAGATGTACTGGTTTCAAATCGCTGGCCTCGCTGACGGCCCCCATTATGGCCGACACGGCGGGGCAGCAACTGCCGGGAAAGATATAGCGCTGAATGAAATCGCTTTGCTTCAGATACTGGCGGTATCGGTGGTCGGGCATGGTGATGGCCTGCAGCAACATCTGTCCGCGCGGGTGCAGGAGTTCCGCGCAGCGCTGGAAGTATTGTGGCAGGAACTCATGTCCCACCGCCTCGATCATCTCGATGGAGACGAGCTTGTCGTAAGTTCCGTCCAGGTCTCGGTAGTCCTCCAGCAGCAGTTCCACCCGGTCGGAAACGCCTGCCGCGGCGATACGCTCCCGCGCCAGCCGATATTGCTGTTCGGAAATGGTGGTGGTGGTTACGCGACAGCCGTAATTCGTGGCGGCGTGGATAGCGAAACTCCCCCATCCACCACCGATTTCGACCACGTGGTCCGCCGGTGACAAGCCGAGCTTGCGACAGATCCGGTCCAGCTTGGCCGTCGAGGCCGATCTCAGGTCGCTGGCATCGCTCTCGAACACGCCGGCCGAGTAGGTCATGGTGTCGTCGAGAAACAAGCCAAACAGGTCATTGCCAAGATCGTAATGTTCGCGGATGTTGTGGCGGCTGCCGGTCTGGGTATTGGCACGCAACCGATGCAGTAGCGCCGCGGACTTGGCGCTCAACCTGGCAAGGCCGTGATCGAGGCCGTCCGCCTCCTCCGCGTTGTGAATAAAGAAGCGAAATACTGCGGGCAGGTCGCTGGCCGACCAGTGCCCTTCCATATAGGCCTTGGCAGCGCCCAGACTGCCACCGAAGAGAAGATCGAGGTAGAAGCGTGGGTGGTGGACATGCACCTCCAGTTCGGTATCACCATCGCCAAGCGAAATAGTGCCCCACGGGTCCGCGATCGTCAGCCGTCCACTCCGCGGCTTGCCCAGCCGCCTCAGTATCAGGCCCCGGGCAAGGCCGGACAGGGCACCCGGTCTTTGCTTTGCCAGCTGCCACTCAACGCTTGTCGACGTCGTACTCATTGTCTTGCATCCTGGATATCGAGGTGTTTTGGGTGATCGTGAAAGGGTGTGCCCTTGATCCAGAGCCTCAGTGCCTGCCAGTAAATCGCGCCCACGACCTTGGCGGTGACCAGAGGATAGCGGACCAGTACGCGCGCCAGTTGGGCGCCGCTGATGTCCCTCGCACGCAGCGCCATTGAGGCGCTGAAAAGACGCCGGCCGGACTCGACGTTCTGCATCGACACCGACAGGGTTGCCCCAGGCCGTGACAGCCGCCACCGATACTCCTGGTCCATCGCCATGAACGGCGAAACGTGGAAGGACTTGCGGAACTTGGCGTGCCCGCTCTGTATCATGTCAATCACGTAGCAATGGGTTTCTCCCCAGGGTGTGTTGCTCACCTCGGCCACGACCGCTTCCACGGTTTCGTCGTCTCGGTCCCAGCAATAATAGAAACTCACCGGGTTCATGCAGTACCCGAAGTACCGCAGATGGGTCAGCAGCCGAATCGGTCCCGCCACCGGCCGCCCCAGTTCTCGGCGCACCAAATCGCGAACCGCCTCGCCCAGATCCTGCTGTGCCGGACCGAAGTGGTCCTGGCGACGGAACCAAGCGACAGCAGGCCCCGCAGTCGACCACAACCAGCGCCCTTCGAATACGTGATCGAGTTCGCCCAGATCGAGATAAAGCAAATACAGCCGGTATGAAAACTGGTGCGGCCGCGGCGCTTCACGGCGATGCCGCACCCAACCCTCGTAGATCCGGCTCTTCACTGCTCCAGACCCATACCGAAGGCGTCGCATACGGCAAGGCCACTGCGCACGCCGTCCTCATGGAAACCGTAACCCCAGTAAGCGCCGCAATAGGAGACGCCGCGCCGGCGAATCAGTGAAGCATGCTCGGCCTGCGCTTGAGCTCGGCCGGGAATGAACAGAGGATGTTCATACTTGATACGCCTGATTACGCGTCGTTGGTCAACACGCGCGGTCTGGTTGAGCGACACACAATAGGTTCGGCGGCTGTCCAGGCGTTGCAGCAAATTCATGTTATAGGTGACAGTGACGTTTCCATGCACCTGCTCCGGGATCCGGTAGTTCCAGCTCGCCCACGCCTTCTTGACTTCCGGCATTACCGAGGTATCTGTGTGAAGCAGCACTTCGTTGTCCTGATAGGGGAAGAAATGCAGCACCTGCCGCTCCGTGTCATCCAGGTCTGCCACCATCTGCGCGGCCTGGTCCGCATGCGTTGCCAGCACCACCTCGTCGAAAACATCGCTGTGGCCATCGGTGGTGGTCAGCTCCACACCCCTGGCCTGGCGACGCACCCTGCTGACGGGGGTGGCCGTGAATATCCGGTCCCGAAACGGCTTGGTCAGCTTTTTCACATACTCTCTCGAACCGCCGACAACGGTCCTCCACTGCGGTCTGCCATTGACCTGGAGCATGCGGTGATTGTGGAGAAATTCAATCACGAAACGGATCGGGAACTGCGAGAACCGATCAGCATCACATGACCACAGCGATGCGCCCAACGGCAGCAAATAGTGCTGTGCAAAGGAATCGTTGTAATTCCTGCTGCCCAGATAGTCCAGCACGGTGACGGTGTCATCCAGACCCCTTTCCAATTCCCTCGGAGCCTCGCGATTGAACCGCAGGATGT
This sequence comes from uncultured Gammaproteobacteria bacterium, assembly GCA_947259705.1. Taxonomy (GTDB): domain Bacteria; phylum Pseudomonadota; class Gammaproteobacteria; order Arenicellales; family JAANXG01; genus CAMYNL01. Next base: position 73,977 of record CAMYNL010000009.1, on the reverse strand, counting down.
CGGCCAGCATCGACCAGAACGTCCCCCTGAGCACATTGCGCCGTTGCGCGAAAAGGGTATCAAACGAGGTGCCGTTGTACTCCAGACCGGTGCGGTCGCAGTGTACACTGAAGCTCATGTTCGAGCTCTGGCTCACCACGTCGTGGGCATCGAACAGGCGGCATAGGCTTGGGTAGTTGATTTCGTTGAATACTATGAACCCGGTGTCTACCGGCACCGATCGGCCCTCGTCGGGTACGTCAATGGTGTTGGTATGGCCGCCGACGTAAGGGTTCGCTTCGAACAGGGTGATTTCATGCCTGCGGTGCAACACGCTCGCCGCCGTCAGTCCGGCGATTCCGCCACCCACCACGGCGATCCTCATCGCCCTTCCCCGTCGGTGCGGCGGGCTTCGCGCAGCACCGATGCCGGCACGGGCCTCAGGTCGCGGACTATGCCAAGGGCGGACAGCCCCCTCAGGACAATAAAACTCACATCCACCTCCCACCAGAAGAACCCCTGGCGGGCGGATACCGGGTAGCGATGGTGGTTGTTATGCCAGCCTTCTCCCAGGGTCAACAGGGCGAGCAGAAAATTGTTGCGGCTGGAGTCTCGCGTACTAAAACGGCGGCTACCATACCGGTGAGCAAGGGAATTGATGGTATACGTGGCGTGGTACAAGGCTACCGTGGACAGGAAGAAGCCCCAGACCAGCATCTGCCAGCCGCTGGTTCCGGCACCCGGATACCGCGTTGACAACCACTCGCCGAGCACATACATCCCCGCGCCCAGCGCCACGAACGGCACCCAGTCGAATCGTTCAAGCCATCGCAGCTCGGGGAACCGCTGCCAGTCCCTGATGCGCTCACTGCGGAGCCGAAAGCTCCCCTTGGTCAGGAACCAGACCGTATGCGCATACCACATCCCGCGGTGGGCGGGCGAATGAGGGTCGTCGGGAGTATCAGCCAGGAGGTGGTGCTCGCGATGGTGTCCCGCCCACCAGAGAGGACCACGCTGCCCCGCCGTGCAACCGAGCAATGCCATCACGAACTGCGTGATGCGCCCGGCCCCGAACGCGCGATGTGAGAAATAGCGATGGTAGAAGGCGGTGACGAAAAACATGCGGGCCACGTAGGAAGCGAAGAACGCGGCGACTGCGGCGCCGCTCACGCCCACCCAGATGACGGCGAGGCAGCCTAGGTGGATAGCCAGAAAGAAACCCACCCGCAGCTTGTCCAGCTGTTCCCGCTCGGAGGGTCGCAACCGGTCCGCATAGCTGTCGGCATTGGACAGCCAGGCCCAGAAACGCGGTATTGCTGCGGTGTTCTCCATATCTCGCTGCGGCACTGTAGATATATAGTATCAGGCGAGGCTAGTGCCGGATCGGTGAATGCGCGGTGGAGTGTGCGTGAATGCCCGGTGAAGGTCAGGCCGGCCGCTGCAGCGAGGTGCTGGCGGCACCGGGAAATTCCACCACCACCTTGGTCCCTACTTCGGGTTTGCTGTCGATGCTCACGGGCCAGTTAAAGCGTTCCGAAAGCCGCTTGACGATGGTCAAGCCGACGCCGAATCCGCCACGCCGGCGAGACTGTCCCTGGAAGAATGGCTTGAACACCTGCTCCACGTCCTGCTTGGGCATGCCCACCCCGCTATCCTCGATTCTGACACAACCTTCACCAACGTGGATCTCTACCGTTCCCTGGTCGGTATAGGAGAATGCATTGCGGATCAGATTTCCGATCAGCACCGACAGCACCTTCTCTGAGGCCATAACCGTCAGCTTTACATCCGCAGTGAAGCGCACCTCGACGGGCTTGTCTTTCAGTAACGTGGATGATCGGCCTATTTCCTCCGCTACGATTTCGTTGACGCATACAGGGTCCTGCGACAAACCCTGCTCAGACTCTCTCGCGAGCAGCAGAAAGACATCCACCAGTTCCTCCATGTCCGTGGCCGATCTTTTTATGCGCAGCACCGAATTCCGCGCCGCGTGACCAAGTTCCTGCTCGGTCAACAGCATGTTCGCCGCGATCTCTATGACCGTCAACGGGCTTCGCAGCTCATGGCTAGCGTCGCGGGTGAATGCCCGCTCGCGTTCGACAAACTCGTTGATACGCAGGGCGAACCTGTGCAGGGCCTCGGCCAGCACCATCACTTCCTGGTTGGGATCGTCGGCGAAATGCTGTGGCTTGAAGGCGTCGCTGTCCGGGTGCTCGGGGTCGAGTCTGTGAACCTCGCGCGCCAGAGTAATGATCGGGGATACCGCCCTCCGCGACTGCCGGTACGCCACCCAGGCGCCCATATAGAGCATCATGAGTACGCCCGCCAGCGGCACGAGGCCGAAGTAGAATGCGAGTTTACTCACATTCTCGCCATCGAAAACAAGCAGCAGGCGTAAGCCGCCCCGCTCGGTTACGTAAAGCACGCTGTAGTCCGCCTGTGAGGACTGCTTGTGAAAACCCGGCTGGTAGCCGCGCAGTTCGGGGGATAGCGACGCATCGCCGTCGGCAACACTGTACAGGTAACCCGTCAGGTTCCTGGTATCCGGCATCGGAAACGAGGCGTCACCCATCTTCTGGTGCCAGAAATAGTTGGCCTCGTCACGAAGTGCCTGCTTGACCAGTACCTCCTCGAGCACGACGCCGGCCACGTAGACTCCTAGAGCCGCCACCGCACTGATCAGGCCGGCCTGCAGCAGAAAGGCCCGGCCAAGCTTGCGCCGGAGGCCGGCGTTACTCATTTAGTTGCGCAATGCGGTAACCGGCCCCCTGTATCGTGTGCAGCAAGGGTCGCTCGAAAGGACGGTCGATCTGCTTCCTTAGATTGTATATGTGGCTGCGCAAGGTGTCGCTGTCCGGCAGGATATCGCCCCACACTTCCCGCTCCACCTCGCGACGACTCACGACACGCGGCGCCGAACGCATCAGCACGGTGAGTATTTTCAGCCCAATCGGCGACAGGTTGATATCCTTGCCGTCGCGCTGCACCCGCAATGTCCCGGTATCCAGCGTCAGATCACCGACACTCAGCGTCTCCGGACTGACTTGTCCCCGCTTGCGGCGGATCAGGGCCTTCACCCTTGCCTCCAGTTCCTCCATGTCGAAGGGTTTGACGAGGTAGTCATCGGCCCCCGCCTCCAGTCCCGCGACCTTTTCCTGCAGCGCGTCCCGCGCCGTCAGCATCAACACCGGCGTCGACCGCCGCCCTTCCTTGCGCAGCTTTTCGCAAACTTCCAGCCCATCCATGCCGGGAAGCATCAGGTCGAGGATGATGACGTCATAGTCGTTGGTAACGCTCAGATGCAGACCGGTGACGCCATCAGCGGCGTAGTCCACGGTATATCCGCGGTTATCGAAGAACGCATACACCATCTCGGCGATGTCCTGATGGTCTTCAATCAGCAGTACGTTGCCCGAACTATGTTCCATCTGCGGTAATCCCCCTCTAAGCAATAGACAGCCTAGTAACGTCGTCGTGATAAATGCGTGAAATCCGTGCCGTCGGCAGCGTCCCGCGGGCCGCGCCGTTCGAGAACGGCCGTGCGGATCGCGGCACGGCCCGGTCTTGACGGGCCCCTCTCCCACCACTGCGCATCGCGCTCGATTCGGCCTGGGCCGGTGCCGTATCGTCGACGCGGCGGAGTGAGCCTCCATGGGTCACCCGCCGGGCCTTGTCGGTATGGCAGTGATGGCTTTCGCGTTGGCCACGACGCGACATCGCCCGCGCAGGCCGACACCGCGGTTTGCGGAACCAGCCGGAACAAAGGCGGCAGGCGCCGGAAATGTTGACGGACGTTTTAAACTAGATCATCCCCCGGCGCCAGTCAATCGGCCCGCACGGTGCCGTCGCACCCGAGTTGGTATACTCCACGCTACCTCAATGTCTATGTGTCCTCACCCGTGAATAGACCCAGTAACGTGATCGTGCATAACCGGGAAACTGTGTTCCGGGGATACCTGCGCCTGGACCGATACCGTCTGCGGCACGATCTTTACGCGGGCGGCCAGAGTAACGCCATAACGCGGGAGGTGATCGAACGCGGTCATGTGGCCGCGGTGCTGCCCATCGATCCGCGGCGTGACTCGGTGGTGCTGATCGAGCAGTTTCGGCCCGGGGCGATGGCAGGCGGCTGGCAACCCTGGCTGACCGAATGCGTGGCGGGAGTGATCGAGGACGGCGAGCGTGCGGAGGACGTTGCGCGCCGCGAGGCCGAGGAGGAAGCCGGTTGCGCCATCGACCGACTGCTGAGGGTACATCGTTTCCTTTCCACCCCCGGTGTATCGTCAGAAACCGTGGACCTGTTCTGCGGGCGCACTGACAGCAACGGCATAGAGGGGATCTACGGTATCGCGGATGAGGGAGAAGACGTGCGGGCCTCCGTGGTGCCGGTCGACCACGCCATCGCCCTGCTGGACGACGGCGCGGTCGTCAACGCCATTACTATCATCGCCCTGCAGTGGCTGGCCCGCCATTACCACCGACTCAAGCGCGAATGGGTGCAGGAGGATAACGGCCCGAATGGCTGAAACAGCAGGCACGACAACTCTGTCTCGGGAGCAGCGCTACCAGGAAACCCGGCGGGTCACGGTAGTCGGGGGCATCATCGACCTCTTGCTCGGGGTGGTCAAGATCATCGTCGGCGAGTTCGCCCACTCCCAGGCGCTGATCGCCGATGGTGTTCACTCCCTCTCCGACCTGGCCACCGACGTAATGGTCATATGGGCGGCGAAACACGCCAGCCGCGAGCCTGACGCCCTGCACCCGTACGGGCATCAGCGCATAGAGACCGTCACCAGTATCGTGCTGGGCGTCGTGTTGACGGTTGTGGCGGTGGGTCTGGCATGGGACGCCGTCAATACCATGCTGGAGCGTGAAACCCCCCTGATAGCGGGGCCGGCGGCCCTGTTCGTCGCCGCCCTGTCGGTCGGTCTCAAGGAGGCGATTTACCATTACACCATGCGTGCGGCGCAACGTCTGCAATCCGACATGCTGCGCAGCAATGCCTGGCACAGCCGCACCGATGCACTGTCCTCGGTGGTCGTGATTGTTGGCGTCGGGGGTACCATGCTGGGCTTTTCCTACCTCGACGCGCTGGCCGCGGTCACCGTGGCGATAATGATAATCTGGGTGGGTGGCAAGATGGTCTGGAGCGGGATACAGGAGCTGATCGACACCGGGGCGGAACCCGAGATCGTGCGCGCCATGAATAGCACCGTGTGCGAGGTGGACGGGGTGCTGGATGTCCACGAGCTGCGCACCCGGCGCATGGGCGGCGACCTGTTCCTCGACGGCCACGTGCTGGTCGCGCCGCATCTCAGCGTCTCCGAGGGCCACCGTATCGGCGAGGAGGTCAGAAACCGGCTCAAGTCCAAGTTTGATACCCTCACCGACATCACCCTGCATGTCGACGCGGAAGATGACGCCGCCTACCAGAAATCCGCTCATCTGCCGCTGCGACGTGATCTGAAACAGGAACTTGACAGGCGCTGGAGCCGCCTGCCCGAGGCAGGGCACGTGGAGCGTCTCGTGCTGCATTATCTGGACGGCAGTCTGCGGCTGGAGGTCTGGCTGCCACTTGCCGAGTTCGCAAGCATCGATGCGGCCAGGGAGGCCGGCGAGCGGTTGCGAGCGGCGGTCGCCGGCCACCCACAGATCGGGGAAGTCAAGACGCTGTTCCACTGAATGTGATAGCGCCCGGGTGCGGCAGGATGAGCGGCTGCGGTTCACCGGCCTGCGCATCGGGGTGTGCTGCACCTTCGACGGGGTTTCAGACCCCTTTTGCGACCCCTGCCGCCAACCGCCGAGGCAACGGATTCTGGAGGCTGTTGCGGCCGGCCCAGCGACGACCGCGTTCCCCCCTGAAGCCGGGCGGCTGGCGGGTGCGGACGAGTATGCTGCTCATCACATCGTATACAATGCCGCGCCACGAACCCGACTCGAAGCTCATCAAGATGCGATCACGAACTGTCCGCAATCCCCTGGTGCTGGGCTGCCTCGCGGCCGTGCTGGCCAGTTGCGTGGTGGCGCCGCCGGAACCCGGGATCGGCGAGCCCGTCAAGTTTTCGGCGCTGGATGGCTGGATACAGGACAGGCACGCGGAGGCGTGGACCGGCTTGCTCCGCAGCTGCTCGCGGCTGGAGTATGAGCCGGAATGGCAAGGGGTATGCACGGCGGCGCGAGGCCTCACCCGACCCACCGATGCACAGGCCCGCAGCTTTTTCGAGAACTGGTTTACCCCACACCCGGTGTTCGGCCGCGACCGCGGACAGGAGGGACTGATAACCGGCTATTACGAACCGCTGCTGTTCGGCAGTCGCAGCCGTTCCGGTCGTTTCCGCCACCCCCTCTACGGCAAGCCCCCGGACCTGTTGACTATCGAGCTCTCCGAGGTCTATCCCGAATTGAAGGGGAAAAGGCTGCGGGGCAAGCTGCAGGGCAGCAGGATAGTCCCCTACTACAGTCGCTCCCAGCTGGACCTGCGGCCGGACCTGCTGGCGGGGAACGAGTTGCTCTGGGTGGACGACCTGGTCGCGCTTTTCTTCCTCCACATTCAGGGTTCGGGCCGGGTGGTGCTGGACGACGGCACGATACTGGGTGTCGGATACGCCGACCAGAACGGCCATCCCTACCGCAGTATCGGTCGCGAATTGATAGAGATGGGTGAGATGTCGCGCGAGGACGTGACCATGTTCTCCATCCGTGCCTGGCTGCGGGAAAATCCGGACCTTGCTGAGTCGCTGTTGCACCGTAATCCCAGCTTCGTTTTCTTTCAGTTGCGGGATGCGCCGGGCGAGGGCCCGATCGGTTCGTTGAACGTTCCGCTGGTGCCGGAACGCAGCATCGCCGTCGATCGCTCGGTGATTCCGCTGGGTGCACCGGTGTGGATAGAAACCAGACTCCCGGACGAGCAGCAGACCCGATATCATCGCCTTACCCATGCTCAGGACACCGGCGGCGCCATCCGGGGGCAGGTCCGCGTCGACCTGTTCTGTGGACAGGGCGAAAGGGCGGAGTTGATGGCAGGCCGCATGAAACAACCGTTGCGGTTGTTCGTGTTGCTTCCCAAGTACCCCACGCCGAAGTAGGTCCCGCCCAGGCGATGGAGCCAGCCAAGACACCAGGTCCCTGCGATGACAAGGTCATGCGTACTCCGGAGATCGAGGAGGCCTCCAACCGGTATTTCATCCACCCCCTGAGCCGGCGCCTGGTGCGGCATTTCGCCCGCTGGGGATGGAGCCCCAACGCCGTGTCCCTGCTGGGCATGTTGAGTGCGGCGGGCGCGGCGATCTGCCTCTACCACTACCATGATCCGATCGCCGTGATGGCCGGATTCGTGCTGCTCATCGGCTGGCATGTATTCGACGGCGCCGACGGACAGCTGGCGCGGCTCACGGGCAAGACCTCGGAACTGGGGCTGATCATAGATGGCCTGTGCGATCATCTGGGCATGGCCATGGTCTACGTCAGCCTGAGCATGGCGATGAGCAGGGAGCTGGGATCCTGGGTCTGGGTGATCACGCTGGGGGCCGGGGTCAGCCACATCGTCCAAGCCAGCGCATTCGAGTTTCAACGCAACATGTATGACTGCTGGGTTCACGGTAAGACGCAGAAATGCGCACCATCACTGGATACCCTAGCGCATGAGGCCGCGGTCGGAGGATTCTGGCGCCTGCTGATCCACCGGGCGCATCTGATCTACGTCACGATGCAGTATCGATTCGCCGCCGTCGATCCCCGGCTGACCGCGATCGGGCCGGCGTCGGGCCACCAGCCCGGGCATGTGTTTGCGGCCGCGTATCAAAAGTTCAACCAGCCAGCGGTGCGAAATTGGTCGTGGTTGAGCGCCAACAAACGCACGCTGGCGTTGTCCGCTCTATGCCTGCTCCAGGTACCGCTGGTCTATTTCCTACTGGAACTCGTGGTGCTCAACATGCTGCTTTGGCATCTGCAACGACAGCAAACAGCGGTGAACAGCGCACTCGTGAACGAACTCCGTTCCGCGACATAGCTACGAGGCCGCGGGCGGTTCAGGCTGCGCTGCGCGGTTGATCGTCGACGCGGCGCGCCACAGTTCACGCAATGCCTGAGGAATGTTCCTGCGCAGGGTCTCATGATAAGCGGAACCCGCTGGGAGTTTCTCAAGCAGCCGGCGATGCGCCGCACCCAGGCTGTGGTATGGCATGGTGGGAAACAGGTGGTGCAGAGCGTGGTAGCGCAGTCCCACCGGTGCCAGCAGGACCGTGGCCAGACCACCACCGGTGACGTTGATCGAATCCGCCAGTTGCTCCGAAAACGAGAGCGTTCGGTCCCGATTACGGTAACGGTGGGCGGCCAGCGTGCGTATCGCGTTGAACAACAGTATTCCCAGCAAGGTCACGTAATACTGCATCAACACCGACAACGGCAGCTGTCCAGAGACCACGGATACCGCCACCGCCCACACGAACGCGGCGCAGGCAAACTCCTGCCGCGCCCAACTCGCCGGGACAGGGTCGGGTACCGAGCGATGATAACCCGGATCGATAGAAAGGGATGAGGCCCGTTCCAGCAGCGCCCGCCGCCAGGATTGGGATAACAGCGACAATGGTGCCAGCAGGCCGAACCTGATCACGGCCAGCGGCGGCAGCAGCAGGTGGGAGGCGAAATAAACCAGGATGCGCGATCGCGGCGGTGTGCCAAAGGGCAGATATTCCCCGTCGCGGGAGGTACCGTACCGGCTGCGAAAATGGTGTTCCTGGTGCACGCCGTCGTACATGAAGGAGGGGGCCAGCAACGGTACGCCGCAGATCAGGTTCCAGGCGGTGCGGAACCCGGGTAGCCGCTCCTTGCGAATGTGCACCAGCTCGTGGGTGAAGACCGCGGCCCGATACAAGGCGAGTATCGCCAGCAGGGTCCAGACGACCCACGCCGGACTGCCCGGGGCCACCGCGACCGCCAACGAGAATGCAAGCCAGCCCGTGGCCCCGGTCAAGCAAAGATCAAGCCAGTAGATCGCGGGCTTGGGGTCGAACAGGTCTGCGACGGACCTGCGCAGGGCGGCTGCGGATACGTCAACATGGTCTACCATAACAGATCAGTCGTGACGAAATCCGCGGGGGAGTGCCGATCCCGTTGCAGTGCGGCACCCATCTTGCCCCGACGGGCGCGAGGCACCCGGGCCGCGTGTGGGGCACTGCACCGTCCGCAGCATTGCGGGCGGGGGTTAGTTGACCATCCCCTTCAGTTTCGAATGGCGCTCGGGGACTAGAATCTGCACCTTGGCGCGGCGCGCGGTGCGTATACCCTTGTTCAGGTCGACCTTGATGTCCTGGGCGGTAAAAGTGATGTCGTCCTTGCCGTCCAGACAGGTGGTCACCTCCGCGTTCTCGAGCCTCATGACGTCGCCGCGTTCGAAGACAACGCGATCGGCGGTGCCGTGGGCGTTGACTGCGCTGTCACCGGATCCGAGGGTGCTCGTCTTACGCGCGGCGATGGTGAAGTTCGCCGGCCCGGACACGGCCCTGCTCTGATTGATGTCGTAACGGAGCACCGAGGTCCGGATCTCGTCGCCCTGGGGTGACTGGAACTTCACCACGCCCCGGGCCTCGACCTCACCGTGCGCCTTGTCGTAAACCAGTTCGTCGGCGTAGACGCGCTGGCCGCCGCGAATCAACTGGGTATAACCCCGCAGCTTGACCACGTTCCGGCGCGGGAAGGTGATTTCGTCGGCCTCGATCTCCACCTTCTGCTTGGCGTCAACCACGGCCACGCCGTCTTCCGTCATGGCGACGGGTCGCGTCGCGCATTCCGAGCCGGCGGCGGCGCCGGCAAAACTTGCGCCGATAATCAAAACAGGCAACATTTTCAGAATGTTAGTCATAAGTCCCCGATGCCGCGATAGTTAAATCTGTTCGTTTGCAATCGCCCTGCTACAAACCGGCCCACTCGATTTCGTCGCTCAGCCCTGCGCGCGGGGATCGAGCTTCAGACCAATAGAAAATTATAACAAATTTTCCTGGAAAACCCAAGTTTTCCAACGAGTTGAGCTTGCGCGTCCCGATCCCCTCACCGATAATACGCGCCCTTGTCACATGGGGGCCGAAGCAAGATTTTTCAAGCCTTCGAAACCAGACATCCCGGCGACCCGCGCCGTCGGACCTACGGAGTTATTTGATTTCATGACGCGATCCAGCCTCTCACGCAGAGTCGACAATGCGATGTCTGCGGCACGCTTTCTGCGCCGCGCGACCCTTACCAGGCACACGCCCCTGCTGGCTCAGGTGGTCGTTACCCGACGCTGCAACCTGGCCTGCGGCTACTGCAACGAGTACGACGATTTCTCACCCCCGGTGGCCACGGACCAGTTGCTGCGCCAGGTGGACGCACTGGCCGCCCTGAATACGGCCGCAGTCACGCTGACGGGCGGCGAACCGCTGCTGCATCCGCAGTTGGCGGAGGTGGTGCGGGCGATCCGCCGACGAAAAATGATCGCCACCATGATCACCAACGGCTTCCGACTCAACCAGGAGCGCATTGAAGCGCTGAACGACGCCGGTCTGCAGGAGATGCAGATCAGCATCGATAATCTCGAGCCGGACGAGGTGTCCATGAAAAGTCTCAATTCGGTGGACAAAAAACTGGCCCTGCTCGCGGAGCACGCGCGCTTCAAGGTGAACATCAACTCGGTCCTGGGCGTTAGCGAGGAACGTACAGAAGATGCGCTGGCCGTCGCCGACACGGCCGCCGGATACGGCTTTTACCACTCGGTTGGCGTTCTGCATGATCACAACGGGCTGCTCAAACCGCTCAACGACAGGCAGCTAGCTGTATATCGCAGGGTCACCCGGGTCTCGAAATCCCTGACTCACAGGCTGAATTATCGTCTTTACCAGCGTAATCTTATCTTCGGTCGATCCAACGACTGGCAGTGCCGCGCGGGCGCCAGGTACCTCTATATCTGTGAGGAAGGCAGGGTACACTGGTGCTCCCAGCGCCGTGGCTATCCAAATATTCCTGTCACCGAGTACACGCCCGCTGACCTGAACCGGGAGTACAAGACCCGCAAGGAATGCAGCCCGACCTGTACCCTGGCGTGCGTCCATCAGATGAGCATGTTCGATCGCTGGCGTGGTCCCCAGCTGCTGCCCGACCCCGGTGCCAGACCATAGGACACGCTCTACCCTTTGCATCCGGCCTTCGCGCCCGCACCATTCCGATATGCCCTTCGCCGCGCGACTAAAGATACTTGTTTACGTCGCCCTTTATCTGTCGGGTTGGGCGGCGATAATCGTGCTTACCGGTATCGTGGGCGCTCCCGGCTGGGTGCTCGCAGTGATGGGATCGTTCTCTGCGATCCTGGCCGTACTGGCGTTGGACGCGTTCCATCCCCGGGTGAATCTGTTCGCCCCCGCTATCGTCCGCATCCCGCCCGGGAGTGACAACCGTTCTCCGATTGCGTTGACCTTCGACGACGGACCGGTGGAGCCCTACACGCGGGAGATACTGGAGATCCTGGAGCAATACGGGGCCAAGGCGAGTTTCTTTTGTATCGGCGAAAACGTAGTCCGGGCGCCTGAACTGGCCAGGGCCATCGTGGCCAGGGGCCATACACTCGGCAATCATACCCAAACCCACCGCAACCTGATGTTCGCGTCCCGTCGGCAGATCGCCGAGGAACTGGACCGCTGTCAACACAGCATCGAGGATGCGACCCAGGTGAGCCCGCGGTTTTTTCGCTGTCCCAAGGGATACAAAAACCCAATGCTGCACGCGGAGTTGCGGCGGCGCTCGCTGCGCCTGGTCGGGTACGGTTACCCGATCTGGGACGTCCAGAACCCCCCCCCCGAAGAACTGTTGGAACGCCTGCTGTCGAGGGCCGCGAGCGGCGACGTGGTGGTGATGCACGACGGCTATCCGCCCGGCGCAATGGGTTCCCGGGACAGCCTGGTGACGGCGCTCCCCGCCATGCTCGAGGGGCTGCGGGCGCGCGGCCTGACACCTGTTTCCCTGGGCAGTATGGCGGGTCGGATCTAACCTTCGCTGGCGGGGAGGCTGCGCCGCAAGGGGCCGCAGTCCCGGGCCGCATTCGCCAGCACCCCGAACACCCGCCTGGCGACCGGCGCGACATCGTAAAGCGCCGCAACGCGCTCGCGGCCCGCCCTGCCCATGCGCCGGCGCAGCTCTGCGTCTTTGGCCAGCTGCTCGAGCGCGTCGGCCAACCCTGGCTCGTCCTCTACCTCCACCCACAGGCCCTGTCGGCCATCTTCCACCACCTCGATCGCGCCGCCATGAGCCGCGACCACGACTGGCACCTCCAGTGCCATCGCCTCGAGGATCACCCGGCCGAAAGACTCCGGCAGTCGCGACGGAAAGGCCAGAACGTCGAAGTCGGCCATGTAGGGACGGACATCATCGCGAAACCCGGTGAAGATCACCCGCTCACCGATCCCCAGCGCCGCGGCAAGATCCCGGCTGCCCTTCCCGGCGTCATAGTGCAGGCCGCCATCATTATCACCCAGCACCACCAACACCGAATTGCGATGTCCGCGACAAAGAGAAGCGAACGACCGCAATAGCCAGTCCAGCCCCTTTTTCGGGTGCAAGCGGCCCACGAACCCCACCACGAAATCGTCAGCGGCGAGTCCGCACTCCAAGCGCAGGCGCGGCGCCGTCTGCCGCCGGCTGAAGACAGAGACATCGATACTGTTCGGGATGATCGTAATCTTCTCGGCGCTGCGCCGCCGGTACACCTCCGCGCTGGCTGCCGAATTACAGATGATCCGGCTCACCGCCTTGCGGGCTCCCAACCAGCTGTAAAAGGCGCCGTCAATGGGGATCTGATGGACGGCGCGGGAATGAAACACCACCGGAATGCCCACGGCAGCGCCGACCATTGTACCGATCGGCTTGGCGAGCATATGGTTGCAGTGAATCACGTCGGGCTTGATGCGCCGCGCCAGCGCAATGATCTTGCGGGTCGCAAGCGCCAGTGCATACGCACTGGCGGGCCCGTGCAGCCATTGCATCCGGAGCCGGTCCGGCCATGCATAGGGCGACCGTCCGAGTCGCTCGACGAATTCCGGCACATACTCGATATGGGCAACCCCTCGCAGGTGTGCGGCAACGACTCCGGGTTCGGGCATCACCACCCAGGATTCCATTCCTTCTTGCGGCACGCTCAGAAGCGCCGCGAGACTGCGGCCGGCTCCGCCGCCATTCACACAGCTGTTCAGAAAAAGCACGCGGGTGGCGCGATGATCTCCGGAAATTTGTCTCACTCTCTGTCTGCTTCTTGCCATGGGCGGCCACCCAACCGATCCGGGCGACCCTCAGGAACGCCTTTCGATGGACTGCAGGAGCGCCGGAAACACCGTCAGCGAGCTGATCATACAGGCAAACAGGCCTATGCAAGCCACCAGGCCGAGCGACTGCAGGCCCTGGTTGGAGGCAGTGAGGGTCCCGGCGAATCCAAGCATGGTGGTCAAAGTGGTCAGGAAGGCAGCGCCGCCAGTGGTCCTGATTACATGCCGTACATGGTGACGTCCTTCTTCGCAAAATCGATGATAGATATGGATGCCGTTGTCGATTCCGATACCGAGGACGGTGGGCAGCACGACCATGTTGAATATGTTGAGCCGGATGCCGAGGGCGGCCATGATTGCGAGCATCCACAACATCCCCACCAGCACCGGTATCAGCACCAAAACGGCGCTCTTGAATTCCCGCGTAGCGAGCAGCAGGACCAGGCATATCGCGGCGAGCACCGCTGCAACGGCCCCTGTGGCATCATCCTTCATCAGATTCAGCATATCGACGAATACCATCGCCTCGGTAGCGGGATGATAGGTCTTGCCGTTGATCCTAATCTCGCGGATGTCATCGACGAATGCCTGTGCGTCCTCCAGTTTCGAGGTCGGTTTGAGGTTGAATATGTAGACCAGGTATCCACCCGATCCCGGCACACCTGTATAGATCTGTTGCAGGGCCGGGGGCAGATCCTTCGGCTGCAGTGCAGACACTCCGAAGTTCTCGCGCAGTTCCTGCAGCTCCTTCTTGCGATCGTCGTCTTTTTCGCCGAACTGCTCCAGCATCTCCACAGCCTCGCGGATCTGCTCATCGATTCGTTCGATCTCCCGCAATCTGTCTTCCTGGTCCGCAGAGCTGGGGACCACACTGTAGATAGACTTGACCTTCTCGATGGTGGCTTCTTCCGGGGGGCGCTGCTGCTTTATTCTTTCGACTTCCTGCACCACGGCGCTGACGTCCTCCAGGGTGTCCACAAATACGACCGCGCGGTCCGACCTCAGCGGAAAAACCTGCTTGATCTTCCCGTTCAGGCTGCTTATCTCCCGTACCTGGGTGTTGATCTTGTCGAAATCATCCTCGAACCGGAGCTGCGGTACCAGCATGATGCTCACGAGACACAAGATTGTGCCCACAATAATGATTGGAAGCGCAAAAGGCATCGGGCCGGCGGTCTTGCCCGCGTTCTCGTCATCGCGGCGCATTACCCGGTAGATCCGTGTCTTCTCCGCCAGCACCATGAGGGACGGGAAAACCAGATACATGGAGACCAGTGCCAGTGCCACGCCGGTGCCGGCGATGAATCCGAACTCATAAAATGCCCTGAAGTCCGTCGTCATCAGGGAATAAAAGCCGACCACGGTGGTGACGCCCGCGAGCAGGGATGCGCGACCGGTGCGCGAGTACACCGTTTCCAGCGCGTCCCGCATGGTGCCGCCATCACGGCGCACCTCATCGTATCGAGCCAGGTTGTGTATACCGAAATCTATACCCAGGCCGAACAGGATAAGCACCAAAAAAATAGTGATGAGATTAAGGCCGCCGAGGTAGACCTGGGTTATCCCGAAGGTCCAGAGGAACGCGATCACAAGCGGCAACCCTATGTACAAGATCGCCATCAGACGGCGGTAATAGATCACCACCACCAGCAGGATGCTGGCGATTGACCACAGGCCGCTGCCGCGGATATCAGACATGATGGCATCGAACTTGGCGACCAGGTTCTTGACACGACCGCCGATGAGTACCGTCATTTCTGGGTGATAACTCGCCGGATCGACTTGTCTGGCCAGTCGGTCGATGTCAGCGATCACCTCGCGCGAATATGAAACGTTCGTCGTGCTGCCTCGCGGGAGCACGACCATGATGGTCAGGTCTCCAGACTCGTTACGGAATACATGTTGCTTTTTCGTATCGGTTTGCTCGCCTTCGTACTTCTTCTTGATGTCCTGGAAATCCAGCGAAGGTAGCCTTCTCTCAGCGCCACGTATGGTGATTTCAACCGGCGTGTCCTCTACGCTGAAAGTGATGTTCTTCTTTTCGTAGTCTATACGCGCGGCCAGTCGCTCGTTGATTACCCGAAGGTCTTCCACATCGACATAGAGCAGCCGATTACGCTGAAAAACCGCCGTGTCCTCCGCGTACTCAGCACTGCTTACCCAATCCAATTGCAGCAGCTCGTCGCGCAGGTCATCCAGAAATCGCAGCGCGGCGTCCGGATCCGTGGACTCCACCAGCACCATGACATTCGCATAACCGCCGGTCTTCTCGATTACCCGCTGCAGGTTGTCGACGCTGGGCACACCCTCCGGCATCAAAGAAACGATGTCAGTGTTCAGTTTCAGCGACTTGGCCAGATCGAAGCTGTAGTATCCGGAAACCCCGGTTGCGAGCAGTATTAACAGGTAGCCGCGGATGACGCCGCTTGCGACGGCACCGGCCCATCGTGGCCTGTCGGAGATGGAATCGTCGTCGAATGTACTCACTTCGAGGTCTTCAACAGCCCGTTGTTTCGACCAGCGGCGCGGCCATCACTGGTATTTCAGGGTCATGTACTCCGCAAAGCCGCTTCCCGTCAAGCGGCGCACGCCCCCGCTGTCTCTTACCTGGAAATCGTAGTCGGCAAGGTAGCGATAGTGGATGGGCGTATTAATGAAGCGAACGAAAATCCGCTCCAGGTTCTTAAGTTCACCAACGAAATCAAATCGCTGCAACAGTTGCCGCACCCGGACCGTGCCCGAGATGGAGGTTCCTCCATGCTCCACGTCCAGTGATATTGTCTGCGGGATCAGGTGACCGTTGGGCACCATGCTGACGGCTTCCTCGTAACTTACCGAAAATCCACTGCCTTGCCAGCGGATGACGTCTCCGGTGAGCAGGGCCATATGATTGGTTTGCTGTCCATCGGGTTGTGTGAGCAGCAGCAATAGAGGCTTGTCATCCCCCTCGGCCTGCCAAGGCGCCAGCCTCAGCCACCCGGATGCGACCTTCGACAACGACTTAGCGTTGAGGTAACGCACTGCGTAACCCACCCCCCCCTGCAAACGTCGCCAGGGCGCTTCAGCATCGCCATCGCCCCCCGAACGGTAGCGCCCCTCGGCACGCAGCTGGGTCAGAAACATGGATACGTAGTGCCGTTCCTCCGAGACCTGTCCAGTCATCGGCCGCCATGGCGGGGCCGTAGCGGTCAGATCAATCTCCAGCTCACCACGACGGTTGCGGAGCCGCAGCCGGTAGTCGGGGAACTCGCCCATCAGATGATGTCGGGCGAGTTTGAAGTCATATCCGGACTCGGAGAACTGCCATTTTTCCCTCGGGCGCCCGTTCTTGATAACTATGGATTCGTCATCAGCTTTCGTGATCGTGCCGATCACCAGCCCGCGATGATTCCCGGGGCCGAAGTTGCTGATAAAGGTCTGCACGGTGACCCAGGTGCCGTCGTCGAAGAGAAAATAGTAGTCCCAGCCCTCGGTATAGAGCTCGTCCTGAAGCAACTGCGGACGGAGATCGTCCTCCGAGGCCGGCAACGGTCCGCAGACCGCGAGCAGAACTATTACCGCACACGATAGGAAGCTGCGCCGGACCATTACGCGCCCTCCTGGTCGGTGGAGAAGCTGCAAGCCCGAAGCCATCTCCTCGGCCGGGAGCAGCGCTTCAAGGCAGGGAATTGAGAGGAGGCCAGCCCAATGATGATCGGCTAACTGAGCAGGCCCATGTCACGACCGACCCGGCCGAATACGTCCAGGACCTGATCCAGATGGGTCACGGTGTGGGTAGCCATGCAGCTCGTGCGAATCAGTGCCATGCCGGGTGGTACCGCCGGATAGAGCACCGGGCTGGCGAAAACTCCGGCATCAAAAAGTCGGCGCCACATCACCAGCACCTTCTCCTCGTCCCCGACCATCACCGGGATGATCGGTGTTTCGCTGGTACCGATATCGAACCCCAGCTGGCGATAACCCTCTGCCAGGTAACGTGCATTGCGCCACAACCTTTCGCGCCGTTCAGGTTCGCTTTCGATGATGTCCAGCGCCGTCAGCGCAGCCGCCACCGGTGCCGGGGGCAGACTGGCTGAGAACATGAGGGACCTTGCATGGTGTTTCAGGTAATCGATGACGTCACTGTCTGCCGCCAGGCATCCGCCGATTGTTGCCAGGGACTTGCTGTAGGTGCCCATGACGAGATCAATGTCATCTTCCATGCCGAAATGCTCGCCGGTCCCGCGCCCGTTCTCGCCCAGCACACCCAAGCCATGGGCATCATCCACCATGATGCCGGCGCCATATCGGCCGCACACGTCGACCAGCCCCGGCAGATCCGCGATATCTCCCTCCATACTGAACACGCCATCCACCACCACCAGGGCACCGCGTCCCTCGTTGCTGGCCAGGATGCGCTCCAGGTCCTGCATGTCGTTGTGCCGGAACTTCCTTATCTGGCCGAAAGACAGACGGCAACCGTCGAAGATACTGGCGTGATTCATCTTGTCGATCACGATCAGTTCATTCTTCCCGACCAGGGCGGAAATAGCACCAAGGTTGGCCTGAAACCCCGTCGGGAAGACGATCGCCGCTTGCTTGCCGAGAAATGTTGCCAGACGGTCTTCCAGCTCCTCGTGTATGGCCAGAGTGCCGTTGAGAAATCGGGAACCCGCGCAGCCAGTGCCATAACGCCTCACGGCGTCGATCGCCGCTTCCTTGACTCTGGGATGGTTGGTGAGCCCGAGGTAATTGTTGGAACTCATCATGATCATCGGGCGCCCGTCGCAAACGACCTCGGGCTCCTGCGCCGACTCGACCTTGTGGAAATACGGATAAAGGCCGACCGCCATCAGTTCCTGCGCACGCGTGAATTTGCGGCACTTGTCAAAGATGCCGGCGCGCTTCGCCGGAACTTCCAAGAGACCATCTACCCGACCGACAATGTCCTGCTTAGCGAGTGACCGGTGTGTCATAACCAATTTTCTTGTTCATACCAGCGGACTAATTGCCGAAGTCCAGCCTCTAATGTCGTTCTTGACTCGTAGCCCAATTCTCGCCGCGCCAGACTGGTGTCGCACACCCATCTGCGCTCTAGCAATTCCGCGGCTCGGGCACGATTAAGTTGCACCGGTACGCGGCTTACCGCGCTGAAAACCTGGCCCAGGCTGCCAATTACATAGAGCATCCACCCCGGGAGGATCAACCGTTTTGCGCTGACCCCCAGGATGCCGCACACCATCTCTTCGACCCTTTGCCAGGAATACGGTTCTGAGTCCGCAACAAAATATACCGATCCCGAGGCCGATTGGCTATCGGCCGCCTGCATCAAGCCCGCGACCAGATCGGAAACGTGACACAAGCTGACATCGCGCGCGCCAGCGCCAAATTCTAACAGGAAACCGCGACGAACCAAGCGAAAATAGGGCAAAAACGCCCGATCCCTAGGTCCGTACACCGTTGAAGGGCGGATTATAGTGATCGGGATCCGATCACGGTATTGTTGTGCATAACGCTCCGCAGCCAGTTTACTCTCACCGTAGGCACTGACGGGCCGCGGCGGATCGTTTTCCCCAACTGTCCCGCGACCGCTCGCTGGTCCGCTGGCGGCCTGGCTGGACACCAGTACGAACCGCCGCAGTTGGGGCGCGTTGGACGCACAGGCCTGCAGCAGATTGCGGGTGCCGGTTGCGTTCTGTCGGTAGAACTCGGTTGCGGTGGCGGCCCAGGACGCTCCGGCAATATGGAACACTCGATCAACCCCGTACGTGGCCTCCGTCAGGGTCTCCCGCCTTGCGCAGTCTCCCTCGACGATTTCAACAGGTTGTCCCGCCAGCCACCGCAATCGCTGCCGGTCGCGCACCAGGCAGCGCACGGGGCGTCGCTGCGACACCAAGGCCTCTACCAGATGGCTGCCGATAAATCCACTGGCGCCGGTGACCAGGTCCGTCATGCCCAGCGTAACGCGGGTCGGCTGAACAGGCTGTGCTCGGCGGAACCGAACATCCGGCTAGCCGGGACTGGACACGGAGCGGCCCGGCTGTGCGTCGTCGATGGGACCCGTGTCCCGCAGTACCCGCGAAAGGGCGTCCTGCAGCAGCTCCCGTCTCCACCCATGGAACTGGGGCACGCCGGTGTCGCCGCGGGCGAGCTTTTCCATGTCACGACGGGTACCGAGCATTGGCGCGGCAATGTGCTGCCGTGCCGCCACGGCGGTCAGTGCAGCCATCAGTTGATCAGCGGTCCGCCGCTGGATGGTGGTCAGTTTTTCACGCCGCTGCCACACCGGTTCCGCCGGCTGCCGCCGGAGCACCCCTGTCACCAAGTCCAGCACTTCCTTTCCATGGCGCCGCAGGAACTGTGGCGGCATCTCGTCGAGCTGGCCCAAACCGCCCGCATCGACGGGCATCGCCAAGGCAATGTTCACCAGCAGCTTGTCCCTGGCAACCCAGTTGCGGGGCAGGTTACGTCTTTGCGCTACCGATTCCCGCCAGATAGCCAGTTGCTTGAGGATATGCTGCTGCGTGGGCAAGAGGCGGTGTCCCTGCCCCATGCGCAGATACGCCTGCTGCGGGTCCTGCTCGTAGAGCCTCGGCTCGGTCAACAGCGCGCACTCTGCGCGTGCCCAATCCAGTCGTCTCGCGGCGGCGAGCCGGGAGCGCAGCTCCAGACAGAGTTCACCCAGGTAGCGCACGTCGTCGAGCGCATACTCCACCTGCTCGCGAGAGAGCGGACGCTCGCACCAGTCCGTTCGCGTGTGGGCCTTGTCCAGTGCCTTCCCAACGATAGCCTCGACCAGCGCTGCGTAGCCGATTTGATCGCCATGGCCCAGCAGGGCCGCGGCGACCTGGGTATCGAACACCGGTGTGGGCACAACCCCGAGCGCCTGCAAGAGCACTTCCAGGTCCTGCCGGGCGGCATGGATGATCTTGGTTACCCCGCCATCCGACAGCAGCGCCTGCAGCGGGGCAAGATCCAGTCCGGCTGCCAGCGGATCAATACAGGCGATCTCGCGTTCATCGGCTATCTGGACCAGACAAAGCCGCGCGTAGTAGGTCCGAACGCGCATGAACTCGGTGTCCAGGGCGATCCACTCGCAACCCGCACCGGACCGGCAAAGCTTCTCCAGCTCCGGCTGGGTGGTGATGACATGTTTATCCATATCCCGCATTGTACCAATTCGGCCCCGGCGCCGTATTGGAGCGGGATCGCAACGATTGCTATGATCCGGCCCTCGTACCCCATGCATCGCCGCGGCGGAACCGATCCGTGAATCCCTTGAAGACCATCGTGGACCTGGCGCTGTTACAGGCCAAACCGCAGGACCTGCCATACTCCTGGGCGCTGCTCGGGCTGCTGGCGAGCGCCTCCACGCTCTCCTACGTGCTGGCTCTGGAGGTTGTGGGTTCGCAACTTACCCAGGTCGTCGGACAGGAGATTCCCATCGTGCCCCTGGCCATCGCAGAGCATGCTTTCTTTGCGCTGACCATCTGGCTGATTCTGCGCCTGGCCCTCAAATCCGAACGCTTTTGTCAGACCCTTTCCGCGATGTTCGCAGGCAACACCCTGGTGCAGTTGGCCATGTGGCCGGTATCTCAGTGGATGGTGAATGCCCAGGGGACCGCCGCCGCCAATACCCCGACCCTGTTACTTCTTGGCCTGCGGGTCTGGCTGCTGCTGATTTTCGCGCACATATTCAAGGAGGCGCTGGAGGTACGTATGGGCCTCGGGGTACTGTTTACCATCGGTTGCTGGATTTTCACTTCCGTGCTGCTGCTCCTGTTTCTGAGCTTCCTCGGCTGATGCGCTTGTACATACTCGGGATCTGCGGCACCTTCATGGGCGGCATCGCGCGCCTGGCGCGGCAGCTGGAGTTCACCGTCGGCGGCTGTGACGCGCAGGTGTACCCACCCATGAGTACCCAGCTGGCCGAGCTGGACGTCGAGCTGCACGAAGGCTATGCGGCGGAGCAGATGCTGCGCTTCGGCCCGGACCTGGTGATCATCGGCAATGCGCTGTCGCGGGGAAACCCCTGCGTGGAGGCTGTGCTGAACAACGATTTGCCGTATACCTCCGGAGCGCAGTGGCTGGCGGAGCGGGTACTGCAGCGCCGCTGGGTCCTGGCGGTATCCGGAACCCACGGCAAGACCACCACCGCGAGCCTGCTGGCCTGGATCCTGGATCACGCCGGGCTGGAGCCCGGTTTTCTGATCGGCGGCGTGCCGGAGAACTTCGGCCATTCGGCGCGGCTTGGATCGGGGCCTGCGTTCGTGGTCGAGGCCGATGAGTACGACACTGCATTCTTCGACAAACGCTCCAAGTTCGTGCATTACCATCCGCGCACCCTGGTGTTGAACAATCTCGAGTTCGACCATGCTGACATATTCAAGGATCTAGACGAGATCAAGACCCAGTTTCACCACCTGGTGAGAACCGTCCCCGGTCGCGGGTGTCTCATTGTGAACGGCGAGGACGCGAACCTGGCCGAGGTCATGGGCATGGGGTACTGGAGCGACGTGATCTACTTCGCCGCGGATTCCGCTATCATCGACATCGGGAAGTCCACATGGCTGGGCATCCCGCGTGCTGCGGACTGTTCCCGCTTCGATATCTCCAACGGCGCAGGTCGAAGCTGGCAGGCCGACTGGCGGTTGGTCGGACGCCACAACATGTTGAACGCGCTGGCCGCCATTGCGGCCGCCCATCATGCCGGCGTCAGTCCCGGCGCTGCGGTGGCGGCGCTGCCGGGGTTCGCCTCGGTTAAACGGAGGTTGGAACTGATCGGAGACGTGAGGGGAATCAAGGTCTATGACGACTTCGCGCACCACCCGACCGCGATCAAGGAGACACTGGCGGCGCTCAGGGCCCGCGTGGACGGGTCCCGGATCGTCTGCCTCCTGGAGCCCCGTTCCAATTCCATGAGGATGGGTGCGCATCGGGAATCGCTCGCCGGTTCACTCGCGGAAGCGGACCGTGTGCTGATCTACCGGCCCGAAAGCCTGCAGTGGGACGCAGAATCTTTGAATGACGACCGAACGCAGGTGCTTGACTCGGTGCCGGATCTGATCGAGCAAGCGATCCGCATAACGCGACGCGGTGACCACATAGTCATCATGAGCAACGGCGCATTCGGCGGCATTCATCAGCGGTTGCTGCAGCGACTGCGACAGGATTGCAAACAGCCGGTTGCGTGAACACAAGCGTTTCCGATAGTCTGAACATCATGTATTGCAGGAGAAATTGAAATGAAGAAGGCAGTTTTGGCACTGATCATGGCGACGTCGGTGATCACCGGCGCGGTTCGAGCCGCAAACTTCGAGCAGGGAGTGCATTACTTCGAGGTCATGTCACCGCAACCGGTGCAGACCGGTGACAAGATCGAAGTGCTGGAACTGTTCTGGTACGGCTGCCCCCACTGTTTCAGGCTGGAACCGGTGATCGAGCGCTGGCTCGAAAACGGTATACCCGACAACGCGGAGTACGTCCGGCTGCCCGCGGTGCTCAATCCCAGCTGGGGATTCCACGCCCGGGTCTACTACACCTTCGAAGCGCTTGGCGCCGTGGACTCGCTGCATTCGACGTTTTTTGACGAGATTCACGTCCGCAGAAAACCAATGCGCAACCTGGACCAGGTAGCCGAGTTTGCGGGGCGCTACAATATCCCGCGGGATAGGTTCGACAGTGCCTATAACTCCTTTGCCGTGGACAGCAAGACGCGCCACTCGCAACTGGTATCAGGGCGATATGACGCCACCGGTGTGCCGACCTTCGTGGTGGACGGTCGATATCGTGCTTCAATGTCGAGCGCCGGCGGCCCACAGGCGCTGATGGAGCTGGTGAATTTCCTCGTTGACAAGGCGGCGGCGGAGCGCGGCACCTGATCCGCCGCTTCAGTCCGCGGGCTTCTTGTTAGCGATTCCGTGGCTCATAAACAGGTGCGCCAGCTCCACCGCGTTTTTTGCGCCCAGTTTGCGCAGGATATTCAAGCGGTGGTTGGACACTGTTTTAACGCTCAGGCTGAGCACATCCGCTATCTCGGAGACACTTTCTCCTTCTGACAGGCGGAAGCCGATCTCGAATTCACGCTCGGACAGTTCTGAGATCGGGTCGTCGGACTTGGAAAAACGCTTGGAGGCGAGACGAGTGGCCGTCTCCGGCGTCAGGTATTTCTCTCCGCGCAGCACCGTGTTGATCGCCTCGATCAGCACATCGGGCGCCACCCGCTTGCTGATGAACCCGCTTGCACCCGCGGACAGCGCCCGCATAGGGAATACGTCATCCTCGAACATGCTCAGGACCAGGATGTGGGTCTCCGGTTTGTGCACCAGGATGCGACGCATGGCTTCCAGTCCTCCCATACCCGGCATGGCGATATCCATCACCACTACGTCGGCGTCGTTGTTCCGGATCCACTCACAGGCCTCCTCGCCGCTTTCCGCCTCGGCAACTTCAAAATCCGTCTGTTCGTCCAGCAACATGCGAAAGCCCGCTCGCACCACACTGTGGTCGTCGACCAACAACACCCGTGAGTTTTCGGCTGACTCAGCCATGATGTTCATTTTCAGCTCCCCGCTCGATCTCTGTTTGTACAATCACCGCAAGGTTCACCATCGAAGTGACCGTCGTTCCGAATCCCGGCTCGGACTTGACGTCCAAGTGGCCCCCTATCGCCTGTATGCGTTCTGCCATTCCCATGATTCCCATTCCCGGCGCCATGTTCTCCGCGTCAAATCCGCAGCCATCGTCACGCACCACCAGGCGCACGAAATCCTGCCTAAGTATCTCCTTCTTGCGCTCCCCGTCGATACCCCGGTAGCGAGTGCGACGATCCTCGATCGGTACGCATCCGCGTTCCAGGATGACTGACACGTTTTTCGCCCGAGAGTGGCGCGCCACATTGGTAATGCATTCCTGGAAGATACGAAACAATGTCATCTCCACTGCGTCCTCCACGCCTTCCATGTCGCCGCTCATATCGACGTCATACCTGATCCCCAGTTTAGCCACGGTGGAGTCCATCAGGTAGCTGCGTACCGCGCCTTCCAGTCCGAGCTGATCCAGTACCGTCGAGCGCAGCCGGCTGATGAGATCGTGAATGGAATCATAAATCTGGTTCACCTGCTGCTGTATGGCCTGCGCGTGCTTGAGTATAGGCTCCTCGACATCGCGTTTGCCGGCAATCAAGGCTGCCTCAGTCTTTATTGCGGTCAGAAGCTGCCCGATCTGGTCATGCAGTTCGCGCGCCAGGTATCGCCGCTCCTGTTCCTGCACTTCCACCTCGCGCCTGCGGGTCTCGCGCCGCGACCGGATGAGGCGCCCAAAATGACGCTCCATGTGGTCCCGGTCGAATACATTTCCGAGCACCCCCCCAAGACGCATCAGTTCGTCCCGGACGGGCTCGTCCCAGACCTTGGTATGCTCGCGCGTCGCCAGGCCGAAGAATCCCACCGCGAAGCCCCGGCAGTTGAGGGGCACTATCATCAGGGACTTGAACTGATTCTGGCGTAGGAAGCGCTGCGTCGGCTTGGAATGGATATGGTGCTTTGCCGCGTCCTCGATGTAGATCGGCTCCAAAGCATAGACACGAGGCAGCCAGGTCGAGAAGGTGGTGTGCGGGAGACTGAGTTCGATCGGATCCCGGCTGTTGTCCGCGCCACCGCGACACTCGAGGAACAACGAGCGGCCGGTTTCTCCTTGAAAGTGGACAAGAAACACGCCCTGATCCTGGGTCGCGGAGGCAACCTGGTACATTACGTCGCGGATTCGCTGGTCAAACTCCTCGGGCAACGCGCATAACAGCGACTCAGCAACCTCTGATACTAAACTCGGTAGCAACACCCCTTACTCCTAAAATTGCAGCCGGGAAACCATTGCCATCTCCGGCAATTCCTGCGCGGGACCTTATCGGTACAAGAATAGCAGGCCACCGAAGACTTACCAATCAACAAGCACGGTTACGGACACCTGCCGGGCGGCCTCGAGCGGTCGGCGCGGGGCGTCAAAGCTTGGTCGGGGCACGTACCGCCACCGCCGCGACACAGGGGTGCGGGTTGGATTGGCGCGCCCCCAGTTGCCGAATTCCGCCCTTTCTCACCCTGGCCAGCCTCTACGGCCGCTCAGTCGATCAGCCGCAGGAACTCGGTCCGGGTGCGGTGATCCTCCCTGAATATTCCCAGCATCATGGAAGTCTTCATGGTCGAGTTCTGCTTCTCGACGCCGCGCATCATCATGCACAGGTGCTTTGCCTCGATCACCACACCGACCCCCTTGGCCCCGGTGATGTTCATGATCACATCCGCAATCTGGGTGGTCAGGGACTCCTGGATCTGCAGTCGGCGTGCGAACATGTCTACGATACGGGCAATCTTCGACAGGCCGATGACCTTGCCGTCGGGTATATACGCCACATGACAGCGGCCTATGAAAGGCAGTAGGTGATGTTCGCACAGGGAGTAAAGCTCTATGTCTTTCACCAGCACCATCTGCGCATCCTTCGACTCGAAGATCGCGTTGTTCACCACGCTGTCCACGGTCTGCTGATAGCCGCGGGTAAGATAATGAAGCGCCTTGGAGGCACGCAAGGGAGTGTCACGCAATCCGTCGCGTTCCAGGTTCTCCCCGATTCCTTCAATGATGGCGGCAAAGTGCCGCGCCATTTGCTCGCTGGTCATGGTCGTGCATCCTGATAATTGTCAGGCCGGCTGCATCGGCTGGTCTCCGCTGCGCCCCGGTGGCGTGGCCCGTGGCCACGAACCGCCCGCGACAAGTCCGGTGCCGCAGCATAATCGACTGTAGCAACTGCCATGGAAATATGAAACTGCTGCGTTATCGCCCTCTACCCCGCGGCGCCTGCCATGGCAAGCCAGCGTGGCCGCGGCGACGGCGGGCGATACGGACCATGGGAACCATCGCCAGTCATAGAAAAAGGCGGTACCATGCGCTTTGGAGTCAGCGGCGGCATGCGCCGTGAACGAACCACAATAACAGTGCTGAAACAACCAACGGGGATCCAACCATGGCAAAATCGATCGAGGCAATAGAAGGCATTGGGCCAAAGTATGGCGCCAAGCTCCGGGCCATCGGCTGCGGCAGTCCGGCGAAGTTGCTTCAGGACGCCGCCACCCGAAAAACGCGTAAGGATATCGCGGCCAGGGCCGGCATCAACGAATCCATCGTACTGCGCTGTGTCAATATGGCGGACCTGTTCCGCATCAAGGGCGTCGCCACCCAGTACGCCGAACTGCTGGAGGCCGCGGGCGTCGACACGGTCAAGGAACTGCGCAACCGACGGCCTGACAAGCTTGTCGCGGCGATGCGAGATACCAACACCAGGAAGCGACTGGTGCGCCAGGTCCCCAGCGAAAAGATGGTGGCGGATTGGGTCGCCCAGGCCAAGAAGCTGCAACCCGTGATCAGCTACTGATCCCGCGTCTTGGCTGCCGTTGCCGCCGCACCCTCTACACCCGCTGCAGGCATTGGATCGGCGACGGGGACGTTCGACTTTACCGGTGACGTCGGCGGCAGCATGGTTGGCGGTTGGCCGGTGAGCGATGTTCGAAAACACCTGCGGAAGGTGCTTTTCGACCGGATCACCGGCCTGAGCCGGGCTTCGAGCACTGCACTGCCCGGTGGGGGAAACGCGACGCCCGGGCCGCCAGACGCGGGAGTCGGCACTGCCGGCTGGAAACAACAAAAGCGCGCGCATCGGACCCGGACCGCTTGAATACCCCCAGGCACAGCGGCAGCGGCGACCAGCCTGACGGTGCGGCAAGCCCCGGGTGTCGAATCGGCGACCGATTTCATCCCCGGGAGACGCAGTTCCGAGCGGTCGACAGCAGCGACAGTCTGTCCAAGACCGCCAAATCGTTTCGCGGCGACGTCGTGAAACGCCCTACGAACCTCGAGGCCGAGCGCAAGGTCGTCACGGACCCGGATCGATTCCATCTGCGACGGACCTTACGCCTCCCGAACCTCGATCAATACCGGAGACATGACTCTCATGAACATACTGGAAGAGATCCTTGGTGCACAAAACGGCCAGCTGCTGGAGGGACTGGCGAACCAGTTCGGCTTGAGCAAGGCTCAGGCGGGTGGCGCGGTGGGCAGCCTGCTCCCTGCGGTCTCGCAGGGCCTGAAGCGCGAGATGGCTTCGCGCGCGGGCAGGGAATCGCTGGCCGGGGCGCTGGCCAGCGGCGACCATGGCCGTTACATCGATGACCTGGCGATCCTGCGCGACCCGCAGGCGGTAGAGAATGGTAACGGTATCCTCGGCCACATCTTCGGCAGCAAGGACGTCAGCCGCGAGGTTGCCGGGCGGGCGTCGACCACGAGCGGAGTCGATCCGGGCGTCCTCAGGCAGATGCTGCCCATCATCGCGGGGATGGCCATGGGCGCCCTCAGCAAGCGCGGTAGCGCCAGCGACTTGCAGTCCGGCCCGGGTGCCGGGAGCGGCAGCGATGCGCTCGGCGGACTTTCTTCCTTTCTGGACATGGACGGGGACGGGTCAGTGGCCGATGACCTGTTCGACATGGCGCGCAAGCTTTTCTAGCCGCTGAAGCCGTCGCCGTCAGCAGGGTGATTGACGGGTGGCGGCGCGACGACACGACCCGACGCAGCCGGTGCATCCGTGTTCAACGGTCCCCGGCGGTGGATTACAATGCCCCTGTCTCCCCATGGCGAAGATATCCGATGGAAGATTTCGAGAAGCTCGGCGCGTTCTACCTCGGCAAGGTTTACGATATCGACAAGGACCGGGCCACCGAGGAGCTCGTTCTCTACGACTCCAAGGACCTGACCACCCATGCCGTCATTATCGGCATGACCGGCAGCGGCAAGACCGGCCTCGGTATCGGTCTGCTGGAGGAGGCCGCTATCGACAAGATCCCGGTCATCGCCATCGACCCCAAGGGTGATCTCGGCAACATCCTGCTCACTTTTCCGCGCCTGGCACCGGCGGATTTCGAACCCTGGGTCAATGCCCAGGACGCCGCCAACCAGGGAAGGACGGTAGCGGAATATGCGCGGGACCAGGCCGCCCTGTGGGCCAAGGGACTCAAGCAATGGGGACAGGACGCGGAGCGCATCGGCAGGCTGCGGGACACCGTGGACATGGCCATCTACACACCGGGCAGTTCGGCCGGCCTGCCTATATCCGTACTGCGTTCGTTCAATGCCCCGCCCCAATACATCCGCGAGGACAAGGACCTTTTCCGCGAACGCATCGGGGCCACCGCCACCAGCATCCTGGCGCTGCTGGACCTGGACGCTGATCCGCTGACCAGCCGCGATCACATCCTGTTGTCGAACATCCTGCAGCACACGTGGGACCAGGGCGGGGACCTGGACATAGGGGGCCTGATCGCGGCCATACAGCAACCGGCCATGGAGCGCGTCGGCGTCATGACCCTGGACGCCTTTTACCCTCCCAAGGAGCGCTATGCGCTGGCCATGCGGTTCAACAACCTTCTCGCTGCCCCGGGCTTCGACGTCTGGATGGAGGGTGAGGCGCTGGACGCCGCGAAGCTGCTGTACACGCAGTCGGGACAACCACGGGTGTCGGTGGTGTCCATCGCCCATTTGTCAGACAGTGAACGCATGTTCTTCGTCACCATGCTGCTCAACGAGATCGTGAGCTGGATGCGGCGGCAGCCCGGCACCGGCAGCCTGCGCGCCATCCTCTACATGGACGAGATCTTCGGCTACCTGCCGCCCACGGCCAACCCCCCGAGCAAGGCCCTGTTCCTCACGCTGCTGAAGCAGGCGCGCGCCTACGGCCTGGGCCTGGCGCTGGCGACCCAGAACCCGGTGGACCTGGACTACAAGGCCCTGTCCAACGCCGGCACCTGGTTCATCGGCCGCCTGCAGACCGAGCGCGACAAGTCCCGCGTCATGGAAGGCCTCGAAGGCGCCGCCAGCGAGAACTTCGATCGCCAACGCATGGAGCGTATCCTCGCCGGATTGGGCAAGCGCCGCTTTCTGTTGCACAGCGTGCACGAAAACCGGCCGGTGGTGTTCAGCACCCGCTGGGTGCTGTCCTACCTGGCCGGGCCGTTCACGCGCGATCAGATCAAGACCCTGGTTTCCAGCTCGCGAACCACGGCCGCCGCAGATGAGGTACCGCCTCCGCTGCCGAAACAACCGGCCTCAAGCAGCACCGTGCAGCGGCCGATGCTGCCGCCGGAGACACCGGCATACTATCTTCCGTTGACCCGCCCGCAGCCCGCCGGCGCCACTCTGATCTACCACCCTTATCTCCTCGGGGCAGCGTCAGTGGTCTACAACAGCGCGAAGTTCGACGTTCATGCACAGCGGGTATTGACGGCGCTGACCGAGATAGGGGATGCACCGGTGCCGGTGGACTGGCAGCACGCGGAGATCGTCCCTGTACGCGCCGAGGACGTCGAAAAGGAAGCTCATGAGGAAGCCGCTTACGCAGAGCCGGCGGCTGCGGCCGCAGATCCCAGGAGTTACGCCCGATGGAGCAAGGACTTTGCGCGCTGGATCCGCAACCATCGGACGCTTGAACTATTCAAGAGCCCGACTTTCAAGGCAGTTTCCGAGGTCGGCGAATCTGAGGGTGAGTTCCGCGCCCGCCTGCAGTTGCTCGCCCATGAAAAACGGGACATGCAGATCGGCAAACTGCGCCGTAAGTACGAAACCAAGGTGTCGCGCCTTGAGCAACGACTGCTGCGGGCGGAACAGCGGCTCGCGACCGAGCAGGAGCAGGCAACCCAAAGCAAGGTGGATACCGCCATTGCGCTGGGCACCGCGGTGCTGGGTGCGTTCCTCGGCCGCAAGCGCGTGACGGCCACCTCCACCCGGCAGGTGGGCACCGCGGCACGGCGTGCCGGACGCATCGGCAAGCAGGCCGGTGACGTGGGTCGCGCACGGGAGATCGTTACCTCGGTGAAGCAGCAGCTCGAGGAACTCAGCGAGGAGTTTGACGAGGAAGTAGCGAACATCGAGTCAGCCATGGATGCGCAGTCTGAGGAGCTTGAAACCATTGCGATTCGCGCCCAGAGCAGCGATATCCGGATCGAGCTTTTCGGTATCGCCTGGGCGCCTTATTACCAGCAATCCGGTGGCGAGCTCACCGCCGCTTGGAGCTGAGAACGTTTGCAACGATCCCCCCGCCTGCGGCCGTGGTTCCATCACTGGCGACAAGCATCGTGCACTGTCTGTTCGAGGTGGGCCGTCAGGCATCGCGAACAGCTTACCTGTCGATGCTGAATCAACATGCAGGCTGTCCATTCACGCTCCGTGTTCTCAAAGCTACGGGTCGCAACCGCGCTCACACAGGCAAGACTCATTCGTGGACGTAGAGTTCATTGATCTGCCTTGATCAATGTCATCACCAAGGACTCGTATGAACGAAAACGTCACCCGCGTCCGTTTTGATCGACCATGAGTAAACGCATCCACGAAGAGAACAACTTCGCTTTCCTGGTCTTGGCCCTGGTTATGTTGATGCTGACAGGGTCGCTGACGGAGCATTTTCTAAGCGGTGCCGGCCAACTGCTTCTCGACGTACTCACGGTGTTGACGCTGATCGTAGGCGTGTGGAGTATCACGTCCAGGCCGATTTGGTTCCGTACCGGACTGGGGCTGGCCACGTCGATATTCTTGATCGTCATGGCCAAACTGGTGCTGGATTGGGCCGCCCTGCAGTACCTACATATAGTTATCATGCTGCTCTTTTTCGTCCTGACGGCCTGGATAGCGATGCGTCAGGTGCTGTTCAGCGGTCCGGTTGACGGCAATAAACTGATGGGCGCCATCTGCATCTTCCTGTTGTTCGGCATGATCTGGACGATGCTGTACCTGTTGGTGGCGGCCCTGTTACCGGACTCCTTCAGCGGCCTCGGACACGGCGAGTGGCAAGACCATTTTCCGGACCTGACCTACTTCAGCTTCGTCACCCTCACCACGCTGGGTTACGGCGACATCAGTCCGGCCTTGCCGCTGGTCCGCTTCCTCGCCTTCATGGAGGCCATCGTGGGTCAGCTTTACATCGCCATACTGGTTGCCAGCCTCGTCGGCGCACACCTGGCATCCCGTAAACAAAAAGGGGTCGGTGACAAATGATTCTCATTCTCACTTACCAGCGCCGACCAAGCAG
Organism: uncultured Gammaproteobacteria bacterium; assembly: GCA_947259705.1. GTDB lineage: Bacteria > Pseudomonadota > Gammaproteobacteria > Arenicellales > JAANXG01 > CAMYNL01. The sequence goes on along the minus strand of CAMYNL010000009.1, from coordinate 42,621 downwards.
GCGATGCCCCGGTTGGCCGGGTGTGCGCAACCGCGCTCGTCGTGGGTAGAGAAGGCACAACCGATTGGCGCCACCGGCTGTTGCTTATCATAACAGCCGGGTCTTTTGTGGCGGTGTTCTGGCTGGACCCCATCGCGCAGGACCCCTTCTATCATCAGTTTGCGGATCAACGCAGCCTGTTGGGTATACCGAACTGGCAGAACGTCTTGTCGAACCTTCCATTTCTGTTCGTAGGCGGCGCTGGTCTGGGTCATGCCCTGAAGACATCGCACCGACCACCCCGCCTGTCGTGGTGCGTGTTTTTCATCGGGGTCGGCCTGACGTGCCTCGGCTCGATGTACTATCACTGGGAGCCCAGTGACCAGACATTGGTCTTGGATCGACTACCCATGACGCTCGGGTTCACGGGAGTCTTTGTGGCCGTGCTCAGTGAATTCGTGACGCCGAGGCTGGAGAGATTCCTGCTGCTGCCGGCCGTAGGCCTGGGCATGTTCAGCGTTTTCCTTTGGCAACAGGGGGGAGACCTCCGTTTGTACATCTGGGTTCAGGGCATCCCGATGCTCGTGATCCCGTTTCTGATACTGTTTTTTAACAACGGATTCACACACCGGCGCTACCTCCCCTACGCGCTGATCTGTTACCTGCTGTCCAAGGCATTGGAATTCTCCGACCACGCGGTATTCGCTTTGACACGGGGGTGGCTGGGTGGCCACGCGCTGAAACACCTGATGGCCGCCCTGGGGGCTTGGTTCATCTATGACATGTTGCGTAAGCGAACACCGACGTCCCAACCGGCTTGCGCTGAACCCTCTATCAATGGCGACGGCACGAGGCCTGTTCGGGATTGACCCCGGGACATTGCCCGCATGCGGCCGGCCGCCGGGAGATCCGCGTGGTGCTCCGACTGCGATCGCCCGCAGACACGAGCGGCCGCATCGTCAACGCCGAACACTAATACGTAAGTCTTTGAAAAAACTGGCGCGCCCAAGAGGATTCGAACCTCTGACCTTTGGCTCCGGAGGCCAACGCTCTATCCAACTGAGCTATGGGCGCTTGAAGAGGGGCGCTTATTTTAGGGTATACTCCGCTGCTTTGTCAGTTCCGGTCACGGGGTCACGCAAGACGGTATCCGTGCCGGGCCGGGCCGAATCGCAGAAATCAATCTAGGTACTGCCAATGAGCGAAGAAAACGAGTTGACCGATGCCCAGTTCGGAAAGATCTTCGCGACCATGATAGGCGGGCTGGTGGCGCTCACCATCGTGCTAATCATTCTCGCGTACATTATGGGCGGATCAATGAGCAGCGCGGAGTCCGAGGTTCAGATGAAGCAGCGCGCCGCCGCGCTGGCGAGTCGCATCGAGCCGATCGGCACCATAAAGGTCGGCCAGCCGGTGGAGGTCGCCGCCGCTACGGCTGCACCCCCGGCAGCAGCCGGTGCAGAAGCGCCTACCGGTGAATCCGTATATAGCGCCAACTGCGCAGCCTGTCACGCCGCGGGGGTCGCCGGCGCGCCGAAGATGGGCGACCCGGGCGCTTGGCAGGAACGCATCGGCCAGGGTAAAGATACGCTCTACGAACACGCCCTCAAGGGCTTTCAGGGCAAGGCCGGCTACATGCCCGCCAAGGGCGGCAACGCCGCTCTCAGCGATGACGCCGTGAAAGCGGCGGTAGACCATATACTGCAGAATTCCCAGTAGTCAGCTGCAGCGGTTGCTCGGGGGCTCCCGGCGCGCAGCCCGCGCCACATACCGGCACGGCCGGGACCGTGACGCCCACGCAGCACCCGAAGGTCCGCGCTTGTTTACCCTCGTCAGATCTCCTCCGGCACCATCTTGATGGCGCCGCAGGGACACTCGGCAGCGCACAGACCGCACCCCTTGCAGTAGTCGTATTTGAATTCGAACCGTTTGCCGGGTCCAAGCTTGGTGATGGAGTTGTCGGGACAAACGCCGTAGCAATTGTCGCATTCGAAGCAGTTTCCGCATGACAGACAGCGACGGGCCTCGTATAGCGCATTGGACTCGTCGAGCCCCCCCGTCACCTCTTCGAAGGTCGTCTGACGACGAATGTCGTCCAGCAACGGCTGCACGGTTTGTTCGGCATCGGTGTAATACCAGGTGTTGAGCAGGCCGTGGTCCGCAAGCTCGTGCTTTGGCGCCGGCGTATATTTGCCGCCGCGCAGGTAAGCGTCGATGTGGCGGGCCGCCTTCTTGCCGTGGCCGGCAGCCACCGTAACGGTGCGCTCCGACGGGACCATGTCGCCGCCGGCGAATATTCCGGGATGGCCGGTCATCATGTCCGATCCAACTTCCACCACACCGTCTTTTTTGACACTGGCTCCCGGCAGGTTTTCCAGGATGCTCGTATCCACGTTCTGTCCCAGCGCCATCACCAGGGTATCCGCCTCGATGGTCTCGAACTCGCCGGTTGGCTGCGGCCAGCCGTCCTCGTCCAGTTCCATCTTCTCGATGGTGAATCCTGTGTCGTCCATTGAGGTGATGGTCCGCAGCCAGTTGACCACCACGCCTTCTTCCATCGCATCATCCATCTCGAAGTCGTGGGCGGGCATCTGATCGCGGGTGCGGCGGTAAACGATTACGGCCTCCGCGGCGCCCAGCCGCTTGGCGGTGCGGGCGACATCCACCGCGGTGTTGCCGCCGCCGTAAACCACCACCCGCCGCCCCAGCATGGGCGGTTCCGACTCGGTTTCCATGTCCCGGAGCACGCTCACCGCGTCCAGTATGCGGCTGGCATCCGGCGTGGGGATATCAACCCGCTTGGCCACATGCGCGCCAATGGCAACGAAGCAGGCGTCGTATCCCTCGTCCTGCATGGTCGCGGGTATGTCCTCCACCTTGGTGTTCAATCTCAGCGTGACTCCCAGGTCGACGATGCGCTGTATCTCTCCATCCACGACGTCCCGGGGCAGGCGGTATTTCGGTATGCCGAAACGCATCATGCCGCCGGGCAGGGGGCCGGCCTCGTGGATAACGACGTCGTGTCCGGCCAGGGCGAGATGATAGGCCGCCGACAATCCGCTCGGACCGGCGCCGATAACCAGTACCCGCTTACCGCTGGACTGGGCGCTGACTTCCACCTGCCATCCGTGGCGCAGCGCCTGGTCGCCAAGAAAACGTTCCACCGCATGGATATTCACTGCCTGATCTAGCTGGGCGCGGTTACAGGAGGACTCGCATGGATGGTAACAGGCCCGCCCCATGATCGCGGGCATGGGATTGTTGCGCATGATCTCCCGCCAGGCCTGTTCGTAGTCGCCCTCTTCGGCGTGGAACAGCCATTGCTGGATGTTTTCGCCGGCGGGGCAGGCATTGTTGCACGGCGGCAGGCGGTCTACATAGACAGGTCGCTCGGTGCGCCAGGATCCGGTCTTGTTCAGCAGGCTGCTGCCCACATCGAGCGTGATGGCAAATGGCGTCTTCATCGTGCAACGCCCTCCTGCGCATCGAGCAGTCCGAACTTCCTGATGTTCTGGTCCGCGATGGCCCGGATGTGCTGCAACTGTTCCGGGTGCTTGAAGACGTGGGCGAACCGTCGCTGCAGTGTCAGGTATTCCTCCACGTCGGCGCGGTGCCGCAGGCGGGTCACGTTGACGATCTCACCATGCTCGGCCTCGAACAGCGGATAGAGGCCGGACTCCACCGCCAGCCTGGCAATCTTCATGGTATCCGCCGGCCGCGCGCCCCAACCCAGCGGACAGGGAACGAAGACCTGTATGTAGCGGGCGCCATGCAGCAACATGGCCCGGGTGACTTTCGCCTCCAGGTCGTGCAGATCATGCACGCTGGCGGTGGCCACGTAGGGGATCATGTGCGCCATCGCAATCAGGGGCACGTTCTTGCCCTTGCCGAACTCCGCCCCCGGCTGCGGCCCCAGCGGCTGCGTGGTGGCCGTTCGCGCCGCGCCCGGCGTGGCGCTGGAGCGCTGCACACCGGTGTTCATATAGGCCTGGTTGTCATAGCAGATATAGAGCACGTCGTCGTTGCGCTCGAACATACCCGACAGGCAACCGAAACCGATGTCGGTGGTGCCGCCGTCGCCGCCCTGGGCGATCACTCGGATCCCCTCCCTGCCCTTCACCTTGAGTGCCGCCGCGACCCCGGTGGCCACCGCCGCCGCGTTGCCGAACAGGGAGTGTATCCAGGGTATGCGCCAGGCCGATTCCGGGTACGGCGTGGTAAACACCTCCAGACACCCGGTCGCGTTGGTGGCGACCAGTTGGTTGTCCGCGGCCCGCATAGCGGCGTCGATGGCGTAGCGGGCACCCAGCGCCTCACCGCATCCCTGGCAGGCGCGGTGTCCGGAATCCAGTGAATTGGACCGGTCCAACGTGGCCTGTACCGTGCGCTGTTGCTCATCGAGCAGCCGGTTGCCGACGGTCAGGGTACCGGTCTGGTAGAACTTGACTTGCTGATAGCTCACGCTGTTGCCCTCCTAGCTCACCTTCGCAGTCGCCACCAAGCCGATATCGCGCAGGATGTTCTCGGCCACCGACCCGGAACGCCGGGACCCCTCCTCACGTTCGATCTGCCGGTTGACGACCTCTTGATTGAGGTCGAGGAAATGCAGGCCCTCCAACGAGTCCTGCATGGCCTCGGTAAACAACTTTGTCAGCGAAGCCCTGGTGATCGGCCGACCTCCGAGACCGCCGATCACCGAGTATACCGGTACGGACAATCCATGGGACGCCATGCGCACATTGCTGGCCACCACACCGCCCAGCCCCACCGCCAGGCATTTCTCGAATACCACCACCCGTTTCGCCGGCGCGATCAGCTGGCGCAGTGCTTCCAGCGGAAACGGCCGGAACGAGCGCAGTGCCACTGCGCCTATGCTGTGACCGGCTTGCCGCAGTTCGTCGATCACCTCCTGCATGGTGCCGATCACCGAGCCGAGTGTCACCACGATGGTTTCGGCATCCTGGTGACGGTATCCGGACACCAGGCCGCCGGCGTCGCGGCCAAAAATCTGCCGGAACTCCTCCGCCACGTTCGGGATCAGGTCCAAGGCCTGCATCTGCTTGTGGTGGGCCAGGTAGCGGACCTCGGTGAACGCCTCGGGACCAACCATGGCACCGATGGTCTTGGGGTTCGCCGGGTCCAGGACCTGGCGTGGTTCGAATGCCGGCAGGAAGGCGTCGACCTGTTCCTGGGACGGTATCTCCACACGCTCGTAGGCATGGGTGAGGATGAAGCCGTCCATGCATACCATCACCGGCACGCTGAGCAACTCGGCGATGCGAAAGGCCTGGATGTGCAGGTCCACGGCTTCCTGGTTGGATTCGGCATACAACTGTATCCAACCGGCATCGCGCATGGACATCGAGTCGCTCTGGTCGTTCCAGATGTTGATGGGGGCACCAATGGCGCGATTTCCCACGGTCATGACGATAGGCAGTCCGAGCCCAGATGCGTTGTAGACCGCCTCCGCCATGAACAACAGCCCCTGGCTGGCGGTCGCGGTGTAGCTGCGGGCGCCGGCCGCGGATGATCCGATGGCCACGCTCAGGGCGGCAAACTCGGACTCGACGTTGATGAACTCGCACGGTGCGAGCGCACCGCTTTTCACCTTCGCGCCCAGGTCTTCCACGATGTGGGTCTGAGGCGTTATCGGGTATGCGCATATCACCTCGGGGCGGCACATGGCAATAGCCTCGGCCACCGCCTGGGAGCCCTCGACTTGTTTCAGCATAAGATCTAAACCTCCCTCACTGGCTGCGGGCACTCTCGTGGGCCGCGGTGGCCGCCTTGATATTGGCTTCGGCAACGGCGCCGGGGAACTTATCGGTGATGGCCTTGGCCACGGATTCCAGCGCGATGACATCGCTGATCGCCGCCAGCGCACCGAGCAGCGCGGCATTGGGGACCGGCCTCTTGACATACATCATGGCAAGTTCGGTCGCGGCTACGGTGCGGACATGTCCCGCCGGCAGCCGATCCGCGACCTCGGCGATTCCCAGTTCCTCCACGCTGCGGCGGGTGTTTATGAGGATGTAGCCTGACGAAGACAAGCCCGCGAAGACATCAATAGCGTGGAACAGCGTGGGGTCCTGGATGATGAGCGCGTCAGGGTGCAGCACCGGTTCACGTAGCCGGATCTCCTTGTCGTCGATGCGACAGAAGGAAACCACGGGCGCACCCATGCGTTCGGAGCCGAAACTGGGCATCGCCTGGGCAAATTTTCCTTCCTCGAAGGCCGCCACGGACAGCATCTCGGCCGCCGAGACGACCCCCTGTCCACCGCGCCCGTGGATCCGAACCTGGAACATGTGATCTACCTCCTGGGTGACCCGGCGACCGAGCGTCTGCCCGGGCCGGTCGCGTGGCACCTGATCACCAGCTGCTGCGCACGGTTCTCCGTAGATGCTGTATCAAAACTGCTGTGGGCTCGATTATCGTCGGCCATGAATCCGGGAACTGACCACGCACGGTCGGTGGAGCAAACACTACCACGGCTGTCGCCACGTATACCCTTCATGGGGCGACTATACCGGATAATGAAAACATATCACTGCGTCGGGGTCATTGACACAGATCAAGCAGGGTTATTGGCTGCTCCGGGGAAACATGGCGTGGCGGTCTGCGGCCCAGCCGGAGCGCGGCATGCGTGTGCGCCCGACCGTGTCGCGGTCACCGCGGAAGGCGCCGATGGCCAAACCGAGGGCCGGCGGAACCGACACGGCGAACGCGGGGAAAAACCATCCCTGGTTTTCCCCGCCTCCGGCGGTACGGACGTCTTCCTTGACCTTGACGATGCAGGTGAACCATCCCTGGTTCGAGGGTCGTCCGTGACAATGTGAAGTGTAGAGAAACAGCAAGGCGGATACATCACCCACTTGGGTGAATTTCAGTTTGTGGCAAACGTAGTCGGGAAGACCGCGTTGGAGCGGCAGTGACGACAACCTCGCGCTAGCCGGCGGTCACTTCAACACCAGAACCTTGGCGGACGCCTGGGAAGTCAGCCAAGCCTTGATTTCCCTGGCGGGTCGCGGTCTCGAGAATAGAAACCCCTGCATTTCGTCGCAGTAGTGGGCGGTCATGAAGTCGAACTGGCGCTGGTTCTCCACCCCCTCCGCGACCACCTTGATACGTAGGCTTTCGGCAAGCATGGTGATGGCTGTGGCGATGGCCGCCCCTTTCTCGTCATACTCCGAGTCAACGACGAAGTGACGGTCTATCTTCAGGTAGTCCACTGGAAACTGCTTCAGGTAGTTGAGCGATGAGTAACCCGAACCAAAGTCGTCGATGGAAAGACAGACGCCAATCTCCTTCAACCGGGTAAGCGTTTCCAGCGCGACTTCCGCATTGTCCACCAGCAGCGTCTCGGTGACCTCCAGTTCCAGTGACTGCGGCGGCAAACCGGTATCGGCCAGCACGGCGGCAACGTCGTCTACCAGTGTTCCGGCGCTGAACTGGCGCGATGAAATATTGACGGATATGCGAAGACGGTTCATTCCGTCACCGTGCCACACCTTCAACTGTCGGCAGGCCTCCCGTAATACCCATTCGCCGACCGGTATGATCAAACCGGTTTCCTCCAACAGCGAGATAAACCTGGCCGGCTCCACCAGACCATCGCGGGGATGGTGCCAGCGAAGCAATGCCTCCATGGCGACGGTGGTGCCCGTGGCAGTATCGATGCGGGGCTGGTAAAAAAGCTCGAACTCGCCTTCCCGCACCGCCTTTTGCAGCGCACTTTCCATCTCCAGCCGCTCGTTGGCGATGATGTTCATTTTCTTGGTAAAGAATTCATAGCGCCGACCGCCGTTTTCCTTTGCGGTGTACATGGCAGTATCCGCATTCTTCACCAACCGTTCGGGCACGTTGCTGTCGGTCGGCGATATGGTAATCCCGATACTGGCGCCCACGATCAACTCGTGGTCATACACCCTGATCGGCTCGGACAAGGCTTCTATGATCCTGCGGGCGACGAAGGCCGCGCTTTCCGGGCGCTCAAGCGTGTTCAGCACCACGGTAAACTCATCGCCGCCCATGCGGAACACCTGGTCAGCCTCTCGTACACAGCTGCTGATGCGTTGTGCCACCACGCGCAACAGGTGATCACCGGCATCGTGGCCGAGGCCGTCATTGATCAGCTTGAACCGGTCCAGGTCAATGAACATGACGGCGAAGAGCCGTCCTCCCCGGTCGGTCGCCTTGACAATTTCTGCCAGGCGTTCAGTGAAGCTGGTCCTGTTGGGCAGGTCGGTGAGCGGATCGTGATAGGCCTGGTACCGCATCCTGGCCTCGCTGGCCTCCCGCTCACTATCGTGATGCCTGATGATGCGGTCAGCGCGGCGTACGATCAGGTAGAGCAATATGTACAAAACCGTCAGGCTTGCCATCGCCGCGGCGAGGATCTGCCAGGTGGACAGTCGCAAGTCGGTCAACAACTCGGTGATGTCGGAGTATATCTCGAACACCGCCTCGACCTCCCCGGTTGAGGCGGAGCGGATTGGCGTATAGGAGGAGATCAGGTTTCGGTGCGACAACGTTCCGTGAAAGGAATCGATTTCGTTGCGATAGGCGATCTCGTCGATGATCTGGCCGGCCAGTGCACCCTTCACGCCCGGATTGTCGGAGTCATCTTCACCGATCTGGGCAGGGTCAGTGGAGAACACCGTCACCCCGTCCCTGTTGTAGATCTTCACCTTCACCACCGGCGTGCCCCGAATCTTCTGCGTCAGCTGTTCGAGAAGCGCCTCGGTCTGCGCGAGGCTGAGCAGCTCATCGCGCGTCATGCTGGATGCCTTCTGCAGATACGGATGGACGGTGTCCCATACCGAATTGGCGAAAATGGTGGTCAACACCTGGTTCTCACCGGCACCGTGTTTGACGATGGTGCGATAGGACAGGTGGTGATAAAACCAGGACAGGGACGCGACCACTATGGTCATGCCAATCAGGCTGGCAATGGAAAAATAGCGTGTCAGCTTGAACATGCTGTATCAGTCACCTGCTCGCTCCGCCACACCCCGAGGCGCGCGATGACTCTGCGTTGATGTGACGGGATCGTTAACAAGTGTATCCGCGGCGACCGGGTCATTCCGACGAATTACCTTCCATTGGTTAAATCTAGACAATTTTTCGAAAAAGACGAGTATTTCTCACGCTCATGGCCCAAGTCATTGAGTGACCTGGATCACCGGGGCCGGGGCCGCGGCGGTGCACCGTCGAGCGGCCCCCTGCGCGCCCGTCCTCAGGAGCCCGCGGGGTGCTTATTCGCGCCGCGCGGCGGCTCTACAGAGCGAGCCAGTTCGGGAGCGCCAATGTCAAAGGCGGCCAGTAGGTGATCACGAGCACCGTGATCAGCAGGATGACGATGTAAGGTAACGTGTAGCGGTAAATTCGGGTCAGCGGCTGCTCGAAGCGATATGCGGACAGGAACAGGTTCTCTCCCATTGGGGGCATCAGGTAGCCCAACTGCATGTTGGCGAGAAATATGATCCCCAGATGCACCGGATCGATGTCATAGGCGGCGGCCATGGGGACAATCAGCGGGACGATGACGATGATTGCCGAATAGATATCCATCAGCGCGCCCACGACGATGAGAAATACATTCAACGCCAGCAGGAACCAGAGGGGCGAATCGATCATTGAGCGGACCCAGTCAAGCGCCTGCATGGGTATTTCGGCGATGATCAGGTAGTTGGTAAAACCGAGCGCCACGCCCAGTATGATCATGAAGCCACCGACCATGGTGACGCTTTCCGCGGCAATGCGCGGCATATCGCGCACTATGCTGAGTTCGCGGTGCACCAGGCATTCCACTACCATGGCGTACATCACCGTCAGCGCCGCCGCCTCCACGAGAGTGGCGAAACCGCCGAAGATACCAAGCAGGATGACCACCGGCAGCGCCAGTTCCCACTTTGCTTCACGGATCTTCAGCAGCAGCTCGCGGGCCTGGAAAGGCGTGCGCGTTGCCCCCTCGAACCAGCCCCGCCAGGCGCCCCACGCGGCCACCACGGTCACCAGCAGAATGCCGGGCAGGAGGCCGGCCACGAACAGCCGGTCCAGAGTCAGCTCGGCATAATAGGCGTAGAGGATGACCGGCAGACTGGGGGGGAACAGCACGCCGATGGATCCGGAGACGGTCACCAGTCCCACCGCGTTGCCTTCTCGGTAGTTGGCCTTCAGCAGCATCGGCAGCAGCAGGCCGCCCATGGCGAGGATGGTAATGCCGGAGGCGCCGGTTAGCGGGGTGAAAAACGCCAGGATGAGCGTGGTCACCACGGCGACCCCGCCCGGCATCCACCCCACCAACGCGCTGAAAAATCCCAGCAGGCGTTTGCTGGAACCGCCTTCCGCCAGTATATATCCAGCCAGGGTAAACAGCGGTATCGCAGGCAGCATGGGCGAGGTACTCATGCGGTACGCCTCACCCGGAACCGCCGAGATCGGTGTGCCTTCGTAAACGAATAGCAGCAGCGCGGCGCCGGCGATGCCGGCGAAAATGGGCATGCCCAACGCGGTACCGATCAGAACCAGTATCCCCAACGGCAGCAGCAGGCCGCTGTGCTGCAGATCAGGTACCAGTCCCAGCAGCACCGGCACCGCGATGCCGCAAGCGGCGATCATGCGCCCGCTCCAGGCGGGAGACGCGTGATAGATGAGCCGCGCGGTGATGATGGCGAAGGCGACAGGCATGACGCTGCTGAAAACCCAAACCGGGATGCCCCAGGCGACCACTTCACTCCACTGATAGTCCACCTGCACCAACTGCACACTGGCCATGAACAGACAAGCGATGACCGCTACCGCCAGGTAAGCGGTGCTGATCCGTACCCCCTGGCGCCACGGCTGTTTGAGGAAACTGGCCGTAGACAGCGCGAGATTACGCTCGGTCCGCGCCGCCAGCACTGCGCCGACGAAGGTGATGGTCAGCGTGAGATGCTGTACCACCGGAATGGAGCCGGCTATGCTGCGCCCAATCAGCTCACGACCAAATACCTCCAGCAGCGGAGTCACCGACATGACCGCCAGCAAGGCGACGGCGAGCCAGTCCTCCGCACGATGCCAGGGGCTATTGCCGGCGGTGGTCATGCCGTCGGGACGGGTACTGATCGGACCGCTGAGCGGGCGGCGGGCCCCACATCAACGAATAGAGGCACCGGGACCTCGGGAATACTCCTCGTGAAGCCGCAGTACCTCCTGCAGGAGTTCAGGCTGGGATTGCCGGCACGGCAAGCGGTCATATGCGGCGTTGACCTCGCTACGCCATGCATTGAGGTCCGCGCCGTCCAGTTGCACCACGTTGAGGCCGCGGGAAATCATTTCCCTGATGGCGTCCGACTCGGCGCTGCGTATGGTCTGCCGCAGCTTCCCGCCGATCTCTCTGACTACGGCCAGCAACGGGTCCCGAATCTGCTCCGGGATGCGCTCCCAGCTCCGGTTGCTGATCACCATGGCGGCGTTGAGCGGCGCCCATCGCAAGTCGGTCATATGATTGGCGATCTGGTACGACCTATCGATGAGGGCAAACAGGGGTGGGACATCGACCGCCTCGATCAGTCCGGTCTGCAGCGAAGTCAGCATGTCGGTGGCAGGCAGCGGCACCACCTGGAATCCGAAACCCTTGAAGATCCTTTCGTGCTCGGGAAAACCGGGACTGATCCATAACCTGAGCTGCCGCAGATCAGCGGGCGTCCGCACCGGGCGCTTGGTAAAGAAGTAGAGCCATCCCGCCTCTCCCCAGGTCAACACCCTGAAGCCGCGCTGCTCGATGCGCCGCTCCAGCCTCGACGCTATCCGGTCACGGACGTAATCGAGTTCGTCATAGGTCTCGAACAGCATGGGTATGTTGAGGCAGCTTACGCTCTCATCGACCCGCGGCAGGCCTGATCCCGAGATGGCAATGGCGTCCAGGCCCTGGCGCTGTACCTTGCGAATCATCTCGGTTTCATCGCCGAGCACGCCGCCGGCATAGATCCTCAACTCAACCCGGCCTTGAGAAATCTGCGCCCACCGCTGGCGGATCTCCAGCAGCGCGTCGTGCCAGACCGAGCCCTCGGGCGCGATGGTCCCTGTCTTGATCACGATGCTCTCCCGGGTCTCGGCGGTGCCGACCGAAGCAGTCAGCAACAATGCCACGAGCAGTCGCAGCAGTAATGGAAAACTAACGAAACCGTGCATTGTAGTCCCCATGATCAAGTGTGCTACAGAAACAGCTCGTCGATGCGGCCAAGTAACCAGCTTGCACGTCGCTGTGCAATGACGTTCATCAATCGATGCCCCGGGTCTGCGTCCAGATCGACTGCCAGTGCCTTTTCCAGCAGTTCGCGGAAGCCAGCCCGGTCCTGGCCGGGCAAGGGCACGGCCTCGGCGTAACCCACGAACAGGCTGGCCCGGCGCCCCGACGACAGCGCGAGCGCCCGCTCGTAGTGGTGCCGGATCCGTTCCACGTTACTTCGGCGTAACTGCGCCGCCGACCATGTCACCATGAACTCGTGCAACGCCCCCTCATCCCAGGACTCGTCGAGCACCAGGGCACGCTCCAGCAACGCCTCCACTTCAGGCAGGCGCGCCAGCATTGACGCATCCTGCTTGGAAACCGCGATGGCCAGCCCCAGGCTGGCGGCTGTCCAGTAAAGCAGTGGCACGTGATTTCGCGCGTTGTTACCGGCAACCATGGCCACCGCACGCTGAGGTTGTTCCTCGATGGCCGGGGCCAGCCCGGGATATGCCTCCTCCATGGCCCTCACGGCATATCCATGCGCCCGCAAATAGAGCTTGCCCGCCCGCGCCCGCAACTCCCGTGCCCGATCGATATCGTCCAGGGCGACGACATCGGCCTCGTGATGAACATAGGCATAAGCATACAGGACGTAGCCACGCGCTGCGGAAAGCAGCAGGCCGACATGGTGGGGAGACTCGTTCAGCAGGCTCTCCACGAGCTTGAGACTGAACGGCAGTGCTTCACCGATTAATACGATGTCATCATCGCTCTCGTATACCGAATCACCCGATGCCAACAGGTCACCGATGGTATCCACTGCGTACCTTTTCACCGAGCAGGCCGACACCAGTATGAGCACGGAGCCGACGAGGATCGTTTTTAGCGTTCTCATTCCCTCGTTTGCTTAAATCACGTCTATCACAAGCTTAACAGAGATCGCATGCCTCACGGACCCCTCGCGTTTCCGGCGCTGGGTGCCCCGACCCGGATCCACGCCCTGCCCCCGGCTTGGCCCGGCCCCGGGATCAACGGACCGGGTAACACGCCAACAACATCATCTCATCACGGGTAAAGACGGAACAGCCCGCCTCAACAATGCAACGGGTATACTGTCGTCGTCCAGCCAAGGGCCGGCGGTGACAACATCTCGGCAGCCGATATTTGACATTCGGAAACTACGCGAGACCAGAATATGTTAAAAGGACGCTGATCATCGTGGCCAGGAGCGGGGCATATAGACGCTCGGTTCACGGAGCGCCAACATATCGTCGATCGAGACTGCGACATGATAGAACCAGCGACAAGAATGGTCAGAGACATTATGAAACAGCCGGTACTCGCCCTCGGCCGCAACGATCGGTTGTCGATGGCGGAAGACCTGCTGCAGCAGGAGCGCATTCGCCACATCCCGGTGCTCGACGAAGACGGTAAGCTCTGCGGCATCGTCACCCAACGCGACCTGTTTCGCGGTGCCCTGTTGCGGGCGCTCGGCTACGGTTCCAGACTTGCGGACAAGTTATTCGAATCACTGCCTGTCAAGGAGGCGATGACCGACGAGGTCATCAGCACCTCGCCCGAGACGCCGGTCAGCGACGCCGCGCGCCTGTTGCTGGAACACAAGATCGGCTGCCTGCCGGTGACGGACAACGGTAAGCTGGTGGGGATTGTCACCGAAACAGACTTCATCGAACTGGCTACCTGAAAAATGGGGTCTACCGAAAAATGGGGTCAGATCACACTTTTTGACATGATTGAGTGGGATCTGACCCCATTTTTTCGGTGAGGGCTGTTCCTGCGGCCACTACGTCCCGAGTCGGGATCAGCTCCATGCAGTTGTAGTGACGGCAGCGGGGTCCCAGGCATGACGGACAGGTCATGCCCACCTCTGGCTGCAGCACAGCGACGGCTGCACCGCGGGGCAGCCACTTTTGCTGCTTTGACAACGGGGCGTACAAGCCGACGGTGGGCGCGCCGACCGCGGCCGCGAGATGAGTGGGCCCGGTAGAACTTCCGACGCACAGTGAACTGCGCGTGTGCAGTGCCGCCAACTGGCCGACCGACAGCCGTCCCGACAGATCCAACGGCACATAGTGTGCAGACTCGACGACCGCCGCGGCATGCTCGCGATCGGCCTCCGTTCCCGTCAACACGACCGTGTAGCCAGCCTCCGCGAGTTCGTCAACCAGCCGCGCATACCAGCTTGTCGAGGCATTCAGCGCATTGCCACTGTTGCTGGGGTGTACCACCGCAAGTCCCTTGTTGCCTGGCGCCGCCAGCCCGGCAAGCAAGGTGTCCACGAACCCGCGATCCGCCTCGGGCACCTGTAATCGACCGGCGGCACCAGGCTTACAGTCCACGCCAAGCGCCCCCAGCATGCTCAGTGTCAAGTCGGTCTCGTGCACGACATCCGGCTCAGCGGAAGCGGGCATCCGCTGCGTGTACAGAATCGAGTAGAGGCGGCGAGCACTGCCGATACGAATAGGTATGCGGGCCAGCAACGCGGCCACGGCGAGACGGTGCTTGGCGTTGGCGAACATGATGACATCGGGCCGGTGACGGCGCAGGACCCGGGCCAACGCCAGGGTGCCGCGCCAGCCCGAATCGCGGGCCTCGACACCGTCCACGATCACTTCATCGACGGCGGGATGCATGCCCGCAACAGCGGCATTCACTGCCGACGCCAGCACCGTCAAATGGGATCGCGGGAACGACTGTTTGATGCCATCGAACAGCGGACCGGTGAGGATCATGTCACCCAAACGATCGGTCCGGGTAACCATGAAACGGCCCGCCGCCAGTCGCGAGATCGAATCATGCATACGCGAAGAACCTACCACGGTGTAATCGCCGTCGGCAAACACACGAGTTTCACCCTGCCGGCCGAGGCCGTATAGTTCGTCGCGCAAACAACGACGTGCGTATGCCGTCGCGGCGCGCGGCATTGATCCTTGGTCGCCGTAACGACACACTCACCTCATGGTTTAACGGAACACGGAGACGAGGCATTGAAACAGATTCTTGCCATGGCATTGGTCTTGATTCTCGCCGCATGCGGCGGTGGCAATGACACCAGTGGCGGCGGCGGTACCGCCGCCGAAAGCACGGCGCCAGGCAGCAGCGGGACCAGCGCCCCGGCCCCCAGCGTCACTTACACCGGTACCGGCACGATAACACTCACGGCTCCGGGACTTCTGCCCATCAGCGAAACTGCAGCGGTGACCCTTATACGGCAGGGCCCCACACTGACCGTCATCGTGGGTGGCGAGAGCGTAAGCGCCACCATCAACGGCGACTCTTTCAGCGTACCCGTACCGGTGTCGGAATCCCAGGACGGGATCAGCTGCGCCGGCGTAGCGACCGTAACCGGAACCGTGACCGACAGCGTCGTCAACGCCAACCTGTCTGGTTCCGGTAACTGTACAGGACAGAACCTGAATGTGCCGGTCACGGTGTCCGGCTCCCTGACCGCACTGGCCCAGTGAGGCGGGGCGGGTCTCCGCATCGGGCCCGTGGCCACGGCGGATAGCTGCGGCGGCCTGGGGCGCCGGCTGCCGCAGGTCAGTTCTCCGCGGCGTCGGGCTGTTTGCCGTCGCGCCGCCAAGTCGCCACCGTGAGCCGAACGAACCACGCCGTATTGATGCCCACGTCGGTCGCAACCAGCGTGCCGACGGCGGCCTCGGCCCGATTCCACCGGCCGTCACAGGCGCTTGCCCGTTCAGTCGTTCGGCATCAGGAATTCGGCATCCTCCGGTCCAGGCAGCGCAAGCCTACCGCCTCGGCAATATGGCCCGACGCGATGGTCGGTCTTGCTTCCAGATCGGCGATGGTCCTGGCGATGCGCAGTATGCGGTGATAGGAACGCGCAGAAAGCCCCAGCCTGCCCATGGCCTGGTCCAGCAGCGACTGGCCGTCTGCGTCAAGCCCACAGACATCGGACAGTGAGCCCCCACGCAGCTCCCGGTTCAACGCCCCCTGGCGGCGGTACTGGCGCCCGCGCGCCGCGGCCACCCGCGCCTGAACCTGCTCGCTGGTCTCTTCTTCGCCGCCCGTATCGCGCAGCAGCTGATGCGGCACCGGCGGTACTTGAATATGCATGTCGATTCGGTCGAGCAACGGCCCGGAGACCCTCGTTCGATACCTCTGTACCTGCTCGCCACTGCAGCGGCAGCGTCCGGCAGGGTCGCCGAGATAACCGCAGGGACAGGGGTTCATTGCCGCGACCAACTGGAAGCGCGCCGGAAAGCTGATCCGCTGCGCCGCCCGCGAGATGTGGATATGCCCCGATTCGACGGGCTCTCGCAGCGACTCCAGCACTCGGCGGTCGAACTCAGGCAGTTCGTCCAGGAACAGGACGCCGTGATGCGCCAGTGAGATCTCCCCCGGCCGCGGGTGGCTGCCGCCGCCCACCACCGCCGCCATGGAGGCACCGTGATGGGGGGCCCGAAACGGCCGTTCGCGCCAGCCACGGGACGCTGCCCAGCCATCATAGACGGAATGCACCGCAGCGGTTTCCAGCGCCTCCTCATCGGTAAGCGGCGGTAGTATGCCGGCCAGTCGCGATGCCAGCATGGTCTTCCCGGTACCCGGTGGTCCGATCAGGAGCACGCTGTGTCCGCCGGCGGCTGCGATTTCAAGCCCCCGTTTGGCCGTCTGCTGTCCGCGCACGTCGGCGAGGTCCAACCGGTCGGCGGGCGTGGCGTCCGGTGACGTGCGCGCGGCCCGCGCCAGCCGCTGCTGCCCATTCAGATGCGCGGTCACCGCCAGCAGGCGCTCAGCGGCGTAGACCTCCGCGTCGATCAGCAACGCGGCCTCGTCGGCGTCTTCCGCCGCGAGGATAACCGCACGGCCGTCACGCATCGCGGCCTGAGCCGAGGGCAGGATGCCGCGGACGCCGCGCAGTCTCCCGTTCAGGGCCAGCTCACCGTAGAACTCGAATCGGTCCAGCATGGTGGCGGGGAGCTGACCGGAGGCCGCGAGTATGCCGACCGCAATGGGCAGGTCGAAGCGTCCGCCATATTTGGGCAGGTCCGCGGGGGCCAGGTTGACGGTGATCCGGCGCGAGGGGAATTCGAACCGCGACGTCAGCAGGGCGCTGCGCACACGATCCTTGCTCTCTCTCACCGCAGTCTCGGGAAGCCCGACCATGGAAAGGCCGGGCAGGCCGTTGCCCAGGTGCACTTCGACCGCCACCGGCGGAGCGGTGATGCCCAGCTGGGCGCGGCTATGGACGATGGCGAGCGACACTTGAACCGATCCCTGGTTTCATTGATCCATCCCTCCTTGGTTCAGGCTTTCGGCCTGATTTCCCGTTCCAGCGCGGAAAGCTGTTCCTCCAGCTGCTCGACCTTGGCCCGCGTCCGCTGCAGCACGGCCTCCTGGACCTCCAGTTCCTCCCGCGTCACCAGTTCGAGGCGTTCACAGACGCTGCGCAGGGCGGCATGCAGGTTCATGCTCACCTCGTCCGTCAACCCGTTCGGCAACGCACTACGCAGGGCCGCGGCAAGCTGATCAAAGACGTCTTTTTGCTTCGCCGACATGGCTCGATTGTAGCGATGGCGGGCCCGCGCCGCCACCGCACGATAACGGTGCGAGCGCCACCGGACGCGCTCCCGCACGGTGCACGGAGCTGTCGTGCCATCGCCACAACAGGTAACAACTTGTTGTTATTTCTACAACAAATTGAGTTGGCACGGTTTCTGCTTAAGGCGCTGTCAGCAGCGACTTATAACGACTCGACTGACATTTGAGCCAATACAACTCGGAGATACGACAAATGAAGATTTCAACACGCAAGGTGGGTCAGGTTTTGGCGATGTGCGGCATGGTCGCCACCACGACCACAGCACTGGCGCAGGCATCCGTGTCCGGTAACGTCACCCTGGCCTCGGATTACGTCTTTCGATACATATCCCAGACCAATGAAGAACCGGCCATCCAGGGCGGTTTTGACGTGGATTCCGGCATGGGCTTATACGTCGGCACCTGGGCATCCAACGTCGATTTCGGAGACGACGCCACCATCGAGATCGACCTGTACGGCGGCTACGCCAGGGAATGGGACAATGGCTGGGGCATTGATCTGGGCATCATCTACTACAAGTACTTCGACGACCAGGCCAACGACAGCATCACGGAAATCTACGGTGGCGCAAACTGGCGGTTCCTCAGCGCCAAGCTCTATTACAGCGTCGACAATGGCCTCGGCATTGCGGGTGACACCGACAATTACATCTGGGTGGAAGGTGGCATCGACTACCCGGTAGGCCCGGTAAATCTCGCCGCTACCGTCGGTCGCTTCGAGTCGGATGACTTCGATGACAAGTATACCGGCTGGAGCCTGGGTGCGTCGGTCGACTACTTCGGCCTCACCTGGGACCTGACCTATTACGATACCAACAGCGACGGCGAGGCTCTTTTCGGCGACGTAGCCAAGGACCGCGTCGTGTTCTCGCTCTCGAAATCACTGTAATCGGATGACTGCCCGTTCACCGACTGGGGTGAACGGGCGCACCCTTTAAATGAGGATTACTCACATGAAGCTCGTTACGGCAATCATCAAACCGTTCAAGCTCGACGACGTGCGCGATGCACTGTCGGAGATCGGCGTTCAAGGCATGACCGTCACTGAAGTTAAGGGGTTCGGTCGCCAGAAGGGCCACACCGAGCTCTACCGCGGCGCCGAATATGCTGTGGATTTTTTGCCCAAGATCAAGCTGGAAGTGGCCGTCGACTCCGTCCTGTTGGATCGCGTCCTCGAGTCCATTACGAGTGCCGCGCGGACCGACAAGATCGGCGACGGCAAGATATTCGTGCTTAACCTTGACCAAGTCATCCGGATCCGTACCGGGGAAACCGGCACCGAAGCCCTGTAATTCGGGATCCGACATTCGGAGGAAAAACAAGTGGAAGACATCCTTAATCTTCGCTATGCCTTAGACACATTTTATTTCCTGGTCTCGGGAGCACTGGTGATGTGGATGGCGGCGGGCTTTGCCATGCTGGAGGCGGGCCTGGTGCGATCCAAGAACACAACCGAGATCCTCACCAAAAATATATCTTTGTATGCCATCGCGTGCATCATGTACATGCTGGTCGGGTACAACATCATGTATCCCGGCGAGGCGGTAAGCGCGTATTGGCCGGGGATGAGTTTCTTGCTGGGGGCGGACAACAACCCAGCGGAAGTACTGCAGACCGATCCCGGGGCCTGGTATGACGGCTCGTATTACTCCGTCCGCGCCGACTTTTTCTTCCAGGTCGTGTTCGTCGCCACCGCCATGTCGATCGTCTCCGGCGCCGTGGCGGAACGCATGAAGCTATGGCCGTTCCTGGCCTTCTGCGTCGTGCTGACCGGCTTCATCTATCCAATCCAGGGCTTCTGGAAATGGGGCGGCGGTTTCCTTGATGAACTCGGCTTCAATGACTTTGCCGGCTCCGGCGTGGTGCACCTGACCGGCGCCTCCGCAGCGCTGGC
Organism: uncultured Gammaproteobacteria bacterium; assembly: GCA_947259705.1. Taxonomy (GTDB): domain Bacteria; phylum Pseudomonadota; class Gammaproteobacteria; order Arenicellales; family JAANXG01; genus CAMYNL01. Next base: position 22,948 of record CAMYNL010000009.1, on the reverse strand, counting down.
CGGGGTGCTGTTGCTCGGCGCACGCAAGGGTAAATACAGCAAGGACGGCAGAATCAACGCCATCCCCGGCGCGAACATGCCGCTGGCCACCCTGGGGACCTTCATCCTCTGGCTGGGCTGGTTCGGGTTCAACGGCGGCTCGGAGCTCATCGTGTCCAACGTGGGAGAGGCCAATGCGGTGGCGGCGGTTTTCGTCAACACCAACGCGGCCGCGGCAGGCGGCGTGGCCGCGGCGTTGATCACCGCGCGTCTGTTCTTGGGCAAGGCCGACCTTACCATGACCTTGAACGGTGCCATCGCGGGCCTGGTTGCAATCACCGCGGAACCGCTGGCACCCTCGCCGTTGGCCGCCACCCTGATCGGCGCCGCGGGCGGCGTGTTGGTCGTGTTCTCGGTGTTGGCGCTCGACCGGCTCAAGATCGACGACCCGGTGGGCGCAATCTCCGCCCACGGCACGGTCGGCATGTGGGGCCTCATGGCCGTGCCGCTGACCAACGGCGATGCCAGCTTCAGCGCCCAGCTCATTGGACTGGTAACGATACTGGTATTCGTGTTCGTCTCCAGCCTCATCGTGTGGGCGATCCTAAAGGCCATAGTCGGCATCCGCGTCAGTGAGGAGGACGAATTCCAGGGCGTGGACGTGGCCGAGTGCGGCATGGAGGCCTATCCCGAGTTCACCACCGCGGCAAACAAGTGATGTCGGTATAACCGGATCATCCAACACGGAGGGCGCCTGCGGGCGCCCTCTTTGTTTCAGCTCACGACGGCCTGCCGGCAGTTCGGTCGGCGGGCAGCACCTCGACGTAGGACTCGTCACGCAATCTGCGCAGCCACTGCTCGTAGCGCTCATCGGTCTTGCGCGCCCGCAGCTGGTCGCGGGCGTTGCTGCGGTCGATATCTTCCGCCACGGTCTGTTCTCGTCGTTCCAGCACCTGGATGATGTGCACACCGAACGGCGACCGTACAGGTTCACTGATTTCGCCGGGCTGCAGGCGGTCCATGGCCTGCTCGAACGGACGCACCACCTCGCCCGGCGACACCCAGTCCAGGTCGCCGCCGCGTATGCCAGATACCGTGTCATCGGAGTGGACGCGCGCCAGGGCGCCGAAATCCTCGCCATTGATAATGCGTTCACGGATTTCACTCAGCCGCCGCGTGGCCTCCGCGGGCGTAATAAACTCGTCGGTCTTGATCAAAATGTGTCGCGCGTGGGTCTGGGTGATCGATTTCGCGCCGCCACCACGCAGCTCGTTGAGCCTGAGGATATGGAACCCGTTGGGGCTGCGCAGCACCTCGCTGACCTGCCCGGGTTCCAGTTCGTTCAACGCATCCAGGAACAGGGTCGGCAACTGGCCCGGCTTGCGCCAGCCGAGTCTGCCACCCTCCAACGCGTCATCGGCCTGCGAGTATCTCACCGCGGCCTGTTCGAAAGCCATGCCCTCGGATATCCGCGAGTAGGCTTGATCCGCCCGGGCCCGCGCGCTGTTGAGCGCGTCGGTCGACGCCAGCTCGGGGATACGGACGAGGACATGTGAGATGTCGTATTCGCGTGCCGCGGTGCGGGTCGTGGGGCCGGCCAGAAAGGTCTCGATCTCTTCGTCGCTGATGGTCACCCTGCTCGCCACTTCCCGCTCCACCAACCGGCGGATCGTTATCTGATTACGGATATTATTGCGCAGGTTGGCCATGTCGACACCGTCGCGCTCCAGCGCGGCGCGGAACTGGGGCAGGTCCATGCGGTTATTACGCGCCAGCGAGCGTACCGCGTCGTCCACTGTGTCCTCGCCTACGCGGATTCCCAGCCGTTGTGCCACCTGCAGCTGAATCTTCTCCGTGATCATGCGTTCGAGTACCTGGCGCCGCAGTATGTCGGCGGGCGGCAGGTCCGCATTGCGCGCCGCGAGGTCCCGAAGAATGTTCCGGTAACGATCCTGAAACTCCGAATCCGTGATGACGTCGTCGTTGACGATGGCCAGGATGCCGTCGATGGTCTCGGCGCGGCCGTTCGCCCCCGCCAGCAGCAGGACAGCGATCACCGTCCACTCTTTCCAGTAACGCAACAAGGTGTTCATAGATACCAAATTCTGCAAAGCCAGATCCGCGGCACCACGATGGCTGCCGGCCGCGCCCGGCCGACCATCCCGTGGGGCGCCTTCGGGTGGGGCGGAAGCGCGGGCTAGATCCCGGCGCGAACCCGCGCCAATCCCGTCAATTCAAGTTCCATGATGAATGCATAGCGAACGCTCTCGTCAGACAATACCCGGCGCTGCCCGAATGCGCGCACCTTCCAGCAACAGCCGTCATATTCGACCCCCAGTTCCGTGAACAGGTTCTCCGAGTCCTGGATCGAGTAGAGCTCTTCAACCAGCAACTGCCAGCGCGGGCCTATCGGCCACTGGGCGCGCAGCCCGACCTGCTCGATGCTATCGCGCGTGAACCGGTATTCCAAGTCAACGAAGCGGCGCGGGTCAATGCGGTAGTCCAGGTTGACCCTGCCCACCCTGACATTGTTGTCCTCCACGTTGTACTGAAGATAACCTGAGGTGGTCCAGTGCGCCGTCAACCTGGCCTGCACCTCGGCCAGAAAATCCGAGGTGTCCTCGGTACGGATCCGACCAGGCGGCAGGGTGACCTCGCGGTCCTCGAAGAAGAAGATCTGGCCGATGCTGCCACGCATCCATTCCACACCATTTTGCGAGTCGATCATGCGGCTGGTCAGGCCGACGGTGACCTGGTTGGCGTCGCCGACCCGGTCGGCGCCGAAGAAGCGATTCTCACGAAAGGCGTTGGAAAAGTTGTTGAGATTGATTTCGTTGGTGTCGAACACCGGCAGGTCGTCCTGGTCTTTCTCGGGAATGTAGACATAGAACAGCCGCGGTTCCAGGGTGTGGGTAAACGGGTTGCCCAGCCAGCTGGAACGACGCTCGAAGAACAGGCCCGTATCCACGCTCAGCACCGGCAATGCGCGGGACGGGCTGTCGTCGTCACCCGCATCGACATTGTCCAGGTTGTAGCCGGTATACCGCAATGCCGCCCTGGGGGTGAAAAACCCCCATACCGTATCGAACTCGCGGTAGATCTCCGGCGTGAGATCGGCACGCCATCCTTCGATACGCTCGTCGTGGGCGAAATTCACCAATTCCCCGTCCACCTGCATGCGCAGGCCGTACGGTCGCCACGGCACGCGGGCGCGTGCCCGCAGCTGCGGCAACCGATCATAGGGTTCGCTGAATGAGCTGACGTTGTCGTCCACGCTCTGGTAGGCGAACACCCGCCCCTGCACGCGCCAGATATTGTCCAGGTAGAGCAGCTCCGCCCTCTGCGGCAGGAAAGAGGAGCTGGATATCTGGATGTCATTACTGAAATCATCGAAGTACTGTTCATCCGATACCCACTGCACGTCAACGTTGCCGCTCAAGCGCGGCGTGAACTGCTGCTGGTGCTTGTAGGTGAAGGCGGCACGATCGTCGTCATCGAACTTGCTGTCCTTGGGCAGATACTCGCCGTAGACATAACCCTCCGACCCTTCCGTAAGGTAACGGAATTCACTTCCGAGCTGCACGCCGCGGTCGGTATACACGCGCGGGATGATGGTAGCGTCGTAATTGGGCGCGATATTCCAGTACCAGGGGATCGCAAGCACGAATCCTGAATTCTCCTGTACGCCGAAGATGGGGAACAGGAAACCGGTCTTACGCTCGTCACTGATGGGAAAGCTGATGCGCGGGAAGTAAAAGATGGGCACATTCTTGAACTTCACCTTCACGTTCTTGGCGACCCCTTCACCGGTGCCCTGGTCTAGGGTCAGTTCCTTGGCGGAGACGATGACGTCGTCGTTGCCCTCGTTGCAGGTGGTATAAGTGACATTTTCGAAGCGGGCGACATCGTGACCCTCCATGTACATCGTCTCCGCTGCGCCACGGGCCTGCAGATAAGCCTGCTCCGGATCCTTGGGTTTGCGATCGCGCTTGGCCAGTCGGTACTGCACGTTCTCCGCCTCGCCGATATGGGTCTCCACCTGAAAGCGGATATAGTCCGCGGTGATCTTGTCACCGAACCCCGACTGCAGCTGAATCTGGCCGCTGGCCTCCACCTCATCGGTCTCACGGTAATAGCTGATCTCGTCACCGGTCAGGGTCTCGCGCCCGCGCTTGAGCATCGCATTGCCGCGCATGGTGACGATGTCCTTGCCCACCGATTCGACCTCGTCGCCTTCCAGCTCAATGGGCAGGCCCTCCGCCCCGGGCGGAACCTCGGCAGCCGGCGGCCGCATCAGGATGTCCGGCACACAGGCCTCGGCCGCTCGTGCCTCGCTCGCGAACCACGGCAGCGCGCAGACACCCCCGACCGCCAGGCCCTTGCTGATCGCGCGCATCATGCAGAAACGTTGAGATTTTCTACTCGGACAAAAAAATCGCATAGAATCTACCGCCCCTTAGTGGTGGATCTTGCCGACGAGCCGACTGTTAGGCCCCCCGCAAGCCGGGAAGCCTGAATTGAAGAGCGTCCCATTGTTTTGATTGATATATGGTCGTGTTCGCAGACAGCCGCGATTATAGAGGTACTCGACTTTTGGATAAAAGGCTGCAGGCATTAACGGTATGGGCTGCCAAGGTGCTGGGTCGAACCGACCTCGGTATCACACCGGCGTCGGCAGATGCCAGCTTTCGACGTTACTTCCGCGTGCGCACCGGCGGTACCGACAGTTTCATCGTCATGGATGCCCCGCCGACCCATGAAGACACCGCTCCGTTCATCAGAACTGCGAGCAAATTCCTACAGTTAGGACTGAATGTTCCAGAGATATTGGAGCAGGATATCGGCAATGGATTCCTGTTGCTGAGCGACCTGGGCGACACCACCTATTTGTCACGACTCACTCCCGACACCGTTGATCGCCTGTATGGCGATGCACTCGGGGCGCTGGTGGTGCTGCAGGCCGGGACTTTCACCGACCCCGAATTCTTCCCGCCCTATGACGAAGTGCGCCTGCGGGCGGAACTGGAGCTGTTTCGCGAGTGGTACGTCCCGCGCCGCCTGGGTCACACACTGAGTGCGGCCGAACATGCCGTCATTGACCATACGTTCGACCTGCTGTGCGCCTCAGCGCTGTCTCAACCGCGCGTGTGGGTGCACCGGGACTACCACTCCCGCAACCTGATGGTTACCGAGCGCAATAACCCCGGCATCCTCGATTTTCAGGATGCGGTGACCGGCCCCGTTACCTACGATCTGGCGTCGCTGTTGCGCGACTGCTACATCGAATGGCCGCAACAACGGGTCGATGGGTGGGTGAACGGCTATTTCCAGCTGGCAAGGCAGTCCGGCCTGCCCCTGGAAGCGGACGAAGACGTTTTCCACCGGTGGTTCGACCGCATGGGAGTGCAGCGGCATGTCAAAGTGCTGGGGATCTTCTCCCGGCTCTACTACCGGGACGGTAAATCCGCCTATCTCGATGACCTGCCGCTGGTGTTCAACTATGTGCAGCGGGTTTGCAGGCGCTACGACGACCTGCGGCCCTTTTACGAACTGCTGCTTCGACTGCGGGGCGCCGGTTGATGGATGCCTTGATTCTTGCCGCCGGCCGCGGCGAGCGAATGCGGCCGTTGACCGACCGCACACCGAAGCCGCTGCTCGCTGCCGGCGGCCAGAGCCTGATCGAACGTCATGTGCAGGCGCTGACCCGCGCCGGGATCAAGCGTTTGGTGGTGAACCATGCACATCTCGGCGAGCAGATCATCGCGCACCTCGGCACTGGCCGCAGGTTCGGCACCAGCATCCGCTACTCGCCGGAGCCCCCCGGTGCCCTGGAGACCGGCGGTGGGATCGTCAATGCGCTGCGGCTGCTGGGCAGCGACCCGTTCCTGGTGGTCAATGGCGATATCTGGACCGATTTCGATTTCCGGACGCTGCCCGGGGAGTTTGCGGGGCAGGCCTGGCTGGTGCTGGTGAGCAACCCTCCCCACCACCCCGGCGGCGATTTTCGTCTGCATCACGGTCTGGTCCTCGACCTCGCCGCCGATCAGGGCACCCCGTTGACCTTCAGTGGTGTCGGGCTGTACCGCCGGGCGCTGTTCGCGGACCTGGCGCCCGGTAGATTTCCGCTGGCGCCGATCCTGCGCCGCGCCATCGCCAACCGCGAGGTGCACGGGCTGCATTTCACCGGCGCCTGGTACGACGTGGGAACGCCGGCACGGCTGGAGACTCTGCAACGGCGTCTGGCGACGGCGACATAGCGCAAGAAACGGATTGCCGCGCGGCCGAGTAAATTCCAGAATCAGCACCCATGAACACCACCCTGCGCGAGCTGTCACGCGACTACCGCCGCATCGCGGCGGCGATTGAATATCTCGATGACCAGCTGCCGGAACAACCGGACCTGCAGTCCGTGGCCCGCCATGTGCACCTGAGCCAGGCCCACCTGCAGCGAGTGTTCAGCCGCTGGGCCGGGGTCAGCCCCAAGCGATTTCTGCAATACCTGACCCTGGACTACACCAAGGACCTGTTGCGCAACCGTGAATCCGTCCTCGCCGCCAGTGCGGCCGCCGGCCTGTCCAGCGTCAGCCGCATCCATGACCTGTATGTCAGCTGCGAGGGCGTCAGCCCGAACCAGTACGGGCGCGGGGGCGTCGGTTTGGCGATAGACTACGGTTTCCATGCCACGCCCTTCGGCGAGTGCTTGGCGGCCGCCACCGATCGCGGTTTGTGCTGCCTGCGCTTCGTCGGCAGCGACCGCAGCGCGGCGCTCGCCGAGCTGCGTAAGGACTGGCCCCGGGCACAGCTCCGCAAGCATGACCGGCGCAGCGGAGAACTGGTTGAGCGGATCTTTGCGCGACCCTGGCAAGCGGACAAGCCGCTGTGTTTGAACGTCAAGGGCACCAATTTTCAGATCCAGGTCTGGCAGGCCCTGTTGAAGATCCCCGGCGGCGGCGTGCTGTCCTACAGTGACCTCGCGGCGCGCCTCGGTCGCGCCGGGGCCAGTCGCGCGGTGGCGGGTGCCGTGGCGCGCAATCCGATCCATTACCTGATCCCCTGCCACCGGGTGATCCGCAACACCGGCGCCTTCGGCGGCTACCACGCCGGCGTCACCCGCAAACGTGTCCTGCTCGGCTGGGAGGCGGCCCGGCTGCACGGCCGCTAGCCGGTAAGGCTCGCCAGGGTCCTGGAAAACTGTCGGCCGCTAGCGGGAAGTGCCGGCCCGAAACGAGAAGCAGGGCGGGGACGGCGGCGACCGATCCGGGCCGTTTCAGCCGCAACCTGAGCCCTCAGCAATACCGGCGCATTCCACGGGCGACCTGACCCGCACGACCAGCGACGCGCCAGCCCGCTTATACCCGGATACGAACTGTTATACCGGACATTGCGCGAATTTCCACATGCAAACAGATTCTTCGTTTCTCTTTTCGCCGCCTTGGTGCCATCAGCGGGCTAGCCTTCGTCCCGGCTCAGCAGATCCAGGATCCTGTCGGCCAAGGCCTGCTGGGCCGCCGCCACCGGTACACCGGCGACCAGGTCCTTGACCTGGGTGACCTCCAGGCCCGGGTATCCGCAGGGATCGATAACGCGGAACGGCGCCAGATCCATGTCCACGTTGAGGCTGACACCGTGGTAGGCGGCCCCTTTACGCACCCGCAGACCCAGCGCCGCGATCTTACGCCCGGCCACATAGACGCCGGGGGCACTCGGGCGCCGGCCGGCGTCAATGCCATGCTTGGCGAGCAGCTCGATCACCGCCTGCTCGAGCAGCTCGACCAGCCACTTCGGGCCGCGCCTACGCCGCTTGATGTCGATCAGCGCGTAGGCTACGACCTGGCCCGGTCCGTGATAGGTGATTTGACCGCCGCGATCAGTGGCAACCACCGGGATCCGAGAATCGGCGGGCGGCCGGCTGTCACAGCTCAGGCCCTGGGTGTACACCGGAGGATGCTGCAGCAGCCAGATTTCGTCGTCGGTGTCGGCGTGGCGCCGGGCGGTGAACGCCTTCATCGCCTGCCAGGTGGGTTCGTACTCCACCAGACCCAGATCCCGAACCCTGATGGCCGGCCCCCGGCGCGCCTGCGTCGGCAAACCGCCTAGAGGGTCATCAGCACGTCTGGGCATTCGGCCAGCTCGGCGTATATGGCCCGGATCTGTCCCTTGCTGGAGGCGCGGATGATGCAGGTAACCGACACGTATTTGCCATGCCGGCTGGGGCGGCGCTGACTGTGCAGTAGATCGTCGCCGGCGATATGGCGGGACACGATGTTGTGGACCAGTGCGTCGAAACGACTGCTATGGCGTCCCATCGCCTTGATTTCGAAGCGGCACGGGAACTCCAGCAGGTCAAAGGGATCGTGATCCGCGCCCGCGCCGCCATTGCCCTTACCATTACCGCCATCCATCCCGCGTGATCCGTTCATGCGGTCTTGCCCGCCCGGCACTCCTGTTTGTAGCGCTGAAACAGGTCGTAAACGCGCCGGAACAATGGGCCCGGCCTACCCTCCCCGACCGGTTCACCGTCGATCCTGGTTACCGGCAACACTTCCTTGGTGGAGCTGGTGATCCAGCATTCGCGGGCGCTCAGAAGTTGTTCCCTGCTCAACGCCTGTTCGCGGTGGCTGACACCGAATCTTTGCATCAGCTCCACCACCAGGTTGCGCGTAATGCCTGGCAGCAGAGCGTTACTGAGCGGCGGGGTGATGACCTCGCCGTCCATGACGGCAAATACGTTGGTCGCTGAACCCTCGGTGACTTCGCCATCGCGCACAAGGATGGCCTCCGCGGCCCCGGCATCGTCTGCCTGCTGCCGCAGCCACACGTTGGCGATCAGGGAAGTGGTCTTCAAATCGCAGCGCTGCCAGCGGATCTCGGGCAGGGTAATGACGGCGACACCCTGCTCGAGCTGATCGGCGGGAACTGGCGACAGCAGGTTGGAATAAGCAAACACTGTGGGTTCGGTCCGCGCCGGGAACAGGTGGTCGCGCGGCGCCACGCCTCGCGTCACCTGCAGATACAGGTAGAGGTCCGCTGGACCCGGGACATCAAGCAGCGCAGCGGCCACTTCCTCCCAGCAGGCGGTATCGAGGGGCCGCGGGATACCCATCACGGCCAGGTTCCTGTTCAGTCGCTGCAGGTGCTCGTGCCACCTGAAAGGCCTGCCGCCGTATGCCGGTATCACCTCGTAGATGCCGTCGCCGAAAATGAAGCCGCGATCGAAGGCCGATACCGTGGCTTCCGCCGGGGCCGTGAACTCCCCGTTTAAGTACACACGCTGGACATGCTGGAACATTTGCGACACGCCGATCACCTATTCAAACCATAATAACACCGTATCGATGGCCCGTTGCCACCAGCTGCCTTCCGGCACCGCCGCCAGCGCCACCAGCGGACGCTGCATCAGTTCCTCGCCCGCCAGTGAGACCTTTACCGTACCCAGCGCCTGACCGCTGTCCACCGGCGCGATGAAGGACTCGGGTACGTTCAGATCGGCCTGCAGCCCGGCTGCCTTACCGCGGGGCACGGTGACGAACAGTGGTTCCGTGACACCCAGCGGCACGTCGGCGGTCTCGCCCTTGAACACCTTGACCTGCGCGGTCGCGGCACCGGCATCGAAGAGCTTCTTGGTCTCATAGCTGGCAAAACCGTACTTCAGCAGGGCATGCACTTCCTTTGCCCGCTGCTTTTTGCTGTCGGTGCCGGTAACGGTGGCGATCAAGCGCATGCCGTCCTTGCTGGCCGAACCGACCAGGCAATAACCCGCCGCGCTCGTATAACCGGTCTTCACGCCGTCCACGCTCTGATCGCGCCACAGCAGGATGTTGCGGTTCTGCTGGGTGATGTCGTTGTAGGTGTATTCACGGACCGAGTACCACTTATAGAACTCGGGGAACTCGCGGATGATCGCCGCCGCGATCAGCGATACATCGCGCGCCGAACTGTAATGCTCCGGGTCGGGCAGGCCGGCAGCGTTGCGGAACTGGGTCTCCCGGAGACCCAGCCTGCGCGCGTGTTCGTTCATCAGCGCGGCAAATGCCTCCTCGGTACCGGCGACGTGCTCTGCCAGCGCCACGGCTGCATCGTTGCCGGATTGAATGATCAGACCCTGCATCAGTTCCTTCACCGGCACCTGGGTGTTGACTTCGACAAACATGCGCGACCCCTCGGTGCGCCAGGCCTTCTTGCTGATATGGACCTGATCATCCAGTTTCAGCGCGCCCTTGCTGATCTGCCTGAACACTACGTACGCGGTCATCAGCTTACTCAGGCTGGCGGGCTCGATGCGCATATCGCCCTCCTTCTCGCCCAGCACCCAGCCTGTGTTGTAGTCGAGCAACAGCCAGGACTTTGCGGTCAACGCAGGCGGAGGCAGCGAGGACTTGACTGGGTCGGGCATGGCGCCGGCGTGCGCGTGCTGGAACGGCGAAAGCAGCAACAGGAAGATGGTCAGTAAGCGGATCACGGTGATAAACATCGGCGGAACGTGTGCTTCGTATTTCATTCGATAATCATCAGCGGATCATAACCATAATGCTGTGCGCGGCCGATGGCGTCGTCGGCAGCCTCGACCGACGACATTGGGCCCAGGCGCACTCGATAGAGTCGGTCACGGTCGGTGGTCACCCGCACCGGCTGGGTGTAAAGCCCGCGCAGCCTACGCCGCATGGACTCGGCATTATCGCGCAGGGCGAAGGCGCCGAACTGCACATACAGCAGCGGATCGTCGCCCCGGGGCGACGCCGCCACGGTGGTCGCGCGCGATATCGACGTCGGTCCACCCGGCGGTACCACGTTCACTTCTACCAGGCCGGTGCCGGTAGCGACGATGCCTAGCTTGTGGGCGGCCACGTAGGACAGATCAATCACGCGGTTGTGCAGAAACGGACCGCGATCATTCACCTTCACTATCACCTCGCGGCCATTGCGAAGGTTCTGCACGCGCACATACGACGGCAGCGGCAGCGTGCGGTGAGCGGCGGTCATGGCGTACATGTTGTAGGTCTCGCCACTGGAGGTCCGCTTGCCGTGGAACTTACGCCCGTACCACGACGCCACACCGCGCTCCCGGTAGCCGTCGGCAACGGACATGGGATAGTAGGTCTTGCCCAGCGCTTGATAGGGCCTGTTGCCGGTACGGCTGTGGGGTTCGCGACGCGGCACGGCGTCGGGCACGGTGTCCGGGTCCACTTGCGGCCGGCGCGGCGGTCCATCGTCCTGGTAATAGCCGCCACGGGACCCGCATGCCGCCAGCAACACTGCCAGCACCAGGCTCAGCAGCAGCCGCTGCGCGCTCACCGGTGTTGTGACCGGCATACGCGCCATGACTCAATCCGCCGCCCTGCGACGCGCCACCGCCACGCTGAGTTCATACACCGCCATTGCGTAGTTCACACTTGGGTTATACCGCGTGATGGCGTAGAAGTTCGCGAACGCCACGCGCCAGATGGGCGATTCCGCGCCGTCCAGCTGCACCAGTGCGGCCTGCAGGCTGCCGTCGACATCGTCTGCGGTCTTCACCCCGGCCTTGCGCAGCGCCGCCACCGTAGTGTTCGGACGCAGCTTCTTGTGTATCAGCGGCGCGGCGACGGTCGCCGTCGTACGCGCGTCGGCGACGATCGGGGCGTTAGCCTGCCAGCGATAACGCTTCAGGTAGTTGGCCACGCTGCCGATGGCGTCCTCGGTCTCGTTGACCAGGTCCCGCCGCCCGTTGCCGCTGAAATCGACCGCGTAGTCCCGGTAGCTGCTAGGCATGAACTGGGGAATACCGATGGCGCCAGCATAGGACCCGGTAATGCCCAGCGGGTCCAGTCCCTCGTCCCGGGTCAGCACCAGGAAGTGTCGCAGCTCGCTGCGGAAGAAGTTGCTGCGGCGCGGATACTGCAGGGTCAACGTGGTCAATGAATCGATGACGGGGTAGCTGCCGCGGTTGCGCCCATAACGCGTCTCGACACCGATGATGGCGACAATGACCTCCGCGGGCACGCCAAAGTCCTGCTCGGCCCGCTGCAGGGTCTGATCGTGGGCGCGCCAGAAGTCGACGCCGTCGTCGATCTGCACCGGCGTGATGAACAACTTACGGTAACGGTGCCACGGCAGCCGCTCGGACGGCTTGGACATCACCTTGACCACGTTGGGACGCAACCGCACCCGGGCAAAGATGTCACGCAGTTCCTGCTCGGAGAACCGTTGCTCGCTGACCAGCTCGTCGATAAGCCGCACGATGTCCTCGTGCTTGGCGACCTCCAGTGCCAGTGCCGGGCGCCATGCCGCCGTCAGCGTGAATGCCAAAAGGCTGATCAAAATTCTCATCATATCATTGCGGCATCAGTTTGCGATGGGTTTGGATGCTCATGAGTATGCCGAATCCGGCCAGCAAGGTGACCATCGACGTTCCCCCGTAGCTGATCAATGGGAGCGGCACGCCGACCACCGGCAGGATACCGGATACCATGCCCATGTTCACAAATAGATAGAAGAAAAACGTCAGCGACAGGCTGCCCGCCACCAGGCGCGAGAAGGTATCCTGGGCGTAAAAAGAGATGTACAGACCTCTCCCCACCACGAACAGGTAAAGCCCTAGTATGATGCTGGCGCCGATCAAACCAAACTCCTCGGCATAGACCGCGAAGATGAAGTCCGTACCCCGCTCCGGTATGAACTCGAGCTGTGACTGGCTGCCGTTCAGCCAGCCCTTGCCGTTGACACCCCCGGAGCCCACCGCGATGATGGACTGGATGGTGTGGTAGCCGGCGCCCAGCGGGTCCGACCAGGGATCGAACAGCGTGATGATGCGACTGCGCTGATAATCGCGCAGTACGTAGAACCACATCAAGGGGGCCGCCGCGGCTGCTCCCAGTGCCAACAGCCCCAGCCAGCGCCAGCGGATCCCGGCGAGAAAAATCACCAGCACGCCGGACGAGGCGATCAGCAGGGCGGTGCCGAGGTCGGGCTGCAGTACCACCAGTGCCGAGGGCACCGCAACGACGACCGCTGCCAGTGACAGATCCCGCAATCGCGGCGGCAGCGGGTTGCGCGTCAACGCCCAGGCCACCATCATCGGTACGCCTAGTTTCATGATCTCCGCCGGTTGGAACCGGAACAGGCCCAGGTTCAGCCAGCGCTGCGCACCCTTGCCGACGATTCCCACCAGCAGCACCAGCAGCAGCAGCGCCAGGCCGATCCCGAACACCCACGGCGCCCAGCGCGACAAGGTCTCCGGCGTGACCTGGGCCAGCGCCACCATCACCATCACCGCCAGCACCATGCGCATGCCCTGGCGCAGCAGCAGCGACCAGTTCTCACCCCCGGCACTGTAAAGGATCACCAGGCTGAGGGCACAAAGCGTCAACACGCCGGTCAACAGCGGCGGGTCCAGGTGCCAGAGTTCTTCACGCTTCATCGTTGTTGTCCTCCGGAGGTGGGGGTGGCGGGGGCCCGACCAGGTAGTAATCCATTACCTTGCGTGCAATGGGCGCCGCGGTGCGGCTGCCGCCGCCACCGTTCTCGGCGATAACCACCACCGCGATCTTCGGGTTTTCGACCGGTGCGAAGGCGATGAACAAGGAATGGTCGCGAAACTTCTTGGCGATCTTCTCTTCGTCGTAACGGGCGCCCTGGGCGATGCCTATGACCTGGGCGGTACCGGTCTTGCCGGCAAATTCATACTCCGCACCCCGTCCCGAAGCGCGTGCGGTGCCACGCCGGCTATGCACGACGTCGCGCATCGCGGAAATCACCAGATCGTAGAACCCGTCGCTGCGCAGGAGCACCTGTTCGAGCACTTCCGGCTCCAGCACGTCGCGCTCCCGACTTTGGGGATCCTCCAGCACCGCCACCAGGCGGGGGCGCATGCGCAGCCCCCGGTTCGCGAGCGTGGCGGTTATCGTAGCCATCTGAATTGGCGTGGCCAGGGTATAACCCTGACCAATTCCTGTGATCACGGTTTCCCCCGGGTACCAGGGCTGCCGGCGCACTCTCCGTTTCCACTGCCGCGACGGCACCAGCCCGCCCGGTTCGCCATCGAGGTCTACCCCGGTGGGTTTGCCGAACCCGAAACGCAGCATGAACTCGCTGACGTTGTCGATACCCAGCGAGTGGGAGAGCTGGTAGAAATACACGTCGCAGGACTGCACGATGGCATCACGCAGGGCGACGGTGCCGTGACCCTGCCGCTTCCAGCAGCGGTAGCGGTGGGTGCTGCCCTTGAGTCGAAAGAAACCGGGGCAGAACGTGCCGTGGCCCGGGTGCCGCTGATGTTCCAGCGCCGCCAGGCCGAACACTGGCTTGATGGTCGAGCCGGGGGCGTAACGCCCGTTCAGAGCACGGTTCAACAACGGGCGCGAATCGGACTCCCGCAGCGCCCGATAAGACTTTGTATCGATGCCGTTGACGAAGGGATTGGGGTCGTACACCGGATTGCTGACGAAGGCCAATACGGCGCCAGTGGCGGGCTCCATTGCCACCACGGAACCTTCGAATTCGCCGAGGTAGTCCCGTGCCGCCCGCTGCAGGCCGGAGTCGATGTTGAGGTACACATGCCTGCCGGCCCTGGGGCTGGTGCGCTCCAGGGTGCGCACAATCCTGCCGTGCGCGTTGGTCTCGACCTTTTCATAGCCGACCTTACCCAGCAGCCGCTCTTCGTAGCGGGCCTCGATACCCAGTTTGCCGATGTAATCCGTACCGCGATAGGCGGAGCGGTCGATGGTATCCAGATCGGCCTCGCTGATGCGTCCGACATAACCCAGGACATGTACCATGTCCTCGCCCAGCGGATAGTAACGCTGCAACCGCGCGCGCAAATCGACGCCATCGAACAGGTGCTGATTGACGGCAAACCGCGCCACCTCGTCATCACTGAGCCCCGCCTTCAGGGTCTGAGTCTCGAAGCTTGGCCGCGTGCGCAGCATGTCGGCAAAGCGTTCCAGATCGGCGTCGGTGAGTTCCACCAGGCGTCCTACCCGGTCCAGCAGGCCGTCCATGTCGCTGACCCGGTCGGGCGTGACCTCCAGCGTATAGACCGGTAGATTTTCCGCCAGGATCGTGCCGTGGCGGTCGTATATCTGACCACGAACCGGCGGAATCGGCACTAAGCGGATACGATTGTCCTGGGACAAGGTCGCATAGTGCTGGTGCTGAGTCACCTGCAGGTAGTAGAGACGAAGAAGCAGTGACAGCGACAGCACCACCATGACCACCGAGGCCGCGATCAGTCGTGACTGGATGAGGCTGGTTTCACGAATATAGTCCTTGAGTTTGAGCATGGCCGCCGTCGATTCAGAGATGCCGCGCAAAACGCCCTGCGTCGCGCAGCACGGCAAACAGGAACGGCCAGATGAGCGCACCGACGATGCACGGCAGCCAGTAACTGTAGTCTAGTTGCAGCGGCGTGACGAGGCCGCGGATCCAGCCGGTACTGGCGCGATAAATCATCAGCAGCACGAACACCGCGACCGCCTGCTGCCACCAGGGAAACACCCGCATGCGCAAGTGTACTCGAAAGGTCAGGTATGCCAGCAGTGCCATCCCCAGGGCGTGGATCCCCAGCAGGTTGGCATGCATGACGTCCACCAGCAGGCCGGTGACCCAGGCGATGCCCGGACCCATGCGTTGGGGCATCGCCAGCACCCAGTAAATCAATACCAGCGCGACCCAGTCGGGTTGATACGGCATCGCCCAGTCCGGCAGGCGCAGCATGACCAGGACGAAGGAGATCAGGAAGCTCAGGAGAACGACCATGCTCACTGCCCGGCCGCGGCCGGCTCCGGTGGTTCTGTCTGCGCCGCCGGATCCGGCTGCTGCGCGGGGTCGGCTTGCTTGGCCAGCCCATGCCACACCAGCAGCACCTGATTGGTGCGATCCAGCCGCGCCACCGGGTCGGCGGCTATGCGAAGGAAGGCCTCGCTGGCGTCGCTGATCAACTCCTTCACCTCCGCCACCGGGTATCCGCGCGGGAAGCGGCCGCCGAGGCCAGACGTCACCAAGATGTCGCCGACCTGGATGTCGGCGTTCGGGGTCAGGTAGGAGATCTTCAACTCGTCCGACTGGCCGGTACCGAGGGCGATCGCGCGCAACCCATTGCGGCGCACCTGTACCGGCAGTCCGTGGCTGGGGTCGGTGATCAGCGTGACCGCGCTGGAGAACGGCATGATCTCGGTGACCTGCCCCATCACCCCCTCCTGGTCCAGCACCGGCTGCCCTACGTATATGCCATCACGGAAACCCCGGTTGACCAGGATCTTGTGGGTGTAGGGATCCAGGCTGACCTCGACCAGTTCCGCCATCAACACCTTGTCCGGGACCTGCTCCGCCGCCGCCAGCAGTCGCCGCAGGCTGGCGTTCTCGGATTCCATGGCCTGCAGCCGCTGCAGCTGCGCCTTCAACTGGACATGCTCGTTGCGCAACCGGTCAAGCCTGGCGCGCACGTCTTCTTCCGACTCCAGCCAGGAGTTGACCGAGTCGACTACCCTGCTGGGCACCGCCGCCACCCACTGTACCGGCACAATAGCGGCCGCCAAAATGGATCGCAGGGATTGCAGATAGTCAGTGCGGTGATCGGCGACCATGATTGTCACCGAAAGGCCGGCCAACAGCAGTAATCGCAGAAAGAGGGTCTCGCTACGCCCGGCCCGGGTCGCCATTATCGCCGCCGACTACCGACTATGCCGAACCGCGGCACCTGCGCCGTGGCCCATTTGCCGACGTGGTCCGTCACTCGTGGGCAAATACGTCCCCGAGCACGTCCATCTCCTCCAGTGCCCGGCCGCAGCCGCGGGCCACGCAGGTCAGAGGATCATCCGCGATTACCACCGGCAGCCCGGTGTCCTCCATCAGACGACGATCCACGTCCCGCATCAGGGCCCCGCCGCCCGCCACAACCATGCCCTTGTCGCCGATGTCGGCGCTCAGTTCCGGCGGCGTCTGCTCCAGCGCCTGCTTGATGGCCTGCACGATGGAGTCCAGCGGATCGCTGATAGCCTCGTAGATCTCGTTGCTGCTCAATGTCAGGGCCCGCGACATGCCCTCGGCGATGTCCCGGCCCTTGATGTCTATCTCGCGGTTCTCCGACTTGGTCCAGGCCGAAGCGATGGCCGTCTTCACCCGCTCTGCGCTTGCTTCACCGATCAGGATGCCATGGTGACGGCGGACGTAGTTGATGATGGCCTCGTCGAAGGTGTCACCGGCCACCCGCATCGAAGTACTATAGACCATGCCGCCCAGCGACAGGATGCCGACCTCGGTGGTGCCGCCGCCGATGTCCACCACCATCGAGCCGGTGGGCTCGGCGACCGGCAGGTTGGCGCCGATGGCCACCGCCATCGGTTCCTCTATCAGGTAGACCTCGCGCGCCCCGGCCCCCGCCGCCGACTCGCGAATGGCGCGCCGTTCGACCTGGGTTGAGCCGCAGGGCACGCAGATGATGATGCGCGGGCTGGGACGCAGGAAGCGGTTTTCCTGCACCCTGCGGATGAAATACTTGAGCATCACCTCGGTGATGGTGAAGTCCGCGATGACACCGTCCTTCATCGGCCGGATCGCCTGAATATTGCCCGGCGTGCGGCCCAGCATCTTCTTGGCCTCCTGGCCCACCGCCAGCACGGTCTTGTTGGCGCCGCCGCCGGGAGAGTAGCGGATCGCGACCACGGAAGGCTCGTTCAGGATAATGCCCTTGTCACGGACATAGATAAGGGTATTGGCAGTCCCCAGATCGATGGCCAGATCGTTGGAGAACATGCCGAGTATTCTTTTAAACATGCGAGTCGTGATACGCTGGGGTTAGACAAAGACGCGGTACTCTAACAACGGGTGTTACCGTGTTCAACCTGCGTGTTGAATATGATAAGTTGCCAGTTTAGCCCAAGGACTCCCCCTCACGCATGGCGCTGGCAAAAGACACCGTTTATCGTATCGGCCGCCTGGCACGCATCCACGTCGGCGACGAGGAAGCGGACCGCTACGCGGACGAGTTGTCGCGCATCCTGGACCTCGTCGAGCAGATGAACGCCGCGGACACGGAACGGGTGGAACCGCTGGCCCATCCGCAGGAGCGCAGCCTGCGCCTGCGCGAGGACGAGATCACCGAGGCGGACCAGCGAGAGGCCTTTCAGGGCATCGCGCCGGCGGTCGAGGCCGGGCTGTACCTGGTGCCCAAGGTCATCGAATAGGCACATCCACGCCATAATTCCGCCATATTCCGGACTGATCCCCGTTCGTGCACACGAAGAGTCTGACACAGCTGGTCGAGGGCCTGCGCAGCGGCGAGTTTTCCGCGGTCGAACTGGCGCAGTGGTATCTTGACCGCATCGAGCGGCACGCGAACCTCAATGCCTTTATCACCGTGGACCGGGAGCTGACCCTGGCCCAGGCCCGCGCCGCCGACCAGCGGGCCAGCCAAGATGCCCCGCCGCTGAACGGCATTCCCGTTGCCCACAAGGACATCTTCTGCGCCGAGGGCATGCTGACCACCTGCGGCTCGAGGATCCTGGGCAATTTCACCGCCCCCTATGACGCCACCGTCATCGAGCGCTTCAAGGCGGTCGGCACGGTCATCCTGGGCAAGACCAACATGGACGAGTTCGCCATGGGCTCGTCCAACGAGACCTCTTATTACGGCCCGGTGCGCAACCCCTGGAACCCAGAACTGGTGCCGGGCGGCAGTTCCGGCGGCTCGGCGGCCGCGGTGGCGGCGCGTCTGGCCCCGGCGGCCACCGGCACCGACACCGGCGGCTCCATCCGCCAGCCGGCGGCCTTTTGCGGCGTCACCGGCCTCAAGCCCAGCTACGGGCGGGTGTCCCGCTACGGCATGGTCGCCTTCGCCTCCTCATTGGACCAGGGAGGACCGATCACCCGCTCGGTGGCCGATGCCGCCCTGCTGCTCGACGTCATGGCCGGCTTCGACCCGCGCGACTCCACCTCGGTGGAACAGGAAGCGCCGGAATTCACCGCGGCCCTGGGCCAGGAGCTGTCCGGCCTGCGCATCGGCCTGCCCCGCCAGTACTTCGGCGAGGGCCTGGACGCCGCCGTGCAGGAGACGGTGCGGGAGGCACTCAAGGTCTACGAGGGACTGGGGGCGAAGCTGGTGGACGTCGACCTGCCCAACAGCGAGCTGTGCGTGCCCTGCTACTACGTGCTGGCGCCCTCGGAGGCCTCGTCCAATTTGTCGCGTTTCGACGGCGTGCGCTACGGCCATCGCGCCGAGCACTACGACGACCTCATGGACATGTACATGCGCACCCGCTCCGAGGGCTTCGGCGCCGAGGTCAAGCGCCGCATCATGATCGGCACCTACGCCCTGTCCGCCGGCTACTACGACGCCTACTACGTCAAGGCGCAGAAGCTGCGCCGGCTGATCGCCGACGACTTCGACCGCGCCTTCGAGCAGTGCGACGTGCTGATGGGGCCGACCACCCCCAGCACCGCCTTCGCGCTGGGAGCCAAGTCGGACGATCCCGTCGCCATGTATCTAAATGACATCTATACCATCTCCGTGAATCTCGCCGGCCTGCCGGCGCTGTCGCTGCCAGCCGGCTTCGACGCCAGGGGCATGCCGGTAGGACTGCAGGTCATTGGCCGCTACTTCGACGAGTCCCGCCTGCTCAACGTCGGCTACCGCTACCAGCAGGAAACCGACTGGCATGACCGCATGCCAGCAGGGATCGAGTGATGGCCTGGGAAACCGTCATCGGCCTGGAGGTGCACGTGCAGCTGCTCACCCGCAGCAAGATCTTCTCAGGCGCCCCCATCCGCTATGGCGGCGAGCCGAACACCCAGGCCTGCGCCGTGGACATCGCCCTGCCCGGCGTGCTGCCGGTAATGAACGTTGAAGCGGCGCGCATGGCGGTGAAATTCGGGCTCGCAGTGGATGCGAATATCAACCGTCGCTCCATTTTCGCGCGCAAGAACTATTTCTATCCGGACCTGCCCAAAGGCTACCAGATCAGCCAGTTCGAGCTGCCCATCGTCGGCGCCGGCCATTTGATGATCGACACGCCATCCGGCGAGAAGCACATCGGCATCACCCGCGCCCACCTGGAGGAGGACGCCGGCAAGTCGCTGCACGAAGACTTCCACGGCATGACCGGCATCGACCTCAACCGCGCCGGCACCCCGCTGCTGGAGATCGTCTCCGAGCCCGACATGCGCTCGGCCCAGGAGGCCGTGGCCTATCTCAAGCGGCTGCACACCCTGGTGCGCTACCTAGGCATCTCCGACGGCAACATGCAGGAGGGCTCGTTCCGCTGCGACGCCAACGTCTCGGTGCGACCGGCCGGTCAACAGGAATACGGCACCCGCGCCGAGCTCAAGAACATCAACTCCTTCCGCTTCGTCGAGCGCGCCATCGAGTTCGAGGTGGAGCGCCAGGTCGAACGGATCGAGGACGGCGGCGAGGTGGTGCAGGAAACGCGGCTCTACGATCCCAACAAGCACGAGACACGTTCCATGCGCAGCAAGGAAGAGGCGCACGACTACCGCTACTTCCCCGACCCCGACCTGCCGCCGATGGTCCTGAGCGAGGAGTTCGTCGAGCAGGTGCGCGCCACCCTGCCGGAGCTGCCCCAGGCCAGGCAGCAGCGCTTCGAGTCCGACTACGACCTCGGCCACGACGACGCCGCCCAACTCACCGCCGACCGCGACACCGCGGACTACTTCGAGGCCGCGGTAAAAACCAGCGCGGGCGAAGCCAAGACCACGGCCAACTGGATCATCGGCGAGCTATCCGGCTACCTCAACGAGGAGAACCGGGAGATCGCCGACGCCCCGGTCAGCGCTGACATGCTGGCCGGGCTCATCGACCGCATCCACGACAACACCATCTCCGGCAAGATCGCCAAGGAGGTGTTCAAGGCCATGTGGCAGGGCGAAGGCGACGCCGACGCCATCATCGAGGCCAGGGGCCTGAAACAGATCAGCGACAGCGGCGCCATAGAGAGTATCATTGACGAAATACTTGCCGGTTCCGCCGCCCAGATCGAGCAGTACAGAAGCGGCCAGCAGAAGGTGTTCGGCTACCTCGTCGGCCAGGTCATGAAGGCCACCAAGGGCAAGGCCAACCCGCAGCAGGTGAACGAGATCCTGCGCAAGAAGCTGGACGGCTGATGCGCCCGCGATACTATATAGGTATCCTCACCCGCTTTATCGAGAAACGCACACGCGCCTGTAGCTCAGTTGGATAGAGTACCTGGCTTCGAACCAGGTGGTCGGGGGTTCGAGTCCCTCCGGGCGCGCCAAATTCTGTCGATTCGTCAACTGCTTACAACTCACGCTGACACGGTTGTTGATCGGATCAACGTCAGTGCCGGAATTTTGCCGGACTTTTGACGTGTGGGTCTCGGATTCCTAATCACGCGGCCATTGGCAGCTGGACGAGTCCGCGACAATGCGTTTCCCAACGATACTCATCGAGCGCGGCTCGCTCTCTACTGGATTCACCGCTGAGTTCGGCCGGTGTTTTGCCATCAAGCGAAGCGTGAACACGTTCCTGGTTGTAATAATACTGGAATTCTCGGAGCTTTCTTTCCAGATCAACCGCATTCCAGAATAGAATGTGATCGAGAAATTCTCTGCGAACGGTACCAATTAAGCGTTCAACAAATGGGTGAGATACCGGAACTTCGGGGACGGTCTTGATTTCGTCAATGTCACGGACGCGCAGATTCGCCTGCCACCGGTGATACTTAAATAGAGGATCGTAGTAATAGCACAATGGTCACGACGAGCCCCATCAGGCTAGATTGGTTTTGCAAATGTAAAACTAGTCGAGGAGCCGGCCATGACCATCAATATAGATAACACGAGCGCACCGATATTTGTAGCGATCGATATCGCAAAACATCGGCATGATGTGCTGGTAAAGCACACAGACGGCAAAACACAGTCGTTCAAAGTCGCCAATAGTAGCGAGGATTTCACCAAATTTAAGGAGTATCTGGAGAGTTTGCCGGAGCGCTGTCAAATCGCCTTCGAACCCACAGCAGACTATCATCGCGCGATGGCCTGGTGTCTAGTGCAGGCTGGCTTTGACGTCCGTCTCGTCTCTTCGGTCGCGTGCGCACGGACGCGAGAAGCCATTTTCAACTCACGAGACAAGAATGACCCGAAAGATGCCAAAGTGATTCTGCATCTTATGGAGGCCGGGATCACACAGCGCTACTACGATCCGCTCGCAAACGGCAACCATGATTTACAAGAACTTGCCAACACCTACTCGGTTATCGTCTATCGGCGCGCACAGTTGTTACACAGTCTCAAGAATCACTATCTCACGCTGTACTTTCCTGAGATTGAGCGATATTTCAACTCGACACGCTCTGCGTGGTTCATGCGTACGTTTCATCGCTTCCCAACACCGGCATCCATACGCGCCCTGGATGAAGCGGATTTTGTCGCCCAGGCATGGTCGCTGATCGGTAAAAAACACAACAAATTACAATGGCTTAAAGAACTCTATGCGACTGCCGGTTCCAGCGTTGGCCTGCCCATTGCTGCCGACAGTGTTGCCATCGACATGTACCGTACCGTCATCAGCGAATACGCGCATATGACCGAGCTGCGAGACCGTCTGGAACAGCGCGCCAGTGCGCTGCTCCAGGATAACCAGGACTTCATCAACTTACGATCGATCCCCGGCGTTGGCCCGATCGTCGCCTTGATTGTTCTCGCCGAAGCGGGTGATCTCCGACGATTTAGACACCATCGACAATTCCTCAAGTTCTGTGGATTGGATCTGGCAACGTACCAGTCGGGCCAAAGCCGCGGGCAGACACGACTATCGAAACGAGGTAACACGCGACTGCGATATGCGTTCTGGATGGCGGCTAATCGTGCCATCATGATGAATGAAAACAGCTTCCGGGCAAAGTACGAGCGCTACATCAAAAACGATCCATACAACGCGGATACCAAACGCAAAGGACGTACCGCTGTAGCAGCAAAGATGGCTCGCGTTGCCTATGCTGTCGTCAAGCATGGTTCCACT
>CAMYNL010000008.1 GCA_947259705.1 uncultured Gammaproteobacteria bacterium | reverse complement strand
AATAAAGGTCCTTTTCCGCTACGCGACCAAGTATCCCCAAGTCATTTGACGTAGGCCTAAGGTGCGCCTGGGCCTGTCTTTTGCGTTCTCTGCGACTTCTAAACCAGGGAAAATCGCTCTTGCGCCACGTCCCAGCAAGGAATTCGCCTTGCTCAATGCGTTGCGAGTAAACGCAGAGGAACGACTTAGCTGTAACGCAGATTGACCCAGCAACGGTGCGCCTTGCCGGATTGCGCCCGTTCGTAGCGCTATCGAGGATGTCACCGTCGCGTTCTATCCGCCAAATTGCTACGACGTAGGATACGATGGACTTCTCGATCTTATGCTGAAGTTTGATACAGCTCGAAACACGGGGTTTGACGCAACAGGGGCAGCGAAGCTTCGGCACCAGGGGGCCGAAACAGGCCCGGGCAGGCCAGATTGATCGGTTTCTGTCAGACTACGCACGCTTCGTACTTCTATACTCTGCAATGATGCATTCGATTCACAACGTTTCTATGTCTCAGATAAAGCTTATGTTTTCTTTTATTTCAAGAATGCTCCGCGTATTATGGGCATCCTTCGGGAGAAGAAATGGCCAATACTCGCCTTTTAGCTGATCTAGAGAGAGCGCTTCAGCTCTTGGAGCAGGTGGATGAAAGTAAGCTGGAGTTCCCCCCGGACCCAGATGTCTCCCCCGATATTCAACAGCTGACAGGTTTGACGGAGTATCCTGCAGAAACCCACCTGGCGAACCTGCAGGCAAGAATTGCAGCGGTTATCAAAGCCGGGGACCGGTTGGAGCCGCGTGAACCCTCCAGTTATGTGTCGAAGTTAATCGTCGCTTGCGTAAGGCTTGCCCCGCCAAGCGACGATTAAGCTTATGGTGCTTTTTCGAAACGACAAGTTCAAGCCTGAACTACGTGGGGGAAGCACGGACTGATCGCACACCCGCCCCGACAACCTGCGGCGCCAAGCTTGGCGGAGGTCATATTAATGACCTCTGGCTTGTTTTACGACTTGTCCTCCAGGCTGCCGTGCCGAATCTCCTGATGTCCTCGAATAAGGCCTTGACGTCCCTGGACGGCGCGAAACACGGAGTTCGATATGCGTCTGCGAAGGAGGCCGATTTACCCTGCTCGATCCGCCGCTGTCTTGCCCGGTGTCCAACCTAATGTTGGCATGGCCGGGTCTGCCTCAGCCAAGACTCTGTTCCGTCGCCGACGCGCCAGCAACGGCAGGGTACCCTGGGTGCGCCGTAACGCCATGTTCAGCCCGCTTTGTCGTACCGGCTTCGCCGCACGTCGAAAATTGCCGCCGGCGCCCGCATCCAGGCCTTTACCGGGCCCCTGCGCGGTCTATACTTGCCCTTAGAAAACACTTTAACAGGTAGATAAATCCCGACGTGGAACATATACTTAACTTCACTTCGAAGAAAAATTAGTAATACTGGATACTAACTTACTGAAACCAAGAGTCTTTTTAGGGAGGAAGCTCGTATGGGTTTTAACAGAACATTGGTGATGCTAACAGTCGGCCTCGGTGCCTTGTCGGGGTTCGCCAGCGCGGCCCAGGCCCAGTACGGAGGATCCTCGAGGACCGGCGAATACGACAAGGGCGGTACCTTCTTCGGCCAGGAGGCACGCGGTAAATGGCTGATCGGGATCAAGGGCGCCAAGGTGCAAAACGCGGCGGCCGACTTCGATGACTCTGACAACGTCGGCGTCCTGCTGGGCTACGAGTTCCGGCGCCCAGTCGGTTTCGACGGCAAGGCCGCGCTGGAGGTCGAGTGGCTGGGATCCACCAGCGACGGCGACATCGGCATTGACAGCGACTTTGGCATTGTCGGTACATGGGATGCAACTATCGTGAATGTCTTTTTCGCCTACCGCACCCCCGGGGTGGTCTACTTCAAGGCTAAGGTCGGCGGCGTGTATTCGGACGTGACGGCCAAGGTTGGCGGTGCCGAAGTCAGCAATGATGAGGTGGGCCTGGGTTTCGGCGCCGGTCTGGGCGTCAAGATAGGCGACGTCGGCAGATTGGAACTCGAATACACCGGCTCCACCGGGGACAACGACATCGAACAACTGAGCCTCGGCGGTCTGTTGGCTTTCTAGCGTGATCCCGTAACTGAAACCTCCCTTAAGCCGGCCAGCATGGCCGGCTTTTTTATCGGCTGACCATCATCACGCCCGGCGCTGCCAGGGCCCCGTCAGCAAGGCGTGCCCCGGCCGTCCCTCGTGGAACAGCAACACACGGTAAGAGATCGCAAATACAATGCCGATGCACTTGACCGAACTGAAGTACACCACTTCCACCTGCTTCAAGGCAACGAAGTGGCGGTAACGTGTCATCGCCAGCGCGAAGCAAGGTAACAGAAGCCAGCGGTTAACCGGGTATTGCTTACGGATCAGCCGTGGGCTTCCGATCATCAGAAAGATCGCCGGGGCCACTACGAGACACCACCACAGCAGCCGTAGTAAACATTCCCTGGACGCCGACTGAAGAATGTCCTTGTCAGGCACAGTAGTCGGGTTGAAAGCCAACGCAACCGTCAGCACCCGTCTCGCTCCCGGCTCGCACCGAAGGCACCGCCGCCTCCTTGGAGCGACGCCGTGCCCCGGCTGTTGGTGAGCACGCCAGCCCGACCGACAACCAACAGGATGCTGGCCAAACCGGTCAACATCGCCGCTCCACCCGGGCAAAGCCAGGTCCGCAACATAGTGTGGAGCGTTATTTACGTCAGATCGCGCCAGGCCGAATGCGCAAGGCAGAGAAACCCACAACCGCTCCCTCCAGTCAGCGACTGCAGCCGTTCCCGCCGCCCTTTGCTTGCCGCGCCTTCACCATCAGGCGCTTCATCTCGCTGACAGCGACGGCCATGCCGTCAAACACCGCACGAGCGATGATAGCATGACCAATATTGAGGCAGGTCAGGTCGGTGAGTCCCGCCACCGACTGCACGTTGTCATAGTTGAGCCCGTGGCCCGCATTGACCTGCAGGCCCGCCCTGATGCTCCGAGTCGCGGCGTCCTCGATCCGCCTCAACTCTAAAACCCGCTGTTCCGGGTTAACGGCGTCGGCATAGCGACCGGTATGCAGCTCAACAATCGGTACGCCGATGGCTGCAACTGCCTCGATTTGTACGGGGTCCGGATCGATGAACAGCGATACCCGAATACCGGCCTCCAGCAGCGCCGCACAATAGTCGTCGAGGGGCTCGATGTTTGCGGCCACATCCAGTCCGCCCTCGGTGGTGAGTTCGGCCCGTCGCTCGGGCACCAGGCAACATTCATACGGTCGTAGCCTCAGCGCCATGGCATGCAGCTCCGCCGTGGCTGCCATTTCCAGATTCAAGGGCAAGTCCACCTTCCCCGGCAGGCGCAGCACATCGCTGTCCTGAATATGGCGGCGGTCCTCGCGCAGGTGAACGGTAATGCCGTCGGCCCCGGCCTGCTGTGCGATCTTCGCTGCCAGTACCGGGTCTGGATACTCGGTTCCCCGCGCCTGCCTCAGCGTGGCCACATGGTCCACATTGACGCCCAGTAGGATCTCCGCGTCAGTCCCCATCATCAACCAACTCCGCAACGGACGCTCGGTTTGGGAACAGACGGCGACTGTGCAATGGTTTTCCATCAAGGTAATGCCCGATCATCATCCGCATCAGTTGTTTGCTCTCACGTATCGCCTGCTCGTCCCGCAGACGGTCCTGCGCCAGTGCCAGCAGCGTGCTCCCTGCGAAAGTCTGACCCTGTGTCCCGTTGGCCGCTCGAACACCGAACTGCGGCAGGTATTCGTATTGGCCTTCGGGCTGCACCGGCTGCCTGGAAACGGCATCCGTTTCCAACTCCAGGGCGTACCCCAGTTCCCGCAAAAGGTACTTTTCGAAAAGTCGCAGCACCGGTTCCCTGTTGTTCGTGTCGCGCAGATCCTGCAGGCTGCGCTCGTACAGTTCGTACAAGGCCGCATGGGAATCGTGGCGGTGCAACAGCCGTGCCAGCAACTCGTTCAGGTAGAAGCCGCACACTCGCGCATGGCCCATCAAGAACAGCGCCCGTCCCGATGCATCGGCGTGGGTCAATACCGGCATTTCACCCTTGCCTGCCCAGCCCAGCAGCAGCGGCTGGAACGGCATGATCAGTCCGCGACGTGGAGACTTGAGGCGGCGCGCGCCCTTACCGACAAGCGTCAGGCGGCCATGTTCCCGGGAGAATATATCCACCAGCAAACTGGATTCCCTGTACGGCCTGGTGTGCAAGACATAGGCCGCCTGGTTCTGAACGCGCATTTACCCCTCTTCGTCGTATCCGAGGCTGCTCAGGGCAGCCTGATTATCGGCCCACCCGCTGCGAACTTTAACCCAGATCTTCAGATTGACCGGCCTGCCCACCGATTTCTCTATAGCCAGGCGGGCCTGGGTGCCGATGGTCTTCAGCCTTGCTCCTCCCTTGCCGATTACGATGGCCTTCTGGGATTCCCGGTCGACCCAAACCTGCGTCTCGATATGTACGCCGTACGGTCGCTCTTCATACCGCTCAACTCGTACGGCCGTGGCATAGGGCAGTTCCTCACCCAGGCGTCTGAACAGTTGTTCACGTACCAGTTCACTGGCCATGAACTGCACGCTGCGATCGGTGAACTGTTCGACTGGAAAACACGCCGGTGCCTCGGGCAGGCGACTGACAATCAGGTCCAGCAAGGTATCCAGGTTGTGACCGTCCCGCGCCGATATAGGAACGATGTCCGCAAACGCGTAGCGGTCGGAGGACTCCTCTATCAGCGGCAGCAGTGACTCCTTTCGTTTCAGCATGTCCACCTTGTTGATCGCCAGAACAACCGGCTGACTACCCTGCTCTACCAGTCTTAATACCCGGGTATCATCCTGGTGCCACCCCTGAGCCTGGATCAGCATGACCACGACATTGACACCTTCCAGGCTAGAACGGGCGGTCCTGTTGATCAGCTTATCGACGGCATTGCCGCGCCCCCGGTGTACACCTGGCGTGTCCACGAATACTATCTGGCTGGTTTCGCGGTTGACAATGCCCAGGATGCGGTGGCGCGTGGTCTGGGGCTTACGGGAAGTTATGCTGATCTTTCGACCGACCAGGCTGTTCAGGAGAGTTGACTTGCCCACATTGGGCCTGCCCAGCAGGGTGACAAAACCGGACCGGAAGCTCACCGCCCTGACAACGCCAGGTACGCCTGCTTTGCCGCCGCTTGCTCCGCGCTACGGCGGCTCGTGCCACGGGCCCGGAAGGACACAGCTTCCCCATCAACGTGACAGGCCACCTCGAATACCTGTCTGTGTGCCTCGCCGCTGACCGCGACGATGTTATACGTGGGTACATCCCGCCCCTGACCCTGCAGATACTCCTGCAACTTGCTCTTCGGGTCCTTGTAAACCGTTTCCGGCGACAACTGCGACAGGTGAGAGACGAACTGCGCGAATATAAATTCGCGCGCTCCATCCAGCCCCGCGTCAAGGTATATCGCCCCGATCAGGGCCTCCAGGGAGTCCGCCAGAATTGAATCGCGATTGAATCCCCCGCTCTTCAACTCACCCTCACCGAGGATTAGCGCCTCAGCAAGCCCGATGTCGCGGGCGACTTCGGCCAGGGTTTCCCGTCGCACTACAGTACTTCGCATGCGGCTCAGCTTGCCTTCGGTGATGTCGGGAAAACGTTGATATAGATACTCGGCCGCAATCAATCCAAGCACACTGTCACCCAGAAACTCTAGCCGCTCATAGTTTCCCTTGCTTTTACTACGATGGGTGAGCGCGGTACGCAGCAGTTCGGGGTCGCCAAATTGCAGTTGCAGGCGGCGCTGCAACTGCTCGCTCTGGTCCATCAACGTAACGGCATCTCGACCCTGTTGGAGAACGTCAGCAATGCGCTGATATTGTATGCAAGCGGTACCACCACTTCGTAATCGATTGACATTATCATGCTGGTCTTAGATTTCTCTATCACCAGGGACTTCTTCAGATCGACGATCTCGTGCGCATAGTCGATATAGAGGATATCATCAAGTTCAGTGATGATCTGCCGTCGGGTGAGCGAAGTTACGCGGTGATCGTCCGCCACCGTTTCCAGGGCTTCCTGTAACTTCATGTTGTCGAAATATGGGGGGAACAACTTCATGAACAACAGCGCAAAAAATGTTACCAGTAATGCAACGCTGAGAATACTCCAGATCGTCCAACCGCCTTGCCGCCTCATGTCACCATCTCCTACTCGATGGAGTTACCAATGCGCCCCCAATCGACTCCCCCGCCATTGGCAACGTCCCAGCTAAACCAG
Organism: uncultured Gammaproteobacteria bacterium; assembly: GCA_947259705.1. Lineage (GTDB taxonomy): Bacteria > Pseudomonadota > Gammaproteobacteria > Arenicellales > JAANXG01 > CAMYNL01. Next base: position 97,933 of record CAMYNL010000008.1, on the reverse strand, counting down.
ATGAAAAATGCCTTGCCGATTACGTTGGCTTCGGGTACGAAACCCCAGTATCGACTATCGTTACTATAGTCGCGGTTGTCGCCCATGACAAAATAGTGTCCAGGCGGAACGGAGAAACTCATGCTGGTGGTCTTCTTTCCGGGGTCCACCAAAATGTGGTGCTTGTTGTCGCCAAGCGCCTCAACAAAACGCTTCGCAACCACATGGCGCCTGCCTGATTCCTGGAACGGATACTCGGTAACGTCGGACCGCGGTACCTCCACCCCATTGATAAAAAGCTTCTTGTCCCGGTAATCGACCTTATCCCCGGGCAACCCGATAACCCTCTTGATGAAATTGATTGTCTTATCGTGCGGAAAACGAAACACCATGACATCTCCCCGCTCGGGAGAATCAATCTCCAGCACCTTCTGATTGATCACCGGTATACGAATCCCGTACCCGAACTTGTTAACCAGGATGAAATCTCCTACGTGAAGGCTCGGCAACATGGATCCGGACGGTATCCGAAACGGCTCCACAATAAATGATCGCAGCACGAAAACAAGCAGAATGACGGGGAAAAAGGCCTTCGAATATTCAATGAGCCAAGGGTCCTTCTGATCACCGGAGGGCACCGACGGGCCGGAAGCAATCCTGGGCCGTCTGACCAGTCGGTCATAAAGCACGACACTTCCGGTGACGACAAGGGCAATAAACAATACCATCGCGAAATCCATGCCTATTCTCCCCCTACACGCAACACCGCGAGAAAGGCTTCTTGAGGTATTTCAACAGAACCGATTTGTTTCATTCGCTTCTTACCTTCTTTCTGTTTTTCCAGTAATTTGCGCTTCCGGGTGACGTCGCCACCATAACATTTTGCAGTCACGTTCTTGCGCAGCGCCTTGACCGTCTCCCTGGAGATTATTCGAGAGCCGATCGCGGCCTGAATAGCGACGTCGAACATCTGTCGGGGGATCAGCTTCCGCATGCGCTTCACAAGTTCCCTGGCGCGATACTGGCTCTGATCGCGATGTACCAACACGGCCAGTTGATCAACCCGCTCACCATTGATCATCATATCGATCTTGACCATGTCCGCTTGGCGGTATTCTTTGAACTCGTAATCCAAAGATGCATAACCACGGCTTACAGACTTCAGTTTATCGAAAAAATCGAGTACGACCTCATTCAGGGGAAGCTCGAATTCCATCATCACCTGACGACCGAGATACTGGATGTTCTTCTGCGCGCCCCGCTTCTCTATGCAAAGCGTGAGCACCGCGCCGACGTATTCCTGCGGCAGCAACATCCTCGCCTCGATAATGGGCTCTCGAATCTCCGAGATCCTGGCCGGGTCCGGCAGGCGAGACGGATTGTCAATCGTAAACACTTCCCCATTAACGGTGACCACCTCGTACACCACCGTCGGTGCGGTGGTGATGAGTTCCAGGTCGTACTCTCGTTCCAGCCGTTCCTGGATGATCTCCATGTGGAGCATGCCAAGAAAGCCGCAGCGGAAGCCGAAGCCTAGTGCCTCGGACGTCTCCGGTTCGTAGTGCAGGGATGCGTCATTCAGGCTCAACTTGCCGAGGGCGTCGCGAAATGCCTCGAAGTCGGCGGAATTGACCGGGTACAGGCCCGCAAACACGCGCGGCTTGATTTCGCGGAACCCGGACAGCGGTATGGATACCGGACGCAGTGCGCTGGTAATGGTATCTCCGACCCTGGCGCCGCTCACGTCCTTCACGCCTGAGATCAGGTAACCCACCTCACCGGCCTCCAGGGCCGAGGCCGGCGTTCGTTTGGGAGTGAAAAACCCGACCTGCTCAGTATAGTAGTCCCGCCCCGTCGCCATCATACGGATCTTGTCCTTGACCGAGACGCGTCCGTCGAAGACCCGCACCAATGAAACCGTACCCAGGTAATTGTCGAACCATGAATCCATGATCAGGGCCTTCAACGATGCATCCGGCTGACCACCCGGTGCCGGCAGGTGTAGAACTATGGCTTCCAACACATCATCGATACCCTGCCCGGTCTTGGCGCTCACGTACACCGCGTTGGAGCAATCGATTCCTATCACGTCCTCGATCTCCCCGACCACCCGATCCGGATCCGCCGCTGGCAGATCGATCTTGTTCAGCACCGGTATCACTTCCAGACCCAGATCCACGGCCGTGTAGCAGTTGGCCACGGTCTGCGCCTCGACACCCTGGGACGCATCGACTACCAGCAGCGCTCCCTCGCACGCTGTCAGAGATCGCGATACCTCATAGGAAAAATCCACGTGCCCCGGGGTGTCGATCAAATTGAACTGGTAAGCCAGTCCGTCCGCCGCCAGGTAAGGCAACCTGACGCTCTGAGCTTTGATAGTGATGCCCCTCTCGCGCTCCAGGTCCATGGTATCCAGAACCTGGTTGGCCATTTCACGTTCGGCAAGGCCGCCGCAACGCTGGATGAAGCGATCGGCCAGAGTTGATTTCCCATGGTCGATATGGGCGATGATCGCAAAATTGCGTATCAGTCGGAGATGGTCGGGCGACACGATCGGGTAGAGATCCAGCGAGTCCGGGTTAGAGAAATAAGAAAAAGGGCGCCAGGAGCGCCCTCGACCCCGGAATTCTAGCAAAAATCGGCGCCGCCGATGGTACTCAATCTGCTTTTTCGTCGGGCTCCATGCGCAGGGCAAGGAACAGTGACCGGTTCTCGCGCTTGATCAGCATGGGCACCGATTTGTCCTCAGGAAGCTGAGCCGCCAACTCGCGCAGAGCCATACTGTCGGTAATCTCCTGGCCGTGCAGCTGCAGGATGATGTCTCCCGGCTGAACACCGGCACGGCGAGCTGCGCCGCCGGTCACCTCGCTGACCACCACCCCGCCCGTCACGTTGAGTTGCCGCTTCTGTTCCTCAGTCAGGTCCGTAACGACCATGCCGAGGACCTGCTTGTCTTTCGGCTCCGTTGCATCGCCAAGTTCGAGCGCCGCTTGCTCAGCGGGCAGTTCACCGATCTCTACCTGGATCACGCGGGTTTTTCCGTCGCGCACCACCTCGAGATCCACCGACTTGCCGATGGGGGTGACACCCACCAGCGGAGGCAGGTCCGACATTTTTTCCAGTCTCCTGCCGTCGAACTTCACAATCACGTCACCAGGCTTGAGGTCCGATTTTTGGGCCGGGCTGTCGGGCATGATCTCGGAGACGAGCGCACCCGCGGGCTTGCTCATACCGAAGGATTCGGCGAGTTCACGGGTGATGTTCTGAATCAATACACCTAGCCAGCCCCGCGTTACCTTGCCCTTGGTCCGCAGTTGCTCGGTGACCTGGGTTGCGATGTCGATAGGCACTGCAAATGACAGTCCCATGAAGCCACCGGTGCGGCTGTAAATCTGGGCGTTGATGCCCACCACCTCGCCGTCCAGATTGAACAACGGGCCTCCAGAATTACCGGGGTTGATGGCCACGTCGGTCTGGATGAAAGGCACATAGTTCTCATTCGGCAAGCTGCGCCCTTTTGCCGACACGATTCCGGCCGTGGCAGTGCTCTCAAAGCCGAACGGGGAACCAATGGCCAGTACCCACTCCCCCACTTTGAGTTTCCTAGGGTCCCCCATCTTAACGGTCTTGAGATCGTCCGCCTCGACCTTGAGCAGCGCCACATCACTGCGTCGGTCCATGCCGATCACGTCGGCCTTCAGTTCTCGTCGGTCCTTGAAACGCACAATGATTTCATTGGCGTCCGCGATCACATGTGCGCAGGTCATGATGTAGCCATCGCGAGAAATGACGAAACCAGAACCCAGCGACCGGGCGTCACGTTCCTCCGGCATCTCCTCCAGAAATCGGCGGAAGAAGTCCCTGAATGGGCTGTCTTCCGGAAGATTGGGTATGTCGAAGTCACGCATGTCCGGGCGCCGCTTTACGACCTGGGTGGTGCTGATGTTTACCACCGCGTCGGCGTTACCGGAAACAAGTCCGGCGAAATCCGGCAATGCTGCGGCATCCGCCACGGTTCCGGACAGCAGCCACAGACCGACGAATCCGAAGTTCCACAATTTTCCATTAATCTTCATTACATTCTCGACGCTGACGCTTACGGTCTGTTGGCGGTCACCGACATACCGATCATGTCAACAGTCTTCCAGGGAACCTCGCCAACAACAGTGATTTGATGACCATCCACTACGTTGCCAAACGCGTGTATGGCCCCCATGCGGTTCATTCCGGTAATCCGGTGCTTCTCTTCGTCCGCCAGCTCCTCCACGAACAGCGACACCGCGGCCAAACCATCAGAATAGACGAAATGCTGGATCATTTTGTTACGCATCGGCGAGTGCCGTTTCATGCTGCGTGACAGTGTAAACCCGTGCGGCAGCTTCGCGACGACCCAGTCCTCGGTCTCGACCCCGGCCGTCGTCACGAGGGTCTGTTCCGACCCCGCGGAGCCATACCACAGCAGATCCTGTTTCGGCGTGCTGGGGGCCAGCGCTGAATCCTGAATCTCGCCGCCAATAACGACCTGAACGAACATGTACTGCTCGATGGGCTCGCCCTCTGCATCCAGCAGTGCGGCTTTCAGCATCAAACCGGTGTCCGCGTCCGCCCAAAGATCGTATCCATACCGATACTCGTCCTTGGGTTTGACCATTATCTGCTGACTGTCGCGGTCGGCGATCCGATCTCGCCTGCCGAGGGTGATCACATAATTGCTGGCCAGCCGGTTCAGTTGCTGGGGCAGGATGTTCGGGAACCCCGGCTTGGACACCTGCCGATACTCATGGACTCCGATCTTTTTGTCCGGCACGTAACACCAGACCTGCTCCGCGTCGCGAATGATTTCTCTTCCCGCGCCGTTGAGAGAATAAATACGTTCATGCAGGCCGCCACTGCCGGTTTTGTGAACCACGAGCATGGTTTCCACCGTGTGCCCATGTACATATACGAATGTGCCCTCGTAGTTCAGGGCAGATGCGGCATCGTTCATCCTCATCAGCCATTCGGAAGCCTCGTCGGCGGCCCGTGCCGGCAAGCACAAGGTTAAGATCAGTGCGGGAATAAGAAGCTTATTGCGCAACACTACTCTACTTATGATTGCTGTCGTAACTGACGAACTTGGCGTAGGAGATCAGCCCATTCATACCGGACGCCGTGGTGAACTCCCCATGCTCAACCAGAAAAGCATTCAGGGTGTCCTCAAGTTCCGGATCGGCCCCGTCCCAGCGCGTCGCCCGTTCCGAGGCCGCCAGCCGGGTGGCGTCCACTGCGGGATCGGACACGATATCATCCGCTGAACGGAGCGCCAGCATTGCCCCAACAGCGACCACCGCGAGTGAAGCAGCCAATGCCATTCCAGGCAGCCACCGGGAGGCCGCGGAACCATGTGCGTGGGAGGCAGCTGACCCCGTCGGCTTTGCCGACTCACTCTCGATCGCCTCAGCGATACGCTGCGCCAGTCCCGGACGATAGTGGATGGATTCATTGCGCATCACTGCTCGGATCAGGTGATATCGCTGCCAGGTTCCGGAAAGTGATCGATCCCGCCCAACCTGCCGCAGGATTCGTTCTGTCTCCTGCTCGCCCAGTTCCCCGTCCACTAATGCCGATATTTTCTCGTGCATGTTGTTCTCTTGTTGCTTGTCGTGAACCTGATTACTTCAGTAGCGGCTGCAACTGCTTATCTATCGCCTCTCGGGCGCGAAATATCCGCGAACGCACGGTGCCGATCGGGCATTCCATCACCGTTGCAATTTCCTCGTAGCTCAACCCTTCAAGTTCCCGGAGCACTATTGCCGTACGCAGGTCCTCCGGCAGTTCGCTTACCGCCTTCGACACCCGGTCAGCGAGCTCCGCGCTTAACAGGTTCGACTCCGGCGTCGCCATTTCCCGCAGGTTTCGGCCGGCGTCCGTCAATTCCGCATCCTTCGCATCTACGTCCGTGTTAGGAGGCCTTCGGCTCTGGGCAACCAGGTAATTCTTGGCGGTATTGATGGCAATCCTGTACAGCCATGTGTAGAACGCGCTGTCGCCCCTGAAGCCGCCTATGGCCCGGTACGCCTTGACGAATACCTCCTGGGTAATATCTTCGATCTCGCCCTGGTCATAAACATAGCGCGCAATCAAGTTCGACACCTTGTGCTGGTACTTACGCGCTAGCAGGTTGAAACCAGCCCTGTCGCCCCGCTGTATCTCCCTGACTATTGCCAGATCGTCGGCCTGCCTGTTAGCCATCTCCACCCTGCACGCAAGCTTCGCGGAGATGGGAAACCCCGGGGCCTGTCTCAAAGACAATGGTTTGTTTGTAAAGTTCTGTCGGGATCACGGGAGTTGCTGGAATTTTCCATTTTTTTCCGCGCATTCCATGCGTCGGCCAACGGGCTGGGTATAATACCCGAAAACCGGTGCTCACGCCCTGAACCGTCACGCCAATTGGCACAATATCCCCGCTTCGACGTATTGGTAATCGGCGCAGGCTTGGCCGGCCTGAGCCTGGCTTTGCGGGTCGCCGACCGGGGACTGAAGGTCGCGGTGCTTGCGAAACGGGCGCTGACGGAAGGCTCCAGCCTCTACGCCCAGGGCGGCATCGCTGCTGCCCTGAGCAGAAGCGACTCCTTCGAGTCGCATATGGAAGATACCCTGCAGGCTGGCGCCGGCCTGTGCCGCCGCGCGGCGGTCGAATTCATCGTACGCAAGGGCCCGGAGAACATACAGTGGCTCATTGATCAGGGGGTCGAGTTCAGTCGCAGCGACATCACCGAGTCGGATTACGATTATCATCTAACCCGCGAGGGCGGGCATTCGCACCGGAGAGTGATACACGCGCGCGATGCGACCGGTTTGGCCGTGGAAAACACCCTCGAAGGCAATGTGCGACACCACGAAAACATCTCCATCATTGAAAATCACGTCGCGGTCGACCTTATCACGTCGGACAAGCTGAAGCTCGACCCCCCGTCGCGCTGTCTCGGCGCCTATGCCTTGAATCTCGAAACCGGGCACATCGAAGTACTGGGATCCCGCCATGTAGTACTGGCCACGGGAGGCGCCTCGAAGGCCTATCTTTTTACCAGCAACCCGGACACTTCTACCGGTGACGGACTTGCCATGGCCTGGCGCGTCGGATGTCGAATCGCCAATCTGGAGTTTGTGCAGTTCCATCCCACCTGCCTCTACCATCCGCAGGCGAAGACCTACCTGATCTCCGAGGCAGTGCGGGGCGAGGGCGGAAAACTCTTGTTACCGGATGGAACGCCTTTCATGAAGAATCATGATAGCCGCGCCGAACTGGCCCCAAGGGATATTGTCGCACGGGCCATCGACTACGAGATGAAACGCCACGGCGTCGAATGTGTCTACCTGGATATCACTCACAAACCCGCGGCGTTTGTGCGCGAGCACTTCCCCAATATCTACGCGATGTGCCTGAGCTTCGGTCACGACATGAGCAAGGAACCCATACCTGTGGTCCCGGCGGCACACTACACCTGCGGCGGCGTCGTCACGGACCTTGCCGGACGCACCGACCTGCGTTCGCTTTACGCGATCGGCGAATGCGCCAGTACCGGGCTGCACGGCGCCAACAGGCTGGCCAGTAATTCACTGCTGGAATGCCTGGTGATGGCTCAGTCGGCCGCCGGGAGCATCACCGGGGGGCCTGAAGCGGACAGTCACGAGGACTCGGAGCTGCCGCCCTGGGACGAGAGCCGTGTATCGGACCCGGACGAACAGATCGTCGTGTCCCATAACTGGGCCGAACTGCGCCGCTTCATGTGGGACTACGTCGGCATCGTCAGAACGACGAAGCGACTGCAGCGGGCCCAGCACCGGCTCACCGTCCTGACGGAGGAGATACGCGACTACTACAGCAATTTTCGTATCGATAGCGACCTGGTCGAGCTTCGTAACCTGGTACTGGTATCCGAACTGACCGTCAATTGCGCGCTCGAACGTCAGGAAAGCCGCGGTTTGCATTACACGCTGGACTTTCCCACGACGCTCCCGGAATCGCACGCGGTGGACAGCGTGCAGGTACCATCGAATTTCGTTGGCCGGCAGACCACGCCGGTATGGTGAACCGGGCATCAAGCCTGGTGCCGCATCCAACGAAGCCTGACCTGCAGGCCGCGCCATACCTCCTGCGGCATGCAGGTGCGTGTAAGCACCAGCGTTGCGTTTCGCGCCGGGGCATGAAGTCGCAGCAGCACCCAGGACGCTGTTGTCACCCGCCCTGTCAAGGCGGCCCGCTGTTCCCGTAATCCGTCCGCGAAATCGATAACACAGCCGCCGTCGCGGTCCAAGGTCAGTCGGGTTATCGAACAGCGATGGGTGCGCGCGATCTGGATAAGGTATGCCCGCCAGCAGATAAGCAGCCAGGCGGCGGCCAGTAACGTGCTTGTCCACCACGGCAGCGGCAATAGCGGGATCGGGAAGCCCGCTCCGAGCGAGAGTCCGCCCCACCATGCAGTCACTACCGTATTGCGACGCGGCTCAATCGTGATAGCGCTTGCGAATTTTGCCAATGACCGTCCCTAGTTCACCTGGCGGCAACGGAACGTTACCCCAAAGCCAGTCCATGATAACCGGGTCCTGGGCCTCCAGCAGTTTCTCGAACGCCCGCTGCTCCGCAACAGTCAGCTTGTCATAATCCAACTTAAGGAACCCCTGGAGCAGGAAGTCGAGTTCCTTCGTGCCCCGTCGACACCGCCACGCCAGTTTGGCGCGAGAGTTCAATGGGTCAGCGCCGCGATACCAGCAACTGCTTGATCTCTCCGATTGCGCGCGCCGGGTTCAGGCTCTTCGGGCAGGTCTGGGTGCAGTTCATTATGGTGTGGCAACGATATAGGCGAAACGGGTCTTCGAGCGCATCCAGACGTTCACCGGTCGACTCGTCACGGCTGTCGACGATCCATCGATATGCCTGCAGTAATATGGCGGGACCCAGGTAACGGTCACCGTTCCACCAGTAACTGGGACAGCTGGTGGAACAGCAGGCGCACAGAATGCATTCGTATAGTCCGTCGAGCTTGGCCCGGTCTTCCTTTGACTGCAACCGCTCGCGATCGGGCGGAGGCGGCGTCTGCGCCTGCAGCCAGGGCTGAATCGACGCGTACTGGGCATAAAAATGGGTAAGGTCGGGTACCAGATCCTTGACTACCGGCATGTGCGGCAGCGGATAGATCTTCACCTCGTCTTCGACTTCCTCAATAGGTTTGGTGCAAGCCAGCGTGTTCGTCCCGTCGATATTCATTGCGCACGAACCGCAGATTCCCTCACGGCAGGAGCGCCGGAAAGTGAGGGTCGGGTCTATCTCGTTCTTGATCTTGATCAGCGCATCCAGCACCATGGGTCCACATTTTTCCATGTCCACGTGATAGGTGTCGGTGCGTGGGTTCTCGCCGCCGTCCGGGTCCCAGCGGTATATCTTGAATTGTTTCAGCCTGCCTGTACTGGCGGGTTTCGGATGCTGCTTGCCGTCTCGGATCTTTGAGTTTTCCGGTAGCGTGAATTCAGCCATATCGAGACCTTTCCAAAGTACTTTCGATTATTAGTTCAATATACACGCGCCTTCGGAGGTATAGGCTCGATCTCCGCAGACAAGGTGTAATCATGCACCGGGCGATAATTCAGGCTAGTCGCGCCGTGGTCATCGATCCAGGACAGAGTATGTTTCATCCAGTTGTCGTCATCGCGGTCGGGAAAGTCCTCGCGCGCGTGACCGCCGCGGCTCTCTTGCCGGTTCGCTGCCGCGTGGATGGTAACCATCGCCTGTCGCAGCAGATTGTCCAGTTCCAACGTCTCCACGAGATCCGTGTTCCAGACCAGGCCGTCGTCCATCACCTTCACATCGCCGAAGTATGACCAGATCTGCTCGAGCTGGTCGATCCCTTCCTGCATGACCTCACCGGTGCGGAACACGGCGCAGTGGCTTTGCATCGTCCGCTGCATGTCGAGCCTTATCTCGGCTGTCAGACGTGTTCCGTTCGCGTGACGCAGCCGATCCAGCCGCGCAACAGCTTCCTCACCGGCGCCCGCGGGCAGCGGCTTCTGCGTTGCCCCGGGTTTCACCAAGTCCGCCGCGCGGTGTGCCGCGGCACGCCCGAACACGATGAGGTCCAGCAACGAATTTGAACCCAGCCGATTCGCCCCGTGCACCGACACGCACGCCGCCTCGCCGATCGCCATCAGCCCCGGTACCACGCTGTCCGGATTGTCGTCACGAAGGGTCAATACCTCGCCGTGGTAGTTGGTCGGGATCCCGCCCATGTTGTAGTGCACGGTCGGCAACACCGGAATCGGTTGCCTGGTGACGTCGACGCCCGCAAAAATCTTGGCGGTTTCGGAGATACCGGGCAGACGTTCCGCAAGCAGATCGGGACCCAGATGTTCGAGATGCAGATGGATGTGGTCATTGTCCGCACCGACGCCCCTGCCTTCACGAATCTCCATGGTCATCGAACGACTCACCACATCGCGCGAGGCCAGGTCCTTGGCATTGGGGGCGTACCGCTCCATGAACCGCTCGCCCTCGGAATTGGTCAGGTAGCCGCCCTCGCCCCTCGCCCCCTCGGTGATCAGGCAGCCGGAGCCATAGATTCCCGTGGGATGGAACTGCACGAACTCCATGTCCTGAAGAGGTAGGCCGGCGCGCAGCACCATGGCATTACCGTCCCCGGTACAGGTATGCGCCGAGGTGCATGAGAAATAGGCGCGGCCGTAGCCCCCGGTTGCCAGTATCACCAGGCTGGCGCGGAAGCGGTGAATACTGCCGTCGTCCAAGGACAGCGCCATGACGCCCCGGCACTCACCGTCTTCCATGATCAGATCCAGGGCGAAATACTCGATATAGAACGTCGCATCATGCTTGAGAGACTGTTGGTAAAGGGTATGCAGGATTGCGTGACCCGTGCGGTCGGCAGCGGCGCAGGTGCGCATCGCCTGCCCCTGGCCGAAGTGCGTGGTCATGCCCCCGAACGCGCGCTGGTAGATCTTCCCATCCTCGGTGCGCGAGAAAGGTACGCCGTAGTGCTCCAGTTCTATCACGGCGGCGGGTGCTTCGCGGCACATATACTCGATTGCGTCCTGATCGCCAAGCCAGTCGGAACCTTTCACGGTGTCATACATGTGCCAGCGCCAGTCGTCCTCGCCCATGTTGCCGAGGGCCGCACTCATGCCGCCCTGGGCGGCAACGGTATGGCTTCGGGTGGGAAATACCTTGGTGATGCAGGCGGTTGCCAGTCCCGCCGACGCCATGCCGAAAGCGGCTCGCAGGCCAGCCCCCCCGGCGCCAACCACCACTACGTCATATCTATGATCTACAATCTTGTATGCCTCGCTCATGGCCCCGTCCCCAGCGCAACCTGCAGGATAATCACGACGGCGACCACCGCGAGGAACACCGCGGTGAACTTGAGGGCAAGCAGGCAAGCATGTTTTAGCCACTCGGTGTGAACGTAGTCCTCGATCACGACCTGCATGCCGAGCTGTGCATGATAGAAGACCACCGAAACAAACAGGATCAGCAGTGCGGCGACCACCGGTGATTGCATCCACAGCAGAACGATCGCGTGTTCCGCTCCGGCTAACGCAGCCACCGAGAACACGAACCATAACGCCAGCGGTATGAGGGCGATCGCGGTAATCCGCTGCCACCACCAGTGGTTGACACCCTCCTTCGCAGAGCCCAGTCCGCGTACCACACCCAAGGGTGTACGCAGGCTCATCATACTCCTCCCCGCGTGGCGTAGGCCGCCACCCAGGCGACTACGGTGAGTACCGCAGAGGCAAGCAGCACCGTGTAGCCGGTGCGGTAGACGGTCTCGATATCGAAGCCCCCACCGACGTCCCAGTAAAGGTGGCGGATACCGTTACAGAGGTGGTAGAACAGCGCGTAGGACCATGCAAACATCACCAGCCGGCCAATAAAGGAACCGAAGAACCCCTGGGCGGCGGCGTAGTCCGCGCCGCCCGCCCCCACGCTCCACAACCAGTACACAAGCAGCGGTGTGCCCAGCGTTAGAAACACACCTGTGCCGCGATGGGCGATGGAAAGCATGGAAGTAAGCTGTGGCCGGTATATCTGCAGGTGCGGCGAAAGCGGTCGTTCGGTCGTCGCCATGATCTTCGTTCTCACCTCGTTGTGGATTTCGGTAGCCTCGCAAGCACCGGCAAATACCCCGACCAGAACGTACACCGCCCGGCATACTTGCTATCGCCGGTCTCTCGCCACTAAGATCAGAAATCGCTGCAACGTCCGTTGCGTTCCCAGTCGCCGTACCGGGTCGGTTCGGGACCCCGGGGACCGCCGATCTCCCTGCGCAACCGCTGCTGTTTGTCAGGATTGACGGTCGGCGGCTCGGATACAGCGGGGATATCCTGCGCGTGCTTGTTCTTGTGGTCAGCTTGGCCCATGATGGTGCAGTGCAAAAATCAGCTGATTATTCTCTACGTTCGGTAGGTGAATTACAAGTTTTTGGCGGTCTCCAGGCCCTGTCGCCCCGCCATCGACAGGTGAGCGGAGACCTGAGGAGGCTCGCTTGAAGAACGATTGGCTGGAGTTCCTCCGGCAGCAGGGGGTAACCGTGCATGACTCCGGGCCCTCGCGTGTCCGGGGTTACGAACTGGAGAAATATCAGGTAGGTGAAGAAGACTTCTTATGCGATTTGTCGGACCAGTCGTGGGTCGTGGTGGACGGGCCTGACGCGCAGTCGTTCCTGCAAGCTCAGTTCACGAATGACCTCGCCGGACTGACGTCACAGGCCTGGCAACTGAGCGGCTACTGCAACCCCCAGGGTCGGCTGTTGTGCCTGTTGCGGATCTGCCGCTACGGTAACGGATTTCTGCTGCAATTGCCGGCGGACCTGGCGCTGCCGGTCATCGACCGACTGCGCCGTTATATCCTGCGCTCCAGGGTGTCCATGTCGGTCAACGGCGAAATAGTGAGCTTCGCGCTCAGCGGCGTGCCTGCGCGAGCGCTGCTGGGCAACATGGAACCGAGCTCCTCCGAAGCCGGGTTTACCTGCCACCGCCGCGATGACATGCTTGTTTGGCGTCATCCCGGCGCCGTGGAGCGCTGTCAGCTGATTGGACCCGCAGCGACGCTGCGGTCGTTTTGGCAGCAGGCGGATACGGCCGTCGTAGGGGGGTGGGCATGGCATTGGCAGGAAATCATCAACGGTATTCCCGTCATCACCCAGCGTACCAGTGAACAATTTGTTCCCCAGATGGTCAATCTCGACCTGATAGGCGGGGTCAGTTTCAGCAAGGGCTGTTATCCCGGACAGGAGATCGTCGCCCGCATGCGCTATCTCGGAAAACTGAAGCAGCGCATGATCCGCGGGTACGTAGCCGGTGAACCGCCCATCCCCGGTGACAAACTATGCCGCGCCGCAGACGGGCAGGCGGTCGGCCAGGTGGTGGCGGCGCAACCGTCACCGCTTGGCGACGGTAGTGAACTGCTCGCTGTCGTCAAGCTGAGCGCACTCGGTGCCTCAATCGAAGTGGGCGCCGATGAGCGCCCACTACTGGAACGCCTCGATCTACCATACCCGCTGGAATCGGCGGATCAGCGTCAGGCCTAACGCGACTGTTCCGTCCGTCCCTCGATCACCTGGTAAAAGGTTTCCCCGGGCTTGATCATGCCCAACTGAGACCGGGCCCGCTCCTCCAGACCCTCGGTGCCGTGCTTGAGGTCCAGCACGTCGGCCTGCAGTTCTTGGTTGCGCTGTCGCAGCACCTCGTTTTCCTGCTGCTGGCCATGCAGTAACCGCTCCATCCGCCAGGATTCGGCCAGGCCGTGATCACCCAGCCACAAAACGCCCTGCAGTCCGAGCAACAACGCAAGCATGAACGTGAGCATCAAGCGGTTGCGCATGATACCTAAACGGTACGCGGGCGCGCGCGCAGGCAGGCCCGCGATCGCGGGCGATGCCACGCCCGCCGCGTGTTCTTCGCGTCGGCGGTGAGACCGGCGCACTCGGCACGGCGTCTCCGCATACTGTTGCCGTTAACCGGCTCGGGGTGCCGGGCGCCGCCACTGGATGCCTCTGGTCCGGGCAAGCAATTGTCCTGCGCCAAGCCGGAATTGTCACCGACGACGACGGGAAGGAGCTGTGAAATGGCCGACGCGGTCATAATAAACGCACATTCTAGACCAACTATCTCGCCTTACCCAGCGCCGCCATCCCCGGGTAGCTCGTGGCATTACCAAGTTCGGCCTCGATCCGCAGCAGGCGGTTGTACTTGGCGACACGCTCCGACCGGCATAGTGACCCGGTCTTGATCTGACCTGCGTTGGTCGCCACGGCGAGATCGGCAATGGTGGTGTCTTCGGTCTCCCCCGACCGGTGCGACACGGTGGCCCGATAACCCGCCTGCTGGGCCATGCGGATGGCGTCCAGCGTCTCGCTCAGAGTGCCGATCTGGTTGAGTTTAATCAGTATGGAGTTGGCCACACCGCGCTCGATCCCCTGCCCAAGGATGCGCGTATTGGTCACGAACAGGTCGTCACCGGTGAGTTGAACACGTTCACCGATGCGCGCTGTCAGCATGGTCCAGCCTTCCCAGTCGTCCTCCGACATACCGTCTTCGACGCTGACGATGGGATATTTGTCGATCCAGGCCTCCAGGTAATCGGCAAATGCGGCGGAATCGAGCTGCATATTTTCGGCTGCCAGGCGGTAGATTCCGTTTTCGCAGAACTCGGAACTGGCCACGTCCAGCCCGATCATGATGTCCCCGCCGGCACGGTAGCCGGCGCTCTCGATTGCTTCGTTGAGGACCGCCACCGCGGCCTCGTTGGATTCGATCTCTGGCGCAAACCCGCCCTCGTCGCCAACCGCAGTGCTCATGCCCCTGGCCGACAGCACCTTTTTCAGGGCATGGAAAACCTCAGCGCCCGCGCGCAGGGCTTCCGAAAACGCCTCGAAACCGGTTGGCAGTATCATGAACTCCTGAAAATCAATGGCATTGTCGGCGTGGGCACCGCCATTGATGATGTTCATCTGCGGTACCGGCATGGATAGACGATCGTCGCCGACACCGAACAGACCGGCGAGGTGGCGATACAGCGGCACGCCCGCGCTTTCCGCCGCGGCCTTCGCCGCTGCCAGGGAGACCGCAAGCAGCGCGTTGGCGCCCAACCTGCTCTTGTTGTCGGTGCCATCGAGTTCGATCATGACGCGGTCTAGATCTTCCTGTTCCGCTGCCTCCATTCCCATCAGCGCATCACGGATCTCGCCGTTAACATTGGCCACCGCCTTGAGGACTCCCTTCCCCAGGTAACGGCGATTGTCGCCGTCGCGCAATTCGAGCGCCTCCAGCGAGCCCGTGGACGCGCCCGACGGAACCGCCGCGGAACCCATCGAGCCGTCCGCGAGTGCGACGTCGGCCTCTATGGTTGGATTACCGCGGGAATCCAGTATCTCCCGCGCATGGATGCCTTCAATACTTGCCATGACTATGTTCCCTGATCTCCTTGATTGCTATTCGTTCGCAGGACCGCCGAGTTCGATGAGTCGATCATTTTTCACCTGCCGATCGATCGCCTGCAACGAAACCAGCAGAGCCTCGACGCGGTGCAACGGCCACGCATTGGGACCATCGCTGAGAGCCTTATCGGGATCCGGGTGAGTTTCCATGAACAAACCCGCTATTCCTGCCGCCACCGCGGCCCTCGCCAGCACCGGGATGTGTTCACGCTGACCTCCGGACCGGTCCCCTTCGCCACCGGGCAGCTGCACCGAGTGAGTGGCGTCAAACACGACCGGGCAGTCGGTACCGCGCATGATCGCCAGGGCCCGCATGTCGACAACCAGGTTCCGATACCCGAAACTGCTTCCACGTTCACAAACCATAATCCTCCCGCGACCGCCGGCGGCATGCGCCTTGGCGACCACATTGTTCATCTCCTCGGGCGAAAGGAATTGGCCCTTCTTGACGTTCACGGGCTTACCGCTGCCGGCAGCCGCCTCAATCAGGTCCGTCTGCCGGCATAGGAAGGCCGGTGTCTGCAGAACATCCACCACCGCGGCCGCCGTCTCCACCTCTTCCGGGCTGTGGACGTCCGTGAGCACCGGGCACCCGATCTGTTGCCGCACCTCCGCCAGCATTCCTAGGCCTTTGTCCCGGCCGGGGCCACGATAAGAAGCCCCGGAGCTGCGGTTCGCCTTATCATAAGAGGCCTTGAAAACGAAGGGCATGCCGAGGCGATCGGTTATCTCCTTCAGCTGCCCCGCCATTTCCTGGGCAAAGGCGACGGATTCCAACACACACGGCCCGGCAATGAGAAACAAGGGACGGTCGAGCCCGACCTCGAATCCGCATAGTCTCACGCTGGCCAGGTCCCCTCAGGCGGTTGCCGCAGCGGACTCTTCCTGTTGATTTCGGTAGTCGCGCGCGGCAGAAATATACCCGGAAAACAATGCATGACCGTCCCGTGGAGATGAGGTGAACTCGGGATGAAACTGGCAGCCGACGAACCAGGGATGGTCAGCTATCTCTATCACCTCCACCAGATCGTCATCGGCCGATACCCCGGCGATAACCAGGCCGTTTTCTTCCAAAACGCCACGATAGCGATTGTTGAACTCATAACGATGGCGATGTCGCTCGAATATCTGATCCGTGCCATAGCACCGGTGCGCAGTAGTGCCGGCGAGCAGCCTGCACTTCTGACCACCCAGCCGCATGGTTCCACCGAGATCTGAATCCACGGTGCGCTGCTGCAGCGTACCGTCCTCGTCGACCCATTCCGTTATCAGCGCGATGACCGGGTGCGGGGTGGTCGAATCAAATTCGGTGCTATGGGCACCCGTCAGTCCCGCGACGTGGCGGGCGAATTCGATCACCGCCACCTGCATGCCAAGACAGATGCCCAGGTAAGGAATACCCTGCTCCCTGGCGTGACGCACGGCGGCGATCTTGCCTTCGATACCACGCTCCCCGAAGCCTCCGGGAACCAGAACCGCGTCAACCCCGAGCAGTCGGCTGGTACCGTCGCGCTCTATGTCCTCGGAGTCCACGTAATCGATCTGTATGCGGGTTCGAGTATGAATACCCGCATGCTTCAAGGCCTCGGTCAGGGACTTGTATGACTCCGTCAGGTCGACGTACTTGCCAACCAGTGCAACCCGCACCGTCTGGGTGGGATGTTCACCGTCGTGTACGACCTTATTCCATTCCGACAGGTCGGCGCTCGGCGCCTGCATGCCCATCTGCCGCACCACGATCTCGTCGAGCGCCTGGTCTCGAAACAGCGCCGGGATCTTGTAGATATTGTCAACGTCTACGGCGGAAATGACAGCCTCCTCGGTCACGTTGGTGAACATGGCGATCTTCCGGCGCGCGTCCGTGGGCAGCGGGTCCTTGACACGGCAGATGAGGAGGTCCGGCTGGATGCCGATGCTCCGCAGCTCCTTCACGGAATGCTGGGTCGGCTTGGTCTTGATCTCGCCCGCGACTTCTATGTAGGGGACCAGGGTGAGATGAATGAACACCACGTTACGGGGCCCGAGTTCGATGCGCATCTGGCGTATCGCTTCAAGAAACGGTAGCGATTCGATGTCACCCACCGTGCCGCCGATCTCCACCAGGGCGACGTCGGCATCGCCCGCGCCGGTACTTATGCATTCCTTGATTTCGTCGGTGATGTGGGGAATGACCTGTACGGTTCCACCGAGATATTCACCGCGCCGCTCTTTTCTAATGACGCGCTCATAGATCTGGCCGGTGGTGAAATTGTTGCGCTGGCCCATGGTGGTACGCACGAAACGTTCGTAATGGCCAAGATCGAGGTCGGTTTCTGCCCCATCCGCCGTCACATATACCTCGCCGTGCTGAAACGGGCTCATGGTACCCGGGTCCACGTTTATGTAGGGATCGAGCTTCAGCAGGGTGACTTTCAGGCCGCGCGACTCCAGCAATGCTCCCAGTGACGCAGCCGCGATGCCCTTGCCGAGAGAAGACACCACGCCGCCCGTGATGAAGATGTATTTCGTCATAGTTTTCCTGTTTGTGCGATCGGCCGCCGAACACGGCCCCGGACGGAAGCACAGCTTACCAGACCGAACTACGGGAGGGAATCAGCGTCGGCACCCGCCTTGCGCAACTCGAAAACGACACCGTCCTCCCCCACGTTCGCGGCAAACGGCTCGCTGTACCAGCGACCGGTGAACGCTGCAATCTGATCGTCGATGTACAGCAAGGGGATTCGGTCACGATACCATGGTGGTACGCCGGCTGATTGAAGTAGTTTCTTAAGTTTCTGCCGGTGCTCCCGCCCCGGCAGCCGTAAGCATTCACCGCCGTGACGCCATTCCACGGTCAGGCAATCAGGCAGCCGTGACACGGCAATGCCGTCTCCGATCGCGGGCACGGCGCGCAGCAGCAGTCCCAGTGCCGGAAGCGCGAGCGGATCGCGCCAGCACCAACGCAGCGGTGCCGGCGCGAATTCCGGTATCGGTGCCGATAGATACAGCCAGCGGCGGTACCGCCGAACCTCACTTTCCGGCCACCTCAACACCGCCGTGGACGTTGGCCGTCGGGCCACCATCTGCTGCCACAACAGGCTCAGCTGACGGGCCGTGGGCGCGCGGTGTCCGCTTGCGCGGAACCAGTAACGCAACGCGTTACGCTGCCTGATTTCGCTCAGGCGCGCCAGAGCCTCAACATCCAGACGCTGTCCCCACAAGCTGTCCTCCCGAGGCACGCCCTGCAGGTCCTGTTCCGCTACTGCGTCCAGCAGTTCCGCAGTATGACGCATGTGTCTTGCAGTACGCGCGAGGGTCCTGAATACCCCCGGCCAGCGCTCGGCAAACACGGGCAGCACCGCATGGCGGATATAGTTTCGGTTGATGCCTAGGTCCTGATTGGAACTGTCTTCGACCCACTGCAGGCGATGGTGTTGTGCGTATTGGCGAAGCAGTGGGCGCGGAAACGCAAGCAACGGACGGACAATGATGCCGTCGCCGAATACGGCACGGCTTGAAATGGCGGCCAAGCCATGCACGCCGGCGCCGCGCAATAGGTTGGCTAGCAGGGTTTCCGCCTGGTCCCCCTGATGATGCGCCGTCAGCAACACCGAGCCCGGCGCCATGACTTCGCGAAACCAGCCGTAGCGTGCCTCGCGCGCTCTCTCTTCCATATTCCGACCGCCGCAAACTGCGAGGTCCAAACGTCGATGGACGAGGTCGATATCCCAGTGCTTGCAGATTGCTACGCAATGTTCCAGCCAGGCATCGGCCTGCCCGTGCAGACCGTGATGGGCATGCAGCGCGCGCAGGTCAAGACCAATTCGGTCGCGCAATTGCAGCAATCCATGCAGCAGTACGGTTGAGTCGAGTCCCCCGCTGAACGCCGCGTACCAAGGCTGGCGCGGCGGCAGCGCTAGTTCGCCAATAAGGATCCTTTCTAGTTCAGCGGGGTCAAGGGAATCGTCAACCGTCATCCGCTGGTTTCGTATCGACCATAGCTCATCAGGCGCTCAACCCGTCGTGCAATCAGTTCCTCGACCGACAGTTGGAGTAGGCCGTCAAGGTGCTCGGCCAGACGACGTTTCAGAGTTTCAGCCATGGTCACGACATCCCGGTGAGCGCCGCCCAGGGGTTCTGGCACCACCTCGTCGATCAACCCCTGCTGCTTCAGGGCCTCGGCGGTCATCCCCATGGCGTCTGCGGCGTCGGGGGCGCGCTCCGCACTCTTCCACAAGATAGATGCGCAACCCTCCGGGGAGATGACGGAATAGGTTGCATACTGCAGCATCAACAGCCGATCACAGACTCCCACCGCAAGCGCACCCCCTGAGCCACCCTCGCCTATCACCGTGGAGATTATGGGACAACGCAATTCCGACATTGCGTACAGATTACGGGCAATTGCCTCACTCTGCCCCCGCTCCTCGGCACCCACGCCGGGGTAGGCACCCGGGGTATCTATAAACGTCAGAATGGGCATGGAGAACTTCTCCGCCACCCTCATCAGTCGCAGGGCCTTGCGATAACCCTCGGGCCGGGGCATACCGAAGTTGCGAAACACCTTTTCATTGGTATCACGCCCTTTCTGATGCCCCACAAACACCACGGACCGGCCGTCGAAACGTCCGATTCCAGCCACTATCGCCCGGTCATCCGCAAACATTCGGTCGCCATGGAGTTCCTGAACGTCCTCCAGGATGTGCGGGATGTAGTCCAGGGGATAGGGTCGCTGCGGGTGCCTGGCGAGCTGAGAAATCTGCCACGGCGACAGGGAAGCGAATATGCCCTCTGTCAGCTTGCGGCTCTTTTTCTGTAAGCGGCTGATCTCATCGCTGATATTGACCTCGCCGGAGATACCGACGTGGCGCAGTTCCTCGATCTTTGCTTCCAGTTCGGCTATCGGTTGCTCGAACTCCAGGTAATTGAGATCCATGGTAGCTGTTTGGTGCCACGCACCGTGTCCGGGTAGCAGGCGAATATAACAGATTTACCGATAGCTTTTAGGCGGCTGAGTCCATCTTTCCTACAGGTCCAGGAACCGGGGTTTTGCGGTAGATGGCTTGCACCGCCTTGTCCCCCACCACAGCGCGCAACCTGGTCAGCAGATCCTGCCGCGGCGCAACACCGAGACCGTCCGCAGCCCGCAGTTTTGCCACTGCCGACGCGGTCGTCACCTGGAACCAGACGGGACAATTACCGCGCTCTGCCTGCTTCAATATTTCGTCGAGCTGCGCCAGTACACGGTCGACAATCATATCCTTGTCCAGATGGATGATCAGTTTATCCGCAAAGGCATCCCGGGCCATATCAATGTCATAGAGATACTCGGCAGCCATCTTGAAACCACCGGTATAATCGTCGACAACAACCTGGCCCTGGACTACCAGCAGGTTGTCCTTGCGTAGTATGTCCCGGTGGCGGCTGAACGATTCAGCAAACACGGCCAGCTCAATCCGCGCTGTCTGATCGTCAAGCGTGACAAATGCCATGCGCTCGCCCCGCCGGGTGTTCATGGTGCGGATACCGACAATCAGGCCAGCCACCACTACGACACGGTCCCGCGACGGATTGAGGTCAACCAACCGATAATGCACTATCTGGTCGAGTTCATCCCGATAGCCATCGATGGGGTGACCGCTCAGGTACAGCCCCAGCGTGTCTTTTTCCGCCGTCAAACGGCGTTCCTTCGGCCATTCGGGTACATCCTGATAGCGACATACCGGGTTCCCGGAGGCACTGACACCAAACAGATCGGACTGTCCCGCGCTCCTATTCAACGATTGCTGATCGGCGATGCTGATAGCTGTGGGCAGGGTCGCCATGAGGCTGGCGCGGTGTGCGCCAAGCTGGTCCATGGCGCCCGCCTGGATCAGCGATTCCAGCGCGCGCCGATTGATCCGCTTGCTGTCCACCCTCGAACACAGATCAAATAGGTCACGAAACGGGCCGCCAGCCTCACGAGCCTCCAGTGTCGCCTCGATGACACTATGCCCGATACCCTTGATCGCCCCAAGACCGTAGAGAATTTTGCTTTCCCCTGCGGCAGTGAAAGCGTGAAAACATTGGTTGATGTCCGGGCTAATCAGCTGCAGTCCCATGTCCCGGCACTCGGCGATCAACGTCACCACCTTGTCGGTATGCTCCATGTCCGCCGACATCGACGCGGCCATGAATTGTGCCGGATAGTGGGCCTTCAGCCAGGCAGTCTGGTAAGTGATCAGGGCGTATGCAGCGGAATGGCTCTTGTTAAACCCGTACCCGGCGAATTTTTCCATCAGGTCGAATATACGGGTTGCGACATCCTTGCTGACGCCTCGTTCCCGTGCACCCTGAACAAAGCCCTCTCGCTGACGGGCCATTTCCTCTGTCTTCTTCTTGCCCATCGCGCGCCGGAGAAGGTCAGCCGTTCCGAGTGAATAACCCGCCAGGGTCTTGGCAATCTCCATGACCTGCTCCTGATACAGGATAACGCCATAGGTCGGCTTCAAGATGGGTTCCAGGTCGGGATGGGGATACTGTATGGCCGCACGCCCGTGTTTACGATTGATGAAGTCGTCCACCATACCGGATTGCAATGGCCCGGGCCGGTACAGGGCGACCAAGGCCACTAGGTCTTCGAAGCGGTCCGGCCGCAGCCGCTTAATCAGGTCTTTCATACCTCGCGATTCCAGCTGGAACAAGGCGGTGGTGCGGCATTCCTTGAGCAGCCCGTAGGTCTGGTCGTCGTCCATGGAAATATGCTCTAGCGAAAGCACGGACTCTCCCCTCGCCTTGCGCTGCCTGTTGATCTCCTTGATCGTGCGGTCAATGATGGTCAGCGTCCTGAGGCCCAGAAAATCAAACTTGACCAGCCCGATGGCCTCGAGGTCATCCTTGTCGAACTGAGTGACCATCTGATTACTGCCATGATCGCAGTACAGGGCGGTAAACTCCGTGAGTGGAGAAGGTGCAATGACCACGCCGCCAGCGTGTTTTCCGACATTTCGGGCCAGGCCCTCCAGAGCCTTGGCGATATCCAGCAGCTCCCGAATGTCCTCGTCCTGTTCGTAACGTTCACGCAGCAGTTCCTCTTGCTCCAGGGCCTTGTCCAGCGTCATGCCGACTTCGAACGGAATCAGCTTGGCGATCTTGTCCACGTATCCGTACGACATGCCGAGGACGCGACCGACATCGCGCACCGCCGCCCTGGCCGCCAGAGTGCCGTGCGTGATGATCTGTGATACCCGGTCGCGACCATAGTGGCCCGCCACATAATCAATCACCCGGTCGCGGCCGTCCATACAGAAATCGATGTCGAAGTCGGGCAGAGAAACACGTTCTGGATTAAGGAACCGTTCGAACAGCAGCCCGTGATGGATCGGATCAAGCTCTGTAATGCCCAGGGCCCAGGCCGCGATCGAGCCGGCGCCAGAACCACGACCGGGACCGACAGGGATGTCATTGCTCTTGGCCCAGGCGATGAAGTCCGCGACGATCAGGAAGTATCCCGGGAAGCCCATCTGGTTGATGACATCAAGTTCCAGCTCCAGCCTGGCCGCGTACTCATCGGAATCGATCTTGGAATCCGAGCTTTCACGCAATGCCGCGAGCCGATGCCGCAGCCCTTGCCTGGCCTGCTCGCCCAGATATTCTTCAACACCGCGGTTGGTCGGCACGGGGAAATTCGGGAGGTGATAGTCGCCCACATCGAGGACGAAATTGCAGCGCCTGGCTATCTCGACGGTGTTCTCAAGCGCCTCAGGCACGTCGGAAAACAGCTCCAGCATTTCCTGTGGCGAGCGCAGATACTGCTGCACCGTGAACCGTTTGGGCCGGCGCTGATCGTTCAACACCCGACTATCATGTATACATACCCTGACTTCGTGATTATCGAAATCAGATTGGTGCAGAAAGTGAACGCTGTTTGTTGCCACCACCGGCAGCTGGTGGCGTCGCGCAACGTCAATGGCACCATCGGAATATCGCTGTTCGTATGCGGCGCCGATCCTCCTCAGCTCCACGTAGAAGCGATCCGGAAACAGGCCTGCGTATTCCTCGGCGGCGGCGTCGATCCGCTCCACCGTGCCGGTAAGTATGGCGCGGCCCAGCTCACCTTCCTGTGCAGCGCTCAATGCGACCAAGCCCTTGTTGTGGGCGCGCAACCACTCTTTGCGAACACACGGGCGGCCGCCGTGCTGTCCTTCCCGGTGCGCCCCGGACAACAGAAAACACAGAGCATGATACCCGTTGATATCCTGCGCCAGCAGTACCAGTCTGTCAGGCTCGTTTGGCTTGTTCGGTTGCTCTACCCAGATATCGGCGCCTATGAGTGGCTTGACACCGGCTTTCATCGCCGTCTGATAGAACTTCACCAGTCCGTAAATGTTGTTCTGATCGGTGATCGCGACGGCCGGCATGCCCAGTTCCCTGACTCTGTCGATCAGCGTCTTGATGCGTATCACGCTGTTGGCCAGCGAGAATTCGGTATGCAGATGCAGATGAACGAACGCCGGATTCATGGTGCCGTGATCATAACTGTAAACGGGTTCGCCGGGCCAACTCCAGGCGCACCGGTGCAAAGCTGCGCCGGTGCACCGCGCTGACGCCGATCTCCCTGAGCGCCGCGAGATGCTGCGAAGTCGGATATCCCTTGTTGGACTCGAAGTGATAGCCCGGATACAACGAGGCCAGTTGCATCATTTCCCTGTCCCGGGCGACCTTTGCCAGAATCGAAGCAGCCGAAATCGGCGGTTCACTGACATCACCCTTGATGACCATTTTCATCGCACATTCCAGTGGCGGTGCGTGACAGCCGTCCACCAGCACCAGACCGGGTCGGCGCGACAATGTCCTCACCGCCCGCGCCATGGCCAGTAGTGACGCCTGCAGGATGTTGAGCGTGTCTATCTCAAGGGGTTCCGCCCGTCCCAGATTCCAGCACAAGGCCTGACGCTTTATCTCGCACTCGAGTTCCTCGCGCCGGCGGGCTGTAAGCGCCTTGGAATCCGTCAGCCCCGGCAACACGTACCGTGGCGGCAATACCACTGCTGCGGCAAGCACCGGACCGGCGAGGGGCCCCCGTCCGGCCTCGTCCACTCCTGCAACCACAACACCCGGTACAGTCACGACCGCGCCTCGAGCACATTCACGATGGCGTCCGCGGCGCGCTCGTTGGCGTCGCGGGCCAGCATGCCGCGTATCTTGCCCAGCTGCTGACGGGTCTGTTCGCACAATCGACGGTCGCCGAGATAGCGGGAAAGTTCACTGACGAGTCCTCCTACGGACGCCTTGTCCTGCAGCAGTTCAGGCACAATCGGCTCCGGTAACAGGTTGTTCGGCATGGAGTAATACTCCACGTGCGAGAACCCGCGGACCAGCAGCGCGGTCAGCGGTGAGACCTTATAGGTGACAACCATCGGGGTCCGAACTAGGCCTGCCTCCAGTGCCGCGGTGCCGGAGGCAATCAGGGCCACGTCGGCCGCCGCCAACGCCTCTCTGGCATGTCCCTGGATGACCGCGAGCGAAATGTCGGGTCGCAGCTCGCGCACCACATGCTCGAAATAACGGCCGGCCTTATCACTCGCCATCGGGGCGACGAATTGCAGATCCCGATATTTGCTGCGCAGTTCGACCGCCGTTTCGAGGAATAATCGCGCAAGACGCCGCAGTTCGCTGATCCGACTACCGGGCAGTAGCGCCACCAGGCGTTGCTCTGACAATCCAAGCGCGCGTCTGATTGCCGCACGATCGAGGTGCTCTGGTATGTCGTCTGCGATAGGGTGACCGACAAACGTGGCCGGTACCTTACGTTGTTTGTAATAGTCCGCCTCGAAGGGAAACAGGGTGAGCATATGGGTAACGGCGCGGCGAATCTTGGCGATTCGATAACCCCGCCACGCCCATACCGTCGGGCTCACATAGTGCACGGTCGGTATCCCGGCGGCGCGTAACTTGGTTTCCAGACCCAGGTTGAAGTCAGGAACATCTACGCCGATGAACACGTCCGGTGGATTTGCGATGAAGTATCTTGTCAGTTCGCGGCGTATCCCGAGAATGCTTCTCATGCTTGACAGCAAATCATCCAGGCCCATCAAAGAGATGCTTTCCATGTCGTGCCTGCTTTCCATACCCAGGGCCTGCATGCGGGGACCCCCTATGCCGTAGAACTGTACGTCCCCTAATCGGCGCTGCAACGCCTTCATTACCCCGGCCGCCAGGTAGTCCCCCGAGGTTTCACCTGCAACGATTCCGATGCGCATGCTCAGACCTTTGCCAAGCGGCCGGCGCGCAGGGACCGGGAAGTCCCCGCCATGTCGTCAACGAATGATACCGCGCTGCGAACCATGCATGAATTTGGCCAACTCATGTACCGCCTGACTCGTCCAGATTTCTGACTCAAGCTCCGTCAATGCGTCCTTTAGCGACAAACCAGAACGATACAGAATCCTATATGCTCGCTTTAGCTGGCTTATGTCGTCCTGAGTGAAATCGCGCCGATGCAGTCCTTTTACGTTGATTCCATGGGGGATTGCCCTGTTGCCGGCCGCCATCACGAAAGGCGGAACATCCTGTATACAGACCGAACCCGCCCCGGTTATACAATGGGCACCGATACGACAATACTGGTGGACCAGTGTAAATCCCCCGAGTATCGCGTAGTCCCCTACATCCACATGGCCCGCGAGGCTTGCGCAATTCGCGAATATGGTGCGTGATCCCAGCAGGCAGTCATGTGCAATGTGCGCATAGGCCATGAGGAAATTGCCATCCCCAAGCCGTGTTACACCGCCCCCGAGCTGGGTGCCGCGGTTGATGGTGCAATACTCGCGTATCGTATTACCATTTCCGATCTCCACGCGCGTGGGCTCTCCGCGATAGCCGAGATGCTGGGGCGCGTCGCCGATGGAGCAGAACTGATAGATCCTGTTTTTGCTGCCGATATAGGTACTGCCCTTGATGATCACATGCGGACCGATCCAGCAGTCATCACCTATGGTCACTCCACTCTCGATGATGCTGAAGGGGCCGACCGAGACGTTTGTCCCCAACTGCGCACCGGGCTCAATAACGGCGCGGGCATCAATCACTTACAGGTCCTTGTAGGTGAACATCAGTTCGGCAGCGCAACAGAGTTTACTATCAACCTCCGCCCGTGCCTCGCACTTCCACATGTTTTTTATTCGCCGCAGAATGCGCACGTCGATATCAATTCTGTCACCTGGTTCCACGGGACGCTTGAAGCGGGCATCATCGATACCGGTAAAATAATAGACGCGCTTGTCGCTCACGCCCTCGCCAAGGCTGCTACTGGCGAGGATGGCACATGCCTGTGCCATTGCCTCGAGAATGAGCACGCCGGGCATGACCGGGCGATGCGGGAAGTGACCTTGAAAAAACGGTTCATTCACCGTCACGTTCTTGAATGCACGCAATGATTCTCCCGGAACCACCTCGGTCACGCGATCCACCAGTAGAAAAGGATACCGATGAGGCAGGAAGTTCTTGACTTCATGAATGTCCATGGAATGCGTCTGGATGCCGGATTCGTGGAGCCACTGCTGAACCAGCTTAGTTACTGGTTAGCTGCTTCAAGACCTGTTCGGTGATGTCTATACGATCGCTTGCGAATACCGCGCCCTCATGGATGATCAGGTCGAATTTGTCGGCTTTGGCGATATCCACGATCGCCTTGTACACGATCTTCTGCAGCTCGCTCAGTTCCTCATTGCGTCGCAGGTTGTAATCCTCACGAAACTCCTGGGTCGATCGCTTGAGGCTGCGCCGTAGGTCCAGAAGTTCGCGTTCCTTGTCTCGCCTTTCTGATTCCTTGAGTACCAATGCATTCTTGTCCAGGTCTTCTTCGAGGTTCTTGATCTGGTCCCTCATGCCTCGCAACTCGCGGTCCCGTGGGCCAAACTCTGACTCCAGCTTTTTCAGCGCCGCATCACCCTGCGGCGCTTGCTCAATGATCTTAACTACGTTGACGTATCCGACCTTGAGGTTCTGCGCGAACGCAAAATGCGAAGTGAGCAGGCCTGCCAGCATCGCCGAAGCTACGGCGGCGTGTTTAACAATCATCAACCAATTGTGCGTCATTCGAATAGTCTACCTAGGGTAATTTGTACGACTTCGGTTTCGTCACCCTCTTTCTTGTTGATTGGATAGGCGGCGCTGATGGACAGAGGGCCCAACGGCGAAAACCAGTTGATCCCGACGCCTACTGAAAAACGCAGCTCGGCCAGATCCACGTCATTCAAACTCTCGGGTTGTCCCGGACCATACACCTGTCCCCCATCCAAGAAAAGACTGATTCGTTTATCTTTGGCGGTGGACCCGGGAAATGGAAACAGCAGCTCCGTGTTTAGCAGGATACGCCGATCACCGCCCAGAGGGTCTGGGTCATCGCTGGAGTCGCGCGGACCCAGCGAACGCGCTTTGTAGCCCCTGACAGTTGACGCACCGCCAGCAAAGAAGTTTTTGAAAAACGGCAGTCCATCTGTATCCCCGTAGCCGCTTCCATAACCCAGTTCGCCGCCGATCTTGTACACGAGTGCTTTGCCAATCGGGCGATACCAGGCGGCCCGATAGCTCAGCTTGTAATATTCGAGATCGCTCGGCGGAAACGATGCTTCCCAGTTGAATCGCTGCAGCACCCCATCGCTGGGATATAGGATACTGTCCCTGGTATCGTGGGCCACGTTGCCATTGATTTTGAATATATCGTTACTCGGACTTGCCTCGATGAACTCGAGAATTTCAGGCGGAGTCTCTGCTGTCGCCTCCAGGTCTATGCGCTCAAAGGTGACTCCGAAGTTGAGCGAGTTGAATTCGGTGAGCGGAAAGCGATAGTTGACGCCACCCCCAAAGGTGTCAGTGAAATAGGCCGCAGTATTGGCCTCGGCGGCATCAACCTCGCGGCGGAAGATATTGAAGCCCCGGCTCACTCCGTTTAGCGTGTGATAGGGATTCACATACTGCAGTCTGATTACATTCGTTACTGATGAATTGTCGAAACTGAGATCAAGTTCACGGCCGGTCCCGAATAGATTGCGCTGCGAGACCGACGCCTGCAGCAGCAGGCCGTCCGCATCAGAGAAACCGACGCCGAACAGGAGGCTGCCGGTAGACCTTTCGGTTACGGATATGTTCATATCGACCTGGTCCGGGCTACCTGGAACGGCTGGGGTGTCGATCTTGACATCATCGAAAAAGCCGAGCCGTTGCAGCCTTACCCTCGATCGCTGGACCTTCTGCGCCGAAAACCACGACCCCTCCAGCTGTCGCAATTCACGTCTTATAACCTCGTCTCGGGTAACAGAGTTGCCCGTGATGTTGATTCGTCGTACATATACGCGACGCCCCGGGTCCACGAACAGAGTGAACGAAACTTCCTGGTTTGCACGATCCACTTCGGGAATCGCGTTAACATTGGCAAAGGCATAGCCCTCGTCCGCTAAGCGGTCAGAAATCGCCTTGCTGCTGTTGCTGACTTCCTTCCTTGAGTACGACGCGCCGGGAACTATGGATACCAGCCCGATTAATTCCGGCTCGGGTACGATCAGTCTTCCCCTGACCGAGAAATCCTTGACCGTATAACGCGCACCTTCGGTCACATTGACCGTAACGAAGATGTCTTTCTTGTCAGGAGTGATGGTGACCTGCGTCGACTCTATCCGAAAATCAAGAAATCCCTGGTCCTGGTAGAAGCTCGTCAGGCTCTCGAGATCTGCCTGAAGCTGCTGCTTGGAATAGCGATCCTTCTTCGACAAGAATGTAAATATGCCCGGAGTCGTAAGTTCGAACTCGTCTCGTAGCTCATCATCCGAGAACGTGTTGTTACCGATTATGTTTATCTGTTTGATCTTGGCCGTTTCGCCTTCCTTGATATTAATGGACACATCGACACGGTTCCGCTCCTGGGGCGTTACTTCTCCGATCACCTCGGCGCCATACTTGCCGGCGGCAAAGAACTGGTTCTTCAATTCCTGTACTACGCGATCCAGCATCGACTGATTGAATACCCGACCTTCAACGAACCCTATCTGCTCCATCCCCTTCTTGAGTTCATCTTCGTCCAGGCTGTCGTTGCCGACTATTTTGATGTTGGCGATGGAGGGTCTTTCCTGCACCCTCACTACCAGCACCGTTCCTTCCTGCTCGAGTTCAACATCCTGGAAGAATCCGGTCTGAAACAGCGCCCTGATGGATTGCCGGGCGATTTCGTCGTCAACCCGATCACCGACCTTGACCGGCAGGTAGTTGAATACCGTTCCAGGAGCGATTCGCTGCAGTCCCTCGACACGGATATCCGTCACCGTGAATGGCTCCAGGGCATGCGCCAGGCCACCACTACAAACAAGCAGGACGAGTATTACCTTTCTCATTATTACGTCCATCAGGGTTGTTTATCTTCGTAAGCGGCCCGCGGAGAGTCGGTCTCGCGTCTACTGCATGAGCCGGACTATATCATTGTAAAATGCGAGGCTCATCAGGGCGAAAAGAACGAGAATTCCTATCTGTTGTCCCCAGAGCAGCACTTTCTTCGGTACCGGGCCGCCGATGATCGCTTCCACCAAGTGATAGACCAGATGCCCACCGTCCAGCACCGGAATCGGCAGCAGGTTCAGCACGCCGAGACTGATGCTGACCACCGCCAGAAACAGCAAAAAGCGATCAAGTCCCACGCGCGCGGTATGTCCGGCATACTGGGCAATGGTGAGCGGTCCGCTGATATTCTTGGCCGAAACTTCTAGCTGCGCGATCTTGACCAGCATCTTCAGCGTCAGGGTAGACATGGTCCAAACGCTCTCGACACTCCGCACCACGGCTTCCAGGGGGCCGTAACGCACCAGCAGACGATACTCCGGTGGTATCTCGACCGGCACCGGTTCGATGCCGATGCGGCCGATCTCCTGATCGCCAACCCTGACCCTCGCCGGCACGATGGTGAGCACCACTACCTGCCCGTCCCGCTCTATCTCCAGCTGGAGCGCCTGATCGGGTCTGGGTTGAATCGACTTTACCACATCCAGCCAGGAATTCACGGTGCTGCCGTTCACCCTGGTGATTCTGTCCTGCGCCCTAAGCCCGGCGTTTGCTGCGGGGGAAGATATCGATACGCGACCCACCACGGTACTCACTTCGGGAAGGTACCCGATCAAACCCACCCCGCGTTCGATCAGCGCCGAGTCGATCTTGCTCACGGGCAACCGGCCGAGGTCGATGTGGCGCTGCACCACGTCGCCATCCCGTGTTTGCACCTGCACCGGGATGTCACGCCCCTTGAATGCCTGATTGAACAGATACAGGCGGTGTTCATCCCAACTGCGATTGGGCCGCCCGTCTATTGCCACTATTTCGTCCCCTACCTCGAATCCGCCGGCTTCGGCAATGGAATCCGGGAGCACCTTTCCTACGACGGGCTTGAGGCCTTCCACCCCGGCCACGAAAACCAGCCAGTAGGCGACAAAAGCGAACAGGAAATTGAACATGGGGCCGGCAAGAACGATGGCGGACCGCTTCCAGAGCGGCTGTCGATTGAAGGCACGCGACAACTCGTGCTCGGGCACGTTTTCGTCTTCGTTTTCGTCCAGCATCTTGACGTAGCCACCGAGTGGAATTGCCGCCAACATGTACTCCGTGTCGTCCGGGCCCGCCCGCCTGACCCACAAGGGTCGGCCGAATCCTATGGAGAACCGCAGCACCTTGACACCCAGTTTTCGGGCTACCCAGTAGTGCCCGAATTCGTGAACCGCCACCAGGATTCCCAGGGCGACAATAAACCCGCCGATGCTGAAGAGGAACTGTGTCATTGCATACCGGAAATTCTATAGAATGAGCCGATCAAGTGTTTGGTCTGCAGACGCGGCTTACAGTTCCGCCCCGGATGGCCCTCTCGCCGCACTGCGCGATCGATGCCTGTGATCCGCATTCAACCTCCCTCGCCGGCCAGAAAAACCCAGCCGCTGGCGAAAACGGGCGCCGCCGCGGTGATGCTGTCGATCCGGTCCAACACCCCGCCATGCCCCGGCAACGATGTGCCGCTGTCTTTCGCTCCCGCCAGACGCTTCAGATGACTCTCCGTCAAGTCTCCCACCACCGACGCCAGGCAAGTCACGATGCATAATGCCACCCACCCGACGATTGAAAGGGCCGGGATCAACCACCAGAACACCACTGCGGCCGCCATCACCGCCGCCAGCCCGCCCAACGTGCCTTCCACCGTTTTGCCAGGACTCACCGCCGGCGCCAGTTTATGGCGGCCAACGGAACGGCCGGTGAAATAAGCGCCCGTATCGGCGGCCCAGACGACCAGGAGTACACACAATACCAGCAATCGGTCCTCTACGTGCAGCCAGGTCAGTGCCTGCCATGCGGGGACCAGGACGACGACCCCAATCAGCAGGCGCCCCCCTGCAGACCAACGGGGCAATCCGCGTCGCCGCCCCAATATCAGCGTCATTGCCATCAATACCCACCATGCTGACGCCAGGCCGATGGTGAAGACCGCCGGAAACCATAGCTTGGCAGCGGCCAGCAGCCCTGCTACCAGCAGCAACCAGGAAACAAGTTGCAACGGAGTATGCAGCCCGGACAATCTTCCCCACTCCCATGCGCCACCCAGCACTATCATACCCAGCAGCAGCGAGAAACTTGTTGCGGGAAGTAAGAAAAGCGCAAGGATGAACAGCGGCGCCAGCACCAGCGCCGTGATCACCCTCAGCCTAAGCATTGGTCGCCCGGCGTCTTCCGATAAGTTGATCACCGGTCTGGCCGAAGCGCCTTTGCCGCATCGCGAAGGATCTCAGGGCATCCTGGAAGGCACGATCATCGAAATCGGGCCACAGGGTGCTGGTGAAGTACAATTCGGTATAGGCGAGCTGCCATAAGAGAAAATTGCTTATCCTCTGCTCCCCGCCGGTGCGGATGAAAAGGTCAGGCTCCGGCAGAAAGCTGGTGCTGAGATAGCGTTCGATGGTTTTACTGTCAATGTCGGAACTCTTCAAATCACCGGCCTCCACAGCGGCCGCTATCTTTCTGCATGCCTCGGCGACGTCCCAGCGCCCACCGTAGTTCGCCGCCACGGTCAGGTTCATCTTGTCATTGTCCCGCGTCAGCGTTTCCGCCCGCTGTATAAGCATGCGAATCTTGGGGCTGAATCTCGCTACGTCGCCGACGATACGCAAGCGCACCTGGTTTTCATGAAGTTTGCGGGCCTTGCTCTCGAGGGCGTTGGTAAACAACTCCATCAACAGGCTTACCTCGGTGGGCGGGCGGCGCCAGTTCTCGCTGCTGAAGGCAAACAGGGTGAGGTACTTGACTCCCGCCTCCACGCAGCCCTTGACCACAGTGCGCACTGACTCCAGACCCCGTTTGTGCCCAGCGATGCGGGGAAGACCGGCCTTCTTCGCCCAACGACCATTACCGTCCATGATGATTGCGATATGCCTCGGATGCGTTCCCGAAACCGGAACCGCCTCCGTAGTGCTGGTGAACTGTCGCTGGTTCATTGTCTCAATCAAGGGTAATCGGCGTTACGGCCGGTGCGGGCCCCGTCAAACCTCCAGAATCTCCTTTTCCTTCTCCTCGACAAGCACATCGATTTCCGCTATGTAGCCATCCGTCAGCTTCTGGATGTCGTCCAGGGCCTTCTTTTCTTCATCCTCGGCGATTTCCTTGTCCTTCAACATCTCCTTCAGATGATGATTGGCATCGCGGCGGATGTTTCTGACCGCCACCTTGCCATTTTCCCCTTCGGCCTTGACCAGCTTGGTCATCTCCCGACGTCTCTCCTCGGTCAGGGGCGGCAGCGGAATGCGGATGATATCGCCCGCCGTCACCGGGTTTAGTCCCAGATCCGACTCCAAGATGGCCTTCTCCACCGCGGGAATCATGTTCTTCTCCCACGGGGTAACCGAAAGGGTGCGCGAGTCCGCCACGCCGATCGACGCCGCCTGATTCAGTGGCGTTGGATTGCCATAGTAGTCGACCTTCAAATGATCCAGCAGGGCGGTGCTCGCACGGCCGGTGCGCAACTTGGTCAACTCTTCCTTGACCGCGACTACGCTCTTGCGCATGCGGGTTTCGGCATCTTTCCTGATTGTGTCTTTACTCATTTCTCCACCTCGCTGAACACCAAGGTCCCCTCGCTGCCGCCTAATGCGATGTTACGAAAACTGTCCGGACGGCTGATCGCGAACACGCGCAGGGGCAACCCATGTTCGCGACAAAGCGCAAACGCCGTCGCATCCATGACCCGCAAATTCTTCTGCAGCGCCTCACCATAACTGAGTTCCCGGTAGCGGGAGGCATCCGGATTGGTACGGGGGTCGTCAGTATACACCCCGTCGACCTGCGTGGCCTTGAGCAGGATATCCGCGCCGATTTCGATAGCTCGCAGACTCGCTGCCGTATCGGTGGTAAAAAAGGGATTCCCGGTGCCGGCGGCGAATATCACCACCCGTCCGCTGGCCAGGTGCTTTAACGCCCGCTGGCGCACGTAGGGCTCACTGACCGGCGAAATGGGAATGGCGGACTGTACCCGGGCCTCGATACCAATAGCTTCCAGTTCCTGCTGCAGGGCGAGTGCGTTGATCACCGTCGCCAGCATGCCCATGTAATCCGCCGTTGCCCGCTCAAAACCTGCCGCGGCCGCATTAACGCCACGGAAGAAATTACCGCCTCCGATGACTATCGCCAGCTCGATCTCCAGTTCGACCACGGCCGCCACCTGCCTGCAGATCTGGCGCAGGACGTCAGGGTCGATACCGGTCCGGTTGTCGCCGCTCAGGGCTTCTCCACTGAGCTTCAGCACGATCCGGCTGTACGGGGCGCCGTCCCGGGCCAAACGTCAGGCCCCTTTGGCCTGTGCCATCACTTCCGCCACGAAATCATCTTCACGCTTTTCCAGGCCCTCGCCGACCTCGAAGCGCACGAACTCCATCACCTCGGCGCCCTGGGCGCCCAGTAGTTTGCCCACGCTCTGCTCGGGGTCCTTCACGAAGGGCTGTCCCAGCAAGGTGATTTCATTGATGTATTTCTGGACCTTACCGTCCACGATTTTCGCGACGATTTCAGCCGGTTTTCCGCTTTCCTGGGCCTGCGATTGGTAGATCTCACGCTCCTTGGCCAGGGTTTCCGCGGGTACCGCGTCCTTGTCGATGCAAAGTGGTCGCGAGGCTGCGACGTGCATCGCGACATCCCTTCCCAGCGGCTCCGCACCACCACGCAGCTTGACCAGAACGCCGATGCGAGAGCCGTGAAGGTAGTTGTCTATCCGACCCCCGGCGTCGGCGTCGAGTACCGCGAAGCGCCGCACATCGAGGTTTTCACCGATCTTGCTGATGAGTTCGACCCTGGCCTCGTCCACCGTCGTGTCCACGCCTTCCAGGGGAGCACGTTTCAGGGCTTCCAGGTCGGCGGGCCGTCGGCGCAGGACCGTTTCGGCAACCGCTTTCACGTAGGCCGCGAAGTTTTCGTCCTTGGCGACAAAATCGGTCTCGCAATTAACCTCCACCAACGCTGCCGCCCCGCCGTCACCGGAAGAGGCACTCGCGATCGCGCCTTCGGCCGCGATCCGCCCGGCCTTTTTGTCCGCCTTCGCAGCGCCCTTCTTGCGCAAGGTCTCGACCGCGGCGTCCATGTCGCCGCCAGCGTCCGTCAGGGCCTGCTTGCATTCCATCATGCCGGCACCGGTGCGCTCGCGCAGTTCTTTTACCATTGCCGCCGTTATAGCCATCACTGTACCCCTGTTGATCTGTTCGAGGGAGATCGCTTACGCGATGCCCAGGAGTTGTTTCGCCTGCTCGACCCACTGCTCCCGACGGATGCGGCCCTTGAACGCCAATTCCTGGTCGATGCGCTCGATGTCTTCGTCCGTCAAAGCAGCGATCTGCTGTATCGATGTGATCCCCAGCTTGGCCAACTTCCCCTTGATAACGGGGCCGATACCGTTCAGCTGTGTTATGTCCTCGGATACTTCCGCCGCTTCCGGCTCCGCCTCCGCGTCAGGCTCCGTCGGGGCGGCGGGTTCGGCCGGCGCCGCCGGGGCCGGTGCCTCGGCAGACCCTGCCACCGCAGTGGACTGGGCAGGCGCCGCCTCGGCTTCAGGCTCTATCGGGGTGGCGGGTTCGGCAGGCGCCGCCTCGGCTTCAGGCTCCGTCGGGGCGGCGGATTCGGCCGGCACCGCCTCGGCTTCACGCTCCGTCGGGGCGGCGGATTCGGCCGGTGCCGCCTCGGCTTCACGCTCCGTCGGGGCGGCGGGTTCGGCCGGCGCCGCCTTGGGCTTCCTGGCCGTCACACCGGCGGCCTGGGCCCTGGAGGGGGCGCTCTTGGGCATCGCCTGACCAGCCGCGTCTACTTCAATGTAATCCTCGGCATCGCCTTCGGCGGCGAGGGGAATCGTCTTGCGGCCCTCCGAGA
Source organism: uncultured Gammaproteobacteria bacterium (assembly GCA_947259705.1). GTDB lineage: Bacteria > Pseudomonadota > Gammaproteobacteria > Arenicellales > JAANXG01 > CAMYNL01. The sequence goes on along the minus strand of CAMYNL010000008.1, from coordinate 62,087 downwards.
TAGTCTCGGCAACGGCCTCGGTATAGAGCCGGATAGCCCTGATAGCATCGTCGTTACCCGGTATGACGTAGTCGATGCCATCCGGCGTGCAATTGGTGTCCACCACGGCCACCACCGGAATCCCCAACTTGTTGGCTTCGGCGACCGCGATGTATTCCTGCTTTACATCGATGACAAACAGCACATCCGGCAGAGAGCCCATATCCTTTATGCCGGCGAGACTGCGGTGCAATTTGTCACGCTCCCGCTGCAGGCGTAGCAGTTCCTTCTTGCTCAAACGCTCACCGCCACCCTCGCTGATCTCCGCCTCCAGGTCCTTGAGACGCTGTATGGAGTTACGCACGGTCTTGAAGTTGGTCAGCATTCCGCCCAGCCAGCGATGGTTGACATAGGGGCTGCCGCAACGTTCGGCGGACTCCTTGACAAGCTTGCTGGCGGCCCGTTTGGTGCCCACGAACAGGATGGATCCGCCGTTCGCGGCCATGTTGCTCAGAAAGTTCATCGCTTCCTCGAACAGCGGCAGTGTGTGCTCAAGATTGATGATGTGGATCTTGTTGCGTTCCCCAAAGATGTAGGGACGCATTTTGGGGGACCAGTAGCGGGTCTGGTGGCCGAAGTGGACACCAGCTTCCAGCATCTGGCGCATGGTTACATTCGCCATTAGTGCGGTTCTCCGTTCGGGTTAGTCAGTCACCGCAAGCCCCGTGCGCCAACCCGAACCGTCTGTCCGGGCACCCAGGCGACCGTTGTGGTTTGCGGCCGGGATACATGTAAAAAGCGCGCGTTTTATAGCATAGGGCACGCCCCGGGGCAAACTTCCGCCTGCTCCGGCGCGCGGACTGCTTCCGCGACGCAATTTGTTGTAGCATCTGGCATCCTGTTCGCCGCCGGCGCGGCACCAGAGCAGGGCTGGCCGGGCCCGGCGAGCCCGATTCAGGAAAAGAATCATGGCCATCACCATCAAGACAAGCGGAGAAATCGAGAAAATGCGCACCGCCGGCAGGCTGGCTTCGGAGGTGCTGGACATGATAGCGCACCATATCGAACCGGGTATCAGCACCGGCGAGCTTGACCGGATCTGCCACGACTACATCGTGGACGAGCAACAAGCCATCCCGGCACCGCTGAACTACCGTGGGTTCCCCAAATCTATTTGCACCTCGGTGAACCACGTTGTTTGCCATGGTATTCCCGGCGACAAGAAGCTCAGGCCCGGCGACATCATCAATGTCGATATCACTGTCATCAAGGATGACTACCACGGCGATACCAGCCGCATGTTCTATGTCGGCAAGCCGAAAATACTGGCCCAGCGCCTGTGTGAAGTCGCCCGGGAATGCATGTTGAAGGGGATAGAGCTGGTGCGCCCGGGCGTCCGACTCGGAGACATAGGCCATGCCATCCAGAGCCATGCCGAGAGCCACCGGTTTTCCGTCGTGCGAGAGTACTGCGGGCATGGCATTGGCCGTGAATTCCACGAAGAACCGCAGGTTCTTCACTACGGCCAGCCGGGAACCGGCGTGGAGCTGCTGCCCGGCATGACATTTACCATTGAACCCATGATCAATGCCGGCCGCAAGGAAACCCGCCTGCTGGTGGACCATTGGACGGTGGTGACCCGCGATCACAGCCTGTCCGCCCAGTGGGAACACACCATACTGGTCACCGACTCTGGCCACGAAATACTCACCGTGTCACACGGGGCTGTCCGTTAGCGCGCCGCGGCCGGTGTACTTCGCAAAAAACAAGCTGTTCGACCGCCAGGCCTTCCAGAGCGAGCTCGAGGATGGCGCACCCAGGGTGGCGCTGTTTCGCGATACCCTCAGGGATGCGCGTGGCAGGCTGCGGCAATTCCATGAGCAGGGCGCATCCTCGCAGGATGTCGTTAATCACCATGCCTGGCTGGTGGACCAGATCCTGCACTTTGCCTGGGAGTGTCACCTGCCGCTGCTCCAGGTCCATCAGGACGTGGCGCTGGTCGCCGTGGGCGGCTACGGGCGTGGCGAACTCCATCCCGCCTCGGACGTCGACCTGATGATGTTGACGCAGCACAGCAGGCATGAACGGGTCCGCGACTTCGTGGAGTCGCTGCTCAGCTTCCTGTGGGATATCGGCCTCGAAGTGGGCCATAGCGTGCGCTCGATCAAGGACTGCGTCCGTGAGGCCAAGCAGGACATCACCGTTGCCACCAATATCATGGAGGCCCGGTTACTTGAAGGAGATCCCAGGCTGCTGAAGGCCATGCGCGAAAAAACCGGCGCCGGCAAGATCTGGCCGGCGGACAAGTTCTTCGCCGCCAAGCTTAAGGAGCAGCGTACACGTCACGGCAAGTTTGACGACACCGCCTATAACCTGGAGCCCAACGTCAAAGACGGTCCGGGCGGGCTGCGGGATATCCATACCGTGATCTGGGTCATGCAGCGCCGCTACGGTATCACTGACATAAAGGAGCTGATAAACATCGGCTTTCTGACCGAAGAGGAGTACCGCCATCTTATACGGGGACGAAATTTACTCTGGAAACTCCGCAACGGTCTACATTTCATAGCCGGCCGTCGCGAGGACCGTCTACTTTTCGATCACCAGCGCACCCTGGCCCGGCAATTTGGTTACACCGACGGCGAACACCATCTGGCGGTGGAGCAGCTGATGAAGCGCTACTACCGTACAGTCAAGGAACTGCGGCTGCTGAGCGAGATACTGGTGCAAAACTACGAAGAGCAGAACAGCCGGTCGCGCTCGGTGTCGGTCAAGCCCATAAATCGACGCTTCCAGTCGTACAATGGCTTCCTCGAGACCGTCAATGAACGTATTTTCCAGCGCTACCCGTTCGCGATACTGGAGCTGTTCCTGGTCCTGCAGCAGCATCGCGATATCAAGGGTGTACGGGCCGACACCATCAGGCTGGTGCGCGCCAATCTACACCGCATCGATCAGCGATTCCGGGACGATATCCGCTGCCGCAGCCTGTTCACGGAGTTCATGAGGCAGCCGACGGGCATCACCCACGGATTGCGCCGCATGAACGCATACGGGGTGCTCGGAGCCTATATCCCGGTATTCGGCCGGGTGGTCGGCCAGATGCAGCACGACCTGTTTCACGTCTACACCGTTGATGCCCACTCCCTTTTCGTGGTGCGCAATCTGAGGCGCTTCGCGGTGCCGAAATATCGATCCGAATTTCCCCTTGCCAGTCGCATCATGGCGGAGCTGGTCAAACCCGAGAGGCTTTATCTCGCCGGTCTGTTCCACGACATTGCCAAGGGCCGGGGCGGCGACCACTCCGTACTCGGTGAACAGGATGCAATGAACTTCTGTCACGACCACGACCTGAGCGATTATGATGCTCACTTTGTGTCCTGGCTAGTTCGTCACCATCTGCTGATGTCGTTCATCGCCCAGCGGCGCGACATTTCCGATTCGGAGGTGGTCGAGTGGTTCGCCGATCAGGTCGGCGATCAGGAGCACCTGAATAATCTGTACCTGCTGACTATCGCGGACATCCGCGGCACCAGCCCCCACGTCTGGAATGCGTGGAAGGGCCGCCTGCTGGAGGAGCTGTACGTGTCCACCTCCCGCGTGCTGCGCAGGGGTCACGGAGAACCGATACGCATCGAGGACCGCATCGGCGACGTAAAGTCAGAGGTGCTTGCGAACATAGCGGACAAGAGGCTCTCGCCACAGCTGGTGGAGGAATACTGGTCGGCACTGGCGGACGATTACTTCCTGCGTCATGATGCGCACAATATCGCCTGGCATATCAAGGAAATCGCTGCCGCCTCGGCCATCGATCTGCCACTGGTGGCGATCCGCCATGACCCGCGGCTTGAGGCCAATGTGTTCTTGATCTACGCGCCCGAGGGCGACGATCTGCTGAACGCTGTTACCGGGGGATTTGAGCGCATGAAGCTGAATATCGTCGATGCGCGTCTGCACACCACGTCTTCGGGATTCGCCTTGTATACCTTCGTCGCCCTGGAGGAGAACGTCAGCGACAGCGACGACCCGGAGTACCTTGCCAGTCTCAAGCAGAGACTGCGCGCACAGATCCGGGATCCGTCCCAGATCCAGCGGCCGCGGCCAATCCAGCTGTCGCGGACCATGAAGCACTTCCCCATCCAAACCCGGGTGACGTTTTCCGATTCGGGGGGTGCGACCCACACGGTGATGGAGGTGGTGGCCCAGGACCAGCCCGGACTCCTGCACCGCGTCGCCGGCTGCCTGCTGCAATGCAAGGTGAGGCTGGTTACTGCCAAGATCGCCACCCTCGGGGAGCGCGCCGAAGACGTTTTTTTCATCACTGACCGGGATGGCGAGGCCGTCAGCGACACCCGGCAACTCGATTGCCTAAAATCGCGGATTGAGGAAGCATTGGCGGTTACCCGCGAGCCGGCGGCGCCGCAGGCGGCTCATTCGTGACTGTAAGGAGAGAGGAAAAGCAATGACCGAAATTCAGCAGATCATAGAAGGGGCATTCGAGGACAGGGCCGGGCTGACACCGGACAAAGCGCCCGCGGACGTCAAGCAGGCCGTGGCTGAAGCGCTGTCACATCTCGACGCCGGCAGCGCACGGGTGGCGGAAAAGCGGGACGGCGACTGGGTCGTCAATCAGTGGCTGAAGAAAGCCGTACTGCTTTCCTTCCGGCTGCACGGCAACGTACCCATGGACGGCGGGTTCACTCGTTTCTTCGATAAGGTGCCGCTCAAATTCGCGGCCTACGATGCGGACGACTTTGGCCGCGCCGGCTGCCGGGTGGTGCCGCCGGCCACAGTCCGACATGGCGCCTATATCGCGCCCAATGTTGTCTTGATGCCCAGTTTCGTCAACATCGGCGCCTACGTGGATTCGGCAACGATGGTGGACACCTGGGCCACCGTGGGGTCCTGCGCCCAGATTGGCAGGAATGTCCACCTTTCCGGCGGCGTGGGTATCGGCGGGGTGCTGGAACCGGTCCAGGCCGGACCGACGATCATCGAGGATGACTGCTTCATCGGGGCCCGCAGCGAGGTCGTGGAAGGCGTGATCGTGGAGCAGGGTTCGGTCATCTCCATGGGGGTATTCATCGGCCAAAGCACCAAGATCCTCGACCGTGAGAGCGGCGAAGTCACCTACGGGCGCGTACCGGCGGGCTCGGTCGTCGTCTCCGGGTCGCTGCCGGCAAGAGACGGGAGCCACAGCCTTTATTGTGCGGTCATCGTCAAGCGTGTGGATGCCAAGACCCGTGCCAAGGTCGGCATCAACGAACTGCTTCGGGCCGACTAAGCGAGGCGATCGGCAGCAATGGATCCGGCTCTGGAGTTGGCAAAGCAGCTCATCGCACGCCCCTCCGTCACGCCCGATGACCAGGGCTGTCAACGCCTGCTGGCGGACAGGCTGCGGGCGATCGGTTTCCGCAACGAACCCATGTCGTTTGGCAACGTTACCAACCTCTGGTCCCGGCGCGGGGATGCGGCCCCGGTCGTGGCATTCGCCGGTCACACCGATGTGGTGCCACCCGGCCCGCTGCATCACTGGCGGCACGACCCTTTCCAGCCGACCGTCGAGGATGGTTTCCTGTATGGACGCGGGGCCGCCGACATGAAAACCTCCATCGCCGCCTTCGTCGCCGCCTGCGAGCGGTTCATGGCCGATCATCCTGGTCATCGGGGTTCAGTCGCCCTGCTGTTGACCTCAGACGAGGAAGGCCCGGCCGTGGACGGTACCGTCAAGGTTGTGCAGTCGCTGCTGCGGCGGGGCGACCGCATCGACTATTGTCTGGTCGGCGAACCCAGTTCCGAGCAGGTCACCGGCGACACCATTAAGAACGGACGCCGCGGTTCCCTAAGCGCCCGTTTGACCGTGCTCGGGGTCCAGGGCCATGTGGCCTATCCCCACCTCGCCGACAACCCGGTGCATCGCTTCGCCCCCGCGCTGAAGGAGCTGGTCGCCAGCACCTGGGACCAGGGGGACCGGGACTTCCCGCCCACGACCTTTCAGATCTCCAACATTCGGGCTGGAACGGGTGCCAGCAACATCATACCCGGGGACCTCATCGTGGATCTGAATTTCCGCTTCTCGACAGCGGTCAGCGTGGATGAATTGCAAGCGCGGGTGACGGACATATTGGACCGCAATCAGCTCAACTACGAGATCGACTGGACGCTGTCCGGGGAACCCTTCATCACCCGCGAGGGGGAGCTGGTAGACGCGGTGCGCCGGGCCATCAGGTCCGAACTCGGCATCGAGACCGCGCTGTCGACGGCGGGCGGCACATCGGACGGCCGGTTCATCGCCCCCACCGGCGCCCAAGTGGTCGAGTTGGGCCCCCCAAACACTACCATCCATAAGGTAAATGAGCGGGTTGACGTGCAAGATCCCGAGAGATTGTCTAGAGTTTATTATTGCATCCTGTGCACCTTGTTGACGCCATGAGCCTCGCACCCCTACAAACAGAACATTGCCTTGAGATCGCCGCGGCCAGCGATATTGGTCAGCATCGCGAGCGCAACGAAGACGCCATCCGCGTCCTACCGGAACAAGGCATCGCAATCCTGTCGGACGGAATGGGCGGTCATCAGGCCGGGGACGTGGCCTCACGCATGGCGGTGGAGATCATCGCCGACGAACTGCTCAACGGATCGGCTGCGACCGGCGATCGGGTCGCGCCGTCCACGGATCGTATGGTCGATGCCATCAAGACCGCCAACGAAGCGATCCGGGCGATGTCCCACAGCGACCCGAAGTGCCACGGCATGGGCGCTACCGTGGTGATCGCCGCCTACGACAACCGCAAGATCTTGGCGGCACACCTGGGTGATTCCCGGCTCTATCGGTACTGGAATGGCCGCTTGCAGCAACTCACCGAGGATCACACCCTCGCCCAGCGCTACGTCAACGCTGGTGTCATCGAGCCGGGGGATGCGAAGACCTGGTTCGGGCGCAACATGCTCCTCAAGGGTCTGGGCATCGACAAACGTGTAGAGCCCGCCGTGACCCAGGTCAACGCCGAACTCGGACAGGTTTACCTGCTGTGTTCGGACGGACTGACCGATGCCGTACCCGACGACCGCATCGCCGAGGTACTGGGACGCCGCCACCCGTCGCTGGATGATGCCGCGGAGACACTCATCAATGTGGCCAACGAGAACGGCGGACCGGACAACATCTCGGTGGTCCTGATCCGGATAGCAGAGGACTAGTCAGCGTCATGGCGGCGGAACTGAGGCTCATACAGGATAAGGAGGCGCGGCAGGTATTTCCCCTGCCCCAGGGAGTGCTCACCATCGGCCGGGACCCCACCAACCATATCCAGCTCGATTCACCGGCGGTCAACGCGCGTCATGCCCGCATCTTTACGGTCGGCGATTCCTCGGTGATACAAGATATCACGGGAAGCGCGGGGATCTTTGTCAACGACATCGAAATCGTCCGACAGGAGTTGTGTGATGAAGACATCATCCACATCGGCAGTCATCGCTTCCAGTTCGTGAATCCCGCTGCCCCGGTTCGGCCGGCTCCCCGCCCCCCTGCAGCCGGAGTCGAACCGGCACGCGAGTCAGCACAGATGCCGGCGCCCCCGCCACCCGCTGCCGTCCCGGTGACGATCACCCAACCGGTCGAGGCCACGGTCGGCGCGAGCGATGACCCGGCGCCGGATGCCGGCGCAGCGCCGGCCGCGACCGACATCGGGGCGTCTACGGTGTCGGATGAACCGGTTGCCGAACCCGCTCCACGGGCTGCACCGGCGCAGGAGACCCGCGGGCCCGGCGATAACGTGTATAGGTACCCGGCGCCAACGCTGTTACGGGCAAGGGAGAATCAGGCTGCGCCAGCCGACAGTACGGAAGATTCGTCCTCGCGGGACCCGAGCCCACTCACCGTCGTGGCAGACAATCACAAACCGCCGCAGCCCGACTCTGCGGGCCTTCCCGACAAGCCCGACGCTGGAGCACCCGGCCAGATCGCCGCGCATGCGGAGGCGGAAGCCGATGCAACGACCGACACTGAACCCGCAAGCATCGCGGCCGACGATGATGCCGGGAGCGAGGCCGTGCCGACGCTGGACAGGTGGCAACCGACCGAGACCAATTTCGATGCGGCGGCCAGCACGGAGAGCAACCGGCCGTTGGCGGATGACGACAACTGGTCCACGTTCGCACCGCCGGCGGCCGATTGGGACACCCTCGAGCGCGAAGACTTGGCCGGGGTCGAGCCCGTCGATCCGGACGCGCCGCAGGTGGCGGATGGGAGTGGCTCCACGGAGTACGACACCGATCAGCAGATCGAGCCGGTGGACTTTCCAGCCCTTACGGCCGGCATCGAGGTGATCAGCGGACCGAATGCCGGCAAGCGGCTGATGTTTTTGAAACCCCGGATCGTGTTGGGCAAGAGTGGCGGCCGTTCGGTGATCATCGAGCGTCGCGACGACGAGTATGACATCCGCAGCGCCGACCGCGGTGCGGCCGCGACCCTCAATGGCACCCTGTTGCTTCAAGACCCAGTCCCCCTGGCGGACGGTGACCAGATAGAGTTTGCCGAGCTTTCGGCGTTGTTTTTTCAACGCAGCGGGAGTTCAGGCCAGCTCTGAGAGTGCCTCCGTGATGCGCTTGACCGGCGTCACCTCCATAGCGTCAGGACAATGTTTAGGCGAATGGTTGGCCGCCGGAATCAACGCTCGTACGAATCCCAGCTTGGCCGCCTCCCGCAGTCGGTCCAAGCCCCGCTGCACCGGCCTCACTTCACCGGCTAGGCCGATCTCGCCGAAGACCACCAGACCTCCGGGCAGAGGCCGGTCGCGCAAGCTGGAGACCACCGCCAGGGCGATGGCGAGGTCAGCGGCGGGCTCCAGAACACGAACCCCGCCCACGACGTTGACGAAAACGTCCTGATCGTTAAGCACACAGCCGGCATGACGGTGCAGCACCGCCAACAGCATCGCCAGCCGCGACTGCTCCAGTCCCACAGTCAATCGACGCGGGTTGGCCAAAGGGCTATGGTCCACCAGCGCCTGGACCTCGACCAGCAAGGGCCTCGAGCCTTCCTGGGTGGCCATTGTTACGCGCCCGGGTGAGGTCTCGCGATCCCGATCCAGAAACATTGCTGAGGGGTTGTTGACCTCGCGCAGTCCCCGCTCGGTCATCGCGAATACGCCGACTTCATTAACCGCACCGAAACGATTCTTGACGGCCCGCACCAGGCGAAAACTGCTCGACTTATCGCCCTCGAAATAAAGCACCGTGTCCACCATGTGCTCGAGTACCCGGGGACCGGCAATCGTGCCTTCCCTGGTCACATGACCGACCAGGATCACCACGCAGCCGGAATCCTTGGCGAAACGCACCAGTTGGCCGGCCGTTTCCCGGACCTGCGCGACGCTGCCCGGCGCCGACTGGAGCTGTTCCGTAAACAGAGTCTGGATTGAATCCACGACAACTATATCCGGTCTGTTATCGGCGACGGAGGCCAGCAGGTTCTGCAAAGAATTGTCTGCCAGCAGCTTCAGCGCCGGCGCTGACAACCCGAGGCGCTTGGCCCGTAGCGCGATCTGCTGTGCCGACTCCTCACCCGTGGCGTAAAGCGTAGCGGCATCCTGGCTCAGCGCCGCCAGGGTCTGTAGCAGCAAAGTCGACTTACCAATACCCGGCTCCCCGCCGAGCAGAATCACCGAACCGGCAACCAGCCCGCCGCCCAGTACGCGGTCGAGCTCACCAAGGCCGCTGCGGATGCGCACGGGCACCGTGGCTTGCACCGCCGTGAGGTGCTGTACGCCGGGTCTGGACGCCCCGCCCAGCGGCTGATGGCGAGCCGCGCTGGAAATCTGCACCGTTTCCACCAGGGTGTTCCAAGCCTCGCACTCCGGGCACTGACCAACCCATTTTGGCGTCTGTGCCCCGCAGGCCGTACAAGAAAACACGGAACGCGGCCGCGCGGGCATGTCAGCCGACCACCTCACGCTGCACCCGAGCGGCGACACGGCACAGCAGCTCGTAAGAGATGGTGCCCGCTGATTGCGCCACCTCGGTCACCCGGACATGCCTCCCCCACAGCTCGACCTCGTCGCCCACCGCGATGGCGGCATCGTCGTCTACCGCCACCGCCAGTGTATCCATGGAGACCCTGCCGACCAGACCTGCGCGGCGACCACCCAGCCATACGGGCGTTCCGCTCGGCGCATGGCGCGGGTAGCCATCACCGTAACCGCAGGCCACGATCGCGACACGGGTGTCCCGCTCCGCCCGCCAGGTCGAACCGTAGCCCACCGGTTGGCCACGTTGCACGCTCTTCACCGCGATCACCCGCGACGTGAGCGTCATGGCCGGGCGCAGTTGCAGCTCGTCCTCGTCGTGATTCTTCAGTGGTGAGCAACCATAGAGCATGATTCCCGGGCGTACCCATTCCAGCCGCGTTCCGGGCCAGGCAAGCAGGGCCGCAGAGTTGGCGATACTGCGCGGCAGGGCGCGGTCGCGGGTACCGGCGAGGAAACGGGCGAGCTGGGTTTCGGTGTAGCCGTCGTCCGGGTCGTCGGCATTGGCAAGATGGGACATTACGCCGATCACCAGAATGCCCTGTTGTGACAACCGCCCGCAAACGCGGTCCAGTTCCGCGGCGGGAAAACCGAGCCGGTTCATACCGGTATCGAGCTTGATCCATACCGCCAGGCCGGCGCTCTGGGTCACATCGAGCAGCGCCAGCTGCTCGTAGCAGTGCACAACCGGGTGAATGCGGTGTTGTCGCATCGGCGCAACATGGTCGCGCAGATAGAAACCGGACAAGAGACAGATATCGTGTTCGGAATCCTGCCCACGCAGCTGGACGGCTTCGTCCAACCGCGCCACCGCAAAGGCGTCGGCGCCGGCCAGCGCATCCGCGACCACGGCGATACCATGCCCGTAACCGTCGGCCTTGATCACGGCCATTACCTGCGACTGCGGCGCGGTTTCGCGTACCCGGTTCAGATTATGGCGCAGTGCATGACAATCGATGAGTGCCCGCACGGGCACTGTCATCGATAAGCACCCTCGCGCTCGATGCTGGCGAAGTTCTCAAACCGTGTATATTCGCCCAGGAAAGTCAACTTGACCTTGCCCACCGGTCCATTACGCTGCTTGCCGATGATGATTTCCGCCGCGCCCTTGTCGGGGCTTTCCTCGTTGTAGACCTCGTCCCGGTAGATAAAAAATATTACGTCCGCATCCTGCTCGATGGCGCCGGACTCACGCAGATCGGACATTACCGGCCTCTTGTCGGTGCGACTCTCCAGGCTGCGATTGAGCTGGGACAACGCGACCAGCGGCACCTTCAATTCCTTGGCGAGGATCTTCAAAGAGCGCGTGATGTTGGAAATCTCCGTGGCCCGGTTTTCATTGGAATCGTGGGCCTGCATCAATTGCAAATAGTCGACGACAATCATTCCCAGGCCGCGTTCCCTCACCAGGCGGCGAGCGCGGGTGCGCAGCTCCAGGGGTGTGAGTGCCGGCGTATCGTCAATATAGATTGGTTTGTCTTGCAGCATGCTCATGGTGCTGGTCAGTCGCGGCCAGTCGTCATCGTGCAGTCTGCCGGTCCGCAAACGCTGCGCGTTGACCCGGCTCAGCGATGCCAGCATACGCATTGCCAGCTGGGAACCGGGCATCTCCATGCTGAACATGGCCACCGGCAAATCGAGTTCGATAGCCGCGTGCTCGATAAAATTCATCGCCAGGGCAGTCTTGCCCATCGAGGGTCGCCCTGCGACCACCACCAGATCTCCCGGCTGCAGGCCCGAAGTCATCGCGTCCAGGTCATGGAAACCCGTCGCCACGCCGGTGACGGTCTTCTTGGCCGAGAACAGTTGTTCGACCTGGTCTAGGGTCTGCTTCAGCAACCCCTTGATGAGCATGAAACCGCCACCACGGTGGATGTCACGCTGGGCGATATCAAAGATCAGCTGTTCCGCATGATCCAGCACTTCCGCCGGCGTGCGCCCTTCCGGGTTGTAGGACTGCCCGACGATCTCGTTGGCCGCCGCGATCAGCCGCCGCAGGATTGCCCGCTCGCGCACAATGCGGGCATAGGCCGCTACGTTGGCAGTGTTTGGAGTGCTCTGGGCAAGCTGCCCCAGGTATGCCAGTCCACCAACGGATTCCAGTTCGCCCAGGTTGTCGAGCCATTCGGAGACCGTGACCACGTCGGCGGGATCGTTTTGTTCCGTGAGATTGCAGATAGCACGGAACACCGCGCGGTGGTCACTGCGATAGAAGTCGTCCCCACTGACAATCTCCGTGATCTCGTCGATGGCCTGGTTATCGAGCATCAAGCCACCCAGCACAGACTGCTCGGCTTCCAGGGATTGCGGCGGCAGTCGCAGGCCGTCGGTCAGTTCATCGATGCGTGCAGCGGTTGTGGACACCTTAGTCGACCCCGGTGGGAGAAGCCCGGCCGCGTCATGGCCGTGGCGGACTGGAAGTTACCATAACGCAAACACCGCTCACCGGCAACGTGGTCGGCCGACCAGTCAGGGCCCGTGACGGCCGGTCTGCCGGTGCAGTGTTACTCCTCGGCCACCACCCTCACGGTAATCGTCAAATGAACCTCGGGGTGCAGCGATACTGCCACCTCGTGCTCGCCAAGCTCCTTCAGAGGGCCTTCGGAGAGGTGAATCTCGGATTTGGCCAGATCATGACCGCTTGCGTTCATGGCGTCGGCGATATCAATGGTACTCACGGAACCGAACAGCTTGCCTTCCTCGCTGGCCTTGCGCGCGATCTCCACGCCGGCACCGGTCATCGCCACGGCCCGCGCCTGCGCTTCCTGCAGCCGCTCCCCCGCCGTCTTTTCCAGCTCGCGACGGCGTTTTTCGAACGCCGCCTTGTTTTCTGCCGTGGCAGGCGTGGCGATGCCCTGGGGCACCAGATAGTTGCGTGCGTAACCAGGCTTTACCCGCACCAGGTCTCCGAGATTTCCCAGGTTCTGCACTTTCTCCAGCAAGATAACTTCCATCGTCTATCCCCTGTGGCTGTCAGTGAAGGGGAGCAGCGCGATGTATCGCGCCAGCTTAACTGCATCGGCGAGTTGTCTTTGATAGCGCGCCTTGGTTCCGGTATTGCGGCTGGGTATGATCTTGCCGGTCTCGGTGACGTAGTTCTTGAGCGTGGCGAGGTCCTTATAGTCGATCTCCGTCACGCCCTGGGCGGTGAAACGGCAATACTTGCGGCGCCTGAATTGTCTGGCCATCAGGAATCCTCCTGTTCAGCTTCTAAGGCATTATCATCGGTTGCATTATCATCGGTCGGCTCGGCGTCCCCTGACTGTATCCGGGGTACTTCATCGCTCTCGGCGCCGGCCACCTGCGGTTCCTCGCCGAACCCGGCATCGGCGGCTTCGTCTCCTTCGGCCGGAGTCTCCGTCGCGGCCTTCGCCGCGGCCGCCTCCTCCTGCTCCCGCTGGCGCCGCTGCTGCTCTTCGCGCTCCGCGGTCTCGCGGGCCTGCTCTCGCTCCCGTTCCTGCTCGACCTCCTTCATCATGGGCGACATGTCGGTGACGGCGCGATCCCGCCGCAGCACCAGCGACCGGATCACCGCGTCGTTGAACTGGAATGCGTTCTCGATTTCACGCAGCACGTCTAGGCTGCACTCGATATTCATGAGCACGTAGTGGGCCTTGTGAATCTTGCTGATGGGATAGGCAAGCTGGCGGCGGCCCCAGTCTTCCTGGCGATGAATGCTGCCCGCGCCCTTCTCGATTATGCCTCGGTAACGGTCCACCATGGCGGGGACCTGTTCGCTCTGGTCAGGGTGGACCAGAAACACGATTTCATAGTGTCTCAATGATGGCTCCTTGTGGGTTTGCCTCCCGCACCCGGCGGTGAGGCAAGGAGTTGTGTGTGCGCGCGGATTCTAGTGGAAACCGCCTGACTTGGCAAAACCCCGCTTCAGTTCGGGGCCGGCAGCGCCGGTGGTGCAAAAATTCCACCACGCCGTGCTTCAAGCTGGTCCCCGACAGCGGCCGCGATGGTGCGACAACTCATCGGCAACCCGTCCAGGGGCCAGTGAAGACATGCTCCCGCAGCGCCGGGTCAACCCGCTCCAGGACCGGTTGGCCGTCCCGTTCCAGCCACGCATGGGCCTGCAGTGCTTGTTCGTCCTTGCGTACACCGATACGCAGTGAGGTGTTGATGTGGTCGCGGCCAAGCAGCAACTGCAGGGTAGCGGCTTTTTCCAGGCAGGTCCCGACCGGGAGCACCCTGGCCGCCCGGCCCACCGCCCGGTGCCAGTCGGAGATCCGTTCCTCGAAATCCGCGGGTGGCGTCGCGCCAGCCACAAACCCGCTGCGCTCGACGTAGCTCGCCAGTCCGGGCAATCCACCGATCCGTATCCACCCCGCGCACACGCACAACCAATAGCAGGCAAGTAAGAATCGACGCTTCTCGGAACGAGGCAATTGGGCCCAGACGCGAAGTGATGGAATCAAAGACATGCTTCAGCCGCGACACGCTGCTGCCCGGGCGCTCGACCGACAATGGCGCCATTAGTAACCCTGCCGCGAACGCCCCGTGCCAGCAACAGCCCCAATATGATATTGATCGGAAAAAACTCGGTGAGATTAATCATGGTCCCGGCCACCAGCATGATCAGCAACAAAGGCCGGGCTTTGACATCCAGCCGGACTGAACGGAACAACAGGCAGTAGAACAACATACAGCCTGCAAACCCCACCTGGGCCATCAGGGCCAGTGGCGTGGAGTCTATCGACTCCAGCAGGACAGCCGGGAACTGGCCTTGCGGAAACTGCACCAGGCCCTCCCTGCTGAGGGTGATCAGCGTATTGGACCCTACTCCTAGCCCATGTCCCAGCATGAATTCCCATAGATCCATTTCGGAGGCGAAAAATGCCCCCAGCGCCCACAGGCGCCCCGCGGCGGACGCGAATATTTCGTCACGGCCGCTGATCCATGGCAAAGCCGCAACCACAGCTGAACTCATGAACGCAATCAGCATCCACCGCGCCGCGACACTCCGGAAACCGCGACTGAGAAGCCAGCCACTCGCGAAGATGAACAGGATCATCGCGGTGCCGGACCCTGAAAGCACGACCAGCACACCAGCGGCGATGGCGAGCAGCATCGTGTGACGGGACGCCGGGCTGACGAAGCAGGCGTACAGAACTAATGTTGACACCGCGAACAAGCCCAGCCCGGCCGGGTGCACGAAGGTCCCAACCGCCCTGCCCTGCGCCAATACGCCCAGCACTTGGCCGCTGAAAAGCTGCTCCGGCGCCGACAACTCCAGCAGCGCGAGTGGCAGTTGAATGACCAGCAGCCAGGCAAGCATTCGGGCGAGCAGCGCCAGCCGCAAGTCATCGGAAAACCGATACGCCAGCAGCGTGACCAGCAGGAATGAAAATCCCCTCGCACCGGCTGCGACGACCGGCCATTGGTAATGAACGCTGGCCGACAGCAACGCCAGCGCAACCACGGCCAGGAAACCTCCAAGCAGCCAGTCCTTTTCGGACCGCCACTGCGCACGAGCGCCCCCGAGCAGGACGCAGACAGCGAGTAGCATCAGGACCGATGCGTCTTTCGCGAGCTTGGCATAACGCTCCGCGCCGGACGGGCGAAAGCGCGCAAACGCGTACCAGTAGAACCCCGCATACCCCAGCCTTTCGCGTTGGTACTCCCGCTGTTCCGCCGTGATCTGCGCCCGATAGTGCTCGATCTTTTGTTCGCAAAGCTGGCACGGAGCTGGATCGAGCCAGCCGACATGCTTCAACCAGAACGGCAGGCCGTTCGCTAGAACGGCCAGGATGAGCGCGGCAAATACCAGCACCGTGGTCCACCTCGAACTTGCAGCAAGCAGCTCAGGAGGATTAGAAATTAACCTAACTTGTGAACTCAACACCTTGAATAATATTGTAATTCTAAACGAAGCTATCCAATAGTGGATGGATCTCCAGACGAGTGTTCATTGTAGCGATTTGCGGGTGGCCGCCGATACCAAGTTAGCAGTTGGCAACTTGACGGGCGAGGTCAAACTGCGACGTTAATCTCTTCTTAACAATTAGGAATATTTCCTATTCGGCATTGGGAAAATGACTCAACCAGCGTAAAATAACAGTCAAGAAAATCGTGCTGGACGGGCCAAGCGCTGGGTCTCAAAACAACATTGCGCGACTCGCTTCCCCGCACGATCAAGCCAGGAGCGGCCCGCCCGCCGCTTTCGGTAAGGGGGTGTTAGATGACTAGCAGTAGACGACGTCGCTGGACGGGGCCCAAACCCGCGCCGATGGCGATTCTGTTTGTGTTGATGTTGCTAAACACGGCGGCGTGGGGCCAGGCGTTTCATTGCATTCCAAGCTGCGACAACGGCGATATACGATTCCTTTCGATACCGAGCGCTGGACTGTCCTCGCTCGCCGAGCAGGAAATCAACGTCCAGATTGTCATTCCCGGCGACTTGGCTGATTTCGAGCTTGGCATTTTCGATGGCGACACCGGGCTTACCAGCCCGCCGGTGAACGATACGGGTTCCGCCGCGCCCGTGGACCACTGGGATTTGAACGCTGGACGGCTGGCGTTCGAATTATTTGCCGACCCGCTCGGCGATGGCTCCGGCACCGTTCTCGCTGCGTCGTTCGATGGCCAGACCATGCCCGATAACGACTGGTTTGCGCGGACCATCGCCAATATTGACGACGCGCAAAGCACCGACGGGGCATTCCGCTACAACCTCCGCATTCGGCTGCTTGCCGGTGCTCTGGCGATATCAAACTTCAAGCTACGTGTACTCGCGGCATCGATCATGAGCATTGTCCAGAACGAGTTTGGCTTTCAGGCCGGCGCCTTCTCTATCGACGATCTTTTCACGCTGTTCCCCGAGTTTCCGGACTTGGGCATAACACCGTATGACGGCAGCTTCCGATTCTTCAGTTTCGTCGAGGAGGAGGTCAGCGAGTTCGTGATCATTGACGGTGATTTCGACCATGGTTCATTGTTGAACGGTACGGCGGACACGGACGATCCGGATACGCCAAATGACTCGCTACCGTCATGGTTCGTGCCCGGCACTCGATTCGAGGGCGTCAATCTCAGTTCGCCCCCCGATGACCGGGGGCCGCCCATGCTCACCCGGGCACCGTCGGTGAGCTACAGCGTGGCCACTCCGGACCACCTGCAGACCTTTGCTAATACCAACCCCTCGGGTTCTCAGGAGTGGGAGCAGTTCCGCATATCCACGCAGCCGTTCGATCGGAACACGATGGACTACAGCAGTGCCTCGTTGCCAAGGGGCATCTACACCATCGATATTACCGGCCTCGACGTGCAGAACTTCAGTGCCTGGCATGCGGGCCGTATCGAGTGCGCAACCTCGGAGGGTGCCCCGTGTCCGCAAATTCCCCACTTCACCATCGGCGATTCGGTGTTCGAGGACCGCAATCAGAACGGTATCCGGGATGGTGATGAAGCGGGGATCGTCGGCGTGCTGGTGAACCTCTTGAACACAAACGCCAGGTTGCTCGACCAGACGGTGACCGACAGCGATGGCAGGTACAGCTTCACCGTGACCAACGGTGCGTTCTCGGCGGCGGTCAACGACAAGAACTTCATGCCCACCGGTCCTGCCGGTGCCCTCGGTGACACTGTTTGGCTGGATGCCGATCGCAACGGCAGCCAGGATGTCGATGAGCCTGGTATATCAAACGCCACGGTGAAGCTGTTTGACGCGGGCGCCGATGGTCTTCCCGGTGGCGGCGACGATCGCCTGCTGACGTCCACGATCACCGATGTTTCAGGTCTGTATCGGTTTAACGATCTCGCTCCGGGGATCTACTTCGTCGCCGTCGAACCCGGCACGGTGCCGAAAGGACTGTCACTGCCGCCGGCGGAAGACCCTACACCAACTCGTACCATAACCACGGCCGATACGTTTCTCGATTTGGATTTCGGCTATGTCGACGGGGCCGGTGCGGCGATAATAGGCGGTCAAATCTGGTTGGACCGCAACGGCACGCCTCACACCCGCGAACCGAACGAGCCCGGGATCAGCGACGTCACCGTACACCTGTGCGATCTCAACATCGGGCCATGTGTGGAACTCTCCGATTATATCGCGTCGACGCGCACTCGCGGTGGGAAGTTCCTGTTTACCGGTCTGGACCCAGGGACGTACAGCGTGGAGGTGACGGACCTCGTCGGCAAGCTAAAGGGTCTGACGCTCACCACGCCCCTTCCGAGTCCGTCACCAGCGTTCTCGCTCGACGCTGACGAGGCAGTGCTCGACGCAAATTTTGGCTATCGGGGAGACGGTCTGAATGCCGTTCACGACTCGGTATGGCTGGATGAGAATCGAGACGGTATCCGGAACACCGGGGAAGTCGGTTTGTCGGGTGTGACGGCAAATCTTGTCGATGCCATGGGCGAGGTGGTTGCCACCAGCGTCAGCGAGACGACGGGGCAGCTTACGTTCAGTGGCCTTCCGGCCGGTACTTATCGCCTGGTAATCACCGACCTGGACGGTGTATTGATCGATCTCATCCCCACCAGTAGCGCGCCGATCCGAGGCCTCGACGTAGTGATTTCGAACGGCGATGTCACGGGTGAGAATTTTGGATACAACCTGCATGGTCAATTGGCTTCCTATTACGCAACCACCGAAAGCCCGGTCCAGGACGTCATGGTGTCAGGCGCCGACGTGCTGACACTGGATTTTGGTTACCACAACGCGTGCGGGACGTGTGACGGCAAAGTGATCGAGCTTACATTGCAGTATCTGGGCACCCGGACCGATGCACATATCGCGGTGGTGCAGAGGCATCCTGGTACCGTCATCTATGATGCTGTCGTGCAGCCCGGACAGAGCTTCGATGTAGCGGGGATGGATCGCAAGGGAACCTTGGGCACGGAGATCAAGGTCTACATGGATGGCCAGTTGTCAGCCAAATTCCATACCAGTTGCTCACAACCGATCGGGCCGGGGCTGAGGGTCGGCGACTTCAAGGTGATTGCCGGAAGCAGCCGGCAGGGCGGTGCGCTATGCCCTATCGATGGGACCTGCCAAGACGATGACGATTCATCCGACGATCATGGTTCGTCCAGCGATGACAATTCATCAGACGACCATCGCTCTGACGGCACCTACCGATCCCAGGACCATCGCTCAGATCGGCGCGGATCCGACGACGATTCCTCGGTTGATGAAGAGCAGTGCCGGCACGACAAGCATGGATGACGAGATCGTGATCGCGATGCGATGCAACCGGATGCGGCTCGTGGACTGAGCAGCAGCCTGCCGATATTCGTTGTGCGGCGCACGGCCCATGGCGGAATTGCCGCGGCGACCCTGCGCTGCGTGCCCCCATAACCGCAGGCCGTCGCCGCGCGAGCCAGGTGCACCGACAAGGTTATACTTCCCTTCTATCCATTAGTCAGTGGACTGGTGCTATCAGATTTCGATGGCAGGCATTTCCGGGATCATTTGTTTCGATAATACCCCGCCACCTCGGGCACAGCTGGCCGCAATGACCGGCATATCCCGGTATCGCGGGGCCGATGATTCATGCTGGACAGACGATCACGCGGCCTTTCTGGTCCAGAATCTTGCACACAGCCGATCTGTCGGCGAGCGCGAAGCCGGCATTTTCCACGATCAGCAATCCGGATTGACGATCGCAGCGGACGTCAGACTGGACGAGGCCCAGGATCTTGCGCGCCGGTTGGCAATCGGTGACTGGCGGAGCACGACGGCTCCAGAGTTATTGGTACGGGCTTACCAACGGTGGGGCCGGTCCAGCCTGGACCACTTTGCGGGCGACTTTGCCTTGATAATCTGGGACCCTCGGCTAAGGTCGGTTTTCTGCGCCCGGGACCATTTCGGAGTAGCGAGCCTGTACTGGGCATGGGCAGGCGCCAGTTTGTATTGCGCCAGCGATATGCAGCAATTGCTCGCCTGCCCGCAGATCGATGCCGAGATCGACGACCTTGCGGTGGCCGACCTGCTGTTTACCCGTTACCGGTATCACGAGCGTACCATTATCCGCGGCATCAGGCGTCTTCCGCATGGCCACTGCCTGGCCGCTTCCGAGAACAGGCGATGCGTCAGCCGATACTGGCAGCCAGGCGACCATCGTAAGCTGACTTATCGAGACGACGAAGCCTACGCGGAGCACTTCGCGGAAATCTTCGCTCAGGCGGTGAAAAATCGCATTGCTTCGTGCGACGACACCGTGGGCCTACTGATGAGCGGTGGTCTCGATTCCTGCTCCATCGCGGCGCAGGCGCAGCAGCAATTGCATCGACAGGGCCGCAAGCTGCGGGTTCGCTCGGCCGTGTTCGAACAGCATCCGCACTGTGACGAACGTCAATTCATCGCCGCGATGGAACGGCATTGCGCCCTGGATATCGACTATGTGCGGGGAGAAGATTTCCCATGGTTCGATCCACCACTGTCCCATACGCCTTCGATCGAAATTCCGTTTCATCCCTGGGAGCCGTATTTCCGTCACGTGTTTTCCAGGTTTCGGGACGATCGTACACATATCGTGCTAACCGGCATCGGCGGCGATACCTTGCTCACGGGATCGCTGCTGGTATATCTCGACAGCCTGTTGTCGGGAAACTTTTCCGCCCTCTCCGATCTGAAGACCTCCGCAAGGCAGAGGCGTATCCCGCTGCGTCGTTTGTTTTACCGCTCCATCTTAAAACCGCTGTTTCCCGCGTACCTGAAACCCATTGTGCGCGCGATGCGCGCCGCCCTGGGCAAGGAAATCCCGCCGTGGATATCGCCTTCCTTCGCGGCCCGCATTGATCTGCGAGATATCCTGTATCCAGCTGCTGACCCGGCTCGGCATTCCCAACGCAGTCGACAGGCAATTCTGGCCGAAATCCTCGAGCCTGGGATCGAACCAGGGCTCCGCGCCATCGACCACTATGCAGGCAGGCAGGGCCTCGAGTTGCGGCATCCGTTTCTCGATCGACGACTGGCCGAGTTTGTAGCGGCCATCCCTCCGGAACAGCTCCTCGCGAAGGGATTGACCAAGGACATCCTCCGTCGCGCCATGTGCGGCTCATTACCCAATGCAGTTCGAGACAGGCCTGACAAGACCTATCTGACGAGTTTCATTCACACTAATTTCGGGCGGACCTTGAAGGGGGATATAATTGAGTTGTTTAAGAACTCTCATTTGCAGGAATTGGGTTTCATCGACGCCAAGGTACTGCAAACTGTCTATGATGACTACTGCCGCGGCCGGACATCATTGGACGGTTCGGCTCTCTCGGCGGTGCTGTCGCTGGAGACTTGGTTTTGCGCTTACCGCCGCTTTACCCGCCGTCGCGCCGAGACCGCCGCGGTAACGGACGATGAGCATTTGCAGTATAATGTCAGCAGGTAGCAGCCAGCATGAAATGCGAAGACCACAATCGCGAATCCACACCGGTATCCGCCGACAGCGGCGACCAAGTTGTCAAAAAGACATACCGACCGCCCGCGCTCATCAACTGGGGATGTATCGCGGAACTGACCCGCGGAAATACAACGGGCACCTCGGACGGCGGGCTCACCGGGTCAGGTGGTACGACATGATCTTTTCCGTGCGACAACGCTCGTCGACAGCCCGGGGTGCCTCTCCGCGGCTCGCTAAATGCAATCGACCACGCACATTCTGCAGGTGGGGCCCGTTTACGCTCGCAGCGATATGAAACACCGGGGCGCCTGTGGGACGCTGACCAACGCGCTTATCACTATGCTACGCAGTGCTACACAATCAAGCGATCGATCATCGCTTTAATATGGGGGCTGATAGACACCATCCTGCCCAGGTAATGACCACCTCCGAAACACGTGCCCGCCTGAGCAACCGCGTAGACGAAGTCGAGCACATCCCCGTGACCCGGCATGCGCAAGTTTTCGGCCACTCCATCAGCCTGAACTTTACACCGAGGTATACTCTGCCTGCCGCCACCAGCGAACCAGCGCTGGCCATACACCACCAGACCTTCACTCTATCGACGACCCCTGCGTTACCGCTGTACCGGAGCCAAAATCTACTTGAAGATGGATCGCCTGTTCTCACCATTAACAGACACACGGAAGGAGACCGGCTCGACTTCGCCCATCTGGCACATTTCCTGGTCGACGACAAACAGATACTTGTTCATCCCCGCAACCACGCGTCCCCCGACCTGGTCTCAAGCAGGCTGTTTGGACCCGTCATGGCTTACTGGCTGGAGTCCCAGTCGACCACTGTGCTGCATGCGTCGGCGGTAGCCACCGAGATCGGCGCGATTGCGTTTCTGTCGCATAACGGCGGCGGTAAGAGTACGCTTGCCGCCGCCATGATGCGGTGCGGAAGCCGGCTCCTCGCTGACGACATGCTCGCCGTGACGACGCGATCCACTGCGGTACAAGCACTCCCCGCATATCCCGAGATGCGCATGTGGCCAGACGTCGCGCGTTTCTTTATCGATGACCTGCAATCTTTCACGACTGTGCATCCTGAATCTCCCAAGCTGAGGATACCGGTCGGTGCCGGGACCTTCGGCGAGTTCTGCCAGACACCGACACTACTGCGCGCCATGTACCTGCCTTACCGCGTGCCTGGGTGTGCAACGCCAGCCATCGAAACCCTGCCTCGGTCTGAGGCCGCGAGGTTACTCATCCGGCACAGCTTCGTACCGCAGCTGGCGGCGGTCGCCCGCGACCCCGGCGAGCGACTTGACGCCATCGTGCAGCTGGCTAACACGCTGCCTGTAAAGCGCATCAGGGTTGGCGGCGGTCCGACGTGTCTGGACGCGGTTTGCGAGTGTTTGTCAGAAGATCTCGCCGCGGTTGACCACTGACCCGTGACGGCGTCCATCCCGCTAATTCGGATGGAGTGTCCGAGCCCCGATTAGCGGCGCATCGCGACCCAGCCATTTCGCGCAGCGGGCATCGAGGTTCACTCGTTGTGAACGGCTTTGCATGCACGCACGACCCCTTGGATCAATGCACCGTCTCGAGTGTCAATTTTCGCTGCTGCCTGTAGGAATCCAGTGTCGGTTCCTTTGGGATCTTTGTTGTCAGCCGATTCAACCGCAATTCCTCGCCGCTGTCCAAGTATCGAATCCTGACCGGGAAACCGGACTCCAGGTCCAGTACGTAAACAGGCATCAACTGGAAAGCGCGTCGTGCGCTGTACGCAATCTCAGCCGCGATCGACTGCATGCCCTGCAGCGTGGCGATATCATCAGAGCTGGCCCCGATAAGGCCGAAGTCGGAGAGGCAAAGCAATCGGACCAGCTTACCGAGGTGCAGCACCTCGTGCTCAATACAGTCAATCCCGGCCTCGGACCCGCCCCCCCCGTGTTCTGTGTATTCAAATCTTTCCGGCGGTGGTCCCCCATACACTTCACTTTCGAATTGCTCCAGCGCCTGCTGCATCGCCGACTTCTTGGTTTCCGGCGTGCTCCTGAGCTTGCTGGCCATATCCCGCCGGAATCGCCGGTGCTGGACCCGCGATGCCGAAAAGGTCTCCCTGTTCAGCGCATAGTATCCGCGACGACCAGGGTCGTAGATGCGAAAAGTCGCATCGGCGCTGTCATACCAGGCCGAATAGGTAGTGCCGGAACGGCTCTGTCCGGTCATCAACACCTTGCCTCCTGACAGGTACACGTCAAGATTGTCGTAGACCTCGCCTTGCGGGGGCAGCGGGTGAGGCAGGTAGCGAATAAACAAATCGGCGCCCCCTCCGCGGGGGAGAGCAAGGCCCAGAACCAGCAGCCCGCTGACAGCCAATAACCCAGGCCCCTTCGCGTCTCGCATGGCGATCAGAATGGAAACTTCCGCTTCCGTGGTTGCGGCTCCCCGCTCGACGTCGAGGTTTTCGGTTCGGCTCGTGTCGAGGACGAGATAGTGACCGGGGCGCGCGCCAGCTTGGGCTGCTTACTGTCGTCCAGGCCTTCGCGCACCATCTGCAAGCTTTCAAGCTGGCCGTTGCGGTCCAGGATCACCCGGTTTTTCTCCACCGCGTGAAGCTTGGCGTCGGTGCCTGCTATCTTGTCACCCACTGCATAATTCTTTCCATCGGCCGCGTTGACGCCGATTACCGCACGGGCCAGCTCCCGTTTGTCGCTGGCCACCACTCCCAGCAGCGCAAGCCGCAACTTGGTTTCCGGCGCGCGGGTCACACGCGAGGCATGGTTCTCGTCCTGGGCGCGCCCGAACAAATGGGCGCTGACGATTTGTTTGACATTATAAGAGGTCGCCCCACTGCGCGGGTTCGCCGCCGCCTGACTCGTGGGCGCCGGCGCCGATCCAAGACTGCTGTGGAACACCACGCGTTGTATCGTACCGTATAGCGTCCATGCCAGAATCAGCACTGACAGCAGCAACAGCGAGTTGGAGATCAGTTTGGCTTGGCTAGCTAACACCACAAAGAGTATTGGCCTTGTTTAGCGCACAATCAATAGCACGCCGGTGAAAGGTTCGGATATGTTCGGAGGATACGTGGGGATATCTTCTTAACACACTGTTTATTATATATTTTTATGATTCATGGCGTGAACCGCTCGAGCAACGACCAGCTCTGCGCGCTGCTGCGCGGCGAGCCCGCGTCGCCACCCGCACAGGACCTCGACCGGCTGGTAGCGGCGGCCGTGCGGCACGGCATCCACGCGCTGTTGTTTCAGCGGTTGACGGATCGAGCCGCCGCGGGCGGCGAACCCCTGCTGGACGCCCTGCGTCCGGCCGTTCATCGCAGCGTCTCATTGGCGGTGCAGCAGGACACCGTCACCGCGGGGTTGCTCGGCGACCTGCGCGAGCAGGCGATTCCGTTCCTGGTCTTCAAGGGCACGCCCCTGGCATACCAGCTGTATCCGTCGCCCTACCTACGCCCGCGCGTTGACATCGACCTCATGGTCGATCTCCCCTACTGCGACCTGATTCGCGACTGGCTGATCTCCAGGCACTATGTCTGTGGACCCCTGGTCAAGCCGTTTTCGCGCGGCTGCTACCTGACGAGTCAATTCAATGCAGTGAGCGACACCCCCACGGAACCCTTGCACGTACTGGATATACACTGGCAGGTCAGCAACCGCTACGCGCTGGCGGCGCCATTGTCATTCGACATGCTTTTTGAGAAGGCGGAGAGTTTCGATGGCCTGGGCATCCCGCTACGCTGTCCCTCGCCACTGCACTCACTGCTTATCGCGTGCCTGCACTGGGCCGCAGAGCCTGACAGAAGGCTCATCTGGTTGTACGACATCCATCTGCTCGTCTCGCGTCTTGACACGCCACGGGCACACGAACTCCTGGCCCTGGCTGCGCGGACCCGCCTGCTGACCGTGGTCCGGCACCTGCTTCGGGAGTGCCAAAGCTGCTTCGCTACGCCGCTGACGCCGCCACTGGCCGATGAACTCGCGCACCCCAGTGCAGCCGCACGCTGCGACCCGGCCCGGCTGTTGCTGCGCCGTCCGGACAGTTCGCTACGGGCGCATATGGCGGATTTCCTGTCGATCCGGGATGCCCGCGAGCGGGCCCGGATGGTGTCCGCGGTCCTGTTCCCCCCGTCGTCCTATCTCGACCTGCAGGGCGTTGCCCCCCGGTGTCCCCTGCCCCTGCGCCACGCATTGCGCCTCACCCGCCCGTTGTGGGTCCGATTCAGCCAGCGATGACGGCGCGGCTGCGACGGCCGGGCTGTCAGTCACCCACCCTCTCAACATGGCTGCCCAGGGTGCCGTCCTTCCGCAGATCAAGCACCCGGTAGCCGGGTGCACGCGAATCGACGGCAAAGCGGTCCACGCGGGGCACGAACTGTACACAGGTGGAAGGTGTACCCCACAGCGAGACACCGTTTCTACGTTCGCTGAACTCTTGATGTATGTGTCCCCACAACACTCCGCGAACACCGCCGCTGTGGTCTACTGCTTCTAAGAACTCAGCGCAGTTGGTTAGCCCGATGCGGTCCAGCCACCGGCTCCCGATCGCCAACGGCGGGTGGTGCAGGCACACCAGGGCGTGGCGGCGGGGGGAATCCAGCGCCTTCCGCGTCAGTTCCAGTTGTGCATCGTCGAGGCAGCCATGCTCTGCGTCCTCCACCACACTGTCCAGATTCAGGATACGCCACGGACCGATATCGAAAACCGGACAGTAGCGCCAGCGCCGGTCATCCAGCATCTGCGCCATCAGGGTCTTGTTGTCGTGATTGCCCGGGAGCGCCAGCAGCGGCATCTTCAAGGCGCCCAGTATCTCCCGCAACAGCCTGTAGCTTCCCGCTTGGCCGTCATGCGACAAGTCGCCGGTCAACAGGCAAGCCGCGGCATCGGCGTAGTCCCTGCGCACATGCGTCACCACCTGTCGCAGGGTCTGCGCCGTGTCGAGCCCGCGCATGCGCTGCGACGGGTCGGCGAACAAATGGGTATCCGTGATTTGGACCAGGCGAATCTCACGATCGGGGATGGCCATCGCGTCGCTTCCCGCGTCGCTAGTTGCTGGTCGCCTGCTGGATGTACTCACCGGCGCGTGGATCGCCACCGTCAGCCGCGTTCTGTATCCAGAAAAAGGCCTTGGCTTCGTTGCGCTTCACCCCCAGGCCATTGTGAAACAGCATGCCGAGATTGTACTGGGACTTGGCATGACCCTGCCGGGCCGCCCGCTCGTACCACATAAACGCCTGGCCGTAGTCCCTGTCCACGCCCCAGCCGCTCTCATACATGAACCCCAGGCCGTATTGCGCCTGCGCGATTCCCTTTGTCGCGAGCGGCCGCCATGCATCGAGGGCATTCACATATTCCTGCCTGTTGAAGAATGACTGGCCCTGTTGCAGCTGCTGCTGGTCGCTGGCGTCCGCGATCAGGCGCGGTTCCATCTGCAGCGTTTCCCGGTCTGCATTCGCAAGTTCCGCCCCACCCCGTTCCGGGGCTTCATTGACCGCCTCACTGTCGCCGCCGCGATCGGGCGCATCGTCGTCCCGGGAGGGCGCGACATTCGAGTCAACGGCCGTCGCCACCGACCGCTCGGCCGTCGACGTTGCCACCGACTGCGGCGATGTATTGTCCAGTTTCGCGCGCGGTTGCGGTTGCCCGCCTGCAGGGCCGGCTTCGACGGGGAGGGGCTGTTCCCCCGTGTCCGTCAACTCCGCGGAGACGTCCTTGAATCGTCGAATCCAGGGCACATGCCGGCTGAGACGCTGCTTCAACCGGTCCTGCGCGGCTTTTGCCTGCGCGAGCTCCGAGTAGGATCCGTAGAACGCCTTGTACCAGATCTTTCCCTTGGTCGACGCACGGGCGACCACCAACTCGTCTCCCATTCCCGTCTCGCGGGCAAAAGTCAGCGCTGCCTTCTGGTCAGTGAAGGCGAACACCTGGATGGTGTAATGGCCCGGATCCTGCCGTCTGAGCCATTCCTCTCCGCGCCCAGCCGCGGCCTCGGCTGCTGAGGTCGTCGTTGTTGGCTTTCTTGCCGTCTCCCGTACCGTGCTTTCAACGACGACCTCCGGTCGTGTCACCCGCGGCGCGGATCGAGGCGGCGGTGGCGAATTCACGTCGGCGGATACGCTGTTACCTGCCACCCCGCCCCCCTGATTGCCAGTCGTAGCGGCGCTTTCAACGGCGGCCGGGCGGGCGGGCGGCGCCGCAAGCACGATTTGCTCCAGCACCTTTTGCGCACGCAAGTCGCCCAGAACTGCTGCACGCCGATACAGATCCCGCGCTTTGTCAACATCCAAGGGGACCCCATCTCCGCGCAGGTACAAAGTGGCAAGGTTGAATAGCGCATAGGAGTAGTCCTGGGCAGCGGCCTTTTCCCACCAATGCGCGGCGCGTCCCTTGTCCGCCGCGATGCCGGCACCCTGTATGTAGGCGGAGCCCAGATTGAACTGCGCCGGCGCGTAACCCGCCTCGGCGGACTGCTTGTACCAGCGGGCAGCCTGCACCGGGTCAGCCTCCACCCCCAGTCCCTGCGCATACAGCACACCCATGTTGAATGCGGCCGTCTCGTCGCCGGACTCCGCCAGCGGTGCCCAGATTCTCAGCGCCTTTGAATAGTTGCCGACCAGGTAGGCATCCAGACCTTCATTGAAGTCGGAACCGGCGGCGCCTGCCGGGCCGGCGGCGCCGGTCGCCATCAACAGACCGGTCAGCACTGCTAATAGCGGTCCGGCAATCTCCCGCCGAATGCGCTTACTGTCCACCGGTCGCGGTGGAGATACCAACCGGAGTTGGCCGCGCAGTCGCTTACAGATCGTAGCCACGCTCCTCGTGCAACACCAGATCCAGGCCCTGCTGCTCTTCCTCCGCGCTGACGCGCAGCCCAACCAGGCTGTCCACCAGCTTGAGTATCACGAACGTGGCCACCGCGCACCATACGACCGTCGCCACCACCCCTATTAGCTGTGTGAAAACCTGGCCGGCGATGCCGGTGCCCTCGGGCAGCCCCAGCCCCCCAAACGCGGAGGCGGCGAAGACGCCGGTTAACACCGTACCCAGTGCACCCCCAACGCCATGTACCGGAAACACATCCAGTGAGTCGTCGATCTTCAACACGCGCTTTATATACTGGGTGGCCCAGAAGCACGCGACCCCGGCAGCCAGGCCTATGCACAAGGCCCCGACCGGCCCGACAAATCCCGAGGCCGGCGTGATGGTGCCCAATCCGGCCACCATGCCGGTGACGATTCCGAGCACACTGGGCTTGCCGAACTTGATCCATTCACTGACCATCCACGCCAGAGAGCCGGCCGCTGCCCCCAGATGGGTGACCAGCATGGCCATCCCGGCGGACCCATCCGCGGCCAGCGCGGATCCCGCATTGAAGCCGAACCAGCCCACCCACAACATGGACGCACCAGTCACTGTCATGGTCAGGTTGTGCGGCGGCATCGGCGTGGTCGGGAAACCGCGCCGGTTACCCATCACCACCGCCGACACCAGTGCGGCCACGCCGGCGTTGATGTGCACCACGGTCCCGCCGGCGAAATCCATTACGCCAAGCTCACCCAGCCAGCCGCCACCCCACACCCAGTGGCACACCGGAATGTAGACAAATACCAGCCAGAAGCTTGCGAACAGCAGCATGGCCGAGAACCGCATGCGCTCCGCGAAGCCGCCCACAATCAGCGCCGGCGTTATGATTGCAAATGTGAGCTGAAACATGATGAACACGGTTTCGGGGATGGTTCCACTCAGGCTCTCGGGAGTGATCCCGGCCAGGAAGGCCTTCTCCAGACCACCGATGATTCCGTTGGCGCCGCCGCCATCACCAAATGCCAGCGTGTAGCCGAACACCAGCCAGATGACCGACACCACGCAGGTGATCGCAAAGCACTGCATCAGCACCGATAGTACGTTGCGGTTGCGTACCAAACCCGCATAGAACAGTGCCAATCCGGGCAGGGTCATGAACAGCACCAGAGCGGTCGCGGTCAGGATCCACGCGCTGTCACCGGAATTCAATTCATCCGCCGATGCCGCTGCAGGAACGAGCATCGATGCGAGCCACCAGCCCGCATTTCTTACCAGTTTGTAGTTTCTCATGTAGTCTCTCGCGAGTATTTGATGCGATCCCTTTTACAGCGCTTCGTTGTCCGTTTCGCCCGTGCGGATGCGGATCACCCGGTCGAGACTGTAAACGAAGATCTTGCCGTCTCCGATCTTGTTGCTGCGCGCGCTGTTGGTTATCGCTTCGGTGACCTGGTCGAGCATTTCGGTCGCTACCGCGACTTCGACTTTGATCTTCGGTACAAAATCGACCACGTATTCGGCGCCGCGGTAAAGCTCCGTGTGGCCTTTCTGCCTGCCGAAGCCCTTTACCTCGGTGACCGTCATGCCCTTAATGCCTATCTCGGCCAGCGCGTCCCGCACATCATCCAGCTTGAAAGGTTTGATTATCGCAGTAACGAGTTTCATGGATCGGCCTCCTCGCGTACCTTATATCCCAACAATCTTGAACCGGCGTGCAGACGGCCACGCCGCGATTCTCGGGCAAAGTCCGCACATCCGGGAGAAAAGAAAATGTGACCTCAATTCGTCATAGGGGCGGCGACGCCAATGGCGGCTCCTTCACCCAGCCAAGTCACCTCGCATGCAATTGTCTCTGATCAGGCGCTTTAATTCTGACATCGGGCGCCGCCTGTCGTCGACCGGCGATCGCCGGACTCTCTGGCGGCGCGTCGCACCGGCTGCCGCCAGAACGTGGATTATGCAGGAAGCGCGGCGGCTCAGTCACGCCGTTTCATTCCTAACGAGCCCTCGCGGCAGTCGCCACCCCGGAGCGCACGGCCCGGGCTCATTCCCGCGGGAACGACGCCAGCAGTTCCGCCATGATTTCGTTGACCCGATCCTGGGTCAATTCGTCCATTTCCGTGGTCGTGCGCGATGCCTGCAATCTCCAGATCACCTTGCCGCTGCGTGTATCGAGGATTTTCACCATCAACATCGCGTGAATCTCGCTGGGTGGAGTCGGGTCGACCCACATGCCTACATCGTGTTGTATTTCCTGCTGGGGAGCATCTGGACGACCGTGGAAACGAAAGTATACTGAATATCCACATCGGGACTTGAATTGTCCTGTACTCCTATCTGTTCCATCGTCTACTTGATCGCTGCGTTGATGCGCCTTTCGCTGTCCGGATTCAGCGACTCTACTTTGACGGCCTTTACACGGTAGCTGCGATGGGTCTGGAAAGGCGCCTGCTCGCCGGTGGTCAATTCCTTCTTGATCGGCACCTTGCGGCGTCGACCTTTGGACTCCAGCCGCAGCTTGAGTCCCAGGCTGTTCTTGGAATCAGCATGCTTCAGTGCCTCGTCCTCACTGATCCGGCCAGTTCGCCACAGATCGTACAAGGCATTGTCGAAGGTCTGGCAACCCCGGACCATGGCCTTCTCCATTGCCTCTTTGATGGTGTCGACCTTGCCCAGCTCGTTGAGGTCCGCGATATAGGGCGTGCTCAACATCCCCTCCACCGCCGGCACGCGCTTACCGTCCACGCCGATGACCAAACGCTGACTGATCATTCCCTCGAGATGCAACGCCAGGTCCTACAATACCTGTTGCTGGTTTTCATGGGAAAAGAAATTGACTATGCGGTCGAGGGCCTTGTTGGCGTTATTAGCATGCGCTGTCGACAGGCACAGATGAGCGGTCTGGGTGGAGCTGTTGTTGCTGCTGCGGTCGATCGGTGCTCTATACGGCTTCGATATCCAGTGCCGCCGCCAGCTTGTCGGTCAATGTCTGCAGCACCTTGATGCGGGCATAGCGTTTGTCATTGCCTTCCACCAACGTCCAGGGCGCCCGGTGGGTACTGGTATACTGCACCATGTCGTGCACTGCCAGCTCGTAGTCTTCCCACCGCTCGCGGTTGCGCCAGTCTTCGTCGGTCATTTTCCAGCGCTTGTGCGGGGTCTCTTCACGCAGCTTGAAGCGCTTGAGTTGTTCGTCCTTGGTGATATGCAGCCAGTATTTCAGCAGAATCACGCCGTGATCGATGAGCTGGTGCTCGAAGTCGTTGATCTCGGCATAGGCGCGCCGCCATTCCTCCTCACCGGCGAAGCCCTCGACCCGTTCCACCAGTACGCGGCCGTACCAGGAACGGTCGAAAATCGCCATGTGACCGTCACGTGGCAACTGCCGCCAGAACCTCCACAAATAATGCTGAGCCACCTCCTCATCCGTCGGTTTGGCTACCCCGTGCACCTGATAGTTGCGGGCCTCCATTGCCGCGCCGATGCGCCGGATGGCTCCGCCCTTGCCCGCGGCGTCCGGCCCCTCGAACAACATCACCGTCGCCTTGCCCTGTTTGCGTGCCACGAGGTGCAGCGAATGCAGGCGGGCCTGCAGCTCCCGCAGCTGTGCCTGGTAGTCCTGCTTGGATAGAGTCCGCGACATGTCCAGGGTGGACAGCACGGTGGGCGCACGCCGGCTCGTCTTCGGTCCACTCTTGTCCCGAACCTTGCTGCGCCGCGGTTTCTTGGCTTTGGTGGCGCTTCGGGCGGTGACGTCGCTGGTCGCAGCGGTGACGCGACGCTGCAACTCGTCGCGCACCATCCTGCCCACCGTGAGGCTGCGGTAATTGGCGTCCTCCCCCTCAATGATCGCCCATGGTGTTTTGCCCGTGTGGGTCCTGGAAATGGTGTGTTCGGCAGTCTCGACGAATCGATCGTAACGCGTCCAGTTTTCCCAGTCCCTTTCGGTGACGCGGGCCTGGGTCAATGGATCCTGCTCCAGGTTCCTCAATCGCCGTTCCTGGGCCTCGCGGCTCAGGTGCATCCAGAACTTCATGATGGTAGCGCCGTCATCCGCCAGCGCGCTCTCGAACGCCAGGATCCGATCGAGGCGGGCGTCGAAGTCATGAAACCCGACTCGCTCGTAGACGAAATCCAATATCGGCTGCGAATACCACGCGCTCAGGAACATCCCGATGCGTCCGCGGGGAGGCAGATCATGCCAGTAACGCCAGTATTCCGGGTGCTGACGCTCGGCCTCGTCGGGCGGGGCATAGGCGCGGGTAACCAGCCAGCGGGGGTCCATCCATTCGTTGAGAATATTGATGGTCTCGCCTTTACCGCCGCCGTCGACGCCGGCGAACAGCAATATGACCTGGGTCTGCGCGGCCTGTCTGAGCTGCTCCTGCAGTTGCAGGAGTTCCTCCCGCAGCGGGGGCGCGGACAGTTTGTACTCCTGCTTGCTGATAATGCGTCCCAGTTCCGCGGTTTCGAACATTTCCTGATACCGTTGTGAAAAGGTGTTACAGCACAATAAAGCACAAGGCAAGTGGGGATCAATGGCGCTGCCGTCGCCACGCCGGCTGGGCGATGGAGCGCGCGAGCCGTGGCTTGACATAAGTCAATGCACTTAGGCCGGCCGCGGCCTATGTTTCAATGGATAGCAGGCTCGGCGAGGTGGAGAACGTATGTCCATGACATCATTGACGCAGATCAGTCGGCGTCAGTTTCTGCGCGGTGACATTCGCGGGCGCAGGCTGACGCCGCCGCCGCCCTGGGCAACGGGCGGAGGCCTGTTTGAGGAGCTGTGCTCGGCCTGCGACGCGTGCATCGATGCGTGCCCCGAATCGATCTTGGCGCGTTCGCCGAGCGGCCTGCCGACGGTGGATTTTCGCCGGGGTGCCTGCACGTTCTGCGGTGCCTGCACCGACAGTTGCGAAACCGGCGCCCTTGTCCGCACCGGAGGCGTCGATCCGTGGGCCCATGTTGCGCGCGTGGGAGCCGGCTGCCTGGCGCTTCGTGGCGTCATGTGCGAAAGCTGTCGGGACGCCTGCGACAGCGGCGCCATTCGTATGAGCTATGGCGTTGGTGCTGTCGCTACGCCCCGCATCAACCAGCCATCTTGCACCGGCTGTGGCTCCTGCGTCGGCGTCTGTCCCGGCGACGCAATCGAGGTTTACTGATCATGTTCCAGTTTGAGGTAGATCCATGACCACCAACGTCAATATCAGCGGCGTGCTGGTTCATGCGCGGCCCAACACGTTAGAGGCGGTAACAACCGCCATTCATGAACTGGGCGACATAGAGATCCATGCCGTGACCGATGAAGGGCGCTTCGTCGTCACCATGGAAATCGCAGAGAACTGTGCCGGCGACAAGCTGATCGCCCTGCAGAATATTCAAGGCGTATTGTCCGCGGCGATGGTCTATTCAGAAACCTTCGCCGCTACAGAATCGGAGGCTAACCAATGAAACTGTCGCGACGAGACTTCATCAAGACCAATGCCATCGCCGCTACCGCGACGGCCGCTGGCATCACCATTCCCGGCGTAGACAGGGCGCTGGCCGAATCCCGCGACACTATCCGCTGGGATAAGGCGCCGTGCCGATTCTGCGGCACCGGCTGCAGCGTACTTGTGGGGGTCAGGGGAGGCCGAATTGTGGCCACCCAGGGTGACCCTGACGCGCCGGTTAATCGCGGTCTCAACTGCATCAAGGGCTACTTTCTGTCCAAGATCTCCTACGGCAAGGATCGCCTGACCATGCCCCTGCTGCGCATGAAGGACGGCAAGTACGACAAGGGCGGCGAGTTCACCGAGGTCAGCTGGGACCAGGCTTTCGACGTGATGGCCGAGAAGTGGAAACAGACCCTCAAGGAAAAGGGCCCCACCGCTGTGGGCATGTTCGGATCCGGCCAGTGGACGGTATGGGAGGGATACGCCGCCGCCAAGTTGATGAAGGCGGGATTCCGCTCCAACAATATTGATCCCAACGCACGGCACTGCATGGCCTCCGCCGTTGCCGGGTTCATCCGCACTTTCGGTACGGACGAACCCATGGGCTGCTATGACGATCTCGAAAATGCCGACGCCTTCGTGCTGTGGGGATCGAACATGTCGGAGATGCACCCCATTCTCTGGTCGCGCCTCACCGATCGCCGACTGACCACTTCCCACGTCAAGGTAGCGGTGCTGTCTACTTTCGAAAATCGCAACTTCGATCTGGCGGACATCGGCATGGTGTTCAAGCCGCACACAGACCTGGCTATCCTCAATTACATTGCCCATTACATCATCAGCAAAAACATGGTGAATAAGCCGTTCGTGGAACAACACGTGAACTTCCGCCGCGGCATGACGGACATCGGGTATGGTCTGCGCCCGACGCATCCGCGCGAAGCAGAGGCCAAGAATGCCGCCAAAGCAGGCGCTTCGGAAGCCATGAACTTCGAAGATTTCGCCACCTATGTGTCTGAATACACGCTGGAAAAGGTGTCCAAGATGTCCGGCGTGCCGGCAGACAAGCTGCAGGCGCTGGCCGAACTCTACGCGGATCCCAAAGTCAAGGTGACCTCGTACTGGACCATGGGTTTCAATCAGCATACCCGCGGAACCTGGGCGAACAACATGGTCTACAACGTGCACCTGCTGACCGGCAAGATATCGGAACCGGGGAACAGTCCGTTCTCTCTCACCGGCCAGCCGTCCGCCTGTGGCACGGCTCGTGAGGTGGGGACATTCTCCCACCGCCTGCCCGCGGACCTCGTGGTCAACAACGCCGATCACCGGGCATTTGCAGAAGATATCTGGAAACTGCCCGCCGGCACCATCCCCGGCAAGCCGGGGTATCACGCCGTATTGCAGAACCGCATGCTCAAGGACGGAAAACTCAATGTCTACTGGGTCCAGTGCAATAACAACGTACAGGCAGCCGCGAACCTCAACGAGGAGACCCTTCCCGGTTATCGCAACCCGGACAACTTCATTATCGTGTCCGATCCCTATCCTACTGTCACCGCCATGGCGGCGGACCTCGTCCTGCCAACAGCCATGTGGGTGGAAAAAGAAGGAGCTTACGGCAACGCGGAGCGACGCACTCAATTCTGGCGCCAGCAGATCAAGGCGCCCGGCGAGGCTCGATCAGACCTGTGGCAACTAGTTGAGTTTTCAAAGCGTTTTCGCGTCGAGGAGGTATGGCCCGAAGAACTGATAAAGCAGGTGCCCGTATACCGGGGCAAGACCTTGTACGACGTGCTGTTTGCCAACGGCGCGGTCAACCAATACCCCAAGCAGAAGGTCGCAGACGCCCATGGCAACCAGTACCTCAACGACGAAATGGATCACTTCGGCTTCTATGTGCAGAAAGGCCTGTTCGAGGAATACCGCCGCTTCGGCCTGGAGGGACCCAAGAAGGGACATGACCTGGGCGAATTCGACGCTTACCACCAATCACGCGGTCTGCGCTGGCCGGTGGTGGACGGCAAGGAGACCCTGTGGCGCTATCGCGAGGGCTACGACCCCTTCGTCAAAACGGGCGCCGGCGTGGAGTTCTACGGCAAACCCGATGGCAAGGCGATCGTATTCGCGCTCCCCTACGAACCACCCGCAGAGTCACCGGATGACCAGTATGACCTGTGGCTGGTGACCGGACGGGTACTCGAACACTGGCATTCCGGCTCAATGACCCGCCGCGTGCCGGAACTGTACCGGGCCTTCCCGGACGCGGTGTTGTTCATGCACCCGGAAGACGCCAAACAGCGCGGCCTGCGCCGCGGGTCCTTGGCCAGGATCGAGACCCGGCGTGGCAAGATCGAGGCCCACGTGGAGACCCGGGGCCGCAACCGCATGCCCACGGGCGTTGTATTCGTTCCATGGTTCGATGAGGGCCGGCTGGTCAACAAGTTGACTCTGGATGCCACCTGCCCGATCTCCAAGGAAACCGACTTCAAGAAGTGCGCGGCCAAGGTAACATCGGTATAGGGGCGCGGCGACGTGAGACCATGAATGACCGACCGCGCAATCTGAACCGACGCCGGTTTCTCGCCGACACGGCGAAAACGGTCTGCGTTGCGGGACTGGCGGGGCTGGGCCTGTCGTTCTACAGCAACCGGTCGGCTTCGCACACCGCACAGGCATTGCGCCCGCCGGGCAGCCTGGAAGAAAACAGCTTCCTGGGGGCCTGTTTGCGCTGCGGCCTGTGCGTGCGCGACTGCCCGTACGACACACTGCGCCTGGCACGGCTGGAAATGGACGTCGCCCCCGGCACGCCGTACTTTGTCGCCCGCGACATTCCGTGTGAAATGTGCGACGACATACCGTGTGTGAAGGCCTGTCCGAGCGGCGCCCTGGACCCGGCATTGCGGGACATCGATGATGCCCGCATGGGCGTCGCGGTGCTGGTCGACCAGGAATCCTGCCTCAATTTTCAGGGCCTGCGCTGCGATGTCTGCTACCGCGTCTGTCCCCGCATTGGCGAGGCCATCACCCTGGACCTCCAACACAACGAGCGCACACGCACGCACACGCGATTTCTGCCATCGGTACATTCCGACTACTGCACCGGCTGCGGCAAATGCGAACACGCCTGCGTGCTCGAGGAAGCGGCTATAAAGGTACTGCCGCAAAGGCTGGCGAAGGGAGAGCTGGGCCGACACTATCGCTGGGGGTGGCAGGAAAAGGACAAGGCAGGCGGCAGTCTGGTGGCGCCCGATCAGCCGCATCGCTACCACCTGCCGGACAGCATGGACTACGAGCACGGCGGTCGCGGGCTGATCCCCAGAGAGAAGGCCGCCGAGGCAACGCCATTTGAGCACGATCCACTGTCGACCCTGAACCGGGGCATGGATGAGCCATGAGCATGTCCACAGCACACCCCGGTACCGAGGCGATAGTAAGCAAGAACTGGCTGTCGGCGCATCGCTGGCTCATCTTGCGGCGAATCAGTCAGTTGGGCGTGATGGCCCTGTTCCTAGCCGGTCCCTGGTGGGGACTGTGGATCGTCAAAGGCAACCTGTCCTCCAGTCTCACGCTAGGCATCCTGCCCCTTACCGACCCCTACACCCTGCTGCAGTCCTGGATTTCCGGTCATGCAATCGCCCAGACCGCGGCTCTGGGTGCCGTGATCGTCGCCGTTTTCTACTTCCTGGTGGGCGGGCGCAGCTACTGCGCCTGGGTGTGTCCGGTCAACCTGGTGACCGATCTGGCAGCCTGGCTGCGGCGACGGCTTGGACTCTCACGACCCAGCCGCATGGACCGGTCTGCGCGTTACTGGTTCCTCGGCATGACCTTGGTGGTTGCCGCCACTACGGGCACCATCGCCTGGGAACTGGTCAACCCGGTATCGATCATGCACCGCGGCGTCATCTTCGGATTTGGCGCCGGCGCGCTCGCCATCGCCGGGGTATTTCTGTTCGATCTGCTGGTGGCCCGGCGGGGATGGTGCGGCCACTTGTGCCCCGTCGGTGCCTTTTACAGCCTTTTGGGCCGTTTCAGTGTCATTCGTGTCCATGCGGCGCGCCGCTCGCAGTGCAACGACTGCGGCGACTGCTATGACGTATGCCCGGAACCCCTGGTGATCAAGCCCGCCCTGAAGGGCGCGGACGACGGCGGCGGCACCGCGATACTGAGCCCGAATTGCACCAACTGCGGCCGCTGCGTCGATGTTTGTTCGTTGAACGTATTTCGCTTCGGGACTCGGTGCAGCGGTACACCGGGTTCGGAAACTCCACCTTTCCAAGTTGGACACAGCCATGAAAGAAACTAGCCCTTACCTGCTGTTGATTGTAATCCTGGGGATCGCCATGCAGTCCGCTGCGCAGTCGGGACTCGATTCGCTACGCAGGCAACCCATCGATGCAGATTCGATCGCCGTTGATCAGAAGAAATGGCAGCCGGACCGGGATCCCATCCCGCGCGACTACGTGCAACAACCACCATTGGTGCCCCACTCCATAGAGGGGTACGAGGTAAACCTCAAGTCGAATAAATGTCTCACCTGTCATAGCTGGGCGAACTACAAGGAGGCGGGGGCCACCAAGATCAGCCAGACGCATTTTCGGGACCGCGAACTGAGCGTTCGCGCCAACGTCGCTGGAACGCGCTATTTCTGCACCCAGTGTCACGTTCCCCAGGTCAACGCGAGGCCACTGGTGGAGAACCAGTTCGAACCCGTAGACGCCATCAAGCAGCGATAGTTGTCGGCAGCGATGACCGCGACCAACATGCTAATTATCCGGAAGGGCTCATGATGCCAAACAACAAATCATCAGAAACCAAGTCGGGCCTGCGGCAGACGCTGGGCCGTCCGAGTACCCGTTACTCCGTGGCCTTCCTGATCGTGAGTGGCATTGCCCTGGGGGTCGTTTTATGGGGTGGATTCAACTGGGCCATGGAGCTGACCAATACCGAGACCTTCTGCATCTCGTGCCATGAGATGCGCAATAACGTCTACGAGGAATACACGCAAACAGCGCATTACAACAACAGTTCGGGAGTGCGGGCTACCTGCCCGGACTGCCATGTACCCAAGGAGTGGCATTACAAGGTCGTGCGCAAGATCAGGGCCAGCAACGAGCTGTACCACAAGGCACTGGGATCCATAAACACAAGGGAGAAGTTCGAGGCCAAGAGGCTTGAACTGGCGCAGCACGTATGGGATTCCATGAAGGCCACCGATTCCCGGGAATGCCGCAACTGCCACGAATTCGGGTCTATGGACCTAACCGCCCAGGGGCGGCGCGCGGTCGAACAACATGAAAAAACGGCCAAGGAAGGCAAAACGTGCATCGACTGCCACAAGGGAATCGCCCATTCGCTGCCCGATCTGCACGACGTGGATCCCAGCGCCGTGGTGGGCGAATCCCGCGCCACAGATTAAAGCACCGCCGCTCCGGCACGACACCATGGGGCGCTTCGCGCGTTTGCCCAGACCGTGCTTCGCGCGCGCTCTTCGGGCGCCGGTTGGCAGATGTAGGGATGGTTTCTTGCCGCGTCTCGGCAGGGTCAATCGCCGCCAAATTCCACCACCGCCGAGGAGAACTTTTCAAACGCGTCGCCTCGGGCCAGATGGGTGAGTACGTAGCGCTCGAACGTGCCCAGCGCCGACCAGTCCAGATCGCTTCCCACTCGCGCCAGCATCGCGCTGACCGGCGGTGGTACCGGACGGGACGTGAGCCATGCCTTGCGCGCGTTCAAGCCCTCCGCTGACATCGAGTGCAGTGCATACTGCCCGCACAGTCGCTGCAGGGACGTGATGTAGTCAGCGACTTCCCGCCGGGTATCGGCCTGCTGCTCGATCAACAGTGCCCGATCCGCGTCGCTCAGCGCCTGCCAGGACTTGAGCTCAATGCGCACCCCGCACAGGTCGAGCTTCATACGCACTAGCATCGGAATATGTCTTAGGTCTGGATCGATATCGCGCTCAAACTTCAGAATAAAGTCTTTTTCTTTCATAAGGTTGTTTTTGACTTCATATCAGTTACATGATGCGGCGGCCGGCGTCGGGCAATCATGGCCGAGGGGAGACCTGAGGCATCTTCGTAGCGCCGACGCATCTATGCAAACCTCCCCACTGATCAATAACCCGTGGCCGCATTGGCGTCACTCTCGGTGCGGGGCATCATCAGGTGGAGACCCTCGCTCAGCAGCGACACCGAGATCTGTTCACCCCGTTGCAGTCGGTTGCGGCGGGCAACATGGGTGGGCACCGTCAGCGACAGCGACACATCGGGACGCCCCTCAACCAGCAGCGTGATGCTGGCGATGTCCCCCAGCAGAACGAAATCCTCCACCACCCCGGTGACCGGGTTCTCCCGGTCACCACGGGACGGACGCACGCGCTGATGGAGTATCACATATTGCTGCGGGACCACCCAGTCCACCGACTGGCCGGGCTCGAAGCCCCCTTGGAATCGGCATGCCAGGGTATGGTCCAGCCAGCGAAGCCTGGTCATGGATCCGGGCACTTGCGCCACCACGGTGCCGTGAAACACGTTGGAGAGGTTAACCATCCGCGCCACTCGTGCATCGGCCGGGCGTGTCATCACGTCCTCCGGTGTGCCCGTCTGCAGAGTTTCACCCCGGTGCAGGATGCAGACGCGGTCCGCCAGCATCCTCGCTTCCTCAAGGTCATGGGTCACCAGCACGATGGGTATGTTCACCCGTTGCCGCAGGCGCGCCAGTTCCCGCTGCAGTTTGCGGCGAGTGACCTGGTCTACCGCCGACAACGGTTCATCCAGCAGCAGTACCGACGGGTCCCGCGCCAGGGCACGTGCCAGCGCCACCCGCTGTTGCTGCCCGCCCGAGAGATCGGCGGGCCGCCGGGACTCCAGTCCTTCCAGATTCACCAGCGCCATCAGTTCCCGGCCCCGCCGTTGCCGTGCGGCGCGTGGTACATCGCCCAAGGCCGCCAGGACATTGCCGAGCGCTGTTTGGTGCGGAAACAGGGCATAGTTCTGGAACACGTACCCTATGCGCCGGCGTTGCGGCGGCAGATGCCGGCCACGGGTCGTGTCCAGCCACACCTCCTGACCGCAGCCCACCTCGCCGACGCGAGGTCGGTGGAGCCCGGCGATACACCGCAGGATGGTGGATTTTCCGCTGCCGGAAGGGCCGACCAGGGCTAGCATTTCCCCGGGGCCACAGGTGAATCCGGCCGCCAGCGGGATCGGAGTCTCCTGTTCCAGCCTGACCCGCAGGCCGAGGGCCAAGTCAGCGCCCGTCACGGCCGCTCACCCGGTAGCTGACGAGGTAGACAACGGCGATGGCGCTGAAGGAAAACATCAACAGCAGCGCGGACATGGTCCCGGCGGTCTGGTCATCGAATGCCTGCACGCGATCGTAGATGGCTATGGCGATAGTCCGGGTCTCTCCGGGGATGTTGCCCCCCACCATCAGGACTACGCCGAACTCGCCGAGCGTGTGGGCAAACGTGAGCACCGCCGCGCTCAACACACCGAGCCAGCCTAGCGGCAGCTCCACGCGCCAGAAAGTTCGCCAACGCGATAGCCCGCTGCACCATGCCGCCTCTCGCACGTGGGGCGGCAAACCCTCGAAGGCCCGCTGGACCGGCTGGATGGCGAACGGAAGGTTGAAGATCACCGAGGCCAGTAGCAGCCCCTGGAAGCTGAATGCCAGTGGCTGTCCAAACAGGGACTCATAGAGCCGTCCCGGCGGCGATGCATCACTGAAGGCGGTCAGCAGATAGTATCCGAGCACGGTCGGCGGGAGCACCAGCGGCAGCGCAATGACCGCTTCCACCAGCCCCCGGGCGGCAAACCGCCGCCAGGCCAGCGCGCGGGCTACAACGATGCCCACCGGGACCAGGATCACGGTGGTCCACAAGGCCAGTTGCAGCGACAGGGCGAGAGCCGGCCAGTCCACTGTGCGTTAGATCCGGATCATGGCAAGGCGAAACCATGCCGTGCGAGGATGACTTGAGCCGCACGGCTAGTCATGAAATCAAAGAAGTGATGCGCTACCGTGCCGGCGTTGCGCAGCAACACCATGCGGTGGCGCAGCGGCCTGTAGCCATCCGGCGGCAGCAGCAGCGCAGTGCCGCGGCCGGCCCGGGCGGGCGACAAGGCGGACGAATAAGACACAATACCGGCATCCACGGAACCGCTGGCGGCGAATTGCGTCGCCTGAGAGACGCTTTCGCCCATCACCAGCTTGTCACGTACCCGGTCCCACAACGCCCGGTGTTGCAGCAATTCCCGCGCCGCCCGGCCATAAGGTGCGTGTTCCGGATTCGCGATCGCGAGCCGCCGCAGCCGGCCATCCGCGACAGCCTCTGCCAGGTCTTCCAGACCGGCGTCTGCCAACAAGGCAGACCTGCGCGGCACGAACAAGGCCAAGTGTCCCTGTGCGTACAAGACCTCCTCCCCGCGCGTGAAACCCCCTTGCACCACGGTCAGCACATGTTCCTCGTCCGCTGACATAAACAGCTCAAAGGGCGCTCCCTGCATGATCTGCCGGGCGATGTTGCCGGATGCTCCGTAGCTCAGCCGCACCTGGCTACCGTACTGCCGGGCGAAGGCTTCGGCCACCTCGGTAAGGGCCGGGTTCAGACTGGAGGCGGCCGCAATCGCGGGCGGGGTCGATGCGCCGTCGGAGGCAGCTGAGCCCCCCATACCCGTGCAAATGGCCACCGCGAGAGCTAGCGCGACACAGCGCCCGCTACTGCCAATGCTTGCCATGGGCATTTGATCGAACCGGTTCAACAGGCTTCATGCCGGCCCAATGATACGCGATTGCCGTTAGCTCGTGTTGACCGGAGGCAGCCGCAAGTATGCGTGGTGAAACCTCAAGCCAAGGGTGTGCCGTCGGTAATGAAAATCCGAGATTGAGGTACCGGAGTTGGAGAACTTGGCTTTCATTTCCGGCAATCGATTCACGAATCATGCGGACCGGCTGTTCGTTTTGAATCACGTGGCGAAGCCGATCATCCAGGAAGATGGAGGCGAATGCTTGGAGTACCTGTTGTCAAATCAAGACCAGCTTGGGCATAAGACGAGCAACACGGCTTGGAAGCGTACTCGGCCAAGCGCAGGGTAATCGCAGGTCAGAGAGATGGCTTGAAGACAGATTCAGGCGTTCGCAGAGCTGGGTAAGCGGTTCCGCGCCATCAACACGGTGTGTATGTAGGGAAGGGTCCAGCAAAACTCGCGCGACAGTCCTTACGAAACGCAAAGCGGCAAACGCTTGGTTCGCGAGGTGACCGTTGTTACTTCGCAGAACTGGCGCGCCCGGAGAGATTCGAACTCCCGACCCCCTGGTTCGTAGCCAGGTACTCTATCCAACTGAGCTACGGGCGCGGAACGCCGACACCGTCGTTGACGGCAGCGCAAACAAACACACTGAATCAACCGCCGCCACCGGGCGCCGGTTGTACCGCAACGGGTCGCCATATCACCGGTATCCGCCTGATTCGATCGCCGGCGGTTACGATAACTGGCGGAGAGAGAGGGATTCGAACCCTCGATGGAGCTATCAACCCCATACTCCCTTAGCAGGGGAGCGCCTTCAGCCGCTCGGCCATCTCTCCTGTTGCAAGTAAACTAGATCTGACTTCGGAACGACGCGTCAGCCTTGGCTGCTTTCCGCAGTATCGCTATCTTCCTCGCCGCGCTCTTCCTGTTTGATCCGCTCGTAGATCTCTTCCCGGTGCACCGGGACTTCTTTGGGAGCGTTGATCCCGATCCTCACCTGATTACCTTTAATCCCCAATACCGTGACCTGAACATCATCCCCAATGTTCAGGGTTTCGCCGATCCGGCGTGTCAGTATAAGCATCTTACTGTTCTCCGTTTCCTAATGACCATCGTAGATGCGGGTTCCTCAGACCCCGCGGGAAGCACTGAAAGTATACAACAGTCGAGGATATTCCAGCTAAACCCGCCTGGAATAAGGGTTTCAGGCCGCCGGAGCCGTTTCCAGATCAAACGCTTTGTGCAGTGTCCTGACCGCAAGTTCCATGTATTTGTCCTCCACCACCACCGAGATCTTGATCTCCGAGGTGGAAATCATCTGAATATTGATACCCTCCTCCGCCAGGCTCTGGAACATCTTGGTGGCGATGCCGGCGTGGGAGCGCATTCCCACCCCGACCACCGATATCTTGGCGATGTTGTCGTCGCCGATCACCTCGCGGGCGCCGAGGTCGCTTGCCGTCTGCTCCAGCAGGCCCAGGCACTTCTGGTAGTCGTTGCGGTGCACGGTAAATGTGAGGTCGGTGGTCCCGTCTGCGCCAACGTTCTGCAGGATGATGTCCACATTCACATGCGCGTCCGAGATCGGCCCCAATATCTGGTAGGCAACCCCGGGCTGGTCCGGGACGCCCCGAATGGTCAGTTTCGCCTCGTCGCGATTGAACGCGATGCCGGATATCAACGGTTGTTCCATATCAGGATCCTCGCAGGTGATCAATGTTCCCGGGCCGGACTCGAACGACGACAGCACGCGCAGTGGAACTCGGTACTTGCCGGCGAATTCCACCGAGCGGGTCTGCAGGACCTTGGCACCCAGGCTGGCGAGCTCCAGCATTTCCTCCGCCGTAATGCGGTTCAGACGCCGCGCCTCAGGCACCACCCGCGGATCGGCGGTGTAGACTCCGTCCACGTCGGTATAGATGCGGCACTCGTCGGCCTTCAACGCGGCTGCCATGGCCACCGCGGTGGTGTCGGAGCCGCCCCGGCCGAGGGTAGTGATATTCTGATCATCATCCACCCCCTGGAATCCGGCCACCACCACGACGCGTCCCCGGGCCAGGTCATGCCGCACGCGCACATCATCGATGGCCAGGATACGGGCGCGCCCATGCACGCTGTCGGTACGTATGCGGACCTGGCCGCCGGTGTAGGAACGGGCATCGAGACCGCGCCGTAACATCGCCATGGAAAGCAGCGCAATGGTGACCTGTTCGCCCGTCGACAGCAGCACGTCCAATTCGCGCGCCGGGGCGTTGGCGTTGATTTCGTCAGCCAGAGCCAGTAGTCGATTGGTCTCGCCGCTCATCGCCGACACCACAACCACCATGTCGTCGCCCCGGGCCCGAGCGGCGGCGACCTTGTCGGCAACGGCGTTGATACGCTCCACCGTGCCCACCGAGGTACCACCATATTTTTCGACGATCAAGGACATGGGCTCCGCCCCGGAAAAGGTGGGCGATTTAACCTTGTTTGCG
This sequence comes from uncultured Gammaproteobacteria bacterium, assembly GCA_947259705.1. Lineage (GTDB taxonomy): Bacteria > Pseudomonadota > Gammaproteobacteria > Arenicellales > JAANXG01 > CAMYNL01. Next base: position 17,262 of record CAMYNL010000008.1, on the reverse strand, counting down.
GGGTCGAGTCTAGCGGCGCTGCTCTGACCTCCGGGTCAGGCCTTCTCGGCGATCCAGTCCGCCACCGCGGCCAGGCTGCTATCGAGCTTGGCGGGATCGGCGCCGCCCTCCGCCATGTCCGGGCGCCCGCCGCCGCGCCCGCCACCGACCGCGGAAATGTGCTTGATCAGGTTTCCGGCGTGCACGCGGTCCTCCAGGGTCTTGCTTACACCCGCGATCAACTTGGCCTTGCCGTCGCCGGCCGCACCCAGCACCACCACTGCGTCACCCAGCTTATCCCGCATGCGGTCAATGGTACTGCGCAGGGTCTTGGCGTCGGCGCCGTCGAGCCTCGCGGCCAGCACCTTGATGCCCTTCACCTCCCGCACCTGCTCGGAAAGATCCTCGCTGCCACCGCTGGTCAGCCGCGCCATCAACTTCTCTTTCTCCTTCTCCAGGCGCCGCACACGATCCTGCAACTGCTCGACCTTTGCCGCGACCTCGTCGCGTCCGACACGCAGGGCAACCGCCGCCTGGTCGAGCAACCCCAGCTGGGCGTGCACCCAGTCCAGGGCGCCCTGGCCGGTGACCGCCTCGATACGACGTACCCCTGCCGCAATGCCGCTTTCCGCGGTGATCTTGAACAGCCCGATATCGCCGGTCCGAGCCACGTGGGTGCCACCGCACAACTCCAGAGAGAATTCCCCCATTCCTACCACGCGCACCTGTTCGTCGTACTTCTCACCGAACAAGGCCGCCGCGCCCGCCGCCCTGGCCTCCTCCAGCGCCATCAGCCTGGTCTCCACGGGATTGTTGGCACGTATCTCTCGATTCACCCGTTCCTCTATGCGGCCGAGCCGTTCCGAACTCACCGCCTCGCCGTGTGAAAAGTCGAAGCGCAGCCGCGCCGACTCCACCAGGGACCCCTTCTGCTGTACGTGACCGCCCAGGGCCTCCCTCAGGGCCGCGTGCAGCAGGTGGGTGCCGGAGTGATTACCCATGGTCGCGGCACGCCGCTCGGCATCCACTTCGGCAACCACTTCGTCGTTGACCGCCAGCTCTCCCAGGCGCAGCCGGCCGATATGGCCCACCACGTCCTTGGCCAGTTTCTGAGTGTCGCGGACGTCGAACACGGCGTCCCCCGAGCGCAACTGCCCGACGTCGCCCACCTGCCCGCCGCTTTCCGCGTAGAAAGGCGTCTCGTCCAGTACCACCACTACTTCGTCCCCGGCCACCGCCCGCTGCTCGGGCTTGCCGTGCCTGGAGATGGCACGCACCGTGGCCCTGGTCTGAAGCGCTTCATAGCCCCGGAAACAGGTTTCCCCGCTGGCGGCAATCAACTCCGGCGCCACCACCTCGCCGCCCTTGAACTGGCTCGCGGCGCGGGCCTGCTCCCGCTGGTTATCCATGGACTGCTCGAAACCCGCGAGGTCGACCTGCAATCCGCGTTCCCGGGCAACGTCCGCCGTCAGATCGACCGGGAAACCATAGGTGTCATACAGCCTGAAGACCACGTCTCCGGGTATCAGCTTGCCGGACATCGCCGCCACTTCCTGATCGAAGATGCGCATGCCCTGTTCCAGGGTCTCGGCAAAGCGTTCCTCTTCCATGCGCAACGCCTTGCTGACCCGCTCCTCGGCTTCCCGAAGCTCAGGGTAGGCATCACCCATTTCCGCCACCAGGGGCGGCACCAGGCTGTAGAAGAAAGGGGGCTGCGCCCCCAGTCGGTAACCATGGCGCAGTGCGCGCCGGATGATTCGGCGCAACACATAGCCGCGCCCCTCGTTCGAGGGCAGCACCCCGTCGGTAACCAGGAACGCGGCCGAGCGAATATGGTCCGCCAGCACCAGCAGGGACTTGTCGTGGGTGTCCCCGGCACCCGTCACCTGCTGCGCTGCCGCCACCAGGTTACGAAACAGATCGATGTCGTAGTTGCTGTGCACACCCTGCAGCACCGTGGCCAGGCGTTCCAATCCCATACCGGTGTCTACCGATGGCTTCGGCAGAGGCGCCATGTTGCCCCCGGCATCCCGGTTGAATTGCATGAAGACCAGGTTCCAGATCTCCACGTAACGGTCGCCGTCCTCGTCCGGGCTGCCCGGCGGCCCCCCTGCCACCGCCGGCCCGTGGTCAAAAAAGATCTCGCTGCACGGGCCGCAGGGCCCGGTATCCCCCATGGCCCAGAAATTCGCATGCGCGCCGATGCGGGTGAATCGTTCCGCTGGCAACTCGATCTCGTTCAGCCAGATATCGGCCGCCTCATCGTCTTCCTCGTATACCGTGGCCCACAAGCGCTCTGCCGGCAATCCTAGATCCTCGGTGAGGAACTGCCAGGCGTAACGTATCGCCTCACGCTTGAAATAGTCGCCGAAGCTGAAGTTGCCGAGCATCTCGAAAAAGGTGTGGTGGCGCGCGGTATAGCCGACGTTCTCGAGATCGTTGTGCTTTCCCCCCGCGCGCACACAGCGCTGCACCGACGTGGCTCGCGAATAGGGTCGCTTCTCCAGGCCCAGGAACACGTCCTTGAACTGCACCATGCCCGCATTGGTGAACAGCAGCGTCGGGTCGTGCTGCGGCACCAGCGAGCTGCTGGGAACGCGTTGGTGCCCGTTGCGCTCGAAAAAACGCAAAAAGCTCTCTCTGATCTCTGCCGTCTTCATAACCAACTCTCGAAGTGCCATGCTGTACGCCCCGCTGCCCGGGCGGGGCGTGCCATTGGGCGGTGTCAGTACTGGCCCACCACCCGTCTTATCTGTTCAGCGTTGAAACCCCGTCCTTCCAGGAACCGGGCCTGCCGCGCCCACTCCCGGTAGTCGCGGGGTTTGCGACCGCCAAACTTTTTGTTCCAGACTTCGCACAAAAGTTCTGCCCACTCCGGCGCGCCCGGATCGACAGCCACCTCGGCCAAGTCCGCCGCGACGCCCTTGGCGCGAAGCTCTTGCTGGATCTTCACTGGACCGTAACCGCGCTGCCGGCGGCTGCGCACCAGCGCCTCGGCGTAACGCTGATCCGAGACCAACCCGGCCCGTTCCAGCTCGGCCACCACGGCGGCCGCGGTCGGGGAGAAACCCTTCTGGGCGAGTTTGCGGCGCAGTTCGTCACAACTGTGTTCACGCCGCGCAAGCAGGGTCAGGGCGCGGTCGCGCGCCTCGGCATGCCCCCGGTCATCGGTCAAGCCCGGTCATGCCTCCGCTTGCCGGACAGTATCCTCGGTGGCTGCGCCGGCGGCGGCCGGTCCGCTGAGCCCCATGGCCGAACGGATCTCGGTGTCGATCTGTTCCGCGGTTTCGGGGTTGTCCTTCAGGAACTGCCGGACGTTGTCACGTCCCTGGCCGATACGGTCGCCCTGGTAGCTGTACCAGGCGCCCGACTTTTCGACGATACTGGCTTGCACCCCCAAGTCAATCAATTCGCCTTCCTTGGAGATCCCTTCGTCATAGAGGATATCGAACTCACACTGCTTGAACGGCGGCGCGACCTTGTTTTTGACCACCTTGACACGGGTCTGGTTGCCGAGGATCTCGTCGCCTTTCTTGATCGCTCCGATTCGCCGTATGTCAAGGCGCACCGAGGCATAGAACTTCAGCGCGTTGCCGCCCGTGGTCGTCTCTGGGTTGCCGAACATGACGCCGATTTTCATGCGGATCTGGTTGATGAATATCACCAGCGTGTTGGAACGCTTGATGTTGGCGGTCAGCTTACGCAATGCCTGGGACATCAGGCGCGCCTGCAGCCCCATATGGGAATCGCCCATTTCGCCCTCGATCTCCGCCTTCGGGGTCAGCGCCGCTACCGAGTCGATCACCACCACGTCAACGGCCGCCGACCGCACCAGCATGTCAGCAATCTCCAGCGCCTGCTCGCCGGTGTCCGGCTGCGACACCAGCAGGTCATCGACGTCCACCCCCAGCCGCCCGGCATAGCCCGGGTCCAGCGCATGCTCGGCGTCGATGAATGCCGCCGTACCGCCCAATTTCTGTGCCTCGGCGATGACCGAGAGTGTAAGGGTCGTTTTACCGGACGATTCCGGACCGTATATCTCCACCACCCGTCCGCGCGGCAGGCCACCAATGCCCAACGCGAGATCCAGGCTCAGGGAACCGGTCGGCACAACGGAAATATCCCTTTCCACCTCGGCATCACCCATGCGCATCACCGAACCCTTGCCAAACTGCCGTTCGATCTGGCTGAGTGCTGCTTTCAGTGCCTTCTGCTTGTCTTCGTCCACTTTGTTCTCCGCTTCGCTGTTGGAAGATATGAATCGAGTCGTGATTATCCCATATCCACCGGGGCCGACCAACGTCGCAGGTGCTCGTAATGGGCCCCGCCGGTGTCCAGCATGGAGGTCACCAGGACTATCTCACTGCAGGCCCAGGTGATCGGCACGATCTCGATCCGCGGACGCCTGCGGGCTCGCCGGATTAGCGTGACATGTAACACCCAGGGCCGGGTATCGAGGCGGAAACCCAGCCTGCGCAGTCCATCACGCAAGGTTTCCGCATAGGCTGCCAGTGCGTCCGAAGATGCGCGGGAACCCGCCCACACGATGCCGGGCTTGGGCCAGAAACCTACACGGTCCAGCTGCACTGTCGTGCGGGGAGGAGGGAGTCGCGCCACGCATTCGCACACGGCATCCACCTGGGTGGCGACGAGGTCACCCAGAAATACCAGCGTGGCATGGAGGTTGTGCTCCGGTGTCAACCGTCCCCCCGACCGAGCCTGACACGAACGGCCCCATTCAGCCAGTGCGGACTGCAGTTCACGATCGGGCCACAGGGCGAGGAACGAACGTTGGCGGTGCTCCGCTTCAGCCACGCGATCCCTGCAGCAGCGTCACCAGAACGCGCAACGCATGCAGTACCGCGGCCCAGCGCACGACGGCGCGATCACCTTCAAAGTGGCAGGTCTCACTGCGGGTGGTCGGATGCGCCCCCGCCCATGCAAAGACCACCGTTCCGACAGGCTTGCCCGGGCTGGCCCCGGCAGGTCCGGCAATACCGGAAATGGCGACACTGAGCTGCGCCTGGCTGTGGCGAAGCGCTCCCTCGGCCATCGCCCGCGCCACCTGCTCGCTGACCGCCCCGTACCGCTCCAGTGCGTCGGCCGAAACCTCCAGCAGCTCGCGCTTGGACTCGTTGCTGTAGGTGACGAACCCGCGCTCGAACCACGCAGAACTGCCGGGAATGGCGGTGAGCGTCTGCGCCAACCAACCGCCGGTACAGGATTCAGCGGTCACGCAGCGTAAGCGACGGGGGCCGAGCAGACGGCCCACTTCAGCCGCCAGGAGCTCACCTTCTGTGGTATCGGGCATTCTAGTCGAACCCGTAATGTCGCATAGAATTTGGTATTCTAAGTTTTCGCGGAACAGGAGCCAATGAAACCGTTTCCCAGCATAGTCTCTTCCTTTGCCCTGCTCAGCCTCTGTGTAGCCACCGTCATTGCCAACGCCGAGTCCGATCTTGGCCGTGAGCAGCGCCTCGAACAAGAGGTGATCGCCGGCCTGTTCACCGGCGAGGCAATCAAGCTACCGATTCCCGACGGCGAATTCCTGGCCGTAGACACCGAGCCCGAAGGGGACCTCAAGGGAGGAGTCGTGATCCTGCATGGCCGGGGATTTCATCCCGACTGGCCCGAGGTGGTGGCGCCCCTGCGTACGCAACTGGCGGAGTCCGGTTGGCGCACCCTGTCGCTGCAGATGCCGGTGCTGGACAAGGCGGCCAAGTACTACGATTACGTACCGCTGTTCCCGGAGGCGTTTCCCCGCATCGAGGCCGGCATCGCCTACCTGCGCGATCTGGGCGTGCGCCCCATCGTCCTGGTCGCCCATAGTTGCGGCGTGCACATGGCCATGGCCTGGGTCCGGGAACGGGGCGAAGCGCAGATCGACGGGTTTGTCGGCATCGGCATGGGCGCGACGGACTATCAACAGCCGATGATGGAACCATTTCCCCTGGCGCAAATGCGGGCCCCCGTACTCGATGTTTACGGCAGTAACGAGTATCCCGCGGTACTGCGCATGGCGCCGGACCGTCTGGCGGCCATCAGGCGCGCCGGGAATCCCAAATCACGCCAACTCACCATTGCCGGCGCCGAACACTATTTCCGCGGCCAGGAGCAGGCCCTGGTGGGCGCCGTGAGAGAATGGCTGGACTCACTGCTCGCGGAATGACTTCCATAGCGGCATAAGCATAATCAATCGCTTGGCATATTGCCGCCGACAGAGTATTAGTATAATTTGATATTCTAATCAATTAGAGGATCTCGCCCATGCGTAAGCTCGCGCCCATTTTCTTGGCGTCCTTGGTTCTAACCTTCTCCGCCTCCGGCGGGGCCGCGGAGGAAGACAAGGCGCCCGCGCAACCGTCCCCGCACACGATGTATCCGCCCATGATGCCTGGCATGCCGGCCATGCCAGGTATGTCCGGGATGCCCGGGATGCCCGGGATGCCAGGAATGCCCGGGATGCCCGCAATGCCAGGAATGCCCGGGATGCCAGGAATGCCCGCAATGCCCGGGATGCCAGGAATGCCCGGGATGCCAGGAATGCCAGGAATGCCCGGGATGCCAGGAATGCCGATGATGCCCGGGATGACGCCGGCGATGATGAACAGCATGAACCCTGCCGTGATGGCCAACATGATGGGGATGATGATGAATCCGGCGCCGGTCATGACCAACCCGCTCAGCACCTGCACCGGCTGTCACACTGGCGAGGACCTTGCCCGCTTCGGCAAGACCATGGGGCCGATGCTGCAGATGATGAACCCGGCCAACTGGATGAATCCCAACGCCTATTTCTCCATGATGACGCCGATGATGGATCCCCAGACCTATACCACCTGGTACAACGCCTGGATGCAGAAATACGGGGCCGCGGCGGGCGGCGCACCGGCTGGCGAAACCACGAACAAATGAGCCGCAGACGCCCCGACAACGCGGTCCCTGGATCACGGGGACCGCTGTCCGGACCTCGCCACCACCGGCCGGGACCCGGCGCGGCCCACCGCGCCAGGTCCGCCAGGTTATTCCCGTGAATTCTCTATATACAGCGTAACAGATTGATAAATAAAGATATGTCAGGTGTGTTCACGCTGCCGGACCGCCTCGTACAGCAACACACCCGCCGCCACTGAGACGTTCAGACTCGGTACCCCGCCGGCCATGGGAATTCGTACCAGCCAGTCGCACCGCTCGCGGGTCAGGCGCCGCAGGCCGCCTCCCTCGGCCCCCAGCACCGTCACCGTCGGTGTGGTCCAGTCATACTCGTCGTAGCGACCGGACGCATCATCTGCCGCCCCCACTATCCACAGGCCGGCGTCGCGCAAGCGGCCCAATGCCTGCACCAGATTGCCGACACGTGCCACTGGCAACAGTTCGGCGGCGCCGCTGGCCGCCTTGCGCGCCACGGCGGTAAGACCCGCCGCGCCGTGCCGCGGCAACATCACCGCGTCCGCGCCGGCCGCTTCCGCGGTGCGCAGGCACGCGCCGAGATTACGGGGGTCCTGGACCCCGTCCAGCGCCAGCAGCAGGGCCGGTGATCCCTTGGCGTCCACCAGCCGCAGTAAGCTGTTGAGGTCCGCTTCCGCCGTCGCCCGCACCACGGCAACCACGCCCTGGTGGCGGCCATCCCCGGCGAGCCGATCCAGCGCCGCCGACGTCGTCGGTTCGACGGCCAGGCCCTGGGCGGCAGCAAGGTCACGAATATGATGGACGCGGCGATCGCGACGCTCGCGGTCGAGGAGAATACGCAGTACCCGTTCCGGGGACCTGCCGAGCAGCACCTCGACAACGTGGAAGCCGAAAACCTGGGACTCTTTCAACGCTTTCTGCGACGCTTGCGGCGGGGCCTGCGGGGTTCGGCGGTCAACAACTCGAAGTCGATCTTGGCCTCGTCCAGGTTGACCCTGACCACGCGCACCTCGACCCGTTCGCCGGCCTGGTAGACCACGCCCGAGCGCCTGCCGGTGAGACGGCGCTTGACGGTGTCGAATTCATAGTAATCGGAGCCCAGCGCCGTGATATGCACAAGGCCCTCCACATAGAGCTGGTCGAGCTCGACGAACAAGCCGAAATCGGTGACCGAACTCACAACGCCGGAGTAGGTCTCTCCCACCCGTTCCAGCATGTACTCCGCCTTCAGCCACCGTTCCACATCGCGGGTGGCATCGTCGGCCCGGCGCTCGGTCATGGAACAGTGCTCGGCAGTCTGCTGCAGGTCCAGGTAATCGACTTCATCGTATTCGACCTGCTGCCGCGCCAGCACCTGTTTGATCGTCCGGTGCACCAGCAGGTCCGGATAGCGCCTGATGGGTGAGGTGAAATGCGCATATAACTCGAAGCCGAGGGCGAAGTGCCCGTTGTTCTCGGCCGCGTAGACGGCCTGACTCAGGCTGCGCAGCAACGCCACCTGCAACACATGGGCGAAGGGCATGCCATCGCAGGCGTCAACCACCGCGGAATAGTCCTTGGCGGTGGGTTTGTCGCCGCCGCCCAGGGACAGACCGAACTCGCCCAGGAAACGCCGCACGTCCTCGAGCTTGGAGAGGGCCGGGGGCTCGTGGACGCGAAACACGCCCGGCACCTCGGCCACCAGCATCATGTCTGCGGCACAGATATTGGCCGCCAGCATGCACTCCTCGATCAGCCGATGCGCGTCGGTGCGCTGCACCGGCTCTATGCGCTCGATCTTGCGCTCCGGGTTGAAGATGATGCGCGTTTCGGGCAGGTCGAGATCAATCGAGCCATGCCGGAAGCGGGCCTGCCGCAGCAGCTGCGACAGCCGATGCAGGTCCGCCAGTATCGGCGACAATTCCGGCTCAATGCTGCTCTTCGTGTCGCTGAGCGCGGCGGCCACCCCCGTATAGGTCAACCGCGCCCGGGACCGCATGACACCCGGATAGAAGCTATAGTGCTTGATGCTTCCGCGGCTGCCGATCTGCATGTCGCAAACCATGCACAGGCGATCGACATCGGGTTTCAAGGAACACAACTCGTTGGAGAGCAGTTCCGGCAGCATGGGGATCACCTGCCGGGGGAAATATACCGAGTTGCCGCGGCGATAGGCCTCCTCGTCCAGGGCTGTGCCCGGCGCCACGTAGTGCGAAACATCGGCGATGGCCACCAGCAGACGCCATTCGCGGCCGTTTTTCTCGCAATAGACGGCATCGTCGAAGTCGCGGGCATCCTCGCCGTCGATGGTCACCAGAGGAAGCTTGCGCAGATCCTTGCGCTGGCGCAGCAGCCGGCGCCCGATGTCGAGATCTATGGCCTCGAGTTCGGTCTCCACCGCAGCCGACCAGTCGAACGGCAAACCATGCTTACGCAGGGCGATCTCGATCTCCATGCCCGGCGCCATGTGTTCTCCCAGCACCTCCACGACGCGGCCAACCGGCTGCATGCGGGGACTCGGCGGGCGGACGATCTTCGCGACCACGATCTGCCCCGGCTGCGCGCGGCCCCGCTCCTCGGGCGGAACGAGGATGTCCTGGCTGATGCGTGAATCGTCGGGTACTAAAAAGGCAATGCCGTTTTCCTCCAGCAACCGACCGACCACGGATTCGTTACCATGCTCCAGCACCTCGACCACGCTGCCCTCCTGGCGGCCGCGCCGGTCCACGCGCACCACGCGGCCCACCACCCGGTCGCCATGCAGGACCTTGCGCATCTGCCGGGGCGGCAGATAGATATCACCGCCGCCCTGATCCGGCGTCAGGAAACCGTATCCATCGCGATGACCTGTCACCCGACCGCGTACCATGCCCATGCGCGCCGGGAGCGCTATGCGTCCCCGCCGGTCGACAATAACCTGCCCGGCACCCTGCATGCGCCGCAGGCGGCCGTCGATCTCATCCCGGGTCGCGCCTTTGCGAATGGAAAAGTGCTTATAAAGGGAACTATCGGTGACGGGCTGGTCGTGCCTCGCCAGATAATCCAGGATCTCCGCGCGTCTCGGAACCCCGGACGGAGAGCGTTTGTTTTTCCGCTTTTTCGTTGACATACAATTGACTGCTAGGTAGAGTTGCGCGCCGTCTACGGCCGGGTTTATCGCGCCGTGAAACGTGCCGAGGTGGCGGAATTGGTAGACGCGCTAGCTTCAGGTGCTAGTGGGGGTAACCCCGTGGAGGTTCAAGTCCTCTCCTCGGTACCATGCATATATAACAACGTCCCCACCTTCGTCCTCCCCGCAAATTTGTAACTCTTCCTGCCGTTGCTCACCATCGGCGTAAAGACGATCCTGCCATCGAGCAACTTATTCAGTGCCTGTCGCGCTTTGGGTACGTCGCTGTGCATGAGGTCGTTGAACCGACCGGCGCGTTCCCGTAGCACCTTGCGCAAGCGCCGCTGATCCAATTCAGTGACAGTTCGCGTCTGGTACGCGGTGAGTTCGTTCTCCAACTCCTTGATACGGTCCTCGCGGGCGTGGATTTCCACCAGGACCCGTTCCGGCGCTTTGCCCGTGGCGATCAAGGTCATGAAGCGGGTCAACTCGATCTGAATGTCGCGTAGTTCCCGTTCCAGCTTCTTGTAGTAGGTCGGGGTTTCTTTCTGTTTTGCCTCCACTAGTCGAGCCGCTTCCTCGACAATGAGGTCCACCGCTTCGGGAGTCAGCACACTTTGCTGAATCGCACCGACCACGGCTTCATCCATCACCGACAGCTTTTCACGGTGATTATTGATACAAGCTGTCAGGCCCCGGTTCTGGTGACGGAAGCATCCATAATAGTAATGTCTGTGCCGCTGTCCACCGACGACGGCCATATTGCCACCGCATACCGCGCATTCCCCGAGGCCGCTCAGAAGGTATTTCGCAGGCTGGCCAGACGTAGGGCATCCCCCCAGGTCACCGCCGTTTTCACGGATGTAGTTTGCGCGTGCGGCAGCCAATCGGTCCTGCACCCGCCGCCACAGATGGGGTTCAATGATGCGCAGGTCCGGCCGTTCTATGGTGAGCACCTTGGTCCCGCGTGCGCGTTTCTTCGCCGATCCGCCTGAACAAACCTTCTTAGTTTGGCCGTATTCCAGGACCCCGGCATACCGCTTTCGGTGCAGCATCGCCCGGATCGATGACGACGGCCAATGTCCGGAGGATCGACGTGATGCCGGGGGCGGCGGCGTCTGACCGTCGAAGTATTGGTCGTTTAGTTCGCGGTATCTCGGGTCGCCATTCAAGGTCTTAGCGATTACCGCGTGCCCGTGGCCATCGGCGTACATCTTATATATCTGCCGCACGACGGTCGCTTCGCCTTCATTGATCGCCCAATCGGTATGCGAACCATCAATCCGGACTGCGTTGTAACCATAGCAACGCCCGCCCGTGCTATAGCCCTTCTCCGCCTTCCGCGACAATGCGTCCCGGGTACGTTCCGCGCACTTGGCGCGTTCCATCTCGGCCGCGAACGAATTCAGCGTCACCATTAGACGCTGCTCCGGAGTGTCGGCGACTTCCTCGCGGTCGGTCAGGTAGTAGAAGATACGCACGCCAGCCGCTGTGATGTCATCGATGACCACCGCATTGCGGACCATGTCACGGCCGAGCCTGCTGATTTCCGACATGACGATGACATCGAACTCCTTGAGATGCGCCATGAGCTTGATCAACCCGGCACGCTCCTTGAACTCGGCGCCGGATATGCCGTCATCGACAAAAATGTGATCATCAGACACCTGCCAGTGCTTAGCCTCGGCATAGGCCCGCGCACGTTCGATCTGCCGCGTGGTACTGCGGTTGTCGTCGCTGCGGTCGGAATCGTCGTTGGACTTTCTGACGTAAATAGCCGCTTTCATCGTTTCGCCCTCAATTTCAGCATCAAGTCTACCCCCCCGCAATCACCCATGCCTAGCCCTTGCCCGCCCCAGATCGCGGCGCAGGCGGTCGAATTTAGCGCGTATGCCTATGACCGTTGTGTTAGGCCCTCAACGGCGGCATCGACTAGTCTGTAGTCATAATCGCTACCTAACGCGTGATAAAACAGCGCGGTGGCGACCCGGCGGGCGGCGTCGTAGTCATCATGAAACCACCCCTTATCCGCCAAGCGCATGATCCACTCGTGTGGTCCTTCCTGACGCAAACGGTCATCGTCGATCATGTAGGGATTGTCCAGACCATGGCCAGTGGTACCGCCAGCGATGAGGACGTCGGAACACCCATAGTCGTAGCATATTCCGACAGCGTCCAGGGGTAGCGGCGCAATCGTTGATGTCGTGGAGAGGGCCTCATTGATGGTACCCAAGACAGGGTCGCCCCACAGTTTGCCTTGCTTACGCAGCGTAAAAAGGTCCTCGGGGTCTCTGTCGATGCCTTGCTCCTCGACCACTTGAGCAATGACCCGGCGCGTCAACTCGTCGCTTTCATCGCGATAGCAACTAACATTGCAGTGCGGCTCCGCGTTCTCCAGAGTGTTTTCCACCAAGCAGACCATCCCTTTCGTGGGGCCGTCCGCCCACTTTATATAAAATCGCGGCAAACAGAGCCTTACGTTGTGTTCGCTGCGCACGGAAAACTTGACGCCGGGGAATTGTTTTTCTAGTGCGGCGCGAGCCAGCTTCGCCTTCTCCACAACGGTGAGCTCACAACTCATAGTTACACCTTTTCGGCGTGTGGCAGGGCTGACCACAAGCGCTTCACCTTGGCAACCGACATCAAGGTCTACTTCTGTGATCCACATAACCCTTGGCAGCGTGGTTCCAACGAGAACACCAACGGACTGCTGAGACAGTACTTCCCGAAGGGAACGGATCTTTCGGTCTATTCACAGGCCAAACTCAATGCGGTCGCTCGACGGCTAAAACAACGACCGAGAAAAACGCTAGACTACGAAACACCAGCTGAACGATTTAACCAATATGTTGCGTCGATCGGTTGAATCCGCAGTCGAGAACAGTCAAATCGGATATGACGGGACTTCGGGTAGGCGCGATGTGTCCTGATACTGTGTCCGGTAAAGGTACCACGTATCACAGTTTAGGAGCCGGGTGCAAACTTCTCATCGCATACCCTCCAGCACCTACGATGGACCAAAAACCCTCCCTTAATCAATCAACCTGTTTGGTCCAGGTTGCGGGGAACAGTCAGCAGTGCTTTGGAATCGCGTTTGATCGTCGTCGCGACGATCCACCGAACTCCCAACGCAAAAAGTGCCGAGGGCGCACAGCTGCTATGACGATAGTACCCCAAACTGTTCCACGAAACTCACGCCCTAGGCCGTTACACCAGCGTTACGGGAATACTGAATGTATCGACAACTCCGCCGTTGAGTCTCAGTTCGAAAACTGCGGTTGCGGCTCCAGCAACCAATGTTCCAGAGCCCGTGGTTGCATTCGAAGCAATCAGCGTGAAGTTAGTGTTGCATATTCCGGACGGTAAGACTCCGGGCGCACCTCCGCAAGTGACCTGAAACCCACCGGCCGCTCGACTCGCACCGGGTTGCTGGATAAACGCCTGCAACACTACCACCGAAAGATCACCAGTCCCGGGATTCAACAGCGTGGCTGCATAGGGAACCGACGGACCACCAATAGTCAGAGTGGATATCTCCAAGAGAACATCCACAATGGAGGGAAGCGCCGGACTGGCCTGGGCATGAGCCGGCAAGGATACCGACTGAACTACCGGAGTGACCCAACTGGCAAGGCTAATACCGGTAATTTTCTTTACTGCATCGCGTCTTGTCGTCATTTCTCATCTCCATAGCCGGGGAACGTGACGATATAGAATGTGCCACTTCAAGGGACAGGATATCCCAGTTTGCCGCTCAGGTAATTTGGCCGCTGAGGCGCCGGATAGTCATCATCCACCTACCGGGAACCGAGATCAAGCCTACTTGACCACTGTCGTCTGGCGAAATCGGTATGCCGAAACAAGTCATCGCAAGCAACCACCTACAGAGGTCACCCCCTGATCGGGTAGTTCATCTCTCCAACTCAGACCTGATCACAAAAGTGGAGTAGTAGTATTTGTCTGGGAACAAATTATCACCAGACAGTCGTGCGAGCATTCTGGGCGTCTCAGAACGGCCAACTCCAGACACTCGCGGTAAGAGGCACGACGGGCTCCTCCATACTCTAAGCCGTCTTTCGGTTTATCTACAAGTCACGTAGCGCATCACCTCGCTGCCGAGAAAGTTTTGATCAACTCTCTTCGTCAGTTACGGTCTTGTTCTCCTCGGTCTGTTGAAAGGCAATTGGGTCGAGGGATTGAACAGCCCCCCCAAATCAACTTGCCAGGTTTTGAGGGAGAGAAGAAAGCCGTAAACACCTGACATGACCCTGTCAACTCGGCCAGCGTACCAACTGCGAACCTCGTGATCACTTTGCCAGCGAACGGCATAGCGGTTATTCTCCCTATACATTCGGCAAAATCTTAGGGTGCTTCACAGGCCGTTTTCGTTCGATAAACAAAGTCGATTTTCCACGCATGTCACTTTTCCTCGCGATCTCAACGATATGGGCAGTCGCCGCTATCGTCCTGCTGGTCTTCTCGTGGCGGTTGGCAAGAACAGGAAAAATTCGTGTCCATAAAACTTTGATGATTTTACTGACCCTTGGCGCCTGGGTGTTTGTCGCCAGCTATCTCTTCACCCAGCGCTACGGTGATGCCGCGGCCATCCCCTTTCCCAAGGAGCACGTCATCTGGATGGCAGTTCACGGGACCATTGGTTTGATCCCGCTGGTCGGAGCAACTTGTTTAATAGTCAGCAGAGTAAGATCGAAGGGAAATTATCGAAACACTCACCTCAACCGAAATCACAAGTACTACGGGCGGGTTATCGTAGTGATTTGGCTGTTTACTCATCTGGGCGGCATCTTCAACGCCGTCTTTTTGTAGGGCCAACGACCGAGCCATCGGCATCCGCGTTCTGAGCTGACCGCCCGCAACCAAAATATTAAGGCAGATTCTTCTCTGGCGACATTCCGGGTCCGGCATACGCCTTGGCATGGCGGAAAACTTAAAAGGGTACTGACCCCCTTTACCTCCTCTGACTAACCCTGTGCGTCAGTGTTATCGCTGAAAAAGATGCGACTGTATATGCCGTTCAGGTAATCACCCAATTGGATTTCCTGGCCGTTGCTGAGGACATCCCAGTCTCTGTCCCTGTTAATCATTTACTCCAGTCTCGTGAACTGTATCAGCAAATAATCTGAATGACCGGATAAATGGGTCGGGAGCCGACATTTAGCACCCCCTGTGAGAGCAGGTTTTTGCGGCACTGCAGCGAAGCTCCGGGTTCAGCCAACTCCTGCCATTAGCGATTTTCGCAATCGAAGTGTTTTGTTCCAGGAAGCGGACATCGGCTACATAGTACGCGCCATAAGTCAGCCTGGCCCAGGCGGCCCTGGCGCTGCGGTACGCCAAGCACTTCGGAACAACCCGCGCTGGAGATCACGGAGCCGGACACTGACGTGCTTGGCGTGATGCCGACTGTTGTAGGCGCCGTAGTAACGGACCGTGTGTTCATGCTTGTCCGGGATGTGCTGAATCAGAAGCTTCAGCCACTCCGCCCCGGGAAGTACCTGGATGTTCCGTTTCAGGGTCGCGTGAATCTTGGCCCGGTAGCTCACCGTGCCGCTGGTCTCGACATACTGCATCTTCTCCAGCGCCAGCGGCGGGCGGATCATGTATCGGGTCAGTTGCCTGCGATCATCGGCATCCTGGGCGCGCAGCTGCACGCCGTTGTGGGTGGAGAATCCGGTGTGGCGCCAAGCACGCATGCGCTCGATGAGTTGGGTGAAACTGATGCCGGGGGTGGTGGTCGAAGTACCATCGTGAACCGTGTAGGAAAAGTCGATGCTAATCCGAAGTTGTTTCGCCCTCCTGATATTTACCTCGTTCTTGATCGGTATCGTCGACAGCGCCTTCGGACAATCGGCCAACACTGAGAATAGAACCGACTCGACGAGCTCGGTGCAGAGAGGGGCGGTCAAGCTCTTCGTCGAGCCGCCCACTGTGCCAACTGGACCGTTATCCCCAGAGTTGGCTGGCGCCATAGAAACCGCCTTCGGCGAGAATCTCACCGATCGTCATTGGGGCAAAGTGCAACACGATGCGATGCAGGTGATCGCCCGCTCCGGTGACCCGCGGGTGGCCTGGATCATCAGCGACTTCATGCGAATTGTTTCCGACCCGGAGCTTACGCTTTTTCTCTCCACCATTGCGAGCGAGTTGATTGGAACCAGTATCAATGTCCGCGGGGCATGGAGCGACCTGACCGACCACCTCATCGCTTGGGATATCCCTCCGCCCCCCGGTTACTTGGACGTAAAGAAACGGATCTATACAATCATCGTTCCCGGATGGGAGCGACTGTTCGTCCCGGGTCAAATCGATTGGCGCCATGTGAGCTGGGGCGGTGTGCTGATCGATGACCGACCCTATGGCTCCACCGATGACCCATGCAACTGCATCCCCGCTGCCGACAATCCATCGGTCAGCAGTGCGCCCGATGCACGCTGGTTGAAAGACGATGACGTGGTTTTTGGGATTGGTGTAAATGGGGAATTCAGAGCATATCCGCGTCGAATCATGGAAGTACGGGAGATGGTCAATGACACCCTAGGTGGACGCCAGCTCGGGATTCCGTACTGCACGCTGTGTGGCGCGGCCCAAGCGTACTTCACCGATGAGGTTCCTGAGGGTGTCGCACGTCCAGTGCTTCGCACGTCTGGATTGCTGATCCGCTCCAACAAAGTGATGTATGACATCAATACGTTTTCGGTGTTTGATACATTCAAGGGAAACGCGGTCACCGGCCCGCTCGCCGAAAAAGGCATCACGTTGCGGCAAACCAGCGTCGTCACGACGACGTGGGGTGAATGGAAGGCGGCGCATCCGGAAACGACGGTTCTGGTTGAGGCGCTGGCCCTTGGCCGCGATTTCGATTTTCGCAACACTCGCGATGCCAATGGCCCGATCTTTCCGATAGGCGATGTGGACTCGAGATTGCCAGTGCACGAGGATGTGCTAGGCGTCGTCACGCCAACCGGAGTCCCGGTGGCTTTTCATGTTCGTAGTGCTAACTCGGCCCTAAAGCGGGGCGAGGCGATCGTCTTCGAGAATCTCCACCTCGTCCTCGACGGCGGTGGCGTCCGGGTGGTCGATGCCGAGGGTAACGACCTGGGAGGGCACCAAGCCTTCTGGTTCGCCTGGTCGCAGTTCTATCCCGGCACCAAGCTGTGGCCGTGATACCGGTCGGTGTCGATTTAGCGTTCATGCAGCGATTGGAAGTTGGACCAAACCACGGCAATGCGATTGCCATTCGAAATCATTAATCTTCGCACACTGAGTCT
>CAMYNL010000007.1 GCA_947259705.1 uncultured Gammaproteobacteria bacterium | reverse complement strand
AGGAGGGGCTGCGGTTTGCGATTCGCGAGGGCGGCCGCACCGTGGGTGCTGGCGTCGTCAGCAAGATCACTGAATGATAGGACCTGAACCCGGGGTTGCTAAGAGGCAGGCTTGCGGTCTTTAAGAGGTATAGACAAACGTGGACAACCAGAAAATTCGCATTCGCCTGAAGGCGTTCGATCATCGCATGATTGACAAGTCGGCGCTGGAAATCGTTGAAACGGCGAAGAGGACCGGCGCGGTGGTGCGGGGCCCGATTCCACTGCCGACGCGGGTGGAACGGTTCACGTTGCTGCGTTCCCCGCACGTGAACAAAAAGGCGCGCGACCAGTTCGAGGTCCGAACCCATAAACGCATCATGGATATTATTGAACCGACGGACAAGACGGTGGATGCGCTGATGCGCCTGGATCTGGCAGCTGGCGTAGACGTCGAGATCAAGTTGAATTAACGAGCAGGCACGGACGGATTGACTGAAAGCACGGTGAACGTTATGTCCTTAGGTTTGGTTGGCCACAAGATCGGAATGTCGCGCGTCTTCACCGAAGATGGCGAGTCGGTACCAGTTACCGTGTTGGAGATACGATCCAACCGGGTCACCCAGGTTAAGATGGTGGACAGTGACGGTTACTCGTCAGTGCAGGTGACCGTCGGCCGGCGTCGTCCGAACAGGGTGACCAAGCCGATGGCGGGCCACTATGCCAAGGCCGGCGTGGAGCCTGGAGTCGGGCTTTGGGAGTTCCGGCTAGGGGACGGCGACCCGCAGCAGGACCTTGCAGTCGGCGCCGAGCTGCCCGTGGAGCTGTTCGAGGTCGGTCAACGCGTGGACGTGCAGGGTACCACCATAGGCAAGGGCTACGCCGGCGTGGTGAAGCGGCACGGCTTCGGTGGCGGCCGCGCCAGCCATGGCGCCTCCCTGACACATCGGGGAGCGGGCTCGATCGGGCAGTGCCAGGATCCCGGCCGCGTATTTCCGGGCAAGAAGATGGCCGGCCAGATGGGGCACGTGACACGCACCCAGCAGAACCTGGAGGTAGTGCGGGTGGACGCGGAGCGCAGCTTGCTGCTGGTGAAGGGCGCAGTGCCCGGACCTCGTGGCGGCAACGTTGTCATAAAGCCATCCAAGAAGGTAAAGCGTAAAGGTTGAGAGTGATGCAACTGGCAGCAGTCAAAGCTGATGGTAACGAGGCGGCCGGACTCGAGGTCTCGGAGCGCGCCTTCGGGGCGGAGTTCAATGAGGCGCTGATCCACCAGGTGGTGGTGGGCTACCAGGCCGGAGGCCGGGCGGGCACCAGGGCCCAGAAGAACCGGTCCGCAGTGCGCGGCGGGGGTGCCAAGCCATGGCGTCAGAAAGGCACCGGGCGCGCGCGGGCAGGCACCAACCGCAGCCCCCTGTGGCGCGGCGGTGGCAAGACGTTTCCTGCGTCTACCCACGACTTTTCGCAGAAGGTCAATCGCAAGATGTATCGGGCAGCGCTACGTTCGATTCTATCTGAACTTGCACGCCAGGGCAGGCTGCTGGTCTGTGACGACCTGGCACCGGCGGAGGCGAAAACCAGAGATCTCGCCGCCCGGCTGAAGACGATCGGCGCCGAGAATGCCTTGATCGTGTGCGGGGACGAAGATCGCAACCTGGCGCTGGCGGCCCGAAACCTGCCGCACGTCGATGTGTGCGAAACCCGGAACATGGATCCGGTGCGGCTGATAGCTTACCAGCAGGTGATCATGAACTCGGCCGCTGTCAGGCAGATTGAGGAGTGGCTGCAATGAGAGCGGACAGGCTTTATCAGGTGCTACTGGCACCCCTGGTCTCGGAGAAGAGCACCATGGTGGCGGACAAACATCGTCAGTTCGTTTTCAAGGTGCTTGGCGACGCCAGCAAGCCCGAGATAAAGCGGGCGGTAGAACTCGCCTTCAAGGTCGAGGTCGAGTCCGTGCAGGTGTCGAACATGCGCGGCAAAGTGAAACGATCCGGCCGCACGCCGGGTATGCGCAGCAACTGGAAGAAGGCCTACGTGCGGCTGAAGGAAGGACATGATATCGATTTCTCCGGCGGGATGGCCCAGTAAGCCGGAATCTAGAACGACAGCAAGGCAGAACAATGGCGCTAGTCAAACTGAAACCAACTTCCCCGGCCCGTCGAGGCACGGTGCGCGTGGTCGATGCGAACCTGCATCGGGGTCGGCCCTACAAACCGCTGGTGGAGTCGAAAAAGGCCATCGATGGGCGCAACAATTCAGGCCAGATCACCGTTCGACACCGCGGTGGTGGCCATAAGAGGAAATATCGGGTCATAGATTTCCGTCGAAACAAAGACGGTGTGCAGGCCAAGGTTGAGCGTATCGAGTATGATCCCAACCGCAGCGCGCATCTCGCACTGCTGCTGTACACGGATGGTGAGCGGCGTTACATCCTGGCGCCCAAGGGAGTACGGCCGGGAGCGCCGATAATGTCCGGGGTCGACGCACCCATCGCCACGGGAAACGCCCTGCCGCTGCGCAACATACCGGTGGGAAGCATGGTTCATTGCGTTGAGATGAAGCCCGGCAAGGGCGGTCAGCTAGCCCGCGCCGCGGGCGCGGCAGTCCAATATCTGGGCCGGGAGGGGCATTACGCTCAGTTGCGCCTGCGATCCGGGGAGGTGCGCAAAGTCCATCTGGACTGCCGGGCAACAATCGGGGAAGTGGGCAACAACGAGCACAGCCTGCGCAAGCTGGGCAAGGCGGGCGCCAAGCGCTGGCGCGGTATCCGTCCCACCGTGCGCGGCGTCGCCATGAACCCGGTCGACCATCCCCATGGCGGCGGCGAGGGACGCACCTCGGGTGGGCGGGACCCGGTATCGCCGTGGGGCGTGCCGACCAAGGGCTTCCGCACCCGGCGCAACAAGCGGACGCAGTCAATGATTCTCCGCCGCCGCAAGCGGTAGGTACAGTAACGAGGTTTTTGCAGATGCCACGCTCAGTAAAGAAGGGACCGTTCGTAGATCATCACCTGTGGTCGAAGGTCGAGCAGGCGCGCGCTGAAAACAGCCGCCGGCCGGTCAAAACCTGGTCACGCAGGTCCACCATCATGCCGGAGTTCGTAGGTCTGACGATCGCGATACATAACGGTCGACAGCATGTGCCCATTCTTGTCACCGAGAACATGGTCGGCCACAAGCTGGGTGAGTTCGCCCCTACCCGCATGTTCCGCAGCCATGCGGCGGACAGAAAGGCCAAATAGGATATCAGCCATGCTAGTCAAAGCGACCGCCAGATACATTCGGATCTCGCCGCAGAAGGCTCGGCTGGTTGCCGATCAGATTCGCGGCTTGAGCGTCTCCCGTGCCCTGGAGCTGCTGCAGTTCAGCCCCAAGAAAGCTGCGCATCCGATCAAGAAGGCCCTGGAGTCCGCGATTGCCAACGCGGAGCACAACGAAGGTGCCGACATCGACGAGTTGAAAGTGGAGGCGGCGATGGTGGATGAAGGGCCGACCATCAAGCGATGGCGCGCGCGTGCCAAGGGACGTGGGGCGTCAATATTCAAGCGCACCAGCCACATTACCGTGATGGTTGGTGATACGAGAGGAGGCCGCTGATGGGTCAGAAAGTACATCCTAACGGCATGCGCCTGGGCATAATACGGGACTGGAATGCGAGGTGGTATGCGACCAGACGCGATTACGCAAAGAACCTGGCGCAGGACATTGAGGTACGCAAGTTTCTCAAGAAGCACCTGAGTAACGCGGCGGTCAGTCGGATCACTATCGAGCGGCCGGCGCAGAACATGAACATAACCATTCACACTGCGCGCCCGGGTATCGTGATCGGCAAGAAGGGTGAAGATATCGACCGCATGCGCCGGAAACTGTCGGAAATGACGAAGCTGCCGGTGCAGCTCGCTGTTGAGGAGATCCGCAAGCCGGAACTTGATGCAACCCTCGTAGCGGAAAGCATCTGCCAGCAGTTGGAGAAGCGGATCATGTTTCGGCGTGCCATGAAGCGCGCGGTGACCAACGCCATGCGCCTCGGTGCTCAGGGTGTCAAGGTAATGGTGTCGGGGCGGTTGAACGGCGCTGAGATCGCGCGCCGCGAATGGTACCGGGAAGGCCGCGTGCCGCTGCATACCCTGCGCGCCGATATTGATTACGGCTTCGCGGAGGCGTACACGACGTATGGTGTGATCGGCGTAAAGGTTTGGATTTTCAAGGGCGAGGTTTTCGACGCAGCGGAAGAGGCCGAGGCGTCCGCCGAGACCAAGGCCGCCGCGGCAGGTTAGGATCCAAGAGATGTTACAACCAAAACGAACGAAATTTCGCAAGCAGCACAAGGGCCGCAACCGGGGACTGGCCTCACGAGGTAATCGTGTCAGCTTTGGGGAGTACGGACTCAAGGCAACGGGGCGCGGACGCATTACCGCGCGCCAGATCGAGGCGGCGCGGCGCGCTGTCACGCGACATATCAAGCGTGGAGGAAAGATCTGGATCCGCGTGTTCCCCGACAAGCCTGTTTCGAAGAAGCCGCTCGAAGTGCGCATGGGCAAGGGCAAAGGCAATCCGGAGTACTGGGTGGCGGAGATCAAGCCCGGCCATATGCTCTACGAAATGGAGGGCGTCAGCGAGGAACTGGCCCGCGAGGCCTTCCGTCTTGCCAGCGCGAAATTATCGGTGGGTACAACCTTCGTGAAAAGGCAGGTGGCATAGATGAAGCCGGCAGAGTTGCGCGTGAAGAGCGAGAAAGAATTACATGCGGAACTGGTGGAACTTCGCAGGGAGCAGTTCAACCTGCGCATGCAGCGGGGAACCGGGCAACTCGGTAATCCATCCCGGTTCAAGGAAGTGCGTCGCGAGATTGCACGTATAAATACAGTATTGAACGAGAAATCGAGAGCGGCATCATGACTGACGAGAAACACGCCCGTTCGGTTACCGGCCGGGTGGTGAGCGACAAGATGGACAAGACCGTTGCGGTGGTTGTCGAGCGACGGGTGAAGCACCCGCTCTACAAGAAGTTCATCAGTCGTTCGACCAAGCTGCTGGCTCACGATGAGAACAATGAGTGTGGTGAAGGCGACGTGGTGATGATCGAGGAGTGCCGGCCTTTGTCCAAGCACAAGTCCTGGCGTCTGGTCCAGGTGCTGGAAAAGGCCGTCTAGAGCGGAGCGCTGCAGATGATTCAAATGCAAAGCATGCTGGATGTCGCTGACAACAGCGGTGCTCGCAAGATCCAGTGCATAAAGGTGTTGGGTGGTTCGAAGCGCCGATACGCGGGTATTGGCGATGTTATAAAGATCAGCGTCAAGGAAGCAATGCCGAATTCCAGGGTAAAGAAGGGCGACGTTTTCCACGCGGTAATAGTGCGCACCCGCAAGGGTGTGCGGCGCGGTGACGGATCGTTGATCCGCTTCGACAAGAACGCAGCGGTTCTGCTCAACAACCAGATGCAGCCCGTCGGGACGCGCATATTCGGCCCAGTGACCCGGGAACTGCGCTCGGAGCGATTCATGAAGATCATCTCCCTGGCGCCTGAAGTTCTCTAGGCGCAAGCGATAGTAAGTATACGGGAGCAACTGCGATGCAGAAGATCAAGAAAGGTGATGAGGTCATTGTCCTGACCGGGCGCGATAAGGGCAAGATCGGCGAGGTGCTTCGGATGATGACCGATGGCCGCGCGCTGGTGAACGACGTCAACATCGTCAAGCGTCACACCAAGCCTAATCCGATGAAGGGCATACAGGGCGGAATCCTGGAGCAGGAGGCGCCGATCCAGATCTCCAATCTGGCGCTGTACAACCCTACCACCAAGAAAGCGGACCGCGTGGGCTTCAAGACGCTGGAAGACGGCCGCAAGGTGCGGGTTTACAGGTCCAACGGCGAAGTCGTAGATATCAGTTAGCCGAACAAGAGCAATGAGCAGACTGCAAGAACACTACCGGCAAAACGTCGTTCCGCAATTGCGCGAGCAGTTCGGGTATGCAAACGTCATGCAGGTGCCCCGTATCACCAAGATCACGCTCAATATGGGTTTGGGTGAGGCGGTCGGGAACAAGAAGATTCTGGAGAGCGCGACCGGGGACCTCGCCCTGATCAGCGGGCAGAAGCCGATCATTACCTATGCCAAGAGATCGGTGGCGGGGTTCAAGATACGCGAAGGCTGGCCGATCGGCTGCAAAGTCACCTTGCGCCGGGAGCGCATGTATGACTTTCTCGATCGCCTTATCGCGGTGGCGATACCCCGAATAAGGGACTTCCGCGGTCTGTCCGCGCGTGCCTTTGACGGCCGGGGGAACTATTCTCTGGGGCTGCGCGAGCAGATCGTGTTTCCGGAAATTGACTACGACAAGGTGGATGCAATCCGCGGCCTGGATGTGACAATCACCACCTCCGCGCCCACCGACGACGAGGCGCGGGCGCTGCTGAAAGCGTTCAGCTTTCCACTCCGTAACTGATTGAGTACAGGAAGTCGATATGGCCAAGAAATCAATGATAGCGAGGGAAGAACGGCGCCTCAGACTGTCCCACAAGCTGGCTGCGCGCCGGGCGGAGCTGCGTAAGCGCATGAGCGATGAAAGTCTCGGTGCGGATGATCGTTGGCAGGCCATGATGGATTTGCAGAAGCTGCCGCGGGATTCCAATGCGACCCGCAGGCGCAACCGCTGCTCCATCACCGGCAGGCCGCGCGGTTACTATCGCAAGTTCGGACTCAGCCGCAACAAGTTGCGGGAGATTTTTATGCAGGGCGAGGCGCCCGGCGTCGCCAAGGCGAGCTGGTGATTCAGCAGCGCGGTGCGAACAGCAAATAGCCAGGAACTAGTAGCATGATGACAGATCCAATAGCCGATATGCTGACCCGCATTCGCAACGGTCAGACGGCTGAGAAGCGAGCGGTCAAGATCCCGGGGTCTCAGATGAAGCAGGCCATCGCCGAGGTGCTCCGCGAGGAAGGCTACATCAAGGATTTTGAGACCCGCGTGGAGGATGGCAAGAACCTTCTCGAGGTGCAGCTGAAGTACTACCAGGGCGAGCCCGTCATTGCCGAACTGAACCGGATCAGCCG
The DNA here is from genome assembly GCA_947259705.1 of uncultured Gammaproteobacteria bacterium. GTDB lineage: Bacteria > Pseudomonadota > Gammaproteobacteria > Arenicellales > JAANXG01 > CAMYNL01. Next base: position 101,837 of record CAMYNL010000007.1, on the reverse strand, counting down.
GCCCGGCATGCGTGTGTACAAGAGCGTCGACGAACTCCCGTCAATCAACGGCGGACTGGGTATTGCCATCATATCCACTTCCAAGGGCGTCATGACTGATCGTGCTGCCCGCAAGGCCGGTCTCGGCGGCGAAGTGGTCTGCGCGGTGAACTAGAGAAATGTCCAGGATCGCAAAATACCCAGTCCCCATACCCAGCGGCGTCGACGTGGACGTCGCGAGGGAACGGATTTCCGTAAAGGGCCCGAACGGCGAACTCGAACTGGCGCCTCATCCTCTGGTGCAGGTGGATCGCGACGGCGACGAACTCAAGGTGTCAACCCGTGACGAGAGCAAGCAGGCGACGGCAATAGCGGGGACTACACGGGCACTGGTGAATAATATGGTAGTGGGAGTTTCACAGGGTTTCGAGAAGAAGCTGAGCATAGTCGGGGTGGGTTACCGTGCCCAGGCCCAGGGTCAGAAGCTGAACCTCACGCTCGGTTTTTCTCATCCGGTGGAGTATGCGGTGCCCGAGGGCATCAATGTCGAGACCCCAAGTCAGACGGAGATCGTGGTCAAGGGTGCGGACAAGCAGCGCGTTGGACAGGTGGCCGCCGAAATCAGACGGTACCGGCCGCCCGAGCCGTACAAGGGCAAAGGCATACGCTACTCGGACGAACATGTAGTACGTAAACAGGCCAAAAAGAAGTAGACCGTCATGAAAGACAAGAAATACGCTCGTCGGCGTCGTGCACGCAGGACGCGGATGAAGATCCGGGAGTTGGGTGCGCAGCGCCTGTGCGTTTTCCGCACGCCGCGCCACACCTATGCTCAGGTGATCGACGACCAGTCCGGGCGTGTCCTGGCGCAGGCCTCGACCCTGGACCCGGGCATCCGTGCCAACCTCAAGAATGGCGGTAACGTGGCTGCTGCTTCGGAGGTGGGCAAACAGTTGGCGCAGAAAGCGAAGGCGGCCGGAGTGGAAAAGGTGGCCTTTGACCGCTCCGGATTCCGCTATCACGGTCGCGTCAAGGCGCTGGCGGATGCGGCGCGCGAAAACGGCCTGACATTTTAAGCGAAGGTGAACAATGGCATTTACAGCAAAGAACGATCCGCGCAGCGATGACTTTCAGGAACAGCTGATCAACGTCCGCCGCGTCGCTAAGGTGGTCAAGGGCGGGCGGATCTTTGGCTTTTCTGCTCTCACTGTGGTCGGCGACGGCAACGGCCGGGTCGGCATGGGGCGCGGCAAGGCCAGAGAGGTACCGCTGGCCGTGCAGAAGGCCATGGAGGCGGCGCGCCGGGACATGAAGCCGATCCATATCGTGGACGGGACGCTGCAGTACCCGGTAATGGCGCGGCACAGCGGCGCCAAGATCGTCATGCGCCCGGCGTCGGAAGGTACCGGCGTCATTGCAGGGGGCACCATGCGCGCCGTACTCGAGGCGGCCGGTGTGCGCAATGTGCTGGCCAAGTGCATCGGGTCGACCAATCCGGTCAACGTGGTGCGCGCGACCCTCAAGGGCCTGCGGGCCGCGAAAAGCCCCGAAGATATTGCCGCCAAGCGCGGCAAGCAACCGGAAGACCTTCTGGAATAGAGGACTCGACAGTGCCGGAGCCAAGAAAACTGAGAGTGACGCTGGTACGCAGCATGTATGGCCGGGTGAACAAGCACTTGGAGTGCGTTCGCGGACTCGGCCTGCGTCGCATGCACCACACCGTCGAGGTGCTGGACACTCCTGCAAATCGCGGCATGATCAACAAGGTGTCCTATCTGCTCAAATGGGAGGAAGTGTGATGCGGTTGAACACTCTGACACCCAAGACCGGTGCGCGAAGCAACCGCAAACGCGTGGGACGCGGCATGGGATCAGGTTTCGGAAAGACCGCGGGACGCGGACACAAGGGACAGAAATCGCGTTCCGGGGGCTACAGCAAGATCGGATTCGAGGGCGGGCAGATGCCGCTGCAGCGGCGCCTGCCCAAGCGCGGCTTTCGGTCCATGCAACGCGGGCGCACTGCGCAGATCAGGCTGCATGAACTCGCGAAAGTAGGAGCCGATGTCGTTGACCTGGCGGCACTGCGCCAGGCGGGCCTGGTGAACAACCGCGTGGATCGCGCGAAGATTATCTTTTCCGGTGAAATCTCCCGGGCGGTGACGGTGCGTGGTATCGCGGTCACCAAGGGCGCGGCGGCGGCGATAGCAAAGGCCGGGGGCAAGGTAGAGGCATAATGGCACGACCTGATGCACCATCACTGGGAGGCGGCAAACTGACCGAACTGCGTCAACGGATCTTCTTTGTCCTCGGCGCGCTGGTGGTGTTCAGGCTGGGTGCCCACATCCCGGTCCCGGGCGTGGACCCGAATGCAGTGGCTCAGCTGTTTCAGCAGACACGCGGCTCCATCGTCGACGTGTTCAACATGTTTTCCGGCGGGGCGCTGCAACGACTCTCCGTCATGGCGCTGGGTGTGATGCCCTATATCTCGGCCTCCATCATCATGCAGATGATGAGCTCCGTGATCCCCACTCTGGAGCAGCTCAAGAAGGAAGGCGAGCAGGGTCGGCGCAAGATCACCCAATACACGCGCTATGGAACGGTCCTGTTGGCGACCTTCCAGGCACTGGGTATCGCCATAGCCGTGGAGGGGCAGAGCGCCGGTGGCCTGCCCGTGGTGCTCACACCCGGCATCGGCTTCAAGGTCACCACCGTGATCACCCTGGTTACCGGCACCATGTTCCTGGTCTGGCTGGGCGAGCAGATGTCCGAGCGCGGAATAGGCAACGGCATATCGCTGATCATCTTTGCCAGTATCGTGGCTGGCCTGCCGGCGGCCATCGGCGGCACGCTGGAGCTGGCGCGGACCGGGTCCTTCAGTCCGCTGTTCGTGCTCGGCCTGTTTCTCGGCGCCATTGCGGTTACCGCTTTTGTGGTGTTCGTCGAGCGGGGCCAGCGCAGAATCACGGTGAATTATGCAAAGCGCCAACAGGGGCGCCGCATGTTTGCCGGTGCCAGTAGCCATCTGCCTCTAAAACTGAATATGTCGGGCGTTATCCCGCCCATCTTCGCCTCCAGCATCATCCTGTTTCCCGCCAGCCTGGGAAGTTTTTTCGGGCAGGCGGAAGGCATGGGCTGGCTGCGTGACATCGCCACCACGCTGTCGCCGGGTCAGCCCATATACGTTTTGATCTACGCCAGCATGATCGTGTTTTTCTGCTTCTTTTACACGGCGTTGGTCTTCAACCCGAAAGAGATCGCGGACAATCTGAAGAAGTCCGGGGCGTTCATTCCCGGTATACGGCCCGGGGACCAGAGCGCGCGCTATATCGATGGGGTCGTCTCGCGACTGACGCTGGCAGGTGCCATATATCTTACCGTGGTATGTCTTATACCCGAGTTCCTGATCGTGAGATGGAACGTACCATTCTATTTTGGAGGCACGTCGCTGCTGATCATCGTGGTGGTGATGATGGACCTGATGACGCAGGTGCAGTCGTATCTGATGTCTCGACAGTATGAGAGCCTGATGAAGAAGACCAACCTGACCGGTGGTCTTGGGGGACTGGCGCGATAGCGGGGGCCCGACTGCCGGGAACTCCGAATTTCGAGGAATAGATCATGAAAGTAAGAGCTTCAGTCAAGAAAATGTGTCGCAACTGCAAGATAATTCGGCGCAGGGGAACGGTCCGGGTCATCTGCTCGGATCCCCGACACAAGCAGCGCCAGGGATAACGAGTTGATTAATAAAGGCCCAATCAGTATCCTTACGCGCCTTTTGGCGCCCGTTACGGAGGCTTAGCCGGTGGCGAGAATAGCGGGCATCAACCTGCCCATAAACAAGCACATCGAAATCGCATTGACGTCCATCTACGGCATCGGCCGCACGCGTGCGCAGAAAATCTGCGATGCCGCCGAGGTGGCGCGCAATCTGCGGGTGAAGGAACTGACTGAGGCTGACGCGGAGAAACTGCGTTCTGAGGTGGCAAGGCTCCAGGTCGAGGGCGACCTGCGGCGCGAGATCTCAATGAACATCAAGCGTCTGATGGACATGGGCATATACCGCGGTCTGCGCCACCGTCGCGGACTTCCGGTCCGCGGACAGCGGACCCGTACCAACGCCCGGACGCGCAAGGGCCCACGTAGACCGATCAAGAAATAAACCGTTATGGCGAAACCGACTCCAAAGACAAAGAAGAAGGTAAAAAAGACCGTGATCGAGGGGATCGCGCATATACATGCGTCCTTCAACAACACTATCATCACCATCACCGACAGGCATGGTAATACCCTGTGCTGGGCCACTGCCGGGGGGGCCGGCTTCCGTGGCTCCCGCAAGAGCACGCCGTTTGCGGCCCAGGTGGCGGCCGAGCGCGCCGGCAAGGCGGCGCAGGACTATGGCATGAAGAACCTGGAGGTCAGGGTTAAGGGACCGGGCCCGGGGCGCGAGTCCGCGGTGCGTGCGCTAAACGCCGTCGGCTTCGAGATCAATAACATTACCGACGTAACTTCAATTCCTCACAACGGCTGCCGAGCGCCGAAGCGGCGCCGGGTGTAGCAAACGTATACGAGTCAAAGCAATGGCAAGATATCTTGGCCCAACCTGCAAGCTGGCCCGGCGCGAGGGAACCGACCTGTTCCTCAAGAGCCCGGTGCGTCCGCTGGATTCGAAGTGCCGGATCGACAAGGCTCCCGGCCAACCCGGCACCGGAAGACGGCCGCGGGTCACGGTTTACGGTACCCAGCTGCGAGAGAAACAGAAGCTGCGTCGCATGTATGGCGTGCTGGAGAAGCAGTTTCGCAACTACTACAAACAGGCCGCCCGCCGTCGCGGCTCGACCGGCGAGAACCTCCTCGAGCTGCTCGAGAGGCGACTGGATAACGTTGTGTACAGGATGGGCTTTGCCGTAACCCGGGCGGAGGCGCGCCAGTTGGTCAGCCACAAGGCGATCATGGTGAATGGGCAGGCGGTGAACATCCCCTCATACCAGGTCAGCCCGGGTGACGAAGTTGAGGTACGGGGGAGGGCCAAGAAGCAGCTGCGCATCCAGGCCGCAATGGAGATTGCCGAGCAGATCGGCGTGCCGCACTGGCTCGACATGGACGGCAAGGCGGTGAAGGGCGTTTTCAAGGCGGTTCCGGACCGCAATGACCTGCCCGCCGAGATCAATGAAGCCCTGGTTGTCGCCCTATATTCCAAGTAAACATGCCTGACCGCATTGACGAGAGACCCATATGCAGGACTCGACCGCTGAATTTCTAAAACCGCGACTGGTGGATGTGCACAGTACTGATGACCGGCACGCGAAAATAGTTATCGAACCTCTTGAGCGCGGATTCGGATACACGCTCGGCAATGCGCTGCGCCGAATCCTACTGTCCTCAATGCCGGGTTGCGCCGTCACCGAGGTCAGGATCGATGGCGTACTGCATGAGTACTCCTCGGTGGAGGGAGTGCAGGAGGACGTCATTGAAATCCTGCTCAATCTGAAGGACATCGCGTTTCGCATGCATACGCGTGACGAGGCTGTGCTCAAGCTCAACAAGAAGGGGCCCGGGACGGTCACTGCCGGGGATATCCAGGTCGAGCATGACGTCGAGGTTGTCAACCCGGACCATTTGATCGCACATCTGACCAAGGACGGCAAACTGGACATGGAATTGACCGTGGCACGTGGCCGCGGTTACCAGACGGTGGACTCGCGGGAGAATCTCGAAGACGGCAAGATCATCGGGGTGATGCAGCTGGACGCATCTTTCAGTCCGATCCGCCGCGTCTCCTACTCTGTGGACAATGCGCGTGTAGAGCAGCGTACTGACCTGGACAAGCTCATTCTCGAGATCGAAACCAACGGGGCCATTGACCCCGAGGAAGCGGTTAGGCGGGCGGCCACCATACTGCATGAGCAAATAGCGGTCTTCGTTAACCTCGAGGAGACCGCCACCGAGGCGCCTGCCAGTGACGAGCCTGAGGTCGACCCCTTGCTGCTGCGCCCGGTAGATGACCTGGAGTTGACGGTGCGATCTGCAAACTGCCTGAAGGCAGAGAACATATATTATATCGGGGATTTAATTCAGCGAACCGAGGTCGAACTTCTTAAGACGCCCAATCTGGGTAAGAAGTCGCTGACTGAAATCAAGGATGTGCTGGCCACGCGCGGCTTGTCGTTGGGTATGAAGCTCGAGAACTGGCCGCCTGTCTCGCTGAAGAAGGAAACGTCTGGCGTGGAGTTCGGAGGTTAGTACCCATGCGTCACCAGAAATCAGGCCGTAAATTGAACCGGACATCGAGCCACCGTATCGCGATGTTCCGTAACATGACGGCATCGCTGTTCGAGCATGAGCAGATCAAGACCACCTTGGCCAAGGCCAAGGAACTGCGGCGCGTGGCGGAGCCCTTGATCACCCTCGGCAAGGAGCCCAGCGTGGCAAACCGCCGTTTGGCTTATGCGCGACTTCGTGACCGGGCAGCGGTCAGTAAGTTATTCGACGATCTGGGCATGCGTTTCAAGAACCGCCCCGGAGGCTACCTGCGCATCCTTAAGTGCGGCCACCGAGCCGGGGACAACGCGCCCATGGCGTATGTGCAGCTGGTGGACAGGTCGGCCGCTGCAGCGAAAGCAGCTCCCGCCGCCCCGTCAAGCGAAAAGTCAGCCAAGACCGAATAAACCCCAGCTACAGTCCGGTAACGGCGCCGGGCCGGGAGTTCTCCCCGCGCCCGGATATTTTGTCGCTTACTCCTCGCGCTTCGCAGTGTCGTCCAGGTCTCGCCCCCCGCTGCTTGGAACTCCATGGAACGTATGCCGTGTGTAGAGGTCAGCATAGGCATGCACTGTGGAGCGCATGCGTCCGGGCTTCCGATGCGCCAAGTCGAAGCCAGCGTAGCAAGGACACACAGCCGTGTGGCGAGAGGAAGAGACAGATGTCCCAGGGCTTCCTGCTGAGTTTTCTTGAGTTCATGTCCGCCCTGTTCGTTTTCGTAATCGGAACGGGCGTGCTGGTGGTGCTTGCCCTCTATTTGGCCGACATAACGCAGACCAAACATGCCATCAGACGCAACTATCCGGTCGTAGGGCGGTTCAGGTACTTTTTCGAACGCCTGGGCGAATTCTTTCGGCAGTACTTCTTCGCCATGGACCGCGAGGAATTGCCTTTCAACAGAGCACAGCGATCCTGGGTGTATCGAGCGGCGAAGAATCTCGACAACACCGTGGCGTTCGGATCCACGCGCGATCTGAGACCGGCGGGGACGGTCTTGTTCGTCAACTGCCCCTTTCCCACTCTTGGCGAGGACGCGGTGCCTCCCCGTGACCTCACCATTGGTCCGGGTTGCCGAACGCCGTATGTCACCAACTCATTGTTCAATATATCCGGCATGAGCTATGGAGCTATATCCAAGCCCGCGGTACTGGCGCTTTCTCATGGCGCGCGCAAGGCGGGGGCGTGGCTGAACACCGGCGAAGGTGGACTGTCGACCTATCATCTGGAGGGCGGGTGCGACATTGTCTTCCAGATTGGTACAGCCAAATACGGGGTTAGGGACCATGCCGGTGCACTCGATGATGATAAGTTGCGCCGGGTCGCGGCCCATCCCGAAGTCAGAATGTTCGAACTGAAACTTAGCCAGGGCGCCAAGCCTGGAAAGGGCGGAATACTTCCCGCGGCGAAAGTGACCGCCGAGATCGCCGAAATCCGCGGCATACCGCCAGCAGTGGACTCCATAAGTCCCAACCGGCATCTCGAAATCGACAGTGTGGAAGATCTTCTCGACATGCTATCACGAATACGCGACGTGACCGGAATGCCGGTGGGATTCAAGGCAGTGCTGGGTGCATGGGGCTGGCTCGACTCCCTGCTTGGAGAGATTGTCAAACGGGGTCCGGACTGCGCGCCGGATTTCATAGCGATAGACTCTGCCGACGGCGGCACCGGCGCGGCGCCGATGTCATTGATCGACGACATGGGTCTGCCGCTTATGGAGAGTCTGCCCATGGTGGTCAACAAATTGATTGAGTACGAACTACGCGAGCGCATCCGCGTTGTGGCATCGGGTAAGCTGGTCACGCCCACCGAGGTGGCCTGGGCATTGTGCGTTGGCGCCGACTTTGTGGCTTCGGCGCGCGGCAACATGTTCGCATTGGGCTGCATTCAGGCCATGCAATGCAACAGGAACACCTGTCCAACGGGCATAACCACCCACGACCCCGCCCTGCAGAAGGGCCTGGCGCCGCGGGAGAAGGCGGAACGGGTAGCCAGCTACATACGGAACATGGTCAAGGAAGTCGGTATTATTGCCCACTCGTGCGGGGTCAATGAACCCCGCAAGTTGCGGCGCCATCACGCCCGTATCGTGCAGGCGAACGGTACTTCACTGCCACTGAACGAACTTTATCCCGATGCCACCACCGGCGCCGCCCACCCTGGATAATGGCGCATGAAGGGGCCAAATATGGCGCCGCGGACGGGTAAATTGGGGCCAAGACTGGTATATTAAGCAGCTGGTTAATCGACCAGCTGCCCCGGTTGGATGGGGCAGAACCTTGTCGGCGCGACCGTGCAGTAGAACCGGAAAGCGCCTCTGCTAATGTCGAGAGTCGAGTGTCATGAGCAAAATAAAGATCGCGATCGCAGGTGTGGGAAACTGTGCCAGTTCTTTGATTCAGGGCATCTACTACTACAGTGACAAGTCGGAAACCGATGTTATCGGTTTGATGCATTGGGACCTTGGAGGTTACCTGCCCGGTGACATCGAAGTCGTTGCGGCATTCGATGTCGATCGACGCAAGGTCGGTCGTGACGTCAACGAGGCCATCTTTGCGGCGCCTAACTGTACGACGGTATTCTGCGGCGAGGTCCCGGCAAGCGGCGTAACGGTCAGCATGGGCTGCATACTCGATGGTGTGGCGGACCATATGGAGGACTACAAGGAAGAGCGGACTTTCCTGCTCTCGGACGCACCGGAATCGGACCATGAGAGCGTTCTCCGAATACTGCGCGAAAGCGGTGCTGAGATCCTCCTGAACTATCTTCCCGTGGGCTCGGAAGAGGCCAGCCGTTTTTATGCGGAGTGCGCACTCGAAGCCGGCGTTGCATTCATCAATAACATACCGGTATTCATCGCCAGCGACCCCGCCTGGGCGGCGCGGTTTGAGGAACGCGGCGTGCCGATAATCGGGGATGACATCAAGGCACAGCTTGGTGCGACCATCACGCATCGCATGCTCACCGACCTGTTCAAGAAGCGGGGGGTCAAGATTGAGCGTACCTACCAGCTCAATACCGGCGGTAATACAGACTTCCTCAACATGCTCAACCGTGGACGACTGGCATCTAAAAAGGAATCCAAGACGGAAGCCGTGCAGTCGGTCGCCGCGCGGCGGATCGACGACGATAACATCCACGTCGGACCGAGCGACTACGTGCCATGGCAGAACGACAACAAGGTTTGTTTTCTGCGCATTGAAGGAAAACTTTTCGGCGATGTGCCCATGAATCTGGAGCTCCGCTTATCGGTAGAGGATTCGCCTAATTCCGCCGGCGTGAGTATCGATGCGGTGCGCTGCTGCAAGCTCGCCCTGGTCCGCGGTGAAGGAGGGGTACTCCATCCGCCCTCGGCCTACTTCTGCAAACATCCGCCACGTCAATACACGGACGACGAAGCCTTTCGCATGGTGGAAGCGTTTATCGATGGTACGTGGGGAGAGAAATTGAGTGAAATGCCTGATCATAGCAGCCGGCCGGGGAAGTCGGTTGCGGCAAAGGGCTGAGAGCAAGCCCCTGGTCCCGGTACTCGGGACGCCCCTCATTGAACGAGTTATCCGCGCCGCCCGTCGCGGCGGCGCGGACGAATTTTATGTGGTGAGCGGGTACCAGGGCCCCCGGCTGCGTGCGCACCTGGATGTGATCGCCGATCGAGACGCCATCACCATACGTCACCTTATAAACGATCGGTGGCAGGAGCCAAACGGGGTTTCCGTTCTGGCGGCGCGGGAGTCGCTTGGTGAGCCATTCCTGTTGTTGATGTCCGACCATCTCTTCGACCCGGAGATCGTCCGAGGCCTGTGCCGGGAAGCTCGGTCTCATGGCCTGACCCTTGCCGTGGACAGGAACATTGATAACCCCCACGTCGACCTCTCGGATGTAACCCGCGTGCTGGACCGCTCAGGAAGAATTCGCGAGATAGGCAAAGGCATCGAGCGATACAACTGTTTTGACACCGGGATCTTCCGCTGCGACCCGGAGCTGTTCGACGCCCTGGAACTCAGCATCGCCCGAAATGGCGATGCCAGTCTGTCGGGTGGGGTACGCCTGCTGGCGCAGGACGGGCTGGCGTATACCTACGATATCGGCGAGCGATACTGGCTCGATGTGGACGACTCCCGCGCGTTTGTGAAGGCGGAAGTGGCGGTGATCGAGGGCTGGGACAGGCGGCACCCCGACGCCGCGGCACCAGTGAAGACCCATATAGCTTGATCCGCATGATGCGTCGCGGGTCAACGCGGCCGGTCGCCCGCCCTCCACAATGCGTCCCTCCCCTGGCCCATCGCCGTCCGTTCACCCGATACCTACACGGCCGCACGCTGGTGGATCCCTACGCCTATCTCAGCAATCCGGATGATCCGGCAACCCGCGAGTATATCGCGGCGGAGAAGAGCTATTTCTCCACCGTCAGCAGGCCGTTGCGAGGTTGTCGGGAAGTCTTGTACCGGGAAATATGCACCAGGAATCCGGAGCAAGACGTGTCCGTGCCAGAGAGGATCGCTGACTATTGGTACTACACGCGTTTGCTTGCGGGCAGGGAGTACCCCGTGCATTGCCGTTGCCGTGAAGATATGGGCAACGACGAACAGATTTATCTGGATGAGAACCTTGTTGCCGCCGGGAAGGAATACTTCGAGCTGGGTGCAATGGATTTATGTCCTCGTCAACGCTGGTTGGCATACCTGGTAGATGACAGCGGCGATGAAACCTACCGCTTGTTACTGCGTGACCTGGAGAGCGGCGAGGAGGCGTGGATCGCCGGCGATGCCGGCGATTCGCTGGCCTGGTGCGAGGACGGGCGTACTTTAGTCTACACCCGTGTCGATGCAAACGGCCGCCCCCACTCGTTGCGTTGTCACCGGGTGGGCAGCGGTGCCGGACAGGACGTGGTGCTGCTGGAAGAATCCGATGAAGCCTTCTACCTCTCGGTCTGGAAGTCACGGTCCCGGCGCTTCATCTTCATCGAGTCCGTCAGCCATACGACATCGGAAATCCATTATCTTTCCACTGCGGCCGCGTCGGGTCCGCGATGCTTTCGACGACGGGAGCCGGACGTCGAATACTATCTGGATCACCACGACAGTGGCTTCCTGATCCTGACCAACCAACGCGCGCCGAACTTCCAACTGCTGCGTACCCCCGTGGATCGTCCGCACCCCGAGACCTGGGAAGTGCTGGTCCCCCAGCAGCCGCAGGCCACACTGGAGTACGTAGAGCCCTACGCGAACCATCTGCTGGTAGGAGAGCTTGCCAACGGCAATGAGCGCCTGCGCGTGCTCGATCCAGACGGCGGGGCCTGCCGTTATCTTGATTTCCCCGAGCCCTGCTACAGCATAGATGTCGCGGATCTTTACGATTACCACGCCGACTACGTAAGGGTGGATTACAGTTCCATGGTATCGCCGCCAACCGTGTTTGATTATCGCCCCGAGGACGGACAGCGCGTGCAACGTAAGCAGGACGTGGTGCGCGACTATCGGCCGGACCGCTATATATCCCGGCGGGTAACCGTGCCGGCCGCGGACGGGGTCGGGGTACCGGTGTCATTGTTCTACCGCGGCGAGCCGGAGGGGGGCGGTCGCCCCTGCCTGATGCTGGCTTATGGTGCTTACGGTGAATCAATGGACGTTGCCTTCGACAGCGATTATGTCAGTCTGGTCGACCGGGGTGTCATCATGGCGCTGGTTCATGTGCGGGGTGGCGGTGAATGTGGGCCATGGTGGCATGACGCAGGCAGGTTGGCCCACAAGGAGAATTCATTCAGCGACTTTCTGAGTTGTGCGCATTATCTCATCGAACAAGGTTTTACCTCGGCGGGGCAGATCGGGGCATGGGGCGCGAGCGCGGGTGGTCTGCTGGTGGCAGTCGCGGCAAAACGGGCGCCGGAACTGTTTTCGGCGGCTATCGCCGAAGTGCCGTTCGTGGACTTGATCAACACCCTGCTGGATCGTGGACTGCCGTTGACGGTGAATGATCTGCAGGAGTTCGGCGATCCGATGATTGCCGCCGACTTCGCCAAGCTGATGTCCTACGCACCCTACGAAAACGTGGACGGCGGCGGCATGCCTCCCCTGCTCATTACCGCCGGCCTGCATGACCAGCGTGTAGGATTCTGGGAACCGCTCAAATGGGTGGCGCGAATGCGCGCCGCCAGAACAGACGGTAATCCGATCTGGCTGAAGATCTACAACACGGGCCACCACGGTGAATCAGGCCGTTATCACCAGCATCGCCATACCGCCCTGATCTTTGCTTTTCTGCTGGCCAACTGGGGAATCCCGGCGCATGGTGCGGATGCGGCGGGTGGTAACCACGGTTGATGAAACATACCCCTATGCTGGTGTTATTCACCGATTTCGGGACAGCGGATCCCTATGTAGGACAGATCCACGGAGTGTTAGCCAGTGCCGCGCCGGGCGTGCCCATTATCGATCTGACGCACCAGGCTCCGGACTACGATGTCAGGTCCAGCGCCTATCTGCTGGCTGCGCTGGCGCCGCAATTTCCACCCGGTGCGGTCTTCATGGCGGTGGTCGATCCGGGTGTCGGCAGCGACCGCGCACCCATGATGATCGACGCCGATGGGCGCTGGTATGTAGGCCCCGATAACGGGCTGTTTGAACTGGTGCTGCGGCGCGCGAACCGCAGCGCCACGTTTCGCATCGGCTGGCAGCCGGACCATCTGTCGCCCTCCTTCCACGGCCGCGATCTATTCGCGCCGGTGGCCGCCATGCTGGCGTGCGGCCGACGCCCGGAGCACACGCCGTTTGAACCGGGCCGCCGTACTGATTGGCCGGACGACCTGGCGCGCGTGATCTACATCGACCACTTCGGAAACGCCATGACAGGTATCCGGGGTGCAACGGTGGGCAAAGAGCGGATACTGGCCGCGGCCGGGCGATCACTGGAGCATCGAAAGGTATTTTCGGCCGCGGAGCCGAACACGCCGTTCTGGTACGTGAATTCCAGCGACCTCGTCGAATTGGCCGTTGCCGGTGGCTCGGTCGCGAGGCTGCTGCAACTGCATATCGGCGATAAAGTGGAACTGAGATCAGGCATTGCCGCATCGCCAGGGCAGCGCCGTTGACAACGGCGTCACTATACGTGGTTTTACAGCAGCAGCCGGCGCGTATCGCCCAGCAATACGGACAGCATGCTAAGAAAGCGCGCCGCCTCGGCACCGTCTATGATCCGGTGATCGTAAGACAGATCCAGCGGCAGCAATAGACGGGGCACGAACTCGTCGTCGTTCCAGACCGGCGTCATCCGAGAGCGGGTCAGGCCGAGGATGGCGACTTCCGGCGCGTTGACGATGGGAGTAAAAGCGGTGCCGGCGATGCCGCCCAGGCTGGAAATGCTGATGCAGCCTCCCTGCATGTCCTCCGGTCGAAGTTTACCGTCCCTGGCGCGGGCGCTTATCTCGCTCATCTCGGCGGCCAGTTCGTAGACACCCTTGTGGTCCACGTCCCGCAGCACCGGCACCACCAGGCCGTCGGGGGTATCCACGGCGATCCCGATGTGGCAGTACTTCTTGTAGATCAGCGTATCGCCTCCGGGTCCGAGCGAGGCGTTGAATTGCGGGAAATCCCTGAGCGTGGCGGCCACTGCCTTCATCACGAAGGCGAGCAGCGTGAGGCGCACACCGCGGCGCTCGGTTTCCGTCTGCAATGTCCTGCGAAAGGCCTCGACATCCGTAATGTCTGCCTCGTCGTGGTGGGTAACTTGGGGTACGTTCAGCCAGCAGCGATGGAGGTGGGCGCCGGACAGTTTCTTGATGCGCGGCAGGGGGCGGGTTTCCACTTCGCCGAACTTGCCGAACTCCACGATCGGTACCTGCGGGATCGCCGTAACCTGGGCAGCCGTTGCGGCGGATGCGGCCACGGTCTCGCTCAGTGCCTGTTTCACGTAGGCCTGGACGTCCGCCTTGAGGATGCGGTCGCTGGGTCCCGTGCCCTGGACCTTGACAAGATCGACGCCCAGTTCGCGCGCGAAAAGGCGCACTGAGGGGCTGGCATGGGGTTTTGCCCGCGCAGATTTTTCCACCGGCATCGGCAGTGTAGGCGGCGGCGCGGGCGGTTTGATGTCCTCGACGGGTGCCGCCAACGACGGCTCCGCCAGGCCGGTGTCCGCGGCGATTCCAGCCAGGCTGGCGATGGGAGTTCCTGTCGACACCCGGTCACCGACCTCCACGAAGACCTCCGCCACCCGGCCCGTCGCGGTGGCCGGCACGTCCATCGCCGCCTTGTCGCTTTCCAGCGTGATCAGTGGATCCTCGGCCGTCACTGCATCGCCGGGCGTAACGTGCACTTCGATGATCTCCACATCGCTGAAATCACCAATATCGGGCACCGTCTGCATCGCCACCGTGGCGGTGCCAGGCCGCGGGCCCGGTTCACCGCCGCCGGTGGGCGACTCCGCAGGTGCCGGCGCCGATGATGTCGCGGTCTCGGTCTCCTGCTCCGGCTGGCGACGCCCCGCCGCAGCCGTGGCGGGACCTTCGACGTCGAGTTCGGCGGCGATTCTCGCGACCTCCTCTGCCAGCGATCCGTTGCCGCCGCCCGCCGCGTCAACCAGGATATCCGGCTCTATCACCATCACCGGCGTGCCCTGGGATACCTTGTCCCCGGGGTCCACCAGCACCTGGTACACCGTTCCCGCGACGGGTGACGGCACATCCATCGCCGCCTTGTCGCTTTCCAGGGTCAGCAGCGGGCTGTCCACAACCACCGAGTCACCCACGCTCACCAGGATTTCGATCACCGGGACATCACTGAAATCACCGATGTCAGGGACCTCGACTTGTTCGTAGTTGGCCAAGACTTGTTACGCCTTATCCGATTACGCTAGCGCCGGTTCCGCTTTGCCTGGATCGATGCCCCATTGTTCGATCGCCGCCTGGACCTTGTCCACCCCGACCGCGCCATCATCGGCCAGGGCCTTCAATGCCGCCAGTGCAACGAAATTTCGATCCACCTCGAAGTGGTGGCGAAGCTTGGCGCGCAGGTCACTGCGGCCGAAACCATCGGTCCCCAGGGCGATGTACCGGTGGGGCACGAACTCACGGATCTGGTCGGCAAATATCTTCATGTAATCGGTGGCGGCGATTACCGGACCCGGGCGTGCGGAAAGGCACTGCCCGACATAGCTGGTTCGCGGTGTTTGGTCTGGGTGCAGCAGGTTCCAGCGGGTGGCCGCCAGGCCCTCGCGACGTAGTTCGGTGAAGCTGGTCACGCTCCACACGTCCGCCTCGATGCCGAGCTGGTCTCGCAGCATGTGGGCCGCTGCTTCGACTTCCCGCAGTATGGTGCCGCTGCCAAGCAGTTGCACCCGCAGTGACGAACCGGACGCGCCGCCTTCCCGCAGCAGGTACATGCCCTTGATGATGCCTTCCGTTGCGCCCTCCGGCATGGCGGGGTGCGGATAGTTCTCGTTCATCACTGTCACGTAGTAGTAGACATTCTCCTGCTGCACGTACATGCGTCGCAGCCCGTCGTGGATGATCACCGCGAGCTCGTAGGAATATGTCGGATCGTAGGAGACACAATTGGGCACGGTGGAAGAGAGCAGGTGGCTGTGACCGTCCTGATGCTGCAGGCCCTCGCCGGCCAGGGTGGTTCTTCCGGCGGTACCTCCCACCAGGAATCCCCGGGTCTGGGAATCCCCCGCTGCCCAGGCCAGATCGCCAATGCGCTGAAACCCGAACATGGAATAGAAAATGTAGAACGGGATCATGTTCACGCCATGGTTCGAATAGGCGGTGCCGGCGGCGATCCAGGAGGAAAATGCGCCGGCCTCGTTGATGCCTTCCTGCAGGACCTGCCCCTTCTTGTCCTCCCGGTAGTACATCAGCTGGTCGGCATCCTCCGGCTTGTATAGCTGGCCGACCGAGGAATAGATACCGAGCTGCCGGAACAGACCCTCCATGCCGAATGTGCGGGACTCGTCGGGCACGATCGGCACGATGTACCTGCCGATGGATTTGTCCCGCGTCAGCGTGGTCAACAGCCGCACGAAGACCATGGTGGTCGAGATCTCCCGTTCCCCCGTGCTCTCCAGCTGCGCCCTGAAAGTCTCCAGGGGTGGCACCGGCAGGGGTTCTGCCTCGGTGACGCGGCCCGGCAGGTACCCGCCAAGGGATTCCCGGCGCTGCTTGAGATACTGCACCTCGGTGCTGCCGGCTCCGGGGTGGTAGTAAGGGATGTCCGCCAGCTTGTCATCCGCTACGGGGATCTGAAAGCGGTCTCTGAACTGCTTCAGGTCATCCACGTCCATCTTCTTCTGCTGGTGGGTAATGTTCTGCCCCTCTCCGGCCTCCCCCATGCCGTAGCCCTTGACGGTCTTTGCCAGTATCACGGTCGGCTGTCCCTGGTACTTCACCGCGGCCGAGTAGGCGGCAAAGATCTTGTGCGGATCGTGTCCACCGCGGTTGAGTCGCCAGATGTCCTCGTCGGTCATGTTCGCGACCATGGCTTTGAGTTCCGGATATTTGCCGAAGAAATGTTCCCTGGTGTAGGCCCCGCCCTTTGCCTTGAATGCCTGGTATTCGCCGTCCACGGCCTCCTCCATGCGCTGCTTGAGCAGGCCCTTGGTATCACGCATCAACAGCGGGTCCCAGTACGATCCCCATATCACCTTGATGACATTCCAGCCCGCGCCCCTAAACTCGCTTTCGAGTTCCTGGATGATCTTGCCATTGCCGCGCACCGGACCGTCCAGCCGCTGCAGGTTGCAATTGACGACGAAGATGAGGTTGTCCAGTTTCTCCCGACCCGCCATCGAAATTGCCCCCAGGGACTCCGGTTCGTCCATCTCACCGTCGCCGCAGAAGCACCACACCTTCCGACGGGTGGTGTTTGCCAGTCCGCGGTGCTCGAGATAACGCATGAACCTTGCCTGGTAGATGGCCATGATCGGGCCCAGGCCCATGGAAACGGTAGGGAACTGCCAGAAGGTCGGCATCAGCCACGGGTGAGGATAGGACGACAGTCCGCTACCCGCGGTCTCCTGGCGGAAGCCGTCCATCCGTGCCTCATCCAGCCGGCCCTCCAGATAGGCGCGGGCATAGATGCCGGGCGCCGAATGTCCCTGGATATAGATGAGGTCGCCCCCGTGTTCAGCGCTCGAAGCGTGCCAGAAATGGTTGAAGCCCACGTCGTAAAGGGTGGCGGCGGAGGCAAAGCTGGCGATGTGGCCGCCCAGTTCAGTGCTCTTGCGATTCGCGCGCAGGACCATGGCCAGCGCGTTCCAGCGGATCAGTGAACGAATTCGCCATTCGATGGCGGCGTCTCCGGGGCTGTGTTCCTCCCGGCCGGCGGGGATGGTATTGACGTAGGCGGTGGTGAGACTGTACGGAAGATATGCGCCCGATCGTCGTGCCTTGTCGATGAGTCTTTCCAGGAGATAGTGAGCCCGTTCCGGCCCTTCCCTTTCGATCACCGACTCCAGCGCATCGATCCACTCCTGGGTCTCCAGCGCATCAAGGTCCTGTAATTGCTCAGCTGGCCGCATGTTTCGCCTCCTCGGATGGCTCCCGTGGGGGGACGGGATCACCGATTCCCCCAGGTCGGATTGGGTGGACCGCTAGCGGTCTGATTTTAACACGCCGTGGTTCACCCCATCAGAAACCGCGGTTCATGCCTATGTCTTCGCCACCAGCCTTGCGGCCAGGGCCTGCGCGTCTGCCACCGCGAACGCGGTCAGGTTGACGATCCCGCGCGCGCTGACGCTGCGGCTGAGTATGTGGGCAGGATGATCGAGGCCGAGCACGATGGGCCCGACCGATACCGCACTGTTGAGCACCTTCAGGGCGTTGAAGCATATGTTGGCGGCATCCAGGTTGGGCATCACCAGTGTGCCGCTCGGGCCCCCGCCGTCGCGGAAAGCGAAGGCACGAAATATTGCGAGGGACTCCGGTTAGTGGTCACAGCCCGATCCACGCCAACAAATCCAACATGCTGTGACCGGTCAAACGTCAACCGGTGATGACCGCACGTGGCGCCCGCATTGGGCAACAATGCGACGGTTCTGGCGCCCCGGCCATTGCGAAAATCGCGCGAAGTTCGCATCAACCGCCTTCAATGTAGTCCTTGCGGTCCAGGCCGTATCTCCGCATCTTCTCGTAGAGGGTCTTGCGGGGAAGACCTAGTGCAGTGTAGGTATTCTTGAGATTTCCGCTGTGATCGCGCAGGGCCTGGACGATCAGGCTGCGTTCATAACGGTCTACCAGTTGGGGTAGGGGGGCTGCGCTACCGTGGGGCGTCTCAGCGTTCCTGTTGCCCTCGGAGAGGGTATTGGCGCTCAGTACGAAGCGGTGTGCCGCGTTCTGCAGTTCCCGCACGTTACCCGGCCAGCGTTGGGTGCTGAGCTCCTCGATCAGCGAGGGAGTGATGGGCGGCGGCTCCCTGTCGTAGCGTTGGCTGGCCAGCAGCACGAAGTGTTCGAACAACATGGTTATGTCCTCGACGCGATCGCGCAAGGGCGGCAGATCAATTCGTACCACGTCGAGGCGATAATAGAGGTCGGCGCGGAAATCGCCGCGATTAACGGCCGCTTTGAGATCTTCCTTGGTGGCCGCGACCACGCGGATATCCACCGGCCTGGACTTATTTGATCCCAATCTTTCCAACACCCTTTCCTGCAGCACCCTCAGTACCTTGACCTGGAGCGTCAGGGGCATGCTCTCGATCTCGTCCAGAAACAAGGTGCCACGGTCGGCATACTCGATCTTGCCGATGCGCCTGCTGCTGGCCCCGGTGAAGGCGCCAGCTTCATGGCCGAACAGCTCGCTTTCAAAGACGGATTCGGGGACCGCTCCGCAGTTTATTGCCACGAAGGTTTGCGCGCTGCGATTACTGAGATCGTGCAGGCAGCGTGCCACGAGTTCCTTCCCGCTGCCGGTTTCGCCGTTGATCAATACGTCCACATCGGTGCCGGCGATGTTTGCAATGGTGTTGTGAACCTCGCGTATGGCAGACGACCGACCGATGATAGTGGCCTCCGGACCGGAACGCGAAGCCAGTTTTGAACGCAACCCCCGATTCTCCAGAACCAGGGCGCGTTTCTCCGCGGCCCGCCTTACTACATCCGTGAGCAGGTCCGACCGGAACGGTTTTTCGATGAAATCATAGGCACCCTCACGCATTGCCCTGACAGCCATCGAGATGTCTCCATGGCCGGTGACCATGATGACCGGCAGATCCGAATCCCGCTCCTGGCACCTGCGTAACAATTCGAATCCGTCCATACCCGGCATCCTGACATCAGTAACTATGACGCCGGGCCGGTCAGCAGCCATGTCCGCCAACGCGGCCTCTGCACCGGCAAAATCGAGGATCTCGTAACCCGCGAGGTCCAGGGTCTGGCGCGCCGCGTTACGCACCTCTAGCTCATCGTCGACGATGGCCACCGTCAGCTTATCCCCTCCCATGGTCCTCACCCGTCGCCGGCAGCACCACTCGGAACCTGGCACCGCCTTCGCTCTGGTTGCTGGCCTCGATGGTGCCGCCCATGTCCGATACGATGCTGTATGAAATCGACAGACCCAGTCCCAGCCCTGAGCCGACCGGCTTTGTGGTGATAAAAGGATCGAACAGTTTCGACATCACTGCTTCCGGAATACCGGGCCCCGAGTCCGTTACGTCCACGACGAGTGAAGAATCCTGGCGCTGGATGTCGACCTTCAGCTGCCTTGGTTTGTTTTCCTCCATTGCATCGATGGCGTTCTTCAGAAGATTGACGAATACCTGTTCAAGCCGGATCGGGTCTCCCGTCACCGTGTCATCGGTTGCCAAGCATGACCGTGTGAGTTCTACGCAGTCATTGCGAAGGCGGGCGACCAGCAGCCTCAAAGCGTTGTCCAGAACCTCGTTGACGGAGAACTGCGAGGAAACATTGTCCGTCTTACGTGCAAATGACTTGAGGTGCCCGGTGAGACGCGCCATGCGTTCGGTCAGCTCCGAGATGATGCCCAGGTTGGATCGTGCGTCGCCATACCTTTCGCGATCCAGGAACGCCTGTGCGTTCTGGGCATAGGACAATATGGCTGCCAGCGGCTGATTCAACTCATGCGTGATGCCTGCGGAAAGTTGTCCCAAGGCCGCCAGTTTCGCGGCCTGGACAAGCTCGTGCTGTGCTTCACGCAACTCATTCTCGGCCCGCCGGCGCTCGCCGATCTCCCGGCGCAGTCTTTTATTGGTGTCCACCAGTTCCCGCGTGCGTTCTTCGACCCGCCTTTCCAGCTGGTCCCGCGCGCGGCGAAGCGTGTCCTCCACCTGCTGTTGATGGGCCAGTTCCATCTGCACCCGGTGCCGCCGCTGAATCAGATAGACCCCGGTCAGTGCCAGGATCATGAACCCCAACGTTACCAGGGCCACGGCAATGGCGACCCGCTGCTGTACGCTGCTAGTGTCCATCCATACATGAACCCGCCACTGATGTTCCGGCATCACGCCGTTCTGCGTAAGGTAGGTCACTTTTTTCGCCGCGGCGTCGGATTCAGCACCCGCCGCCGCGACGGTCTCGAGCACGGTAATCAACGCACCGCCGGAATGGTGGGGCCTGCTGGACACCACCGGCAGGGCGGCCAGGCGCCGATCGACATATTGCTTGGAGGCGTAAATCATATTCAGCGTCTGCTCGGGGAGCGGCTGCAGTGTGCGATAGCGCCAGTGAGGCCGGTTGGTGCTGAACACCACGCCATGGCGGTCGGTGACTACCACGGCGAAGGGCGCGTTCTCCCAGGCCTGTTCAATTCTATCGATGCTGATCTTCACCACCGCCGCGCCGAGGACCTCGCCGCCCAGTAACACCGGTTGCGCGAAATAGTACCCCCGACGCATCGATGTCGTACCCAATGCAAAATACCTGCCGCTTGCGCCGCGCATGGCTGCTTGAAAATAAGGCCGGAAGGCGAAGTTCTGACCCATGAAACTTGTTTCGGATGCCCAGTTGCTGGCTGCCACGGTGAAGCCGGCGTGGTCCATAACATAGGTGTCTGCGGCGCCTGCGGACTCGTTCACCCGCTCCAGATAGCTGTTGACCGTTGCCGTTCGATGGGCATCCGGTGTCGCTGTAAGCAATCCGATGATCTGCGTATCCTGCGCCAGCAGGCGCGGCAGAAACTCGTACTTTTCCAACTCGCTCTGCAGTCCGGCAAGAACCAGGCGCAGTGAGCGCGCGCCGCTGTCCCGCAGCTCGTCCAGCGCCACGGCCCGGCTCCAGCGCACGGTTTGCCACAGCGTCAAGGCGAGTAGCACGGCCAAGACCGCCACCAGCCAGCGCCAGTTGCGCAGCCAGGTGGTCGAGTCCCTGGTCAGGTCGCCACCTGCGCCCTGCAGCGCAGCGGACGTGGTGGTCGCAATTATGCGATCCATAGGTTCTAACTTCTTTGGGGGTCAGCGATCTTTGTATGTGCCTGATCGGTGGATCAATGCGTGAAAAAAATGGTAATACGCGTCCCCCGGCGTCGCAACTGGCGACAACGTTGCGGGACGGGGCATATCGCCGCACATCAGGTTCAGGCCGGTGCGGCAGTCGGCTCGCCGAACCCGCCGGCCGCCTGCTGGTCCGCATGATAAGAGGATCGTACCATGGGCCCGGCGGCCACCCGGGTGAAGCCGATCTCGTAGGCTTGCTCGCGCAGCTCCGCAAATTCGTCTGGATGCACGAATCGCGTTACCGGCAGATGGTGGCGGCTGGGCTGCAAGTACTGGCCCAGCGTCACCATTTCGCATTGATGCCGGTAAAGATCCTGCAGCACCGTCTTCACCTCGGCGAGGGTTTCACCCACCCCCAGCATCAGTCCAGACTTGGCGGGCAGCTCCGGGTGCCGGTGCTTGAACCCGCGAATCAGGTCGAGGGACCATTGATAGTCGGCTCCGGGCCGCACCTGCCGATACAACCGCGGGACGGTCTCGAGATTATGGTTGAACACGTCGGGCGGCGCGCTCGCCAGCGTTTCCAGGGCCACGGACATGCGCCCGCGGAAATCGGGCACCAGAATCTCGATGGTGGGCGGTGGGGCCAGTTGCCTGATGCGGCGGATGCAGGCGATGAAGTGCGAGGCACCGCCGTCCCGCAGATCGTCCCGGTCCACCGACGTGATGACCACATAGCGCAGCCCCATGCTCTGAATGGTGACAGCAAGCCGTTCGGGTTCCGTTTCATCCAGAGGCAGCGGCCTGCCGTGGGCCACGTCGCAGAAAGGGCAGCGTCTGGTGCAGATGTCGCCCATAATCATGAAGGTGGCCGTGCCGTTCCCAAAGCATTCGGGCAAATTGGGGCAGGCCGCTTCCTCACAGACGGTGTGCAAACCCTGCTCGCGCAGCACCCCCTGTAGCCGTTTGATCTTGCCGCCAGACGGCAGCCGCACGCGAATCCAGTCCGGCTTCCTGGCAACGGCCGCCGTGTTGTTCACCTTGACCGGTATACGCGCCAACTTCTCGGCGCCGCGAAGTTTCTCGCCGGCGATGACGCTGCGCCGTTTTCTGTCCCGGGCGGTAGGCATGAGCGCCATTATAAGTGGTCGGAACCCGCGCGCGGCGGCCGATGCCCCGTCCCCGGATGCCCCGGTATCCAGCACTCACTGCACCAACACGGTGCGGCAATATGACCAGCACCGCGCAATTTGTCGCATGATGGACTATAAATATATGAATTAGCGATGCTTAATTGAATTGGCACACGAATTGCTGCAAAGCAGCATAAGCAACTGCTAAGGGGGTGGCCATGTTCTGTAATCATCGACGCTCGTGGGGCCTGTTGGCGGGATTTGCAGTTTTCGTCTGGGCGGCAGGCACTCAGGCCGAGCAGCGGCCGAAGGCACCGGGAAAGCTGGTAGCCGTGGACGGCATCGAGCTGCACCTGCACTGCCGGGGACGGGACCGAGGCGGACCCAGCGTGGTTTTGGATGCCGGGCTGGGTGGGGTAGCCCTGGAGTGGGAAGCGGTACAGGACGCGCTGGTGAAGGACATGACGGTCTGCAGTTATGATCGTGCCGGCATGGGGTGGAGCGACGTTTCCGACGCGCCGCGGACTACCTCTCGCATGGTGACGGAATTGAGGGATCTGCTCGCCACCGGCAAGGTGGACCCTCCCTATATCCTGGTGGGCCATTCTTTCGGCGGCTACAATGCGCAGCTGTTCGCCAGCCGTTACCGAGTCGATACCGCGGGCGTGGTGCTGCTGGATTCCTCGCATCCGGAACAGGTGGAGCGCTTCCTGGCGCCTCCCATCAAGCTCAATACGGTGCCGCGACGTCGTTCCGGTTTGGTATTCACGTCGCCGCCACCGACTCCGTCGGCGTTGCCGGAACATCTGCGGGCGTCAGTGCAGGCGCTGTTGGCCCAGTACAAGTCCATGCGCACGGCCTACGAGGAGCTGATGAACTTTCGCACCAGCGCACATGAGGTTCGGGATGCGCACGTGCGTCTGGATGTCCCGGTGGTGGTAGTAAGCCGCGGTCGGCGGGAATGGTCTCACGGCGCCAACGCACTTAAGAAGGAGAACCTGTGGCAGGACCTGCAGCGCGAACTCGGTACCCTGAGTCCGCACAGCGCCCACCTGCTGGCGTTGGAGAGTGGCCATCATATACATCTTGAGCAGCCGCGACTGGTGGCGGATGCGGTACGCCTCGTAGTGGCCGAGATCAACGGCAACAGTTGCCGTGACGACAGGACTGATCCGGTCTGCGAAATGTCTTCGCACCGGGTGGCCTGGATCGGCAACAGTCTGAAGCTCGCCGCGCGCACGGTCGCCTGGAAACCGGTTAGCCTGCAACTGGTCACCACCTACTGAAGTGCGTAAAGGGCGAGCCCGGATCGCTGCGAGCCGGGCTTCAAGCGGTGCGGGTGTGTACCGGTTCCCGGCGCTGTAGCATCGCCAGCAGGTAGCGGCCGGTGTACGAGCTTTCCTGGTCGGCTATTCCTTCCGGTGTACCCGCCGCGACTATCTCGCCTCCACCGTCGCCGCCCTCGGGGCCCAGGTCGATGATCCAGTCCGCGGTCTTGATGACGTCCAGATTGTGCTCGATGACCACCACGGTGTTGCCATGGTCGCGCAGACGGTGCAGAACGCGGAGAAGCTGACGGATATCGTGGAAGTGCAGCCCGGTCGTGGGTTCATCCAGGATATACAGGGTCTTGCCGGTATCGCGTTTCGACAACTCCCGTGCGAGCTTGATGCGCTGGGCCTCGCCGCCCGACAGCGTGGTCGCGCTCTGGCCCAGCCTGAGATAGGCCAGACCGACGTCCAGCAGCGTGTCCAGTTTTCGCTTGACGACCGGAACGGCATGATAGAACTCGGCCGCCTGTTCCACCGTCATCTCCAGAACTTCGTGAATGGTCTTGCCCTTGTAACGTATGTCCAGGGTCTCGCGGTTGAAGCGGGTGCCCTTGCAAACATCACAGGGCACGTAAATGTCCGGCAGAAAGTGCATTTCCACTTTGATCAGGCCGTCTCCCTGGCAGGCCTCGCAGCGCCCACCGCGCACATTGAACGAAAACCGGCCCGGCTTGTAGCCCCGGGCGCGGGATTCCGGCGTGCCGGCGAATAACTCGCGGATGGGCGTAAACAGGCCGGTGTAAGTGGCGGGGTTGGATCGCGGAGTTCGGCCGATGGGGCTCTGGTCGATGTCAATGACCTTGTCAAAATGTTCGATGCCCTCGATGCGCAAGTAGGGGGCGGGGTCGATCCTGCTCTTGTAGAGGCGCTGGGCGACCGCGGGATAGACCGTGTCATTGATCATGGTTGATTTACCGGAGCCGGAGACACCGGTCACGCAAGTGAGCAGGCCGACCGGTATGGAGACCTCCACGTTCTTGAGGTTGTTGCCGCGCAACCCGTTCAGCCGCAACTGCCGGTCCGGATCGGCGGGAGTACGCTGCGTCGGCACCTCGATGCGTTCGCGTCCCGCCAGGTACTGTCCGGTTAGTGACCTCGAGTTGCTTTCGATGTCCTGGGGACGACCCTGGGCCACCACCTCGCCACCGTGAACGCCGGCGCCCGGCCCCAGGTCGATCACGTGATCGGCGGCGCGAATCGCCTCCTCGTCGTGCTCCACCACGATCACCGTATTCCCGATGTCCCGCAATCGGGCGAGTGTGTCCAGCAGCCGACTGTTGTCGCGTTGATGTAGTCCGATCGAGGGTTCGTCCAGTACGTACATCACGCCGACCAGGCCGGAGCCGATCTGCGATGCCAGCCGTATACGCTGTGCCTCGCCGCCGGAAAGGGTTTCCGCCGACCGTTCCAGGGTCAGATAGTCCAGGCCGACGTTGACCAGGAATCCGAGTCGGTCGTTGATTTCCTTGACGATCCTGTCTGCGATTCGGGCGCGATGCCCGGTAAGCGCCAGTTTCTTGAGGAACTCCCACGCATGGCCGATGGCCATCGCGGTTATGTCATGGATGGCGTGCTCCGCTACAAAAACATGGCGTGCCGACTTCCGCAGTCGGCTGCCACTGCATTGGGCGCAGGGTTGGGAACTGATGAAGCGAGCCAGCTCCTCGCGTACGCTCGAGGACTCGGTCTCCCGGTAGCGCCGCTCCATGTTATGGATCACGCCTTCGAAGCGGTGGGTGCGCTGCACGCCGCGGCCGCTGCCCCGCAGATAAGTGAAGCGGATGCGTTCATCGCCGCTGCCGTAGAGGATGACCTGGCGTACCTTCTTGGGCAGGCGGGCAAACGGAGTGTCTACGTCGAAACCATAATGGCGCGCCAGGCACCGCAGCAGATTGAAATAGAAGGCGTTGCGCCGGTCCCATCCCTGTATCGCGCCGGCGGCGAGACTGAGACCGTCATCATAAATGACCCGGCCGGGATCGAAGAACTGCTCCACGCCCAGACCGTCGCAGCCGGGGCAGGCACCTGCCGGGTTGTTGAACGAGAACAGACGCGGCTCGAGCTCGCTGATACTGTAACCGCAATGCGGGCAGGCATAGCGCGAGGAGAACAGCAGCTCCTGTTCCTCACCGCCGGCGTCCTGGGACAACAGCAGGACCTTGGCGATGCCTTCGCTCAACGCCAACGCGGTTTCGAAGGACTCCGCCAGGCGCTGTTGCTGCCCTTCACGCACCACCAGGCGATCGACAACCACCTCGATAGTGTGTTTCAGGTTCCTTTTCAACGGCGGCGGATCATCAAGTTCCACCACCTCGCGGTCAACCCGGGCGCGGACAAAGCCCTGGGAGCGCAGGCGCTCCAGGAGTTGGGCGTGCTCGCCCTTGCGGTCCACCACCACGGGCGCGAGCAGCAGCATCCTGGAGCCTTCCGGCATCGCCAGGACCTGGTCCACCATCTGGCTGACGGTCTGGGCTTCCAGGGTGATCCGGTGATCGGGACAGCGCGGGTCACCCACCCTTGCATACAGCAGGCGCAGGTAGTCGTAGATCTCTGTGATCGTACCGACCGTGGAGCGGGGATTGTGAGAGGTCGCCTTCTGCTCGATGGAAATGGCCGGTGACAGTCCCTCGATCAGGTCCACGTCCGGTTTCTCCATCAGCGAGAGGAACTGGCGCGCGTAAGCGGACAGGGATTCGACGTAACGTCGCTGGCCCTCGGCATAGATGGTGTCGAACGCGAGCGACGACTTACCGGAGCCCGACAAGCCGGTAAATACGATCAATTTATCGCGGGGCAGATCGAGATCTATGTTCCGCAAATTGTGCGTGCGCGCGCCGCGAATCTTTATGTAGTCCAACACCGGCAATGAATGACTGAAAACTTCTAAACCTGCTACTATACGCCGCCTTCATTTTCCCACGCAAAAGCAGCTCTTGAAGAACATCCCAATGACATACGCCGAACGCCGGGCTGTGGCCGGGCTGGCGGGCATTTTCGGCTTGCGTATGCTGGGCCTGTTCCTGATTCTGCCGGTGTTCGCGCTCTACGCCGAAACCTTGCCGGGACACACGCCCCTGCTGGTGGGCGTCGCGCTGGGCGCTTACGGGCTCACCCAGGCCCTGCTGCAGATCCCTTTCGGTATGCTATCGGATCGCTGGGGACGAAAGCCTGTCATCACGGTAGGCCTGTTGATCTTCGCCGCGGGCAGTGTGGTGGCTGCCTTGGCCGAGAGCATCGGCATGGTGATCCTGGGACGCGCGCTGCAGGGTGCCGGCGCGATCGCGGCGGCGGTGCTGGCGCTCACAGCGGACCTCACCCGCGAGGAGCAAAGGACCAAGGCCATGGCCGTGATCGGCATATCCATTGGCGCGGTGTTCATGCTGGCCCTGATCGTGGCCCCGCTGCTCGACGGCGTCATCGGTGTGCCCGGGATCTTCTGGCTCACCGTGGTGCTGGCGATTGCCGCCATCGCCGTCCTGTGGCGGGGCGTGCCCAGCCCTACCTTGCTGCAGGCTCATCGCGACGTGGAAACGGTTCCATCAGAGCTGCTTTCGGTGCTGCGGCACCCCTACCTGTTGCGCCTCGACGGCGGTATTTTTGTCCTGCACATGGTGCTGACGGCCATGTTCGTGGTGGTGCCGGTGGCGCTTGCCCAGCACGCCGGATTGGCGACCCCGCGGCACTGGCTGGTCTACCTGCCGGTGATGGTGATGGCGGTGGCACTGATGGCGCCGCTCATGATCATCAGCGCCCGCACCGGGCTGGTGCCGCGCATATTCGCTTTTGCGGTCGGCATCGTTGTCGCGTCGCAGTTGCTGCTCTGGTGGGGCCACCAGACCCTGGCCGGCCTGGTGGTGGCGCTGACGGTGTTCTTCTGGGGCTTCAACACCCTGGAGGCCATGCTGCCGTCCCTGGTGTCCCGGGTCGCGCCGGCAGTGAAGAAAGGCACGGCGATCGGGATCTACAACACGTTTGAATTCCTGGGGGTGTTTGCCGGCGGGCTGCTCGGAGGCTTCCTGCACAGCCGCTACGGCGTACCCGGCGTTTTCCTCGGCTGCACGGTGATATCGGCGGTGTGGTTGCTCGTCACCGTCACCTCGCCGGCGCCAAGGCTGCTGGACACGCGTCTTGTACGAGTCGGTGAGACCGACCGGGAGCCCGCGGAAGCGCTGGCCAGGCGCTTATCGGCGGTGCCTGGGGTGGAGGAAGCGATAGTGGTGGCCGAGGAGGGCGTTGCCTATCTGAAGGTCGACCGACGCACTCTGGACGATGCCAAGCTCCAGGAGGTGGTGTCGTGAAGCCGCGTCCAATGGCCGCCTCGACCAATGACTGATATAGTCGCTGCAGCCATCTTTAAATGAGACGCGAAGAGGATACCCATGGCGAGTAGGGGAGTGAACAAGGCGATATTGGTCGGCCATCTGGGCCGGGATCCGGAAGTGCGTTATTCACCCGGCGGTGCGGCTATTGCCAATGTGAGTGTTGCCACATCGGAAAGCTGGAAGGACAAGAATTCCGGCGAGATGCAGGAGCGCACAGAATGGCACCGGGTGGTATTTTTCGGGCGCCTGGCGGAGATAGTGGGCGAGTATCTGAAGAAGGGGTCACAGGTCTACGTGGAGGGCCGGTTGCAGACCCGAAAATGGCAGGATCAGAACGGTAATGATCGCTACACCACGGAGATCGTCGCCAATGACATGCAGATGCTCGGGGGCCGCGCGAGTGCCGGCGCAACGGGAGGCGACAATTACGCGGAACATGCCCAGGCCGAGTCGGGCGTCGGCAAGGCCCAAGGCGGCGGACCCGCGAATGCCGCGCCTGATTTCGACGACGACATCCCTTTCTGAGCCGCGCCGGCGCGCCGGCGCGCACGCCGACTTGGGGGCCCGCGGCGGGTAGATAATTGCGGGACGTTGGCGCTGCGCCGTGGTGATCAAGCCTGCTTGCACGGCCGGTATCCTCGTCCAGCTCGATTGATAACTCGGTTGTGTGCTGAATGCGTACATGGGAAGACATCGCCGGTTTGCCGGAGGACGGCTTCGGGCTTGCCGAAGCGGCCTTGATCCTGGCGCGGGACGAGTACCCGGAATTGGCGCCGCAGGGCTATTTGTCGCGCCTCAGCGAGTATGCCGACATCTTGAAGTCCCGCGTCGATATCGGGTCCGGCGCCGTGAGCGGGGAAGCAGTGTCGGCGATGAACGAGCTGTTGTTCGACGAACTGGGATTCACCGGAAACCGGGTGGATTACTTCAATCCCCGCAACAGTTACCTGAACGAGGTCATGGACCGCAAGTTGGGTATTCCCATCACGCTCTCGGTGGTCTGCCTCGAGGTGGCGCATCAAGCAGGGATGGCGCTTGCCGGTGTGGCGTTCCCGGGACACTTTCTTCTCAAGTATCGTGGATCGCGCGGCGAAGTATTCATCGACCCTTTTTCCCGGGGCGCGGTGCTGGGAGAGCCGGAACTGAACAGGTTGCTGGCTCGGGCGTTCGGCAAGGAGGCGCCGCGGGTAAAGGACGCGCCGCAGTTGCTGGCCGCCTGCGGCAAGAAGCAGATCCTGCTGCGAATGCTGCGCAACCTGAAGGGCATCCACGAAACCCGGGATGACCGGGACCGCATGCTGCGGGTGTTGAATCGAATCTTGCTGCTGGTCCCGGACTCACCACCCGAACTGCGAGATCGGGCCGCGCTGCTGGAAAAACTCGAGTGTTACCATTCAGCGCTGGTCGACCTCGATCGCTTCAGGCGTCATGTTCCCGACGCCGACGCGGATGCGGAGTTCGCGCAGTTGTGGGCCCGCCTCAACCAGTCGGCGCCGCCATATCACTGACGGCGCCGGCCATCATTTGCGGGCGCGCAGCTTGGCGGTGATGAACTGCCTGTGGGGGATATAGAGAAGACGGGCGATCTTGCGCATCAGGTGGACCTCATGGTCATTGAGATGCCGGTCCGCGTAGGCGACGCGCCACATGTACTCCACCAGTTGCAGTTTCTGTTCCAGCGTCCAGTGGTCGTTGATCAGGGAGGTGAAACCATGCAGGCTGGTGGCGTGCTCCGCGTGCTCCCTGGCCAGCTCGAGCAGCACCCTGGTCTGCTCGTCACTGATCTGGAACTGGCCCCGCACGGCCTCGGTGATATGCTCCAGTTCGGCCGCATCGACCTCGAAATCGGAGCGTCCGACCTCGAACATCAGTGCAACCGCCGCCAACTGTAGCGCCTCGGCGGACGGTGCTTGGCCGGACTTTGGGGTGCCCAGGTTCGCGTCAAAAAATTTCCTGATACGCTCTATCATCCAGTCGCCTCAGCGGGGCCCGCGACCACGACGCGGATCAATCGGCATCGGTCGTGCCTTTCCGTTGCACGAGATAGTCCTTGACGGCGTCCAGCTTGTTCTTCAGGTGGGTACGCAGGATGTGTGCCAGTGCTTCTCCGTTCCGTTCATGCAGCGCCCGCAGCATGTCTTCGTGCTCACTGACCGCTTGGTCCCAGCGCGACTGCTCGAGATTGGCGATGTAACGCATGCGGCGCACCCTGCCACTCAGTCCCTGGTAGGTGCGGGCGAGGGTCGGGTTACGCGCTGCACGCAGTATCGCTTCGTGTATCTCCTGATTGCAGCGGAAGTACTCATCCAATTGCCGCCTCCGGTAGTGCCGAACCATGCGTTGGTGGCAGGCGTTGATGGCCTCGATCTCCGCATCGGTGACGTAGCGGCAGGCGAGCTCACCGGACAATGCCTCCAGGGCGCCCATCACGGGGAATACCTCGTCCACTGCCTCGATCGATACCTCGCTGACGGAGGCGCCACGGTTCGGACTCAAGTCGAGCAGGCCCTCCCAGGCAAGCACCTTCATCGCCTCCCGCAGAGGTGTGCGGGAGATATCGAAACGCTCACAGAGTTCACGTTCGGGAACGCGAGAGCCGGGCGCCAGCTGGCCCTCGACAATGAGGTCACGCAGCCGCGTCACTACCTGGTCATGCAGGGTGATGCGGCGTACCCGCTGGTCCTCTCCGACCTCGGTGCCAGCGTTCTCACGGACGTTGCTATCCTGCCCCGCCATCAGCCCGACTCCCGATCGGCCAACGCCTCGTCCAGCAACCTCACTAGGTGCCACGCCGCGCGGCCGGATCCGTCCGCGATCTGGTGCCGGCAGCTGGTGCCGTCGGCGACGATCAGCGTATCCTTGCCGGCGTCGCGCACCGCCGGCAGCAGGTCGAGTTCCGCCATCTTCATGGAGTATTCGTGCGTCTCGGCGCCATAACCGAAGGCGCCCGCCATGCCGCAGCAGCCGGCCCTAATATGGCCCACCTCGAGGCCCGGTATCAGCGACAAGGTGGCACCGACCGCTTCCATGGTTGCGAAGGCCTTCTGGTGGCAGTGGCCGTGCAGCAAGACTCTGCTTGCCTCCAGCGGGCGCAGCGGGAGGTCCAGCGCGCCGGCTTGATGGCGGGCGGCAAGGAACTCCTCCAGCAGCTGGGTTAGTTGTGCCGCGCGTTCACTGTCGGCGCCCGGGAGCAGGGTCAGCAGCTCGTCGCGAAAGGTGAATAGACAGGAAGGCTCCAGGCCCAAGATCGGCACTCCCCGCTCCAGGAAAGGGGCCAGCGCCGTCAGCGTGCGACGCAGTTCCCGGCGCGCCTCGCTGACCAGGCCGGCGGCGAGAAACGTCCGTCCGCAGCACAGCGGCCGCCGGTCGCTGTCGATGCGAGGCAGTCGCACCCGGTAACCGGCAGCATGGAGAATCCGGGTGGCGGCGTGAAGGTTGTCCGGTTCGAAATAGCGGTTGAAGGTATCGGCAAACAGGACCACTTCTTTGCCGCCGGGTGGCCACGTCGAATCTTCGACGTCCGCGAACGGCCGCGACTGCCACCGTGGCAGCGACCGCTGCGCGCTGAGACCCAGCAGGCGTTCACCCAGACGCGCGAGGGCCCCGCTACGGTTGCGCAGGTTAAGCAGCGGCGCGATGCGCGCCGCAGTTGCTGCGTAGCGGGGCAGATAGGCGATCAGCCGCTCTCGCAGCGGTAATCCGTTGGCGCGGTGGTAGTGGTGCAGGAACTCCACTTTCATCTTGGCCATGTCCACGCCGGTGGGGCATTCGCGCTTGCAGCCCTTGCATCCCACGCACAGCTTCATGGTCTCGTACATCTCGCGGGAGGTCAGGGCGCCTGGGCCGAGTTGACCGGAAAGCGCCAGCCGCAGACTGTTGGCGCGGCCGCGGGTCAGGTGCTGTTCATCCCGGGTGACGCGATACGATGGGCACATTACGTTGGCGTCGATCTTGCGGCAGGCGCCGTTGTTATTGCACATCTCCACGGCGCCGGCGAAGCCGTGCCATTCCGACCAGTCCAGCGCCGTGTCTATGGCCGGGACGTGATAGCCGGGCTTGTAGCGGAAAAGCGCACGGTCATCCATTCTCGGCGGGTCCACGATCTTGCCCGGATTGAACAGCCCGCGCGGGTCCAGCAGCCCCTTCACCTCGGCGAAGTTGGCGGTCATCCGGTCACCGAACATGCTGCGGTGAAACTCGGACCGCACCAAACCGTCGCCGTGTTCGCCGGAGTGTGAGCCCTTGTACTCGCGGACCATGGCAAAGGCTTCTTCCGCTATCGCGCGCATTTTTCGCGCATCGGCTTCCAGCTTCAGGTTCAACACCGGCCTGACGTGCAGGCAGCCCACCGAGGCATGCGCGTACCAGGTGCCGGTGGTGCCGTGCTTTTCGAAAACCGCGGTCAGCCGATTCGTGTACTCCGCGAGGTCCTCCAGACGCACGGCGCAGTCCTCGATGAAGGACACCGGCTTGCCGTCGCCTTTCATGGACATCATGATGTTCAGGCCGGCCTTGCGGACCTCCCAGATGCGTTTTTGCAGGCCAGGGTCAATGGCCTCCACCACGGCGCCCGGAAATCCCAGATCCCCCATCATTGCCACCAGTTGTCTCAGGCTGTGCAGTGTTTCGGTGTGGTCATCGCCGGCGAATTCCACCAGCAGCAGCGCCGCCGGCTCACCGCGCACGAACTGGGCGATGGTGTCGCGGAACATGGGGATGTCGCGAGACAGACCGATCATGGTGTGATCCACCAGCTCGACGGCGCTGGGTCCAAGCTTGACCAGGTGCTGCGCGGCATCCATGGCGCCGTAGAAGCTTGGAAAGTGACAGATACCCAGCGTCCGGTGCGGTGGCACGGGATGCAGCTGCAGGTGCAGGCGCTCGCAAAACGCCAGGGTGCCTTCGGAGCCGACCAGCAGGTGTCCCAGATTCAATCCATTTTCTCCGCGCTCGGCCGGCACCAGCGCGTCGATGTTGTAACCTCCGACACGGCGCATCAGATCCGGAAAACCCTGGTTGATGGTCTGCGCCTCACGCCGCCCCAGGGCCAACAGCCCGTCCCGGATCGACCTCGGCAGCGTGGTTGCCTCCAGCGGGCCCAGGTGCGCCCGGCTGCCGTCGATCAGTATCGCGTCCACGCCGGCGACATTATCGCGCATGGTGCCGTAACGAATGGACCGGGTACCGCAGCTGTTGTTGCCGGTCATACCTCCCAGGGTGGCCCGGTTGGCAGTGGAAACGTCGACCGCGAACCACAATCCATGTGCCGCCAGCATATTGTTGAACTGTTCCAGCACCAGGCCCGGCTCTACGATCGCGCGCTGCGCCCGGGTGTCCACCTCGATGACCCGGTTCAGAGACTTGCTGACGTCGATGACCAGGGCCTCGCCTACCGTCTGCCCGCACTGGGAGGTACCCCCACCGCGCGGCAGGACCGGTATATCTTCTTCGGCCGCTATCTGGATGGTGGTGCAGACGTCCTGCCAGCTGCGGGGCACCACCACCCCGATGGGTTCGACCTGGTAGATCGATGCATCGGTGCTGTAGCGGCCACGGCTGAAGCGGTCGAACAGGACGTCAGAGCGGGTCTCGCGCCGCAGCCGCGCGGCCAGCTGCGGATCACCGACGCGGCCACCATTAGCGCTTGCCACCGTCGCTTTCGTTCGCGGGGAACCTATCGCCGTGGTCGATGCAATCGCCTCGGCATTCTGCTTGCTACTTGCGTCTGAGGTTGGCAATGTTAGCTATGCGGAATCTGAACTCGGCCAGTGGTCAGGCACAGCCGGCGCATCGCGCCGATGGCCAACTGTTGACATTAGGCCAAAATTGTATACAAAATTCAATCGCTATACCGTTTAAGAGAAAAAGAGGGCAATATGGGGTCGCGCAGCGGTCGTCACTTCCTACAGATTCCTGGACCCACCAACGTGCCAGACCGGATATTGCGGGCCATCGATGCCGCCACTATCGATCACCGCAGCGCGGCCTTCGCCGCCTTGACGCATGAAGTGCTGGACGGTCTCAAGGCCGTGTTCCAGACTCGGCGACCGGTGATGGTGTTTCCCGCTTCCGGTACCGGGGCGTGGGAGGCCGCGCTGGTCAATACGCTGTGTCCCGGTGACCTGGTGCTGATGTGTGAGACCGGTCAGTTCGCCACGCTATGGAAGAACCTTGCGGTCCGATACGGGCTGGATGTTGATTTTATCCCCGGCGACTGGCGCCGCGGCGCCGATCCGGTGCAGATCCAGGCCCGGCTGGCAGCCGATAGCGGGCACCGCATCAGGGCTGTTTGCGTGGTGCACAACGAAACCTCTACCGGTGTCGCATCGCGCATCGCCGACATCCGCGCCGCGATCGACGCCGCCGGCCACCCGGCACTGTTCATGGTGGATACCATTTCGTCGCTGGCTTCCATGGAGTTTCACCACGACGAATGGGGGGTGGACGTCACCGTAGCAGGCTCACAGAAGGGACTCATGTTACCTCCCGGCCTGAGCTTCAACGCGGTGAGTGAAAAGGCACTGGCTGTCGCCGAGGCCGCGACCCTGCCGCGCTCCTACTGGCGCTGGGATGAGATGCTCGCCGCCAATACCCACGGCTTTTTCCCCTACACACCGGCCACCAACCTGTTGTACGGATTGCGCGAGGCCATTGCCATGCTGCTGGAGGAGGGCCTGGAAAACGTGTTTTCGCGTCACGCCAGAATGGCCCAGGCGACACGCCGGGCGGTGGCCGCCTGGGGGCTGGAAACCGTCTGCGCCAATCCGGCCGAGTACAGCAGTTCGCTCACCGCCGTGATGATGCCGGAGGGGCATGACGCGGACGCGTTCAGGCAAACGGTGCTGGAGCAATTCGACATGTCCCTGGGCAACGGTCTGGGCAAGCTGGCGGGCAAGGTGTTCCGCATCGGCCATCTGGGGGATTTCAACGAGTTGATGCTGGCCGGCACACTGAGCGGGGTCGAAATGGGGCTGGACCTGGCTGGTGTGCCGCATCGCAAGGGCGGGGTTTTGGCCGCCCTGGATTACCTGGCGCACACCGCTGGCGCGGGCGCCCTGAAACCGGAGTCGGCGGCGACAGCCTGAACGGATAGACGGTCGCAGCGGCGCCGTGCTGCTGCGCCACAACTAAAGGCGCCATCGGCGCCACGAAGTCACCTGAAGGAGGAGCAAGATGAAAATCGTTAACCTGTTGGTCGCGCTGACCGTCACGCTGCTGGCCGTTCCCGCCAGCCATGGTGAAACCCTGGAACTCAAGTTCGGTCATGTGGGCGCTCCCGGCTCCCTGTTCGCACTGTCGGTGGAGGAGTTCGCCAGGCGCGCTAATGCAAAGATGGGAGACCGGGCCAAGGTGGTGGTGTTCGGGGCCAGCCAGTTGGGAAAGGACAAGGAACTGCTGCAGAAGCTGAAGCTCGGCACCGTGGACTTCGCCTTGCCCTCCACCGTGATGTCCACCGTAGTGGACGAATTCGGGCTCTTCGAGATGCCATATCTGGTCAAGGACCGGAAACACATGTCCCGCATCGAGAAAGACATTTTCTGGGACAAGCTGGCGCCGGCGGTCGAGCCCAAGGGCTACCAGATCCTCGCCGTATGGGAGAACGGTTTCCGTCATGTCACCAACAATGAACGTCCCGTCAACGTGCCTGCTGATCTGCAGGGCCTCAAGCTCCGCACGCCCAAGGGCAAGTGGCGGGTGAAGATGTTCCAGACCTACGGCGCCAATCCCACCCCCATGGCGTTCTCCGAGGTCTTCACCGCCTTGCAGACCGGCACCATGGACGGGCAGGAAAATCCCTATGCGCAGATCTACAGCGCCAAGTTCCATGAAGTGCAGAAGTACCTGTCCATCACCGGCCATGTGTACACCCCGGCCTACGTAACCGTGGGCGCGAAGAAATGGGCCAAGCTGCCCCAGGATGTGCGAGACGTTTTGACCGAGACCGCAAAGGAGACACAGGCATACGTCTACGAACAGGCCGCGGCGCTGGAAGTGGACCTGCTGAACAAGATCAAGGCCGCGGGCGTCCAGGTCAACGAAGCAGACAAGGACGCCTTCATCAACGCCAGCGGCGGCATCTACGATGAATTCAGCGGTTCCGTCCCCGGCGGCGGTGACCTGATCAAGAAGGCGCAGCAACTGGGCACATCCGGCTGAGTCGAACCCGAACCGCGACCGTCCGTGGAAGCGCGGCCGGTCGCGATGCTTTCCTACGCGGCAGTCCACCGGGTGGTCCATGCGGGAGAAGTTCTACAGCGCGTTTGAACGCAGCCTGGAGATCATCGTCGCCATATTGCTGATCGCGATGGTGGTGGTGGTTGTCATGGGCGTCGGTTTCCGCAAGTTCGGCGACTCTCTGGTGTGGTATGACGAGATCGCCTCGATACTGCTCGCCTGGCTGACCTATTATGGGGCCGCGCTGGCGGCGTTGAAGCGGGCCCACATCGGGTTCCCTGGCCTGGTGGACGCGCTGCCGCAGCGCTGGCGGGTGACGGTGATACTGCTGGCCGAGGCGTTGGTCATCACTTTCTTTCTGTTGCTGGCGTGGGTAGGTTTCCGCGTGTTGCAGGTGCTCGAAGGCGATACGCTGGTGAGTCTGCCCGAGGTCTCGATCCAGCTGACCCAGTCCGTGATACCCATCGGCGCCCTGCTGTTCGTCGCGGCGCAGCTCCTGAGCCTGCCCGAGGTGCTGGAAAGCGCGCGCGCCGATCGCGATGGTCGACCCCCCTCCAAGCCGCCGCGGTTCGAGCCATGACACTGCTGCTGATGCTGGCGGCACTGTTCGCCCTGATCATGATCAATGTGCCCATCGCGGTGGCGCTGGGCATCGTGGGGGTCATGGCTATGTTGATCACGCAGGGTGTGGACATACTGCCGAACATGGCGCTGGTGCTGTACGACGGCGCCACCAAGTTTCCTTTGCTGGCGATACCGCTGTTCATACTGGCCGGGGCGATCATGAATTCGTCCGGCATATCCCGGCGCCTCATCGCCTTCGCCTCGGCGCTGCTGGGTTTCATCAAGGGCGGCCTGGCCATGGTCAATGTCGGCACGTCGCTGTTCTTCGCCGAGATTTCCGGCTCCGCCGTGGCGGACGTGGCGGCGCTGGGATCGATACTGATCCCGGCAATGAAGAAGAAGGGCTACCCCGCACCGTTCGCCGCGGCGATCACCTCTTCCTCGGCGTCGCTGGCGATCATCATCCCGCCGTCCATCCCCATGATCCTTTATGCAGTAATGGCGGACAGTTCCGTGGTGCAGCTGTTCGTCGCCGGGATCGTCCCCGGGTTCCTGGGTGGTTTCATGATGATGGGCCTGGCCTACTGGTTCGCGGTGCGCCACGATTACCCGGTGGAGGAGGTATTTCAGCTCAAGCGGGTGGCGCAGACATTCAAGGACGCCGCCTGGGCATTCCTGCTCCCCCTTATCATCCTGGGGGGAATATTCGGCGGCCTGGTGACCGCCACCGAGGGGGCCGGGCTGGCTGTCGTCGCCGCACTGTTCATCGGTGGCTTTATCTACCGGGAACTCGACTGGGCACATCTGCGGGAAGCCGTGATCGACGGCGCCATCCAGACCGCGGTGGTGATGCTGCTGGTGGCTGCCTCGGCGCTGGTCGGGGTGTACCTGACGGAGGCGCAGGTGCCGCAGGACTTGGCGCGCAGCATCAGCCAGTTCACCGACAACCAGTACTTCGTGCTGGCGCTGCTGAACGTTTTCTTGCTGGTGATCGGCATGTTTCTGCACTCCGCGGCCGCGATTATCCTGGTGGTTCCCATCGTGATACCGCTGATCAATCAGGTGGGGATCGATCCCGTGCATTTCGGGATCATCGTCACATTGAACCTGGCCATCGGGCAACAGACGCCGCCGGTGGCGAGTGTGCTGGTGACAGCCTGCTCGGTGGCCAAGGCGGATGTCTGGGCGGTGACCAAGGTCAATATCTATTTCATCATCTTGCTGCTGCTACTGCTGTTGTTGGTGACCTACGTGCCCATCGTGCCGATGGGCCTGGTTGAACTGTTTTACAGATGATGCGCGGAGGAGTGGATGATGTCTGATCTGATACTGGTTCAGCGTGACGACCCGATCGCGACTGTCGTATTCAACCGTCCCGACAAGCTCAATGCCTTTACCAGGGCCATGTGGCAACGGTTGGGCGAGGTAGTGCGCGAACTGTCCGGGCAGCATGAGCTGCACTGTGTCGTGCTGCGGGGCGCCGGGGACCGGGCATTTTCGCCGGGTAACGACATCGGCGAATTTGCCACTGAGCGTTCCAACAGGGAGCAGGCGCGGGCCTATGGCGCCGTCATGGCGGAGACGGTGGCTGCCTTCGACGGCTGCCGACACCCCCTGGTGGCAATGATCCAGGGCATATGCGTGGGCGGGGGTCTGGAAATAGCGGCCTTGTGCGATATCAGGATCTGCGGCGAGTCATCGCGTTTCGGGGTGCCGATCAAGCGCCTGGGGCTGGTCATGTCGCCGCTGGAAGTCAGGGCCCTGGTGGAGCTGGTGGGCAAGGCGGTGGCGCTGGAGATACTGCTCGAAGGCCGGGTATTCGGCGCCTCCGAAGCGCTGCACAAGGGGCTGGTCAATCGCGTCGTGGCCGACGATAAGGTGCAGGAGGAAGCCTGGGCGACGGCTACCCGGATTGCCGAGGGGGCACCGCTGGTGGCGCGCTGGCACAAGCGCTTCATCGCGCGCATGCACGATCCGGCGCCGCTGTCTGCGGAGGAGATTGACGAAGGCTACGACTGCTACGACAGCGAGGATTACCAGATCGGGTACCGCTCGTTCCTCGCCAAGACCAGACCCGAATTCAAGGGGCGGTGACGTGGGTCCCCTGGAGGGCGTCAAGGTCATTGAACTCGCGCACATCATGGCGGGACCCACCTGCGGCATGATGCTGGCCGACATGGGCGCCGACGTGATCAAGGTCGAGCGGGTGCCCGGCGGCGACGATTCCCGCCGCATGGTGCCCCCAGTCATGGACGGTGAGTCGGCGGCTTTTCTGATGATGAATCGCAACAAGCGGGGTATCGCGCTGGACCTGAAAAGCGATCGCGGCAAGCAGGTACTGCGGCGGTTGATCAAGGACGCGGATGTGGTCATCGAGAATTACCGCCAGGGCACCATGGATCGGCTCGGTGTGGGCTACGAAGAGCTGGCCAGGCTCAATCCGGGCCTGATCTATTGCGAAATTTCCGGGTTCGGCCGTACCGGGCCTTACGCCGAGCGGGGGGGGTTCGACCTCATCGCACAGGGCATGTCAGGCCTGATGAGCGTGACCGGCGAGGGCCCCCAGCGACCGCCGGTGAAATGTGGAGCGCCGATGACCGACATCACCGCGGGAATTCTGGCGGCGATGGGGGTGCTGGGTGCCTACGTCAACAGGCTGCATACCGGCCGCGGCCAGCGCGTCGACACCTCGCTGTTCGAAGCCGGCATTGTGCATACCTTCTGGCAGTCGGCGATCACCTTCGCCACCGGCACACCACCCGGCGCGATGGGATCGGCACACCCGCTCAATGCCCCCTACGAGGCCTTCGCCACCGCCGATGGCTGGGTCACGGTGGGGGCGGCCAATCAGCGCAACTGGCTGAAGCTGCTCACTGCTCTGCAGGCGGAGCAACTGCAGGACGACCCCCGCTTCGCCTCCAACGATGCGCGCATGCAGAACCTGGAGGCGTTGAGGCGGGAACTCGCGGCTGTCTTCGGTACCCGCGGCACCGAGGAGTGGTTGCAGCGGCTCGAACAGGCCGGTGTCCCGGCGGGGCCGATTCTGGATATCGGGCAGATGCACCAGGACCCGCAGACCCTGGCGCGCGAGATGGTATTGCAGGTGCCACACGCCGTTCTGGGCGCGGTCAGCACCCTGGGCCATCCGCTCAAGTATTCGGCCACCCCGGCAGCCGTGCTCCGCGGCGCACCCGTGTACGGCCAGCATACCCGCGAGGTGCTGGAGGAGAACGGATACGGTGACGACGAGGTCGATGCCCTGCTCGTCGCAGGAGTGGTGGTCGCGGCGGACGTCCCGAACTGAGAGGGGATCAGCGCAGCACGCAGACCTGGGCGTGGCGGAAACAGTCCGTGGTGTGGTCATTGACCACGCCCACGGCCTGCAGGTAGGCATAGCAGATGGTGGTGCCGACGAAGTTGAAGCCGCGGCGCTTCAGGTCCCTGCTGACGCGGTCCGACAACGGCGTGGACGCCGGCACCCGGCGCGCCGACCGCCAGCGGTTCCGGACCGGCTCGCCGTCTACGAAGTGCCACAGGTAGTCAGCGAAGCTGCCCCGTTCCACGCGTACCCGCAGAAATGCACGCGCGTTGCGGATCGCGGAATCAATCTTCAGCCGGTTGCGCACGATGCCCGGGTTTTCCAGCAGTGAAGCGGCCTCGTGTTCGCCGTAAGCGGCTACCGCCTCGGGGTCGAAACCGCTGAACGCCGCCCGATACGCATCCCGTTTCCTGAGTATGGTGGACCAGCTCAGCCCGGCCTGGGCGCCCTCCAGCAGCAGGAACTCGAACAGCACACGATCGTCGTGCACGGGTACGCCCCACTCGTGGTCATGATAGGTGATCTCCATCGCGCCGCACGCCGCCCAGGCGCAGCGCCGTGGTGCTTGCGCTGGCCCCGCGCCGTTAACGTCAGGCCGAACCATAGATATCTGGGAGCGAGACTTGCACGATGAGCCACCTTGTCGCCCCCGGCATGGACCCCGCGGGTGCCGGGCTCGTCTGGCAGTGGCGGTATGCTGACGATTTCATTACCCGACAGCGGCCAGGGCGCGCCCTGTATTCTCAGTAATCATGCTCGTCCACCACCCGCTGCAGGACTTCCGCATAGGCATCCACCCGGCGGTCGCGAAGAAACGGCCACAGGCTGCGGACCCGTTCGCTGCGGCAGCGGTCGACCTCCACCACCTCGGTGACGGCGTTGCTGCCGTCAGCGCGCCACAGCATGTCGCCCTGCGGACCGCACACGAAACTGTTGCCCCAGAATTCGATGCGAGTGTGGCCCCCGGGATGCGCCTCATGCCCCACGCGGTTGCAGGCGGCCACCGGGAGCCCATTGGCGATGGCATGGGCGCGCTGGATCGTGACCCAGCTGTTCAGCTGCCGGCCTTGCTCCGCCTCGTCGTCCTCCGGGGCATAGCCGATGGCGGTCGGATAGAGCAGCAGTTCGGCGCCTGCAAGCGACATGATGCGGGCCGCCTCCGGGAACCACTGGTCCCAGCACACCATGACACCGAGTCTTCCCACGGAGGTGTCTATGGGGCGGAAGCCCTGGTCGCCCGGCGTGAAGTAGAACTTCTCGTGGTAGCCGGGGTCGTCGGGAATGTGCATCTTGCGATAGCAGCCGGCGAGGTTCCCGCTTCGCTCCAGCACCACCGCGGTGTTGTGATAGATACCGGCCATGCGGCGCTCGAAGACGGAACCGATGATGACCATGCTGGTGCTCGCGGCAAGTCTGCCTAAGCGCTCGGTGGTGGGGCCCGGCACCGGCTCGGCGAGAGCGAACTGCTCTGTGTCCGCTGTCTGGCAGAAATAGGGACCGTTGTGCAGTTCCGGCAGCAGCACCAGGTCGGCGCCGCGGGCCGCCGCGCCATGAATGGCCGCCGCGACGCGTTCGGGATTGCCGCCGGCGTCATCGCCGCAGGGGCATTGCACCATCGCGAGTCTCAGCATGTCGTTCATGAAGTTTCCTGTGTTCCGGGTTTCGGCCGCGCGGCCAGCTGCATGGTAGCGCAGTGCACACCGCCGCCCTGGCTGATCAGTGCCCTGGCCCTTGTTGCGAATACGTCGTAACGGGGAAAACACTGCCTGAGTATGTCAAGGGCTCGCTCGTCGCCCGGGTCTGCGTAGGTGGGTACGATGACCGCGCCATTGACGATGAGGAAATTGGCATAGCTCGCCGGCAGCCGTTGGCCCCCGGGAGCACGGAGCGGCCGCGGCAGAGGCAGGGCCACCAGCCGGTACACTCCACCGTCGGCCCTGCGGAATTCGCTCAATTGCTGGTGCATCTGCCGAAGGGGTCCAAAATTGGCGTCGCGCTCGTCCTCGCAGGCGCTGAATACAATTGTCGCTTCATCGCAGAACCGCGCCAGCATGTCGATGTGTCCGTCGGTGTCGTCGCCGGCGATTTCGCCGCAGTCCAGC
The DNA here is from genome assembly GCA_947259705.1 of uncultured Gammaproteobacteria bacterium. GTDB lineage: Bacteria > Pseudomonadota > Gammaproteobacteria > Arenicellales > JAANXG01 > CAMYNL01. The sequence continues at coordinate 59,281 of CAMYNL010000007.1, read as the reverse complement.
CACAGTATGCGTTCGGCGCCGAGCCATGTCATCAGTTCGCGCTCCATGATTACCGGCAGTGCGGCCGCGCCGCGGTTGGTGTTGAGCACGCAGCGGGAGGTGGCGAGCAGAGTCCCGTGCCCGTCGCAGTCGATGCTACCGCCTTCGAGCACGCGATCGCACCGGAACATGGGCAGGCTGCCAAACGCGCCGGCCCGGTGCAGCGCGCCGCTGACCCGATCATCGAGCGCCGCCTGGTGGCGACCTCCCCAGCCGTTGAAGGCGAAATCAACGAGTTCCGGTTCGCCGTTCCGAAGCACCGACAGGGGCCCATAGTCCCGGATCCAGGTGTCGTTATAGGGCACGACGCTCAGCGTCACCCGGTTGAGATCGAATCCGCGCCCCTCCGCCAGGCCGCGAACGCGCCGGGCGTGTTGCTCATCGCGGCAGCACAGCATGACCGGTGACCTGGGCAGGATGGCCGCCACGAGTTCCAGGTATTCCGCCTCGACGTCGTCCAGCAGCGGGGCCCAGTCCGAGTCGTGGTGAGGCCAGGCCAGCAGCACGCACTGCTGCGGTTCCCACTCCGCGGGCTGGCGCCGTCTCATGCCCTGGGGTCCGGTCCCATTGCGCCGCGGCCACTCAGTGCGCGTCGAGCTTTCCGAGCTCTTCGAGGATCGACAGGATAAGGGAGCGGCTGCGGTTGCTCATACGCGCGGTGAGCTGGTCCGCGTCGCGCTCACCGTTGATCAAGGCTCGGAACTTCGCAGCCACCTGCGCCATTTCTCCGCCCGCGGCATTCATTTGTTCGGCCATCAGTGCAATCGCCTGCAGGCCCTGCACATCGCCGCGGGCGGCGAGCATGATCATGCCGGCGAGACCGGGGGCCGCGAAGGAGGGGTCTGCCGTCGCCGCGGGATCCGGCATGTTCGCCGGGTTCTGCAGGCCCTCCAGGATACCGGAGATGATGGCGTGGTCCTCCTCATCGAGGCCGGACAGCATCTCGCTGTCGCGCCGTCCCGCGAGGATCAGGCGCACCGCGTGGACCGCGTCGGTCCAGCCGTTTTCTTCGGCAATTGCGAGGGCTTGTTCCAGTTCGATGCGCAAATCGGGATCATCCACCGCTTGCACCACGGCATGGATGAATCGGGCGTGCACCTGACGGATCTGGTCGATTCTGTCTTTCATCAACGTCGATTCTAAAATTTTTCCCCGCCGGCTTGCACTGGCCCTGGTCGATCCACATATTATGGCTGTTGGAGCAAAGCCACGAGGACATCATGAAGCGAATCCTTCTCTTTCTGGCCACCAATGTATCTATTCTGCTGGTGCTCAGCGTGACCATGCGCATCCTGGGTCTGGAGCCCTACCTGCAGCAGAACGGACTCAACTACCAGTCCCTATTGGTTTTCGCAGCGGCATTCGGGATGGGCGGGGCTTTCATCTCGCTGGCGCTTTCCAAGTGGACCGCGAAGCGTTTCACCGGCGCCAGGGTAATCGAGCAGCCCGTCAATGACGGTGAGCGCTGGCTGCTGGAAACCGTGCAGCGGCAGGCCCAGGCGGCAGGGATAGGCATACCGGAGGTGGCGATCTACGATGCGCCGGATGTCAATGCCTTCGCCACCGGCGCGCGCCGTGACGCCGCCCTGGTAGCGGTCAGCACCGGGTTGTTGCGTAGCATGAGCAGGGACGAGGCGGAGGCGGTGCTCGGGCATGAAGTGTCCCATGTGGCAAACGGGGACATGGTGACCCTGGCGCTCATCCAGGGGGTGGTCAACACCTTCGTCATCTTTCTGTCTCGTGTCGTCGGCCAGGTGGTGGACAGGGTCGTCTTCCGGAACGAGGAGGGACATGGGCCGGCATTCTGGATCACGACCATCGTGGCTGAGTTGCTGCTTGGCATACTGGCATCCATTATCGTCATGTATTTCAGCCGCCAGCGGGAGTTCCGCGCCGACGCCGGGGGCAGCCGCCTGGCGGGAAGGGAAAAGATGATCGCTGCCCTGGAGCGGCTCAAACGCAGCGTGGCGCAACCGCATCTGCCGGACCAGCTCGCCGCGTTTGGCATCTCCGGCCGGATAAAGCAGGGGCTGCGCGGCCTGCTGATGTCCCACCCACCGCTGGATGAGCGCATCGAAGCGCTTCGCCGGGCGGCTTAGCGGCTAATGTGCCGGGCGGCTATGGTGCGTTTGATTCGTTACCGCCGTCGCCCCCCGCGCCCCATCGATAGGACAGTCCCAAGGTGAATCCATGGCGTTCGGTTTCGAAGCGGTTGAGTTCGGCGCTGAAGGCCGGACCGTTTCTGGGAAACGAGGTCCAGCCGCCGCTTTCGTCGTTGACCTGCATCTTCCAATAGCGGTATCCGAGGTGCGCCGCCAGCCGGGACGAAAAGCGATAACTGGCGCTGAGGTCGGCGCTGTAGGCCGTGCCAGTGCCTGCCATCCTGAAACTCGGGTCCTGACGCAGGTCGGTCCGCAGCAGATGTCCGTCCTCATTGTCCAGGTCCGCCAACGGCGAGAAGCTCAACCTGGCGTTGACCGAGAACCGGCTGGTAAAGCTGTGCGTGCCGTCGACTCCGAGAAACACAGCGCGCCAGCGGAGTTCGTTGACAATGACGTCCTGCCCGGTAAATCCGGTAAACCCGGCGGGGGCGCACAGTGCGTTGGGAACCGTGCAGGTTGTCTGCAGGACACCCTGGGCCCGATAACTTTCGCTCCAGTCCAGATAGCTGCCGAACAGGCTCAAGTTGCTGCGATGGTCGCGGGACCGGAACACCTCCAGCCCCAGCACCAGGTCGAAAAAGTGCAGGTCGTCTCCGTCTATTTCGCTGATGGTGCTGGAAAAGGCATGTTCGCCGGGCACTGAGGCGCCGAAGGCCAGCGCGCCCTGAGCGCTCAGGAAGTCCTCATCCACCAGCGTGCCTTCGTCGATGTTGCCGGCCCCGACGCCCAGCTCCACGAAGAAACCGTGCGGCAGCAGCGTCCGTCCGCGGATCTCCAGCACCGTGCTGTCCACGTTCTGATACCGCAGCTGTGAACTGGGGTCGCCGAGCAGGGGATCCAGCGCCGAGGCATTGTGGTTCCAGCTGGTGTCGCCTCCGGTCTGCCAGAGCTTCGCGGTCAAGGTGAACCTGTCATCTCCGCGCGCGGATTCATGCTGTTCCGCGAAGGCGGCGCTCGAGGCGATAAGGCAAAAGCAGCATGCATGCCAGACGCCGGATCTTGCAGTCTTTCTCCTCATATCTAAAGCTTCCATACACTGTCGCTAACCGTGAACCTTAGCACAAGCAGCCCCGCCTACGGCCGCAGCAGTTTGACCTGTGTCTGGTTTCCGTATTGAATGCGCGGCTCGTGTAAATCGAATGAACACAACATGTTGCATCTAGAACCATTCCGCGGTCTTCGTCCGCCACCCGAACTGGCGGCGGAGGTGATGTCTCCTCCCTACGATGTGTTGAGTTCGGCCGAGGCGCGCGAGGTGGCTGCCGATCAGCCGCTGAGCTTCCTGCATATCTCCAAACCCGAAATCGACCTTCCGGTCGGCGTGTCGCCCCACGACCAGTCCGTTTACGACAAGGGCGGTGAGAATTTCCGGCTTATGATCGAACAGGGCGCGTTGCGGCGTGACCCGCGTGAAAGCTTCTACCTGTACAGGATGAGCGCCCCCGGCCATACCCAACTGGGATTGGTGGCGACCGCCGCGGTGTCGGATTATCTGTCCAATCTGGTGCGCAGGCACGAGCACACCCGACCTGACAAGGAAACCGACAGAGTGCTGCACATGGAGGCACTAGGCGCCCAGACCGGCCCGGTGCTGTGCGTCTATGACGACGCCCGCGCCGACACCGCCACAGTGGTGGAACTTGCGGAGCAGGCCGGTCCGGACTTCGACGAACTGCCGCTGGGAGAAGTACGCCACAGCCTGTGGCGGGTGGACGAGGACGAAGCTATACAGCAGGTGCGGGCCGCATTCGCCAGCCTCGATGTCTGTTACATCGCCGATGGTCACCACAGATCGGCTGCCGCGGCCCGGGTTGCCTCGCGCCACGCGCAGGATCCACTGCATCCCGCCCATCGTTTTCTGGTGGTTCTTTTTCCTGCCAGCGAGGCACGCATTCTTGACTACAATCGGGTGGTGCGCGACCTTGCCGGCATGAGCGCCGACGAATTTATGCGCCGCCTGGAGCGGTCGTTTTCGGTGCAGCCGGAGACCGCGCCGGTGCGTCCGCACCAGCGCGGAGAGTTTGGTCTTTATATGGCAGGCACGTGGTACCGCCTGCACTGCCGGCTCGATCCCGCGACCCTGGCCGACCCGGTGGAGCGGCTGGACGTGGCCCTGCTTGCCCATCAGCTGCTGGAGCCGCTGCTGGGCATTCACGATCCCCGTCGCGATCCGCGTATCGACTTTGTGGGTGGCGGGCGCGGTCTGCACGAACTGGAACGCCGCGTTGATTCCGGCGAGATGGCTGCGGCGTTCGCTATGTTTCCCACACCCATCGGTGACCTCATGTCGGTCGCGGATGCCGGACGCGTGATGCCGCCAAAGTCTACCTGGTTCGAGCCCAAGCTCGCCGATGGCCTGGTGTCGAACGTGATCTGTTGAAGCTTGTGGATTCAGGGCTCGAGCAATTGCTGGCACGCCGGTGGCAGATAGCCTCGCTCGGCACGGAAATCCTGGCAGAGTTCACGCTGGCGCGGTTCGGGCAGTGACCTGAAGCGCTCGGCCCTGCTGCGCAGGCGCTTGTGTTCCGCGTCAGGCAGGCTCCGCAGATAGCGTTGTCGCATTTCGTGCCGCTGCTCCGGGGGCAGCTCGCGCCATTTCTCGGGCTGCAGCGGCTGTGGTGTCGGTGCTTCGGCGCGAACGGCACCCGATAACATCAGGCACAGCGCTCCGGCGGCGAGCGCCCAAATCATGTTGTGGTATACGAGTGTCACCCCCGGAGGCCGCTTCACGTTCCCGTCTGGTCCGCCGGAATCAGGGAGCGGTTTTCCATCCAGTGATAAAAATCCACGTTGTTGGCCAGGTCCGGGACCTCACGCCACGCCTTTGCCGGCGCGGCGGTCAACCTCACCGCCGGCGGATCTGCCGGCGGGCGGATGAATGTCGCCGCCATGACCAGCGCGATACCGGCAGTCGCTGCCATCGCCAGCCGTGGCAGCCGCCCGGGTCGGGGCCGACACCGTCCGCTGAGTACCTGCCGTCGCCGCAGCCGCAACTGGTTGTTGATCGCGGTCGAGGAGTCTGCCAGCGCTTCAATCTCGGCGAGTACCGGTTTCCAAGCGTCCTGCCGGCTTCGGTGTCCCGTCCGCAGCATCGCTGATCGCAGTTGCCGCGGGATTACCGGTTCATCGTCGTACAGCCCGGCTCGCAGCCGGTCAGCCTGTTCAGTCGATACCATGTCCGTCATGCTTCCCATACCTCAGCTAACTGTTCCCGCAGCGCGCGCAACGCGCGAAAATGATGCTGCTTGACGCTGCCCTCGGAACAACCCAGTATCTTCGCTGTATCGCCGACGCTGAATCCCTGCCATTCCCGCAACAGAAACACATTCCGCTGCCGGTCCGATAATCGCGCCAGGGCGGCGTCGATGTGGAAGCGGAATTGGATCCCCAACGCGGCGGCGTAAGGCTGCTGGTTCGCCGGCTGCGCATCCGCCCCCAAGCCCGCATCGAGCAGGTCATCCTCCCCGCGGCCGTCACCACGTTCGCGGAACAGGGAGATCAGCTTGCCCCCCGACTCCCGCAGTTGTCGCCAGCGGCGCAGGTCGGTGATGCGGTTATTGAGGATGGTGAAGAACAACGCCGGCCATTCGGTAACCGGCTTGTTGCTGTACTTTTCCACCAGCTTCAGCATTGCGTCCTGGACTACGTCGAGGGCGGCCTCCTGGTCCTTGAGCGCGTAACACGCGATGCGATACGCCCGCCGCTCCGCGCTTGCCAGAAACTCATCCATGTTCGATGGCTGGCCGCCGTCGGGATCGGCGCCCGATTGCGGCACTGCCCGCAGCGCCGGCCCCGCGGTATTCTGCATTCTTTCAGTTCCCATTGAAGAGCCGCGGACCTGTGCCGAATGCGGGTTCCCGGTCGGGCTGTTCCGCGGCCGGTGGGCCATCATCGGTTGAACTCCCGACGCAATAGCGCTGGCCGAAATAGTGGTAACAGCGTTTACGCGTGCTGCCCGGCGGTGGCCCGCCATAGCCGGGCCTGGGCTGGCCAAACCAGTAGGGGGACGGAGACGGCGGCGGATACCAGATCATGGGCCCGCGCCATGAAAAGGGGTAGATCGGGAATGGCGGGTAATGGAATCGGTTGAAAGGCCGCCACAATCCCGGATGTGGCGGTCGCGCGCCCGGATGCCATCCGCCATGTCCGCCGGGCCCGGCGGCGACCGCCGATGTGGGCCAAAGTAAAAACAGCGCCACTACCGCGATGGTTGCGCTTGCGACTTTCAACACATCATGTACTCGGCGGTTCTCACCATAACTGGATTCCCTTATACCCCGTTCAATGAAACGGTCGGGGCGCGCAGCGGTTGACGGAGTCATGGCCCGGCAGATCGCGCCACCGGCCGGTCCTGGAAACGATCCGTAAGCATCCTTTTCCGGGAGGGTCGTTACCCGCGCGCAGCGCTTGCTGCGGCAGCGCGGGCTCGGACCCTCCAGGGGGCGGACAAGACTCGCGCGAGCAGCGCCGTCGGGGCATATCCCAGCCGCTGCGCGGGCGGCAGCCGATGTGAGACCACTTCCCGGTGCGTCTGACGGGGGCTGGCCGTGGCGTCACCATGCCGCTCGAACAGCTAGCGCGCCTTGTCGCGGAAGCGGGTGTGCCGGGCGCCGGGCTCGATCCGAGAGACGCGGATACCGTTACGCCTTAGCGTCATGCGCAGGGTACCAGTCAATGCCTTCGGTGTGTACCTGCCGGCATTGTACGCACCTGGATACGGCTGGCGGGGCCGGCCCGGGATTGAGCTGACCTGGACAGACCACCCGCCGTGGACCCGGGGCAGCACCGGTTTGATGCGCCGCGTCATTTCATGGCTGCCGTGGCGCCTGGTTTCAAGCCACGCCCGCGGTGCTCCCCGGCGCCATGGTTGATCAGGGCGCACTGCCGCTTGCCGCTATGCCGCAGCAACGGACGCGTCACCGTCCAGATCCAGCCGCAGGGACGCGAAGGCCGCCCGGCCCGGCTTCACGACGTCGTGATAGCGGCGAGCACCCGCAACTTGCGCCGGCGCAGTCCGGTGTCCGATCGGCCTCCGGTGATCAGTGCGCGACCGGATTCATGCTGATTCATGCAAAATGCCGGTAAGTCATAGGCTGGGCCGCGGGGCTTCGTTTATAATGCGCCCCCCGTTTACCGTGTCCCCTGAGTCGCCGAGTTGACCCCAGCCTTCAGTCCTGTCGGCACTGCCCTGCCGAATTCTGCATGATCGCGCCGCTCCGCGTCGGTGTGGTCGGGGTCGGCTATCTGGGCCGTATTCACGCCAAGATCTACGCGAGTATGCCGGACGTGGAGCTCGTGGGCGTGGCCGACGTAGACGCGAGCGCCGCCGAGCGTATCGCCGCGCAGCATGGCTGTGCGGCATTCACCGATTCCTATGCCCTGGTTGATATCGTAGACGCGGTAAGTATCGCCGTACCCACCAGTGTCCACGCGGAGGTGGCTATGCCTTATCTGGACGCCGGGGTGCACATGCTGCTCGAGAAGCCCATTGCTCCCAGCGTGGAGGAGGCGGAGCGGATCGTGGAAGCCGCCGATCGGTCCGAAGTGAGGCTGTTGATAGGGCACCTTGAGCGTTTCAATGCCGGCATCATGGCCCTGGCCGACCGTGTCACCGACCCGCGTTTCATCGAGGTGCATCGCCTGGGCACCTTTGTGGAACGGGCGACCGACGTGGACGTCGTCACCGATCTGATGATTCATGATATCGATATCGTATTGTCGCTGGTGAAATCGGAATTGAGCTATGTTTCCGCGGTGGGGTCCGCGGTGCTGACGAATCACGTGGACATCGCCAACGCTCGCCTGGAGTTTGCCAACAACACGGTGGCGAATGTAACCGCCAGCCGAGTGTCCAGCAAGAAATTCCGCCGCATTCGGGTGTTCAGCGGCGACAGTTATCAGGCCCTTAACTTCATCGACCAGCAGATCGACGTGGTGCGCAGGACCGAGCCGGTCCCGGGCCAGGCGTTTCCCGGCCTGGCGACGGAAACGGTGGATGTGACGCCGAGGCCGCCGCTGGACGCGGAACTCGAACACTTCATCGCCACGGTGCGCAACGGTGCTGAGCCCCTGGTGAACGGCCGGGAGGGACTCAAGGCGCTACGAGTCGCGGAACAGGTGCAGCAGAAAATCAAGGCATGCCTGAGATAGACCGAAGACCTGTACCGTATCTCGATCTGACCATTCAGTTCCGACGGCTGGAAGAGGAGTGGCTCGGCAGCATCCGCGATACCGGGGCAAACGGGACCTTCATCATGGGACCCAATGTACAGGCATTCGAACGGGAGTTCGCAGACTACGTGGGCGCGCCGCACGCCATCGCGGTCGCCAATGGCACCGACGCCCTGGTGTTGTCCTTGCGGGCCTTGGGCATCGGAGCCGGGGATGAGGTCATCACCACTCCCTACACGTTTTTCGCCAGCGCCGAGGTCGTTACTCTGGTAGGGGCCACGCCGGTATTCGTGGATATCGATCCACGCGATTTCAATCTGGCCGTAGATCAGATCGCCGCCCGCATAACACCCCGAACCCGCGCCATCCTGCCGGTTCACCTTTTCGGCTGCCCGGTGGACCTTGCCGCCTTGATGAAAGTCGTGAAGGACGGCGATGTCAAGGTCATCGAGGATTGTGCACAGGCCTTTGGGGCCGATCATCGCGGCAGGCGGGTCGGCGCCTGGGGGGAACTGGGGTGTTTCAGTTTTTATCCAACCAAGGTGCTCGGCTGTTACGGTGACGGCGGGATGGTCACCACCAATGATCATGACCTGGCTGAGCGCGTAAGGCACCTGCGCAATCACGGTGCCACCGCGCCCTTTGTCCATGACACCATCGGGTACAACAGCCGCCTGGACGAGATTCAGGCAGCGCTGCTGCGCATCAAGTTGCGTACAATCGACGAAGCCATCGCAGGGCGACGCCGGGTGGCCGCGGCGTACATGGAGCGGCTGCAGGACACGGCCGTGGTCACGCCCCGGGCTCCCGAGCACGGCGGCCATGTCTACAATCTCTTCACCGTGCGGGTGCCGCGCCGGGACCATGTGCGGCAGAGCCTGCTGGACGCCGCGATAGGTTGCTCGGTGTGCTATCCGCTCCCCCTGCACCTGCAGGAGGTTTATCGCGAACTATGCTATCGACCCGGTGATCTCCCCGTGAGCGAGCAGGCGGCCGCGGAATGCGTGTCACTGCCGATATTCCCCGAGTTGCAGGAAGCGCAGATAGACCGCGTCTGCGAGGTCGTGTTGGGGTCGCTGTGATCGGGATCCGCCACCATCGCGCCGCGCTGTTGCTGGCCATCCTGCTGACGGCCCCCGCGGCCGGCGTCGCGGCCGAGTGTCAGCCGCATACCGCGGAGTTCAGCGCCATGAAACAAGCGGAGCTTGTCATACTCCGCGCCGCTGGCGGCGAACTACGCATAGCCACGCGCGTCGCCGACGAAGCGAGCGAACGCGCTGCGGGCTACCAGCACATCTGCCCCCGCACCATTGAGACTTCGACCATACTGTTCCTTTTTACACGCCCGGTGCGAACGGCGTTTCACATGCACAACGTGCACGCGCCGCTGGATATCGCGTTCATTGGTGACGACGGACGCATCCGCGAAGTACTGCGCATGCAGCCTTATCAACTGGCCTCCAGGACGCATCCTGTATACCAGCCTCAGCAGGCCTTTATTGCGGCGCTTGAGGCCCCGGCCGGATTCTTTGCCGATAACAAGGTGGCGGTGGGCGACAGCCTCGTTATGCCGCATTGAGCGGGCGGCGTCGCGAACGCGGGGGATTCGCAAGGTGGTGGGCATCCCCGGGGACCGGCGCGACGCCTAGGGCAGGATCGAATCCAGATGTTCCGCAAGCTGGTCGAATCGACTGTAGGTGAGGTCGTATGCCGGCACCTGTCGGGCGAGGCGGGTGGCCTCTCCGAAACCGTGACCGTTCAGGTTGCGGGCGTTGACCAGGCACTCCATCAGCGCGAGACCAACCTGGGCCTTGGTGAGCCGCTGCAAGGCCAGTTCGACACCGGCCTGATGATGCGGAAAGATGATCAGCGACAGTTGAACCGGCCCGGTTTCGGTGTGTGGATTCAACAAGCGATGCGGTATCATGGTAACGTGCCTGCTGGCCATGGTCTCGGACTTGTTGGCGTCGAAATCGAAGTGGCCGCTGACAGCCTCGATGCCGTGCGTCTTGATGTTTATCGGCCGGGTAAAGGCCTCGATGAAAAGGGAGCCCTCGGGTATGTATACCAGTTCATCGGTAAGATAGCTGAATCCTCTGCCCAGCAGCCATGTGCACAATGAGCTCTTGCCGGCGCCGCTCTTGCCCGGCATGATAATCCCGCTACCGTCGCGGCACAGAGCCGCGGCGTGTAAGGTCAGTCCGTGCTCGCTCTTGTCCGTCAGGTGATGAATGGTTTCGCCGACCAGGATGTTGGCGAGGCTGGCCTTGGACTCGCCCTGGTAGAGCCGTTCGTCGTCCCGCCACAGGGTGAACTGCCGGTCGTCTTTACGGCCGATGGTGAAGGTCACATGCGGGTCCGCCGAGTCGGCGGGGGTGAGGTCGTGGTAGAGGAAATCAGTGATCTCCCTGCCTTCAGGTATGTCGTATTCGATCGCTACACTGCGACCGGCGAAACTCACTATGCGCACAGACAACGGTTCACCGTTGCTGATAGGAGATGGCGCCGTGTTGCGCGAATACATCCAGCGTCCGTTGCACGTCATCCCGCAGTCCGTCTCCCGCCTCGGGATAGGACTCCTGCAATAAGTCAACAATCTCGTCGACGCTGCGCCCGCCGTCGCACAACTGCCAAACCAGCGAGGCGGTTTCGTTCATATACACGGTTTTCGTTTCAGCGGGATGGTATAGCAGCAGCTCGTTGTCCAGTTCTTCAAGCTGATACTCAGGGTTGGGTACAGGAATGCTTGTCTCGGCCATCTTGTTATCGTGAGTCTGTATCAGGCGTTGCTGCGTAGGCAGAATATACAAGGATGACCTGCCACTGAAAAGCTGGCATCAACGGATCGCTCCCGTTTCGTGGCGGCTGTGCCTGTGCGCCCGCAGCCGGCGCCACAGCCAATGTCCGACCCTGGCCGGGTGCCGCAACCACCGCGTCGTCGTCAGGGAGCGGCCGGGTTCCACGTTGTAGTACGCGTGCAGCCACCAGTCGGAGGGGTCCAGCAGTTCCCGTGCCGCCCGCCCGGGGGATGCGCCCCTGCGCAGGATCTGGGAGATCGGCTTCAGCCCCACCCCCAGGCCGCGCGGCGCGGGCGTTTCGGGACGGCCGATTTTCGCCACCAGGGCGGTTGGCAAGGGCGCGATGTAATGCAGGCAGTGCAGTGAATTGAGTATGAACGGGAATTCGCGATTCACGCTGCCCCAGTCGATGTCTTCGCGAAACCGGTCTGCGTACGCGACCAGGTCGACGACGGATCCCAGTTTAATCTCGGCGATGGGTTCGAAGGTGTGGTGGCACAGGTGGCGCAGCATATCCACGTGGCCCAGCGCCCGCGCTGTACGATCCCCGAGCTGGAACTTCTGCACCGGTGCGGTGAGATTGTCAGTTCGTATTGATGCCGGTACATCACCGGACAGGGCATCGTGATGAATCTCCACACTGATCATCAGCCCGTTCTGTTGGCGGCTGGCGCCGGGCAGATGGTGATGATCGTGCATGAACCCACCGTGCTGGTCCGGAGCGCTGAAACCCAGTTCCCGCAGGACCTGCTGTGCGGACCCGGCGTGTGCGGGCGACACCAGCAGGTCGACGTCCCGCATCGGCCGCAACGCCGGCGCAGGGTACACCATGTGGGCCAGCGCGGCGCCCTTGAGCAGCAGCACCTGGATATGTTCCCTCTCCAGTGCTCCCAGTATTTCGCTCAACACATCACGTCGCGTTGCCGCTGCATTCCGGTGGCGCAGGGTGAGCGCTCGCAGTTGCGTCGTCTGCATGGCCGGCAGTGTCAATCCGGCGGTTTTGCAGTGTTGATAGACGAGCGGGGCGAGACCGTGGCGTTCCGCCACTTCAGCCAGGGGTTCCCAGTCCGCTACACCCGCAGCGGCCCGACGCAGCCGCTCGATCGCGCCGGCATCGACGTAAAGGACCGTACAACAACGCAGGAATGTGGTCAGGGCGGACATCGCCGTGGTGATTCGCGTCAGGCCAGTTTATCGTGTAGCTTACGCGATTTTAGCATTGAGGATCGCTGCCCTTGGCGCATGTCGCCCGCTACGGAACCTGGCGAAGCCCGCTCGACCTGCGCGCTATGTTCGAGCGGCCGTCGCCCCCGATGTATCCGGTCAGTTACCGGGGCAACATCTACTGGATCGAGTCCCGCTCCAGTGAGCAGGGAAGACAGGTGTTGATGTGCCGGAACCATCGAGGCGAAGAGCATTGTCAAACCCCGGCCGGATTCAATCTGCGAACCCGGGTGCACGAGTACGGCGGCCGGTGTTTCGTTCTTGCCAATGGCTTTGTTTATTTCTCGAACTACGGTGATTCGCTGCTCTATAGGCAGCAGTTGAGGCCGAACAGCCGCCCCTCGCCAGTGACGCAGGTGGAGTCCGGCGCCGTCACCATGGTTAGCGATCTGCATGTCAGTCCCGATGGACGTCATCTCGTCTGCGTGGCCGAGCAGACCGCCGGCGACCGGGAGAACAGGAACTTTCTCGGCGTCGTCGATCTCAAGGCGCGCAGCCCACAACCCGTCCGCAGACTTGTGGAGGGCGCGGATTTCTATGCCAGTCCCGCGATTTCCCCCGACGGCGCGCAGTTCGCGTGGCTGCAATGGGATCACCCGTACATGCCCTGGGACCAGTCCGTGCTGATGCTGGCGCAACGGGACGGCGGCGCGGATTTGAGACTGACCCATATCCGCGAAGTCGCCGGGGGCGCCGGCATGTCCGTTTGCCAGGTGCGCTTCACCTCACGGGACGAGCTGCTGTTTGCGCTGGACAGCGACACCGTGGCTGATCCCTGCGATGATTTCTGGAACCTCTACCTGTTGCGCCGTGGCCGCGTGCGTCGGCTGACCTGCGACGAGGCCGAATACGGCGCTCCGCATTGGGTATTCGGGGAGAGTCGCTTCGTACCCGTCGCGGACCGCGCAGTGCTGGCGGTGAGGACCACGGCGGCCGGCGACGAAGTCGTCCGCATCGATCTGGCGAGCGGGGCGCAACGGTTGCAGACCCCGCACGGCTTTATGGGTTTCGCCCAATTGAGCGAGGTCGAGGGCACGGGCGGTGCCCTGGTGGTGGCCCACTCCCTGTATGAACCGCCGGCCCTGATGCGCTGCCAGCCGGGGCGGGCGGCATGGGAGTGCATAAAACGCATGCCGCCGGCGCTGGGCCGCGCCGATGTAAGCGTGGCGGAGCCGATCACTTATCCGACCCGGGACGGCGCGCAGTCGCACGCCTACTTCTATGGCCCTAAGAACTCCGCTTACCTGGGTCCACACGGCACACGCCCACCGTTGATGATCATGGTGCATGGCGGCCCCACGTCGCGTGCCGTGCGTAGCCTGGACCTTGCCAGGCAGTACTGGACCGGCATCGGATTCGCGGTGCTGGATGTGAACCATCGTGGCAGCACGGGACACGGACGCCGATTTCGTCAATCTCTGCTCGGACACTGGGGGGAGTTCGATGCCTCGGACATCGTAGACGGCATTGATTTCCTATATAACCGCGGTCTGATCGATCGCAGCCGGGTGTGCATACGCGGTCGCAGCGCCGGGGGCTATGCAGTGCTGAGGGTGTTGACGGAGTATCCCGATTACTTTTCGGCCGGCGCCTGCTATTTCGGCATCGGCAACCTGGTGACGCTGACCGAGTCGACGCACAAGTTCGAGTCCCATTACACCGATCGACTGATCGGGGAGGTATTCGATCCGCGCACCGCGGCGACGGAAGACAGCGCGTTCCACCGGCGTTCCCCCATCAACTACATGTTTCGGGCACGTAGTCCCATGATTATCTTCCAGGGCCGGCAGGACAAGGTCGTACCGCCCTCGGTGGCGGAGGAACTGGTGGCCGCCTTGCGTGCCAACGGGGTCGAGCACGAGTACGTGGAGTACGAAAACGAAGGTCACGGATTCCGCGCCAGCGAAACCAATATCGATGCCTTGACCCGCGAAACCGCGTTCTACGGCCGGGTACTCGAACTGTGCTAGGGAACACGGATCATGGGTGAGGAGATCCAGGAAGAGCGTTTTTCGGCAGCGGACTTCAGACGTTTCAACGACACACTGCGGGCGGAAACGGAATCGTTGCGGGCAGCATTTGCGGCCGGCCTGTTCGTTGATGCGGAACCCACGGCCGGGTTCGAGCTGGAAAGCTGGCTGGTGGACGAGGAATGGTCGCCGGCACCGCGTAACGAGGAGTTCCTGGCCCGGCTGCGCGACGAGTTGGTGGTGCCGGAACTCGCGCGCTTCAATGTGGAGCTGAACACCACCCCGCAGCCGCTGGTGGGTGAAGTCCTGGGAAGAGTCGAGGAATCGCTGCGCCGTAGCTGGTCCCACGCCCAGGCGGTCGCTGCCACCATGGGCATGCGTCTTATTATGGTCGGAATACTTCCGACGGTGGCGCATGCCGAACTGTGCACGGAAAACATGTCGGACCGGGCCCGCTTTCGCGCCCTGAACGAGCAGATCCTCCGCATGCGCAATAACGTGCCACTGATGCTGGACATCCGCGGTCGTCAACACCTGCAGTTGAAGCACCGCGATGTCATGCTGGAATCCGCCGCCACCTCTTTGCAGATACATCTGCAGGTGGGGGAGGGAGTCGCCGCCGACTACTACGACGCGGCCCAGGCAGCGTCTGCGGCCATGGTAGCGGCCAGCGGAAATTCACCTTTTCTGTTCGGCCGGGACCTCTGGGCGGAGACCCGGATCCCGCTGTTCGAGCAGGCCGTCAACACCAACCCCGCGGCGACCGGGGCCAGCCGGTTTCCGGCGCGGGTGTCCTTCGGCGACGGCTATCTGGCCGGATCATTGATGGAGTTGTTCGAGCAGAACCTGGAGAGATTTCCCGCGCTGCTGCCGGTGATCAGTGATTCGGAACCGAGCACCTTCCATCACCTGCGACTACACAACGGAACCATATGGCGCTGGAACCGACCGCTGATCGGCATTACTCGGGGCGGGCCGCCCCATCTGCGCATCGAACACCGGGTGGTGCCCGCCGGGCCCAGTATCGTTGATATCGTGGTCAATGCGGCTTTCTTTTTCGGCCTGGTGCACGGCCTGGTGCAAGGCCAGGCCGATTTCCGCGACCGGCTCGCATTCCCGGTGGCCAGGGAGAACTTCTATCGCGCCGCCCGGGAGGGGCTGGGTGCCAGCATGCAATGGCTCGATGGGCGGTGTGTCGCGGCACGGGAGTTGCTGCTGGAACACCTGCTGCCGCTGGCGGAGCAGGGCCTCGCCGACCTGGGCCTTGAATCCGGCCAGGCCCAGCATTACCTGAACATCATGGCGGCACGAATTGAACGAGGTCGAACAGGGTCCGAGTGGCAGCGCGCGTTCGTGGCCCGCCATGGCAGTGACATGCGTCAGTTGACGGCCGCATACTGGGACAACCAGGAGGCCGGCAGACCAGTCAGCGAGTGGGGACTGTAAATGCTGACGATCCGCCACGACCTGCCGCCGGAGTTTGCGGATTGCGAGGCCCGGGACCTGCACCGGATCTTGAGAGAGCCGACTCTCGTCCATCTACCCGGCGCTCAAGAACCGCCGCTGTTTGTCTCCATACTGCTGCATGGCAACGAGATAACCGGACTGCTGGCGGTGCAGGAAATGCTGCGGCGTCGGGCCGGGCGGCCGCTGCCGCGTGCACTTACGCTGTTCATCGGCAACGTGGCGGCGGCGCGTTATTGCCAGCGCTACCTGCCGGGTCAGCCCGACTACAACCGGATATGGTGCAGCGGCCGTGACCAGGAACACGAGATGACGCGGGAAGTGCTGCAGCGGATGCGGGCGCGAGGGGTATTCGCCGCTATCGATATCCACAACAATACCGGCCGCAATCCGCGCTATACGATCATCGCACAGCGAACGCCTGCGCACCTGGCCCTGGCGCGGCAGTTCTCCCACATCGTGGTCTATGCCACCTGCCCCGACACAACGTGCACCTATGCCTTCGCCCGGATTGCGCCCGCGGTCACCGTGGAAGCCGGCATATCCGGGCAGGACGAGGGCACCCTTCACGTGGCCGATTACCTGGAAACGTGTCTGCATCTTGACCGCCTCGAAACTGCCGACAACGACGAGCATCTGTCCTTGTTTCATACCGTGGCGGTAGTGAAAGTGCCCTGGGAACGTTCATTCGGCTTCAGCGATGCAGACGTGGACCTGCGCTTCCATTCCGAGATCGACCGTTACAACTTCCAGGAGCTGGAGCCCGGAACCTGCCTGGCGAAACTGCGGCCGGGCGTCGACAGCATTTGCCTGGATGTCAGGGAATCAGATGGCAGTAGACATGCCGACGAGTATTTCGCAGTGCACGGCGATGAACTGCGCCTCACCAGGCGCGTCATGCCGGCGATGCTTACCACGGATGAAGATATAATCCGAATGGACTGCCTGTGTTATCTCATGGAGCGCATGCCGGAACCGTTGTGACGCAATGGCACTGAATGACAACGACCGCGACCGTACGCTGGCCCTGGCCGGTATGTTCCAGGCGGCAATCCTGGCACAGCAGCTTGCCCGGCGCGGATATGAGGACGAGGTTGCGTTCAACGCCAGCGTACGCAGCATCTTCATTACTGATGCCATCAATACCTTGTCGGTTTTCGGTGGAATCGACGGTGTACGAATGGGGCTGCGCGCGGTGCGCGATAAATTCATGGCCAGGGCGCAGAGCCGCGACTTCGAGATCGTGCGCTATGTGCTCGCCCTGGCCCAACTTCAGGGCAGGCTGCGGCGTCAACCGGAGATGATGCAGGAGGTCAGCGACCGCATCGCCGAAATAAACGCTTCCTTGACGGAAAGTGGGGACCAGGCGGCTACCGGCAACCGGACCTGCGCCGAGCTGGCGGCGATTTACAAGGACACCATCAGCACACTGAAACCGCGCATAATCGTTCAGGGGGAGCAGGGCCACCTCGCCAGCACAGTGATCGTCGACAAGGTACGAACCGCGCTGCTGGCGGGGATCCGTGCCGCCTTCCTGTGGGGGCAACTGGGCGGCAGGCGGTGGCAGCTGATATTCTCGCGGCGCGCCTACATACACTGCGCCGACGCCGTTCTGTCGCAGCGGTCCGGCGCTGCCGGTTGAGGCAGCAGCGGTCCCGGGGTCAGGTCAGGGAGGTGATGCCGGGGTTCAGCCGACCTGCGGCGGTGCCGCGCGCAACGGTTGGCGATGCAAGATATGGGCGGACGAGGGTCCTGATCCGTTCCACCATTGCATACACACCCACATGGCGGTTCGGACTTAGATGGTCGTGCAGGCCCAGGGTTTCAAAGACGCTGTCAGGGTCGAGGTCGGCGATGCTTTCCGGGCTGTTGCCTGAGTAGATCGCAATGAGCACAGCGACCAGTCCCTTGATGGTGCTGGTGTCGCTGTCGCCCAGGAATTCGAGCCGGCCCGGATCATCGGCGGCGGGCCGGGCGATGATCCATACCTTGCTCAGGCAACCGGTTACGCGGTTGGCTTCACAGCGCTGCGTGGCGTCCAGCGGCGCAAGCTGTTCGCCCAGCTCGATCAGGAAGCGGTAGCGGTCTTCCCAGTCCGTGAGCAAGCTGAACGCCTCCTTGATGTCGTTGATCGTAGGCGCGGTCATGTTGTCTGCAGGT
Source organism: uncultured Gammaproteobacteria bacterium (assembly GCA_947259705.1). Taxonomy (GTDB): domain Bacteria; phylum Pseudomonadota; class Gammaproteobacteria; order Arenicellales; family JAANXG01; genus CAMYNL01. The sequence continues at coordinate 41,293 of CAMYNL010000007.1, read as the reverse complement.
CGTCTGCTGCCTTGAGATCCAAAACTGTAGAATAACAGAGTAATTTAGTCAAGAATCACCACGGCGGTCTGTCCCGACACGCTGGCGATGTCTGCGGCGGTCCCTGCGCCCCGCCGGTCCCGGTCGGCCCGGTCGCTGTGACGGGCGCATGGGCCTGCGGTGGCGTTCGGGGCATAATGCGCCCATGAGCAGCGTAGTGATGGAAACTTCGGACCGCGTGGGGATACTGACACTCAACCGCCCCGAAGTCCTGAATGCGCTCGATGAGGAGATGGCCGGCGCGCTGCACGAGGGTCTGCGGACCATGGCGGGCACCGCCAAACTGCGCTGCGTTGTTATTCGCGGAGCGGGTGATGCCTTTATGGCCGGCGGAGACATCGTCCATTTCAGGCGGCTGTTGCCGCGCCTCGAGGCCGGAGACACGGCGTTGCTGCGGCCTATCTTCGAGCACGTGCATGGCGTGGCTCTGCTTCTGCGGCGGATGCCGCAACCGGTCATCGCACAGGTTCACGGCGCCGTGGCGGGGTTTGGATTCAGCCTGATGCTGGGATGCGATCTGGTGCTTGCGGCGGAGAACAGCAGGTTCGTGCTCGCCTACCGGGATATCGGGGTATCGCCGGATGGCGGAGCGACCTACGGGTTGGCGCGCCATGCAGGAATTAAGAAGGCCATGGAGCTGACCCTGCTCGGGGAGCGTTTCGGTGCGCAGGAGGCACTGCGGATCGGGTTGATAAACCGAGTCGTCCCGCAGGCGGAGCTAGGCGCCGCGGCGGCCGAGTGGGCGCACCGTGTGGCGACGGGACCTGGCCGGGCACTGGCGCGCAGCAAGCAACTGATCAATAAGAGCCTGGAGCGCGGTCTTACCGAGCAGCTGGCCGCGGAGCAGCGAAGTTTCACGGAATGCGCGGTCGAGGCGGACTTCGCGGAGGGGGTCGCGGCGTTCGTGGCAAAACGATCGGCGCATTTCAACAAAGAGTAGCCCGCAGGCAACCATGGCTGACCACCTCCTCAACCCTGTACAAACGCCCTGACCGGTCGATGTCTTCCGGCGGCGCGGGCGGAGCATGGGTCAGGGTGTCCGGTGTCTCGCGGCACTTGTTGCTTGGTTTTGCCGCCGAACTCATCGGCGTCACTGTGATCGCGTACCACTGGGGTGAGTTATGGTTGCCTGCCGCCGTGGCAGTGGCGATCGGGCTCGCGGTCGCAGGGAGGTGGCTGGTGGTGCTCGGCAGCTTTGCCTTGTCCTACCTGCTGCGCGGCCGGGAATCTGCGCCGCGGTCACTGGGGCCAGGGGGCTTGTGTCGTCTGGTTGGCGAGGAATTGTGGTCAGTCACGAAACTCTTCTTTGTTCTGCATCCCCTTGCACCGTGGCTGGATCGTCCGGATCCGCCACCGGCCAGCCGCCACGGCATGCCGGTGTTGCTGGTGCACGGGTTCTTCAGTAATGGCGGTTTCTGGTGGAGCGTGAAACGCTGGCTGTCCGACAGGGGGATATCGAACCTGTACACGGTGAACCTGGAGCCCGTGTTCGCCGACCTGGACCACATGTCGATGCAGCTGAATCACCGCATCGAGCAGATCTGCACCGCCAGCGAAAGCGACCGGGTGATTCTGGTGGCCCACAGCATGGGCGGCCTGGTGTGCCGCGCCTACCTGCGGAGTGTGGGCGCGCGCCGTGTCGCCGGGATGATCACGCTTGGGTCACCGCACCATGGCACTGCGCTGGCCGGACTGCTGCCGGGGCACAGCGTAAGTCAGATGCGGCGTGGGAACGCGTGGCTGACGACGCTGGAAAAAGAAGAGAAGCACACCGATCTGGTGCCGACCAGGAACCTGTACAGCCGTCATGACAACATTGTTGTACCGCAGGACAGCGCTGTCCTGGCCTGGGCCGACAATATTCCCGTCGACGGTGTCGGCCATCTGTCGATGGCATTTACAGCCGGCATCAAGCGGCAGCTTGGAGCGCAGCTTGCAGACCTGAGTAATGGCGGTGTGGCCAACCGGAGCGGCGAAAATCAGCGTTCCGGCTGACCCGATGGGCTTCGTAGCTTGACAAACGCCCTTTATAAGGACAAGGTTCTCAGGGTGAGCTGAGTTGCTCCTGAACTCGGCGCCGGTTGAGCGTAGCCGGGAATCATGTTGGTGCATACCGAACAACAGTTGACCTGAACATTGATGTGACGGGATAACAAGAAGAGGTAAACCATTTGCGAGTGCCGGCGTTACGCTATTGCCACCAAATCCTCACCAATTCGGTCCATACCCCGGACCTGGTATCGCGTTGTCCCGTCGCGACCGTCACCACCTTCCTTTCGGGGGAACACATGCTAATACGCCCACAGTCAGTTCGTGCTCGGTGTCGGCGGCACGCCGTCCTGGCAACGGCACTTGCCTTGAGCGTCGCCGCACCGGTCCCTGCGGCACAGTTCGCCTCCGGCGATGTTACCGGCAGCTTCGATACCACACTCTCGTACGGCACGTCTTGGCGGGTTGAAGGCCGCGACACGGGTATTCTTGGCGTAACCTCCACCACCCAGCCTAATGGGTCGGCGCCGCCGGGGTCGCTCGGAGGAACGGCATTCTCTGTCAACGGCGACGATGGAAATCTGAACTACGACAAAGGCCTCGTCAGTAACATCCTGACCGCAGTGTTTGAACTGGGAATCGATCATGCCTCAGGCTATGGTGCGTTTGTCCGTGCGCGGGCATTCTATGATTTCGAGAACGAGGACGGAGACCGGGAGAAGATAGACCTGACCGACGACGCCAAGAAGCTGGTCGGCAGTGACCTGAAACTACTGGATGCCTATGTTTATGGGTCGTTGAACCTGGGCAGTGCACCGGCAGAATTGCGCCTGGGCAACCAGGTGGTGAGCTGGGGTGAGAGCACCTTTATCCAGAACGGCATCAACGTCATCAACCCCATCGACGTGCCGGCGATCCGCGTGCCCGGCGCCGAGTTGCGCGACGCCCTGCTGCCGGTTCCCATGGCCTGGGGCAGTGTCGACATCAACGAGAGCAATACGATAGAGGGGTTCTACCAGTTTGCCTGGGACGACACCGACCCGGAGCCTTCCGGGTCATATTTCAGCACTAACGACTTCGCCACCGACGGCGGTAACAAGCTGATGCTGGGCTTCGGCGCCATTCCCGACATCGTACCCGTCGGGGCCCCGGTCAATGTACCCATCGGCCCTGCGGTGCCCCGGGGCGAGGATGTGGAACCCAGTGATAGCGGACAGTTCGGGCTGGCCTACCGTCTCTACGTGCCCCAGTTCCACGATACCGAACTCGGATTCTACTATGTCAACTATCATAGCCGGCTGCCCATTATCAGCGCCCGTACCGGCTCACTGGGCGCCCTGGCCAGCGGCAACTATGCGGCCAGCGCTCAATACTTCGTGGAATTTCCGGAGGACATCAAGCTCCTCGGCGCCAGTTTCAACACCCAGCTGGGCACCACGGGTTGGGCGCTGCAGGGCGAGTTGTCGCACAAGCTGGATGTACCGCTGCAGGTCGACGATGTCGAATTGTTGTTCGCCGCCTTGTCACCGCTGTCGGCGACCGGGAATCCGGCCGGCGTGTTCTTCGCCCAGCAGAACCAGGTGGCGCCCGGCGGGGTGGGGTTCGACACCGTGGTACCGGGATTTATCCGGCGTGACGTGACGCAGTTTCAGGTCACCGCCACCGGGGTGTATGCCAACCTGATGGGTGCAGACCAGCTCGGTCTGGTGGCGGAGTTGGGGTTCACCCACGTCCACAGCATGCCGGACAAGGGCGAACTGCGGATGGAGTCGGCCGGCACCTACACTTCCGGTAATCCCATCGCGACGCTGGCCGGTGTACAACCGGCGACTGAACTGGCGAGCAGCTTCGCCGATGCGACTTCGGCCGGCTACCAGATCCGTGGCCGCCTGATCTACAACAACGCCATCGGTCCGGTAGCCCTGTTGCCGTCGTTCGCATTCCGTCATGATTTCAGCGGCAACAGTCCCGGACCCGGCGGCAACTTCCTGGAGGGCCGCAAGGCGCTGTCGCTCGCCCTGGGTGCCAATCTCCGTAATGAATGGACGGCGGAGGTGCGATACACCAGTTTCTTCGGCGCCGGTCGTTTCAACCTTCTCAATGACCGGGATTTCATCTCCTTCAATATCAAGTACTCCAGGTAGGTGGTGGGAGACGAACAAATGAAAGCGACGAGAATTCGCAACTGTGGTGCGGTGCTCGCCATGCTCCTGGTGACTTCTCAGTCGCAGGCTGACGTCAGCGCACAAGAGGCCGAGCGCCTGGGCAATGATCTCACCCCCCTGGGTGGGGAAAGAGCCGGCAATGCAGATGGGACGATACCGGCCTGGGAGGGCGGCATTACCCGCCCACCCGAGGGCTTCCAGTCAGGCGGCCATCACCCCGACCCGTTTGCTGCGGACCCGGTCCTATTCACTATTAGCCGCGACAACATGGGCCAGTACGCGGACAAACTGTCTGCCGGCCATCGGGCGTTGCTGGAGAAGTACGGCGATACATACAAGTTGAACATTTACCCCACGCGACGCTCGGCAGCGGCCCCGCAGCGGATCTACGACGCCACCAGCAAGGTGGCGACTACGGCAAGATTGAACGAGGGCGGTAACGGCGTTGCCGGCGCGGCGATAGGGATACCGTTTCCGATCCCCAGCAACGGTCTGGAGGTGATCTGGAATCACATCCTCCGCTACCGAGGCGAACGTCTTCGTCGCATCATCGGCCAGGCGCCGGTGACCCGCAGTGGCAAGTACACCATGGTGATGTTGAACGAAGAGATATACATCCCCTACAGCCAGCCCGGCGCCACCGAGGAGGGCCTCAACAACATCATCCTCATGTTCAAGCAACGGGTCACCGCGCCCGCGCGGCTGGTCGGCCAGGTGCTGCTCGTCCACGAGACGCTGAACCAGGCCAAGCAGCATCGTATCGCCTGGCTCTACAATCCGGGCCAAAGGCGGGTCCGCAGAGCACCCAATGTCGCCTTCGACAATCCGGGTACCGCCACCGACGGCCTGCGCACCAGCGATCAACTGGACATGTTCAACGGCAGTCCAGAGCGCTATGACTGGAAGCTGGTCGGCAAGAGGGAGATGTTTGTTCCCTACAACAGCTACAAGCTGCATAGCGGTGGACTGAACTATTCAGACATCCTGCAACCGCTCCATATGAACCCTGATAACCTGCGTTATGAACTCCACCGGGTATGGGTCGTAGAGGCGACCCTCAAGGAGGGTACGCGGCACATATATAAACGCCGTACCTTTTACATCGATGAAGATTCCTGGCAAATTCTTTTGGTGGATCAATACGACAACCGCGATGAGCTGTGGCGCGTATCGGAAGGCCACGTCATCAATTATTTCGAGCTGCCAACGCTGTGGACCACCGTGGAGGTGCATTTCGACCTGCAGTCGGGCCGGTATCTGGCGTTCGGTCTCAATAACGAGGAACCCTTCACCTTTGACTTCACCGCGGCGCTGGGCGCGCAGGACTTTGGCACTGGCGCCTTGCGGCGCGCCGGCCGCCGCTAGTCGCAACTGCGAGGTCGAGATCGTCACCTGGGTTCCGATACCCCGCGACGACGAACAGACGACCGCCTTACCGCCGTGCTCGCGACGGACCATCGCCAGGTAGGTTTGGCCCTGATGGTCTTGGCCTGCTGGTGCATGGCGGGTCTTGCCGACAGCCACGTCACGGCGAAGCAATCATTGCTGCTGCCTCACGCAGCGCGCTCGCTGCTGCTGGACGTCGCCCGCGCCGGCGAACGTATTATCGCCGTTGGCGAACGAGGCCATGTCCTGCTCTCTCCCGGCGGTTCAGTCAACTGGAAACAGATACCGGTGCCCACCCGCGCGACGTTGACGGCAGTGGATTTTCTCGACGCGAGTACCGGGCTTGCGGTCGGCCACGACGCGGTGATCCTGCGAACCCGGGACGGGGGCGGCAGCTGGCAGCGGGTCTTTTTCGATCCCGGACAGGAGCGCCCGCTGCTGGACGTCATGGTGGTCGATGCCAACCGGGCCGTGGCCGTGGGGGCCTACGGCTTGTACCTGGAGTCCCGGGACGGCGGCGAGACCTGGACTGAACGGGTGCTCGAGACCGGCCCGCCCGGGGGAGGCGGAGACTACGCCGAACTTTCCAGCGACGACCTCCATCTCAACCGCATCATGCGCGCGGAGAACGGTCGCTGGTACATGGCCGCCGAGGCCGGTGCCCTCTATCGTTCCGACGACGCGGGCGCAACCTGGCGGCGACTACCCTCCGCCTACGACGGGTCTTTCTTCGGCCTGCTGAGTCCGGGCGGCGACCGCCTGCTGGCATTCGGACTGCAGGGGCGCCTGTTTCATTCCAGTGATGCGGGCCAGAGCTGGGAACGACTGGAGACGTCCACGTCGGCAACGCTGTCGGACGGGCTGGCTGTGTCCGACAAGGAGCTGGCAATAGTCGGCCATGCCGGCGCGCTGCTGGTTTCCCGCGATGGGGGTCGCAGCTTCCGGCTCCGGCCGCAGCAACGGGCCGCTAATTCAGCGCTTACCGCGCTCGATAACGGTGATCTGTTGCTGGTGGGTGAGGGTGGATCCCGCGTGGTGCCTCGGGCGACCGTATTCGATACGGGAACCAGGTAATGGTGGTGCTGCACGACAGCGCCGCGATCCACCGTCTCGAGTCCCTGGTATTCAGCCGTCGGCGGTTGGTGATGGCCATGTTCGCGCTGGTCACCCTGATTATGGTCTGGTTCGCCACCCAGTTACGTATGGACGCGGGCTTTGCCAAGCTGCTGCCGCTGGAACATCCCTACATGCATACCTTCATGAAGTACCGCCAGGAGTTCGGAGGTGCCAATCGCATCGTCATCGCTCTGATATCGCGGCAGGGCGACATATTCAGCGCCGAGTTCTTCGAGACGCTGAAGCAGGTCACTGATGAAGTGTTCTTTCTGTCGGGTGTAGATCGCAGCCGGGTCATGTCGCTGTTCACTCCCAACGTTCGCTTTACCGAGGTGGTGGTCGGCGGGATCGCCGGCGGTAATGTGGTACCTGCGGACTTCAGGCCGACCCCGGAGGGACTGGGGAAAGTCCGCGAAAACGTCCTCAAGGCGGACATCGTGGGGCGACTGGTGGCCAATGACCTCAGCGGCGCCATCATCAGCGCGGAACTGCTCGAATTCGACCCCGACAGCGGCCGTAAGCTGGATTACGCCGAGGTCGCGCATGATCTGGAGCACAAGATACGTAGTCGGTTCGCCGCCGAGGATCATGTTGACGTACACATCATCGGGTTCGCCAAGGTGGTGGGCGATATCACCGAAGGCAGCGGGCGAGTGGTTGCGTTCTTCTTGATCGCATTCCTCGTCACTGCAGTACTGCTCTACCTCTACGCCGCGTCTTCACGGCTGACGGCGATAATCCTGGCGTGCTCCCTGCTCGCGGTGGTCTGGCAGCTCGGCCTGCTGCCTGTACTGGGCTTCGGCCTGGATCCGATGTCCATCCTGGTGCCGTTCCTGGTGTTTGCCATCGCAGTGAGCCACGGTGTGCAGATGTTGAGCGCGGTGCGGGCGGAAGTGTATCTTGGCGCCGGGCCGGAGGCGGCGGCACGCGGGGCCTTCCGGCGCCTGCTGGTGCCCGGCGCGGTCGCCCTCGCCAGTGATACGATCGGATTCATCACTATCCTGCTGATCGATATCGGCATTATTCGTGAAATGGCGATCACCGCGAGTCTCGGTGTGGCGGCCATCATCTTCACCAACCTCATACTCTTGCCGGTTCTGATTTCGTACCTTCCGGAGATGAACACCTATCGCGGGCGTCTGCAACGCCGCGCGGAAGCCATGGCGCCGTTCTGGCATGCCCTCTCGACGGTCGCGCGACGGCGGGGTTCGATCTGGGTGCTCGCCGTTACCGGCGGCTTGCTGCTGCTGGGTCTGTGGAAGGGCACCGACGTTGCAGTCGGAGACCTGCACCACGGGGTGCCGGAATTGAGACCGGATTCCCGATACAACAAGGACACCGAGGTGATCACGAGTAAATTTTCCATCGGCGTGGATGTTCTCACGGTGTTCGTCGAGACTGCGGCGGAAGGTTGCATCGATTACGCGATCATGCGCGACATCGATGAGTTCGCCTGGGTGATGGCAAATGTGGAGGGGGTCAAGTCGACGCTGACGCTGCCGCGCATAGCCAAGTTCATCAACGCAGGCTGGAATGAAGGCAGCCTGAAGTGGCGGGTCCTACCGCGCAATCAGCATGCCCTGGTCCAGGCCACCAGCCCGGTCGACACCAGCAGCGGCTTGCTGAACAAGGACTGCAGCGTAATGCCCGTGCTGTTGTTCACGACCGATCACAAAGCGGAAACTATCGAACGTATCGTGGCCGAGGTGAAGCGCTATGAGTCTGCCCGCCCGGATAACACGGTGAGTTATCGTCTCGCCGGCAGCAATGTGGGTGTCATGGCGGCGACCAACGAGGCGGTTTCGGCGGCCCAGTTTCCGATGCTGATGTATGTCTTCAGCGCCGTCGTTCTGTTATGCCTGCTGTCCTTCCGCAGCGTGGGCGGCACCTTGTGTATCGTCCTGCCGCTGGCCCTGGTGTCGCTGCTCGCCTACGCATTGATGAACCTGCTGCAGATCGGCCTCAAGGTGAACACCCTGCCGGTGGTGGCGCTGGGGGTGGGCATTGGGGTTGACTACGGGATCTATATATTTGCACGTTTCCAAAGCCTGCTGCAGGAGGGCAAGAGCCTGCTGGACGCCTATTTCACGACCCTGGCCATCTCGGGATTCAGCGTCATCTTCACCGGCTGTGCATTGGCGGTCGGCGTGGCCACATGGATCTTTTCCCCGCTGCAGTTCCAGGCCGACATGGGGATCCTGCTGACCTTCATGTTCGTCATGAACATGCTGGGGGCCATCCTGGTTCTGCCGGCCCTGGCGCGGTGGCTGCTTGCCGCGGGCCGATCCGGTGGCGCCGAGTGAACCCCACCGCGGCGGTGGCGTAGTATTATTGTGCAAGCCATGAAATTCCTCTTCACATCCTTGTGTTTTCCGGCGCTGCTGTTGGCCGGCCCCGCATGGTTGTGGATTAGCGGCGAGGTAAAGGTGAACGCGCCATGGCACAAGGCGTTGCGCCACAGTGCCGGTCTGGCCCCGGAACCCGCCGTCACACCGGAGGCTGTCGTGCAGGTGTACGCGGCGCGAGCGTTCAGGTGGCGGGGTGTCTTTGCGGTGCACACCTGGATAGCCACCAAGCAGGAGCATGCATGGCGTTACCGGGTGCATCAGGTCAACGGCTGGCGCGCCAGGCGGGGACAATCGGCAGTGGTATCGCGCTGGGATGTCCCGGACCGCCACTGGTACGGCAACCGGCCGGAGGTCATCGGCGAGCTGCGGGGCGCAGCGGCCTCTGCAGCCATTGCGCAGGTCGAATCGGTGGTGGCTGCCTACCCGCTTGCCGGTCGATATACGCTTTGGCCCGGGCCGAACAGCAACAGTTTCGTCGCCCACGTAGTGAGGGAGGTGCCGGCGCTGCGGGCGGTGATGCCGGTGACCGCCATTGGCAAGGATTATCTGCTCGATGCCGGCGTGGTCGGAGCGGCCCCCAGCGGCACTGGCTATCAGCTTTCCGTGTTCGGACTGTTCGGATTGCTGCTGGCCAAAGAGGAGGGCGTGGAGTTGAACATTCTCGGCTTGAGCATCGGCTTCGATATCCTGGACGCGGCGTTGTTGCTTCCGGGTCTCGGTCGAGTCGAACTGTGGTAGCCTGTCAATCAACGACGGGCTGTTTCTAGGGTGGCAAGCCCCGCTGCGTCGGAGCCGAGGCCGCTCGAGCGCTCCGAATGCGGCGTGCATTGCGCCCCCGATCCCCTGCTCAGGTTCACGAGGGGGTGAACAATATGCGCCGTAATCGCTTTATCTACGCCGTGGGCATACTTACCATAGGGGTCGTGGTGACATTAACTGAAACCGGCAGGGCCGACCCTGACATGGCTGAAGTCCGGCAGCGCATGGTAGATGACCAGATCGCGCATCCGCGGGATATGCGGCCGCCGGTCCGCGACCAGAGGGTGCTGCGGGCGATGGAGAAGGTGCCGCGCCATGAATTCGTGCCGGCGGAGCAGCGCCCTGCTGCCTACAACGATCGACCACTGCCGATAGGTCATGGCCAGACCATCTCCCAGCCGTATATCGTTGCCTACATGACCGAACTGCTGCAGATCGATGCGGAGCACAAGGTCCTGGAGATAGGCACTGGTTCCGGATACCAGGCCGCGGTGCTGGGCGAGCTGGCGCGCGAGGTCTACAGCATCGAGATCGTGCGGCCATTGGCAGCGCGCGCCGAGAAGACCTTGGCGGAACTGGATTATGACAATGTCCAGGTACGGGCCGGAGACGGTTACCTCGGGTGGCCTGAACATGCCCCGTTCGACCGCATCATCGTCACCGCGGCACCGGATCACGTGCCGCAGCCGCTGATCGATCAGCTGCGGCCCGGAGGCAGGATGGTTCTGCCGGTCGGCGAGGTCTGGCGGGTGCAGGAACTGACGCTGGTGATCAAGCGCGAGGACGGAAAAGTCGAGCAAAGCGAGGTCATGGCGGTAGGGTTCGTGCCTCTGACCCGCGACTGAATCGGCTGCGCCACGAGCCCGGCGCTCGACCCCCACGTGCTGCCCTCCACGCCGCGCCCCTAATGGCGGCACGCGTCGCTATGTGAATTTATGGCGCGGTCCGCACCGGGCCAACGGAGCTGATTACGATGAGCGACTACAGAACCGAACGCGACACCATGGGTGACATCCCGGTGCCGGCCTCCCGGATGTGGGGAGCGCAGACCCAGCGCAGCCTGCAGAACTTCGATATAGGCATCGAGAAGATGCCCAGGCAGATCATCTATGCCTTTGCCCACTTAAAACGGGCGTGTGCCGTGGTGAACCGTCAGCTCGGCAGGCTCGATGCCGACAAGCAACAGGCCATCGATCAGGCCTGCGTGGACATCCTCCACGGCCGTTACGATGATGACTTCCCGCTGTCCGTCTGGCAGACCGGCAGCGGAACACAGACCAACATGAACTGCAACGAGGTCATCGCCAACCGCGCCGCCCAGATCCTGGGCGGCAGTCCCGGCGACGGGTGGCTGGTGCATCCCAATGACCACGTGAACATGGCGCAGAGTTCGAACGACACCTTTCCCAGCGCCATGCACATCGCCACCGTCGTGGAAGTTGAGGACAGGCTGATGCCTGCTCTGGTCCAGCTTCGCGACACCCTGGATGGCAAGGCAGCAGCGTTCGCCGGCATCGTCAAGATCGGCCGTACCCACCTGCAGGACGCGACGCCGCTGACGTTGGGACAGGAGATTAGCGGTTGGGTCGCGATGCTGGAGGCCGGACGCCACCAGATCGCTCAGGCGCTGGAGTTCGCCCGCGAGCTGGCAATAGGCGGCACCGCCGTCGGCACCGGCCTCAATGCCCATCCCGAGTTTGGCCACCGGGTGGCCGCCGCCGTCGCGTCTGACACCGGCAAGCGCTTCGTCAGCGCCGCCAACAAGTTCCATGCCCTGACCGCCCACGACGCCTTGAGCCACCTTAGCGGTGCCCTCAAGTCGCTGGCCGCGAACCTGATGAAGATCGCCAACGACGTGCGCTGGCTGGCCAGCGGGCCGCGCTGCGGCATCGGTGAGATCACCATCCCCGCCAACGAGCCGGGCAGCTCGATCATGCCGGGAAAAGTCAACCCGACCCAGTCCGAGGCCCTGACCATGGTCGCCTGCCAGGTGATGGGCAATGATGCCGCGATCGGCATCGCGGCCAGCCAGGGCAATTTCCAGCTCAACGTATTCAAACCGGTCATCATCTTCAACCTGCTGCAGTCAGTGACGCTGTTGGCCGACGCCATGCGTTCCTTCAATGAGAAATGCGCGCAGGGGATCGAACCCGTGGCCGAGAAGATCGCCCGCAATCTGAATGATTCCCTGATGCTGGTGACTGCGCTGAACCCCCACATCGGATATGAAAACGCCGCCCGCATAGCCAAGACCGCCTACGAAGAAGGAATCACCCTGAAGCAGGCGGCGGTAAGTCTGGGTCTGCTCACCCCGGAACGGTTCGACGAACTCGTGGTACCCGCTGCGATGGTGGCGCCGGGAGAGTAAGTACATGCAACGGTCGCGTGCTCGGCAAGCAGGTCCGCCCTGGTGTGGGGCGTCCGGCTTCGCTAGCTGCTGTCGGTCCCGCTATCTGCGGCAAATGCGAAGAAACCGCGAATAAAGGATTTCAGGCGTTCCCGGGCGTCCGCATCCATCAGTTCCCCACGCTGATCGAACAGCTGGTGGGCACGCGAGACGTAGAGTGTCTGCCCGAACCATGGCCGCATACCGAGGGCCCGCAGCGTCGGCAGCCATGCCGCCTGCGCCAGCACCGTTCCCATTCCGCCCGGCGTGGCCCCCATCACCGCGACCGGTCTGGCATTGAACAGGCTCCGCCCCGTCTGCGGCGGGCGTGACAACCAGTCCAGTGCATTCTTCAGTACACCGGGCATGGAGTTGTTGTACTCGGGTGATACCAGCAGCAGACCGTCACTTTCTGCGATCATGTCCTGCAAGCCGGTCACCGACGGCGGGACGCCTTCGGCCGCCTCCAGGTCTCCGTTGTACAAAGGGATGTCCTGCAACCTGCCTATTTCGAGCACGTCTCCCGCAGGGGTCATGGTCTGCGCCGTGCGCAGCAGTGCGTGGTTATAGGATGCCTTGCGCAGACTGCCGCAGATACCGATGATTGTCGTCATTCCTCTGTTCTCCCGCCAAGCTCGGCTGTGTCGCCTGATCCGCATTCCACGAAGCGGAGTATACTTGTGGCATCCATGGCTGACATCTGTGACGCGGGCGCAGCGGGGCTGCTCGGACGGGGAATGCATCAGCTCGCTGGAGCCAGCTCATATCGAGAGGGTACATCCGCGCGCGGTCGAGGCGGCCATGACTGCGTTGTCCGATCCCGAGCGGTGTGAACGACCGCTGCCGGCGGTGGTGACGGCGCCTGGGCACGCCGTGGATGCCGATGTGCGGCGGTGTCTTGTTCCAGCAAGGTGGCTGACTGGTGGATCGCGGTCGAGATGGTTTGTTTCCAGTAACCGTCGCACCCGGCAACCGGGAAGATCGGCAAGTGGAAGCTGCGGGTACAACTCGCGGCCCGACACCCGGTCCATGATCTATGACTTTTCGCGGCCCGGCCGCGGGTGTATCGCTGTGGATGAATTACTGAATTTTACCGATCAACATGTTTTTGTCGCCGGAGGTACCAGCGGCATTAACCTGGGTATTGCCGAGGGATTCGCCGGGGCGGGAGCAAAGCTCTCGGTAATGAGCCGCTCCGCAGACAAGGTGGACGCCGCCGTCGCCACGCTGGCAAGGCACGGCAACGCGGCGGCGGGATTCACCGCAGATGTGCGGGACTTTGAAGCCGTCAGCCGGGTGCTGGCAGAGGCCCATGAGCGTTTCGGGGCGATTCATGTGCTGGTATCAGGCGCCGCCGGTAACTTCCCCGCGGCCGTGCTGGACATGTCGTCCAACGCCTTTCGCGCCGTGGTGGACATAGATCTGGTCGGCACCTTTCACATGCTGCGGGCGGGGTTTGAATTTCTGCAGCGGCCCGGCGCGCGCGTCATCAATATCTCGGCGCCGCAGTCCTGTCTCCCGGCACCGCTGCAGGCGCACGTATGCGCGGCCAAGGCGGGTGTGGACATGTTGACCCGGGTGGTGGCGTTGGAATGGGCGGACGCCGGGGTGCGGGTCAACTCCATCATACCCGGTCCCGTAGCCGGCACCGAAGGCATGGCGCGTCTGGCTCCGAGCCAGGAGCTGCTCCGCGCGGTCGAGCAAAGCGTGCCGGTGAAACGGCTGGGAACCGTCGAAGATATCGCGCGCGCCGCCCTGGTACTTGCTTCACCGCTGGGCGATTACATCAACGGCGCGGTGCTGCCCGTGGATGGCGGCTGGTCGCTGGCCGGGTTCGCCGCTGTGATGCAGCGGTTGGGCAGCCAGCTCGCGGTCGAAGGCGGGGCCCGATGAACCATCTCGCGCGTTCCCTGCGCAACGGCCTGGTGGCGAAGCCTATCGACCGGGCCGCTACGCAGCGTGTCGATGATCGGTGGCTGGCGCAGAACCTGCGCGCGGCGGCAAGCCGATACATACCGGTGTGGCGCGACTGCAACCTGATCGCCGGGGGAGGCGAACCCCGGGCGGTGTCGCTGACCTACGACGAAGTGGGTGAAGGCCCGTCCAGCGACGACTTCATTTACCTCGGCAACGCGGACGATGCCCAGTACTTTGCCGTCCAGCTGCCGTCGGCGGGAGAGCCGTCCCCCGCGTGGTTGCAGCGCGGTTCATTCAGGGATCTGCGCCAGATTGGAGGGCAGCTGCAGGATTTTGACGCGGCCCTGCTGGCCTACGCCAGGGGCATGTGCTTCTGGCACTCACAGCACCGCTACTGCGGCGCCTGCGGTAGTCCCACCGTGGCGCGCCGGGCCGGCCACCTGCGTGTTTGCGAAAACCCGGATTGCGGAAGATCACACTTTCCGCGCACCGATCCCGCCGTCATAGTGCTGGCCCACGCGGGAGATCTGTGCCTGCTCGGCCGCAAACCGGAGTGGCCGACCGGCCGATACTCCACTATCGCGGGATTCGTGGAACCCGGTGAGACGGTGGAGCAGGCGGTGCTGCGCGAAGTGATCGAGGAAGCCGGCATCGATCTGGCTGAGGTGACCTACCATTCGTCCCAGCCATGGCCGTTTCCGAGTTCCGTCATGCTGGGGTTCCACGCCCGCGCCACCAGCCGCACGATACGCCGCAACGACGGTGAGTTGGAGGATGCCCGCTGGTTCCGACGCGAAGAGATCGGGCTGGCCTTGTCGAAGCAGGGCGGGTTGCGACTTCCGCCCCGTGTTTCCATTGCCAGGCGCCTGATAGAGGACTGGTACCACGAGCGGTGGTGAGAAACGTCGGCACCGTGCAGCAACGCATGCCGAGTTCCATACCGCCGCAACGCGGTCGAGGCCGCGCGCTGCGGACGGCTCGGCGGCGATGATCACGATGACTTCGGTCCGCGCCGGCACGCCAGGCTTGGCGCGGACGATGGCGGGTGTCGATTCCTCGACCACGGGTTATGGGTCGGTGGCCCCGACCCTCAGGGCGCCGCGGCGCGCCGGCATCACCGTCGCGGACATCGACCGCGTCGAACGCAACCAGGCATTTGCGGCCCATGCGCTGCCGGCGATGAAGGAGCTCGGGCCGCTCGATCGACTCGATGACGGGGTCGGTCTTCGTGGCGGCGTCATCGCCCGGTGGCATCCGTTGGGTTGCTCCGGCCCCCCCATGACCACCCCCTTGCCGCACCACATGCAGGAGCGAGGCGGATCGCTGGAACGACTGCCGACGTGCATCGACGCCGGGCGGGCGATCGCCGCCGTCTTCGAGCGTGATTGAGCGACTGGCTGCGGTGGCGCCTGTGATGGCACAGGACGCCGGCGGATGACCCGGGAAGTGGCGATCATCGGCCCGGGCCGGGTAGGCACGGCCATCGGTGTGCTGGCGCGGCAGGGTGGATATCGAGTCACGGCGGTGGGCGGGCGAGACCTTGAAAAGACCCGGCGTGCGGCGGCCCGTATCGGGCCTGGGGTGGCGGCGGAATCGGTGACTGCGGCGGCGGCGGGCGCCCGGCTGGTGCTGCTGACGGTGGCCGACGACGCCATCACCGAGGTCGCCGGGGAACTCGCGGCGTCGGGTGTGTTGAAGGGTGTGAAGGTGCTTGCCCACTGCAGCGGCGCCCTACCCGGAGAAGCGCTGGCGGTGGCGCGGGATGCCGCCGGCTGCGCGGTTGGCTCGGCGCATCCGTTGCAGACGTTTCCCTCGGTGGACGGCGCGCTGGCGCGGCTTCCCGGCGCGTTCTGGGTCTATGAGGGCGACGCGCCGGCGTGGACGCCCCTGCTTGAACTGGGGGTCGACATGGGCTTGCGTCCGTTGCGCATCGCCAGCGCCGACAAGACCGGTTACCACGCCATGGCGGTGATGGCGAGCAACTACCTGGTGGCGTTGATGGACGCCGCGCTGACGCTGGGCGGACGGGTAGGCATGGATCGCGGGATCGCCTGGGAGGCGCTGAAGCCCCTGGTCCAGGCGACACTCGCCAACATCGATGAACTCGGGACCGCATCGGCCCTGACCGGGCCCATACAGCGCGGGGACGAGCAGACCGTGCGGCGGCACTTGGCGTGGCTGGCGGCGGAACCGGCCCTCGAGTCGCTGTACCGTCGGCTCGGCGTCCGGACTGCCGCACTGGCGCTGGAGGCCGGCGAGGTGGATGAGGACGCGGCGAAACAGTTGCTGGAGCTGCTCGCGGAACCGGGCCCCGCAAGGCGCTGAAGTATCAAAATCATCGATCCTGACGACAAAAATATTTCAATTTACAAGATCGCCATCGGCACCGTAAACACTGTAATCCATATCATCCGTTTACCGCGAGGGGTGCGCATGAGTGAGGCAACACAGATCGATTTCGGCGACGACGCGGACGGGCTCGATGCAGTGGAGGTCGACCTCGGCATGGACGAGCTTCCGTTGCCACGCCCGCCCGGCCGGCTGGACACGCGGCGGCGCATCGAACAGATGCGGGAGGAACGGCGCCTGCAGCAGAGGCTGAGGGAAGTCTACGAAAACTGAGGCCTCATCGACTGTCGCCGTGGATGCCGATGAGTTCCTGCAACAGGGACATCAGCAATGGTGTCCGGTCACTGTCTTCTCGATAGACCACGTAGGCTTCACGGTTGATCACCGGTGCCTCTGGCACCGCAAACAAGCTGCTGCCCGCCAGTTCCTCGCGCACCATCGGTTCCGCCAAATAGGCGCAGCCGCCGTGCTTGAGCAGCAGCGCATGGGCGATGCGCCCCAGGCCGACGCGCAACCGTGGTGGTGGTGCGTCGGGGAAAAATCGCGCATGGGCGTTGGCGAACGAAGTACCCCAATCGACCAGCACGTAATCTCCGCGCAGGGCTGAATGTGCCGTGCGGTCCGGCGCCGTGCTCACCATCAACAGGGGGATTTGTGCCACCTGCCGGACCTGGAACCCGCCGACGCGTGGCGTCTCGAAGGTAAAGGCGGCGTCCAGGGAGCCTTCCCGCAGCATGTTGAGCTGGGCCTCGACGCCATGCGTATCGGCCTGGACATAGAGGTCCTTGCGCTCGAAGAAAATCTTCTCCAGCCAGTCCTGCAGGAAGATGTCCCAGACGCTGGCACTGCCACTGATGCTCAGGAAGTGCTCGATGTCATCGTCGACCGCGACCTGCTGGCGGGCGCGCTGCCACAGGGTGACAATACCCTCGGCGTGCTGCAGCAGCCGTTTGCCCGATGCCGTCAATCGTATGTTGTTGCGGGCACGGTCGAACAGCACGACGCCGACGGTTTCCTCCAGGCTTCGGATGCGCGCGCTGACCGCGGATTGGGTCAGGTGGAGGTTTTCAGCCGTGTTGCCGAAATGGCGAGTCCGGGCGACCTCCAGGAAAGTTCTCAGCAACTCGATATCCATCGCGTCGGCGCGGCCCGGTTCGTGGTGGTGACTGCGGGACAACAAGCACCGCTGGTGAATTTTAGCTCTTACCGCACACGCAATAACACCCTGCTACCTGGCATGTATGACATAATCCACCAAGCGAGTGCTGCGATGGTTTCAAATTGACCCGGAAAGCGGAACACCTTGCCCGGAGGCAGACGCTGCCCGCGCTTGGCTGGCGCGAATGGGCAGCCCTTCCTGAACTGGGAGTGGCGCGCATCAAGGCCAAGGTCGACACCGGCGCCCGCACGTCCGCGTTGCACACTCATCATGTCGAGCGCTACCGGGGGGGCGGAGTCGACCGGGTGCGATTTCTGCTGCATCCGCTGCAGCGCCACAATGATATCGATCTCGAATGCAAGGCCCGGGTTCTGGCCGAGCGGGTGGTGTCGGATTCCGGCGGCCACCGCGAGAAAAGGATAGTGATCGAGACGCCGATTCGCATCGGTGATTACGAGTGGCCGATAGAAATCACCCTTACGGACCGGGACACCATGTTGTTCCGCATGCTGCTGGGACGAACGGCCATAACGAAACGCTTTTTAGTCAATCCCGCCGCGTCCTATCTGGTGGGACGAAAGGAGTAAATGCGTAATGAGAATCGCTCTGCTGACCCGCGCGGGGACAAGGCTATATTCGAACCGCCGGCTCATAGAGGCGGCCAAGGCCCGTGGCCACGAGATCCAGGTGGTGCCGACGCTGCAATGTTACATGGACATCGCCACCCACCAACCCAGCGTGCATCTCAAGGGTGAGGAATTGCCGCCTTTCGACGCGGTGATTCCCCGCATCGGCGCGTCGGTGACCTTCTACGGCTGCGCGGTACTAAGGCAGTTCGAGATGATGGGTGCCTACCCGCTCAACGAGTCGGTAGCCATCACCCGATCCCGTGACAAACTGCGCTCCATGCAGATCCTGGCGCGCGCCGGCATCGGCCTGCCGCTTACCGGCTTCGCAAATTCGACGGACGATACCGACGATTTGATCAAAATCGTCGGCGGGGCGCCGCTGGTGGTAAAGCTTTTGGAGGGAACGCAGGGCAAAGGCATAGTCCTGGCGGAGACGCGCAAGGCAGCGGAGACCATCATCGATGCGTTCCGGCAGCTGCGCGCGAACTTCCTGGTGCAGGAGTTCATCAAGGAGGCCGGCGGATCGGACATACGTGCTCTCGTCGTGGGGGAGAAGGTGGTGGCGGCCATGATGCGCACCGCCCGCGAAGGGGAATTCCGCTCCAACCTTCACCGTGGCGGCACCGCTGCGCTGGTGAGACTGACACCGGAGGAACGGTCCACCGCGGTTCGTTCCGCGCGCAAGATGGGATTGAACGTCGCCGGCGTGGATATCCTGCGGTCCAACCACGGACCGGTGGTCATGGAGGTCAACTCCTCACCCGGTCTGGAAGGCATCGAGGCGGCGACAGGCAAGGACGTGGCCGGTCTCATCATCCAGTTCATCGAACGCAACGCCAAGCCCAACAAGACCCGCACTCGCGGCAGCGGCTGAGTTGAGGCCGCTCAGGATAAACGGCCAGGACGTTGTTCCTGGGACCCGCGCCACCATCGACCTGCGTATACCGCGGCTTTATACGCATACCCCCATGTCCATGACGGTGCACGTTTTGCGCGGCCGGCGTGATGGGCCGCGTCTGTTCGTAAGCGCCGCCATGCACGGCGACGAACTGAACGGCGTCGAGATCATCCGCCGCCTGCTCAGGCTGCGAGTCATGCAGAAGCTGCGCGGCGCCCTGATAGCGGTGCCCATCATCAACGTCTACGGCCTCATCCAGCACTCCCGTTATCTTCCCGATCGCCGCGACCTGAATCGGGTGTTTCCGGGCTCCGAGCGCGGCTCACTGGCGGCGCGGCTGGCGCATCTGTTCATGACCGAGATCGTTTCCAACGCCAGCCATGGTATCGATCTGCATACTGGTGCCCTGCATCGAGTCAACCTGCCGCAGATACGCGCAGACATGGACAACCCCGAGACCGCGCGGCTGGCGCGCTCGTTCGGGGTACCGGTAGTCATTGATGCAAGTACCCGTGACGGGTCGCTGCGCGCCGAGGTGAGCGCGCGCGGTATCCCCATGCTGCTCTACGAAGCTGGCGAGGCACTGCGTTTCGACGACGTGGCGATCCGCGCCGGGGTGCGTGGGATCACCAATGTGATGCGCGATCTGGGCATGCTGCCGGCACGTCGCAACAGGAAGCCGGCGCTGGAGCCTTACGTCGCGGATAGCAGCAGCTGGCTGCGCGCGCCGCAAAGTGGCATGCTGGTACGTCTGCCGAGACTGGGAGCGCAGGTGGCGAAAGCGGACGTGGTCGGTGTGCTGGCGGACCCCTTTGGTGAATCCGAGTGGCAGATCAGATCGCCCTGGGCCGGCATCGTGATTGGCCGCACCCAGTTGCCCCTCGTCAATGAGGGTGACGCGATCCTGCACATTGCAGGCTTCGAGGCACCGCACGAAGTGGCGGAGCAACTGGACAGTTTTCAGGCCCGGGAGATCGGCACCGCACCGGAACCGGATCCGTCCCCGGCCACCTGACACCGGGTCACGCGCCAGGCTGGCCCAGTGCGCTGACCAGGGCCTGCAGTTCCCTGACCCCGACCGTGAGCATGGCCAGGTCTGGCGCATCCGTTTCCCGCAACTCGGCCAGGATGCGCTTCAATCGCTCGTTGCGGTCCGTTTCCTTTTCGAGCCAGCGGTCGATCACGGTGACGGGGTCGTCGTCGTCCGCGTCGGCCAGGATGTCCGCGGTCAGCATGCGCTGATGGCGATAGAGGTCCCAGTAGAGTCCGTCCTGGGCCCGCCGCTGCCAGTGCCGGGAATCGGTCATCGCGCCGAGCTGCTCCCGCATCCAGTAGAGCTGGAAGTGATGGCCAACCATGAAATACAGCGCCGCCACCTTATCTAGGTCGCGCTGCAGTTCGGTGCTGACATCGACGATGTCCAGGGCCGAAAGCAGCGCCCCCAGGCCCACCGCGCGCCTGCCGAGTTCCTCCGGCACGCCCGCCGCGGCCAGTTCCTGCACCTTCGCCTCCAGGCCCTGGCGATGCGGCGTTACCACCATCTCCGAGAGGCCTTGGGTAACGGTCTGGGTGCCGGCATGATAGCGATCGACCGTGGCTGCGATATCCAGCGGCAGCGGGCGGTTTTGCAGTAGCCACAAGGTGGCGCGTTCTATCAGCCGCCCGGCTTCGATCAGTAGCTTCATCTGGGTCTCGGCGGCAACCTGGTTGTCCAGTGTCTCCACGTCGCGGCGGTAGGTCGGAATCTCGAAGATGGTGCGCGCGGCTGCGTAGGCCCGGGCCAGGTTGGACGCGGAATAGCCGAGTTCGTCGCAGTAACGATTCACCAGAGTGGGGCCGGCCGCGTTGACCAGGCTGTTGGTGATATGGGTCGCGATGATCTCGCGACGCAGCGGGTGATTCTCCATATGATTGCGGTAGCGCTCGGAAAGGACGGCGGGAAAATAGCGCTCCAGATCGGTGGACAGAAACGTATCCTCCGGCGCGTCGGAATTCATCAGGCGCTGGAATATGTCGATCTTGACGTATGACAACAGGATGGAAAGTTCGGGTGAAGTGAGGCCTGTCCCTTCCGCGTTGCGTTCGGCCAGCTGCTCGTCGTTGGGCAGAAACTCCAGCGACCGGTCGAGTTTCTCGCTGCGCTCGAGCGAGCGCATCAGCCGTACCTGATCTTCCAGCCGAGCGGCGCTATGAAAGTTGGCGATACTGATTGCCTGAGACTGCCGGTAGTTGTTGCTGATAACGAGGGCGGCGACGTCTTCCGTCATCTCCTTCAGCAGCTGGTTGCGCTCCCCGATGTCGATCTCGTCGGCGGCGACGACGGAATGCAGCAGCGTCTTGATGTTCACTTCGTGGTCGGAGCAGTCCACGCCGCCGGAGTTGTCAATGGAGTCGGTGTACGCGCGGCCACCGCGGCGGGCATACTCCACGCGCCCCAATTGGGTGAAGCCCAGATTGCCCCCCTCGCCGATGACCTTGCAGTGCAAGTCCCTGCCGTTCACCCGTATGACATCGTTGGTACGGTCGCCGGCGTCGGCGTGGGATTCGCTGCTGCTCTTGACGAAGGTCCCGATGCCGCCGTTCCACAACAGCTCCACCGGGGCCCGGAGTATGGCGGTGATCAGTTCGTTGGGAGTCAGGCGGGCTCGCTCGATGCCCAGCGCCGTGCGAACCTCGGATGACAGTTCGATCGACTTCGCCGACCTCGCAAACACGCCGCCGCCGGCCGATATCCTGCTAGTGTCGTAGTCCGCCCAGCTCGAGCGCGGCAGTTGAAACAAGCGTGCCCGCTCCTCGTAGCTCACCGCTGGGTCCGGGTCCGGGTCCAGGAAGATGTGCAAGTGATTGAATGCCGCGATCAAGCAGATCTGGCGCGACAGCAACATGCCGTTGCCGAATACATCCCCCCCCATGTCGCCGATACCGATCACGGTAAACGGCGCGGTCTGGATGTCTTTGCCCAGTTCCCGGAAGTGGCGTTTCACCGATTCCCAGGCGCCGCGGGCGGTGATGCCCATGACTTTGTGGTCGTAACCCGTCGACCCTCCGGATGCAAAGGCGTCTCCCAGCCAGAATCGATTGCGCTCGGCAATCTCGTTGGCGACATCGGAGAAGGTGGCGGTGCCCTTATCGGCCGCTACGACCAGATAAGGATCGTCATCGTCATAACGGACGGTGCGCAGCGGCGGATGGACCTGCCCCTCTACCAGGTTGTCGGTCACGTCCAGCAGTCCCTGTATGAAGTTTCGGTAGCAGCGCATCACTTCCAGCTTCAGCGAATCGGGCTCGGCCGGCAGCTGCTTGACGATGAACCCGCCTTTGGCGCCGACCGGCACGATCACCGCGTTTTTCACCATCTGCGCCTTCATCAAGCCTAGGATTTCGGTACGGTAATCTTCCCGCCGGTCGGACCAGCGGATGCCGCCGCGCGCGACCTTGCCCCCGCGAAGATGCACGCCCTCCACCCACGGCGCGTAGACAAAGATTTCGAACTTCGGACGCGGGCGCGGCGCGGCGTCAATCGCTTCCGGGTTGAGCTTCAACACCAGGTAGGTCTTGTTCTGCTGGTCGCTGTCGGTCTGGTAGTAGTTGGTCCGCAGCGTTGCCTGGATCACTGAAAGATACAGACGCAGTATGCGGTCCTCATCTAGGCTCACGACGTCATTGATTAGCGCCTCGATCTCCGCGCCCAGGCGTCCCAAGGTGACTGCCCTTTCTATGACGTCCGGGTCGAATCGGGTCTCGAAATAAGCGACCAGGCGGCTGGTGATGTCGCTGTGGTTGACCAGGGTGGCCTCGATATAACTCTGGCTGAAGGGCACACGCAGCTGCAGCAGGTAGCGGCACAACGCCCGTAGCGTCATCGCCTGCCGCCAGTCCAGCTCTGCCGCCATTACCAGGCGGTTGAAGCCGTCGTTCTCCACATCACCATGCCAGATGCCGATGATCGCGGTCCGGAACCGGTCGGCGATCTGCTGCGGGTCCACCACCGATGGCTGGCTATGGACCATGTTAAAGTCGTGTATCCACGCCTTTGGCGCATCACCACCATCGACGAGGTAGGGACGTTCGGCAATCACCCTGAGACCCATGTTTTCCAGAATAGGCAGCACGTCCGACAACGGTACCGGGTCCTGCAGGTGGTACAGCCGCAGGCGCACCGTGTGGGGCGAGTCCCCCGGGATACGGTAAAGATCAAGCTGCACGGATCCGCTGTCCACCAGCTGCTCGATGTAGACCACGTCGCGCACCGAGATGGCGGCGCTGAAATCATCCTGATAGCCGGCGGGAAACGCAGACTGATAGCGCTTGAGCAGCTGCTTGCCCTGTTCCTCTCCATATTGCCGGTTCAGAGCCTGCGACAGGCGCTCCTGCCACGTGCGTGCCGCTTCGCTGAGGTCAATTTCCAGCGCCTTCAGGTCCACGTCCGCCACGTCGCCGGGGTCGGTCCGGATGATGAAATGTATCCGGGCCAGAAGCGATTCCCCGAGCGACGCGTTGAACTCGATACTGGTACCATGGAAGGCGCGACTCAGGATGTCCTCGATCCGTTGTCGCAGGTTGGTGTCATAGCGCTCGCGGGGAACGAAAATCAAACAGGAAACGAAGCGCCCATAAGGATCCGGACGCACGAACACCTTCAGGCGCTGCCTTTCCTGCAGGTGCAGGATGCCGATGGCGGTGGCGTAGAGCTGATCCGGGGTGATCTGGAAAAGCTCGTCGCGGGGGTAGGTCTCGAATATGGAATGCAGGGCCTTGTCCGCGTGGCTGCCGCGCTGCAGTCCCGAACTCTCCGAAACCTGCTTCAGCTTGCGTCGCACCACGGGGATCTCATAAGGATCGCAGTTGTATGCCGTGGAGGTGTAAAGACCCAGGATGCGGCACTCGCCGATGACCTGCCCGTTCTTGTCCACCCGCTTGATGCCGATGTAGTCGATATAACCCGGCCGATGCACGGTGGCGCGGGCATTGCCTTTGGTCAGGATCAGCAGTTCCGGATCCCTCGCGTGTTTGCGCACCTCCGGGGGCAGGCCTGCGAAGGCCGACGAGATATCACTGCCGGGACTTTGCCGCAGGATGCCAAGCCCCGAGTCGGCCACAATGCGGAGAACGTCATCGCCATCCACTGTTTCCAGGTCATATTCGCGGTAGCCGAGAAAGGTGAAGTTGTCTTCGCACAGCCAGTCCAGAAACGCCTTGACCTCGTCGATGTCCTCCTGCGGCACCGATTCGGGATAATTGTCCAGCGCGCGCTTGATGACGGGCAGTCGGTTCATCATGCCTTGCCAGTCGTTTACCGCCGCACTGACGTCCGACAGCACCCGTGCGACCTCCGACTGGATCACCGCCAGTTCGTCGTGGTCGGTTTCGCAGTCGATTTCCATGTGCAGAAAGGATTCCGCGAATTCGTCTTCGGTGCTGTCGAGGGGCAGGAACTCGCGAAGATTTCCTTCGCCATCTCGCCGCAGCCTGACCAGCGGGTGGATGGTTAGGTGCAGCGTGAGTCCGCGTCGGTTGAGGGCCATGCCGACGGAGTCCACCAGGAACGGCATGTCATCGGTCACAACCTCCACGATGCTGTGGGTGGAGTGCCAGCCGTGGGTGGCGATGGTCGGATTGAAGATGCGCACCAGGGGAGTTCCCCGGGGCCGGACCTGGGCAAACTCCGCATGGCCGATCGCCATGGCTCGCAGGCTGTCGATATCCCGACCCAACAGATCCTCCGGCGGCACATCGTTGAAGTATCTGCTCAGAAAGACCTCGGCACCCTTGAAACTGGTTTCCGTCGGGGTGCCCTGGAGAATGCGTTCAATCAGTTTCTGACGCTGCGCCTGGCTGTAATCGATCATGATCTCTATACCGGCCCTCTTTGGATTGCGGTCGCCTCATGGCGCTCTCAACGCTCGATGGAGTATAAAATGTCGCTGCTGCTTTCGCGACTCGAAGTTTCCGATGTCAGTAGCCAGCGCCTGGACATTTCATAACGGACGCGAAACACGTTGAGTGCGCCGGCCACGCCGGCGCCGTAGGAGACGTACAGGCGCGGTGAAAGATACTTTCCAAGCACCAGGAGCCTGCCCTGGTCTTCACCGCCGTTTGATTCGATGCTTACGGTATCTATGCCGAAGGTGGAGCGCAGCTCGCTGCCGACCTGGCCGGCGCCCCCCGCGCCGCCCGGCAGCATCGCCAGGGCGGCCTGCACCAGCACCGCGCCTTCCTCGCGGTTGGCCTGGCTGGTGGGTCGGCCCAGCAGCAGGTAGGACAGTTTTTCCGAGTCCGGCAGCGCGGGGTCGGAGAAAAGTTCCACCTGTGGTGCGCGCGCGGTGCCGCTCACCCGCACCCCCGCCGTGACGTCGCCGGCGGTGCGAATGGCGCGTACGTCCAACCCCGGGTCATCCACGGCGCCCCCGGTGAAGACCAGGCGCCCCGGGTCTATGGTCAGCGAACGTCCGTAGATGGAGTAACGTCCCTTGTGTAGAACGATCTCTCCGTTGGCCGTGGTGACCTTGCCCGGCGCATGGGCAATATCGAGCTGCCCGCCCAGCTCCGCCTCTATGCCGAAGCTGTTGAGCCTCACCTGGTCACCCAGGATCATTTTCACCTGGGCGTACACCGGCGTCGGGCGCGACTCCGCTGCGGGGTCCGCCCCGCTTTCCACCACTATGTCCGGCGACAGCGTGACCCCGGCGGTGGACAGTTCCGGTTTGAGCTGCGCCTCGTTGATGAAGACCTCACCGTTGATGTCCAGGCGTTCGGCCGTGATCCCGATGTGCAGGTCCGGCGAGGCCACCAGGTGCGCCTCCGGCAGGTTCAGTGCCTCCACCTCTTTGCCCCTGGCGTGCAGCCGCAGTGACCAGCCCTCGGCGGCCAGCAGCGTCCCCTCGCCATCGATGCTGATCGAGCCACGCCCGGAGGAACCGCTGCCTTCGACCCGCAGCCGGTCCTGTTCCAGCATCTCGGCGCGCAGCTTCAGGTCGTGGAGTCCGATGCCCAGGGCCTTAAAGTCTAACTGAGCGTCGTCGACACGGGCGTCGCCGCTGAATCGCGGTCGCTCGATGGGGCCGGCCATGACCATCCGCAGCGTCATGGTGCCCTGATGGAAATGCAGGTCCGGCAGGAACACCTCCAGCAGCGATAACGACGGGAGGTCCAGGGAAACCGCACCGTCGAGATTGCGTTCCCGGTCTGCGTCGAAAGGGTGGCTGACACTGGCCCGGCCCTCGAGTACGCCTCCCTCCCCCACCCGGCCCGCGAGCCGGATTACGGCTTGTTCTACGGAGATGTCCCCGGACAGGCTGACATCTGTGTAGCTGACCTCGTTGTCCTCGTCGTCGTATACCCAGGCGATGCTCCCCGCAGGTGCTTGCAGCTGTGCAGTGCCGGTGACAGGCCTACCATCGCCTCCCGACAGCGCCAGTTCCGCTGACATCTCGCCACGCCAGTCGAAATCGCCGCGCCACAGGGAGCCGAGCCGTGCCGTGGGCAGCCGCACGAGCCTGGCGTTGCCGCGCCAACCCTTGGGACCCTGCCACTGCCCGTCACCGCAAAGTCTCGCTTCACCCTGCTGCAGGCACAGGCCCTCCAGCCTCGCATCGTCGCTCGCCAGCGCGATGGCGGCCGGTTGCTGCAGGGACCAGGGCCCGATTTCGTCCTGCGCCACGTCGAGCTGTGTCAGTTGGCCGCGCCATGCACCCCCGGCGTAGGCCCCCTCGCCGGCAAGCGCCAGGATCGCCTCCCCATAACGTGCCCGTGCCTTCAGCACGTGGCGAGCGTTGGTGCCGCTGCCGGTGATTTCCAGCTGGCTCAACTCGTTATCGGATATCGTCAGTGTGTCGACGCTGATGTCGGCGAAGGAGGGTTGCGTTTCGCCGAGGTCGACCTGCACTGCGGCGTCGAGGTCGCGCAGCTTGAGGCCCGGCATGGCGAAATAGGGCACTGCCGCGTGTACTGTCACCCGGGCGATGCCGCGCAGGTCCTGCGCAGACAACTGCACAGACAGGCGATTGTCGTCACCGGTTGTGTGGTCGCCGTTCGTGGCGTCCAGCGTTCCCTCCAGCATCAAATTCAGCCGGTCGCGGTTGCCCTCCGCGGTGAGTGTGCCCTGCCTGCTGGTCCAGCGCGGTTCGTCCACCAGCGGCCAATGCAGCTCCTGCCAGCTGCCGAGGGCGTTGAACGGCATCTCGGGTCGGGACAGGTCGATGCGGGCACTGAGTTCCGCGCGAGATTCCATGTCCACGCCGCGCAAGCTCAAAGAGTCGAGCACCAGCACCCGCTTGGACATTGCCGCGGCGGCCTTGATCTCCAGTGATTGCTCTGCGGTCTCGGCACGGATGGAGGTGTTCAATTCACCGGCCTCCAGGCTGCCCATGGCATCGACGCTGCCGCTGAGCCGCAGTGCGGGCCAGTCGGCGCGGACGGTGTCCAGCGCGATCGGCTCCCGGATATCGATGCGGGCCTGCCAGCGCATATCGGCGTTGAAGGGGCCGAATTCGACCGCCGCGTCGGCCACCGCGGGACGGGTGGTGGAGAGCTTGAGGGTGGCGGCGTCGAGGTCGCCCTCGGCCTCGACCCTGCCGGCCACCTCGATGTCCGGCCAGCCGGGGTCGATATTGCGCAGGAGCAGGGGCACCGGGGTATTGACGCTAGCCCGCCATAGCGGTGTCTCGAGCGGCAGCATGACCTCCACCGTGCCATCGATGGCGGCGGGGCTGCGTATTGACCACGCGGCCTCGAGCCTTGCGATGTCGCCGCTCAGTGCCACCGTGCCGCTGGCTGGCAGATAGTCAGCGGCCGCGAACCGCCAGTCGATGACCGCGGTGACCGGATAGCCATCCCAGGGCTTGAGGTCGCCATGCAACGCCAGCGCGCCGCGCCGCTCCTCGACCTGCAGCTGCTCGATTTTGATACCGTTCTCGTCCCAGCGTCCGCTGAGTCGCGCGCGCTCGATGGTGACCAGCTCCGCTCCCGCGCGGTGCACGCTGACGTCGTTCAGCTCAATGTCTTCCAGCGCTAAGGTAAGTGGCAGCCTCAGCTCCGGCAGCGTCAGCGGCTGCCGCGGGGCATTCGCTTCCGCGCTGACGCCTGCAGCCAGTTCTGTCGCCACGCCGCCTAAACGAATGGAATTAATTATCAACCGCTTCTGCAGCAGTGCCAGCGGCTGCCAGTCGATCTCCAGTTCAGTGGCGCTGAAAGTGTTGCCTTCGCGGTCGCGGTAGCCAACTCCATGGAGTCGGATTGGTCCGACCGCGCGTCCGCCGACCTTGTCGATCACCAGTTCGCCCGGTGCGGCACCGTCGGCGATGACGATCAGCCAGCGCAGCCCCTGCGCTGTGTTCAACACCCAGAATACGGGCAGTACGGAGATCCCCGCGATAACAGCCAAGCTTATGAGTAGTTTGCGCATCTACAGATCGGGCCCGAATGTGACATGCAGGCGCCAGGACCGGTCAGGATCCGAAATGGCATTGGCAATGTCGACCCGGATCGGGCCCACCGGGGTCTGGTAGCGGATTCCGATCCCCGCTCCACGCTCCAGCGGCTCGTTCACATCATCGAACGCATTGCCCGCATCGGCGAACGCAGCGACCCGCCACTTGTCGACCACCTCATAGTCCAGTTCCACGCTGCCGACCGCGAGATGACGGCCACCGGTCACCTCGCCCTGGTCATTGCGGGGACCCAGGGATTCGTAGGGGTAACCGCGCACGCTCTGGTCGCCACCGGTAAAAAACCGCAGCGACGCGGGCAGTTCGTCCAGGTCGGGGGCCAAGGTCGTGCCGAACTCCCCGCGAGTGATGAACCTCGCCCTGCCGCCCAGGGGGAAGATCAGCTTGGCAAAGGCGCGCAGCTGCAGGAAGCGCACATCGAAGAAGGCGATATCCGGGCCGCCCTGCAGGGTTACGTCGACGCTGTTCCCCTTGCGCGTGTTCAATCGATCGTCGGTCTGTACGCGGGTCAGTGTTACACCGGGGATCAGCATATTCACCACGCCTGCCTCGTCGGCGACGGTATAGTCTTCATGCTGATAACGCAGAAAATAATTGACCCGGGTGCGGCCGCGCAGGACCGATCGACTGATGCCGGCGTAGCCGATCTTACTGTCGTAGCTGTCGGGGTTGTTATTGCGGTAGCCGGCGGAAAAGATCAGCTCATCGTGCTGGGGATCGGCCAGGGGGATGGCGTAGCGGTTGTCGAACGCGCTATCGACCAGAGAAAGCAGCAGATTGGACGCGAAGGTGTGGCCATGCTGGTTCATCCAGCGCCGCTTCCAACCCACCTGTCCGCGCGGACCGGTGTTGGTCCCGAATCCGAGGCCAAACATGAATCGATCGCGCTTGTTCGGCTCGAGTAAAACGCGGACCGGCACGCGGCCCCCGGCGTCGGCCTGCTCCACCTCGGGTTTCACCTCCACGCTGCTAAAGAAATCCGTGTTTCGCAAAGCGCTCTCGAGCTCCAGCAATTTTCTCACCGAGTAGCGTTCGCCCGGTTCGACGTTGACATGCCTCTGCAGGAACGCCGGGTCGAGGACGTCCTGGACCAGGGTTACCTGCCCGAACCGGAACAGCGGCCCGCTCTCTATCGTCAGGGCCAGTCGCGCCTCATAACTCTCGAGGTTTACCGTGACGCGGTGGCGCATCAGTTCGGCATTCAGATATCCGCGTTCGTGGACCTCACGCAGCAGCGCCGACTTTGCCTGTTCATATTGTTCGTGGTCCAGCACATCGCCGACGCGGATGGGAAATTCGCGGATGCGCTGGAGCAGCAAAGGTTCCTGTTCGGCCGCACCGGTCAGAGCGACCGTTACTTCTCCGTACTGTACCTGCGCGCCCGGTTCCACCTGGTAGCTGGCGACCCACCGCCCGTCATCCCGCAGCAGCCTCGCGCCGACCGTGGCCCGGTAGTAGCCGAAGGAACGCAAGGCCCGCGTCAGCTGTTTGCGCGACTGCTTATGCAGATAGCGAATGTCGTTCTCACCACCGGTGAAATCGGCGGCGGTGGCTTGTTGTAAGCTGAGATTCGGCAACACGGCGGTCTTGATCCTGTCCGGCAATCCATTGATCTCGATGCTCACGCTGGGACGCGATGCCGCGGTGCCGGCGTCAGTGCTCTGCGGGCCAGACAAGGACTCGTCGGTTGCGATGGCGTCGCCGGCATCGTCCAGAGCATCGGGCGGCCGGTCGACACGCTGGGCCAGGGCGCAGATAGGCGGACCCGCGAGTATCACCGCGAGCGCACCCCTAAGCAGCGCATCAGGAATTCGTGCCACTACCGCCTGCTCATGTCAGCCGGGGGAAACCGGTGTGCATATGATACGCGATGGGCCGATTTCGACCGCGGCGGCTGTTGCGACCGGACCCGCCAGGATCAGCTGCGTGAGCGTCGCAGCGCCTGCAGTTCGTCGAGCAGTTCCAGTGCCAATGCCGCGCCCGCCATGTTTACATGCAGGTCCCGGCGCAACCGCACTGCAATGCGTATACGGCGCACCCCGGCGGCCGTGAACCTCCACTCGGCCGGTTTGCGGCCGCGCGGCTCGACAATGCCTTCGGCCACGATGGCGGCGAGTTCGTCGCCGCTGACGCGGCACAGGTTGCAGACGTCGGTAAGGGTGAATACGACTTCTTCCGTAAGCAGGGCGCCGTTGAACGTACGTTGTGTACTCATGTCAGTAATCACGCGGCACGTGGATTGTAGCCCAGCTCGCGCTCCATTTTCTCGTACAACGCCCGCGCGTTGGCGTCAACGGCGGGCGGGGTGACGATCTTCAGGATCACGAACTGATCGCCGGCGGGTGATCCCGGCAGTCCCCGGCCCTTCAGTCGCAGCTTGCTGCCGGTCTGGGACCCCGGGGGGACCTTCAGGTCTACGTTGCCGGCCAGGGTAGGCACGGTGATGGTGCGGCCCAGCGCGGCCTCCCAGGGGGTGACCGGCACATCGACCAAGACGTCTCGGCCGTCGATCCGATAGCGTGGGTGCGGCTGCAGGGTGACTTCGATGTACAGGTCACCCGCCTGTGCGTTGCCTAACCCGGGGCCACCCTGTCCGGACAGCCTGATCTGCTGCCCCGTGGTGACCCCGGCGGGAATCTTGACCCGCAACGTGCGTTCCCTGGGACGGCCGTGACCCTGGGCGTCCAGCTCCACGGAACTCAGTTTGAGGTCCCGGGTCGTGCCCTGGAATGCTTCTTCCAGGCTCACGGCGAGGCGGACGAACTGGTCCTGGCCGCGCATGGCGAAACCCCGCCCACGCTGCCGCCGCCTGCCACCGCCGAACAGGGTCTCGAAGAACTCGCTGAAGTGATCGGCACCGTCGAATTCGGCCGAGTATTCGAAATGGGGTTCCCAGTCAGGCGGCGGACGAAAATCCTGGCCGGCCTTCCAGTTGGCGCCGAATTTGTCGTAGGCGCCGCGCTTCTCGGGGTCCTTCAATACCTCGTAGGCTTCCTGCACTTCTTTGAAACGCTCCTCGGCATTCGGCTCCTTGCTGACATCCGGGTGATATTTGCGCGCCAGGCGTCGGTACGCCTGCTTGATGGCTTCCGGTTTGTCGTCGCGCTTGACGCCTATCGTCTTGTAATAGTCCTTGAATTCCACCGCCAGCAGTTCCGAGGAGTCAGTTGTTCATATGTAAAGTTGGGTCCGGAAGGGGCAAATTCAATCGTCTGGGCCTGCCGCCGCTTCCGGCTCGCGCCGCAGCTCCTCGGTCAGTCTCCTGAGCGCATCTGCGTCCAGCGTCTCCCTCGCCAGAAGTTCCCCGGCACAGCGATCGAGGACTTCGCGGTTGTCGGCCAGCATGTCATGGGCGCGTTGGAACACCCTGGCAATGATTTCCCGCACCCCCCGGTCGATCGCCTCCATGGTGGCCTCGCTTACCTTGCGTTCGGGAAGGGGCGCGGCAACCCCCAGATAAGTGGGTTTCGACTCGTCGTAGGTGACATGGCCGAGTTGCTCGTCCATGCCGTAGCGGGTGATCATGTTGCGCGCAATGTCGGTGGCTTTCGCCAGATCGTCGGCGGCACCGGTGGACAGGTGATCGAAAACCAGGTGCTCCGCGGCGCGCCCGCCCAGCAGCACGGCTATCTTGTTTTCGAGTTCGGTGCGAGTCATCAAATACCTGTCCTCGGTCGGTCGCTGAATGGTGTAGCCCAGCGCGCCGATGCCCCGTGGAATGATTGAAACCTTGTGCACGACATCCACGCCCGGCAGCATCATGCTGACCAGCGCGTGCCCCATCTCGTGGTAGGCGACGATCTTGCGTTCCTGCGGGTTCAGCAAACGATTGCGTTTCTCCAGGCCCGCCACGATACGTTCGATGGCGGCGGTGAAATCGTCCAGGTCGACCGCGTCGGCGCCGCGCCGCGTGGCCACCAGGGCGGCCTCGTTCACCAGGTTAGCCAGGTCGGCACCGCTGAAGCCGGTGGTCAACGCGGCGACCTGCTCCAGGTCGACGCTGTCCGCCAGGGTGACGTTCTTCACGTGGACGCGCAGTATCTGCGTCCGGCCCGTTTTGTCGGGCCGGTCGACCAGCACCTGGCGGTCGAAACGGCCCGCCCGCAGCAGGGCCGGGTCCAGTATCTCCGGCCGGTTGGTGGCGGAGAGCAGGATCAGCCCCTGGCTGGAATCGAAGCCGTCGAGTTCCGACAGCAGCTGGTTCAGAGTCTGTTCCCGCTCGTCGTGCCCGCCGACCCCGGGAAACGCACCGCGGGCCCGGCCCAGCGCGTCCAGTTCGTCGATGAAGATGATGGCGGGCGCGTGGCTGCGTGCCTGCTCGAAAAGGTCGCGGACCCGGGCGGCCCCGACGCCGACGAACATCTCCACGAACTCTGAGCCACTGATGGAATAGAAGGGCACACCCGCCTCGCCGGCCACCGCCCGCGCCAGCAGAGTCTTGCCGGTGCCGGGGGGACCCACCAGCAATACGCCCTTGGGCACCCGGGCGCCAAGCTTGCCGTATTCCTCGGGGTGCTTGAGGAAGTCGACGATCTCCTGCAGCTCCGCCTTGGCCTCGTCAACGCCGGCTACGTCCGCGAAGGTGGTCTTGGTGTCCTGCTCGACATAGACTTTCGCCTTGCTTTGACCTACAGACATGAAGCCGCCCAGCCCCTGCTTGTCGGCGATGCGGCGAAACAGGAACATCCACAGGCCGAAAAACAGCAGCACCGGCAACACCCATGACAGCAGGTCTCTCAGCCAGGTGCTTTCCACCGCTGCGGTGTAACGCACGTCGTATTTCTTCAGTCGCTCAGCCAGATCGGCCGGCACCCGATTGGTGACGAACTGCTTCTTGCCGTTTTCCCGCGGCTGCTTGTAGGTACCGGTGATGTACTGATCGCGGATGACGATGTCCTCGATGAGGCCCTGCTCGAGGTCCTTCTCGAACTCGC
The DNA here is from genome assembly GCA_947259705.1 of uncultured Gammaproteobacteria bacterium. Classification (GTDB taxonomy): domain Bacteria; phylum Pseudomonadota; class Gammaproteobacteria; order Arenicellales; family JAANXG01; genus CAMYNL01. The sequence goes on along the minus strand of CAMYNL010000007.1, from coordinate 7,773 downwards.
TGTAGGGAATGGGCGCGGTGGTTCGGGTTTCGCTCCACCAGCTCTGAAATGTGAGCAGCAGCAGGGCGGCGACCAGAAAATACCAGGCGTTAAACTGGGTCTTCTTTTCCATTCCAACCACGAATTCTACCAAACGTAGACGGGGTGCTGGATTCGCCCGACCTGATCCTCAGGAGGTGTCGGTAGTTTGCAAGCGCTTATCAATTGGGGGTGGTTTCTCCCAGTTGGGTGTTCACTTTACCACACTGAATTCCAACAATATTGGGTGGCGATTAGCAATGCGCGACAGACAACGCAACACTATAGGGTTAGCGGCCAGTTGACAGCCTGAGAGCGCTCGTGTCGGCCTTATCCGCGCCCGACTGCTGCTCAATACGACAGGGCGGACGTAAGAATCTGACTCAGCAGTTACCGATCATGTGGGGTCAGTCTTAACGGATGGGCACGCTGCTATTGTCCGTTACGGGACAGTGCGGTAGCTGGTTATCGCTCAGAAGCGGACACCGCCCAGCACGAATACTACGGCGGAGTTCAGGCCAGCAAGAGACATTTTGTCGACATAAAAATACCGTCGGCTTACCGATACGTAACAGACTGTGGCTGTGTAGCGAAAAGTCCCCCTCTTATTCAACTACCCCTTTTGGTCCAACTTTCCCTGACGGGTTACAATCAGCTCCCTATAGCTGCTTGAGTAACAATTCGCCAGGGACAGGATGGGAAGCAACGCGACGTGTTTCCCTGTCGTGGATCACTGCACTTTGGCGTCGTTACACCGTAACGCCCCCTCTCGGCAAAACCGCAGGCGACATTTCCACCGCAGATTGCGCATGACAGCGGGATGGTGCAGGCGTACCATGGTAACGACGTCGCGCTCAGACAGTCTTAATACTTAGGGAGCCACAAAGGCGTCGGAGTCCTACAGGAGAATCTACATGACCGTTTGTCCAATTGCTATTATGGCCGGCTGCAAAAAATGCCCGGCAGTCTCAGTGTGCCCTTTGAAGAGCGTCCTCGGCGACTACGTCGAGGACGATAGTGGCGAGCAGAAACCTCAATCGAAGCCAATGAACTCAGATCAGGCAAAGGACTGAGCGCAATCGTTCGGGCTGCCGGGGTCGGTAGGGTACTGTCAAGTTGAGCGGGATTTATATCTGTAGAATTGTAGCAATGGCCGTGACTGATACAGGACTAATTAAGGCCGCTGTGTGTTCCAATCCAGACCCAATTTCGGCATGACGAATTAGACCGCTGTGGGTCGCAAGCCGATAGTGCTGCTGCAAAGCAACAACAAGAAGCGCGATGTCAGCTATTGACAACGAAGCGGGCTAGTGATTCCTGTAGATCATCCAAGCAGACCTATCGATAATTGCTGGTTCTAAATTCAGTATTCTTGATTTAACCAGCCCTGTACGGCATATAGGAGACGTAAGTCATATGCTGTCAAGTCACCTCCTCTGTTCATTTAAGAGTTCAGGGTGAACACCTCACACGCCATCATGGGTGTGAAACTATCCAGGCAAATTAATCTCTAAACGTAACAGAACAATACCAAAACATCCCCCAAAGGAGAGAGCCAGATGAGAAAGTTATCCTATGTAATTGCCTCGAGCTTAGTCGCATTGATCTGTTCAGCCTACGCCACGGCACAGGACAATAGCATGAGTTTCTTCGTAACAAGCGTGAATCCTGGTAAGGGCGGCGATCTCGGTGGACTGGAAGGGGCCGACGCCTATTGTCAAAAGTTGGCCGAATCGGTTGGTGCCGGCGGGCACACCTGGCGCGCCTACCTGAGTACGCAAGGCGCAGAATTGAGTGATCCAGACGTTGAACATGCTCGCGACCGAATCGGTTCGGGCCCGTGGTACAACGCCAAGGGCGTGATGATTGCAAAGAACGTCGCGGATCTGCACTCAGAGAACAACAACGTGGACAAACAGACGGCTCTGGATGAGAACGGCCAGATGGTGAATGGTCGCACCGAAAAACCGAACAAACATGACATCCTCACCGGTTCGCGACCCGATGGTACCGCCTTTGCCGGCGCATTCTTCCCGGATAGGACTTGCGGAAACTGGGCGAAGGGAGGTGCGGAAGATTCTGCCATGGTCGGCCACCATGACCGCGTGGGCCCGATCGACCATCCATGGGCACAGTCCTGGAATTCGGCGCACCCGACGCGCGGATGCACCCAGGACGGATTTCGCAGCACCGGCGGCGAAGGTCTGTTCTATTGCTTCGCCGTGAAATAGGAGAACTAACGGACGACTGCTCCACTCGTTATTGCGGGCGTTCGACGGGTCGATGTCGAATGCTCGGAATGGGTCGATCGCACCATTAGAGCCATCGTCCAGCCAGCGGCTGCTTGGGAGCGGCGTGCAGCCCTTGACGGGCTAATCCTCGGATGCATACGACCGGCCGACTCCGGAAGTTCGAGAAAGCCATGATCTGCAGTTTCAAATGTCCACTTATATCCTCAATCGCTGCCATTCGCTTGCCACCTTTCGTCTGGCAAGACAGAATTTCCGCCAACCAATTCCGGAATCTGAAGAACAGGGCATCCGAGTGTTTAATGACGAAGATGCTGATAGGAGAGCGACGTCGGTGACCGACCATGACGAGGCACCGCCGATCCTAGCGAACAAGCATTACGGCTCGCCCTCGGCCTTCTCACCCGAGAGCCTGCTGCGCGAAGCACGGCGCCAGAAATCAGTCACGATAGAGCGGGTGCCAGAGGTTTGCCTGCTTGACCCAGACGGTGACATCGTCCGGCAGCTCCAGGCAGAGAGGCGCATGCGTCGTCACGACGGCTGGGCCTGCTTCCATACCGATCTTCATGTCTGTGAAGAGGGCGGTCTGACGATCGGTGTCGTCGGCTTTGCGGTCGGTGCGTCCTTTGCCGTCCTGTTGGCGGAAGAGCTTTTTGCCTCCGGGTGTCGGCTACTCCTCAGTGTCTCATCATCGGGTCAGATTGTACCCGTTCAGACACCCCCATACTTCGTCTTGATCGAGCGCGCCCTACGCGACGAAGGTACGAGCTATCATTATCTGCCACCAGCGCCATACAGCGAGGCGCCTGTGGCGCTGCTTAGCATCCTGGACGATGCCTTCGACGACCTTCATGTCCCCGTGCTGCGGGGTGCTACTTGGACGACCGACGCGCCCTTCCGCGAGACAGCACAGGCGATCGAAGTCATGCGCCGGCGCGGCCTGCTAGCCGTTGAGATGGAGGCGGCCGCACTCTATGCCTTCGCACGAGCATGCGACAAGCCGGTCATCTGTTTCGCCCATGTCACAAATCAGATGGGCCAAATCGAGGGCGACTTCGAGAAGGGCCAGGTCAGCGGCACCACAGATGCTTTAGCGATTGTGGTCAGCGCCGCGCGACGGCTTCTACGGATCGTCTGACCGCCTGGATTCCTCATCAATGGAACATTAATGAGTGCCTGCTCTTAACGTCTAAGCGGAAATAGGAATTCGTTCTGATTTATATGGAATGCTGTCAAATTGTATGGGTCAGTTCGGCCAATAGCGAGCGTTCAGTTTGAAATTAGGTGGTGGCAAGAGTCTATAACCCATTACCCACTTTACACGTTTTGAAAGGGCATAAGTTGGTCTAACAAGATCATCGAAATTGTAAGCGCGACAGCAAACGACAAAAATGACATCACTACATCCCATCTATGATCAGGATCTCGAGCACTCCACGGAATACCTAGCCGAACTGTAAACCTTCGGGCTTTCCTCCACATACTAAAGCGCTGAAATAAGGGCACACTCACGCCAAAGTACACTGCAGCGAATATAAGCAATAGCGAAATAAACTCGATTACTTTCGGCCTCTCCTACGTTGTCGTGTGCGGGCAAAGGGCCTTCAGTCTTGGCAACGTATAAAAACGTCTTCTAAACATCTTCGTTAATCGGCGCACTGTATTCCTGGCGTGACGTTTGCACGAAAGAAACCATGGTGGGAGTAGCGATGTCCGGTTCAATGAATTGTTATGCGGCACCTTCGTGATCCGCGATCTTTTCTACCGAGACCCTGAAACACTTGAATGAAAGCTCGAATTCCCACACGGGTAGGAAATGAACAATTATGTAAGGAGTCATCGGTGTTCCGTCTCTCAAATTTCCTCGTTCCTCGACACCAAATACCAAATCCATGATTGGGTTTTGATTGTTAAATCCTGACATCTTGATGTTTTTACAGTCTTCAAATCTAAAGAGCACGGCGAACGGGTTCTTAAGAGCACATAGTTTCATCCGGATCGTGATTTGAGGTCCGATATAAATATCTTCTTCCGGGCGTATGTCACCACGCCAAATCTTGAAATCATCTATTTCTGCATCGTGAAAATTCGGCCAACCACCTTGTTCATCCAGAATCAGTTCGCTTCCCGTGACTAGCAATTTTGGATCGGTTTCATTCATAGTGCACAACAGATAATGGAACGAATGTTATCGCCCCATTTATCAATATTGGAACTGATGTAGTCCTTATATATTTCTTCTCATCTAATCCGATTGTTGTAATATCTTGTTTGTGAGTGCCATTCTAACAAATTGTGACCCAATTATCGGGGCTCAATAATCAGGAATGTGTGACGTATATCGGCTTTGCGGCACTTATGCGAATGGCTGAAACGGGTCGAACCCAGCTTACCGCATTTCAGCATTAAAGGGCCGAGTTTGCCCATGATCCGACCTTCGATACACGAGAAAACTTGCGTTTTGAGTGTACGCTTTACCGGTATATTTGTAATACCGCCCCGCTACAGTGGTGGCATGTTTCGATATAGATCGTGCCTTCATGGATGTAGGTAGGAGCGTGAGCAGGATGTGGAAGCTTTGAACATACGTTTCACTCGCTGCACCCAACTCATGGCAGCATGACGCTCGACTGCTGTCCCGCAATCATTGTGGTTTGTGCGCCGGCCCGGTGTCCCCCGCGCACACAGTGTGCTGTTCGGTGCAACACATGCCGTGGAAGCACGTGAGTTTCACTCTGGGTTTAGGTAGGCGTCGCGACGAGCAATAAAGTCAAGCGGGTCCAGGATGATGTGTGTCGGACCATCCCGATACGGTATTTTGGAGCGTGCATAATAAACAAATCTTCTTGTTGTGTTTATAATTGACTTCACTTCTGCATTCGTTTCTGTCTGGCTTATGTGACATGTCAAATTCAGTAATCAGTACACTCAAAACCTGGCTTTATAGGACGGTGCCAAATACGTACTTTATGTTACGTGACCTTTACCAATCGATAAAATTAAAAACAACAGGAGAGTTAAAACGAATACAAAAAAAGTCAGAGCAACTCACTACTGACGACACTGTTTTTGACTTTGCGCGACAATTCATCTTTCCATGTCAGCTTAAGTCGGAGATTCTCGCTCTGATTGAGTTTTTGAATCAGAAGCAGCCGGGTATCTATCTTGAAATCGGTACAGCGAACGGCGGGACACATTTTTTGATAAGGCGTTTGTGCCCGACTATCCAAAAAAGCATTGGTATAGACATTGACGTAAAGAACAAATCACTTATCGACCGGATAACTTCAACACGGTCCGCACACTATATTATCGGTGAGTCTAGAACGCTAAAGACCATTCAGCGAGTTGAGTCCATTCTGGGTTCGGATGAAAAACTGGACGTATTATTTCTAGATGGCGACCACAGTTACGAAGGTGTGAGCGGCGATTTTTCTCTGTATAACAAATACGTTCGTCGAGGTGGAATTATCATTTTTCACGACATTGTGCAGGATCACGGGCAAAGATTCGGAAAACAAACGAACAAATACACAGGCGATGTACCACGATTTTATGCAGAAATAAAAGAAGATTACGAACATTACGAATTTATTGAAGAGCCGGATCAAGACGGATTCGGAATTGGCGTTATCGTCACTTCGTAACTTCGTGTTTGCCGTATCGTAGCTAAATGCACAGCGTTATTGATGTCAGTGTGATCATTCCCGCTTATAATGCGCCGGACGCATGCGTTAGCGCTATCAAGTCGATATTGTCCCAGCAAAATACCAAAACCGAAATCATCGTTATCGAAGATGGTTCGTCTCATCCATGCCTTGAGACTATTCAAAACAAGTTTCCTGGCCTGGTGTCAGAGTCTTCGAAAAATCATCCAGGTGACCGACAGGCAGTAATCCGCTATTTTAGTCAAACCAACATCGGCGCTTATCGGACCCGGATCCACGGTGTGCAGAAATGTAGCGGTGAGTTCGTCAAATTTCTGGATCATGACGACTTTCTATTGGGAGGTGCGCTGGAGCGAGAAGTCCAGGCCATTCGGGCCAGCGATGCCGACGTTTTGCTGACCAACTGGCAGATTCGATACTATGACGACAACGGTTCGGAAGCCACTCACATGCGCGAATATCGAAAAGCTCCGACGTATGCTGACCCCATTGACGATTTCCTTCGGGTGGGCGGGTGTTACACATCGGCAGCCTTGTTTCGAAAATCTGCGATAGCGGACTACCTGAAACCAGTCAAGGATTTCACGCCAATCAAGGCGGATGACTGGCTTATTTTTGCGCAGATTTGCTTGTCGGGCGCCCGCTATGAAACGCTAAAAATAGATTCCTATGCGTGGACAATCCATGGTGATCAACTATCAAATCGCACGCGCGATCGGCTAGTTAATGAACACTATATGATTTTGCACTGGATCGAAACAGAGCTGCGCAATACCAATCGGATGACAGCGGCGAGACAAAAACTGCTCGCTAATTATTATGCCAAACAGATACTCTCAGCATTCGAACAGGATCAAATGTTGTGGAAACAAATCCTGGAAAAAGTATATTTCCTTGATTCGAACTATAGGTTGCAGCACGGAAATCTGATCTTGCGATTATTGTGCCGGTTTCTTGGCGTTAACTCTGGTGTGCCTACGTATATCAAAATCAAGAAACTGCTGCGCCGAAAGTAACCGGCAACTACCTTAGTTCGGGTGTTGAAGATGATCCAGGATTCGCTTGATCACTGCCGGTCTTCGATGCTGGCGATGATCTTGATGGTGCTACCGCAGTGGCGACAGGTTTTGACGTCGATCTTGAACACGCGTTTACACCCAAAGCAGACGTTGAAGCATCTGCACCTTGAACATCCGAAACGGGTCGAACCCAGCCTACCGCATTGCAGCATTAAAGGGGCGAGTTCGGTTGCGGACATTTAGCGTAGTCCATCTGACGAACAAGAATTCGTACTCCGCCTGCAGTCGGCGTAGTGCGAAGAACAGCGATAGCGGGGGCCAAGTTTCTCAACGCCGGTCAGTCGCTAGATCACGTGTCCCCGTTCGGCATGAGACCCGCGGTGTACATTAGTGCCGCCATCATTGCGGCCACCGTCCGAACGTGGTTCCACATCGTCCATCGGTCCAGGTAGTGGTGCCACACGTCGTGAGTAGCGGGGTCCGTAGCGGACGCCGCAGCCAGTTGGTTGTTCAAAGGAACATTGCCGAGCATGGTAACGAGAAAAGTTCCTACGATGTAAAAGACAGCCCCACCCAGGAAGAACATAGCCGAGGGATCACTCCAGCGGACCAGAGTGAGCCCAATCACGCCGAGCGACAGCACGGCGGTTCCCATGAATGCGCCCAGGAACGAGCGGTTCATTACGACGATGTTGATCGACTGCATCGCTGCAGTACCCGCGTAAGCTTCCCCGTCAAGGCGACAGTTCATAATTAGAGTTTTCCAGCTTTCGGTTGCTATAAACAACGGGCGGTAATCCGCCCAATGCATCGTGTGGG